>NZ_JBIBWF010000004.1:0-787332 GCF_043081085.1 Streptomyces sp. NPDC014891 | reverse complement strand
TAAATTCTTTAACTGGCATTAATTTCATTTCGGCTGCGCAAACCAGCCCCGGGGGGCCGCTTCCGGGACCCTTGACTTGGGGGGGGGCCCCCGGTGGGGGGGGGGGGGGGGCCCGGGGCGCCGGGGGCCGCACCGCTCGCGGCCGTCAGGGCGTCACGGGGACGTTCGTCAGGCCGCTGCGGGCGTTCGTCACCGTGTTGGACGCGTGCACGGCGTTCGGGGCGGTCGCGCACTTCGACGTCGAGGTGATCTTCACGGCGTAGGCGCCCACCCCGCCGAGGTCGGAGCGGTTGCCGCGCCACACGTTGCCGCAGCCGTTCGGGAACGACGGGGTCGTCGACGGGTTGTGGGTCTCGTACCCGTTGGCGAACGTCCCCGGCCGGGTGAACGTCCCGGTGTTGCCCTCGATCAGATAGCCCACCCCCTTGGCGTCGACCCACGAGTCGGCCGAGTTGGCGCCGCTGATCCCCGTCCCGTCGAAGGTGTTCCCGCGGATCACCCCGTCGAAGGTGCCCTCCTTGACGTCGATGTGCTCGGCGGCGACCGCCGGTCCGATCCTGTTGTCCAGCACCTGGACCCGGTCCGAGCGGTCCACGCCTCCCTCGTTGCCGTGGCAGGCCCAGTTGGAGCCGGCCGAGCCGATGTAGACCCCCTCGCCGTACCCGGCCTGGACCAGGCCGGTGTGGGTGATCGTGGAGTTCCGGAGGACGCCGTCGGCCGAGGAGCGCCGGAAGTGCACCGCCTCCTCGTCGACGTGGTGGACGGAGAGGCCGTCGATCGTCACGTGGTGGGAGTCGTCCAGGACGACGCCCTTCTTGGACTCCTTCACCGTGAAACCGGTCAGCCTCCAGTACGGCGCGCCGTACAGCCACAGCCCGTAGCCCGAGTCCCAGCCGCTCGTCGGAGCCGGGCAGGATGGCGCCGTGCCCGACGGGCCGTCGTTGACGAGGACGGCCTCCGGCGGGCCGGTGAGTGTGATCGGCGCGGCGGCCGTCCCCGGCCGTGTCGTCACGAACGAGCCGCGGTACTCGCCGGCGGCCAGCCTGATGGTCAGACCCGGCTGCGCGTCGGCCAGGGCGCCGCGCAGCTGTGCGGCCGTGGACACGTCGACGACCGGACCGGCGGCGCCGTCCGGGGCGGCCGCGGTGGCGGCCCGGTCCTCGGCGGAGGCGGTGCCGCCGGTCAGGCCGGTGAGGCCGGCCAGGGCCGTGGCGAGGGCCACGGCGACCGTCAGGGGGCGGCTCGTGCGGGGGGTGCGGTCTTCCGGTGCGGGGCGTGCCTGAGGTGCGTACGACATCCGACGTCCTCTGGGTGAGTGCTGCGCGAGGGCAGCGGTGGGGGCTCGCATCGATGTCCAGACGATGGTCAGGAAGCATTCCTGACCATTGCGCGGGACAGTAGGGAGGGCCGACGGGCCGCGCAAGACCTCGTCCACGATCCGAGCACCTGATCAGAGTTCAGATACATGGCTGGGAACGGTCGTTGCAACCGGTTCGGGTGAATTCCGTGCCCTCCGCACGGCGTTCCGCGGACCGGCACGCGCGGGGCGCCCCGCGCCCGTACCGTGGGTCCGTGGGCGGCCCGGGTGCCGTCCCCAGGAACCGACGAGCAGGAGCCCCCGCACCGTGATCGCCCGCGCATCCCGCCCCCTCCGCAGCGCGCGAAGGCGCCGGCACCGCCTCGCGGCCCTGACCCTGGCCGGCCTCCTCGCCGCCGTGACGGGCTGCACCGCGGCGGCGGAGGGCGGGGGCGCCGACTACGCCCCCTCCTCCCCGCCGCCCTCCGCCGGCCGAGCGGTCGTCCCGCCCGAGCCCCATGTCGGGTTCGACTACCAGATCGGCGGCCCCTACCCGCCGCCCGCCGGGGTCGGCGCCGTCTCCCGCGACCGTACGGCGAAGCCCGCACGGGGGCTGTACAACATCTGCTACGTCAACGCCTTCCAGGCCCAGCCGGACGCCACCGCCTGGTGGGAGGAGAACCACCCCGACCTGCTCCTCCGGGACGCCGGGGGAGCGCCGGTCGTCGACCAGGACTGGGACGAGGCCCTCTTCGACGTCTCCGTGCCCGCCAAGCGCGAGCGCCTCGCCGCGATCGTCGGCGGATGGATCGACGGGTGCGCCGCCGCCGGCTACCAGGCCGTCGAGGCGGACAACCTCGACTCCCACGCACGCTCCCGGGGTCTCCTCACGCCCGAACACGACCTCGCCTTCGCGCGGTTGCTCATCGGCCGCGCGCACGCGGCCGGGCTCGCCATCGGCCAGAAGAACGCCTCCGAGCTCGCCCGGCGCGGACGGGCGCTCGGCTTCGACTTCGCGGTCGCCGAGGAGTGCGGCCAGTACGACGAGTGCGGCGCCTACGCGACCGCCTTCGACCACCGGGTGCTCGTCATCGAGTACCGGCCCGAGGGCCTGGCCCGGGCCTGTGCGACCTGGGGCGGGACGCTCTCCGTGGTCCTGCGCGACACAGACGTCCGACCCGCGGGCGCACCGGGGTACGTCCGCCGGACCTGCTGACGGCGGCGGTCGGGCGGCGGACCTCCGGCGCGCGCTCGTGTGGTGACGCCCCGGCAGGCGGCCGACCGGTGGCGCCCCGAGAGGGGAACGGGTCCTTCCCGCACGCGGGAAGGACCCGTTCGCGTCGCGCCCGTCCCCAAGAACATGAGAATTGTTCACTTTCCATTGACAGGGCGGACCCACGGCCCCGAAAGTGCCGTGAGCAACCCGCACGCCGCCGATCGAAGCGAGTCCACATGACAGCGCCCGTACCCGAGTTCCCGGCCGGCTTCCTCTGGGGAGTGTCCGCCTCCGCCTTCCAGATCGAGGGCTCGCTCACGGCCGACGGCCGCGGCCCGTCCAGCTGGGACGCGTTCACCGGGGAACAGGGCCGGATCAAGGACGGCTCGCGGGCCGACGTGGCCACCGACCACTACCGCCGCTACCGCGAGGACGTCGCGCTGATGGCCGAACTCGGCGTCGGTGCCTACCGGTTCTCGATCTCCTGGTCGCGCGTCCTGCCCGACGGCCGAGGCCCGGTCAACGTCAGGGGCCTGGACTTCTACGACCGGCTGGTCGACGAGCTGTGCGCCGCCGGGATCACCCCGGCCCCCACCCTCTTCCACTGGGACACCCCGCTGGCCCTGGAGAAGCAGGGCGGCTGGCTGAACCGCGACACCGCCGAGCGGTTCGCCGCGTACGCCTCGGTCGTCGCCGAGCGGCTCGCCGACCGCGTGCCCCTGTGGATCACCGTCAACGAACCGGCCGAGGTGACCCTCCTCGGCTACGGCATCGGCGAGCACGCCCCCGGACGGCGCCTGGTCTTCGACGCGCTGCCCGCGGCCCACCACCAACTCCTCGCCCACGGACTGGCGGTCCAGGCCCTGCGCGCCGCCGGGGCCCGCAGCATCGGGATCGCCGCCTCCCACAGCCCCGTCTGGACCGCCGGCGACAGCGACGAGGACCGGGCGGCCGCGGAGCTGTACGACACCCTCACGAACCGCCTCTTCGCGGACCCGATCCTCACCGGCTCCTACCCCGCCGGCCTGGACTCCCTCCTCCCCGGCCCGGTCGCGGAGGACCTGAAGACGATCTCGGCCCCCCTCGACTGGTACGGCGTCAACTACTACAACCCGATGCTCGTCGGCGCTCCGGGGCAGGCCGCCGACCCCTCCGCCGGGGAGGAGACCGCCGGCCCCGCCGGCGCCTCGTTCGGCGGCATCGAGATCCCGCCCGACCTCCCCTTCGACATCCGGCAGATCGAGGGACGCGAACTCACCGACTTCGGCTGGCCGGTGGTCCCGGACGGCCTGCGCGAGCTGCTGGCCACCCTGCGCGAGCGCTACGGCGACCGGCTGCCGCCCCTCTACATCACCGAGAACGGCTGCTCGTACGCCGACGGGCCCGACCCCGAGACGGGCCGGATCGACGACGCCCGCCGGATCGCCTACCACGACGGCCACGTCCGCGCCCTGCACCGGGCGATGGAGGAGGGCGCCGACGTCCGCGGCTACTTCATCTGGTCGATCCTCGACAACTTCGAATGGGCGGAGGGCTTCCGGCAGCGCTTCGGGCTGGTCCACGTCGACTACGAGACGCTCGTCAGGACCCCCAAGCGGTCCTTCGCCTGGTACCGCGACCTGATCAGGAGCGCCGGATGACCACCGAGGGGACGGCGGCGGAGGGAACCGCCGCCGGACCCGCCGCCGAGCCGGCCACCCCGGCCGGAGGGCGCTGGGTGGGCGCGCTCTCCCTCGCCAACCTCGGCGTCTGGGTCGGCTGGTTCGGCCCGCTGCAACTGCTGCTGGCCCGTCAGGCGGAGCACCTCACGCCCGACCACAAGGCATCGACCCTCGCCCTGGTGACCGGCGTCGGAGCGGCGGTGTCGATGATCGCGAACCCCGTCTTCGGGGCCCTCTCCGACCGGACGACGGCCGCCGTGGGCCGGCGCGTCCCCTGGGTGGCCGGCGGAGTGGCCGGCGGCGCGGCCGGGCTCCTCCTCCTCGCCTCGGCGCGGAGCGTCACGACCGTGATCGCCGGCTGGTGCCTGGTCCAGCTCGCCCTCAACGCGGCCTTCGCCGCGCTCACCGCGGCCGTCCCCGACCAGGTGCCTCCACGGCAGCGCGGTCTGGTCGGGGGCTGGCTCGGGGTCTCCCAGGTCGTCGGCATCCTGGTGGGCACGGCACTGGCCACGCTCGCGGGCGGAGTCGGCGGCGGCTACCTGGCCTGCGCGGTCTTCACGGTGCTCGCGGCCGTTCCGTACGTCGTGATGCGCCGTGACACCGTGCTCTCCCCGGCCGACCGTCCGCCCTTCCGGTGGCGGTCGTTCCTCACGGGCTTCTGGATCGACCCGCGCCGCCATCCCGACTTCGGCTGGGCCTGGCTCACCCGGTTCCTGATGAACCTGTCGTACTCCATCAGCACGATGTACCTGCTCTACTACCTGACCGACGCCGTGCACTACAGCGGGAACGCGGACAACGGCGTCCTCGTCCTCACGGCGCTCAACGCGCTCACCCTGCTCTCCACGGTCGTGGTCAGCGGCATCCGCTCGGACCGCAGCGGACTGCGGAAGCCGTACGTGATCGGCTCCGGCCTGGTCATCGCGGCGGCCACCCTGCTGCTCGCCGTCTGGCAGACGTGGACGGGCGCCGTCGTCGCCTCGCTGGTGCTCGGCCTCGGCTTCGGCGTCTACACGGCCGTGGACTTCGCCCTGCTCACCGACGTGCTCCCGGCGGCCGAGGACCGGGGCAAGGACCTGGGCGTCATCAACATCGCCAACGCGCTTCCGCAGGTCCTCGCCCCCGTCGTCGCGGCGCCGGTCGTGACCCGGCTGGGCGGCTACACGGCGCTGTACGCCCTCGCGGGCGCCCTGGCCCTCGCGGGATCGGTGCTCGTGCGCCGGATCCGGTCGGTCCCCTGAGACGGGGGCGCTCCGGGCGGTCCCGGGCCGCCCGGAGCGCGGCGCCTCAGACCTCCGGCAGGGAGGGGTCGGGCGTCCAGGGCTTCGGCGCGGTCACGGCCCAGCGCTCGTGGTCGCGCCAGCCGCCGTCGATGTAGAGGTAGTCCGGCGACAGCCCCTCGTAACGGAAGCCCAGCCGCCGCACCACGGCCAGCGACGGTTCGTTCCCCGGCTGGATGTTGGCCTCCAGCCGGTGCAGCCGCAGCTCGCCGAAGGCGTACTCCAGGACGGCGGCGAGCCCCTCGGCCATGTAGCCCCGCCCCGCGGACGGCGCGAAGGCCGCGTAGCCGAGGGAGGCACCCTGGTACCGGCCCCGGATGATCGAGTTGATGTTGACCATGCCGGCGGCCTCGCCGGTCTCCCGGACCCGGATCAGCAGGCCCAGGTTGGCGCCCCCCTCGAAGCGGCGCATCCAGGTCCGGAACGCCTCGGCCGTGGAGGGCAGCTGCATCCACGGCCCGTGGAGCTCGGCGCTGGCGCGGACGAGCGCGCAGAACTCGTCCTGGTCGGTGAGGTCGAGCGGGTGCAGGGCGACCCGTGGCGAAGGGGAGATCATGCGGTCACGCTAGTCCCTGCCGTCACGGAGCCCGGCGCCCCCCTCGTTCAGCGGAACCGGTGCTCCGCCCGGAACGGACCGAGCCCCTCCCGCGCCGCGGCGCGGGCCGCGCGCCGGACATCCGCCGTGGTGGCGGGGGCACCGGCCGCTGCCCTCCCGGGACGCCCTCCGGGACGCGCCCCGAGCCCGAGAGGAATCGGCGCAGAACCGGCCCCGCCCCCGGTATACGCTCGCGGGAGAGGGCCCGGTCACGACGGCCGGACACGACGGGGGGCTCGCCTTGGAACGCCTGGCCGAAGGGGACCGGCCCGCGCCCGCGGTGCTGCCCCCGCCGATCCGCTCCGTGCTCCTCCCGGTGGCGACCGCCGCCGCGCTCCTCGTCCTCGCGCTCGGGCTCCGGTACGCGGACGCCGCCCGGCCCGGCCGGCTCGACGTGCGCATCCTGGCCGCGGTCGAGGGCACGGGGACGAGAACCCGCCACCTCGCCCTCGCCGTCGACTTCCTGGGCGAACCGCTCGGCGCGGCGGCCCTGATCGCCGCGGTCGTCGCGGGCTGCCTGCTGCTCCGCCGCCCGCGCGCGGCGGTGCTCGTCGTCACCGGCGTCGGCGCCGCCGTGGTGGCGACGCGCGTGCTCAAGCACCTCGTGGGACGCACCATCAACGGCGACGGGAACCTCTCCTACCCGAGCGGGCACACCGCCTTCCTCACCGCTCTCGCCCTCGTCGCGGTGCTCCTCGCGACCGGCCGCTCCGGCCTCGGCAGGGCGGCCGGGACCACCCTGGTGCTCCTCGCGGCCCTGGCCGCGGGCGCCGCCATGGGCTGGGCCCAGATCGTCCTGAGCGCGCACTACCCGACAGACACCCTCGGAGGCTGGTTCACCGCCCTCGCGGTGGTACCGGCGACCGCCTGGACCGTCGACCGGGTCGCGGACTCCGCCCGGCACAGGCGCTCCGGACCGCACCCCGGGTGACCTCGCGTCACCTCGCGCCGGGCGTCACCTCACGTCCGGCGCCTCCTCACACCGTGCGCCGGAAGACGGGCTTCACCGGCCGGCCCCCCAGCCACGGCGTGGGATCCCCGGCGTCCAGCGCCTTCCGGTAGACCGCGCAGGCCTGCGCCACCACCTCGACCGTGCGGTCGACGTCGGCCTCGTCGAGGGCGCTGCTCACCACGAACGACGGTGCCAGGATCCCGCCCGCGAGGAGCCGGCGCAGGAACAGCGTCCGGTACTCCTGCGACGGCCTGCCCTCCGCGTCGAGCGTCCCGAAGACCAGATTGCTGGCCCGCCCCCGGACGACGACGTGGTCCGCGACACCCATGCCCGCCGCGGCCTGCCGCACGCCCGCGGCCAACCGCTCGCCCAGGGCGTGCAGACGGGCGGTCACGCCCTCCTCCACGTACGTGGTCTGCACGGCCGCCGCGGCGGCCAGCGCGTGCGTCTCCGCGCCGTGCGTGGTCGACAGCAGGAACACCCGGTCGCCCGAGTGCCGCAGTCCGCCCCACTCCATCAGCTCGCGGCGCCCGGCGAGCGCGGAGACGGCGAAGCCGTTCCCCAGCGCCTTGCCGAACGTCGAGAGGTCGGGGACGACCCCGTACAGACCCTGCGCGCCCGCCTCCGACCAGCGCAGACCGGTGATCATCTCGTCGAAGACCAGCACGCAGCCGTGCCGGTCGGCCAGTTCGCGCAGGCCGGCGAGGTACCCGGGCGGCGGCTCGGTGTGCCCCGCCGGTTCGAGGATCAGACAGGCGACCTCGCCGCGGTACCGGTCGAGCAGCTCCTCCGTCGCGGCCAGGTCCCCGTACGGGAACGCCACGGTGAGCTCGGTGGTCGCCGCCGGGATGCCGGCGTTCATCGGCGTGGTGCCGATGAACCAGTCGTCCACCGAGAAGAACGGGTGGTCGCCGCAGACCGCCACCCTCGGCCGGCCCGTCACCGCGCGGGCCAGACGGACCGCCGCGGTGGTGACGTCCGAGCCGTTCTTCGCGAACTTGACCATCTCGGCGGTCGGCACCGTGGCCAGGAAGCGCTCCGCCGCCTCGACCTCCACGATGGACGGCCGGACGAAGTTGCCGCCGCGGTCGATCTCCCGGCGGACCGCCTCGACGACCCGCGGATGGGCGTGCCCGAGGCTCACCGACCGCAGGCCGGAGCCGTACTCGATGTAGCGCTTGCCGTCGACGTCCCAGACGTGGGCGCCGCGGCCGTGGCTGATGACCGGGGCCAGGTCCTCGGGATACTGGTCGTCGCCCTTGGCGTAGGTGTGCGCGCCGCCGGGGATCAGGGCGTGCAGCCGCGCGTTCGCCTCGCGCGACCGCGGCAGGGCGAACTCCTCGGTCTCCTGTGTCACTTCCGTCTCCATGCGGGTCACTCTCCGGGGCTCGGGCGCTGCTGCTCCAGGACCTCGGCGAGGCTCGGCGCCTCGCGGTCCCGGGGGGACACCGACACGGGCGGCAGCGGCCACGGGATGGCCAGGTCCGGGTCGTCGAAGGCGATCGTCACGTCCTCGGCCGGGTCGTGGGGCCGGTCGATCCGGTACGAGGTGTCCGCCGTCGCGGACAGCGCCTGGAAGCCGTGGGCGCACCCCGCCGGGATGTAGAGGGTCTTCTGCGTCTCGCCGGAGAGCTCGAAGAAGGCACGGCTGCGGTAGGTCGGCGAACCCGGCCGCAGGTCCACCACGACGTCGAAGATCCTGCCGTACGAGCACCGCACCAGCTTGGCCTCGCCGGCGCCGGAGCGCAGGTGCATGCCGCGCAGCACGCCCCGGACCGAGCGGGACACGCTGTCCTGCACGAAGGCGTCCGGGTCGAGGCCCACCGAGCGGACGACGTCGGCGTCGAACGTACGGCAGAAGAAGCCGCGTTCGTCGGCGTACGGCGTCGGTTCGAACAGGTGGGCGCCGTCGATCTCCGGGACGGGGATCGCTTTCATGGGGTCTCCCGCGGTGCGTGGGGGTGGGCGTGTGCGTGTGTGTGGGCCGGGGCGTCGGCCCGGCCGGTTCCGGGGAACACGGCCGCGGTCAGGGCGGTGAACTGCTCGTCGAGGTGCCGGCCGACGGACAGGTTCCGCTCGGCGAGGGTCTGCCGCAGCTCCGCCGCGTGCCTCTCCAGCTCCCGGAACCGGTCGAGCAGCCGGTCTGCGTCGGCCTCCCGCGCCGGATGGCGGTACGCGCCGAGGCCCATGAGCTCCATCAGGGCGTCGCTCTTCGCCGCGTAGCTCAGCGCGAGGGTCGGCACGCCGACCCGCAGCGCGCAGACCAGGTTGTGATAGCGCGTCGCCACCACCGCGTCGGCGGTGGCCATCTCCTTCATCAGATCGTCGAGCGAGGCCGTCTCGGCGGCCGTGACCAGCGGCGAGTCCACCGCGTCGAGGATCGCCGCGACCACCGTCGCGTCGACCGCGTCGCCGGTCAGCAGCCTCACCGGTCTGCCGTCCTCGACCAGGGCGCGCACGAAGCGGGTCGTCCCGTCCAGATAGCGCCGGTGGATCTCCTCGGCACGGTCGCGGTCGTCGTCACCGCCGTGGAAGTCCATGACGCCGACGCACACCGGACCCGGGGCCCCCGAGGGCGCCCCGGACGACGGCGCCGGCAGCGCGAAGGCGAGGTCCGGGTGGACCGGATCGCCCGCGGTGTCCACGCCCATCTCCCGCAGGGCGTCGCGGGACTGCGTGTCGCGGTACGAGCGGTACGCGGCGAGCCGCGCCGACCAGCGCACCAGCGTCCGCGTCGCCCGGTTGCCGACCGGCCCGGCGCCGACGCCGACCAGCGCGACCCGGGTGCCGAAGAGCCGGCCGGACGCGCAGAGCAGGAACAGGGCGTACGGGAAGCCCCACGGCCGCAGCGGCAGCGTGGCCTCCAGGACGCCCATGCCCGGCACGATCACCACGTCGTGGCGGCGCACCCACGCGGCGGTGCGGACCGCGTCGACGAGCTTGCCGAGCCCCTTGCCCGCCACCGCGCCCGCCCGGGACGCGGTCCGGTACTCCCCGCGGTACCAGTGCAGCCGGGTCGCGGGAAGCCCGTGGCGGAGCCGGACGACCTCGGGTCCGCCGCACATCGCGTCGACGACCGCGTCCCCGTGGTCGCGCCGGAGGTACCCGAGGACGGCCTCCATCGACCCGTCGTTGCCGAGGTTGCCGGAGCCGAGCAGGCCGAAGAGGCCCACCCGCACCGGAGGCCCGGCCGGGGTCCTCACGTCCGCCCGCCCTCGCGGCCGGCCACGATGTCGTCGAGGGAGACGGCGAGCCGGTCCGGGTCGACCGGGGTCCGGTCCTCGACCCGCTCCCCGGCGCCCGGCCGGGCCCGGCTGGCCGCCCACGACACGAGGTGGCCGTAGCAGGCGCGCCGGTCGGCCGGCGTCAGCGGCGCCCGCCGGATCGCCGCGACGAAGCCCCAGACGTACTCGGCGAGCAGCCGGGGCGTCGGATGCAGCAGGCCCGCCCGGCGGGGGTCCAGGTTGACGCAGCGGGAGCGCTTCGAGGGGTTCGCCCGCTCCGCGCGGGTGGGGTGGTCCCGGCGGAAGTACAGCAGCTCCGGCACCTGGTGGAACGGACCGTGCAGGCCGATCTCGGAGACGAACGTGCGGTCCGCGTGGTGGTAGCTGTCGTGCGGCCTGACCCGGCGCAGCACGTCGGCCCGCATCACCCCGTAGAAGTCGTCCCCGCCGGGTTCGAACAGCATGCTGCGGAAGCGCTCCGGAGCACGCGGCGAGGCGGTCGCGAGGGTGTAGTCGTACGGGACCTTCACCCGGCCGTCGCCGTCGATGACGGCCTGGTCGGCGTGGGCGAGGATCACCTCCGGCCGCTCGTCCAGCGCGTCCACGCAGCGCCGCAGCAGGTCCCGGGCGTACAGGTCGTCGTGCGAGGCCCACTTGAACAGCTCGCCGCGGCACTGGGTGAACACGTAGTTGTGGTTCGGCGCGGCGCCGATGTTCCGGGTCAGCCGGATGTACCGGATGCGCGAGTCCCGTGCCGCGTACTTCCGGCAGATGTCCCGGGTGCCGTCGGTCGAGGCGTTGTCCGAGATGACCAGCTCGAAGTCCTCGAAGGTCTGGCCGAGCAGGGCGTCGAGGGCCTCGGCGAGGTACTCCTCGCCGTTGTACACGGGCAGCCCGATGCCGAGCCGGGGTGGGGCGGTCATGGTGTCCTCACTTCGGGAAGGGGTTTCTGGTGGTGCTCACGCAGGGCGGACCGCAGCTCCAGCCACCACACGGCCGAGCTGCCGAGGGTCGCGACGGCCACGCCCCAGGCCGAGCCGACCGTCCCGGCCGCGAGCGCGCCGCCGAGTCCGCCGCCGACGTAGAGGGTCGAGGCGATCAGCTGGCAGCGCAGGCTCCGCCGGGCCGCGGCCAGGGCCCGCAGCCCGGCGGCCGCGCCGGTGCCGAGGCCGGCGGCCGCGACACCGAGGGTGGCCGGCACGATCAGGGCGGCGGCGGCCTGCCAGACGTCGCCGAGGACGAACGCGCCGAGCCGGTCCGGCACGAGGAGCAGCGCCGCGCCCCACAGCAGGGCGGCCGCGGCCTGTCCGCCGCCCAGCAGGAAGCAGAACGCGCGCAGCCGGTGCGGGGCCTGCCGCAGCACCCGTGCCGCCTCGGCGACGGTCACCAGCGACAGGCCCATCAGGACGGCGAGGAACGGACCGAGGAGGAGCTCGGCGCCCCGCACCACCCCGACCGCGCCGACGCCGACGATCGCGCCGAGCCCGTACGCCCGCAGCTGGCCCGCGCCGCTGACGCCGACGTTCTCGACGAGGTAGCGGTACCCGAGGTCGCGCTGCTCGCGGATCCACGGGCGCGCCCCCGCCGGCCGGGGCCGGATGCCGGACTGGAGACGGCCGTAGCCGGCGGCCACCGCGGCGGCCGCCCCCCAGGCCAGGACGAAGGCGGCGACGCTGCCCACCCGGGCGGCCGCGACCATGGCCGGCACCAGGGCGGCGCCCATCACGAGGTCGTTGACGAACGCCTTGCGCCCGGCGCCGGCGGCGAAGAAGGAGAACCGCCAGGCGTCCTGGAGCAGCAGCCCCGGCAGCACGACGCCGAGGCAGGCGAAGGCGTGGCCCACGGGACCGCCGAAGCCGAGCCCGAGGGCCAGGCACACCGCGCCGACGGCGACGCCGACGCCGAGGGCGGTCCCCGACGACCGGGCCACCGCCCCCCGCCAGGACTCCTCCGGCACCCCGCTGAACCGGACCATGAGCGGGTCGGTGGCCAGCCCCCGGGAGACCCCCAGCACGACGCCGAAGGTCACCCAGGCCAGGCTGAACACGCCGAACGCCTCCAGTCCGAGCGAGCGTGCCACGTAGATGCCCACCACGAAGTTGGTCGCGCTGGACGCCGCCTGGTCGGCGAGCCCCCAGGACAGCCGGCCGGCCATGCCCCGCCGCACGGGCGGCCGGGCGGGTCCCGCCGGCTCCGCGGTCGCCGTCTCCCTCTCGGTGCTCGTCACGTCACGCCTTGACCAGTCCGGCGGCCGCCAGGGCGTCGGCCGCGCCGGCGACCGAGTCGAACGGCAGCCCCGACCGCTCGGCGACGTCCAGCAGGCCGTGCTCGCCGTCGGACATGCTGAGCACCCAGAGCATGGCCATCTGCGCCTGCTGGGCGTCGCTGCGCCCGCCGAGCGAGTCGTACAGTCCGCGACGGCCCAGCTGGGGCTCGCCGTGCGGACTGAGATTGACGTACCGCCGGTTGCGGTCGAGCACGGCGAACGCCTCGCGGCACACGGCGAGGGTGTCCTCCATCGCCTCCGGGGAGACGAAGTCCGGGTTGTCCGCCGAGGTGTGGTACTCGGGGTACCCGGCGTACGGGGTCCGGCTCAGGGAGCCCACGCCGAGGTCGAACCCGGGGGAGCAGTACTGCCGCTCGTCGTAGCCGTACGGCGTGAACTCCTTGATCAGGTGCGGCCGTTCGGAGGCGTTCAGGACGTGCGCCATCACCCGGTCGATCTCCGCGTCGCCCCGCCTGCTCCGCTTGTACGTCAGCCGGCCCGGATCGCCGGCGCAGGCCAGCACCAGCCCGTGCCTGACCCGGTCGATCCGTTCCGCGTTGCGGGCCAGCCAGGTGATCGCCCCGATGGTGCCGGGCGCGAAGATGAACCGGTACGTGTAGTACGGCGTCTCCTCGGCCAGCGCCCTCGCCAGGAAGGTGGCCACCGCGACGCCGGCCAGGTTGTCGTTGGCCAGCGACGGATGGCAGACGTGGCAGGAGACGATCACCTCCTCGGCGACCCGGCCGGGCACCACGTGCTCGGCGTAGGTCAGGTGCCCGTCCTCCAGCGTGGAGTCGACGCGGACCTCGTAGTCGCCGTCCGGCAGCGCGTCCAGGGTCTCCTGCGCCAGGCAGAACCCCCACTCCGGCTTGTAGTAGCTCGTGCGGTACGGCACCCAGGTCGGATGCTCCGGCAGGGTGTGCAGGTGCGCCCGCAGTTCGGAGAGCGGCATGGTGCGCGCCACGGGCACGCTGTAGCCGAGCACGTGCAGGCTGGACGCGGCGAAGTCCACGACCCGGTGGCCCGCGGAGTCGGCGACGTACGCGTCCCGGATGTTCCACTCCTGCGGGACCGTCCAGTCGAGGACCTGCGTCCCGGTCGGCACCTCGTGGACCTCCAGCGGCAGGTACTCCCCGACGATGTCCAGGGTGGCGCGCACCCCGTCGCCGGTGATGCTCCGGCAGAGCGGGTACAGCCGCTCCACCAGAGCGTGCATCCGCTCGCCGGCCGAGGCCGCGGGACCCGGGGCGGACGCGGTCACCGGCGCCACCGCAGGGTGTCGTCGACCGCGCCCGACTCCGACGCCGAGCGCAGCACCGCGAGCCGGGTGAACCGACGCTCGAAGTCCTCCTGCGTCAGCCCGAACGCGCGGTAGGCGTCCGCGAGTTCCAGGGCGCCCCGCTTCACGGTCCACTCGCAGTCGAAGCCGGGCAGCGCCGCCCGGAACCGGGAGAAGTCCACCCGGTACGACCGCGGGTCCGCGCCCGTCTCGCCCGTGATCACCACCTTGGAGCCGTCCACCGCCTCGGCGACCTGCCCGGCGATCTCGGCGACCGTGACGTTGTTGACCTCGCTGCCGATGTTGAAGGCCCGGTCGTGCACCGCCTCCCGCGGCGCGGCCAGCGCCGCGGTGAAGGCCCGGGCGATGTCGGCCGCGTGCACCAGCGGACGCCAGGGCGTGCCGTCTGACATCACCAGGACCTCGCCGGTCAGCAGCGCGTGGCCCACCAGGTTGTTCAGCACGATGTCGGCGCGCAGCCGCGGCGAGAAGCCGAACGCGGTGGCGTTGCGCATGTACACGGGGGCGAAGTCGCCGTCGGCGAGCTCGTGCAGGTCGTCCTCCACCCGCACCTTGGACTCCGCGTACGGCGTCACCGGGCGCAGCGGGGCGTCCTCCGCCACCAGCTCGTCACCGCCGGCGGCCCCGTAGACCGAGCAGGTGGACGCGTACAGGAACCGCCCGACGCCGGCGTCCCTGGCCAGCCGGGCGAGCCGCACGGAGGCGTGGTGGTTGATGTCGTACGTGAGGTCCGGGGCCAGCGACCCCAGCGGGTCGTTGGAGAGCGCGGCCAGATGGATCACGGCGTCCACCCCGGCCACGTGCTCGGCCGTGACGTCCCGCAGGTCCACCCGGTGCCCGGACGGGTCGGCGGGCGACGGGCCCAGCACGCAGTCCGCGAACAGGCCGGAGTCCAGCCCGACGACCTCGTGCCCGGCGGCCGCGAGGACCGGGGCCATCACGGTGCCCAGGTAGCCCTGGTGTCCGGTCAGCAGTACGCGCAAGGTTCATTCCCCCAGGTCGAGAGTGAGTTTGGTGACGGCGAACGCCTCGGCGTAGCGCGCCTGGCATTCGATGCCGCGGATCCGGGCCAGGCCCAGGAAGGCCTCCCGGTCGTACCAGGGACGGTGCCGCTGCGAGGGGTAGTGCTCCTGCAGCAGCCGGACCTTCTCCTCGGCCACCTCCGGCGCCAGCGGCTGGTACGCCGACGGACGGCCGAGGTCGCCGTCCCACTTGACGATCTCGTAGCCGAGCACGAGATGGTCGCGGAACGCGGTGGGGAGCAGCCGCGCCAGACCGCGGTGGTCCTGGTGCGCGTCGTCGGTCCGCGGCGCGAGGATCAGGTCCGGGTCCGTCCGCGCCCGCAGCTCCTCGACGGCGGACTTGGCCTCCTCCCAGTGCGCGGGCAGCCGGCCGTCCGGCAGCTTGAGCACCGTCAGCCGCAGATCGGCGTCCGGGCAGAACGCGGCGAGCGCGGCCCGCTCCTCCTCCTCGCGCTCGCCTCCGCCGCCGGACAGCACCAGCGCGTCGACCCGCAGACCCGGCCGCGCGCGGCACAGGGTCAGCAGCGTGCCGCCGGCGCCGATGGCGATGTCGTCGCAGTGCGCCCCCACCGCGGCGATCCGGTCGACGGACCGGGCCCCGAGCCGGATCACGCGGTCCCCACCGGCGCACCCGAGCCGGCCCGGTCCCGCTCCCACACGGCCCACGGGCGGTCGCCCCGCGTGTAGGCGGCGTCGAGGGCGGCCCGCTCCTTCACGGTGTCGGTCGGCTTCCAGAACCCGCGGTGCCGGTAGGCCAGCAGCCGTCCCCGCTTGGCCAGTCCGCCACAGCCGTCGGCGACCAGGTCACCGTCCTCCGGAATGTGGTCGAAGACCTCCTGGCGGAGCACGAAGTAGCCGCCGTTCTCCCACAGCGGCATGTCGCTCACCGCCGTGATCCCGCCCACCAGTCCGTCCTCGCCCAGGTCCACGCAGTGGAACGAGGACTGCGGCGGCACCACCATCATCGACGCGCCCGCGTCGCGCCGGGCGAACCGGTCGATCATCTCCGGCAGCGGGGCGTCGGTGAGCACGTCGGCGTAGTTGGCGAGGAACATCTCGTCGCCGTCCAGGTGGTGCCGCACCCGGCGCAGCCGCTCCCCGATCGGGGACTCGATGCCGGTCTGCGCGAACGTGATGGTCCAGTCGGCTATGTCGGTGGACAGCAGCTCCGTCCGGCCGCCCCGCAGCACGAAGTCGTTGGACGTCGTCTCCTCGTAGTTGAGGAAGAAGTCCTTGATGTGGTGGGCCCCGTAGCCCAGGCACAGGATGAACTCCTTGTGCCCGAAGGACGCGTAGTAGCGCATGACGTGCCAGATCAGCGGACGCGGGCCGACCATCGCCATCGGCTTGGGGATGTCGTCGGAGGCTCCGCTGCGCATCCGCAGCCCGTAACCGCCGCAGAACAGGACGACCTTCATCGCTTCACCTCGACGATGCTCAGTTCCGGGATGGGGAAGACCAGACGGCCGCCCCAGGCGTGCACGAAGGACAGCTGCTCGACCAGCTCGTCCCGCAGGTTCCACGGGAGGACGAGGACGTAGTCCGGCCGGTCGGCGGCGATCTGCTCGGGCGGCAGGATCGGGATCCGGGTGCCCGGGGTGTACCGGCCGTGCTTGTAGGGGTTGCGGTCGACCGTGTACGGGAGCAGGTCGGGGCGGATGCCGCAGTGGTTGAGCAGGGTGTTGCCCTTGCCCGGGGCGCCGTACCCGACGACCGTCTCGCCGCGCTCCGCCACGCCGATCAGGAACCGCAGCAGGTCCCGGCGGACCTTCGCCACGCGCGCCGAGAACTCGGTGTACCCGGACAGCTCGCGCAGTCCGGCGGACTTCTCCCGGTCGAGCACCTCGGCCACCCGCCGGCTCGGCTCGCCGGCCACCCCGGCCGGCCGGGCCCACAGCCGGATCGAGCCGCCGTGCGTGGGCAGCAGTTCGACGTCCACCAGGGTGAGACCGCCGCTCTCCAGCGCCCGGGCCGCGGACGCGACCGTGTAGTACTGGAAGTGCTCGTGGTAGATCGTGTCGTACTGGTTCTCCTCGATCAGGGTCAGCAGGTGCTGCACCTCGATCGAGACCCAGCCGTCGTCGGCCACCAGCGCGCGCAGGCCCTCGGTGAACCCGACCACGTCGGGGATGTGCGCGTACACGTTGTTCGCGACGACCAGGTCCGCCGGGCCGTGCTCGGCGCGGACCGCCGCACCCGTCTCCGGGCTCAGGAACGCCGTGAGCGTGGGCACGCCCGCGTCCCGCGCCGCGGCACCGACGTTCACCGACGGCTCGACGCCCAGGCAGCGGATCCCCCGGTCCACCACGTGCTTGAGCAGGTACCCGTCGTTGCTCGCCACCTCGACCACGAAGGAGTCGGGGCCGAGCCCCACCCGCCCCGCCGCGTCCGCGACGAACGTCCGCGCGTGCTCCACCCAGGAGGAGGAGAACGACGAGAAGTACGCGTACTCGCTGAACGTCTCCTCCGGCGTGATCAGCGGCGGTATCTGGGCCAGCCAGCACCCGGTGCAGACCCGCAGGTGCAGCGGGTACGCGGGTTCCGGCAGGTCCAGGGCGTCCGCCGCGAGAAAGCTCTCGCACGGCGGGGTCGCCCCCAGGTCGACGACGCTGGTCAACGCCGCCGAGCCGCAGAGTCGGCATCGTGTCATCTACTTCCCCCCATCTCCGCCCGCGCGGGAGCCCCGCGACGAGCCGGCTTCTTCGTTCCCCACCGGCGGCGGGGCGTCCCCGCCGCCCGACCGCCCCGCGATCGCGGTGCGGTACTCCTCCTCCAGGCGCGCGAGCCCGACGGCGGGGCTGAACCCCCGCTCGTACCGGCGCCGGGCCGCCCGGCCCATCTCCCGGTTGCGCCCCGCGTCCTCCGCGACCGCCCGCAGGCGGGCCGCGAGCGACGACGGGTCGCCCGGCCGGTGCAGCACGCCGGTCACCCCGTCCTCGACGAGCTCCACGAAGGCGCCGTGCGCGGCGGCCACGGCCGGCACCCCGGCCGCCATCGCCTCCGCGACCACCAGGCCGAAGGTCTCCATGGCCAGCGAGGGCGCCACCACGGCCACCGACCGCGCGACGGCCCGCCGGCACTCCGCCGGGTCCCACAGACCCGCGTACCGGACGTCGTCCCGGCCCGCCGCCCAGGCGGTCACCTCGCGCTCCAGCGGCCCGGCCCCGGCGATCACCAGCGGCACGCCGATCCCGCCCGCCGCGGCGAGCTCGTCCCACGCGGCCATCAGCAACCGGATGCCCTTCGCCTCCGCGAGACGGCCGAGGAAGAGCAGCTGCTCGCCCTCGCCGGTCCGCTGGACACCCGGGTCCGGCACGAAGTTGTGCTTCACCGCCAGCCGTTCGGACGGCATGCCCGAGCGGACCAGCACGTCGCGCTGCGCCGACGAGATGCAGAAGAACCGCTCCACACCGGACCACCACCGGCGCCGGTTGACCGCCAGGCCGACCGCGAGCGGAACCGTCGCGAGCCGGGAGTCCCGGTAGCAGCCGTGCCGCACGGCGGGCAGCGAGGCCGCCGACCCCACGCACTCGGTGCACTGCCGGCCGGCGCGGTGCAGCGTGCCCGGCGGGCAGACCTGGGTGTAGTTGTGCAGCGTCGCGACGACGGGCACGCGGGCGTCCGCGCAGGCCGCGAGCACCGAGGGCGACAGCAGCGGGAACACGTTGTGGACGTGCACCACGTCCGGCCGGTCGGCGCGCAGCCGGGCGGTCAGCTCCGTACGCGTCGCCGGGTTCCACGGCACCAGCAGCGGCACCGCCACCTTGCCCAGCAGCGAGCGGGCGGCGATGTCGTCGCTGCGCCGCTCGAACATGTCGACCCGGTGGCCGGCCGCGCGCAGCAGCCCCACCTCCTCGTCGACGACCCTGTTCTCCCCGCTCGGCTGCGCCGAGGAGTAGCGGTTGTGGACCACAAGGACATGCATGCTCAGGTCACCTCCTGGCCCGCAGCGGGCCGCGCCGGCGGGGAATGTCGTACGTCGGAAGGGTCGGGGCCGCGGCGGGTGCCGCGAGGAGCGAGGCCGCGAGGGCCAGGTGCAGCAGATAGGCCGAGGCGTCGCCCAGGCCGACCTCGGTGTACGAGGAGATCCCGCAGTACCCGATCAGGAAGATCGCGCAGGCCCTCGGGAGCGACGGCGGCCGCAGCAGCGCGACACCGCCGAGCACCAGGACCATCGCCGCCACGAGCGTCACGCCGAGCAGGCCCTGCTCGTCGTAGACCGCCAGCCAGCTGTTGTCGATCGGCAGCCCGTCGAAGGACTTGTCGCCGAGCCCGGTGCCGAACACCCTCTCCCCGAGGGTCCGGGGCTCCGCGAGGAGCGCGTCCCAGACCTTGGCGCGACCGGTGAGGTTGGCGAAGTTCTCCTGGCTCTGCCCGCGCAGGAACCACGCCCGCAGCGCGGAGCTGAACACCACCGCCGCCACCGTCGCGCAGAACACCGCCCAGGCGAAGAACCGGCGGGCGGCGCCGCTGGTCAGGAAGAGCGAGCCGATCGCCAGCACCAGCCCGATCAGCAGGCCGAGGGTGGCCGTCCTGGTATGGGTCATCGCGAGCAGCACGAAGGACGGCACGATGACCACCGCGGCACCGGCGCCGGTCGTCCGGCGGCCCAGCAGGAGCAGCACGGCGAGCCCGATCACCACGGCCGCGTACTGCCCGATCTGCGGCGGGGTGAGCGGCCACAGCGCGCCGACCAGCCGCCCGCCGTAGTACTCCGGCATGGCCGTGCCGGGGGAGACCGCCAGGCCCGCGGCCACCAGCACCAGGACCGCGAAGTACATCCGGACGTGGTACCGCACGAACGTCAGACTCCCGTCCCACCACCGGCTGAGCAGCCACAGCGTCCCCACGAACAGGGCGAGCCGGGCGCACCGGAACAGGGCGCCGTAGGCGGCCTCCTGCTGCACGCTGCCGATCAGGCTCGGCACGAGCAGCAGCGTGAGCAGGAACACGAAGGCGCTGGGCCGGATCCGCAGCCGCGGATTGAGCGCCAGGGCCAGCGTGAACGCCGCGACCAGCGCGCCCATGGTGGCCATCTGGATGAGGGAGCGGGGGATCGCCACGACGGTCTTCGCCCCGGCCGAGCCGAGCGTGTTCAGCCCCAGCAGCGCCCAGACGACGCCGACCGCCTTGGGCGTGCCGCCGCCCGGCCGGGGCACCGGGGCCCGCGCGCCCGCCTCCGTCCGCTCCCCGTCCCTCAGGTCCTCGTGCACGTCAACCACCGGCCCCGGGGGCGAAGCTGCTGCCCGCGTCCTGCCGGTACGGCGCGTCCCGCCACTGCGCGGGACGCAGGACCCGGCCCGGGGCGCCGGCGAGGAAGGACCACGGCCCGCGGTAGACGTTTCCGTGCCAGCGGTTCCCCTGGCGGTGGGTGATCGCCTCGGCCACCCGCCGGCCCCGGTACGGGGACCAGTCCGGCGAGCCACCCTCGTTCGCGAACACCGCCATGCGGGCGCACTCCGCGCCGCACCCGACGGCGGCCGGGTCGAGGGCGAAGAGGTTGCCGTGGACGTCGACCCGCTGCGTCTTCCACCGGCAGTCGCCGTACAGCGGGGCGCTCGCGATCGCGGGCGGTGCGCAGCGCCGGGTGTCCTTCACCAGCAGGGTGCACGAACCGGTGGAGGTGTTCGCCGGGCTGTTGCAGAACCGGTCGGCGTTCTCCCACAGGGTGATCCCGTTCCAGTTGTCCTCCAGCACGTTCCCGTGGATCTCGATGCGGTCCGTGCGGGCCGGGATCCGCGGCTCGCCGCCGGACTCGGAGACGTAGACGGTCGCGTACGGGAAGTCGTCGCCGTCCTCGGCGTAGGCCCGTCCCTCGACCCGGTTGTTCCCCCTGATGGTGTTGTTCCGGATGACCGCGTTGTAACTGGTCTCGTACATCAGCGCGGCACCGTCGTTGGACTCCAGCAGGTTGTCCTCGAAGAGGAAGTCGTTGTTGTTGTTGTCCGCCCACAGCCCGGTGCCCCGGTTGCCGTGGACCCAGTTCCCGCGGACGTCGGCGCCGTCGACCGCCCAGAACTTGACGCCGCCGGTGCAGCCGCAGCCCGGCTGCCGCCGCTCCCAGTCGTCGGTGTTGTTGCCGGTGATCTCGTTGCCCTCGACCACGAGACCGCGGATCGAGTTCCCGGTCTTGTACGCGTTCATGCCGTACTGGCCGTTGCCGCGCAGACAGCTGGCCCCGAGCCGCTGCCGGGCGCCCGCCATCAGCCCGGCACCGGAGTTGTGCTGGATCGTCGTGTGCTCGATCACCCACCCGTCGGCCATGTCGTGGTTGACGACTCCCTCGTTGTGCGGAGCGACGAAGTGCTCCACGGTCAGATGGCGGACGGTGACGCCGGGGGCGGTCCCGCCGAACGCGTACTGGTTGACCTTCCGGCCGTCCAGCACCGCCCCCGGGGCGCCGAGGTAGCGGTTCCCCTCCTTGGCGATCACCTGGGCGTAGGCGTCGGGCTCCAGCCGGTGCCGGCCGGGGCGGAGCCAGAACGTGGTGTGCGGCGGGTTCTGCTCGGTCTTCGCCGCGAGGTCGCCGACGACGGCCGGATCGACCGTCACCGCGCCCGCGGGAGCCTTCACCGGGCCCGCGGCCGTCCGGTCGCAGACCCGGGCGGGAGCGGCGGCGGCCCCACGGGCCGCGGGCGGCGCGGCGGAGGCGGGGGAGCGGTGGGCGGGGGACGCCGCGGACGCCCCCGGCGCCGCGGACGGACCGCCCGGCGCCGGCGGCGTGCCCGTGCAGCCGGTCGCCACCAGCGCGACCAGCGTCAGCGGGACCACCGCCCGCGCCCCGTACCGCCCCCCGATCCCCACGCGCCCGCCTAGCCGTCGAACCCGAGCACGGTGGTGAACCCCGAGACGCCGTCGGCGAAGCCGGTGCCGATCAGCGTGGTGGCGGGCTCCTTGCGTCCGAAGCCGGCGGAGTACCAGCCCAGCGGCGGGTGGTTCTCGCCGCGGTGCGCCCGCCAGGACAGCTCCTCGGGGAGGTCGAGTACCGCGGAGCGGTCCTCGCCGTCCCGGGTCCAGGTGAGCACCGCCCGGTTCCCCGTCAGATCCGCGGAGATCGCCGGTCCGAGGTGGAAGGCCAGGCGCACGGTGCCGCCGCCGCTGACCTCGTCGACCACGCGCAGCTCGCGGCTCGCGCCGGTCAGCTCCACCCGGCGGCGGTGCACGGAGCCCCCGTAGCCGTCGTGCTCGGCGGACCAGCGCGCCGTCCCCCCGGTGTCCGCGCCGGACGGGTCCGCGACCAGCACGCGGGTGCGGGCGTGCCGGGTCCACAGGAACGGGCCGCCGGACACGGACTGGTCGGCGCCGTCCAGTTCCAGGGTGTTGTGGCCGAGGGTCGACCGGAAGTAGCGCCGCCACTCCGGCTGCCCGTGGTAGCAGAAGGTCCCGGGGTCGGCGAGCACGTCGACGCCGTCGTGCCGCACCTCCACGGACAGGGCGTCCGCGTGGGCGTGGGCGGCGATCGAGAGGAAGCCGTGGGGGCCGCCGTCGCAGCGGCACCAGATCTCCCCCGGACCGCGCAGGATGGTCATGCCCGCGTCGGCGAAGTGGGCCGGCCGGCGCGCCGGCCGGGTCACCCTCGGCGCGGCCCCGTCCCTCGCGTACGGCCGGACCAGCGCGGTGAGCAGCGGCGTCCGCACATCGGTGCCGGTCACCTCCGGCCACCAGTCGAGCCGGCCGAACAGGGCTTCCCCGGTGGCGAGGAGAGAGCCCCAGCGGTCGGTGCCCGCGCCGTCCAGGACCAGGCCGTGTCCGTCGTCCGCGTCCCCCTGGCGCGGCGGCCGTAACCGGCCGTCGACGACGGCGGCGAGGGCGTCGGTCATCCGCAGCAGCACCAGCCGCACGGTCGCGGGGACCGGCACGCCCGCGGCGTCCGCCTCGGCCACCGCGGCGAGTCCGAGTTCGAGCACCAGTCCGTGGTACTCGGTGGCCAGCTCGCGGTTGAGGCCCGAGCCGAAGGTGTTGCTCCGCAGGTGCCGGTCCAGCATCCGCATCGAGTCGGCGCGCCGGCGCGCCGAGTCGGGGAACCAGTCGAACGCGCAGGCCGCGGCGAGCTGCCCGGCGGCCTCCGCGACGATGTGGTTGTTCGCCGAGGAGCCCCGGCTAGGGAAGGCGGCCAGCCAGCGCTGGTGGTGCCAGATCTGCCTGCGCGCCACCGGGTTCTCCTCGAACAGCGCGGCCGCCCCCGGCCAGCCGTCGAGCAGCCGCCGGACCCACACCCAGGAGAGCAGCCGGATCCCGAGCTCGATGCCGCTGATCCAGTGCACCCCGCGCAGCGGGGCGTTGGCCGCCCACCACAGCCGCAGGTGCCGGGCCACCCGCTCCGCGTACCGCTCGTCCCCGGTGACCGCGTACGCGGCGGCGAGCACGGTGAGGTACTGGTGCCGGGACGGCTCCCAGATCTGCTTGATGTCCCCGACCACCTCCTCGCGCCGGTACGGCACGTCGAAGGCGTACCCCCACGGAGCCCGTCGGCCGGTCTTGGGGTCGTACCACCAGTCGGGGTCGACCAGGTCGTCGCGGTGCACCCCGAAGAACTCGGCGTGCCCCGCCATCAGCCGGTCCGCCTCGGCCACCAGGCGCTTCGCCGCCTCCGGGGGCACCGAGGCCAGGGTCCCGGCGGGCAGCACGGCGGTGAACCGGGCGCCGGTCGCGTCCGGGCACTCCGGCAGCGCCGAGCGCCAGCGCCGCCGGCGCACCGCGTCGGCCACCCGGCCGCCGACCTCCTCCGGCCCCATCCGCGACAACCGCCGGAGGTACCAGCCCGCGCTCATGCTCATCGCGCCCCCGCCAGCGCCACCGGAGTGCCGCTCGCCAGCGAGTCCCGCACGGCGAGGGTGGCCGCGGTGGTGGCCACGAGCGACTCCAGCGGCACCGGCATCGGGCCGCCCGTCCGCACCGCCTTGACGAACGCGGCCAGCTCCGCGTTCTGGCCCTTGTTCCGGGCCTGCGGCAGTCGCGAGCTGACCCAGCGGCGGCTTCCGTAGACCGAGGCGCGGACGAAGTCGTCGAGCCGCAGCACCTTCCCGTCGGCCACCAGGTCCAGCGTCTCCTTGGGGAAGCTGGACGGGCCGGTGGTCACATAGCCGACGGTGGCGGTGGATCCGTCCGGGTACCCCAGGACGACCTGCAGGTCGTCCTGGCCGGACGAGGCGACCGCGTACACCGAGACGGGGTCGGCGCCGAGCAGCCAGCTCGCCGTGTCGATGAAGTGCCCGCCCTCGCCGGCGAAGCGCGAGCCCTCGGTGCCCTGCCGGAGGTACCAGCTGCCGTGCTGGAGCCGTCCGGCGTTGACCAGGTAGCGGAGGTGGGCGGGACCCGTCCGGACGCCGAACTGCGCCTTCGCCTCCTGCAGGAGCGGCGCGAACCGCCGGTTGAAGCCGACCTGGACCCGGTCGTTCCCGGACTCCTCCACCGCCGCGAGCACACCGGCCAGCTCGTCCTCGGTCAGCGCGAGGGGCTTCTCCACGAACACGGTCTTGCCGGCGAGGAGGGCCTTGCGGGTCAACTCGGCGTGGGAGCTGTGCCGGGTCACGACGAACACGGCGTCGACGGACGGGTCGCCGAGCACGGCGTCGAGATCGGTGGTCGCGTCGGCGAAGCCGAACTTGCGCTGCGCGTTGGCCGCGGACAGGGCCGTCGTGGTGACGACGGTGGACAGCGCGACGCCCTCGCGCCGGGCCAGGTGCGGCAGCAGCATCGACGTCGCGTAGTTCCCCGCGCCGACGAACGCGAGCCGCACCGGCGTCCTCGACGACCGGGTCGTGGCGGGCGCCGGGCCGCCGCGGCGGACGGCGGGCAGGGTGACCGCGGGCGCCTGCTCCCGGCCCTCGTCCTCGGGGTACCGGAACAGCACGGCGACGGCCTTCAGTTCGCCGTCCTTGAGCCGCCCGTACGTCTCGACGGCGTCGTCGAAGTCGGCGACGTGGGACACCAGCGGCTCCACGTCGACGCTGCCGCGGGACACCAGGTCGAGGAAGCACGCGAGGTTGCGGCGCTCCGTCCAGCGGACGTACCCGATCGGGTAGTCCCGCCCCTCCAGCTCGTACTCCGGGTCGTAGCGGCCGGGGCCGTACGACCGGGAGAACCGGACGTCCAGCTCCTTCTCGTAGTACGCGTTCCACGGCAGGTCCAGCCGGCACTTGCCGATGTCGACGACCCGGCCGCGGTCCCGGCACAGCCGGGCGGCCAGCTCCACCGGCTGGTTGCTGCCGCCGCCGGCCGCCAGGTACACCTGGTCCACGCCGTGGCCGTCGGTGAGTTCGGCGACGGCGGCCTCGACGGCCGAGGAGTCGGGATCGCCGCAGGCCGCGGCGCCCAGCCGCTCGGCGAGCTCGCAGCGCGCCGGGTCGGGGTCGACGCCGACGACCCGGACGCCCGCGGCGGCCAGCAGCTGCACCACCAGTTGCCCGATCAGTCCGAGCCCGATGACCAGGGCCACCTCGCCGAGCTGCGGTTCGCCGCGGCGGACGCCCTGCATCGCGATCGACCCGACGGTGCCGAACGCGGCGTGCTGCGGCGCGAGGCCCTCCGGCACACGGGCGTAGAGGTTCTTCGGCACCCAGTTCAGCTCGGCGTGCAGGGCGTGCTCGTTGCCCGCGCAGGCCACCACGTCGCCGACCTTCACGTCGTCGATCCCGGGCCCCACCTGCTCGACCACCCCGCACAGCGAGTAGCCCAGCGGCGTGTAGGAGTCCAGCTTGCCCATCACCTTCTGGTAGGTGGCGGGAAGGCCGTTGGTGGCCACGCTCTGCATGACCTTCGCCACCTGGTCCGGACGCGAACGGGCCTTGCCCAGCATCGACATGCCGGCCTCGGACACCTTCATGAGCTCGGTCCCGGTCGAGATCAGCGAGTAGGAGGTGCGGACCAGCACACCGCCCGGCTTGCATCCCGGCACCGGCACGTCGAGCACCGCGAGCTCACCGCTCTTGTAGTTCTGTACAACCTGTTTCACCGAAGTCCCCTTGTTTCTAAGCCTTCTCGTGCGCATCGCGGCCGGACCCGGAGGTCGCGCCGCGATACCAGTACTCGAGGGTCAGCACGTGCCAGAGATGCTTGGAGAAGTCCCGCTGCCCGGCGGCGTCCTCGGCGACCATCCGCGCCAGCGCGTCGCGTCGCAGGAACCCGTTCCGGACGAGCACGCCGTCGTTCACCACCTCGCGCACCAGCGGCGCCAGGTCGCGGCTCATCCAGGCCCGCAGCGGGGCGCTGAACAGGCCCTTGGGCCGGTACACGATCTCCCGCGGCAGGACCGTGGTGGCCGCCTCCTTGAGGACGGCCTTGCCCTGCCGCCCCACGATCTTGCGGTCGCCGGGCACCGCGAACGCCGCCCGGACCACCTCGACGTCCACGTACGGCACCCGCACCTCCGTCGACGCGGCCATGCTCGACCGGTCCGTGTACGCGAGGTTCAGACCCGGCAGGAACATCCGGGCGTCGCCCAGGCACATCCGGTTCACGAAGTCGTCGAGGTCGTTGTCCTCGTAGACGTCCTCGTGCTCGGTCAGCACGTCCCCGACGGTCCCCGCCAGGTCCGGGTCGACCAGGCCGAGCAGCTCCTCCCGGTCGTACATGGTGTAGCTGCGCCGGAACGCCGTCTCCTCCGGCAGGTCCGCGAAGGAGAGGAACCGCTTCGCGAACCGCACCGACCGGTACCCGCGGCGCGCCGAGGCGACCGGCAGCCGGTCCACCGCCGAGGAGAGACCACGCCGCAGCGGGCCGGGGACGCGCTGATAGCGCAGCGCGATCAGGTTCGCCAGGTGCTTGCGGTAGCCGGCGAACAGCTCGTCGGCGCCCATCCCCGAGAGCATCACCTTCACCCCGGCCTCCCGGGCCGCCGAACAGATCAGGAAGGTGTTGATCGCGGCGGGGTCCCCGATCGGCTCGTCCAGGTGGTACGTCATCCGCGGCAGCAGATCGAGCACGTCCGGCGCGATCTCGATCTCGTGCAGGTCGACGCCGAACCGCTCGGCCACCCGACGGGCGTACCGGAGGTCGTCCGGCATCGCCTCGAACCGGGCGTCCTCGGCCCGGAACCCGATCGTGTAGGCGGAGATCCCCGGCCGGTCGCGCGCCGCGAGCGCGGTCAGATAGCT
The DNA here is from genome assembly GCF_043081085.1 of Streptomyces sp. NPDC014891. Classification (NCBI taxonomy): domain Bacteria; kingdom Bacillati; phylum Actinomycetota; class Actinomycetes; order Kitasatosporales; family Streptomycetaceae; genus Streptomyces; species Streptomyces sp. NPDC014891. The sequence continues at coordinate 760,424 of NZ_JBIBWF010000004.1, read as the reverse complement.
GGAGTCCAGACCGCCGGAGAGGAAGGTGGCCACGGGGACGTCGGCGAGCAGGTGGCGCCGGGTCGACTCCTCGACGACGGCGGCGATGTCGGGCAGTTCGCCGCTCCGCGCCCGCTCCCGGCCCTCGGCCGCGACCTCCCGCAGGTGCCAGTACCGCCCGCGCTGCACCCCGCCGTCCGGACGGAACCTGATCCAGCTGCCCGGCGGCAGCTTCTCCGCCTCGCGGAAGGCGCACCGCGAGTCCGGCACCCAGTAGTAGAGGAGCGAGGCCACCAGCGCGGCGTCGTCCACCTCCAGCGGGCCGCCGACGGCGGTGGACAGGGCCTTCAGCTCGGAGGCGAAGACCAGGCCGCCGCCGCGCCGGAGCAGGAACAGGGGCTTGATGCCGAGCTGGTCGCGGGCGAGGACCAGCTCCCCGGTGCGCTCGTCGAAGACCCCGAACGCGAACATGCCGCGCAGCCGGGGCAGGCAGTCCGTGCCCCAGCGCCGCCACGCCTCCAGGAGGACCTCGGTGTCGGAGGTGCCCCGGAAGCGCACGCCGGAGGAGGCGAGTTCGGCCCGCAGCTCGGGCGCGTTGTAGAGCTCGCCGTTGTACGTGAGGACCAGCCCGTCCGAGACCATCGGCTGGGCGCCGGTCTCCGACAGGTCGACGATGGCCAGCCGTCGGTGCCCCAGGTGCACCTCGCCGTCACCGGCGCGGTGGCTGTACCGGCCGGCCCCGTCGGGACCGCGGTGGGCGAGGGTCTCGGTGAGCCGGTCGGTGACGACCTTGCCGTCCGGCCATCGGTACGTGCCTGCGATGCCACACATGTCCTACCGCCCTTCCTGGTCGTCGTCCGCCACCCGTGCCGCCCACATCGGCAGCCGTTCCGTCCTCCGCCGGCCCGTCCCGTTCCGCCGGGCCGGCGGATCCCCCTCGTCGCGCGGCGCGGCCGGCGGCCCGTCCCACAGCGTCCCGTCGGTCCGGTCGCCCGGATCGGGGTCGATCAGCACCACACCGATGACGGAGATCCGCTGGTCGGCGAGGTGACGCGCCACGGTGTGCAGCCAGGCGGCGCTGCCGTGTCCCGCGCGGACCACGAGGACCGTCCGGGTGCCGAGGTGCTGGAGGTCGCCCCACGCCGTGCCGGGCGCCACCGAGCCGATGCCGAGCCGCCGCTGCTGGTGCGGCACCGAGGAGGCGTCCCCGGCGTCGACCACGGTGAGCTCCTCCTGCTTCCGCCCGCGGCGGGCGAGCGGCCGGCCGGGCAGCCCGTCGAGGACGGCCACGGGGCCGTCCGCCGCGAGTTCCCCGGCGAGGTCCCGCGCGATCCCGGCGGTGGCGCGGGCGGAGCCGAGTTCCAGCAGCGACACCGGTTCCGCGGACCCGCGCACGGTGCGGGACACGGAGGAGGCGAGCCTCGTCCGGGCGGCCCGGACCCGGCGCCGGCGCCACCACCGCGGCGAGCGGCCGGGCAGTTCGGCGATGACGGAGGCGCCCAGGTGCGCGGCGATCTCGCGGCGCAGCACCGGGCGGTCCGCCACCACGGCGCCCACGGCGGCCACCCCGAGCCCGAGGGCCAGTCCGAGGGCCAGCCCGATCCCCGCGCTGGTGGCCGCGGTCGTGGGCAGGGAGTGCCGGACGAGGCGGGGCGCGTCCACGATCTGCGTGCCGGAGACGAGCCGGGGCGTGCCGATCCTGGCCTCCGCGGCGCGTCGTCCGTAGTCCGATATCTGGGAGGTGAGTTCGGCCCGCCGGGCGAACAGCGTCTCGCGGTCCGCCGACACCTTCGGCCCCTCGTCCTGCGAGCCCTCCCCGATCGTCCGGTCGACCTCGGCGAGGTCCTTGCGGAGCCGGTCGCGCTGGTCGAGGAGGGCCTTGGCCTCGGCGTCCGCCGCCTCCCTTATGCGCCTGACGTGGTCGGCGACGAACGCGTCGGCCAGCGCCTGCGCGCGCGCCACGGCCTCCGTCCCGCTCGCCCCCGCCACGTCGATCCGCAGCAGGTTGTTGGTCAGTCCGACGGCCTCGTAGTCCTCCATGAAGTCCTCGGACTTCTCCCGGGAGCCGAGGGCCCGCAGGGCCTCGTCGGCGATCCGGGTCGTCCGGAGCAGCGCGGCGTCCGTCTGGATGAGGGTTCCGGGGTCGTTCGGCTGGTCCTCCTGGTGCGCCACCAGGAGCTTGGTCGTCGCCGTGGGCGGCGGGGGCAGCAGGACCGCGGACGCCCCGCCGAGGAGCAGGCCCACGAGGGCCACGGAGGACCAGAGGCGGCGCCGTCTGCGGACCGCCACCACCAGGACCTGGAGGTCGAGGAGGGGAGCGGGGCCCGTCGGCTCGGAGGCCGTACGCGTCGTCATGCCGCACCGCCCTTCGTGCCGGCGCCCACCGCGGGCGCCGGAGCGGGCCCCCGGCGGGAGCGGCCGGCGGCACGCTCAGGACGCGCCCGGACCGTGCCGGCCAGGACGGTGCCGATCACCTCGTGTCCGGCGTCCGCGCAGGCCTCGGCGATCCCGGTGAGCTCCCCGGCGGTCCAGCTGCCCGCGCCGACCACGAGGAGGGCGCCGGACTCGGATTCGCGGTCCGCGACCATCGGCCGGGACACCGGAACGTCCACGACGTGCAGCACCAGGCCCTCGGGGTGCGCGGAGTCGGCGGCGGGGTCGCTCCCGGCCTCCGCGACGAGTTGCTCGGCTGCCCTGCGGGCGGTCTCGTCGCCCTCCGGCACGACGACCAGCAGCCGTCCCGACGGCAGCCGGTCCCGCAGGCGGGCGCCCACCCGCCGGTAGCGGATCCGCCTGCTCTCCTCGTCGCCCGAGGCGCCCGGAGACGGGACGTCCCAGCGGACGTCGATGCCGAGGAGCCGGCGGAACAGGGCGCGCGGGCCGCCGCCGGACCGGTCCGCGGTCCGGCCGCCGGCCACGTCGACGCTGCCGAGCAGGGGCGAGCCCAGGGCCGCGGTGATGTCCGCCCCGGTCCGCAGCCGGCGTCCGACCCGCGCGGCGGCCAGGTGGCAGACGACCGCGAGCAGCACGAACAGCAGCGCCCCGGCCAGGACGAGCTGCACCCGGGTCGGCGGGGCCTCGCCGGCGGGCCGGGCCGCGGGGCCCATGACGACCATGTCGGGCCGCTCCTTGGCCGGGCCGGCCTGTTCCAGCTTGTCCACGGCCTCCTGGAGCGTGGTGCGCAGCTTGGAGAGCTCGGTGCGGGTCTGCACGCTCTCCACGCTCTTTCCCGGACCGGCCTCGTCGGCCAGTTCGTCGATGCGGCGGGTGGTCCTGGTCACCAGCTGCCGCAGCTCCTCGGGCCGCTTCGCCGCCGCCGGGTCGGTGTGCGCCCCCGTGATCTGGGCGGCGAAGACGACGAACTGGTCGGCGACCGTGTCGGACAGCCGCTGGGCGCGCTCCGGTGTGCTCGCCGTGCCGGAGATCTTGATGATGTTGCCGTCCGCCGCCTCCGCGGTGACCCGGTCCCGCAGCTCGGCGCCGTCGACGCCCGCCCAGCCCAGGGCGGTCGCCGCGCGGTCGACGACCACCGAACTGGTCGCGATCTCCGCCTGGGTGAGGAGTTCGCGTTCCTCCCACGCCCCGGGCAGCAGCACCGACGCCGAGGTCGTGTACCGCGGCGGGAGCAGCAGGGAGGTGCCGTAGCCGACGAGCGCTCCCACCACGGCCAGGATGGTGAGGAAGCGCCCGCGACGACGGATGATCCGTCCGATCGTGACCAGACGTATGGTGTCTTCGCTCAACGACGCGGCCTTCTCCCCGTCCGGGCCGGGCCGTTCGCCGACACGGGGGCGTGGTCGCGACAGGCGGCCGCGTAGGCGGCGAGCAGCTGCTCCTGCGAGTGCCGCCAGGCGAGTTCCCCGCTGATCCGCTCCTGGCCGGTCTTCCCCATCCGGGCGCGCTCCTCGGGGTCGTCGAGGAGCCGGGCGACGAGTCCGGCGAACGCGCCCTCGTCGTTGGCGGGGGCGTACACGGCGGCGTCGCCCGCGGAGACCCGGGCCTCCCGCAGGTCGAACGAGACGATCGGCCGGCCCATCACCATGTACTCGAGGACCTTGTTCATGGTCGACACGTCGTTGAGCGGGTTGCGCGGGTCGGGGGAGAGGCAGACGTCCGCGGTGGACAGGTACCGCGCCAGGTCGGCGTCCGGGACGCGTCCGGTGAACTCCACCTGATCCGCGAGTCCCAGCCGCCGGGACAGCCGGACCATCGCGTCGAAGGCGTCGCCGGAGCCGACGAACACCGCGTGCCAGTCGCTCCGCCCGAGCTCGTCGCGGAGCCTGGCGAGCGCCCGCAGCGCGTAGTCGACGCCGTCCTGCGGTCCCATGACGCCGAGGTAGCACAGCAGATGGGGCTTGCCGCGCTTGAGCTCCGGCTCGGGCGGCACCGGGTGGAACCGGTCGACGTCGGGCGCGCTGCGCACCACGAACACGTCCTCCGGCCGCCGGCCCCCGCGGCGCAGCGCGACGTCCCGGTAGCTCTCGTTGGTGGCGAGCACGACGTCCGCGGCCCGGTACGTCATCCGTTCCAGCGCGCAGACGGCGCGGTAGAGCAGGTCCTCGCCCCGGTCGAACCGGGAGAGGTACAGCTCGGGCACCAGGTCGTGCTGGTCGAAGACGAACCGCGCGCCGCGTCGCTTCAGCCAGCGGGCCGGCAGGAACAGCAGGTCCGGCGGGTTGCAGGCGTGGACGACGTCGACGGGGCCCACCGCGCGGGCGAGCCGGAGCGTGTGCCAGAGCGCCGTTCCGTACTCCTTCAGATAGCCGGCCGGACCGCCGGTGGCCGCGCGCAGGGGGTAGCGGTGGATCCGTACCCCGTCGATCACCGCCTCCGGCTCGGTGTCCCGCTTCTCGCCCCGGGGGCAGATGACGTGCACCTCCCACCCGGCGTCGCGCAGGGTCGTGCACTCCTGCCACACGCGCCGGTCGAACGGCACCGACAGGTTCTCCACCAGGATCAGCGCGCGCCGGGTCGGCCCGGCGCTCCCGGTCATGTCACCAAGCAAGGCCCACGTACCCCGGTTCGGCCCGGCGCTCGTCGGCGTCGGGAAGGTGGATGAGATCGACGATCACCGGGGTGTCGCCGTGGGGGAGCGCCGACAGGACGGCCGGGTCCCCGGTGCCGACCAGGCACACCTCGGCGTGGTCGATCACCTCGTCGACGGAGTCCGCGAGCAGCTGCGCGAGGTGCGGCAGCCGGGTCTCGATGTACTCGCGGTTCGCGCCGAGCAGTCGGGAGAGGTTCACGTTGGGGTCGTAGATCCGCAGGTCGTACCCCTTGCCGAAGAGCCGCTCGGCCAGCTCGACGAGCGGGCTCTCGCGGAGGTCGTCGGTGCCGGGCTTGAACGACAGGCCGAACAGGCCGACCCGGCGCTTCCCGGTGCGCTCGACCAGGTCCACCGCGCGCTGGAGGTGGTCGGCGTTGGACGCCAGGACGTGGGCGAGGATCGGCACCGAGACGTCGTGCCGCCGCGCCGCGTGCACCAGGCTGCGCAGGTCCTTGGGCAGGCAGGAGCCGCCGAAGGCGAAGCCGGGCCGCAGGTAGGCGGGGCTGATGTTGAGCTTGCGGTCGGCCAGGAAGACGTCGATCACCTGGTGCGAGTCGACCCCGAGGGCCCGGCACACCGCGCCCAGTTCGTTCGCGAAGCCGATCTTGAGGCCGTGGAACGCGTTGTCGGCGTACTTGATCGCCTCGGCCGTGGGGACCGGCACCCGGAAGACCTCGCCGGGCAGCCCGTCGTAGAGGGCCGCGACCACGTCGCCGCTCTCCCGGTCGAGTTCGCCGATGACGGTCTTCGGCGGGTCGAAGAAGTCCCGCACGCTGGTCCCCTCGCGCAGGAACTCCGGGTTGACCGCGACGCCGAAGTCCACCCCGGCCGTGCCGCCGGCGAACTTCTCCAGGATCGGCACCAGCAGGTCGAGGCAGGTCCCCGGTAGCATGGTGCTGCGGAACACGACCGTCTGCCGCCCGCCCCGCTCGGCGACCGCGGCCCCGATCTCCTCGGTGACCCGCTCCAGATACGTCGTGCACAGGCTGCCGTTGGGTTCCGAGGGCGTGCCCACGCAGACCAGCGACACGTCGCTGGCCAGGATCGCCTCACGGACGTCCCGGGTGGCGCGTAACGCACCGGTCCCCACCATGTCGGCGACGAGCTCGCCGATCCGCTCCTCGACGACCGGCGCCTTGCCGTCGTTGACCAGGTCGACCTTCACCTGGTTCACGTCCACGCCGATGACCTCGTGTCCGAGGCTGGCCAGGCACGCGGCCGATACGCAGCCCACGTAGCCGAGCCCGAAAACGCTGACTCTCATGCCCTGTTCCTCCCCCTGGGCAGGCCCTTGCGGCCTGCCGTCCCCGAACCGACCGGACGACGCCCCCCGTGCATCAGTAGGCCCCCTGGCCGTGGATCACCGCACGGAGCGTCTTCCACAAGATCACCGTGTCCAGCGCGAGTGACCAGTCCTCCACGTACCGCAGGTCCAGCCGGACCGCCTCCTCCCACGACAGGTCGCTGCGTCCGCTGATCTGCCACAGGCCGGTGAGCCCCGGTTTCACGAGCAGGCGCCGCCGGATGTCCGGTCCGTACGCGGCGGACTCCTCCGGCAGCGGGGGCCGCGGGCCGACCAGCGACATGGAGCCGGTGAGCACGTTGAACAACTGCGGCAGTTCGTCGAGCGAGTAGCGGCGCAGCACCGTTCCCACCCGGGTGACCCGTGGGTCGCGTCGCATCTTGAACAGCAGGCCGGCGCCCTCGTTGCGGTGGGCGAGCTCGGCGCGGGCCGCGTCCGCGCCGACGACCATGGTGCGGAACTTGAGAATGGTGAACTCGCGGCCGTCCTTGCCGACCCGGCGCTGGCGGTAGACCGCGCCGCCCCGGCTGTCGACCACGACGAGCAGCGCGACGAACGCCATCAGCGGCGCGAACAGCAGCAGCAGGGCCGCCGCGCCCAGCCGGTCGACGATCTCCTTGACCGCCCGGCGGCCGCCGGTGAAGGCCGGCATGCTGACCCGCAGCAGCGGGATGCCCAGGACCGCGTCGACGTGCAGCCGCGGACCGGCCACCTCCATGAGGACCGGGGCGACGACCATCTCGGCGTCGCTGCCCTCCAGGTTCCAGGCCAGCCTCTGCAGCCGGTCGGGCGACCAGTGCGGGTCGGGTGTGACCGCGACGACCCGGTAGCCGTCCCGGCGCACGTGGCCCGCCACGTCGGACAGCTCTCCGACCACCGGTACGCCGTCCACCTGGTCGAGGTCGGCCCCGGGACTCCCCGCGGTGCACACCGCCTCCACGCGCCAGCCCAGGTGCGGGAACTTCCGGGTGCGGGCGATCAGGTCGCGCACGGTGGACGGGCTGCCGGCGGCCAGCACCGGGCGCAGACACCGCCCCTCGATGCGCTGCCGGTGCAGCCAGAGGCGGAGCAGGTACCGCTCGGTCATCGTGACCAGCGCGATCACCGGCAGGGCCACGAAGATCCAGAGTTTGATGTTGCGCGAGGTCAGGGCTATGCCGCCCAGCGCGAGCACGACCGCGGCGGTGCCCAGGGAGCGGCCGAGCCGGCGGAACTCCTCCGCCCCCTGTCCGAGGACGGCCGGGGCCCAGGCCCTGCTCACCGCGAGCGCCCCGAGCACCAGCAGCTCGGTGGCGAACGCGAGGATCCGCCACTTCTCGTGCCAGTTCGCCGCGTCACGGGCCCCGAAGAAGCCCCCGATCGCCGCCACCACCAGGGCCGTGGCCACGGTGTCGCTGACGATCACGGCCCGGCGGTAGCGCTGCTCCCAGTCGATCGTGGTCCGGCTGATCGGTCCGTTGTCCAGGCGCCCGGGCGCCGATGGAAACGGACTGACTAATTCCCCCTGCTGCACAGACCCCCCCAGGGCGTCAGTGGGCTCGACGTGTTGGCTCCACACGGTTCCTCTCCCCCCGGGAGGCCCCCGCCCCCCGCGCTGCTCCTCCCCTCGGGAGGCCCCCGCCTCCCGCCCCGCGCTGTTCCTCCTGCCGGGAAGGGCCCCCGCCCTCCCCGCGCATGACGTACCGGTGTTGCAGCGTTCCGTGGACACGGTGACGCGGGCGACCGGGGATGTGCGCGCCGACCGTCCGCCGGCACGTGATCGAAAGATCATCGTTTGTCGCCTGGTGTCCGAGCTGTGAAGCATGGTCAATCTAGAGCATCGCGGCCGGTCTGGAGAGGGGATGTATGCAAAATGTGCTGAACCTTTGAAGGCGGAATCCGCCACCCCTGACGGCCCGTGCCGGCACCGCAGGCGGCGGCGGATCCGCTGACCTGTGACGATATGACTACTCCCGGCATCCGGCATCGTCGGTTCCGGTGCGTTCCGGAGGTGACGGGCGGGTCATGCTTGGCTTGTTCTTTAGCTTTCGACGAACTGCCCCCGCACGCCCCCCTGTTGGGGTCGCACGCCCCCCGCCAGCAGGTTTCGCCCGATGTCCGCCCTGGTCGCCCCCGGCCTCGGGCCGCACCCTCCCGGACCGCGGTCAGCCGAGGCGGACGGTGATCTTCTGGGGCGCGCCGGCCAGCCCCGTGAGGTCGCCCAGCACGAGCCTCAGCGACGAGCCGGTCGTGGTCGCCGTGACCGAGGCCGGACGGGAGAGCACGCGGCTCACCCTGCGGTTCCAGACGAGTTCCAGGGAGGTCGCCTGCCGGGCGGGGTCCGAGACGACGAGGGTCGCGGTGCCGTCGCGGTGCTCCCGTACGAGCACGGAGGCGGGGGCGCTGACCCGCAGCCGCTCGACGGCGCCCGCGCTCCAGAAGTTCACCGCGGTGAGCCCCAGCCCCGGTACGCGGACGCCCTGCTGCGCACCGGAGTTGGCGAGGATCCGCAGCCGGCCGCGGTCGTGGGCGTACCGGGCGGTGCCGTGCGCACTCGCGCCCGGCAGCAGGACGTAGGCGTAGGCGGCGCCGGCCGGGTCCACGCCGTGGTCGGCGAAGAGGGTCAGGTAGCGGCGGGTGACCGGGTCGGGGGAACCGCCGGTGTTGATGTCGCGCCAGGAGCCGGTGCGTTCCTCGCGCACCGCTTCGAGCCGGGTCCCGCCGGGGAAGACGTAGCCCGCCTGTCCGGCGATGTGGGCCCACGAGGCGCCGTCGAAGGTGCCCGTCCAGCCCTGGGCGACCGGCTGGGCCCGGCCGTCGACCGTGAGCACGGGGGCGCCCGTCGTGCCGAGGGCGCGGTTGTCGAAGGTGGTCTCGACGGCGTGTCCGTCGCCGGCGGTGATCCCGGCGCCGAGACAGACGATCGAGTCGTCGAGGCAGAACCAGGACTTCTTGGCGTCCAGGGTGCTGGAGAGGCCCTTGAGGTGCTGGCCGACGGCGGCGAACTCGCCGTCGGTGGTGCCGCCGACCCAGGCCGCGTCCGGCATGGGCTGCCCCCAGGCGCCGCCCTCGCCGTCGGCGAGCGGCTTGCGCGAGGCGGTGATGCCGGGCAGGCGGTAGGGGTCGACGGTGGGCCAGTACGCGTCGGAGTACTGTTCGAGGCCGAAGTCGCCGCCCCACCAGGAGAGCCAGCCTGCCCCGGTGTGGTAGCCGCGGGCGTGCTCCCCGTTGCCGAACTCGTAGTGGGCGATGCGGTTCGAGGCCATGGACACGGAGGCCGCCCAGTCGCGGCGCCGGTGGGTGGCCCGGGCCATCTGCGGGAACAGCCGGTGCTCGACGGGCTCGGGGGCGGCCCGCACGGACGCGTCGTCCTGGAGGCCCTGCAGGAGCGAGGCCCTGATCAGGCTGAGGCCGGGGTTGCTGAGCGCCGGGTAGTGGTAGTCGCGCCGCAGCCAGCCCTTGACCATCGCCCGCCAGCGGGCGTTCTCCTCGGGGCTCGCGCCCTGGCCGACCAGCAGGATGGTCGCCATCAGTCCGTGGGCGCGCTGGTGGTCGCTGGTTCCCATGCGGCTGATGCCCCGGCTGCTGACGTTGTCCATGATCAGGCCGTTGTAGAGGAAGGGGGCGACGGCCTTCTCGATCGTGTCGAGGAAGAGCTGCGTGCCCGGCCCCGTCACCGCCCAGCTCGATCCGCGCAGCAGGGCGAGCAGCCGGCCCACGCCGTCGTGCAGGACGGCGCCGTAGCCCCCGATGTAGGGGACGTTGCGGTGCTGGACGAAGGAGCCGTCGGCGTAGAAGCCGTCGCCGGAGGTGACGTAGGGGAAGACCGGCTCCAGCGCCCGGGACGCGAGTGCGATCTTCGCCGGGTCCCTGCCGACGATCCCGCGCAGGACGACCCCGCGGCAGAGGTCGACGCGGTTCGCTCCGGTGGAGGTCCCGGTGTACGAGGCGAAGACCGAGTCCGGTACGAACGCGTCCACGGCCCGGCAGTAGGCGGCGATCCGGTCCGCGGACAGGTGGTCGTACATCAGGACGCAGGTGTCCATGAGGGCCTGAGGGGCGCCGATCTGCCAGTTGTACCAGTTGCCGTAGCGCGTCGTGCGCTCGTTGTAGACCTCGGCGTACAGGTGGTCGAGGCCGGTGATGACGGCGTCCCGGAGCCCGGCGTCCCCGGTCAGTCCGGTGCCCGGCTGGGAGTACGCCTCGGCCATGGTCCGCAGTCGGTTGCAGCTGTCGTTCATCGCCGCGGAGAAGGCGTAGGACTCCGCGTCGGTGTCGGGGTCCGGATCGGCCCAGGACCGTCCCGGCCACAGGGAGCCGCTCGCCGGCGCCATCGTGGCCCGGTACTCGGCGGCGGTCGCGCCGAGGGTGCCGAGGATGCCGCGGAACGGCTCCGCGGTGGGGCTGAAGCCCGTGCCGAGGATGAGGTCGCGCCACCGGGCGCGCAGGGTGTCGAACTCCGCGTCGGACGCCGTGCCGAGGGCTTCGGAGGCGGTGGGCGGGCCGGCGGGTCCGAGGTCCGCGGCCGGTGCGGGGTGCGCCGCCGTCCCGGCGAGTCCGAGGGCGAGCGCGCCCCCGCCGGCGGCGTGGAGGAAGGTGCGGCGAGGCCAGGGAGAGGGCATGGGGACGACCTTTACGGGAGGAGCGCCTCGTTGCCTCGGCGCTGTCGCTGGCTCGTGAGCGTGGGGTTTCTAGCACGCGGAAAATCAACAAGGCAACAGTTTGGACAGGAACCGCCAGCAGTTGTCCGTTCGATCAAAAACCGACTGAGTCGATCTCGTCATCGCTACACTCCCTCCGACCGGGCCGTCGTCCGAGGGGAGCGGGGAGTGCACGCGGAACACAGGCATCAGGCGATCCTGCGCAGACTGCGCGAGGAGGGCTCCCTCAGGGTCAGCGACTTCGCCGCCGAACTCGGCGTCTCCCCGGTGACCGTCCGCCGGGACGTGGAGGTGCTCGCCGACCGCGGCCTGGTCGCACGGGTGCACGGCGGTGCCATGCTCCCCGAGACCTGGGCGGAGACCGCGCCCGCCGACACGGTCCCCGTCCCGTCGGGCCGCGGCCGGGAGCGTGTCTTCGGCCTGGTCGTGCCGTCCGCCGACTACTACTACCCCGAGGTGATCAAGGGCGCGCGCGAGGCGGCGACGGCCCGGAACGCCCGGCTGGTGCTCGACATCTCCGGGTACGACGCGGCCGAGGAGCGCGCCCAGGTCGAGAGGATGATCGGCGACGGCGTCGACGGGCTGCTCGTCGTCCCGACCGGGCCCCGCGGCTGGTACGAGCACCTCCCCGTCCCCGTCGTGATCGTCGAACGCCGCCCGGAGTCGGACGAGACGGCCGGCATCGACCACGTCGTCTCCGACCACGTGCACGGGGCCCGCCTCGCGGTGCGCCACCTCGCGGAGGGCGGCCGCACGCGCCTCGCCCTGCTCGTCCGGGGCACGAGCCCGACCGCGCGGTGGATCGTCGAGGGGTTCGGTGCCGGGGTCCGGGCCGCCGGACTCGACGCCCTCCTCCCGGTGTCCGTCCTGGACACCGGCGACGCCGGCCCCGGAAGCCCGGAGTACGACGAGCCGGTCGAGGAACTCCTGGACGCCGTGGCGGCCGGCCGGGTCGACGCCGTCGTCGCCCACCCCGACAACCACGCGCTCGCGCTGCTCCGCAGGTTGCGGGCGCGCTCCGTCCAGGTCCCCGGCGACGTCGCGATCGTGGCCTACGACGACGAGGTCGCCGGACTCGCCGACGTCCCGCTGAGCGCCGTCGCCCCGGCGAAGCACGAAGTCGGCGCGTCCGCGGTGGAGTTGCTGGTACGCCGGATCGAGCAGCCGGACGCGCCCCGGCACCGGCTGTTCGTCCTCCCGCGGCTGCGGGTGCGGGCGTCGAGCGGGGGCTGAACTGGTCGGCGACCTGCCCCCGGCCGTTCCGCCGGCGTGCTCCGGCGTTTCCCTCGGCCGTTTCCGCCGGCCTGTTCGGGGTGCGGTGTCAGTCCTGGTCGCCGGAGTCCGTGGGAGCCGGGTCCGTGCGCCGGATCCGGGCCAGCACGATGACCGCGTCGTCGGTGGGGCCCTCGGGCAGCAGCCGGGCCAGCACGTCGTCCGCCGCCGACTCCAGGGAGCCGTCCGCGGCCGCCAGCCTGTCCCGCAGGGCCGCCATGCCCCGGTCGATGTCGACGCCGCGGGCCTCGACCAGTCCGTCGGTGTACAGCGCGAGGGTGTCCCCGTCGCGGAGCTCGATCCCGGTCGTCCGGAAGGGCACGCCGCCGACGCCCAGCGGCACTCCCAGCACCTCGTCGACCGACTCGACCGTGCCGTCCGCCCGGCGGAGCAGCGGCGGCAGATGGCCGGCGTTCGCGACGCGGGCCAGGCCCGTCGCGGGGTCGTAGCGGATGTAGAGGCAGGTGGCGTAGGCGATGCCGGCCTCCTGGGCGCAGGCGTCGAGCTCCGCCAGGAGGCTGTCGGGTTCGAGGTTCTGCCGGGCCAGCGCCTTGGTGGTGATGCGCAGTCGCCCCATCGCCGCCGCCGCGGGCACGCCGTGGCCCATCACGTCGCCGACCACCAGGGCCACCCGCCCGCCGGGCAGGTCGAGGACGTCGTACCAGTCGCCGCCGACCTCGGTGACCCGGCTGCCCGGCAGATAGCGGTGGGCGACCCGCACGGACGGACTGCTCGCCAGAGCGGTGGGCAGCAGCGCGCGCTGGAGGGTGAGGGCGATGTCCTGGACCTGGCTGTAGAGCCGCGCGTTGTCCAGGCAGAGCGCCGCCCGCGACGCGAGCTCGCCCGCCAGGCTGAGGTCCTCCCCGGTGAAGTCGGGCCGGTCGCCGGAGCGGCCGAACATCGTGATGCCCTGCACGGTGCCCCGGGCGATGAGCGGGGCGATGAGCAGCGAGGTCAGACCGCTCTCGACGAGCAGCCGGGCGCGGGAGCGGTGGAGGACCGTCCGGGCCAGGAAGTCGTCGTTCACGGGCACGCAGACGGGCCGGCCCGTCGCGAGGGCGCGGTGGATGTTCGAGCCGGGCGGATACGTCACGAGCTCCAGGCCGCCGACGAGCTCGGCGGCGGGCGGCGGCAGGCTGGTGACGGCCGCGATCCTACGGGTGACCAGCGCCGACTCCGGATCGAGGACCTCGTTCTCGTCCTTCCACTCGACGACCTCCACCACGGAGGCGTCGCAGAACTCCGGGACGACCGTGTCGACCAGTTCGCGGGCCGTGACGCGCACGTCGAGCGTGGTGCCGATGCCCGCCGCCGCCCGGTCGAGCAGCGCGAGCCGCTGCCGTCCGGCCGCCGCCTCCACGAGGGCCTGCTCGCGGTCGGTGACGTCGACCAGGAGCCCGCCCACGCCCGGCCGGGAGCCCACGGCCCGGCTGAGCGGGAAGAAGCTCACGGAGCGCACCTGTTCCAGGTCGGGACGGCCCGGCGTGCGCAGCACGACCGGTGTGCTGACGACGGTCCGGCCCTCCTCGGCGACGGAGCGGAGCAGGCGCTCGAACGCGCCCCCGTCGGACGTGATCATGAACTCCGCGGTGGTCCGGCCGATGTGGTCCTCGATCGGGGTGCCGTCCATGTCCGCCAGGGCCTGGTTGAGGTGGACGTACCGCAGGTCCTCGTCGAGCATCACGAGGCCGATGGGGCAGGTCGCGAACAGCGCGTCGACGAAGGCGAGGTTGGTCTTGACCCGGTCGAGGCCCTCGCTCTCGCTCGCCAGCCCCAGGATGACGGAACGGCCCCCGGCACCGGTCACCGGGAAGACCCGGAACCCGCAGTCGAAGACCCTGCCGTCCCGGTGCAGCGTCGGCACCCGCGCCCGCCAGTACCCCAGGGCGCGGCCGCGCTCCGCGAGCCGCTCCGCCGCGCCGGCCCCGTCCAGGGGCGCGGCAGGGAACAGGACGGACGCCGGACGGGCCAGGACGTCTTCGGCGCGGTGGCCGAAGAGCCGCTGTGCCCCGGGCCCCCAGTAGCAGATCCGGCCGTCCTCGTCGATGCCGAGCACGGCCACGGCCACCTGCTCCAGCAGCGTCCCGGGCTCCGAGCGGAGTGGTCCGGGCGCCTGGTCGTCTCCCGGCCGATCCTCCGGTCGAGGCGAGGACACGGGGCCCCCTTTCCGGGCGCCGACGGACGGCGAGCGCGCTGCTCACCGGGGGAGCGGGGCGTCCACGTCAATTCTGCCCGCGCATGCCGGATCGGACATCACGGCGGCCCCGGGCCGGCCGCGACCGGACCTCTGGCCGGCCCGCGGCCGCCCCGGACCCCGCCCCCGGACCCCGCCCTGGACACCTCGCACCGGACCTCGCCCCAGACACCTCGCCCCGGACCTCTGGCCGGCCCGCACGGTGGCGGCACCCGTAGCCCGCCCCCGTTCCCGCCCCGGCCCGGTTCGGGGAGGGCGGGCGGCGACGGCCCTGCCCCGCCGCTGCCACCGGAGTCCGCCCGTCCGCGCGGAGCCCGCGCCCGCTCACCCCACCGGCGCGGTCCGCGCCAGCGCGTCCCGGGCCGCCTGCTCGGCCGCGGCGCGGTCCTCCGGGACCAGCCCGATCCGGGTGCGGCGGTCCAGGAGGTCGCCGGTGTCGAGGGCGCCCTCGTGGCGGGCGGCCCACACCAGCTCGGCGACCGTGACCGGGTGGCCGGGCACGACCGGCCGCGCGAGGGCGGGGTCCGCGACGCCGAGCGCGTGCACGGCGGTCGCCTCGGTGCCGTAGCGGTACACCAGGCGGGCCGGGACGTCGAGCCCGGCCAGCACCTGCGGACGGGCGGCGCCGACCAGCGGGAGGGACGCCGTGCGGCACGGCCCCGCGGTCAGGCCCCCGGCGGTCACGGCGGCGTCGACGGCGTCCTGGGCCATGCGCCGGTACGTGGTCAGCTTGCCCCCGACGACGGTGACGACGCCGGACGGGGAGGTGAGCACCGCGTGCCTGCGCGAGATGTCGGCGGTGCGGCCCGCCGCGTCACGGGTGTCGAGCAGCGGCCGCAGGCCCGCGAAGGCCCCCACCACGTCGGCGCGGTGGACGGTGACGTCCAGGGCGGAGCCGAGCACGTCGAGGAGGAAGCCGATGTCGGTCTCGGGGACCTCCGCCACGTCGGGGATGTCGCCGTCGACGGGTTCGTCGGTCAGGCCGACGTACACGCGTCCGTCGCCCTGGGGCAGGACCAGCACGAAGCGGTTCGACTCGCCGGGGATCGGGATGTGCAGGCCGGCGGAGAGCCGGCCGAGGTCCTCGGAGCGCAGCACGAGGTGGGTGCCGCGCGAGGGGCGCAGGCGGACGTCGTCGACGAGGCCGCCGGCCCAGACCCCGGCCGCGTTGACGACCGTGCGGGCGCGGATCCGCAGCTCCTGGCCGGTGGTCTCGTCGCGGACGAGGGCGCCGTCGCGGTCGAGCTCCAGGGCCCGGGTCCGGGTCAGGATCCGGGCGCCGTACGCGGCGGCGGTGCGGGCGATCGCGGTCACCAGGCGTGCGTCGTCGGAGAGCCGTCCGTCCCAGGAGAGCAGCCCGCCGCGCAGTCCGGTGGGGCGCAGGGCCGGGGCGAGGTGCCGGGTCTCGACGGCGGACAGTGTCCGCGGCTGGGGAAGGGTGCCGCGCGCGGTGCGGGCGCCGACGCGCAGCAGGTCGCCCGCGAGGAACCCGGCGCGGGCGAGGGCGGCCTGGCCGCGGCTGACGAGTGGGGTGAGCGGCAGGACGAAGGGCTGCGCGCGCACCAGGTGGGGGGCGGTGCGCTCCATGAGGACGCCCCGCTCGACCGCGCTCTCGTGGGCGACGTCGAGCTGTCCCGACGCCAGGTAGCGCAGCCCGCCGTGGATCAGCTTGGAGCTCCAGCGGGAGGTGCCGAAGGCGAGGTCGTGGGCGTCGATCGCGGCGACGGTGAGCCCGCGGGTGGCGGCGTCGAGCGCGGCCCCGGCGCCGGTGGCACCGAGCCCGACGACCAGGACGTCGACCGTCGCGTCGGGCCCGCCCTCGGCGAGGCGGCCCAGTTCGCGCCGGCGGCGTTCGGCGTCGAGGGAGGAGCCGGGCAGGGCGGGGCTGCTCGTGGGGGTCATGGGGCGATGGTCCTCTCCAGCAGGGTGCGCAGCTCGTCGAGGAAGGCGGCTTCGCTCAGTTCGGGATCGGTGTCGTCGGTCATGGTGCGCAGCGAGAGCGTGAAGGACTGGACGACGAGCAGCAGCGACCGGGCCTGCAGGTCCGGCCGGACGCGGCGCACCGAGCCGTCCTCGTGGCCGTACTCGAGCGCGGTGTGGAGGAGTCCGAGGAGGGCGTCCTGGCTGGCTCCGCGGCGGTCGAGGATGTACGGGAGCAGCAGCTCCGGGTCGACGTCCAGGATCTTGTGGAAGAGCGGGTGCGCCCGGAACGCGGCGGCTCCCGCGACGAGCCCCTCGACGATCCGCTCCCGCTCGGGCCGGTCGTCGTCGGCGGGCGGCATGGCGCCGGCGGCGACGGCGATCCACTCACGGGTCATCAGGTCGCCCACCAGGCTGCGCACATCGGGCCAGCGCCGGTAGATCGTCATCCGGGACACGCCCGCGCGCCGGGCGATGTCGGTGAGGGTGGTCCGCCGTACGCCGACGGCGAGCACGCAGTCGCGTGCGGCGTCGAGCACGGGATCTGTGTCTTCATGGTTGTGACGAATGGGCGTCATCTGTCACAGTGTAATGCCAGCGTCGGCCGTGCGGCAGCGCCATCCGTGAAACAGACCGTAAGGAACCCCTCGAAGTGGACATGTTGTGGAGCGGTTGGGGCGACCCGGCCAAGGCGGCACCCCTGCCCGACTCGGTCACCGGCCTGCTGCGGGACCTGCTCGGCGTCACGCCGAGGGAGAGCGGCCCGGCCGCCCTCGCCGACATCGAGCCGCCCGCCGCGGCACTGCCCGACGAGGCCCGCACCGCGCTGCGGGCGGCCCTCGGCGCGCCCGACGCCCTGCGGGAGGACGACGAGAGCCGCATACGGCACACCCGCGGCAAGTCGACCCCCGACCTGCTGCGCATTCGCGCCGGCGAGGTCGACGACATCCCCGCCGCGGTCCTGCTCCCCGGCGACCACGACGAGGTCCTCGCCGTGCTGCGGGCCTGCGCCGAGCACGGCGTCGCCGCGGTGCCCTTCGGCGGCGGCACCTCCGTCGTCGGCGGCCTCGCGCCCACCACGAAGCGGCCGTTCGTCGCGCTCGACCTGCGGCGGCTCGACCTGCTGATCGCCGTCGACGAGGTCTCCCGCACCGCGACGCTCCAGCCCGGCCTGCGCGGACCGCAGTGCGAGGCCCTGCTCAACGAGCGGGGCTGGACCCTCGGCCACTTCCCGCAGTCCTTCGAGTGGGCGACCGTCGGCGGCTTCGCCGCGGCCCGCTCCAGCGGCCAGGCCTCGGCGGGCTACGGCCGCTTCGACGAGATGGTCCTCGGACTGACCGTCGCCACCCCGGAAGGCACCCTGGAGACCGGCCGGGCCCCGCGCTCGGCGGCCGGCCCCGACCTGCGCCAGCTGGTCCTCGGCTCCGAGGGCGCCCTCGGTGTGATCACCGCCGTGACCGTGCGCATCCGCCCGCTCCCCGCCGAGCGGATCTACGAGGGCTGGCGCTTCGCCTCCTTCGAGGCCGGCACCGCCGCGCTGCGCCGGCTCGCCCAGGACGGCCCCCGCCCCACGGTGCTCCGCCTCTCGGACGAGTCGGAGACCTTCATCGGTCTCGCCCAGCCGGACGCCATCGGCAGCGCCGCACTCCCGGAGAACCCGGGCTGCATGGCCGTCGTCGGCTACGAGGGCGGCGCCGAGGACACGGCGGCCCGCCGCGCCGCGGCCTGCGAGGTCCTCCTCGCCTGCGGCGGCGAGCTCATCGGCGAGGAGCCCGGCGACCGGTGGGAGCACGGCCGGTACAACGCGCCCTACCTGCGGGACGCCCTGCTCGACGCCGGGGCGTTCGCCGAGACGCTGGAGACGGCGGCCTTCTGGTCCGCCCTCCCCGGTCTCTACACGGCGGTGCGGTCCGCGCTGACCGACACGCTCACCGAGGCCGGCACCCCGCCGCTCGTGATGTGCCACATCTCCCACACCTACGAGAACGGCGCCTCCCTGTACTTCACCGTCGTCTCCGCCCAGGGCGAGGACGCCGTCGCGCACTGGGAGCCGGCGAAGCGGGCGGCAAACGACGCGATCCTGGCCGCCGGCGGCACCATCAGCCACCACCACGGCGTCGGCACCGACCACCGCGACTGGTACGCCCGGGAGGTCGGCCCGCTGGGCATCCGTATGCTGCAGGCCGTCAAGGCCGAGGTCGACCCCTCCGGTGTGCTCAGTCCCGGAGTCCTCATCCCCGTCCGCTGAACCCTACTTCTGCCGCCCGGAGGCCATGTCCATGCGACAGTTCACCGCCGTCGTCAACCCCACCGCAGGGGGTTCCAGCGGCACGGCGGGTCTCCTCCCGCTGGCCCGTCTGCTGCGGGAGGCGGGTGCGAGCCTCGACACCGTCTACAGCCGCAGCCTGGAGCACGCACGCGAACTCGCCCGGGAGGCCGGGGCGCAGGGGCACGTGGTGCTCGCCGTCGGCGGTGACGGGATGGCCGGCTGCGTCGGCGGCGCCCTCAGCGGTACGGACACGGTCTTCGGCCTCGTCCCCGCGGGACGCGGCAACGACTTCGCCCGCGCCCTGGGCCTCCCCTCGGACCCCCGGAAGCTCGCCGAGACGCTGCTCCACGCGGAGCCGCGGGCCGTCGACACGATCGAGGTGGAGTCCGCCGTGCACGCGCGGACCTGCGTCCTCGGCAGCGTGTACGCGGGGGTGGACGCGGTCGCCAACCGCCATGCCAACCACTCCCGTCTGCTGCGCGGCGCGGCCTCCTACTACGCGGGCGGCCTGCGGGCGGTCCTCGCCTGGAAGCCCGCCGCGTACCGCGTCACCGTCGACGGGGTGCGCCACGAGCGCACCGGCTACACCGTGGTGGTGGCGAACTCGGGCTACTACGGATTCGGCCGGAACGTCGCCCCGGGAGCGCGGATCGACGACGGCACCCTCGACGTCGTGATCATCAAGAAGGCGCCGAAACGTCTCTTCTTCGCGATGATGAACGAGCTCAAGACGGGCGCGCACGTGAAGCGGCCCGAGGTCGAGATCCTGCGGGGCGAGGTGGTCCGCATCGAGGCGGACCGTCCCCTCCCGTACGGCGCGGACGGCGAGGTCGACGCGGTCCTCCCGGTGACCCTCCGGGTCCGGCCGGCCGCCCTCCACGTCCTGGCCTGACACGGGCGTCGGGGGGGCGCCCGTCCGGTCGCGCCGGCACAACCGGCGTTCGCGGACGCCCGGGGCGGAGCACGCGGCCCCCGGACGGGAGAACCGGGGGTCGCGTTCTCCGCCTCGGGGACCATTCCTCCCGCGTGCGCTCCTCCTGTGGTCTGACGAGTCGTGACCGGCGGAAGGATTCGCGCAACTCCCTTCTGAGCAAAGGTGCATGAGACGAATCCACCTCCCGCAAGGATCTGACTCACTGTGCGAAGCACGCGAATAGCACCCCTCGTGGCCATCAGCGCGGTCGCGACCCTGGTGCCCGCTCTCACACCCGCCGTCGCGTCCGCGGCCGCCCCGACACCCCGTCAGGTCGTCAGCGATCCCCTCCGGCAGTACACCCACCAGACGCCGCGCTGGAAGCGCTGCGAGGCCGACCTGCCGGCGAACTACCAGTGCGCCACCCTCAAGGTGCCGCTCGACTACAGCCGGCCGGGCGGCAGGAAGCTCGACGTCGCGGTGTCCCGGATCAAGGCCACGAGTCCCCAGAAGCGGCACGGCGTCCTGCTGCTCAACCCCGGCGGCCCCGGCGGTCCCGGCCTCGACATGCCCCTCTGGATGGGCCCGGAACTGCCGACCGCCGTGAAGGAGCGGTACGACCTGATCGGCTTCGATCCCAGAGGCGTCGGCCAGAGCTCGCCCCTCGGCTGCGGCCTGAACGAGGACGAACTGAACTGGCAGCGCCCGTACAAGGCGGCGACCTTCGACAAGGACGTCCGCTGGGCGCGGACCGTGGCCGACAAGTGCCGGGCGAAGAGCGGTGACGCCCTGGCCCACTTCACCACCCGCAACACCGCACGGGACATGGACGTCATCCGCGCCGTGCTCGGCGAGAAGAAGATCTCGTACCTCGGGTACTCGTACGGCACGTACCTGGGCGCCGTCTACACCCAGATGTACCCCAAGCGCACCGACCGCTTCGTCCTCGACAGCGCGGTCGACCCGCAGCGCATCTGGCGCGGCATGATCCAGGTCTGGGCCGAGGGCGCGGAGCCGGCCTTCACGCGCTGGACCGAGTGGACCGCCGAACGGCACGCGACGTACGGCCTCGGCGACACCCCGGCCAAGGTCTCGAAGACCTTCTGGGACCTGGTCGCCCGCGCGGACCGCGAGCCGATCGAGATCCAGGGCACGCTCCTGACCGGTGACGACATCCGCGCCGGCCGAGCCGTGTTCTTCGACGTGCAGGGCGCCGCCGAGGCGGTCGCCGAGCTCAGGAAGGCCGCCGAGGGGACTCCCGCACCGGCGCCCTCGCGCCGCGCCGAGGCCCCCCGCCACGTACCGCCGTCGTTCGGCCGCGCCGTCCCCTCGGACAACTCGGACGCGGTCTTCTGGGCCGTGGCGTGCGCCGACACCCGCTCCTGGCCCCGCGACCCGGAGCAGTACCGCCGCGACGCGATCCGCGACAAGGCCCGGTACCCGCTGTACGGCGACTTCGCCTCGCACATCAAGCCCTGCGCCTTCTGGAAGAACGGCTCCGAGCCCGCCACCACGGTGAACAACTCCGTCGGGGCGCTGATCCTGCAGAACGAGTGGGACTCCCAGACCCCGCTGGTCAGCGGGCAGGGGCTGCGCCGCGCCATGAAGGGCGCCCGCATGGTCACCGTCCTCGGCGGCCAGGGCCACGGCGTCTACGGTTCCAAGTCCTGCGCCGACACGACGGCCACCGCCTACCTCACGACGGGCAGGCTCCCGGCCGCCGACCTCCGCTGCGTCGCCACCCCGGCGCAGGCGCAGAACCGCCTGGACCTCCCGCTGCCCGCACCCCAGGGCATCCCGGGCCTCCTCGGCCGCTCCTGACCGACCCGGCGAACGCCCGCCGCCGGCGGCGCCCCCACCCCGGGGGCACCGCCGGCGGCGGACCCGTTCACGCGCCGGCCAGATACCCGGCGAGCGTGGTGCGGCGCCGGTGCAGGTCGTCGATACGGGCGTCGGCGGCCGCCAGTTCACGGAGCATCAGATCGCGGATGTCGGCGCACCAGTCGAACGCCGTCCCGTCCCCGCCGGTGCAGGGCAGCACCACCCGGATCACCTCGGTGGGGAGCCCGGCGGCCAGCAGGGCACGGACCTTGCGGACCGTCGTCACCGCGTCCTCGTCGTACGACCGGTAGCCGTTCGGGCCGCGCCGCGCCTCCAGGAGGCCCTGCGCCTCGTAGTAGCGCAGCAGCCGCGAGCTCACCCCGGTCCGCCGCGACAACTCCCCGATCAGCATGCGCTCGCCTTCCGCCCCGTCGTCGGTCGGTCTGTTGACCTTGACACCAGTGTCAAGCGTTAGCGTCCGGACATGACCATTCATTCCCCGCGATCCGCGGACCGCTCCTTCCTGTTCGTGCTGGGCAGCTCACGTGCCGACGGCAACACCTCGATACTCGCCAGGGCCGCCGCCGAGGCCCTGCCCGCCGATGTCCCCCGGCGGTGGATCGACCTGAACGGGCTGCCGCTGCCCGACTTCCAGGACGGGCGCCACGAGGAGGGCGACTGGCCGGTCTCCGAGGCCGAGCGCACCCTGCGGGAGGCCACGCTGGAGGCCACCGACATCGTGATCGCCTCGCCCCTCTACTGGTACACCCTGTCCGCCCAGACCAAGCGCTACCTCGACTACTGGTCGGGCTGGCTCGGAGTGCCCGACCTGGACTTCAAGAAGCGGATGGCGGGCCGGACGCTGTGGGCCGTGGCGGCCCTGTCGGACGAGGACGAGGCCGTCGCCGACGGCCTGGCCACCACCCTCCACAACACCGCGGCCTACCTCCGCATGGGCTTCGGCGGAGTCCTCCTCGGCAACGGCTCCCGGCCCGGCCAGGTGCTCGCCGACGAACGGGCCATGAAGCGGGCGGAGACGTACTTCGAGGGCGAGGCGCCCCTGGCCCTGTTCCCGCGGGAGGCCGCCGGGGCGCAGCCGCGGCCGGGCGAGCAGGCGGTGGCGCCCGCCGGGTCGCCCGCCTGAGAAGCCGACCGCGGAGGCCGGCCCGACGGAGCCGCCGGCACACACGACACCGCGCTCCGTGACGGGCCGCACGCACGACGTGACGCGCGGGAGCGACGTGCGCGGCGTCGGGCGGCGGGACGTGTGACCCGCGACACGCGGGGACGTCGGCAGAGAGGCGTCTGACGGGCGGAAGCCCCGGTCAGACGCCTCCTCGCGGTCCGCGGGGCGCCGACGCGTCGCCGCCGATCGCGGTCCCGGGATCCGTGAGCAGGCCCTTCTCGTCCGCACCGCTCCGCCCGGCCGCCGCGTACAGCGCGCGCAACGCGATCAGGAGCACCCCGATGTCGTCCAGGTAGACGGGGTCCGGGATCAGGTCGATCGGCGAGACCGTGTAGACCACCGCCGCCCAGAACAGCGCCTTCGACTGCAGGGGGATCCCCGCGTCGAGGAGGAGCCGGCGGGCCCGGAAGACACGGACGAGCAGCACGGCCGCGCACCCCGCCGTCGCGAGCAGGAGAACCACGGCCACGACCAGCCAGACGGTGCCGTCCACGCTGCGCTCCTTCCGTGTGGCGTACCGGCCGCGCCGACGCGCGGACATTCCAAGGCTACGACGACGGGGCCGCTGTCCGGGCCGCCTTCGGCCGGAACGGGCCACACCTCGACCGACCGGCGATATGCCCGGATTACGCCCGCTTGAAGCGTGACGACGGCCACTCTCCGCAGGTCATTCCGCATGGATGTCCGCACCCCGGGCAGGCGGCCGAACCGCCGGTGACACCGGCAGGGGGACTCAGAGGAACGAAAGGCCATACCCGACGTGACGGCAGCACAACAGACCATCCATGTGGGCGGAGAATGGCGCTCGGCCCTGTCCGGCGCCACGCGCGAGATCATCGACCCCGTCGACGAGACCGCTTTCGCGATCGTGGCGGAGGGCGGTGTCCCGGACACCGACGAAGCCGTGAACGCGGCGCGGGCCGCCTTCGACGACGGATCCTGGCCGCGCACACCGGTCGCCGAGCGCGCCGCCCTCCTGCGGCGGGTCGCCGCCCTCCTGGAGCGCGACCGCGAGCGGATCGGCGCCCTGGAGAGCCAGGACGCGGGCAAGACCCTGGAGGAGGGCCGCGTCGACGTCGACTGCGTCCGCGACGCCTTCCTCTACTTCGCCGACCTCGTCGAGAAGGAGGACGGCGGACGGGTCGTCGACGCCGGATCGAACGACATCCACAGCGTCGTCGTGCACGAGCCCGTCGGCGTCTGCGCCCTGATCACGCCGTGGAACTACCCGCTGCTCCAGGCCAGCTGGAAGATCGCGCCCGCCCTCGCGGCCGGCAACACCTTCGTGATCAAGCCCAGCGAGATCACACCGCTGACCACGGTCGTCCTCGTCGAACTGCTCATGGAGGCCGGACTGCCCCTCGGCGCGGCCAACATCGTCACCGGCCCCGGCCACACCGTCGGCGCCCGGCTCGCCGAGCACCCCGGCGTCGACCTCGTCTCCTTCACCGGCGGACTCGTCAGCGGCACCAAGGTCGCCCGCGCGGCCGCCGACAGCGTGAAGAAGGTCGCCCTCGAACTCGGCGGCAAGAACCCCAACGTCGTCTTCGCCGACGCCTGCGCCACCGCCGAGGGCTTCGACACCGCCGTGGACCAGGCGCTCAACGCCGCCTTCATCCACAGCGGCCAGGTCTGCTCCGCCGGCTCCCGCCTCATCGTCGAGGAGTCGCTGCGCGAGCGCTTCGTCGCCGAACTCGCCCGCCGCGCCGAGCGGATCCGGCTCGGCCGCGGCACCGACCCGGGCGTCGAGTGCGGCCCCCTGGTCTCCGCCGCCCAGCTCGCGCGCACCGAGGAGTACGTGGCCTCCGCCCTCGGCGAGGGCGCGGTCCTGCGCGCCGGCGGCGAGCGGCCCGCCGGCCCCGGCTACTTCTACCGGCCCACCGTCCTCGACCGCTGCCACCGCGGCATGCGGGTCGTCCGCGAGGAGGTCTTCGGCCCCGTCCTCACCGTCGAGACCTTCCGCACCGAGGAACAGGCCGTCACCCTCGCCAACGACACCGAGTACGGCCTCGCCGGCGGCGTCTGGACCTCCGACGAGAACCGCGCCCGGCGGGTCGCGGCCCGGCTGCGCCACGGCACGGTCTGGATCAACGACTTCCATCCCTACCTGCCGCAGGCGGAGTGGGGCGGCTTCGGCAAGTCCGGCATCGGCCGCGAGCTGGGCCCCACCGGCCTCGCCGAGTACCGCGAGGCCAAGCACATCTACCAGAACCTCGCTCCGCGCCCCGTGCGCTGGTTCGCGGGCACGACGGCGAAGGACCAGGCATGAACGACTCCCACCTGTACGACTACGTAGTCGTCGGCGGGGGCACCGCCGGCTCCGTCATCGCCTCCCGGCTGACCGAGGACCCGGACGTCACCGTCGCCGTCATCGAGGGCGGCCCCAGCGACGTCGGCCGCGACGACGTCCTCACCCTGCGCCGCTGGATGGGCCTGCTCGGCGGCGAGCTGGACTACGACTACCCCACCACCGAGCAGCCCCGCGGCAACTCGCACATCCGCCACAGCCGCGCCCGGGTCCTCGGCGGCTGCTCCTCGCACAACACGCTCATCGCGTTCAAGCCGCTGCCCTCCGACTGGGACGAGTGGGCCGAGGCCGGTGCCGACGGCTGGGACGCGGCCGCCATGGACCCCTACTTCGCCCGGCTGCGCAACAACATCGTCCCCGTCGACGAGGCCGACCGGAACGCGATCGCCCGGGACTTCGTCGACGCGGCGCAGACCGCGCTCGGCGTCCCCCGCGTCGAGGGCTTCAACAGACAGCCCTTCCACGAGGGCGTCGGCTTCTTCGACCTCGCCTACCACCCCGAGGACAACAAGCGGTCGTCCGCCTCGGTCGCCTACCTGCACCCGTTCCTGGACCGGCCGAACCTGCACATCGCCCTGGAGACCTGGGCGTTCCGCCTGGAGCTGGAGGGCACCCGCGCCACCGGCGTCCACATCCGCACCCAGGACGGCGCCGAGCACGTCGTACGCGCCCGGCGCGAGGTCCTGGTCTGCGCGGGAGCCGTGGACACCCCGCGGCTGCTCCTCCACTCCGGCATCGGCCCGCGCGCCGACCTGGAGAAGCTCGGCATCCCCGTCGTGCACGACCTGCCGGGCGTCGGCGAGAACCTGCTCGACCACCCCGAGTCGGTCATCGTGTGGGAGACCCACGGCCCCATCCCGGAGAACTCCGCCATGGACTCCGACGCCGGACTCTTCGTCCGCCGCGACCCGGAGTCCGAGGGGCCCGACCTGATGTTCCACTTCTACCAGATCCCCTTCACCGACAACCCCGAGCGGCTCGGCTACGAACGGCCCCCGCACGGCGTGTCGATGACCCCCAACATCCCCAAGCCGCGCAGCCGCGGCCGGCTCTACCTGACGAGCGCCGACCCCGAGGCCAAACCCGCCCTCGACTTCCGGTACTTCACCGACGAGGACGACTACGACGGCCGGACGCTCGTCGACGGCATCCGCATCGCCCGGGAGATCGCGGCCCGTGAGCCCCTCGCCGGCTGGCTGAAGCGCGAGGTGTGCCCCGGCCCGGAGGTCACCTCCGACGAGGAGCTCAGCGCCTACGCCCGCAAGGTCGCGCACACCGTCTACCACCCCGCCGGCACCTGCCGGATGGGCTCCGCCGACGACGAACTCGCCGTCGTCGCACCCGACCTGCGCATCCGGGGCCTCGACGGCGTCCGGATCGCCGACGCGTCCGTCTTTCCGACCATGACCGCCGTCAACCCGATGATCGGGGTGCTCATGGTCGGCGAGAAATGCGTGGACCTCCTGGAAGGGGCCCGACGATGACCCACCCGCCGCAGGACGCCGCCGCACCCGTCTTCTCCGTGCGCGAGCTGTGGAAGGTGTTCGGCCCGAAGGCCGAGCGCGTGCCCGCCGACCCGGAGCTCGCCTCCCTCGACGCCGCGGAGCTCCGCGAGCGGACCGGCTGTACCGCCGCCGTCCGCGACGTCTCCTTCGACGTCCGCAAGGGCGAGGTCTTCGTCGTCATGGGCCTCTCCGGCTCGGGCAAGTCGACCCTCGTCCGCTGCCTCACCCGGCTCATCGAGCCGACCGCGGGCACCGTGGCCCTCGACGGCGAGGACGTGCTGTCCATGGACGGCGGCCGGCTCCGCGAACTGCGCCGCCACCGCGCCGCCATGGTCTTCCAGCACTTCGGGCTGCTCCCGCACCGCACGGTGCTCGACAACGTCGCGTACGGGCTGGAGATCCAGGGCGTCGGACGCGGCGAACGCCGCTCACGCGCGGCCGAGTTCGTCACCAAGGTCGGCCTGGAGGGCATGGAGCACCGCAGGCCGGGCCAGCTCTCCGGAGGCCAGCAGCAGCGTGTCGGGCTCGCCCGCGCGCTCGCCGTCGACCCCGAGGTCCTGCTCTTCGACGAGCCGTTCAGCGCGCTCGACCCGCTCATCCGCCGGGACATGCAGGAAGAGGTCGTCCGCCTGCACCGGGAGGAGGGCCGCACCATGGTCTTCATCACCCACGACCTGAGCGAGGCGCTCAAGCTCGGCGACCGCATCGCGCTGATGCGCGACGGCCGGATCGTGCAGCTCGGCACCCCGGAGGAGATCGTGGGCGCCCCCGCCGACGACTACGTCCGGGACTTCGTGCGGGACGTGCCGCGCGAGCAGGTGCTGACCGTCCGCTCGGCGATGCGCCCCGCGCTCGCCGACGAGAGCGAGGCCGGGCCCGCGCTCGCCCCCAGCGCCACCGTCCACGAGGCCATCGAGGCCGTCGCCCGGACGGGCGGCAACGCCCGGGTGGTCGAGAACGGCCGCTGCCTCGGCGTGGTCGACCACGTGGGACTCCTCGGCGTCGTCGCCGGGGTCCCTGCCGCGCCCCGGAAGGCGGTGGCCTGATGTACGCCCACACGACCTGGCCACCGCCGGGCCCGGAGGCCTCGCACCGGGTCGGCGCCCGGACCTTCGGCGCTCGCGCCGCCGCGGGCAGCACCACGCCCGCCGCCCCGCTTCCGGTGTGCGCCGCGACCGGTCCCCGCGTCCTGGGGCGGTGGGGCCGATGACCGCCACCGCCACTCCCGCCTCTCCCCGCCCCACCGCCGCCTCCGGCGGGCCCGGTGCGCTGCGCGCGCTCGCGCGCCACCGCGGCCGGCTGATCGCCGGCGGCGCGGCCCTCGCGCTCGTCCTCGGGGTCCTGCTCCTGGGCGGCGGCAGCTGGCCCGGCTCGCTCGCCGTCGACCTGTCGGGGCCGCTCGGCCGCACCAGCGACTGGATCATCGACAACCGCGACGGCCACCCGCTGTTCCTCTACTTCCTCGGACACGTCAGCAACGCCGTGGTCGTGGCCGTCCGCGCGGTGTACCTGCTGCTGCTCGCCCTCGGCTGGGCCGGCGTCACCGCCGCCGCGGGCCTGCTGGCCTGGCGGGTCGCGGGCGTCCGGCTCGCCCTGACGTCGGTCGTCGCCTTCGGCGCCTGCGGGCTGCTCGGCATGTGGGTGCCCACCATGCAGACCCTCGCCCTGATGGTCGTCGCCGTCGCCGCGTCCGTCCTGCTCGGCGGCGCCCTCGGCCTGGCCGCCGGCCTCTCGGACCGGATGGACCGCGTCCTGCGGCCGGTCCTCGACACCATGCAGGTCCTGCCGGCCTTCGCGTACCTCCTGCCCGTCGTCCTGGTCTTCGGCATCGGCGTCCCCGCGGCCGTCCTCGCCACCGTCGTCTACGCCGCCCCGCCGATGGCCCGGCTCACCGCGCTCGGACTGCGCGGCGCGGACGCCGGCGTCATGGAGGCGGCCGCCTCCCTCGGCGCCACCGGACGGCAGCGCCTGCTGACGGCCCGGCTGCCGCTGGCCCGCAAGGAACTCCTGCTCGGCCTCAACCAGTCGATCATGATGGCGCTCGGCATGGCCGTCATCGCGTCCGTCATCGGCGCGGGCGGCCTCGGCGACCGCGTCTACCAGGCGCTGGCCTCCGTCGACGTCGGCGCCGCGCTCGCCGCCGGCGTGCCCATCGTGCTGCTCGCCGTCGTCCTGGACCGCGTCACCGCCGCGGCCGGGGCGAGGATCGGCGCGGCCCCCGCGCGCGGCTCGCGAACCGGCTGGACGGTCGCCCTCGCGGTGACCGCCGCGGTCGCCGTCGCCGGCCGTCTCACCGACCGGCTCGGCTGGCCCGACGCGTGGACGGTCGACACCGCCGAACCCGTCAACCGGGCCGTCGACTGGATGACCGCCCACCTGTACTCCGGCGTGCCCGTCGTCGGCGGCACCGCCGACTGGGCCGCCCGGTTCACCACCTGGGTCCTCAACCCCCTGCGCGACGGCCTGCAGTGGCTGCCCTGGTGGTCGGTCCTGCTGGCGGTCGGCGCCCTCGCCCTGCTCATCGGCACCTGGCGCACCGCCGCGACCGCCGTCCTCGCGATGGCCGCGATCGGCGTCCTCGGCGTCTGGGACCCGGCCCTCGACACCCTCTCGCAGGTGCTGGCCGCCGTCGCCGTGACCCTCGTGCTCGGCTTCGCGCTGGGCGTCGCCGCGGCCCGCAGCACCCGCCTGGGCCGCGCGCTGCGCCCGGTGCTCGACGTCTTCCAGACGATGCCGCAGTTCGTGTACCTGATCCCCGTGGTCGCGCTGTTCGGCGTGGGCCGTGCCCCGGCGGTCGCGGCCGCCGTGGTGTACGCGCTGCCCGCCGTCGTGCGGATCACCGCCCAGGGCGTCCGCGCGGTGGACCCGGCCGCCATGGAGTCCTCCCGGTCGCTGGGGGCGACCGGACGCCAGCAGCTGCTCCAGGTCCAACTGCCGCTCGCCCGGCCGGCGCTGCTGCTCGCCGTCAACCAGGGCGTGGTCCTCGTCCTCGCGGTCGTCGTCATCGGCGGCCTCGTCGGCGGCGGCGCGCTCGGCTACGACGCGGTCTTCGGCCTCGCCCAGGGCGACCTGGCGACCGGACTCGTGGCAGGAGCGGCGATCGTCTGCCTCGGCCTCGTCCTCGACCGCGTGACCCAGCCGACGCAGCGCCGCGACCTCGCCGGAAAGGGGGCCTGAGATGGCTCGCACCCGCCTCGCACTCGGCGGCACCGCCCTGGTGACCGCCGCCGCCCTCGCGGCCGGTCTCACCGGCTGCGGAGCCGCCGACATGACCCGCCAGGCCTCTCCGTACGCCGACGCCAAGGGCTCCCGCACGGTGACGCTCTCCGTGCAGTCCTGGGTGGGCGCGCAGGCCAACGTCGCCGTCGCCCAGTACCTCCTGGAGAAGGAGCTCGGCTACCGGGTGGACACCGTGCAGATCGACGAGGTGCCCGCCTGGGACGCGCTCAGCCAGGGCCGGGTGGACGCCATCCTGGAGGACTGGGGCCACCCCGACCAGGAGAAGCGGTACATCGACGACAAGGGGACGATCGCGCGCGGCGGCGACCTCGGGGTGACCGGCCACATCGGCTGGTTCGTCCCGACGTACTTCGCCGAGCAGCACCCCGACGTCACCGACTGGAAGAACCTGGACAAGTACGCCGACGAGTTCCGCACCGCGGAGAGCGGCGGCAAGGGCCAGCTCCTCGACGGCTCCCCGTCGTACGTGACGAACGACAAGGCGCTGGTGAACAACCTGGACCTGGACTACCAGGTCGTGTTCGCGGGCTCGGAGGCGGCGCAGATCACCCAGATCAAGCAGTTCGCCAAGGAGAAGAAGCCCTTCCTGAGCTACTGGTACAAGCCCCAGTGGCTGTTCGAGAAGGTCCCCATGACGGAGGTGCGACTGCCCGCCTACAAGGAGGGCTGCGACGCCGAACCGGAGAAGGTGGCCTGCGCGTACCCGCACACGCCCCTGCAGAAGTTCCTCAACGCCCGCTTCGCGGACGGCGGCGGCGACGCGGCCGCCTTCCTGAAGAAGTTCCGCTGGACGACCGACATGCAGAACGACGTCGCCCTGATGATCGCGGAGCAGAAGCTCTCTCCGCGGGAGGCGGCCCGCCGCTGGGTCGAGGGGAACGAGGCCACCTGGCGGACCTGGCTCCCCGCCTGACGGAGCGGCGTCGGGCGGGCCGGGTTCCCGGCCCGCCCGCCGTCACCCGCCGGCCCGGGGCTCCGGCGCGGCACGCCGGCCCCGGGCGTAGCGCCGGCCCAGCGGCTCGGAGCTCAGCCCGTGCAGCACGATGCTGACCATGACGGTGATCACCATCACCCGGGAGACGAAGTCGCCCCCGCCGGCCTCCCGCAGCTCGATCGCGGCGAGCAGGCCGAAGACCACCGAGGCCACGCCCCTCGGCCCCATCCACCCCAGGAACAGCCGGTCGGACAGGGACAGGTCCGTCCCGGCGAGGGCCAGCAGCACGGGCACCACGCGCACCAGGGTGCAGGCGAGGACGGCGTACAGGAGGACGCTGAGGTGGAAGCCGTCCCAGAACTCGTCGCTGACCAGCTGGCCGAAGAGGAACCACAGCGCCAGGGTCGCCAGATCGTCCGTCATCTTCACGGTGCCCTCCGGCAGATGACGCAGCGCCGGGGCGACGCAGAGCCCGGCGACGAACGCGGCGACGAATCCGTTGCCGCCCAGGGCGAGGGACAGCGAGTACGCGGCGACGGGCACGCTCAGCACCGCGAGCCTCGTCGCCGTGGGCAGCGCCCAGCCGCGGGCCCAGGACCGGCGCAGCAGCCGGCCGGACACCGTGCCGACCAGCGCGCCGGCGCCGACGGCCCACCCCGCCGCCCCGACGGCGTCGAGGAGGGCCTCGGCGTAGTCCTCGCCCGCCGTCCGGTACTCGGAGGCAGCGGCGACGCAGACCAGGAAGACGGGGGAGACCACCCCGTCGCTGAGCCCGCCCTCCACGTTGAGGAGTTCCCGCAGGCGGGCCGGGATGCGCGCGTCCCGGACGACGGCCGTGGCGGGTGCGAGGTCGAGCGGGACGACGACGGTGGCCAGGGTGGCCAGCACCCAGCCGGGCCGGTCGGGGAAGAAGGCGAGCGCGGCCAGGAAGGCGGCGCCCAGGGTGAGCGGCAGGGCGACGCCGAGGAGCCGGGTGGCGATCCGCCTCTCGCGCCGGACGGCCCCCGCCGGCACCTCGGTCGCGTCGACGAAGAGGAGGAGGGCGAGGACGACCTCCACCGCGTGCTCGAATCCGGCCAGGTCGCCGAAGTCGAAGACGAGCGGCGGGTCCGAGCCGCTGGTGAGGGCGATGCCCGTCGCCATCATGGCGATCGGCGCGGTGATGCTCCACAGCGCGAGCCGGCGCGACAGGACGCACCAGGTGAACAGAATGCCCGCGATGACGGTGACGGCGAACAAGGCATCCGCGCTTTCGGAGAGGCTCGGTCCCGGCGGGTTCGTCCCGGCGTTGCAGCGTAGGACGAACGCCGGGCCGCCCCGCGCCAGCACGCCGACGGCGGTCCGCCCGGGGTGCCGCGCACCGGGGGACCGCTCACCCGGACGGGCGCGTCTCCGCTCCGCCTGCCGCCGGGCCGTCGGTGCCGAACGCCCGGCGGTAGGCGGCGGGCGAGACCCCGAACGCCGTCCGCATGTGCGCGCGCAGCGAGTTCCCGGAGCCGAGGCCCGCGCGGTGGGCCACCAGGTCGATCGGGAGGTCCGTCGTCTCCAGCAGCTGACGGGCCAGCTCCAGGCGCTGGGCCGTCAGCCACTGCACCGGGGTCGAGCCGACCTCGTCGCGGAACCGGCGCGTGAAGGACCGCAGACTCATCCGGGCGTGCTCGGCCAGCCGGGCCAGGGTGAGCGGCTCGGACAGGTGCTCCAGGGCCCAGGCGCGGGTGGCGGTGGTGCTGGCCAGGGTGGGCTCGGGCACGGGACGGTCGATGAACTGGGCCTGGCCGCCGTCCCGCCACGGGGGCACCACGCACATGCGGGCGGCGCGGTTGGCGACCGAGGCGCCGTGGTCGCGGCGGATCATGTGCAGGCACAGGTCCACCCCGGCCGCCACGCCCGCCGAGGTCAGCACGTCGCCGTCGTCGACGAAGAGCACCTCGTCGTCCAGCTTCACCCCGGGGTAGGCCCGGCGGAACTCCGGGGCCAGGTTCCAGTGGGTGGTGGCGGGCCGGCCGTCGAGCAGTCCGGCGGCGGCGAGCACGTACGACCCGGTGCAGATGGACACCAGCCGGGTTCCGGGCCGGATGCCGGCGATGGCCGCGGCCACCTCGGGGGGCAGCGGACCGCCGCGGCCGAGCTCCGGCATGGCGTGCGTGGGCGGGACGACCACGGTGTCGGCGGCGGCGAGGGCCTCGGGCCCGGCCGCGGGCTGCACCGTGAAGCCGGCGTCGCTGAGCACGGGCGCCCCGTCCGCCGTGCAGATCACGACCTCGTACAGGGCGCGCCCGTCCGCGTCCTCGGCGCTGCCGAAGACCCGGGAGGGGATGCCGAGCTCGAACGGGGGCACCCCGGGCAGCGCCAGTACGGCCACCCGGTGCGGCGCCTCGGGTGCCGTCCGCGGGCTGTGCGGCCTCGGCCGGTCGACTGTCTCGGTCATGGCCAGATCCTGTCACATGCTGGCCGAACGGCCAACACCGTCCGGTCGTCCCGTACCGGATCGTGGACGCGTCGCCGCCGGAACGGTCCGGTGGCCGAACGAGAAGGAAACGAGGCGGACAGCATGCGTGCGGTGGTCGTGGAGCAGTGGGGCGGACCCGAGACCCTGGTCGAGCGCGAGGTGGAGCGCCCGGAGCCCGGCCTCGGCGAGGTCCTGGTGCGGGTCCACGCGGCCGGTGTGAACCCGGTGGACTGGAAGACCCGCGCCAGTGGGGGTCTGATCGAGTGGGGCGCCGTCCCGGCCGTCGGCTGGGACGTCTCCGGCACCGTGGAGGCCGTGGGTCCGGGCGTCGGGATCCTCCGCCCCGGCGACGAGGTCTTCGGGATGCCGCTCTTCCCCCGGCAGGCGGGCGGCTACGCCGAGTACGTGGTGGCCCCGGCCCGGCACCTCGCCCCCAAGCCCGCCTCGCTGACCCACGTGGAGGCCGCGGCGCTGCCGCTCGCGGCGCTCACCGCCTGGCAGGCCCTGGTCGACGCGGCGGACGTCCGCCCCGGTGAGCGGGTGCTGGTGCACGCGGCGGCCGGCGGCGTGGGGCACCTCGCGGTGCAGATCGCCAAGGCCCGCGGCGCGTACGTCATCGGCACGGCGAGTACGGCCAAGCACGACCTGGTGCGCGAGCTGGGCGCCGACGAGGTCGTGGACTACCGCGAGGCGCCCTTCGAGGACGTCGTCTCGGACGTGGACGTTGTCCTGGACGGCATCGGCGGCGAGACGGCGGAACGCTCCCTGAAGGTGCTGCGCGAGGGCGGCCGGCTGATCACCCTGCCGGGCCCGGACGACGTGCCCGCCGCGCGGGACGGCGTACGCGCTTCCTGGGTCCTGGTGGAGCCCGACCACCTCGGCCTGCGGGAGATCGCCGCCCTGGTCGAGGCCGGGCGGCTGCGGCCGGTGGTCGAGGTCGTCGTCCCGCTCGCGGAGGCGGCGAAGGCCCACGAGATCGGCGAGCGGGGCCGGACGACGGGCAAGATCGTGCTGGAGATCGCCTGACGCGGTCGGAGAGCCTGACGGCGGGGGCGGACGGTCGGAGAGCCTGACGGCGGGAGCGCCTTGCGGCCGGAGTGCTCGGCGGCCGGAGTGCCCAGGGGGCCCGGGCGCCGGGAGCGCCCCCGAGCCGCCTCCGGGGGTGACGGGGGCGCCGTGCAGAATGTCCGGCGCGCCCCGTCCCCGCTCGGAAGGCCCCCGATGAACCTGCCCGCTTCCGGTCGCCGCGTCCTCGTCAGCGGTGCCTCCCGAGGCCTCGGCCGTGCCGTCGCCCGGGCGTTCGCCGCCAACGGCGACCGGGTCGCCGTCCACTACGCCTCGCGCGTCGAGGAGGCCAGGCTGACCCTGGAGTCCCTCGACGGCACGGGCCACGCCCTGGTCGGAGGCGACCTGGGGGACCCGGCCGGAGCGGCGGCCGTCGCCGACGCGGCGGCCGGGGCGCTCGGCGGGATCGACGTCCTCGTCAACAACGCGGCCGTGAACGTCCGCCACCCCCTCCCCGACACCCCGTACGAGGAGTGGGTCGAGGTCTGGCAGCGGCACGTCAGCGTCAACCTGCTCGCCACCGCCCAGCTCAGCCATCTCGCGGCCCGCCGGATGATCGACCAGGGCACGGGCGGACGCATCGTGAACATCGGCTCCCGCGGGGCGTTCCGCGGCGAACCCGACCACCCCGCCTACGGCGCCACGAAGGCCGCCGTCCACGCGCTCGGCCAGTCGCTCGCGGTCTCCCTCGCCCCGTACGGGATCGCCGTCGCCTCGGTCGCGCCCGGATTCTTCGCCACGGAACGGGTCGCGCCCCGCCTCGAAGGGGTGGAGGGCGAGGCGATCCGCGCCCAGAGCCCGTTCGGCCGGGTGGCCGAGCCCGCCGAGATCGCGGCGGCCGTCCTGTGGCTCGCGTCCCCGGCGGCGGAATGGTCGTCCGGGACGATTCTCGACCTCAACGGAGCCTCGCACCTCCGGAGTTGACTCGTCACGGGTTCGTTGCGCCATGCCGCGCACGGCCTCCCGGTCAACTGCCGCCCCATGAAGTCGATTTCGGGCATAACGGTGAGAATAGTGCATCGAGGGCATAGAGCAGCTCGCCCGTCAGGCGCCGCGGCGGAGTCGCGTGCGACCTCCTGAACGGCGCCGTAGGTGAAGGCTGTTCCCGGGTGCGCCGTGAGCCGGACCGGATCCGCGGCTCGGGCGGCGTGTGGACGACGGGTGCCTCGCCCTAGACTTGGTCAGCATTTGGCAAAGACAGGTACGGCGCGGGGGAGGCCCCGCTCGAAACGATTGGGTAGCCAGTGGTTCTGAAGACGTTCGGCTGGTCGTTCGCGGTGACCGCGCTCGGCCTCGTCGCGGCGGTGTTCTACGGGGGTTGGGCGGCCTTCGGGATCGTGGCGATCCTCTCCATCCTGGAGATCTCGGTGTCGTTCGACAACGCCGTGGTCAACGCCGGGATCCTGAAGAAGATGAGTGCCTTCTGGCAGAAGATCTTCCTCACCATCGGTGTCCTGATCGCGGTCTTCGGCATGCGGCTGGTCTTCCCCGTCGTGATCGTGGCGATCAGCGCCAAGGTGGGCCCCATCGAGGCGGTCGACCTCGCGGTCAACGACGCCGAGCGCTACGAGCAGCTCGTGACCGACGCGCACCCGTCGATCGCGGCCTTCGGCGGCATGTTCCTGCTGATGATCTTCCTCGACTTCATCTTCGAGGACCGCGACATCAAGTGGCTCGGCTGGCTGGAGCGGCCGCTGGCCAAGCTCGGCAAGATCGACATGCTCTCGGTCTGCGTGGCGCTCGTCGTCCTGGCCGTCAGTGCCATGACCTTCGCGGTCCAGGCCCACCAGCACGGCGGCGCGCACGTCGACAAGACGGCGACCGTCCTGCTCTCCGGTGTCTTCGGCCTCATCACGTACCTCGTCGTCGGCGGGCTCTCCGGCTACTTCGAGAACAAGCTGGAGGAAGAGGAGGAGCGCGAGCACGAGGCCGAAGAGGAGGCGCGGCGCACGGGCAAGAACGTCCCCGTGGTCGTCATGGCCGGCAAGGCCGCCTTCTTCATGTTCCTCTACCTGGAGGTCCTCGACGCCTCCTTCTCGTTCGACGGCGTCATCGCCGCCTTCGCCATCACCAACGACATCGTGCTGATGTCCCTGGGCCTCGGCATCGGCGCCATGTACGTGCGTTCGCTGACGGTCTACCTGGTCCGCCAGGGCACCCTCGACGACTACGTCTACCTGGAGCACGGCGCGCACTACGCGATCGGCGCGCTGGCCGTGATCCTCATGATCAGCATCCGCTACCAGATCCCCGAGGTCGTCACCGGCCTCATCGGCGTGATCCTGATCGCCTGGTCCTTCTGGTCCTCCGTCCGCCGCAACCGCAGGCTGGCGGCGGAGGACGGCGGACAGGCGGCCGAGGAGAAGGCCGAGGTCCCCTCGGGCGTCTGAGCCGGACGCGTCGACAGGGCGGCGCCCCCCACGGACCACAGGCCCGCGGGGGGCGCCGCCCTGTCGGGCACGGGCACGGGTAAGGCCCCGGGACCCGCGGGCGCACGGCCGAGCCGCCGCCGGACCCCGCCTCAGGGGCCGCCCCCGCCCCCTAGCCGCCGGACCCCGCCCCGTCGCGGAGGAACGGGGGTCGGCCGGAAAGCTGCTGGTCCGTCCACGCCAGGCGCTCCTCCAGCGGCGGCCGGAGCGGCGCCGGAGCGACGGACAGCACTCCGGTCAGGAGCCTGCGGCAGCGTGCGAGCACCAGTGGCATGGCGGGGGCCACGACGAGGATCTCGTCCAGTCCGACCCGGAGGAGGTCGTCCCACCCCGCCACCGGCAGGAACACCCGCACCGCGCCGGACGCGTCGGGGATCGCCCGGGTCGTCCGTACGACCGGGCCGGCGGCGGCACGACGCAGGAGGTCCTCGACGGCGTCCAGGGCCTGCACCGCGGTGGCCGGATCGTTGATCGCGGAGGACAGCGCCCGCAGTCCGATGTCGGACAGCAGCCGGAAGGCGAGCACCGGATCCTGGTGGAAGGCGCGCTCGGGCCCGGCCAGCACCGCCCCCAGGACGTCGGCCTCCCGGACGGTCCCGTGGTGCACGTCGGCCACCACGTCGCCTTCGTAGACGACGTCCCCGACCTTCACCCGCAGGACGACCGTCGCCCCGCCCCGCCGCGCCGCCTCCACCAGCGGAACCAGACGGAACTGCTCGACCAGCACGGACGGGCCCCGCCAGAGCACCGAGACGGCGGCGGGCCCGTGCGGCGCGGCGTCCGGCGCCTGCGCCCCCGGTGCGCCCGGTCCCCGCGGGCCGGCCGTACCGTCCGGCGGGCCGTACACGTCGAGGGCCCGCAGACCTCGGTCGCGCAGCTCGTCCAGGACGTGCGCCAGCTGGATCGAACGCAGCGCGACCAGCTGGAGGCGGCGGACCAGCACGAACGCGGCGGCGGCCATGACCAGGGCCGCGATCGGGACCGCCACGGACACCGTGGGGCGCGAGCCGATCGTGAGCACCGCGGTCACGGAGTAGACCAGCACCCCGAGGACGAACGCGAACACGCGCCACACCATCGGGTCGGACCGGAACAGCGCGAGCCGGTGACTGAAGTTGCCCGCGGCCCACTGCACGACGAGGAACATCAGCGAGAAGATCAGCGTGGTGACGCTGAGGACGCCCACGCCGAGCACGTTGAGCACGGCCACCGCGCGGTCCGCGGCGACCCGCGAACCGCCGTCGACCGCGGGCAGCAGGATGCCGAGCACGACCGCCACGCCGACGGCCACACCGTGGGCGAGGCCGGCGCGCAGGGCCCGCCGCGGCCGGACGACCCGCTCGACGGAGTGCCCCGCCTCGCGCGCCGCCTTCGGCGGCTCAGCCACGACCCGTCCCCGGCGCGCGGCCCCGCGAGCAGCGGCGGCTCGTGAGCGTGCGCATCGCCACCTCCCCGTCTCGGCGTCTGCCCCCACTCTGCGTCCCACGCGCCGGGCCCGCCCGTGCTGTCGTGCGAACGGATGAGGCGGCGCCGGCCGGGGAGGCCGGGACTCAGCGGGCCTCGGCCCGCACGCGGCGGCCGCGGGTCACGAGTTCCAGGGGGACGGCGGCGGCCCCCGGCCGATGGCCCCCGGAGCCGGTCAGTGCTCGCAGAGGGAGAACTCCCGCTCGTAGACCTGCTCGTTGTGCTCGTCGACGAAGAACTTGCGTTCCTTCATGAGCTCCTCGCGGAAGGTCTCGGCCTGCTCGCGCGTCATGGTCGAGGTCTCGGCCCAGGGCTGCTGCGGCGGCACGTCGGACGTCGAGACGATCCTCTGCTCCGGGTCGACCAGGAAGAACGCGAGGATCTTCCGGTGCCCCGGCCGGGTGGGATCCGCGAGGCGGAACGAGCCGACGCGGTGCTGGAGCACGTTCGGGAAGGCCAGGCAACGGCCCTCCGGCGTCGCGGCCGACCCGAGGAGCTGGTTCAGCGCGTCCTCGTCCTCCAGGCCGTAGACCTCGCGGAGGCCGCCGTCGTCGTTCTGCTCGTAGTCCGGGTCGTCGAGGGCCGTCCGGAAGCTCAGGCCGCTCTCGGTGATGTTCTCGTTGTCCCAGTAGTAGATGCCGGTCGAGACGATGCGCTCGTTCATCATCCCCTCCACGTGCCACGACCCGCCGGCGTACTCGGGCTTCTCCGGCGTGAGGTGGATGGTGGCCAGCTTGACGATGACCTGGAGACCGCGGCCGCGCAGGTCGACCCGCTCGGAGGCGTCCGGGATCGCGGGCGCGGTGAACCGGGGGGCGTCCGGGACGATCGGGCGGCGGTTCTCCCACCACGCGTCGTAGGCCTCGTCCCAGGCGCGGCGTGCCTCCGCGAAGGCCGCGTCGTCGGCGTAGGAGGCCCTCTCCGGACGCTTCGGCGACGGCTCGTACCAGCCCCAGGGGTCGGCCTCGATCCTGAGCGGCCGCGGGTGGCGCAGGTCGGTCAGCACCTCCTCCCAGAGCGGGCGCATGCGCCCGACCAGCTCCGGCAGGACGGAGAGCAGGTCGCGGTGCCTCTCCGGGTGGACGTTGTTGACGTACGAGCGGAAGGAGACGGAGCCGTCGTCCGCGACGTCGACGTCCGTCGGCAGCCACTGGAACCGCTCCGAGAACTCGTACTTCGTGTACGGCGTCGCCGGGTTGTTCCAGGTCTCCTCGGGGGCCCCGCTCGCCTCCCGCACCAGGCAGAACAGCGAGGGGTGGACGAGGTCCAGCACCTGGCCGTCGGATCCGGGGTGCCAGTCCCGTTCCTCCTCGGGGACCTCCTCCAGCACCCGGACCGCCTCGCGCAGGCGCTCCCTGAGCGCGGCGTCGACCAGGCTGTCCGACTGCCACACCCCGTCCACGGCCGACACCTCGGCGCCGGTCGCGCCGTCCCGCAGCGCGGCGTAGTGCGCGAGCTCGTCGAGCACGTAGCGGACCTGCGCCTCGGTGAGACCCTGGGCGAGCGCCTCCCGTGTCCACCGGGCGACGATCCCGGCGTCGTTCCTCTTCTCGGACCAGTCCGGCTTGGACCGGATGTGCGCGCTGCACTGCGTCATCTGCAGCTCCCGCAGCGTGCGCGGTGTCGCGTACGGAGCCGAACGCGCGGTGTGAAAGGGCAGCGGGAAAGCGGACATGCCGGTCAACTCTCTGGATCCTCCGGGTCGGTGTGCGGTGGCGGGAAGCCTACTTCAGGGCACTGACACCGAGGTCCGGGCTCGGGACGGGCCCGGGGCCGGGACCGGAGGACATCGGGCACGGCCGAGCGACGGCCTACGGCCGGGCGAAGAGCTGGGATGCCTCGGCCGCCCAGTCGATCCGCCCGGCCTCCTCGCCGTCCGGCACGACCTCGTACGTCTCCGCCAGCCAGCTCCGCAGCCCGGCGCGGTCGATGTCGACGGTGGCGAACGCCTCGGCCGGACCCAGCCGCAGGCGGACGACCCCCTCCTTGCCTTCGGTGCGCAGCGGACAGAGCCGGATGTCGCCCTCGCCGCTCAGGACCCGGGTCCCGGAGCGGAGCAGCTCCCGGGAGAACGTCCAGTGGATCTCCACTCCGAGCGGCAGCCGGAACGTGGTCCGTACGGCCCAGGGATCGTCCGGGTCGTAGCGGAAGGTGGTGTCGACGGGCCGGCCGAACCTTCCGCGGAGCTGACGGGCCGTCGTGCGCCACGAGCGGACCAGCGGTGAGCCGGGCGGCCCGGTCGTCTTGTGCAGGGGCGATTCAGACATGGTGACCAGTTCCGTGGGGACTCGCACCACTGCGTCAGCGGCGCCGTGTCTCTGCTCGTAACCCCGCACCGGGATTTCACGCCTCCCGGGCGGAAGGCACGCGTCCGCGGGCGGGACGCGAGCGCGGGAGGCGCACCGCCCGCGGCGCCCCTCCGCGGACGACGGGTGAGACGACGGGTGATTGGCCCGCCGGACCCGGGGCAGGCGGTCGCCAGGCGGGGAACGCACCCGCCGCGCACGGCACATCGACGAGGAGGGCGACGGCGATCCGCCGAACGCCCCCGCCGACCGGAGGAGTTGTTCTCTCATGACTGAGCACGCGTGGGCCTACAAGTCGACCGCGGGGCACCTGGCCGGCACCGACCTGACCGGCTACAGGGTCGAGGCGACCGACGGCCACGTCGGCAAGGTGGACAAGCACTCCGACGAGGTCGAGGACGCGTACCTGGTCGTGGACACCGGGGTCTGGATCTTCGGCAAGGAGGTCCTCCTCCCCGCCTCCACCGTGGTGAGCATCGACCTGGAGGCGCAGACGATCTTCGTCGACCGCACCAGGGAGCAGATCAAGGACGCCCCCGAGTTCCACCGGGAGAAGCACCTCGAGGACCCCGGCTACCGCTCCGAGCTGGGCATGCAC
Source organism: Streptomyces sp. NPDC014891 (assembly GCF_043081085.1). NCBI lineage: Bacteria > Bacillati > Actinomycetota > Actinomycetes > Kitasatosporales > Streptomycetaceae > Streptomyces > Streptomyces sp. NPDC014891. The sequence goes on along the minus strand of NZ_JBIBWF010000004.1, from coordinate 719,582 downwards.
TACGGACTCGGAGGCAGCCCCTACGGCGGCCCGATGATCTGAGGACGCTCCGGAACGGCGCCCGCATGGATGATCTCAGGCGGGGTACCCGCCGGATCCGGGCATTCCGCTCCGGTACCGACAGGAAGGCGTTTCCATGCACATTCCGACCGTGACCGCCGTACCGCTCGCCGCGGGGGGATCCCCCGCGCTGTTGCTGATCCTGGTCGGTGCCCTGGTCGCCGTGCTGCTGATCGCCGCCTTCTGGTGGGGATCCCGGCGCGCGGCCCGCAGAAGGGCCGCCACCGCGCCGCCCGCCCAGCCTCCGGCCGCCGCGGCCCGCCGCGACTCCTGGACGGCCCCGGACGACCGACCGGAGCAGTGAGACGCGTTCCGCCGGCCCGGAGGCCGAGGCCTCCGAGGGTCCCGGCGGACCGTCCAGACCGTGCCCGCCCTGCGGAGCACGAGGGAAGGAGCTCCCTGTGAACGCACACGAGCGGAGTAGCCGCCCGTCCCGCACCACCCCCTCCGAAGCGGAGGGGGAGAGCGGGGACGAAGAGGCGCGGAAGAAGGCGCGGGACGCCGTGAAGGGCCGCGCGGGGGACACCGACCGCGAGGGCGCCGACGGCCACCGGGCCAAGAGTCAGCGTCCCGGGATCGGACGCGAGGAACAGACCGAGCAGGGCCCCTGACCCCGTGAGACCCGCCCGGCCGCGGTCACCGCGGCCGGGCGGGTGACCGTGATCCGCGCGAAGCGCCCGCCCCGGTGGACCGGGGCGGGCGCTTCGCGTTCCGGAGGCCGCATCCCGCCGCCGCGCCTGCCGCGTACCCGTGTGCTCTGCCCGCGCCCGCGGGCAGAGCACACGCGGTCAGATCCGCGGGACGCGTTCGGCCGGGGGCGGCGGGGGAGGCGGCGTCCCGTCGCCGAACGGGCGGCCGCCCAGCTCCTCCCGGCCGTGCGGCGACAGCCAGCCGCGGACGTCCGGACCCGCGGGGACGATCCCGGTCGGGTTGATGTCGTGATGGACCACGTAGTAGTGCGCCTTGATCTGCGCGAAGTCGACGGTGTCCCCGAACCCGGGGGTTTGGAACAGGTCCCGCGCGTAGCCCCACAGGGCCGGCATCTCGGTCAGCCGCTGCCGGTTGCACTTGAAGTGGCCGTGGTAGACGGCGTCGAAGCGCACCAGCGTGGGGAAGAGGCGGACGTCGGCCTCCGTGAGGGTGTCGCCGACCAGGTAGCGGCGCCCGGCGAGCCGCTCCTCCAGCCAGTCCAGCCGCTCCCAGAGGCGCGCGTAGGCCTCCTCGTACGCCCGCTGGCTCCCGGCGAAGCCGCACCGGTAGACACCGTTGTTGACGTCCCGGTAGACCTTGCCCGCCACGTCGTCGATCTCGTCGCGCCGCCGCTCCGGGTAGAGCTCCGGCGCCCCGTCCCGCTGGTGGGCCGTCCACTGGCTGCCGAGGTCGAGCGTGATCCGCTCGAAGTCGTTGGTCACCACCGCGCCGGTGGGGACGTCGACGATCGCCGGCACCGTGACGCCCTTCGGGTAGCCCGGCTCGCGCCGTTCGTACGCCTCTCGCAGCCAGTCGATGCCGAGGACGGGGTCCCGGCCGCCGGGGTCCAGGTGGAAGGCCCAGCTGCGCTCGTCGTGCAGGGGCCCGGCGAGCCCCAGGGAGAGCACGTCCTCCAGGCCCATCAGCCGGCGCACGATGGCGCTCCGGTTCGCCCACGGGCAGGCCCGCGCGACGACCAGGCGGTAGCGCCCGGGCTCGACGGCGTAGCCGTCCCGGCCGTCGGCCGTGATCCGGGTCGTGATGTAGGCGCGGTCGCGCTCGTACGAGCCGTCACCGGTCATGGTCTCCGTACCTCCCTGCCCGGCCTCCGGCCGCCGTGACCGGCACCGGAGGGCCGCCTGCCGTCGGCTTCCGGACGGCTGCTACCCGTGGCGGCGCCTCCCATGCCCCGGCGCCGTCCCGAGCCCGGGCCCCCGCCGGCGGATGAGAGCCGGGGACCGGGGTACGCGGGTGACGTCCGACCCGACAAGGGAGGAACCATGGGTCTGGGAGTCTGCATCATCCTGATAGCCGTCGGCGCGATCCTCACGTTCGCGTCCGACTGGGAGATCGAGGGGGTCGACCTCGACCTGGTCGGGCTGATCCTGATGGCCGTCGGCATCATCGGCACCGCCGTGTACACCAGCATCCTGCGCCGCCGCCGGATGGTCGTCCCGCCGACCACCCCGACCATGACGGACGACGACCGGCACGGTCTGCACTGAGGCGTACGGCCGCCGCGGTGCCGCCGGTGCGGAGCTCGGTGCCCGCACCGGCGGCGGACGCCTCTGGAACCCGACGGCCCTCAGAGGCGCCGGCAGAGGAAGGCGGCGGGCCTGTGTCCCCGGGCCCAGGCGCCGCTGCGCGCGACCCCGGCCGCGTACGCGCCGCCGCCTTCACGAAGGCGGCTCCGGGGCACCGGGGGAGACCTCAGCGCCCCCTGCGGGCCCGGCGCGCGAGGAGCAGTGCGGCGAGCGCGGCCGCCGCCGCGATCAGCGGCGCGGGCCCGGTCGTCGCCGCCCTCGCGGCGCGACGGGCCCTCGCCCGCAGCGGCCCCGGTTCGCCTCCTGCGACGACGTGCCCGGCGCGGACCGCCGCGGCCCGCAGATGCGCCACGACGTCCGCCGGGGTGTCCCGCAGCCCGTCCGGGGCGCTCTCCCTGACGAACCCGGCGGCGTGCCCCGCCTTCTCCCGCACCCGGTCGGTGGCCCGTCCGGCGATCTCCGTGCCCTGGTAGGCGAGTTCGGCGGCCTTGCTCCGGGTCTGGGCCTCGGCGTCCTCCGCGGCGTTCGGAGCCCCCGCGGCCCGGCCGGGGTCCTCAGGAGGCGGCCCGATCCGTCCGCGTGGCTCATCGGTTCCGGGGGTGTCCGGATCCTGTGGGTTCTCGCTGCTCATCAGGTGTCCTTCCCTTCGCTCTCGGTCGCGCCGGACGGGTCCGGCCGACGCGCCGACCGGCTCCGGCGGGACGGAGGCCGACCGGCGAGCCGCTCGCCGGCCTCCGTCCCGCCGGAGGAAACCCTCAGCCGTCGGCCGACGGGAGGTTCTCCTTGATCTTGGCGATCGCGAAGCCCCAGCCCTGCGACACCGTCGGCTTGCCGGGCACGGCCACCTCGGCGGGGTTCGTCAGCACGTCCAGCAGCACCGGTCCCGGGATCGCCAGGGCCCGGCGCACGGCCTCGTCGAGTTTTCCCGGCTCGGTGACGCGGATGCCGGTCAGGCCGATGGCCTCGGCCACCGCGGCGAAGTCCGGGTTGTCGAGGACCGTGCCGAACTCGGGGAGCCCCGCCTGTTCCTGTTCGAGTTTGACCATGCCGAGGCGGCGGTTGTCGAAGACCACCAGCTTCACCGGGAGCCGCTCGGACCGGATCGTCATGAGGTCGCCCAGCAGCATGCTCAGCCCGCCGTCGCCGCAGAAGGCCACGACCTGCCGGTCCGGCGCCCACAGCTGGGCGCCGATCGCCTGCGGCATCGCGTTGGCCATGGACCCGAGGTTGTACGAGCCGATGAGCCGGCGGTCGCCGCGCATCCGCACGAAGCGCGACAGCCAGACCGTGGCCATCCCGGTGTCGGAGGTGAAGACCGCGTCGTCGGCCGCGTGGCGGTCCACCGCGGCCGCCAGCGCCTCCGGGCGGATCTCCTCGTCCCGGTTGTCGAACACCGCCCGTACCCGCCCGAGCAGGTGGCGCTTGTCGTGGGCGGGGTCGGCGAGACCCGCCTGACCCTCCTCCCAGCGCAGGAACCGCTCGCGGGCCCCGTCCAGGTGGGAGCGCGAGGCGACGGGGGAGAGCAGCGGCAACAGGGCCCGCAGCGTCGCGCCGACGTCCCCCGCCAGGCCCACGTCCACCGGGACCCGGCGCCCCAGACGCTCCTCCCGGGTGTCGATCTGCACGACCCGGCAGTCCTTCGGATACCAGTCGCGGTAGGGGAAGTCCGTGCCCAGCAGGATCAGGGTGTCGCAGGAGTCCAGGGCGTGGGCGGCGGCCGGGTTGCCGATCAGGCCGGTCTGGCCGACCTCGTACGGGTTCTCGTGCTCGAACCCCTCCTTGCCCTTGAGCGTGAGCACCATCGGAGCGGCCAGGAGCTCGGCGGCGCGCAGCACCTCCTCGCGCGCGTCCCGGGCGCCCCGCCCCACGAGCAGGGTGACCCGTGGGCCCGCCGAGACGAGCTCCGCCGCCTCGGCCAGCGCCGGGTCGTCGGGCCGGGTCACGGCCGGGCGGGGCAGCGCGAACCGCAGGGGCCGGTCGTCCTCCACCTTCTGGTCGCCGAGGTCGCCGGGAACGGTCAGCACCGCCACGCCCCGGCCCGTCACGGCCGCCCGTACGGCGGACTCCAGCAGCCTCGGCATCTGGGCGGGGGAGGTCACCGTGGCCCGGTACACGGCCACGTCCCGGAACAGGAGGTCGTTGTCCACCTCCTGGAAGTAGTCGCCGCCCATCTCCGACAGCGGCACCTGGCCGCAGATCGCCAGGACCGGGGCGCCGCTCTTGGCCGCGTCGTACAGACCGTTCAGCAGGTGGACCGAGCCGGGCCCCACGGTGCCCATGCAGACGCCCAGCCCGTCCGACAGCTGGGCGTGCGCCCCCGCGGCGAAGGCGGCCGCCTCCTCGTGCCGGAAGCCGGTCCACTCGATGCCGTCCGTGGTCCGGATCGCATCGGTGAGGGGGTTGAGCGCGTCTCCGACGACGCCGAAGACGTGGCCGACGCCGAGGTCCGCGAGACCGTCGACGATCACTTGGGCGACGGTGCGAGTCATGGGTTCTCCTTCCGCGAAGAGCGACGAACCGGTCATCGGAGGGTGAACCGGTCCGGATGGGACGCGTCCCAGTCGTCTGCCCCCGAGGACGGAATCGAAGCGGGAGAGAGCGGTCGCCCCACGCCGAGCCGTGCGCACGGGTCCGCGTGGAACCGGACGGTGTCCGGGTCGATCCGCCGCGGCGGCATCCGGCGAACCCCGGCGGGGCGGTGCCGGTGCCGTCCCCGAGGTTTGCGAGCGGCTCGTCGGGCGAGACGGCACCCATGACTGCCTCGGAGAACAGTGGAGCCGCCATCCTTCGCCTCGGGTCGTACGCCGGGCGGGGCCGTGTCGGCCCGGCCCGTCGTGTGGACCACGCCGCCGTCGCGGGCGAGGATCCCGCGCGGGGCACGGAGACCATGGGGACACTGCTCTTCCTTCCGCTGCCGCGGACCGAGGCCGTCCCGGCCACCGCGTCCGAGGGGACTCCGGCCGCCCCGCCTGCGGCGGAGACCGCCGGGGCCCGGACCCTGGGGGTGGTCCGCGCGCCCGAGACGGCGCGGGCCGGTGCCGCCGTCGGTGCGGCCGCCGCCGCCGCCGTCGTGTACGCGCTCGGCCGCCGCGCGGGTCGACGCGGCCGCGGCCCGGTCGCCCGCTTCCCCGGCCGCCCCTTCTGAGCGACGGCGGAACACCCGGCCTCCGCCGTACGCCCCTGGTCATCTGTTCCTGAGCCCTCGGCGCGCCGGGGCGCGGTGTCACGGCCCCCGGAGCCGTACGTCCCCCCGGGCCCTCGCCCCGCGGCCCCGGCCCGGCGACCCGGGGTCGCCCGATGTGAGATCGCCCACGGCGCGATGAGCCCGGCACCCTCCGGAAGGAGGGCGCCGGGCTCTTCCGCGTGACGGGTTTCGGCCTCCTGACCCGGCACCGCTCTCCTCTTGTCGATCACGGAGGGGTAGGGTCGTCATCATTGCCGTACGGCAACGGTCGAGACCGTGGTCGTGATGGGAGCGCGGGCGGTGCGGCACCAGGTCGTGACCGAATGGCCCGCAGGCGAATGCCGGATGGCGAACGAGGATGAGGCATGTCTGAGACGACGACCAAGGGCTCCTCGATCGGGGAGCGGCCGGGACCGGCCGCGGTGGGGGAGCCCGAGCTCCGCCAGCTCCTGGCCGGACTCACGGCCGTGCGCGACGGCGACTTCGGCACGCGCCTGCCCGACGAGGCCGACGGCCTGATGGGCGAGATCTCCCGGGTCTTCAACGGGATGGTCGACCAGCTCTCCCTCTTCACCTCCGAAGTGACCCGGGTGGCCCGCGAGGTCGGCACGGAGGGGACGCTGGGCGGTCAGGCCGCGGTGCCGGGCGTCTCCGGCTCCTGGGCCGATCTCACCGACTCGGTGAACGCCATGGCCGGCAACCTCACCACCCAGGTCCGCGACATCGCCCAGGTCGCCACCGCCGTCGCCAAGGGAGACCTCTCCCAGAAGATCGACGTGGACGCCCGCGGCGAGATCCTGGAGCTCAAGAACACCATCAACACGATGGTCGACCAGCTCTCCTCCTTCGCCGACGAGGTCACGCGCATGGCCCGCGACGTCGGCACCGAGGGCATCCTCGGCGGCCAGGCCGACGTCAAGGGCGCCTCCGGCACGTGGCGGGATCTCACCGACTCCGTCAACTCCATGGCCGGGAACCTCACCGCGCAGGTGCGGGCGATCGCCCACGTGGCCACGGCGGTCGCCAACGGCGACCTGTCGAAGAAGGTCGACGTGGACGCCCGGGGCGAGATCCTGGAGCTCAAGACGACCATCAACACGATGGTGGACCAGCTCTCCTCCTTCGCCGACGAGGTCACCCGGGTCGCCCGCGAGGTCGGCACCGAAGGCCGCCTCGGCGGCCAGGCCCGGGTGCCGAACGTGGCCGGCACCTGGAAGGACCTCACGGACAACGTCAACTCCATGGCGAGCAACCTGACCGGCCAGGTCCGCAACATCGCCCAGGTCACCACCGCCGTCGCCAACGGCGACCTGTCCAAGAAGATCGACGTGGACGCCCGGGGCGAGATCCTCGCGCTGAAGACGACCATCAACACCATGGTCGACCAGCTGTCCTCGTTCGCGGCCGAGGTGACCCGCGTGGCCCGCGAGGTCGGCAGCGAGGGCCGCCTCGGCGGCCAGGCCGAGGTCGAAGGGGTCTCCGGCACCTGGAAGCGGCTCACCGAGAACGTCAACGAGCTGGCCGGCAACCTCACCCGACAGGTTCGCGCCATCGCCGAGGTGGCGAGCGCCGTCGCCGAGGGCGACCTGACCCGCTCGATCACCGTGGAGGCCTCGGGCGAGGTCGCCGAACTCAAGGACAACATCAACGCGATGGTCGGCTCGCTCCGCGAGACCACGCGCGCCAACCAGGAACAGGACTGGCTCAAGTCCAGCCTGGCCCGGATCTCCGCCCTGATGCAGGGCCCCCGCGACCTCGCCGTCGTCGCCGAACTCGTCATGGACGAGCTCACCCCGCTCGTCACCGCCCAGTACGGCGCGTTCTACCTCGCCGAGGAGGGAACGGCCGGCGTCGAGCTGGGCCTCGTCGGCTCCTACGGCCGCCCCGCCGGCGACGAGGGCAAGAACCGCTTCCGGCTGGGCGAGTCGCTCGTCGGGCAGGCCGCCCGCAGCCGCCGCACCATCGTCGCCGAGAACGTCCCCGCCGACTACGTCACCATCTCCTCGGGGCTCGGCCACACGGCCCGCGGCAGCCTCGTGGTGCTGCCGATCGTCGTCGAGGGCCAGGTGCTCGGCGTCATCGAGCTGATGTCCTTCAGCCCCTTCACCTCCGTGCACCGGGACTTCCTGGAGCAGCTCATGGAGACGGTCGGCGTGAACCTCAGCACGATCGTCGCCAACGCCCGCACCGACGAGCTCCTGGACGAGTCCCAGCGACTGGCCGGCGAACTGCGCTCGCGCACCGAGGAGCTCCAGGTGCAGCAGGAGGAGCTCCAGCGCTCCAACGCCGAGCTGGAGGAGAAGGCGGCCCTGCTCGCGACGCAGAACCGCGACATCGAGGCCAAGAACCTCCAGATCGAGCAGGCCCGCCAGGAGCTGGAGGACCGCGCCCAGCAGCTCGCGCTGGCCTCGAAGTACAAGTCCGAGTTCCTGGCCAACATGAGCCACGAACTGCGCACCCCGCTCAACAGCCTCCTGATCCTGGCGCAGCTGCTGGCCCAGAACCCGACGCGCAACCTCACCGCCAAGCAGGTCGAGTACGCCGGGATCATCCACTCGGCCGGATCCGACCTGCTGCAGCTGATCAACGACATCCTCGACCTGTCCAAGGTGGAGGCCGGCAAGATGGACCTCAACCCGGAGCGCGTGGCACTGCGCAGACTCCTCGACTACGTCGAGGCCACCTTCCGCCCGCTCACCTCGCAGAAGAGCCTCGCCTTCACCGTCTCCACCGCGGCCGGCGTCCCCGTCGACCTGGTCACCGACGACACCCGGCTCCGCCAGGTCCTCCGGAACCTGCTCTCCAACGCCGTCAAGTTCACCGAGCACGGCAGCGTCGAGCTCCGCATCGAACCCGTCTCGGACGACGAGCTCCCGGCGACCGTGCACCGGGGCGGCCCCGTCGTCGCCTTCCGTGTCGCGGACACCGGCATCGGCATCGCCCGCGAGAACCTGGAGGCGATCTTCGGGGCCTTCCAGCAGGCCGACGGGACGACCAACCGGAAGTACGGCGGCACCGGACTCGGCCTCTCCATCAGCCGCGAGATCGCCTATCTGCTCGGCGGCGCCCTGACGGTCGCCAGCGTCCCCGGCGAGGGCAGCACCTTCACCCTGTACCTCCCCGTCACCCGCCCCGACTTCGTGGAGCAGCCCGCCCTGCCCGGGCCGGCGGCGGAGGGCCTGGTGCTCCCCCCGGCACCGCCCGCGGACCCCGGTGACGCCCCCGCGTTCCGCCGGCGGTCCACCGCCCCCTCGGCCCGTCCGACGCGGCGGCTGCTCGTGATCGAGGACCGTCCGCGCGGGCTCCTCGCGCTCGTCGCCGAGAACGCCGTCACGGAACTCGACGACGGCGGGCGCGCCGGCCGGGACGACGTCGAGCTGATCGCCGTCGTCGGACCCCACGAGGCCGCCACCGCCCTGGCCACCCAGCCCTTCCACTGCGTCGTGCTTGACGTCGACATGGCCGACGGCGACGCCCTGCGCTTCCTGGACGCCATGGACGGCGACGAGGCCCTGCGCACCGTGCCCGTCCTCGCGCACAACAACCGCCGGCTCGCCGCGGACCACGAGCGGACCCTCCAGGACCTGGCCCGCCGCCGGCCCCTGGAACTCCTCTCCAGCCTCGACGAACTGCGCGAGCGGATCGCCCTCCACCTGTCCGCGGAGCAGCCCGGGGACGTCGTACCCCTGGTCCGGGGGGAGCACCGGGCTCCGGAGCCGCAGACGATCGACACCACCCTGCAGGGCCGCACGGTCCTCGTCGTCGACGACGACGCCCGCAACCTGTACGCCCTCAGCGGCATCCTGGAGCTGCACGGGATCACGGTCCTGCACGCGGAGAACGGCAGGAAGGGCATCGAAGCCCTCCTGGAGCACGCGGAGGTCGATCTCGTGCTGATGGATGTGATGATGCCGGAGATGGACGGCTACACGGCGACCGCGCGGATCCGGGAGATGCCCCGGTTCGCCGGGCTGCCCGTCATCGCCGTCACCGCCAAGGCGATGCCCGGCGACCGGGAGAAGAGCCTCTCCGCCGGCGCCAGCGACTACGTGACCAAGCCCGTCGACGCCGACGAACTCATCGCCTGCGTCCACCGCTGGCTGAACGACGCCTAGCCCCGTGGCAGCCCCCGCCCGCCCGCGCCGCACCCCGGCGCGGGCACCGCGCCCCTCGGGCGCGTGTCCCCGCCCTTCCGGCGGCCCTCGGGCCGCACGACCCCAGGAGTCCTCGACGTGAGCGGTCCCCACCTCCGGGACGGAGACCCGCGCTCCGGCATCCCGGAGGGCGGCGCTCCGGCGCCCGAGGAGATCCCCGCCGCCCTTCCCGGGCGGCCCGACGACGAAGACCGGACGACGGAGCGCGACCACTTCGGCGCCGGCCGGCTGACGGCCGTGGTGGAACGGCTGCGCGGCGAGGTGCGGGCCGCGCACGCCGCGGCGGAGGGCCGCGCCCTGATCGAGCTCGCCAAGGGAGTGATCGTCGAGCGTCTGGGGTGCGGACCCGCCCAGGCCGCGCGCCAGCTCGGTGAGCTGGCCGAACAGGCCGGGCTCTCCCAGCTGGAACTCGCCGCGGACATCATCAACCAGGCGGCCCGCGACCGGGTCGCCGAGGTCGCCGGCGACTTCCTGAAGGCGACCGCCGACGAGCCCGGGACGGCCGGGTCCGACGCCTCCGTCGGCGTTCGCCTGCGCACGGCGGAGAGCGCGGCGCTCAGCGCCGACGACACCCAGTCCGTCGCCGAGTCGCTGCTGGCGCACGCCCTCGAACCGCTCGGCGCCGTCGCGGTGGCGATCTGGACCACCGGCGCGGACGCCTCGCTCAGCCTGCGCGGCCACGCCGGGTTCGGCCCCGACGAGGCGGCCCGCTGGCACTACGTCCCGCCGGGCGTGACCACCGCGGCCCGGCAGGCCCTCATGGCCCGGCGCGCGGTCTGGTACCCCTCCCTGGCCGCCGCGGGCGTCCCGTCGATCGGACGCTCCCGCCACCCCGACGGCGGCCGCGTCGTCGTCCCCGCCGGGACCGGCGGCCGCATCCACGGCGTCCTGGAGGTCTGCTGGGCCCGCCCGCTGGAGCCCCAGCCCCGCGCCGTGGAACGCCAGATCGAGGCCCTCGCCGAGCTCTGCGCCCACACCCTGGAGGCCCTGCCCGCGCAGGGCGGGCCGACCCCCAACCCCACGCCCGGCGGGGAGGGGGCGCTGGAGCTGGCCGAACTCGCCGACGGACTCCACGACCCCGCCCTCGTCCTCACCCCGCACCTGGACGACGCGGGACACCTCGCCGACTTCCGCATCCGGCACGCCAACGCGCTGTTCCAGGACCCGGCGGGCCGCCCCCGGGGCGCCGTCGAGGGGGCGCTGCTCCTGGAGGCGTACCCGGCGACGGCGGGCGGCAGCGAGCTCTTCGACCGGATCGAGCGGGTCTACGCGACGGGCGAACCGTTCCGCTCGCGGCGGACCCGGCTGACCGCGCTCGTGGACCAGGTGCCGCTGTCCTCGCTCGCCGACATCAGCATCAGCCGGCACGGCGACAGCGTCTTCCTGATATGGCGTATCGAGGACGAGTCCGCCCGCCTGGCCAACCTGCTCCAGCACGCCCAGCGGCTGGGCCGGGTCGGCGCCTTCGAGGAGGACGTCCTCACCGGGGAGATCACCTGGAACGGCCAGCTCTTCGACCTCTTCGGCCGGGAGAAGACGGCGCCGCCGGTCTCGCTGCGCGATCTGGCCGCCCACGTCCACCAGGACGACGCCGGCGCCATCCGGCGCTTCCTCCACTCCGTCCTGCACCAGCGGCGGGCCGGGTCCGCGGCCTTCCGCCTGATGCGCCGGGACGGGGTCACCCGGCACATCCGGGTGATCGCCGAGCCGGCCCTGGGGGCCGACGACCGGATCCAGGCGGTCCGGGGCGCCTATCAGGACATCTCGGCGCAGCACTGGACCGAGGTCGCCCTCACGGCGACCCGGGACCGGCTCGTCGCCACGGAGGAGGAGGCGGAGGAGCGCAACCGGCTCACCCTCCAGCTCCAGCACGCCATCATGCCCCCGGCCAAGCCGCCGCTGGACGCGCCGGGGCTCGACGTCGCGGTGCGCTACCGCCCTGCCGAGTCCGACTCCATGGTCGGCGGCGACTGGTACGACGCCGTCGTGCTGCCCTCCAAGAAGGTCCTGCTCTGCGTCGGCGACGTCGCGGGGCACGGCGTGGAGGCCGCCACCGGGATGGTGGTGCTGCGCAACGCCCTGCGCGGCCTCGCCGTCACCGGGGCGGGTCCCGGACAGCTGCTCGCCTGGCTGAACAGCGTCGCCCACCACCTCACGGCCCACCTCACGGCCACCGCCGTGTGCGGGATCTACGACCCCGAGAGCCGCACCCTGCGCTGGGCCCGGGCGGGACACCTCCCGCCGGTGCTCGTCCGGGGCGGCGAGGCGGCCGACCTGCCGCTGCTGCGGGGGGTCCTCCTGGGCGCCCTCGCCGAGGCCGAGTACGAGGAGGCGGAGCTGCGGCTCGAACCCGACGACACCGTGCTGATGTACACCGACGGCCTCGTCGAACGGCGCGACACCTCGGTCCCCGAATCGGTGGCCCAACTGCTGGCCACCGCCCGGCTGCCCGCCGACAGCCTCGAACGACGGCTCGACCTGCTGCTGTCCCGCAGCAAGTCGGACACGGACGACGACACGTGTCTGGTCGGAGTCAAGGTCACATGAGCGCCGCTCGTCCGTCCCACCGTCCGTCCCCACCGTGGAAAGCAGGGAACATGTCCGAACGAGAGTCGAACCTGGCCGTTGACGTCACGATCCGCGACGCCGGCACAGCGGTGCTGTCCCTGGGAGGTGAGCTCGACATGGAGACCGCCCCGCTGCTCGAAGGCAGTCTGGGGGAGCAGCTCCGGGACGGCCGGGCCCATGTCGTCCTCGACCTGACCGGCCTGGAGTTCATGGACTCGTCCGGTCTGAACGTCCTGATCAGGGCGGTGCACAAGGCGCGGGGGGTCGGGGGGGACGTGTACCTCGCCGCGCCGACGTCAGCGGTGCGGCGCATCCTGGAGATCACCGGGGTGACCACCACGATCCCGCCGCACAGCGGTGTGGAGGAGGCGCTGGCCGCGGCCGGCGGAGCGAGATGAACGCAGGGTGGTGCGGTCCGGTGCCCCGGACGGCGCGGTAGGAAGGAAGCGGAAGAACGTGCACGAGATCGCCGACGTGGAGCAGGAGCTCCGCAGGGCAGCGCCGCACCAGCTGGTGGGTGTCGTCGAGGCGGCACTGGGGAAGCGGTACGGCGCCCGGTGGGTGGAACTCCGGCTGGCCGACTACGGGCTGCGGACACTCCAGCTCGTCGAGCGGACGCCCGGCGCGGCGCCGTCGGTGCCGATCCACGACAGCCCCCAGGGACGGGCCTTCGGTGCCCAGGAGCCGCACGTGACCCTCGGGTTCGAAGGCGTCCTGGTCCACCTCCCGGTCACGGTGCGGGGCGACCGCCTGGGCGTCCTCACGGTGGCGTTCCCGGCCGGGGCCGACGTCGGCCCCGCTCTCCCCGCGCTCGGCCAGGTCTGCGACGCCCTCGGGCACGAGATCATGGTGGCCGAGCGGGACACGGACCTGTACGTCCTGGCACGGCGGGCGACCCGGCTCACCCTCGCGGCCGAGATGCAGTGGCAGCTCCTCCCCGGCCGCTCGTGCGCCCGCCCCGAGTTCGCCCTCGGCGCGCATCTGGAACCGGCCTACGCGATCTTCGGGGACAACTACGACTGGTCGGTCTCGGCCGGGAGACTGAACCTGACGGTCACCAACGGCATGGGCGAGGGCATCGGCGCCGCCCTGCTGACGAACCTGGCGATCAACGCGCTCCGCAACGCCCGCCGGGCCGGGCTGGGCCTCGCGGACCAGGCGGCCCTGGCCGACCAGGCCGTGTACGCGCAGTACCGGGGCACCGCCTTCGTCTCGGTGCTGCTGCTGAGCTTCGACCTCGCGACCGGCGAGGTGGAGGCCGTGGACGCGGGGTCGCCCCGGCTGTGGCGGCTGCGGGGCCCTTCGGTCGAGGCCGTCTCCTTCGAGGCGCAGTTGCCCCTCGGCATGTTCGAGGACTCCCCCTACGTGCCCGAGCGGTTCCAGGTGCTGCCGGGGGACCGGCTGCTCTTCGGCAGCGACGGGGTGTACGACGCCGTCTCGCCCGAGGGGGAGAGCTACGGGGAGCGGGCGCTCGCCCGGGCCCTCAGCGGGACGCGGCTGCTCCCGCCCACGCACGTGCCGCAGGCCGTGCTGCGCGAGCTGGCCGCGTACCACGGCAGCAGCCCGCTGGAGGACGACGCCCTCGTCATCTGTCTCGACTGGCACGGGACCCCGTCAACAGTTGCCGTGTGACAACTGTATCCTTGTGGCAACATCGGGAGCGCCGCCCGATGGGACACGGCGAGGATCACCGGAGGGTGGAAGTGCGGACATGGGGTGTGCGGCCGACCGGAGCCGGCGGCGCGCGGAGGTCAGGCCGAACTGACGTCCTTGAGCGGCGTGTCGGGACGTGACGAGCCCGCGGGCCCGTCCTGTTCCAGGGCCTCCTGGAACCCGGTGAGCCCCCGCAGCAGCGCCTTGCGGCTCGTCGGCGACATGTCCGCGATCACCGCGAGCAGGGCCTCCTCGCGCTGGGTCCGCAGGTCCCGCAGGTACGCCTTGCCGTGCGCGGTCAGGTGCAGCTCCAGCTGCCTCCGGCTGACGGGGCTGGGCAGCCGCTGGACGAAGCCCAGCGCCTCCAGCCGGTCGCACATACGACTCACCGAGGGCGGCGCGGACCCGAGCAGGTCGCCCAGGGTGCGCAGGCTGATCCCCTCCTCGCGGTCCAGGCTGTACAGCACGCGCAGCTGACTCGCCGACACCGGTGTCGGCGACACCATGTCCCGGCCCCGCTCCCAGAGGACCTCGAGGAGCTCGATGACCTCCCGGGCGGCCTCCGTCGTCTGCTGCCGCTCCCGCCGCGACGGGGAGGGGTTGGTGTTCATGACTGCCGACACTCCTCGGGCGTCCGGGGCCGAGGCCGTCGACCTTCCGACGGACCGGTCATCTCCACATCTCTCCAGAAGGCGGTGCGAATTCGGTGGATCGACACGTGACAGTGGAAAGCGCACTGCGCGGGGCGGCACCACACCTCCTCCTGGACTCCCTCCGTACCAGTCTCGCGCAGCAGTACGCCGCGCACTCCGCCGATCTGCTGCTCATCGACTACGGCTTCACGTCGCTGCGGCCCGTGCGGCCCGTGCAGGCACGTGCCGGGGTGCGGCCCGTGCCCGTGGACGCGGGGACCGTCGGTCGGGTCCTCCGCACGCAGCAACCATATCTTTTCCGTGATGACGGGCTCACGGCGACCGTTTTCCTTCCGGTCACCGTGCGCGGCGACCGGCTGGGCGTCCTCGTGGTCCTGCTGCCCGGGGACCGTGCCACCGGGACGACGGTCCGGAGCCTCGGCCGCGTCGCCGAGACGCTCGGCCACGCCCTCTGCGTGGCCGACCGCCACACCGACCTCTACCGCAGCACCCGCAGGACGCGTCCCCTCACCCTCGCGGGGGAGATGCAGTGGGACACCCTGGCGGGCCGGGCCTGCGCCGGCCCGGCGTTCGACCTGCACGCCCACTGGGAGCCCGCCTACGGCTCGGGAGGACACCTCCTGGACTGGAGCGTGACCGAGGACGAGCTGCTGCTGGTGGTCGCCGACGGCGCGGGGCCCGGCACTCCCGCCGCCCTGGTGAGCACCCTCGCCCTGAGCGCGATCCGCAACGCCCGGCGGGCCGGGCTCGACCTGGTGGGCCAGGCCAGCCTCACCGACCAGGCGCTCTACGGCCAGTACCGGGGAACCAGCCCGCTCGCCGCGCTCCTGATGCGCCTCGACCTCGCGACCGGCGCGACCGAGGTCGTCGACGCGGGGTCGCCGACGCTCTGGCGGACCCGCGGCACCGGCACCGAGCGCATCGCCCTCGACCGCCAACTGCCCCTCGGCATGTTCGAGGACACCGTCTACGCCACGCAGCGCCTCCGCCTGCTGCCCGGGGACCGGTTCGTCGTCGTCGCCCGGGAGCCCGGCCGCCCCCGGCCCGGCGGGACGGACGGGGCGCCGGACGGGGCCGTCGCCCTGGCCGTGTCCCGGGCCGCGCGGCTCGGCTGCGCCGACGTCCCCAGGGCCGTCGTCCGCGCGCTGCGGGAGCCGCCCGGCGACGTGCCGGACACCGCGCTCGTCGTCTGTCTCGACTGGCACGGCGCCGCGGACGGGCGCCCCGAGCCCCCGGCGAGCGGGGGCTGAGGCCCGCTCCCGCGTCCCCCCGGGCGGGGCCGGTCGGCGTGATTCCCGTGGCGGGCGGTGTGGAAACCGCGAAGGGGGGAAAGGCGGTGTACGGGGTGCCCAGCGCCCCGACCAACCGTACGAGGGGAGTCCCAGGGCCATGACGGACGCGATCATCGCCGACCGTGCAGCGCCGGAACCCCTGCTGTCCGCCAGCGCAGGGTTCGACAGCGCCGCCGCCGGCGGCGCGATCGGCGCCGCCCGCGACTTCACCGCCGACTTCCTCGCCGCCGCGTCCGACGTCCTGCCGCGACCGCTGCCGTGTGACCGCGTCGACCTCGCGAAGCTCGTGGTCAGCGAGTTGGTGACCAACGCCGTCCGGCACGCCCCCGGGCCCTGCCGGCTGCTGCTGGAACTGCGGGAGGACCTCCTGGAGGTCTCGGTCTTCGACCGCGCAGCCGCGGCCCCCGTCCCGCGCGGACACGATCCGCGCCGGATCGGGCAGCACGGCGTCGAGATCGTCGTCGCCGTGTGCGAGAGCGTCACGGTCGAGCCGGAGTCCACGGGCAAGCGGGTCCGGGCGCGCCTCTCCCTCCGCGCCGCCGACGACGGGGCGCGCGCCTGAGCGGACGACGGGGCGCACCCCCGCGTGAACGGCGGGATCCGCCCCCGTGAGGGCGCCTATCGCCGTGGCTTTCGAGCCTCCCCGCGCCCCGATCGTGCCCCGCCCCCACCCGTCTCGCCGGACCTCCCGGACCGAGCCCCGCGCCCATGGATTCGAACGGCCCGGACGGGGCAACCGGAGGTCGACCGAGAGGAGCGAGTCGACATGACGACAGCGAAGATGGCGGCGTCCGAGGCGGGTAACGCGGTCCGGGGCGAGCCGGTCCGGATGGCCGCCAGGGCCGGCTTCACGGCACGAGGTGTGCTGTACCTGCTCATCGGAGCACTGGCCGTACGCATAGGCCTGACGGGCTCGGACGAACAGGCGGACAAGGGAGGGGCGCTCTCCATCGTCTCGGACACGCCGATCGGCGCCGTCCTCCTGTGGGCCCTGGGCATCGGCCTCGCGGGGATGTCCCTCTGGCGCCTCTCCGAGGCCGTCTTCGGCGGGACCGGCCCCAAGGGAGACAAACCGCACAAGAGAGCCCTGTCCGCCGGCCGCTTCGTCTTCTACGCCGTCTCGGCCTTCCTCGTCCTGTCCTTCGCGATGGGCGAGCGGGGCAGCGGCGCGGGCTCCACCGACCGGCAGAGCCGTGACATCACGGCCCGCCTCATGGATGTCACCGGAGGCCGCTGGCTGGTCGGCGCGATCGCCCTCGGCTTCCTCGGCGTGGGCCTCTGGATGGGCGGCCGGGCGGCCATGCGGAAGTACCGCAAGCACCTCGCGTGGGGCCGCATGTCGAAGCCCCAGAAGCGGTTCATGGACGTGACCGGAGTGGCCGGCGGCGTGGGCCGCGGCCTCGTCTTCGCCGCGCTCGGGTTCTCCGGCGTGAAGGCGGCGCTGGCGTTCGACCCGAACCGGGCCAAGGGCATGGACGACGCGATCCGTTCGTTCGCGCAGACCCCGGCGGGCCCCTGGCTGCTGATCGCCGTGGCCGCCGGACTCGTGCTCTTCGGGGTCTTCTCCTTCGGCCAGGTGAAGTGGCGCGAATTCTGATCCCTGCCCCGCGGCGGAGGAGACCGCGTGCCCCGGGTGTGAAGCTCCTGTGGCAGGACGGTGGGGGTATCGCCGAGCATCCGCCGCAGGTGTACCGGAAGAGGTGGTTTCGCTTGATGTGCTCCCCGCCCTGAGGGAGGCTGGATGACCGAGTGTCGTCGAGCGGGAAGGTGGCGGGCCGCTAGGCTGGGCCTCGCATATGACTGTTTTCGAAGACGAGTCCGGCCGGTCGCGGGGCACCCCCGCGACCGTCGGCACCTCCTGGCTCCGCTCGCCCCACCCCGCGGTGGTCGCCGACCGGCAGGGCGGTGTCGTGGAGTTCAACGAGGCCGCCGCCGACCTCTTCCCCCTGATCGGCGTCGGCTCCTGGCTGGACGAGGTCGTCCCCGGCTGGCTGGCCGACGCGCACCGCCGCCTGGCCCTCCCCCCGCGCCCCAGGTCCGAGGCGGCCCCCGCCCGGATGGGCGGCCCCGCCCTCCGGGGCAGCCACGAGGGCCGGCTCCTGCGGGCCCACCCCACCGAGTCCGGCCACGGCGACGTGGCCTGGTGGCTCGTCGACGACTCCGACCTCACCGCGGCCGAGGACGCCCTGAGGACCGAGCGGGAGCGCGCCGCGCTCCTGTCCGAGGCCTCCACGCAGCTGCTGGCCTCGCTCAACCCCGAGCGCTGCCTGGAGCGGGTGGCCCTGCTCGCCGCCACCCACCTCGCCGACGCGGCCCTCGTCATCTCCCCGCCCGCGAAGAATCGGTACGGCGTGGTGACCGCCGTGGGGGACCGGGTCACCGCGCGCCCGGTCCGCATGGACCCCGCGGCCGTTCCCGGCCTGGCCGAGGCCCTCCAGGGATTCCCCCGGGTGCCAGCCCGGTGGATGGACCCCGCCGACCTGCCGGACTGGGCCGTGCCCGAGGGCTTCGACGGCCCCCCGGGATCCGTCTCCATCACCTCGCTCCCCGGCCACGGCGTGCCCGCCGGCGCCCTCATCCTGCTGCGGCGCAGCGGCCGCTCGGCCTTCGACGCCTCCGAGGAACTCTTCGCCCGGCTCTTCGCCGCCCGCGCCGGCGCCGCCCTCTCGGCGGCACGCATGTACGCGGAGCAGGCGAGCATCACCCGCGCGCTGATCGCCGAACTCCTCCCCCCGCAGCTCCACCACGTCCACGGGGTCGACTTCGCCGGCGGATACCGCACCTCCCAGGACACCGAGCGGATCGGCGGCGACTTCTACGACGTCCACCCCGGCGCCGACGCCGAGCAGGAATCGCTGGCCGTGCTGGGCGACGTGTGCGGCAAGGGACTCGACGCCGCCGTGCTCACCGGCAGGATCCGCAGCACCCTCCACGCGCTGCTGCCCCTCGCCGGGGACCACCAGAACGTCCTGAAGCTGCTCAACGGCGCCCTGCTGACCGCCCGGCACACCCGCTTCGCCACCCTGGTCCTGGCCTCGGTGCGGCGCTCGGGAGGACGGGTCCGGATCCGGCTGACCAGCGCGGGCCATCCCGGACCGCTCATCCTGCGCGGCACGGGCGAGGTCGAGGACGTGGACACGAGCGGAACCCTCGTGGGCGTGCTCCCCGACGTCAACTCCCGGTCCGCGACGGTGCACCTGGCACCGGGGGAGACGTGCCTGCTCTACACGGACGGGATCACCGAGGCCCGCGGCGGCCCCCTCGGATCGACCATGTTCGGCGAGCGGCGCCTCCGGACCGCGCTGGCCGAGTGCGTCGGACTGTCGGCCGAGGCCGTCGTCGAGCGGATCCAGATGCTCGCCGGGAACTGGGTCGGCGGCGGGCCGCACGACGACATGGCGGTCGTGGCGATCACCGCGCCGCACACCACCCATCTGACCGCGGTCAACGGTCACACCCGGGGCAGGTACACCGCATGACGACAGAGACCGTGATCGCGCCGCCGGACCTCGCCGACGTCCGGGAACGCCTGTGGGCGGCCCTCGGTGCCAGGGACGAGAGGGCCGCCGCCGACGCCGTCTTCGCCGCGTACGACGCCGGTACGCCCCTGGAGGACGTCCTGCTCGACGTCATCGGCCCCGTACAGGCCCGGGTCGGCGGCGAATGGGCCGCCGGCCGGATGACCGTGGCCCAGGAGCACGCGGTGACGGCGATCCAGGACCGCGTCATCTCCGCCCTCGCCCACCGGACCCCGCCCGGCCTCCCCGCCGGCCGGGACGACCCGGGCGCCTTCCGCCGGCACGTCACCGTCGCCTGCGTCGACGGCGAATGGCACGCCCTCCCCGCCCGTCTCCTCGCCGAGGTGCTGCGCGCCCGCGGCTTCGCCGTCGACTACCTCGGGGCGCACGTCCCCACCCCGCACCTGATCGCCCACGTGCACCAGAGCGGCACGGACGTGGTCGCGCTCTCCTCGTCCCTGCCCGTCCGCCTGCCGACGGCCCACGCGGCCGTCACCGCCGTCCAGGCCGTGGGGATCCCCGTGGTCGTCGGCGGAGCGGCCTTCGGCCCCGACGGCCGGTACGCCCGGCTTTTCGGCGCCGACGGGTGGGCCTCCGACGCCCGGGCCGCGGCGACCCTCCTCGTCGACGGTCTCGGACCGCCGGGAGAGGCCCTGGCCGACCCGGACCACCACCTGCCGCACCTCCTCGACCAGGAGTACACCCTCGTCTCCCGGGCCCGGATCCAGCTCACCCGCGACGTCCTCGAAGGCCTCGAGGCCAAGGTCCCGGCCATGGCCGCCTACAGCGACGAGCAGCGGGAGCGGACGGCCGAGGACATCGCGCACATCATCGACTTCCTCGCCGCGTCCCTCTACGTCGACGACCCGGAGCTGTTCACCGGATTCCTCACCTGGACCGCGGGAGTGCTCGCGGCCCGCGGTGTCCCGGGCAGCGCCCTCCTCGGCGCGCTCGACCTCCTCGCCGACGCCCAGCACGACTTCCCCCGCGCGCAGGCCCACCTCACGGCCGGCCGCCGCGCTCTGACCCGCGTACCCGCTCAGGCCCCAGGACTCCACGCATGACCGCATTCCCCGACACCGACTTCGAGCTGGAGGCCACCACCGGTGAGGACGGCGCCCTGCGCGTGCGACTCTCCGGCGACCTCACCTGGGACACCACCGACGAGTTGCTGACCGCGGTCCGCGCGCACCTCGCCTCGGCCTCCGTCCCCGGCGACGTCCATCTCGACTGCGCCCGCATGACCCTGTGCGACTCGATGGGGCTCTCCACGTTCCTCGCTCTGCACCGGGACACCATGGCGGCGGGGGTGCGGCTGTCCCTGGAGCGCAGACCGGCCCACCTCGACCGCATGCTCGTGCTCACCGGCACGTACGAGCACCTGACGGGCCTGTCCGAGGCGCGCGCCGGGGACGGTGACGCCCCGGGCGGCGAGGCCGAGAACCCGCAGCGGCCGAGCCCCTGACGGACCCTCGTCCGCACGCCGGAGCCGTCCGGCGGGGAGGCCCGCCCGGCGTCGTCAGGCGGTGCGGCCGGGCGCCGGCGGGTGGAAGCAGGCGGTGACGTCCTTGCCCCGGGGGCAGGGGCGGGTCTGCCACTCGTCGGCGAGGGCGTCGATCAGGAGCATCCCCCGCCCGCCGAGGGCGTCGTCGTCCGCCGCCCGCTGCTCGGGCACGTGGGACGACGCGTCGTGCACGGTCACGTGGAGGCACTTCTCGTCCCACGTCAGGATGAGCTGCGCGTCGCTGTGGGCGTGGACATGGGCGTTGGTCACCAGCTCGGAGACGGCCAGGACCACGGAGTCCAGCAGGTCCGGGGACGTACGGTCCCAGCCCAGTGTCTCCAGGTGCTCGCGCGTCCAGTCCCGGGCCTCCTTCACCCCACTGCTGATGGGCAGCGTCCGGGCCCATCCGACCGCTCTCATCGACGGATCCTGCACCATGACTCTCTCTCCTCCGATCGGCCGTCCGGCAGGTCCCGTCTGCCCTGCCGTCGTGCGGGGAACCCGGAGGCCGGTCATCCGCCACGGCCGGAGAGGGTCCGCCCTCCGGAAGGTCCGGCGAGGGGGAGACCGAGAAACCCGGATGTCATATCGGGCCGAAACCGGACGAGAGGGGATGTTTCAACAGGGTGCAGCGTGACCTTACGTGATGCCCCGTCACACCGGGCTACATTCGGGTTCCGGGCGAACTTCCTGGAAAATATGTGTGCATGGACCCGCGTCGACCGGGTAGGCGGCAGCCATCGGGCCACCCAGCAGGGGCACGGGATGAACACGAAAGGGGAATGGTGTGACGGTCACCACGATGTCGGCCACGGGTGTTGAGGTCGGGGCGGAGACTCTTCCGGCGGTACCGGACCCCATGGCGGTCGCTCCCAAGGACGCCCGCGCCCTGTCGAAGATCTTCTTCCGCCAGCTCACGGTGCTCGAGGAGGGGACGCACGAGTACCAGTACGCGCGGAACACCCTCATCGAGATGAACATGACCCTGGTCCGCTACGCCGCCGGCCGGTTCCGTCACCGTGCCGACGAGATGGAGGACATCGTCCAGGTCGGCATGATCGGCCTGATCAAGGCGATCGACCGCTTCGAGCTGTCCCGCGAGGTCGAGTTCACCACCTTCGCCGTCCCCTACATCGTGGGTGAGATCAAGCGCTTCTTCCGCGACACCTCCTGGGCGGTCCACGTCCCCCGCCGCCTCCAGGAGGCCCGGGTCGAGCTGGCCAAGGCCACCGAGGAGCTGAGCACCCGGCTGGGCCGGATGCCCACGGTCAAGGAACTGGCCGAGCTCATGAGCCTCACGGAGGAGGAGGTCACCGAGGCGCGCCTCGCCTCCAACGGCTACAACTCCTCCTCCCTCGACGCGGCGCTGAGCGGCGAGGACGAGGCGGGCGACGCCTCCCTCGCCGACTACATCGGCAGCGAGGACCCGGCCATGGAGCTGGTGGAGGACTTCCACGCCCTCGCCCCGCTGCTCGCCGACCTCGACCCGCGGGACCGGCAGATCATCCACCTGCGCTTCGTCGAGGAACTCACCCAGTCGCAGATCGGTGAGCGGCTCGGCTGCTCGCAGATGCACGTCTCGCGCCTCCTCTCGCGCACCCTGAACCGCCTGCGGGAGGGCATGCTCGCCGGCAACGCCTGAGCCCCGGCAGCGAACACCACGGCCCGGCCGGAGGCGACGACCACCGGCCGCCCGATCCGCCACGGCCCCGACCGGCACCGCCGGGCGGGGCCGAACGGCGTTCGCCCCCGCCCGGGCGCCACGGAGTCACCGCCCCCGGCCCGGCTCCCGACAGCCTCGCTCAGAGCGCGGCCTGGACCGCGTACAGACCGCCGAGCGCGACGGCGAGCGTGCCCAGCAGCAGGCGCAGGGCCCGCTCCGGGAGCCGGGGCTGGAGGCGGGCGCCGAGGTAGCCGCCGACGAGTCCGCCCGCGCCGCACGCCAGACCGAGCCACCAGTCCGGCGCGACCGCTCCCGACTCGGCGACGGAGAGCAGCGCGTACGCGGCGGCGCCCACCACCGAGGTGGTGAACGTCGTCGCCAGCGCCGCCGGGGCGACCTGCGCCATCGGCATGCCGCGGGCCGCCAGGACGGGGCCCAGGAGCGAGCCGCCGCCGATCCCGTAGACCCCGCCGACCACCCCCACCCCCAGCGCGAGCCCGCCCAGGGCGGCCGGGGACGGCTCGGCCCGGCCGTGGACCGCCGCGCCGGCCGGCGCGGAGAGCGTGCGGAGGCACAACCACAGGCCCAGCGGCAGCAGCAGACAGGCGATCAGCAGCCGGAAGACACCCGGCCCGGGCAGGGCGTACACGCGGATCACCGCCCCCGCGACGACGCCCGGCAGGGTCCCGGCGACCAGCCGGCGGGCCAGTCGCCCCCGCAGCGCCCCGTCCCGGCGGTACCGCCACAGGGCGCCCGGCCCGGACACCACGTTGAACAGCAGGTTGGTCGGCGTGACCGCAGGGTTCGGCACCCCGAAGACGCTCAGGTGGACGGGGAGCAGGAACACCGCCCCGGAGACCCCGGCGGGCGTCGTGACGACCGCGACCAGCAGCCCGGCGACCAGCCCCGCCACCACCGTCCACTCCACGCGACTCCCCGCCCCTCCCCGGCCCGAGGGAAGTATGGATCACCCGCGGCGACCGGACCGGGGCCAGCAACACGCTGTTCACAGAAGGCCGCCGGGAAGCGGCCCTTCCCGGGAAGCGGACCCCGGCGGATCAGACGGCCGTCCCGACCTCCCGGGGGATCCGCAGCGGGGCGGCCGTGGCGGCGACGACCTCGTCGACGGTGACGCCGGGGGCGAGCTCGGCCAGTACGAACCCGTCGGCGGCGACGTCCACGACGGCGAGGTCCGTGATGACGCGCTGCACCACGCCCCGGCCGGTCAGGGGCAGGGTGCAGGCGTCGACGAGCTTGGGGGTGCCGTCCTTGGCGGTGTGCTCCATGAGGACGACGACCCGCCCGGCGCCGTGGACGAGGTCCATGGCGCCGCCCATGCCCTTCACCATCCTGCCGGGGATCGTCCAGTTGGCGAGGTCGCCGCCCGCGGAGACCTGCATGGCCCCGAGGACCGCCGCGTCGATGTGGCCGCCGCGGATCATCCCGAAGGAGAGCGCGGAGTCGAAGAAGGAGGCGCCCGGCAGGGCCGTCACGGTCTCCTTGCCGGCGTTGACGAGGTCGGCGTCGAGTTCGTCCTCGGTGGGGTACGGGCCCACGCCGAGGATGCCGTTCTCCGACTGGAGCACCACCTCGACGCCGGGCGGCAGGTGGTTGGGGATGAGCGTCGGGAGTCCGATGCCGAGGTTGACGTAGCTGCCGTCGGCCAGCTCCAGGGCGGCGCGGGCCGCCATCTGCTCGCGGGTGAGGGCCATCAGACGGCGCCTTCCTGTCGTACGGTCCGGCGCTCGACACGCCGCTCGGCCGCGGGGTCCCCGGGCACGACCCGGACCACGCGCTGGACGAAGACACCGGGGAGGTGGACCTCGTCGGGGTCGAGCTCGCCCGGTTCGACGAGGTGGTCGACCTCGGCGACGGTGACGCGCCCGGCCATGGCGGCCAGCGGGTTGAAGTTGCGGGCCGAGGAGCGGAAGACCAGATTGCCGTGCCGGTCGCCGACGGTCGCCCGGACCAGGGCGAAGTCCGTGGTGATGGCCTCTTCGAGCAGGTGCGGGCGGCCGTCGAAGTCCCGGGTCTCCTTGGGCGGCGAGGCCACGGCCACCGAGCCGTCGGCGGCGTACCGCCACGGCAGCCCGCCCTCGCCGACCTGCGTGCCCGTGCCGGCGGGGGTGTAGAAGGCCGGGATGCCGGCGCCGCCGGCCCGCAGCCGTTCCGCCAGCGTGCCCTGCGGGACGAGCTCGACCTCCAGCTCCCCGCTGAGGTACTGCCGGGCGAACTCCTTGTTCTCACCCACGTACGAGCTGGTCATCCGGGCGATCCGCCCGGCGGCCAGCAGGAGTCCGAGGCCCCAGTCGTCCACCCCGCAGTTGTTCGAGACGACCCGGAGACCACCCGTACCGCGCTGCCACAGCGCGTCGATCAGCGTCTCCGGGATCCCGCACAGGCCGAAGCCCCCCACGGCGAGCGAGGCGTCCTCGGGGATGTCGGCCACCGCCTCCGCCGCGCTCGCGACCGTCTTGTCCAGACCCATGAGGATCCCTTCCCTCGGGCAGCCGGATGACCTGCCGGTCAGAGCCGGTGCCGGTACCAGCGACGAGCACGGAGCCTAGGCAGCGGGCACCGGGCGCAACCATGGCCGCCGCCCACACACCACCCCCCTCCGATGTGGCGGCGACCGCTGCCCCGGCCGTCGCCGGAGGACGGATCGGACGGCGCGCTCCGGCGCCGCCCGGCGGCGAGCGGGCCGTGGCGGCCCGCGGCCTCCGGCCGTTCGGCGGATGGTGCCGGCCCCCACCGGCGGGTCGCCGATGGTGGGCCGCACAGCCATGTCTGGTGGCCGGCCGGCCGCATAGCCTCCCGCGAGACCCCTTCCACCGGCCCGGAGGCACACCGATGCGCCGTCCCCCCTTCCGCTCCTCGCCCGTGCTCCCGCGGAGGAGCGCACCCGCGGCACTCGCCCTCGCCGCACTCGCCCTCACCACCGTCCCCGCGACGGCGTCACCGCCCGCCGCGGGCGGCCACTGCGCCCGGTCGGCCGCCCTGCGGGTGCCGGGCGCCGCGCACCAGCAGACCGCCTGCCTCGACGAACTGACCACGGCCGGCACCGTCGCCTCCGGCCACACCGACCCGGCGGACTGGGCGGGTCTCACCCCGAAGGACCTCGCCGTGCCCCGCGGAGTGCCGGGGATCCAGATCGACGGCTACTTCCCCGACAGCTCCACCACCAACACCAACCACGGCTGGCAGCACGACTCCCAGTTCGTCCTCCGCCTCCCCGACCGGTGGAACGGCGGCCTGGTCGTCGCCGGAACCCCGGGCAACCGCGAGCAGTACGCCAACGACCGGGCCATCGCCGACTGGGTCCTCGCCCGCGGCTACGCGTACGCCGCCACCGACAAGGGGAACACCGGGACCGCCTTCCACCGTGACGGAGACGCGCCCGGCGAGGCCGTCGCCGAGTGGAACGACCGCGTCACCCAGCTCACCCGGGCCGCCCGCGCCACGATCGCCCAGCGCTACCACCGTCCCCCGGCCCGCACCCTGGTCACCGGCATCTCCAACGGGGGCTACCTGGTGCGGTGGCAGCTGGAGAACCACCCCGAGCTCTACGACGGCGGGGTCGACTGGGAGGGCACGCTCTGGCGCGCCGACGGGCCCACCCTGCTGGACTTCCTGCCCCCGGCCCTGCGCGCCTACCCCGTGTACGCCGCCGGCGGCGCGGGCGCGGAGGAGGCGCGCCGGAAGATGCACGCCGCGGGCTTCCCCGCCGGTTCGGAGTTCCTGTGGCCGTACCATCACCAGGTGTACTGGGACCTGACCCAGCGCGTCTACCGCGAGGAACTCGACCCGGACTACGACGGGGCGACCGAGGCGGGCACCCCGTACTGCGCGACGGGCACGCCCGGCTGCGACGCGGACTACGACTACACGACCCGCCCCGCGGAGGTCCGGCGGGCCGTGCAGCGGATCGCCCTGACCGGACGGATCGGCAAGCCGCTGATGACGCTGCACGGCACCCTGGACACCCTGCTGCCCATCGGCCGGGACTCCGACGTCTACGCGCGGATGGTGCGCGAGGCGGGCCGCGGCGGACTGCACCGCTACTACCGGATCGAGGGCGGCACCCACGCCGACTCCCTCGTCGACGCCTTCCCCGGCCGGCTCAGGCCGCTCACACCGTGCCACCGCACCGCGTTCACGGCCCTGGAGGACTGGCTCGGGAAGGGGCACCGGCCGCCCGTGTCGGGCACCGTCGCCCTGCCCGCCGACCGGGACCCGGTGAGCCTGGCCGCCAACTGCTCCCTGACGGCGGGGAAGGCCGTGCGCGAGCGCTCCTGACCGCCGCGGCCGCCGGCCCGCCCCCGCCCGCTCGGCCTGCGCGTGCCCCGCCGTCCGCCCGTCCCGCCCCCGGCACGCCCGCACGTCGTCCTCCTATGGTGGATGCCCCCATGGAACGTCTCCTCTTTATGGCGGTGACACCCATGGGGGAAGCCCCGCCGTCTCCCTACTGTTTCCGGCCATGACGAACACATCTCCCACCCCGGACGGCCCGGTGTCGCCCGCGGCCGGCACCGAACTGGGCGGACGCGCCGCACTGGTGACGGGCGGCGGCAGCGGCATCGGCCGGGCCTGCGTCCTCGCGCTGGCGCGGGCCGGGGCCCTCGTCCACGTGGTGGACCGGGACGCGGACGCGGCCGCGGCGGTCGCCGAGTCCGCCGGCGGCCGCGCGCAGGTGGCCGACCTCGCGGACCCGGACGCGATCGCGCTCCTGCCCACCGAGATCGACATCCTCGTCAACAACGCGGGCCTGCAGCACGTCGCCCCGCTCACGGAGTTCCCGCCGGAGCGGTTCGAACTCATCCAGAAGGTCATGGTCACCGCCCCCTTCCTGCTCA
Source organism: Streptomyces sp. NPDC014891 (assembly GCF_043081085.1). Lineage (NCBI taxonomy): Bacteria > Bacillati > Actinomycetota > Actinomycetes > Kitasatosporales > Streptomycetaceae > Streptomyces > Streptomyces sp. NPDC014891. The sequence goes on along the minus strand of NZ_JBIBWF010000004.1, from coordinate 692,246 downwards.
TGCGCAGGACCCTGCCGCACATGTACGAGCGGGGCTGGGGCCGCGTCGTCAACGTCTCCAGCGTCCACGGACTGCGGGCGAGCGCCTTCAAGTCCGCCTACGTCACCGCCAAGCACGCCCTGGAGGGCCTGAGCAAGGTCGCCGCCATCGAGGGCGCCCCGTACGGCGTCACCAGCAACTGCGTCAACCCCGGATACGTCCGCACCCCGCTCGTCGAGGGACAGATCCGCGACCAGGCCGCGGCCCACGGCATCAGCGAGGACGACGTCCTGTCCGACGTGATGCTGGCCCGCTCCCCGGTCAAACGGCTCCTGGAGGCCGACGAGGTCGCCGCCGCCGTGCTGTGGCTGTGCGGTCCCCACTCCGGCTACCTGACCGGAGCCTCGCTCCCGCTCGACGGCGGCTGGACCGCGGGCTGAGCCGGCCCCCGCCCACCGCACCCCCTCGCGCCCCACCCTTCACGCCCCACCCCGTCCCCGTCCGTTCGCGAAACCGGTGAACCCATGTCTGACACCAGCACCCAGCCGAGAAGCGGCATCGGCCGCATCGTCGGAGCCAGCCTGATCGGCACCACCATCGAGTGGTACGACTTCTTCCTGTACGGCTCCGCCGCCGCGCTCGTCTTCAACACCCTGTTCTTCCCCAGCGCGGACCCCCTGGTGGGCACGCTCATCGCCTTCATCACGTACGCCATCGGGTTCGCCGCCCGCCCGCTCGGCGGCATCGTCTTCGGCCACTTCGGGGACAAGATCGGACGCAAGAAGCTCCTGGTGCTGAGCCTCCTCCTGATGGGCGGCGCCACCTTCGCGATGGGCCTGCTGCCCACGTACGCCACCATCGGCGTCTGGGCTCCGATCCTGCTCACCGTGCTGCGGCTGGTGCAGGGCTTCGCCCTCGGCGGCGAGTGGGGCGGGGCGGTCCTCATCGTCTCCGAGCACGGCGGCGCCGAGCACCGCGGCTTCTGGGCCTCCTGGCCCCAGGCCGGCGCCCCGGGCGGCAACCTGCTGGCCACCGGTGTCCTGGCGCTGCTCGCCGCCGTCCAGTCGGAGGCCGACTTCCAGGCCTGGGGCTGGCGGATCCCGTTCCTGCTGTCCGGACTCCTCGTGCTGATCGGCCTGTGGATCCGCGTCTCGGTCTCCGAGTCCCCGGTCTTCCTGGAGGCCCAGGCGAAGGCCGAGGCGGCCGCCGCCGCGGGCGCCAAGGAGGAGGCCCCGGTCGTCGAGGTGTTCAGGCGCAGCTGGCGCGAGGTCCTGTCCGCCATCGGCACCCGCTTCGGCGAGAACATCTCCTACTACATCCTCACCTCCTTCCTCCTCGTCTACGTCACGGTCCACCTGGAACTCCCGAAGAGCACCGCGCTGAACGCCGTCCTCATCGGCTCGGCCGTCCACTTCGTCACCATCCCGATGTGGGGCGCGCTCTCCGACCGCGTCGGCCGACGCCCGGTCACCCTGATCGGCTCCGCGGGCATGGCGGTCTGGGCGTTCGTCTTCTTCGGCCTCGTCGACTCGAAGTCGTTCGTGGTGATCACCCTCGCCGTCACCGCCGGCCTGCTGCTGCACGGCGCGATGTACGGGCCGCAGGCCGCGTTCATCTCCGAGATGTTCGACACCAAGGTCCGCTACTCCGGCGCCTCGATGGGCTCCCAGCTCGCCTCCATCCTCGCCGGCGCCCTCGCGCCGATCATCGCCGTGGAACTCCTCAAGGACTACGGCAGCTCCACCCCGATCAGCGTCTACCTCTGCGCGGCGGCCGTGATCACCACCATCACCGTGGCCGTCACCCGGGAGACCCTCGGCCGCGACCTCCGCCGCGGCCGGGACGAGGAGACGGCCGCACAGCCCCCGGTCCCCGCGGGCGACCGCGTCTAGCACCCGTCCCGCGCCCGGAGCGGCCCGGACCGCGGCCGTCACCTCCCTGACGGCCGCGGTCCGGGCCCGTCACCGCGTCACCCCCCGTCCGCACCACCGCCAGGAGGCCCCGTGGCCACCGGTCGCCGAGCCGATGCCCGCACGCCGTCGCCCACCGAGACGGCCGCGTGCCGCCTGCTCGACCTGCTCGCCGCCGACTCCCCGGCCGAGGACCTCGCCCTGGAACCCGCGCGCTCGCGGGCGGACGGGGCCGCGGCGCCGGAGGTCGCACGGATCGAGGAGGCCACCGAGGCCGCCCTGACCGTACGGCGGGTCCTCGACCAGTACCGGCGCCGGGAGGCGGAACTGGTCGCGCTCTTCGACACCGCCGGAGACCTGGCCCGGCTGCGCGACCTCGACGCCGTCCTGCGCGCCATCGTCCGCCGGGCCCGCACGCTGCTCGGCGCGGACGTCGCCTACCTGACCCTCAACGACCCCGTCGCGCAGGACACCTTCATGCGGGTCACCGAGGGTTCCGTGTCGGCGGCCTTCCAGCAGCTCCGCCTGGGGATGGGGGAGGGCCTGGGCGGTCTGGTCGCGCAGACCGCCCGCCCGTACGCCAGCACCGACTACCACGCCGACCGCCGCTACCGTCACACCGGCACCATCGACGACGGCGTGTCCGAGGAGGGGCTGCGCGGCATCCTCGGCGTGCCGCTGCGCCTCGGCGCGGAGGTCATCGGCGTCCTCTTCGCGGCCGACCGCAGCCCCCGCGAGTTCACCCCCGACGCCATCGCCCTCCTCGGGTCGCTCGCCGACCACGCGGCCGTCGCCATCGACAGCGCCCGCCGACTGGGGGAGACCCGTACCGCGCTCGCCCGCCTCGAATCGGCCACCGCACGGGCCCACGCCCACGGCGAAGCCCTCCACCAGGCGTCCGACGCCCACGACCGGCTGTCCAAGCTGGTGCTGCGCGGCGCCGGCAGCGACGAGGTCGCGGCCGAGATCGCGGCCCTCCTCGGCGGCGGGGTCGCCCTCCACGACACCGACGGAAGCGAACTGGCCCGCGTCGGCACCGACCCGGTCGCCCCCTCGCCCGCGGACCTCGACGCCTCGCGCACCGGGGGCCGGGCCGTCCGCTCGGACGGAGTCTGGACCTGCGCCGTCCTCGCCGGTGCCGAACCCCTGGGAAGCATCGTCCTGACCGGCCGGGCGGACCTGCCCGAGGCGGACCGGCGCCTGTTCGAACGCGCGGCGCTCGTCACCGCCATGCTCCTGCTGATCCGCCGCTCCGTCGCCGAGACGGAGGACCGGGTACGCGGCGAACTCCTCGACGACCTCCTCGCCGGCCCGGGGTCCGTGGCCCACCGGGACGACGGCAGCCTCACCCTGCGCGCCCGCCGCCTCGGGCTCGACCTGGCCCGCCCCCACGCCGTCGCCGTCCTCGACTGCGCGCCCGCCCTGCGGACCCGGCTCGCCGCCGAGAACGCCCGCACGGCCCGCCGCCTCGGCGGCCTGGCCGGGACCCGGCACGGCGCCGCGGTCCTCCTCGTCCCCTGCGACGAGCCCGGCACCCTCGCCCGCGGTCTCGCCGCCGACCTCGGCCGGACCGTCGGCGCCCCGGTCACCGTGGGCGCCGCCGGCCCCGGCACCGCCCCCGCGCACCACGCGGCGCTGCACGCCGAGGCCGTGCGCTGCCTCACCGCGCTCCACTCCCTCGGCCGCACCGGCAGCGGGGCGGACGTCGCCGACCTCGGCTTCGTCGGCGTCCTCCTCGGCGACCGCGCGGACATCGGCCCGTACGTCGACCGCGTCCTCGGCCCCGTCCTCGCCTACGACGCCGAGCGCGGCACCGAGCTCGTGCGCACCCTGTCCGCGTACCACGAGCACGGGGCGAGCCTGTCCCGGGCCAAGGACGCCCTGCACGTCCACGTCAACACGGTCGTGCAGCGCCTCGACCGGGTCGCCCAACTCCTCGGCCCCGACTGGAACAGCCCCGACAGCGCCCTGGAGATCCACCTCGCCCTCCGGCTGCACCGGCTGTCCCACGGCTCTCCCGGCCACTGAACGCCCTGCCGGACACCGCGCCGGCCCCGTCCCGTTCCTATGGCAACGGGCCCCACACCGCGACCCGTTGAAGTGGTGGACCCGCCCGTGGGCCGCAGACGCCGCCGTTCCCCAGGATGTCGGCATCCCACCCCCGTCTGGAGAACCCGAATGAAGACGAAGATCAGGCAGTACCTCGCCGCGGCCCTGGCGGCCGTCGGCATCGCCGTCTCCACGGTCGCCGGCGCGACGGCGGCCGTACCCCCGCCGACCCCGGGCCCGCTCCAGCCCCACGCCATCGGCGCCACCTACGTCAGCGGGCTCTCGTCCGGCGGCTTCATGGCGAACCAGCTGCACGTCGCCTACTCCGAGGTCTTCCGGGGCGCGGGGATCTTCTCGGCCGGTCCGTACGACTGCGCCCAGAACAGCGTCAGCACGGCCCAGTACGCCTGCATGGAGACCTTCACCGCACGCAAGACCCCGGCGCAGCTGGAGCAGCTGACCCGCGACCGGGCGGCGGCCGGCACGGTCGACCCGGTCGCCAACCTGTCCGGCGACAAGGTCTGGCTGTTCCACGGCACCAACGACACCACCGTCAAGAAGGCCGTGAACGACGACCTCGCCACCTACTACCGGGACTTCGGCGCGGACGTCGTCTACGCCGACACCTCGTCCGCGGGCCACGCCTGGGTCAGCCCGCTGGGCCCCAACGCCTGCTCCTCCACCAGCTCGCCGTACGTCAACGACTGCGGCGGCGACCCCGTGCGGGACATGCTGACCCACCTGCTCGGCCCCGTGAACCCGGCGACCGCCGCCCTCGACGGCACGCTGGTCCGGTTCGACCAGAACGCCTACGCCCCCGGCGGCGACGCCGGCGCGATCAGCATGGGAGACGAGGGCTTCGCCTACGTCCCGAAGTCCTGCCGGAACGGCGCCACCTGCACCCTCATGGTCACCCTGCACGGCTGTCACCAGCACTTCGGCACGGTCGGCGACGCCCTCATGGACAAGGCCTACCTGAACGAGTACGCCGACACCAACCAGATGATCGTCCTGTACCCGCAGGCCACCACCATGACCGGCAACCCGCGCGGCTGCTGGGACTGGTGGGGGTACAAGTCGGCCGACTACGCCCAGAAGGCGGGTCCCCAGATGACGGCCGTGACGAACATGGCGAGGGCGCTCGGCGCGGGCGGCGGCACGACCCAGCCGTCCCTGCCCGCCCCGACCGGGCTGAGCGTCACCGCGACCACCGCGACCGGCGCCTCGCTGGCGTGGAACCCGGTCCCCGGCGCGACCTCCTACCACGTGTACCGCAACGGTGCCCGGGTCGACGGCGCGCCGGTCACGACCACCGCCTACACCGACACCGGACTGACGGCCGGCACGACCTACTCCTACGCCGTCGCGGCCGTCGACGCCGCCGGGACGCCCGGCGCCAGGAGCGGACCCGTCGTCGCCACCACGACGGGCTCCGGGGCGTGCGTGACCGCGAGCAACTACGCCCACACCCAGGCCGGGCGGGCCCACCAGTCCGGCGGCTACGCCTACGCCAACGGCTCCGAGCAGAAGCTCGGCCTGTGGAGCGTCGGCGTCTTCAGCACCCTCCGGGAGACCTCCCCGGGCCACTGGGTGATCTGCTGACCACCCGCGAGGCCGTCCGGAGCCCGGGCCGTGGCCGACCACGGCCCGGGCTGCGGACGCGCGTCGGCGGCCACCCGAACCGGGGCCTCAGCCGCAGGCCGCGGTCAGCGCCGCGGTGAACTCCTCCGCCAGTCCGGTGACCACGGGAAGGTCGAAGGCCAGCGCGTTGTACTGCAACCAGCACCGCAGCCCGCCGTCCGGCTGCTCGACCACGGTCAGCTCGGGCACGCCCCGGTCACCGCCCGGCAGCGGCCAGGGCACGGTGCTGCCGCGCGGCAGCTCCCAGGGCTCGCAGGTCAGGCCCGGCAGCTGTGCGGGCGCGGCCCAGGCCTCGTACCGGAGCCAGGCCGCGAACGGCACGGAGGGGCTGAACTCGGCGAAGGGGTACAGCTGGTGGTCGAGCGCCTCGCTGTAGACCGTCCGCAGCCGGTCCACCAGCTCGGCGAAACCGGGGCCCCCGCTCGCGTCCACCCGCAGCAGCAGCGACTGGACGAAGCAGCCCACCGTCCGCTCGGCCTCCGGCCGGGGGCGGCCGGGCACCGGCGTCATCACCACCAGGTCGGGACGGCCGCCGCGGCGCGCCAGCAGCCCGGTCCAGGCGGCGGCGACGGCCAGGAAGGGCGTGGCGCCCAGCTCGGCCGCCCGGGCCCGCAGGGCGTCCGCCGCCCGCACCGGCACCTCGAACCCGAGGGCCCGGGTGAGGACCTCGTCGACCGGACGGCGGCCGTCGAACTCCTCCACGGCCTCCGGCGCGCCGGCGAGCGCGGCCGCGAAGTGGGCGCGGGAGGCCGGCCAGTGCCCGTTCGCCCAGTCCACCAGCTCCCCGTAGCCCGGGCCCACCCGGGCGGGCGGGGCCGGCCGGCCCCGGCGCAGCGCGGAGTAGCAGACGCCCAGGTCGGACAGGAGTACCCCGATCGACCAGCCGTCGGACACCATGTGGTGCACGGCGACCAGCACCACGTGGTCGGTCGCCGACCGGCTGACCACCAGGAGGCGGGTCATCGGGTCGCGGCCCAGGTCGGTGAGCCGGTCGCGTTCTGCCAGCAGCAGCGCGTCCACCTCCGCGTCCGTGGCGTCCGGAGCCGCGGTCAGCGTGATCCGCACCCGGGGCTCCTCGTCCAGCACCGCCCGGACCACCCCGTCCACCGCCTCGTAGCGGGTGCGCAGCGCCGGATGGCGACGGACGACCTCGGTGAGGGCCCGGCCCAGGGTCTCCGGCGCGAGCCGGTCGGTCACCCGGAACAGCGCCGTCACCGCGCCCGCGTCCCGCCCGGGCGCCTCGGCCATCCACCGGAAGAAGTTCTCCTGCTGCGAGGTGAGGGGGACGGCGTGCGGCTGCGCCCGGAGGGCGGCCAGATACGGCGTCACGGTGTCCGGCGCGGCGGGCCGTCGGGCGACCGGTCCGGCGGGGCCGGCCGGCCGCCGGTCGGGGTGGTCCAGCCAGGCTGCCTGGGCCCGCAGCGAGGGCCGCTCGAAGACCAGGGCGGTGCCCGCCCGGATCCCGAACTCGGCGCCGATCCCGGTGGCGAGCTGGACCGCCCGGAACGAGTCGCCGCCGAGCGCGAAGAACTCGGCCGCCACATCGGTCACGGGGCGGCCGAGCAGGCTCCGCCAGAGCTTCGCCAGCCGGAGTTCCGTCTCCGTGGCCGGGGCGACCACGGGCCCGGTCGGCTCCGCGGGTGCCTCGAACAGCGGGCGGAGCCGGTGCTTGAGGACCTTGCCGCTCGGGTTCCTGGGCAGTTCGTCCGCGACCAGGAGACGGACGGGGAGCTCGGGACGGCTCAGCCGTCCGCTCAGGAACAGCCGCAGCTCGTCCGGGTCGACACCGCCGGGTCCGGCCACCACCACCGCCACCGGGACGGCCCCCATCACCGGGTGCGGCACGCCGAGTGCCGCCGCGTCGGAGACCGAGGGATGCTCGTGCAGCACCTCCTCGATCCGCAGCGTGGAGACCTTCAGCGCGCCGCTCTTGATGACGTCGCTCTCCCGGTCGACCAGGTACAGGTAGCCGTCCCGGTCCAGGTGTCCGACGTCGCCCATCCGCACCCAGCCGTCCCGGAACACCCGGTCGCCCCGGCCGTCGGCGCCGAGGTAGCCGCGGGGCGGCCCGGGCTGGCGGAGCCAGACGTCCCCGACGCGGCCCGCCGGCAGCGGCAGCCCCTCCGCGTCGAGGATCCGGAGGTCGCGGGGGTCCGCCGGACGGCCCAGGGAGCCCGGCCGGCGGGTGTCGACCACGGTCGAGATCTGCGCGGGCGAGGCCTCGGCGGAGGTGTACGTGTTGACCAGGGTCGCGTCGGGCAGGGCCGCCGCCAGTGCGGCCGCCACCGGCACGGGCAGGGCCGCGGCCGAGGAGTTGACCAGCCGCAGACTGCTCAGGTCGTACCGTCCCGCGGTGCCCGCGTGGAGCAGCTCGATCGCCATCGAGGGCACCAGGAAGGCGGTGCCCACCCCGAACCTCCGCACGGTGTCGCCGAACAGGTCCGCGTCGAAGCGGGGCAGGCTGAGCGTGGTGGGCGTGGCGGTCAGCGCGTTGAGCAGCATCACCTGGGCCGCGTTGGTTCCGATAGGGAAGGCGTGCAGGGCGTGCCGCGAGTGGGCGTAGGCGCGGCGCCGCGGGCGCGGGACCAGGCCGGCGGTCAGGTTCCCGTGGGCGGCGAGCACGCCCTTGGGCGCGCCGGTCGTGCCGGACGTGCCGATCACCTGCGCCGGGTCGTCCGGGCCGACCCGGTGCGGCGGGCCGTCCGGCACCGCGTCGTACGCCGTGAGCAGGGCGTCCAGGGTCAGCTCGACGAGGCCCGGTACGCCCGGAAGCCCGCCGTCCGTCAGGACCGTGCGGGCCTCGGCCAGCGCGGCCAGGGCGGCGGCGTCCGTCGCGGACAGGTCCTCGCGGACCGGTACGGGCACCCCGCCCGCGTACTGGACGGCGAGGAAGCCCACGGCGTACCGCTCCCAGCGCGCGTTGGAGAAGCGCAGCACGACCCGGTCGCGCGGTGCGACCCCGGCGGCCGCGAGCCCGAGGGCGGCGCGCAGCGCCTCCTCGCGCCAGCGGCGGTAGGAGAGCCGCCCGCCGCCGACGACCTGCAGGGCCGCCTGGTCCGGGTGTTCGGCGGCACGGGCGTCGAGGAGCTCGGGGACGGTCGTCGCGGCGGGCGGCGGGTTGGTGGCGATGGTGATCTCCGGTGCGTTCGTCGGGGAAGGGCGGCGGGCGGGTGGAGGGAGAGGGGGCCGGGCGGGTGGAGGGAGAGGGGGCGCGTCCGCCCGGGTCGTGCGACGGTCCGGGCGGACGCCTTGGGCACCGCACGGCCCGGCGTTGCGGCGGAGTGCGGGGCGTCGGGCACCCAGTTCCGGTGGTACGGCGCGGTGGGCATCTCGCCCCGCTCGTACGGCGTGGTCGGGCACCTCGCTCCGGTCGTGCGGTGGCGTCGGGCGTACCCGGTGCCCCACGACCGGGCGGGGCGGGGGTGTTCCTCGGCGGGGAGTCCGCGCGGGACGGGTCGGCGCACGGACTCCCCGGTGGCGGGTCAGACCAGCCGGCCGGCGGCCTCCTCCTCGCTCAGGGCGTCGATCTCGGCGATGAGCAGGGCCTCCACCCGGGCCGCCAGGGCCGCCGCGGTCGGGCTCTCGAAGACGTCGCGGATCGACACGTCGAGCCCGACGTCCGCCCGGATGCGGGCGGCGACCCGGGTGACCAGGAGCGAGTCCGCGCCGAGGGCGTGGAGATCGTCCACGACCCCGACCCTCGGCAGGCCGAGGACCTGCTGCCAGAGCTCCACCACGAGGGCCTCGGCCTCGGTGCGGGGCGCCAGATACCCGTCCGGACCGCCCGCCGGATCGAGGCCGGGGTCGGGGAGGGCGGCGGTGTCGAGCTTGCCGTTGGCGGTGAGCGGGAGGGTGTCCAGCAGCACCACGGCCTCCGGCACCATGAAGGCCGGCAGCCGCCGGGCCAGGTGCTCGCGCAGTGCCCCCGCCCCCGCCGCGGCCGAGGCCTCCCCGGCCGCGGGTCGCGGCACGGCGTACGCGATCAGCCGTCGCCCGTCGCGGACCAGCACCGCCGCCCGTGCGACGGCCGGGTGGGCGGTGAGGGCGGCCTCGATCTCGGCCGGCTCGATCCGGTATCCCCGGATCTTCACCTGGTCGTCGGCGCGGCCGAGGAACTCCAGCTGCCCGTCGGCACGCCACCGGACGCGGTCCCCGGTGCGGTACATCCGTGCCTCGGGCGCGTCGGCGAACGGGTCCGGCAGGAAGGCCTCCGCGGTGAGCCCGGGCCGGTCGACGTAGCCGCGCGCCAGGCCGCGGCCGCCGACGTACAGCTCGCCCTCGGCGCCGGCGGGCAGGAGACCGCCGCGCTCGTCCAGCACGTAGAGGCGCACGCCCGGCAGCGGGCGGCCGAGCGGGGGACGCCGCCCGGCGTCCGGTCCGACGACGGGGGCGTCGGCGCGGCCGCCCGCGAGATCGCCCGCGGTGACGATGACGGTGGCCTCGGTCGGCCCGTAGGTGTTGACGAGGCGGACGCCGTCGCCGTGCCGCTCCCGCCACTGGGCGAGGGTGACGGCACGTGCCTCGGAGCCGCCGAGGACCACCAGGCGCAGCGCCGGCGGCCAGGGCGTGCCCTCGCCCAGCGACACCAGCTCCTGCCAGTACGCGGTGGGCAGGTCGAGGACGGTGACGGACCGTCCCGCCTCCCCGCGCAGCAGGTCCGGCAGCATCCGCCCGCCGCCGGGCAGCAGGACGACGCAGGCGCCCGCCGTGAGGGCGGGCCAGAGCTCCTCGGCGTGGGTGTCGAACCCGATCGACGCGAACTGCACGATCCGGTCGCCGGGCCCGAGCCCGTAGCCCTCCGGGCCGGCCATCCACCGGACGCGCTCGGCGAGGGCGCCGTGCTCGACGGCGACCCCCTTGGGGACGCCGGTCGAGCCCGAGGTGTAGAGGACGTACGCGAGTCCGCCCGGGTCGGCCGCTGCTCCGTCGGCTCCGGGCACGGCACCCGGCTCCTCGGTCCCCCCGGCGCCGGCGGACGGCTCGTCGAGGACCAGCACCGGGACGCCGAGGTCCGGCCGGTCGCCGCCGGTGACCAGCAGGGCGGCGTCCGCCTCGTCGAGCATCAGCCGCCGCCGCTCGCCGGGGTGGGCGGGATCGAGCGGCAGGTAGCCCGCCCCGGCCTTCCAGATCGCCAGCAGCGCGACGACCAGGCCGAAGGAGGGCTCGATCAGGACCCCCACCGCGCGGCCCGCCACCGGACCCAGCCGCCGGGCCAACGCGTCCGACGCGCGGTCGAGTTCGGCGTACGTGAGCACCTCGCCCGCGCAGACGAGGGCGGGCGCGCCGGGGCGGGCGGCGACCTGGCCGGCGAAACCGCGCAGGACCGGTGGGGCGTCCCCGGCGACGGAGGGCCCGGCACCGAGGGCGAGCAGCCCGGCGCGCTCCTCGCCGGTCAGCAGCCAGTCGCCGTGCAGGGGGGTCCCGGCGTCCAGGACGGCGCGGGCCAGCAGTCCGCGGACCCGGCGGGCGAGCGCCTCGACCGTGGACCGCTCGAAGAGCTCCCGGTCGAAGCAGAAGGAGAGCGTCATCCCGCCGTCCGGGGTGCGCCAGCTGTCCAGCAGCAGATCGGTCTTGGCCCGGTCGAAGCCCGAGTGCATGCCGGCCGTGCGGACGCCCGCGGGCAGCACCGCGCCCGCGTCGGCCGGGTCGTGCTGGCTCTGGTGGACGAACACCGCCTGGCAGAGCGCGTCGGCCCCGGGCCGCACGGGCAGTCCCAGTGCGGCGGCCACCCGCTCGACCGGCACGTCCTGATGGCTCAGCGCGGCCATCGTGGCGGTCCGGACCCGGCGCAGCACGGTACGGAAGTCGGGGTCCCCCGTGAGGTCCGCGCGGATCACCCCGGTGCGGGCGAAGTAGCCGAGCAGCGCCTCGTGGGCCGTCTCGGTGCGGCCGGCGAGGGGGGTGCCGACGGCGAAGTCGAGGCTGCCGCTCCAGCGGGCCAGCACCATCTGGTAGGCAGCGAGCAGCACCATGAACGGGGTGCAGCGCTGCTCGCGGGCCAGGGAGTCGATCCCGGCGACGAGATCGGCGCCGAGGGCGAGGTCGGCGAAGCCGGCAGGCCGGGCGGGTTCGGCCGGCCGGGGGTGGTCCAGGGGCATCCGCAGGGCTCCGACACCGGCCAGTCGCCCGCTCCAGTACCGGAAGGCCTCCTCGGCGGCGCCGCCGTCGAGCCTGGCCCGTTCGGCGCGTGCGAAGTCGCCGAAGCACAGCTCCAGTTCCGGGAGCCCGGCGGGCCCCTCGCCGATCTCCTCGCGGTAGAGCGCGAGGAGTTCCCGCCAGAGCACGGTGAACGACCAGCCGTCGGAGACGATGTGGTGGACCACCACGCTCAGCGCGTGCTCGTGCTCGCCGGAGCTGACCAGGACGGCGCGGAGCGGCGGGCGCTCACCCAGGTCGAACGGGGCGTTGGCGAAGGGGGCGCAGGCCGCGGTGAAGGCCGCCTCGTCCGCCGCGTCGGGGAGCGGAACGCGGGTGAGTACGACCTCGCGCACGGGCTCGACGACCTGGACGGGCCGCTCGCCGTCCAGCGTGAACCGGGTGCGCAGCACCTGGTGCCGTGCGGTCAGCCGGGTGAGCGCCGTGCGCAGGGCGCGCGGGTCGAGCGGGCCGCTCCAGCGCCGGTTCAGGTACATGTTGAACCCGGCGTCCTCCGGGTGCAGTTGCTGGAGCATCCAGAGCCGGCGCTGCTCGTCGGTCAGCGGATGGCGGGTGTCCGCGGTCGGGGAGCTCATGCGGTGATCTCGCCTTTCGCACGGGCCTGGAGGGTCTCCAGGCCGATCAGGTCGTCGGACTCGGCGTCGGGGACTTCCCGGTCGAACCGGGCCAGGACGGGAACGAAGAAGCTGACGAGGGCCAGTGCGGCCATGGCGAGGCCGAACACCAGGTAGAGCAGGCCGATGCCGCGCCCGTCACCGGTGCCGATCAGCGCGCCGACGCTGGAGGCCAGCGCGCCGCCCTCGTCCATCAGGGGCTGGAGCAGCCCCGGGCCCACCGGGGCCACCAGGGCGAACCCGATCGGCAGGGTGGACCAGGCGACCATGGTGTTCACCGCGATCACCCGCCCGTGGAAGCGCATCGGGACCTTGGTCTGGACGACCGTCGCGTAGATGCCGTTGAGCAGGGCGAGCCCGTAGGTCATGCCGAACGCGCCGGCGGCGACCACGGCCACCGAGGGCCGTAGTCCGGTGAGGACGCAGGCGGCGGCGAGGCCGAGGGTGGCGCACAGGACGCCGCGCAGCCGCATCCGTCGCGGGCCTCCCCAGACCAGCAGGGTGAGCCCGCCCAGGACGGCGCCGAGTCCGGCCGCGGTGGAGACCCAGCCCGCGGCCGCGGTCGACGAGAAGGAGAGGACCAGCGGGGTGACGAGGAGGAAGAGCGGCGAGAGGAAGATGTTGAGCAGCGCGAACCAGAACAGCATGGCCCGGAAATAGCGGCTGCCGAGGGCCCGCTGGAACCCGGCCCGCATCTCGGCGGCGACGCTCTCCCGGCGGGTGGCGGCCATCGCGTCGGGGAAGCGCACCGCCAGGGTCACACCGGTGGCGAGCAGATAGCTGACGACGTCGAAGACCAGGATGCCGCCGAGGCCGATCACGTGCAGGATGCCGACGGCGATGAGCGGGACGAGGAACTGGGCCAGGCCGAGCGCCATCTGCACCACGCCGTTGGCGCGGCCGAGGTAGCGCTTGGGCACCAGCTGCGGGACCGCCGAACCCCAGGCGACCCGCTGGAAGGCGAGTGCGGCGGAGAGCAGGGAGATCATCACGTAGCAGTGCCAGACCTCCAGCGAACCGCCGAGGTACAGCACCAGCATGGCGGCCTGGGTGAGACCGGCGGCCACGTCGCCCCAGAGCATCACCCGGCGGCGGTCGCCCCGGTCCACGACGGCACCGGCCAGCGGGGCGACCACGATGCCCGGCACCAGGCCGAAGGCGGCGAGCAGCCCGAGCTGGAACAGCGAACCGGTCTGCAGGTAGACCCAGATCGGCAGCGCGAACTCGGTCAGGGCCGAGCCGATCATCGAGAGCTGCTGGCCGGTGGCGATGGTGAGGAAACGGCCCATGGTCGGGCGGACCGGGCGGCGCGTCCCGGACCTTCCCCGCGCCCCGGCCCGGTCCCCCCGGCCCGCCCGCCCGGCCGCCTCCGCCTCCTCCGGCACCCCGGCGACGGACTCCGCCCCCGCGCCGTCGCGGGACAGCCCGGCCAGCCACCAGGTCGCGCCGTCGGCACGCCGGTGGCGCGCCTCCTCCCCGGCGGCGAGCGAGCGGTGCACCCCGGTCAGGATGGCGGCCAGCTCCGGCGCCCGGTACTTGAGGAAGAAGTGCCCCGCCTCGTCCAGCACCACCACCGCGGCGGTCCCGGTGATGCGGTGCCACTCGCGGAACCGCTCCTCGTAGAACTCGGTCGCCGGGTCGCGGTCGCCGCACACGGCGATCACCGGCGCCGACAGGACCCCGCCCTCGGTCTCGTAGAGCTCGCCGAAGTAGCGTTCGGCCTCCTTGGTGCCGACCCGCCGGTTGCGCACGATCAGCCGCAGCTGGTCCTCGTCCACCTCGTCGGTGTCCAGTCCCGCGGCGGCCAGGGCGTTGATCATGCCCTGGTCGCTGCGCAGACGGGCGGAGAGTTCGGCGAACCGCTCGGCGAGCGCGGCGCCCCGGCCCCCCGGTCGGGCGAACGGGAAGATGCCCCCGAGGTGCACGGCGTCGATCTTCCGGCCGGCGGCCTCCACCCGGCGGGCGATCTCCACGGTCAGCCGGACACCGACCCCGCAGTGGCCGTAGAGCACCAGCGGGCCGGCGACGTTCGCGACGATCTCCTCGGCGCAGAGCCGCGCGACCTCGTCGATGTCCATCGCCTCCTCGCCCAGTTCGTGGCCGGGGACGGCGAGGGAGTGCAGGGCCCAGTCCGCCGGCATGGCGTCGGCGAGCGGCTTGTAGATCAGGGCGCTGCCTCCGCCGTAGGGGGCGCAGACCACGCTGCCGGCGAGCTCTCGGCGCTCCGGGGTGAGCCGGTGCAGCAGCCGCAGCGGACCGCGGTCCCCCTCGGGCGCGGTGACCAGCTCGGCGAGCCGGCGGACCGTCGGGTGCGTGAAGAGGTCCATCACACCGACGGGGGTGGCCAGGTCGGGGAAGGCCCGCCGCATCCGCGCGACGACCTGGGTGGCGAGGAGGGAGTGGCCTCCGAGTTCGAAGAAGTCGTCCAGCGCGCCGACCCGGGGGAGTTCCAGCAGGTCCGCCCAGAGGGCGGCGATCACCTGCTCGGTCTCGCCCTCGGGGTCCACCCGGGTGCCCTCCGCAGGACCGTCCGCCGGAGCCGGCAACGCCTTCCGGTCCACCTTGCCGTGCGCGAGCAGCGGCAGCCGTTCCAGCACGACGTACCGGGCCGGGACCATGTAGTCCGGCAGCACCTCGCCCAGCGCGGCGCGGAGTTCGGCCGCGGTCGGCGGTTCGCCGCCGGCGGGGCGCTCCAGGTGGGCGACGAGGTTCTGCCGGACGCCCTCGCCGCGGACCGTGACCACCGCCTGGGTGACGCCGGGCAGGGCGGTGAGCGCGGCCTCGATCTCGCCGGGCTCGACGCGGTAGCCGCGGACCTTGATCTGGTCGTCGCCGCGGCCCAGGTACTCCAGCGCCCCGTCGGACCGCCAGCGCGCCAGGTCGCCGGTGCGGTACATCAGCGGGGAAGTGGTCCCGGGCGTGCCCGGTCGGGGCGCGTACGGGTCGGGCAGGAAGCGCTCAGCGGTGAGGTCCGGCCGTCCGAGGTAGCCGCGGGCCAGCCGGTCCCCGCCCACGTACAGCTCCCCGGTCACCCCGGGCGGCACGGGCTCGCGGTTCTCGTCCAGGACGTAGCAGCGCCCGCCGGCCAGCGGTGTTCCGATCGGGGTGCTGCCGGACGCGCCCGCCGCCCGGGCGGTCACCTCGTGGACGGTGATGCCCACCGTCGCCTCGGTCGGACCGTAGTGGTTGAACACCGCGCAGCGGCCGAGCGCGGCGATGCCCGCCGCCCACGACGCGCCGCTGGCCTCGCCGCCGAGGACCAGCGCGCGGCTCGGCAGCAGCTCGACGAGCGGAGCGTCGGCCGTCAGGGCGGCCAGGTGGGAGGGCGTCATCTTCAGGTACTCGATGCCGGCCCGCTCGATCTCGCCGGCGAGTTCCACGCCGGCGATCCGGCGCGGCAGCAGGTGCACCCGGCCGCCCGTGGTCAGGGCCAGGTAGAGCATGGTCATGCTGAAGTCGAAGGACAGCGACTGCAGCAGCCCGTAGGACGCCCCGGGCTCGATCCGGAGCCGCTCGCGCACGCCCGCCAGGTAGTGGAGGAACTGACGGTGCTGCACCGCCACGCCCTTGGGCGCACCGGTGGAGCCCGAGGTGTAGATGACGTACGCCAGGTGGTCGGCGCCGGAGGCCTCCGGCAGGGGCGACCCGTCCTCGCCGTCCGTCCCGTGGGCCCCGTCGGTCAGCAGGTCGACCGCGGGGTGGTCGCCGAACCGCGGGCGCAGCGCGCGGTCGGTGATCAGGACCCGGGCCCCGGCGTCGGCGACCAGGTGGGCGAGCCGTGCGGGGGGCTGTTCGGGGTCGAGGGGCAGATAGCCGCCGCCGGCCTTGAGCACCGCGACCAGGGCGACCGCCAGCTCGGGGGACTGCTCCAGGCAGACGGCCACCCGGTCGTCCGCGGCCACGCCCAGGGCCCGCAGGCGCCGGGCCATGGCGTTGGCCCGGCGGTCGAGGTCGCCGTAGGACAGGGTGCGGTCCCCGAAGACCAGTGCCGGATCGCCGGGCGTCCGGGCGGCGGCGTCGGCCAGCGCCCGGGTGAGGGTGGCGGGGCCGTCGTCCGGGAGCGCGGGCCCCGCGGCCCAGGTCTCCAGGACGGCCGTACGCTCGGCCGCGCCCAGGAGCGGCAGCCGGTCGACCGGCAGCGCGGGGTCGGCGACGCCCGCCGTGACCAGCAGCTCGAAGCGTTCGACGAGGCGCTCGACGGTGCCGGCGTCGAAGAGGTCGGTGCGGTAGGTGAGCAGCCCGTACAGGCCGCCGTCCGCCTCCTCGCGCATGTAGAGGGCGAGGTCGGCGTGGGTGGTGGTGGCCTCGTAGCCGAAGCCCCGGGAGTCCAGGCCCGCCGGGCCCGTCGCGGGGCCGGCCGCGCGGTCGCCGTAGTTCTGGAAGGCGAAGGTGGTCTGGAAGACCGCGGCGCGGCTGACGTCGCGCTCCACCGCCAGGTCGCCGACCATCTGCTCGAACGGCACCTCCTGGTGCGCGTACGCGTCGAGCGTGGTCTCGCGGACCCGGCTGATCAACTGCCCGAACTCCAGTTCGGCGGAGAGCCGGGCGCGGATCGGCAGCATGTTGACGAACGCCCCGACGACGTTCTCCAGTTCACGGTGCAGGCGACCGGCGACGGCCGAGCCGACGGCGAAGTCGCGCTGCCCCGCGTGGCGCCCGAGGAGGGCCTGGAACCCGGCCATGAGGACCATGTACGTCGAGGCGCCGTACGCCCGCGCGGCCTCGCCGATCCGGCGGGAGAGGTCCGGGCTCCAGCGGAACTCGGTGGCGGCGCCGTCGAACGTGAACAGGGGCGGCCGCGGCCGGTCGGAGGGCAGGTCGAGGGCCGGGACGCCGTCGAGCGCCGTGCGCCAGTACGCGCGGGAGGCGGCGAGCGGGCCGTTCTCCAGACGGTCCCGCTGCCAGCGGGCGTAGTCGCCGAACTGAACGTCCAGGGCCGGAAGTTCGCCGGGCTCCTCGTGGGCGTGGTGGGCGTACCGGAGGTCGAGTTCGCGGTGGAGGAGGTCGATCGACCAGCCGTCGCAGATGATGTGGTGCATGACCAGGGCGAGGACGTGGTCGTCCTCGGCGACCTGGACCACCAGGGCGCGCACCAGTGGGCCGGCCCCGAGGTCGAAGGGCTCCGCGATGAGGGCGCCGAGTGCGGCGGTCGCCCGTGCCTCAGGGTCGGGGTCGGTCGTGGCGTCCACGTGCCGGGCGGTGAACGGGGCGGGCTCGGCGACCCGTACCTCGGCGGTGCCGGCCTCGGTGGCGGGGAAGGTCATCCGCAGGCTCTCGTGCCGGGCCACCAGGTCGGTGAGCGCGGCGTCCAGCGCGGCGCGGTCGAGCGGGCCGCGGAGGCGGCGGGCCGGAGCCAGTGTGTACGCCGTGGATCCGGGGGCGAACTGGTCCATGAACCAGAGGCGTTCCTGGCCGCTGGAGAGCGGCGGTGAGGTGTCCGCCGGGCGGGGCTCCACCACCCGGGCGGGGGCTGCCGTGCCGCGCAGCCGCTGGCTGAGCAGGGCGCGCTTGGCTGCGGACCAGCCGGTGGGCAGGTCCTGGGTATCCGTCATCGGGGTCCTGTTCGGGCGTTTCGGAAGGAAGGTGCGTGGGATCGGAGAGCGGGGCGAAGGCCACATGCGGGTGCGGGTGCGGGTGCGGGTGCGGGTGCCGACCGGCCGGCCGTGCCGGTGTCCGGTTCGGAGCGGGCGCGGGACCCGGACGGTCGGCGGTCCGGTGCAGGGCGGGACCCGTGCGGTCGGCCGACCGGGGCAGGGCGGGGCCGGGCACGGGCCGGGCGGCCCGTGCCCCGGCGGGGGTGAGTGCGGTCCGACGGGACCGCGGGTCTAGAGGAGTGCGCGGACGGCGGCGGCGATGCCCGCCGGGGTCGGGACGTCGAAGAAGACGTCGAAGTCCACCTCCACGCCGAGCGCGTCGCGGATGCGGGCGGCGATCCGGACCACGGTCAGCGAGTGCCCGCCGAGGTCGAACAGATCGTCCTCGGGGCCGATGTCGGGCAGGCCCAGCACCTCGGCCCAGATCCGGCGGACCGTCCGGGTCGTCTCGTCGTCGGACCCGGCGTCCCGTGCGTCCCCCGGGGATGCCGGAGCCTCGCGCGGGGGGTGCGGCAGGGCCCGCCGGTCCAGTTTGCCGTTCGGCGTGAGCGGCAGCCCCTCCAGGGTGAGCCACCGCTGCGGGGCCATCGCGGCCGGCAGCGTACGCAGCAGATGGTCCCGCAGTGCGGCCGGGGCGGGCGGACGGGCGCCGTCGGCCGGGACCAGGTAGCCGGCGAGGAAGGGCTCGCCGTCCTCCTCGGTGCGGACGGCGACGGCGGCCGCGGCGAGCGCCGGGTGCTCCAGGAGCGCGGACTCGATCTCGCCGAGTTCGATCCGGTGGCCACGGATCTTGACCTGGTCGTCGATCCGCCCGAGGAAGTCGAGTTCGCCGCTCTCCGTCCACACGGCGAGGTCGCCGGTGCGGTAGAGCCGGGTGTCCGGGGGACCGAAGGGGTCGGGCACGAACCGCTCGGCGGTCAGCTCGGGCCGGCCGAGGTAGCCGTGCGCCACGCCGTCCCCGCCGATCAGCAGCTCCCCGGGGATGCCGAGCGGGGTGGGCCGCAGCCGGTCGTCGACGACGTACACCCGGGTGTTGGCGATCGGGCGGCCGATCCCGACGCGCTCCGGCTCGGCGGGGAGCTCCGCGCAGGTCGACCAGACGGTCGTCTCGGTGGGCCCGTAGACGTTGAACAGCCGTGCGGTGCGCGCCCGCAGCGCGCGGGCGAGGGGGAGCGGGAGTGCCTCGCCGCCGGCCAGACCCGTGACGGTGGAGAGGGCGTCGATGCCGGTCCCGGCGGTGAGCATGACCCGCCATCCGGAGGGGGTGGCCTGGACGTGGGTCACGTCCTCGGCGCCGATCAGGGCGAGCAGTCCGGGGCCGTCGACGGCGAGGCCTTCCGGTGCCAGGACGAGGCGGCCACCGGTGATCAGCGGGAGGTAGAGCTCCAGGGCGGAGATGTCGAAGGAGAGCGAGGTCAGGCCGAGCCAGCGGTGGCCGGGGCCGGCCGCGAGCAGGTCGGCGAAGGAGGTGAGCAGGTTCACCAGCGCGCGGTGGCCGACCGAGACGCCCTTGGGGCGGCCGGTGGAGCCGGAGGTGTAGAGCACGTACGCCACGTCGTCCGGGCCGGGCGCGGTGTCGGCGGTCCTGCCCCGGGCCCGCTCCGACGCCGTCGGGAGTCGCAGCACCGCCGGGGCGGCCGCGGCGACCGCGGGGGAGGGGTCGCGGTCCGCGAGCAGCAGCGAGGCTCCCGAGTCGCGCAGGACGAGGGCGAGGCGCTCGGCCGGGTATCCGGGGTCCAGCGGCAGGTAGGCCGCGCCGGCGGCGAGGACGGCGAGCAACGCGGCCGGAAGGTCGGCGGTGCGGTCCAGATGGAGGGCGACCAGATCGCCGGGACGGACGCCTCCGGAGCGGAGCGCCTCCGTCAAATCGTCGACACGACGCAGTAGTTCGCGGTAGCTGAGCCGTCGGTCGGCGGCGCTGACCGCGATCGCCGCGGGGGTCGCGTCCGCCTGGGCGCGGACCAGGTCGAGGACGGTCCGGTCGGCCGGATAGGGCCGGTCGGTGGCGTTGGGCGCCAGGGTGACGGCCCGGAGCTCGGCGGGGTCCAGGAGCGGCAGGTCCCGCAGCGGAGTGGTGGGCGAGGCGGCGGCTCCGGCCAGCAGGGTCCGGTAGTGGCCGGCGATCCGGCGGGCGGTCTCGGGGGCCAGGACGGCGGGGTCGTACTGGAGGCTGAAGTCGAGTGCCCCGCCCGAGGCGTCGGGCTCTTCGACGATCTGCAGATGGAGGGTGTTGCGGGCGGTGCGGTTGTGCACGGCCCAGGAGATCCGGGCACCGGCGCCGCCGAAGTCGGGGTCCGGGCCGCGGCGGCGGTAGCCGAGCGAGACGGCCGTCAGGCCGACGCGGGGCTCCAGGGCCGGGACGGCGGCGCCGAAGGGCACGTCGCGGAAGGGATAGCCGGAGCGCAGCTCGGTCCGGACGGCCGCGGCGAAGGCGGTGAAGGGCTGCGACGGGTCGGCCGCGGGTGCGTGGACGGGGAGTTCGTTGACGAACATGCCGATCTCGGAGGCGAGTTCGGGTCTTCGGGTGGAGAGCGGTACGGAGACCGGCACGGCCTCCCCGCCGTAGCGGCGCAGCAGTCCGTGCAGGGCGGCGAGCAGGAACTCGAAGGAGGTGGTGCCGGCGGTGGCGGCCGCCGTGGTCAGCTCCTTCGCCTCGACGCTGTCGAGGCGCCATGCGACGGCCTCCCCGGGGCCCGCGGAGGTCGGTGCGCGGAGCGCGCCGGGGAGCACCGGCTCGGTCGCGGCGGCCCAGCGCGGCCCGTAGAACGCGGCGGCCCGCCGTACCGCGTCCGGATCCGCCGCGGACCCGGCCGGTGCGCCGGGGGAGGGCGGCAGCGGGGTCGCCCCGTACGCGGCGGCGAGGTCCCGGACCAGTACGTCCTTGGAGTTGCCGTCGAAGACCGAGTGATGGGCGGTGACGAGGAGTTCGGAGCTCCCGTCGGGGCGTCGGTAGAGGCTGAAGCGGCTGAGCGGACCGGTCTCCAGGGCGAACGGGCGGGCCGCGTCGGCGTCGAGCAGCCGCTCCAGGGCCGCCTCGTCCGCGGGTGCGTCGAGGAGGGTCAGCTCGGGCGGCCGCGCGGCAGGTTCCTGCCAGATCCGCCCGTCACGCTCCACCAGGCGGGCGGCGAGGGCCGGGTGGCGCTCGGTCACGGCGGCCACCGCACGGCACAGCGCGGGTGCGTCGACCCGGTCGAAAGAGATCCGCAGGGGCATGTGGAACGCCTCGCGGGCCAGTCCCAGCCGATCGGTCAGCCAGACCCCCTGCTGGGCGGGGGAGGCCGGAGTGCGGTCGGACCGGAAGAGGACTTCGGACATCGGCAGCTCGCTTAGGACGTCGGAGCAGAACGGATGAGCAGCAGCGTGGACGTGCGGACGCGGCAGGGGCGCGGGCCACCGGACGGCCGGGCCGAGGTGCCCGCGGGCACGCCGGAGGAGCCGGGTTCGGTGGCGGCACCGGTCGTCGGATGGGGGCCGGTCCACCCCCCCCGGAGGACCGGCCGACGGCCGAGAGAGGTCCGGACCGCCGGAGACGCCAGGATGCCCCGTAGCTTCTGGTATCTCCGGCCCCGCCCGATGAAGCCCATTGGTCCAGACCTGTCGAGAGATTCGCACACCGCCCAGGCACCGTCAAGAGCCGTCCACCGCCCGGAATCAGCCTTCATGTCCAGGGCGACGTCTACCGGCTTGCACCCAAACATCCGTGTGTATGATCGCCCCTGACGTGTCGTCAACCTCGGCCCTGCCGACGGGAGATCGGCCTTCCGCGAGGCTGCCGTCCCGCCAGGACGGCGCCCGCGCCTCCGTGCCGCGCGGACCCGCGCCCAGCTCCGGCCCCCGCCGCCCCGCTCCGCCCGGCGGCACCCGCACGGTGACGATGACGGCCGGCGAGGCCGCCCCTCCCAGTGTGCGGCCGCGACGACCGGGACCGCGTGCGGACCGGAGGCGAACGCGTCCCGCACCGGCCCCGCCGTCCCGGCCCGCCGCCCTGCGGCCGGGCGGCGACCACCGGCCGCGTCCGGTCCGCCGCTCAGGACGGCGGCGTCCGGTCCGCCGCTCGGGACGGCGGCCGCCCCACGCGGGCCCGCGACGCCGCCCACCGCCCTGAGCACGTCCCCGACGGTCGGCCCGGGGACGGCCCCGTCCGCCCTGGAGCACCGATCCGGCCCGGGAGCCGCGCGCCACGCCCGGCGCGTGGACCGCAGGGAGGTATGCCTAGGTCCGCCTGGACGATCAGCGGTGGCGGGGCCGCGGACCCGCTCTTAGCTTCCCCGTATGACCAGACGACAGATCGCCTACCTGGCATGCACCGTGACCCTCGTGGTCTCGGGGATGGGGGCCGCCGCACCGACGGCCGACCATCGGACGGTGCACCGGGTCAAGCCCGGCGAATCGATCCAGAGAGCAGTGGACGCCGCGAAGCCCGGGGACACGGTCGTCCTCTCTCCCGGGACCTACCGCGAGAGCGTCCGCATCACCACGTCGAACCTGACCCTCCGGGGCTCGACCGTCTTCCCCACCGTCCTCGTGCCCGGCGACGGCGCCGACACCTGCGCGAAGGCCGGCCACGGCGTCTGTGTGACCGGCACCGCCGACCGGCCCGTCGAGGACGTCACCGTACGCTCGCTCACCCTCAGGGGCTTCACCAGGAACGGGCTGTGGGCCTCGCGGACCGACCGGCTGAGGATCCAGCGGGTCACCGCCGAGAAGAACGGCAACTGGGGCATCGCCCTGGAGCGGTCCGTCCGCAGCGCCCTCACGCACAACACCGCCCGCGACAACGCCGACGCGGGCCTCTTCGTCTCCAACACCACCGACACGGAGTCCGGCGCCGTCGACGCCCGGGGCACCGTGATCAGCCACAACCGCGTGACCGGCAACCGGATCGGCGTCACCGTGCGACGCCTGCGGAACCTCACCGTCGAGCGCAACGAGGCCACCGGCAACTGCGCCGCCGTGTTCGTCGTGGGCGACGAGTCCACCCCGCGCGCCGGCGCCATGACCCTGCGCCGCAACCACGTCCACGACAACAACAAGCTGTGCCCCAAGACGCCCCGCCTGCCCTTCCTCCAGGGTTCGGGAATCGTCCTCACCGGCGCCGAGGAGACGCTGGTGGCCGAGAACAGGATCGAGGACAACGTCGGCGCCTCGCCCCTGTCCGGCGGCATCGTGCTCTTCAAGAGCTTCGTCGGCGCCCTCAACGAGCGCAACGAGATCCGCGACAACGTCGTGCTCCGCAACGGCTCGGCCGACCTCGCCAACCGGGACACCGGCCAGGGCAACACCTTCCGCGGCAACACCTGCGGGGTCTCGGAGCCCGCGGGCCTCTGCTGACGACCGGCCCCGCACCCCATCCACACGGCACCACCGCACAGACAAGGCGACAGATGACCACTGTTGACCCGGTATCCCGGACCGTCGATCCGGCCCCGCCGCCGCCCATGCGGCTCAGGGAGCTCGTGTTCGGCGCGGCCTGCGCCGCCGCCGTCCGGGCCGCCGTCCGCCTCGGCGTCGCGGACGCCCTCGGCGACACGCCCATGACCCCGGAGGACCTGGCCACCGCGGTACAGGCCCAGCCCCGGACCCTGCTGCGCCTCCTGCGCGCGCTGTCCTGCCAGGGCGTCTTCACCGAGAACCCCGACGGCACCTTCGCCCACACGGAGATGTCCCGGCTGCTGCGCGAGGACGACCCGCACAGCCTGCGCTACATCGCCCTGTGGTGCACCGAGCCGTGGACCTGGGACGTGTGGCCGAAGCTCGACGAGGCCGTCCGCTCCGGCGGAAACGTCTTCGAGGACGTGTACGGGAAGGAGTTCTTCCCGTACCTCAACGAGGAGGCCCCCGAGTCCGCGTACGTCTTCAACCGGGCCATGACCACGTCCAGCCGGCAGTCCGCCCAGGACGTCGCCGACCTCCTCGACCTGCGGGAGGCCTCCTCCGTCGCGGACATCGGCGGCGGCCAGGGCCACGTCCTGGCCAGCCTGCTGGAGCGCTACCCCGACCTGCGGGGCACCCTGCTCGACCTCCCCGGAGTGGTGGAGAACGCCGATCCGCGCCTGCGGGACGGCGGCGAGCTGAGCTCCCGCGTCCGCGTCGTCCCCGGCGACTGCCGCGAGGACATCCCGGTCGAGGCGGACGTGTACATCATCAAGAACATCCTGGAGTGGGACGACGACAGCACCCGCAGGGCGCTCGCCAACGTCTGCCGGGCGGCCCGCCCCGGCGCCCGGGTCGTCGTGATCGAGAACCTCGTGGACGACACCCCGTCCATGCGGTTCACGACCGCGATGGACCTGCTGCTGCTCCTCAACGTCGGCGGCGCCAAGCACACCCGGCAGAGCATGGTCGACCGGCTGACCGACGCCGGACTCGTCATCGGCGAGATCCGCCCGGTCAACGCGTACCTCCACGCCTTCGAGTGCACGGTTCCCGCCTGACGACAGCCCGCAGGGAAACCCGAGGCCGCCCGCTCCGCGTCGTACGCGGGGCGGGCGGCCTCGGGTGTCCGCCGTGCTGCCTCGGGATCAGGAGACCCCGTCGCGCTCCCAGCGGTAGAAGCACTGCGCCATGGCGTCCTTCGGGCTCCGCCAGGTCTCCGGGTCGTAGGCGCTGACGTACGCCGACAGCCGCTCGCTGGCGTCCCGGAACTCCGGGTGGCCGGTCAGCTTGGCGATGGCCGGGGCCGGGTCCCGCTCCGACTCGATGAGGTGCAGGTACACATCACCGAACTGGAACAGGCGACGCCGGTTGACGCCGACCAGGTGCGGGAGTTCGCCGCGGTCGGACGCGGCGAACACGTCCGCGATCGCCGGCGCCGAACCGGGCGCCATCCGGGCGACGATCAGAGCGTGGTGCATGGGGCTTCCTTCCTCGGAGTTCAGGGGGTGGGCGTGCCGGACGCTCCGGCGGCCGGTCAGCCCGGCAGGACCGGGGCGCCCCGGCGGTCACGGGCGACCTGCTCGATGCGGTCCCGGATGAGCGCCATCTGCGTCCGCGAGTTCCGGTTGATGTTGTCCGTCATCCACGCGTCGTCGACCGGGGCGTCGGGCTTCATCGCGAAGTCCTGCACCCAGCGCATGTGGACGCCGGCCGGGGTCTGCTCGTACTCCCACCGGATGTCCATGTGGGCGAACGGGCCGGTCTCGACGCGGCGGGCGCGGACCGTCCGCGCGGCGCGGTCGACGGTCCGCTCCGACACCCAGCTCCACACCTTCCCGGACTCGTCCGGGTGCATGGTCAGACGGAAGGTGGTCGAGTCGCCCTCGCGCGAGAGCACCTCCAGCGCGGCGTACTCGCTGAACAGGTTCGGCCAGTTCTCGATGTCGTTGGTGATGTCCCAGACGAGGTCGAGCGGCGCGTCGATGGTGATGCTGTTGTCAGTGTGACCGGACAACGTCAGACTCCCGTCTTGAGGGCGTTGTTCACCAGACCGAGGAACTCGGCCGGCGTCTTGCAGCGCTCGGCGTCGGTGGGCAGCGCCACGCCGTACCGGTTCTCGACCTCGCCGACGATCCCGAGCAGGCCGAGCGAGTCGAGGCCCAGGGTGGTGAACGGCGCGTCCGGGGCCTTCTCCAGCTCCCGGGGCTCGACCGTCACGCCGGCCGCCTGCTTCATCAGCGCGGCGAGTTCGTCGAAGGTCAGTGCGGTGGTGATCATCTGTGTTCTCCTTCCCGCCCGGTCCTACCGGGCGGAGTCGTCGCCGCGGCGCACGACCAGCGCCGCGTTGGATCCCATGAGTCCCCGGCTGAGGACGAGGGCCGTGCGCAGCTCGGCGGGCCGAGCGCGGGACATCACCAGGTCGAGGTCGTGGCAGATGTCGAACACGTTGGGGGTGGGCGGGACCACGCCGTGCTCCATCGCGAAGACCGCGGCGGCGGTGTCCAGGACGGGAGCGCCGCAGTAGGCGCGGCCGATGCCCGTCTTGGGGGCCGTGACGGGCACGCGGGCGGCGTGCGGGCCGAGGGCGTCGGCGATCGCCAGCGCCTCGGCACGGTCCGCGTCCGGTACGCCCAGGGCGTCGGCGAAGACCACGTCGACCTCCTCCGGAGCGCAGCGGGCCTCGTCCAGCGCGACGCGGATCGCGCGGGCGAGTCCCTCCCGGGACTCCGCCCAGCGGGACGCGCCGGTGAACGTGGCGCCGTGCCCGGCGACGACGGCCCGGACGACCGCCCCGCGGTCCCTGGCCCGGGTCTCGTCCTCCACGACGAGCATCCCGCCGCCCTCCGCCGGGACGAAGCCGCAGGCTCCGGCGGTGAAGGGCCGGTAGGCCCGGTCCGGGTCCTCGACGGTGCTCAGCTCCGGATAGCCGAGCTGGCACACCATCGAGTACGGGGCCAGGGGCGCCTCCGCGGCCCCGACGATCACCGCGCCGGTCCCGCGCCGCACGGCCCGGGCCGCGTGGGCGATGCCGTCGAGTCCGCCGGCCTCGTCGCTCGCGACGACGCCGCACGGGCCCTTGAACCCGCTCCGGATGGAGATCTGACCGGTGCTCGCGGCGTAGAACCAGGCGATGGACTGGTACGGGCCGACGAACTTGGAGCCCTGGCCCCAGAGCTTCTGGAGCTCCCGCTGGCCGAACTCGCCGCCGCCGGAACCGGCCGCGGTGACGACGCCGATGGAGAAGGGCTCCTCCGGGTCGTCGTGGCCGAGCCCGGCGTCGTCGACGGCGAGCTGGGCGGCGGCCATCGCGTAGTGACTGAACCGGTCGGTCTGGACGAGGAAGCGCTCCTCGATCAGGGCCGAGGCGTCGAAGCCCCGCACCTCGCCGGCGACCTTCAGCGGCAGGTCGCCGCACCCCTCGCGGGTGATCCGGTCCAGTACGCCGACGCCTCCGCGGACGGACTTCCAGTACGCGTCGGCCCGCAGTCCGTTGGGCGCGATCACCCCGATGCCGGTGACGACCGCGCGCCGTGGGCGCTGAGTGCTCATCGTGTCCTCCCGCCCGTTCCCGTCAGGAGCACCGCGGACTGGAAGCCGCCGAATCCGCTGCCCACGGAGAGCACGTTCCTCAGCTTCCGGGGGCGGGCGGTGCGCGGCACGTAGTCCAGGTCGCACTCGGGGTCGGGGGTCTCGTAGTTCGCCGTGGGCGGGACCACCTGGTGCTGCAGGGCCAGCACGCAGGCGGCCACCTCTATCGCCCCGATCGCCCCCAGCGAGTGCCCCACCATGGACTTGATGGAGCTCATGGGGGTGTCGTAGGCGTGCGCGCCCAGGGACCGCTTCACCGCGGCGGTCTCGTGCCGGTCGTTCTGCCGGGTGCCCGAGCCGTGCGCGTTGACGTAGTCGATCAGCGTGGGGTCGAGCCGGGCCTGGTCGAGCGTGGTGTCGATCGCCCGGGACATCTCCAGTCCCTCGCCGGTCAGACCGGTCATGTGGTACGCGTTCCCGAAGGTGGCGTAGCCGCCGATCTCGCAGTAGATGTGCGCACCGCGGGCCCTGGCGTGCTCGTACTCCTCCAGGACCAGGACCGCCGCGCCCTCGCCCATGACGAAACCGTTCCGGTTGTTGTCGAAGGGCCGGGAGGCGTGCTCCGGGTCGTCGTTGTCGGGGGACGTGGCCTTGATGGCGTCGAAGCAGGCCATGGTGATGGGGGAGATGGGGGAGTCCGACGCACCCGCGATGCAGACGTCCGCCCGCCCCTCCTCGATGGTGTGGAAGGCGTAGCCCACGGCGTCCAGGCCGGAGGTGCAGCCCGTGGAGACGGTCTGCACCGGGCCGCGGGCGCCGAACCGCTCGGCCACCACGGAGGCCAGCGTGCTCGGCGAGAACGCCATGTGCAGCTGGGGCGCGGCAGCGCGGTGGTCCACGTCCCAGCGCTGTCCGCGCTCGCTGACCAGCACGTAGTCGTGCTCGAGACGGGTCGTGCCGCCGACCGCGCTGCCCAGGGAGACGGCGACGCGCCAGGGGTCCTCGGCGTCGGTGTCGAGCCCCGAGTCGCGGACGGCCTCGCCGGCCGCGACGACGGCGAACTGGATGTACCGGTCGGCGTGGCTGCTCAGCTCCGGGTCCAGACCGTGGTCCAGCGGGTCGAAGTCGCACTCGGCGGCGATGCGCGAGCGCAGGCCGGCCGGGTCGAACAGGGTGATGCCGCGGGTCGCGGTACGGCCGGCGGAGAGCAGGTCCCAGAACGCCTTCGTCCCGGTGCCGCCGGGAGCGACCACACCGATGCCGGTGACGGCCACGCGCCGGGTCACTCGATGGCCCCGCTGCGCTCGGCCACCGGCGCCGGGGCGTGCACGGTCAGGTGCGGGCCCGCGGCGGCCAGCTGGGCCTCCTCGGTGACCTCGGTGTCGACGTGCCCGAGGCTCGGCCGGGGGGCCAGCGGACCGAGGTGGAAGACCATGCGGGCCTCCACGTCGCCCACGTTGCGGAACCGGTGGCGCACGTCGATCGGGATCAGGAGGCCGTGGTCGGGCTCCAGCGCGAACGTCTCGCCGTCGAGGTCCACCTCCAGGGCGCCCGAGACGACGTAGACGAACTCCTCGGAGTACGGGTGGTAGTGCTCGCCGATCCGCTCGCCCGGCTGGACGATGGCCAGACCCATGAAGCCGCTGGTGGAACCCACGGTGGCCGGCGTGAGCATGGCCCGCAGATCACCCCCGCGCCTGCGGTTGGGTTCCGTCTCGCTCAAGGTCACGATGCGTGGCTTGGGCATGGTGTGTACCTCCAGATGTGGCAGTGACGTGCTGGGGGACCGCGGTGGGAGCCGCGAGCGGCGTCAGGACTGCGCCGAGCGGTCCGTGACGGGCAGCATGTCGGCGTGCGACAGGAGCCGGTTGACGTTGCGCTCGGTCTCCAGCGACCCCTCGACGCCGATCGCGGCGCCGTCGAGCAGCCGCTCCAGCTCCGCGGCCTTTCCGGCACCACGGAGCCCGAGGGAGGCGACCGGGTCGAGGTCGAGCTCGCCCGCGACGTCGACGAGGCGCACCACGATGTCGTCGCGCTGGAACACGGTGCTCGCGTGCACCGGGTTCGCGGGGTCGCCCGCGGCGGCCCGGTCCTGGTCGGCGAGCAGCCGGGCGAGGTCCATGCCGTGGCCCTCCTTCGCCGGGTAGTACAGCGCGTGCCGCCGCACGTCCGCCGGGGCCGGCCGGTCGGCCGTCACGTGGTGGACGGCGGGCAGCGCCGCGCGGGTGAAGAACACCCGTGCCGACTCGGGATCGGTGAGGTCCCGGTCCTGCTCCAGGTAGGGGTTGATGGCCTCCTCGACCGCGCGCACCTCGGGCTGCCGGGCGACGTGCCGCAGCGCCACGAGGAGGTCGCCCTCCACCTCGACGGCCCGCACGACGCGGTTGCCGTGCATGAAGAGGGAGGTGCGGCGGAGCCGCGTGGTCTCGTCGACCTGGGCGCGGGGCGACTCGTACCCGGCCAGGATCTCCGCCACCTTGGACTCGGAGCCGGGCTTGACGGTGAAGGTGAGGGCGTGTCGCGCCACTCCCTCGCCCACACGCGCCTTCAGCTGCGCGTCGGCCGGGGTCGTGGTCACCGCCGCCACCTGGGCGGGGCCGGTCTCCCGGAGGACGCTGTAGCGCATCGAGCGGGTGTCCCGCACGCAGCTGTGCATCGGCTTGACGATCTCGACGTGCTCCTCGCTGTTCACCCACGCGAGGAAGGGCGGCGCGCTCTCCCACTCGCTGGTGATGAGCCACTGCGAGGGGTTCTCGATGGACTGGCAGAGCTGGTCGCTGATGTGACCGGGGATGGAGGCGACCTGCTTGTGCATCACTTCGTACGCGTCCAGGAACTGCTGCTGAGCTCCCTCGTACAGGTCGAGCAGCAGGATCACCCGCAGCCTGGAGCCGTCGAAAACGGACTGCGAGATGCGTCCCGAGGGGGCCATCCGGCACACCTCTTCTCTTCTCGGTGGGGAGGGGGGAACGACCTGCGTGAGCGACACGCCGGGGCCGTCATGTGTCGATCCTTGACAGGAGCGCCGGGAGTGCGCGAGTCCGCGTGGATCGGACGAGTGAAACGCGGGCCATCCGGGTGCCTCGGGCAGGCGGAGGCTTCCCCGAAGGGCATGAATCTGCATCCCATCCCCGATTCGCGTCGCACGCGACGCCGGAGACGAACATGGACCGATTCGACGTGGCCGGCGAAGCAACCGGTCACCGCACGCCCGTACTCATCGTCGGCGGCTCGCTGGTGGGCCTCTCCACCGCGCTGTTCCTGGGCCGTCTCGGCGTGCCGCACATCCTGGTCGAGCGCCACGCGGGCACCTCGATCCACCCCCGGGGCCGCGGCAACAACGTGCGCACCATGGAGCTGTTCCGCGGGGCCGGCGTCGTCGACCCGATCCAGGAGGCCGCGTCGGTGCTGGCGCGCAACAACGGCATCCTGCAGGCCCCGGACCTGGTGGGAGACGCCGGCGAGTGGCTCTTCAAGGAGATCGACCCCGGCGGCGGCCTCGCCCGCTTCAGCCCCTCCGCGTGGTGCCTGTGCAGCCAGAACGACCTGGAGCCGGTGCTCGTCCGACGCGCCGGGGAGCTGGGCGGAGACCTGCGGTTCTCGGCGGAGCTGATGTCCTTCGAGCAGGACGCCGACGGGGTGACCGCGCAGGTCAAGAGCCGCGGCACGGGTGAGCACACCACCATCCGGGCGGACTACCTCGTCGCGGCGGACGGCCCGCGCAGCCCGGTCCGCGAACAGCTCGCCATCCGGCAGAACGGCCAGGGCGACCTGTTCCACAACGTCAGCATCACCTTCCTCTCCCGCGGCCTCGCCGAGGTCGTCGGTGACCGGCACTTCATCGTCTGCTACCTGACGAGCCCCGACGCCGACGGCGCCCTGCTGCCGGTCGACAACCGGGAGCGCTGGGTCTTCCACGCGCCCTGGCACCCCGAGAACGGCGAGACGCTGGAGGAGTTCACCGACGAGCGGTGCAGGGAGCACATCCGGCGCGCCGTCGGAGTCCCCGACCTCGACGTGGAGATCACCGGCCGCGCCCCCTGGCACGCGGCCGAGCGGATCGCCGAGCGGTACGCGGACGGGCGGGTGTTCCTCGTCGGCGACTCCGCCCACGAGATGCCGCCCACCGGCGCCTTCGGCTCCAACACCGGCATCCAGGACGCCCACAACCTCGCCTGGAAGCTCGCCGCCGTCCTGAACGGCTGGGCCGGCCCCGGACTCCTCGCGTCCTACGACGCGGAGCGCCGCCCGGTCGCGGAGACGACCAGCGCGCGGGCCGCGGCGCGGTCGGTCGAGCACAGCCACCCCGGGTACACCCCCGGCCCCGCCACCGGCAGCCCCAAGGGACGGAAGGGCGGCATCCTCAACGAGGTGCTCGGCTACCGCTACCAGCGGGGCGCCGTCCTGGGCACCGACCCCGCCCGGCCGGTCGTGCTCGAAGGCCTGAGCCTGACCGGCGAACCCGGCAGCCGCGCCCCCCACATGTGGCTCGACCGCGCCGGCACCCGGATCTCCACCCTCGACCTGTACGAACGGTCCCTGGTGCTCCTCAGCTCGGCGGACGGCGCCGGCGGCTGGCACGCCGCGGCCGGCCGGGTCGGACCGCAACTGGCGGTGCCGCTCGACTCGTACCGGATCGGTGACGGGCCCGGGGCGGACCTCGGTACCGAGGGCGGGGCGGACTGGGGGGAGGCCCACGGGGTCACCGCGGACGGCGCCGTCCTGGTCCGCCCCGACGGGTTCGTCGCCTGGCGGTCCGAAGGGGCGTCCGCGGACCCGGCGGAGGCCCTGCGGCAGGCCCTCACGGCGATCCTCGGCCGGGACTGACCGCTTGCCCGCCGCCCGTGCGGCGGGTATGCGCCGGGCGCCCGGTCGCCGGACGGCGGGTCCGTGCGGCGACCGGGCGCGGGACTCCCTGCTCGGGAGGCCCGTGAGACCGCTCCCGGGCGCCGGTCCGGCCGTCGGGCCGGGCGGCGGAGGCAGGTCCGGAACAGGGGCCCGCGGCGCTTGTCGCCGCGGGCCCTCACCCGTTCGCGGGCGGACGGCGGATCGCCTTCCCGCACCGACGGGCCCGCCGTGACCTGCGGTGTTGATCATCAGTCAGGATGATCAAGCCCCCGACCGGGGGACATCGGCCGCACTCCTCGCGTTGCGGCGGCCCCCGGTCGGCGATCTCCTCGTGCACGGAGCACAGCACAGGCGCCGCGCGGCCCAGCCGGCCAGGAAAGCTCCGCCGAAGGAGAGAAGAAGCATGCGTCTCGCTCGTACGGTTCCCCCGCTCGCCCTGGTCCTGGGAGCCCTCGTCCTGTCCGCGCCCTCCGCCGTCGCGGCGCCCGGCGGCGACGCCCGGGTCAACCCCGGCAAGGCGGCCCCCGGAAGCACCGTCACCGTCACCACCACCGCCTGCGGCAAGGAGACCTACGGCAAGGGCGAATCGGTCGTGGGCGGGAAGTTCCACCTCCTGCCCGGCGACCGCGAGGGCGTCCTGGTCGGCACCTTCACCCTGCCGCTGGACGCCGCCTCCGGCACGGACACCGTGACCCTCAAGTGCCCGCCGCGCATTCAGCAGACCGTCACCTACCAGATCTCCGGCCGGCCGAACGGCGCCGTCGAGGCCGGCTTCGGATGGGCCGCCGGCGCGGAGGAGACGGAGAGCGGCAGCCCGTACGCCCTCGGCGCGCTCCTCCTCGGCGGCGCCGCCGCGGGCGTCCTGATCACGAGGCGCCGCCGCGCCGCCGCCCGCGACGCGGGCTGAACGCACGGCCCCACCCGCCGACTCCCGGCCCCGGTGTCCTCCCGGACACCGGGGCCTCGCCCTGTCCCGAGACCGTGCCGCGAGGGCCCTCCGGCACCCCGACCCGGGCGACAGCGCTTTCGGGCCACCCGTGACACGACCGCCGTCTCGCGAACCGGACCCTCTTTCCCGTGGTGAAGTGCCGTTCCGCCAGGCGCGTGCGGCCGTCGCCCCAGGAGCTGCTTCCGGCCAACATCGGGGCCTTTCGACTCTCGGGACAACCGGATGGCCGCCGCTCTCCTCTCACAGCGCGGGTGCACGAGCGCCCCACACCGCGTCAGCCCCGGGAGGGGGAACTCCCGCAGGGCCGCGGCCGATCTGCTTTTCCACAGCATTCGGAGGACGAGAGAACGATGAGCACCACGCGCACCCACCGGCTCCGGCGGCCGCTGCTCGCGGGGACCACCGCCGTCGCCGCCATGGCCGTGACGGTCGGCTTCATGGCCGCGGCGCCGGAGAAGGCGACGGCGGCCCCGACCGGGCCGAAGCTGAGCCTCATCGCGGCGACCGGCTCGGTCACGCTCACCTCCTGGAAGGAGGAGCCGGGCGTCTACCTGGACCTGGGCACGTACCTCACCTCCGAAGGGCAGCCGCTGGAGCTGAAGGTGACCCGGAAGTCCTACAAGGACCCGGTCACCGTGACCCAGACCGTCTTCGAGGGCGGCAAGGCCAAGGCGAAGGCGCTGCCCGCGGGCACCGTGAAGGACTTCTCCGGGCTCCCCGGCTTCGCCGAGGTCACCATCAAGGACAAGAACGGCAAGGTGGTCGTCACCCGCGCCGAGAGCTTCTGCCCGAACAACGCCAGCGGACGGGTCCGGCCCGACGCGCCCGCCACCTCGAAGTATCCGGAGAGCTGCCCCACCAACCCCTTCACCCTCGGCTCCGTATGGGGCGTCGAGAAGGGCTGGGCCGCGAACACCTACGGCGGCTCCTACACCGAGCCCGTGAAGCTCGCCGCGGGTTCCTACACCGCCAAGGTCGGGGTCGCGAAGAAGTACCGCGACCTCTTCGGCATCGCCGACAAGCCCGCCACGGTGAAGCTGACCATCGAGGAGCGCAGCTGGGAGAACGGCCGCTCGGCCGCCGCGGCCCAGGCGCACGCCGGGCACGGCTCCGCGCACCAGGACCCCTCCGCCCACGCCGGACACGGCGCGGGACACGCCGCCCCGAGCCCCGCCCAGGCCGGCGCACCGCAGACCAGCGGCGCGGGCCCCTCGTACAACGTGGGCCACGGCCCGCTGAAGGCCGCGCCCCCGGCCCTGCCGTGGGCCGTGAAGGCCCGGCAGGCCGGGCGCTCCGGCTTCCAGGCCGCCCGTGACACCGCCGGTCAGACCGACGGCTCGCGCAAGGCCCCGGCCCTCACCCCCCGGGCGGCCCGCCCGACCGGCACCCCGTCCGTCCCCGACGTCCCCAAGCCCGATCTGAGGTCGCTGCCCGCCTACGGCATCACCATCGGCGACGGCGGCGGCCAGGGCACCCCCGGCAAGGACTACCTCGCCTTCAGCGCGAACGTCTGGAACGCCGGTCCGGCCCAGCTGGTCGTGGACGGCTTCCGCTCGCCCGGCAAGGCCAAGATGGACGCCTTCCAGTACTTCTACGACGCCAAGGGCAAGCAGGTCGGCTACACGCCCACCGGCACCATGGAATGGGACCCGCGCCCCGGCCACGTGCACTGGCACTTCACCGACTTCGCCAGCTACCGGCTGCTGAAGGCCGACAAGAAGGAAGCCGTCCGCAGCGGCAAGGAGGCCTTCTGCCTCGCCAACACCGACGCGGTCGACTACACGGTGAAGAACGCCAACTGGCACCCGTTCAACACGGACCTCTCCACCGCCTGCGGCCAGGAGAGCTCCATCTCCGTCCGCGAGGTCCTCGACGTCGGCTCCGGCGACACCTACACCCAGGACCTGCCCGGCCAGTCCTTCGACATCACGGACCTGCCCAACGGCACGTACTACATCCAGGTGCTCGCCAACCCGGCCAAGCGGCTGAAGGAGACCAACCTCGACAACAACAGCGCGCTGCGCAAGGTCGTCCTCGGCGGTACGAAGGGTGCGCGCACCGTGACCGTGCCCGCGCACGAGCTGGTGAACGCCAACTGACCCCCACCGCGCGGCCGCGCACCGGCCGCGCTCCCGCGCACGCGGACTGAGCACGGGGCGACCCGTGCGGCCCGCCCGGTCCGACCGGACCGGGCAGAGGGAAGCGCCCCTACCGGCGCGAGCGGCGGCCGGACCCGGAAGACCCGGGTCCGGCCGCCGTCGTCGTTCGGCGCCCGGGGGACGCGGGTGACGTACGGGCGTGGCCTGCTTGACCGGCCCCGCCGCCACCTGCACAGTCGGAAGGCGGCACCGCACCGGCCCGCCCGGCCCCGCCGCCCGGCCCCCGCCCGTCCACCGCACACCCCTTCGCGTCCAGGAGCGGCTGATTCGATGGTCCTTGACCTGATCGTGGTCGGCACGGCCATCAGCCTGGGGCCCCTGCACAACAGCGCCTTCATCCTCCTGCTGTCCTCCCGCCGCGGAGTCCGCCAGGGGCTGGCGTTCCTGCTGTCGTGGCTGGCCAACCTCATCGCGGTGATCGCCTGCGTGGTGCTGCTGACGGGCGGCGAGCCGCCGGCACGCCACAGCGCCCCCTCGACCGCCGCGATCGTCGCGAAGCTGGTCCTCGGCCTGGCCCTGGCCGTCTACGGCGTCCACCGGCACCGCCGGCCGCCCCGACCGCACGGCCCGCCCCGCTGGTCCGCCCGGATCGACGAGGCCTCCACGGCCACCGCCGCCGCCCTCGCGTGGGTGCTGCAGCCGTGGGCCCTGGTCGGCGTCGGCGCCGCGACCGCCGTCGACGCGGACCTGTCCACCCTCACCGCCTGGCTCGCCCTGGCCGGCTACTGCCTGCTGGCCACCCTGAGCCTCGTCGTGATGGAGACGTACGCGGTCCGGGCACCCGAGGCGGCCAACGCCCGGCTGAACGCCCTGCGGACCTGGCTGGAGCAGCACCAGGAGCGGCTGATCGTCACCCTGGCCCTGGTCGTCGGCCTGTGGACGACGGCCCGGAGCATCTACGAACTGGTCGCCTGACGGGGACGGCCGCAGCGGCCCCCGAGGCCCTCCGACGGCCGGGCCGCCCACCGCGGTGGTCTCTGAGCCGTTCGGCGGACAAGCGCGACTCACGGTGCGCAAGCCGGGGAAGCCGGGGAAGGAGACGACGGCGGACACGCCGTCCGCAGCGGGAGGAGCGACCACCGTGCACCGTGCCGGACCGACCAGCGAGAACCAGCCGTCCCCTGACGGCGCGACGGAGGGAGAACCTCCCGGCTACGCCTCGTCCGTCTCGCTCCAGGTCAACGGGACCACGTACGAGCTGCGGCTCGACCACCGTACGACCCTCCTGGACGCCCTCCGCGAGCACCTGGACCTCACCGGAGCCAAGAAGGGCTGCGACCACGGACAGTGCGGAGCGTGCACCGTCCTCGTCGGCGGCCGCAGGATCGACAGCTGCCTGATCCTGGCCGTCACCTGCGACGAGCCGGTCACCACGATCGAGGGTCTCGCCGGGGGTGAGGACCGCCTGCACCCCCTCCAGGAGGCGTTCGTCGCACACGACGCCCTGCAGTGCGGCTACTGCACCCCGGGTCAGATCTGCTCGGCCGTGGCCATGCTGGACGAGGCGGCCGCCGGCCACCCCTCGCACGTCACGGCGCCGGACGAGCCCCGCACCGGAGGTCCCCCGGTCCTCACCCCGGAGGAGATCAGCGAACGCATGAGCGGGAACCTCTGCCGCTGCGGCGCCTACGCGAACATCGTGGACGCCGTCCGGGAGGTCGCCTCGTGAAGCCCTTCGGCTACGTCC
The DNA here is from genome assembly GCF_043081085.1 of Streptomyces sp. NPDC014891. Lineage (NCBI taxonomy): Bacteria > Bacillati > Actinomycetota > Actinomycetes > Kitasatosporales > Streptomycetaceae > Streptomyces > Streptomyces sp. NPDC014891. The sequence continues at coordinate 655,756 of NZ_JBIBWF010000004.1, read as the reverse complement.
GCGCCGAGCACACCGACCAGGCGCTCGCCGCGTACGCGGCGCACCCCGGCGCCCACTACATCGCCGGCGGCACCAACCTCGTCGACCTCATGAAACTGGGGGTGGCCACTCCGCCGTTCCTCGTCGACATCGGCCGTCTCCCGCTCGGCGGCGTCGACGAGACCGCGGACGGCGGCCTGCGCGTCGGGGCGACCGTCCGCAACAGCGACCTCGCCGCCCATCCGCTGGTACGAGACCGGTACCCGGTCCTGTCCCAGGCCCTTCTGGCCGGCGCCTCCGCGCAGCTGCGCAACGCCGCCACCACCGGGGGCAACCTGCTCCAGCGCACCCGCTGCCTGTACTTCCAGGACGCTTCGAAACCCTGCAACAAGCGGGCGCCGGGCACGGGATGCCCCGCCCGCGAAGGCGTCCACCGGGACCTGGCGGTGCTCGGGCACTCCCCGGGGTGCGTCGCCACGCACCCCTCGGACATGGCCGTCGCGCTCGCGGCGCTCGACGCCCGGGTCCACCTCCTCGGCCCCGACGGCGAGCGCACCGTGCCCCTCACCGGATTCCACCGGCTGCCCGGTGACACACCGGAGCAGGACACGGTGATCCGGCCCGGCGAACTCGTCACGGCGGTGACGCTCCCGCCTCCCGCGGGAGTCCACAGCGTCTACCGGAAGGCACGTGACCGCGCCTCGTACGCCTTCGCGCTCGTCTCCGTCGCCGCGACCGTGACCGTCGAGGACGGCGCCTTCCGCCACGCCTCCCTCGCCTTCGGCGGGCTCGCCCACGCGCCGTGGCGGGCCCGACAGGCCGAAGAGGTCCTCCGCGGAGCGCCCGCCACGGAGGAGACGTGCGCCCGCGCCGCCGACGCCGAACTCGCGGCGGCCGACCCTCTGCGCGACAACGCCTTCAAGGTGCCGCTCGCCCGCAGTCTCGCCGTCCGCGTGCTCACCGACCTCGCGTCCCGCCCCTGAGGAGGCCGACCCCGTCATGCCCCCGCACCCCCCGCGCCCCGCCCCGTCCACGCCCGACGAGGACGCCCCCGTCCGCCGCGACGCCCGGCAGAAGGTGACCGGATCGGCGCGCTACGCAGCCGAGTACACCCCGCACGGCTGCGCCCACGCCGTCCCGGTTCCCGCCACCGTCGCGCGGGGCAGGGTGACCGCCGTCCACGCCGACGAGCTGCTGCGACGGCCGGGGGTCCAGGCGGTGCTCAGCCATGAGAACGCACCGCGCCTCGGCGAGGCCGACGACCCGACACTGTCCCTGCTGCAGACCGACCGCGTGCCCCACCGGGGCTGGTACGTGGCCCTCGTGGTCGCCGACACCCTGGAGGCGGCGCGGGCGGCCGCCGACGACCTGCGGATCGAGTACACCGTCGACGAGCACGACGCGGGCCCGGCCGCCGACCACCCCGGCCTCTACGCACCCGAGGAGGCCAACGGCGGTCATCCGGCCCTGCGCGAGCGCGGGAACTTCGACGCCGCCTTCGCCGCGTCGGCCGTGCACGTCGACGCCACCTACACGATGACCGCCCAGCACAACCATCCGATGGAGCCGCACGCCGCCACCGCGTCGTGGGAGGACGGCGCGCTGACCGTGCACGACTCCAGCCAGGGGGCGACGAAGGTGCGGGACGTCCTCGCCCGGATGTTCCACGTCGCCCGCGAGCGTGTCACGGTCACCTCCGCGTACGTCGGCGGGGGCTTCGGCTCCAAGGGCACTCCGCGGCCGCAGGTCGTCCTCGCCTCGATGGCCGCACTGCACCTCGGTCGGCCCGTCAAGCTCGTGCTCCCGCGCCGCGAACTCGCCGCCGTCGTCGGCCACCGCGCCCCCACGGTCCAGCGCGTCCGCATCGGCGCCGACGCCGACGGTGTGATCCGCGCCCTCGCCCACGAGGTCGTCACCCAGACCTCCACGGTGAGGGAGTTCGTCGAGCAGGCGGCCGTCCCCGCCCGCACCATGTACACCTCGCCGCACAGCCGGACGAGCCATCGCGTGGTGGCCCTCGACGTGCCGACACCCTCGTGGATGAGAGCCCCCGGCGAGGCGTCCGGCATGTACGCCCTGGAAGCGGCCATGGACGAACTCGCCGTCGCCACCGGCGTCGATCCCGTCGAGCTCCGGCTCCGCAACGAGCCCGGCACCGAACCCGACAGCGGCAGGCCGTTCAGCAGCAGGGGCCTCACGGCATGCCTGCGGGAGGGGGCGCGGCGCTTCGGCTGGGAGGGCCGCGATCCCCGGCCGGGAGTGCGGAGGACGGGTGACCTTCTGACCGGCACCGGAGTGGCCGCGTCGACCTACCCGTACCTCCTGAGCCCCTCGTCGGCCTCTGCGCACGCCTGGCCGGACGGCCGGCGTCTCGTACGGATCGCCGCCACCGACATCGGGACCGGGGCCCGTACGGTCCTCGCCGGGGTCGCCGCCGAGGCGCTCGGCGTTCCGGTGGACTCGGTACAGGTGGAGCTCGGCAGCAGCGCCCTGCCCACCGCGCCCCTCGCGGGCGGCTCCTCGGGGACCTCGTCCTGGGGCTGGTCCGTCCACAAGGCCTGTACCGCCCTGGCCGGGATGGTGCGCGCCCATTCCGGGCCGCTGCCGCCGGAGGGCCTCACCGCGCGGGCGGACACCGGGGAGGAGGCCGGCCGGGAGTCCCCGTACGCACGGCACGCGTTCGGCGCGCAGTTCGCCGAGGTCGACGTGGACACCGTGACGGGGGAGGTGAGGGTCCGCCGGTTGCTCGGCGTCTTCGCGGCGGGCCGGGTCCTCAGCCGACGCACCGCACGTTCCCAGTTCATCGGCGGCATGACCATGGGGCTCGGGATGGCGCTGACCGAGAGCAGCACGCTCGACCCCGCGTTCGGGGACTTCGCGGAACGGGACCTGGCCTCGTACCACGTCCCGGTCTGCGCCGACCTGCCGTCACTCGAAGCGCACTGGCTGGACGAGGAGGACCCCCATCTCAACCCCATGGGGAGCAAGGGCATCGGGGAGATCGGGATCGTGGGGACCGCGGCCGCGATCGCGAACGCGGTCCACCACGCGGTGGGCGTACGGCTGCGGGACCTGCCCCTGACCCCGGACCGGATCCTCGGGCACCTGCCCGACTGAACACGCGGTCCGGGCACGCTGCCGTGCGGGACTTCCTCGGTAGGCTCGTCCGATGACGGAGAACGAGATCCAGCTCAAGGCCATCGCGGCCCTCACGGCCCTGCGCGGTGGAGTTCCCCAGGACTACGTCTCCGACCTGCTCGGCGAGGTCATTCCGACGCGGTTCCTGGTGCCCGACACCGACGACGCCGTGGAGGTCGGGGCGGCCGTCCTCAGTCAGCTCACCGGCCCGGTCAGCGCCCTGGTCCGCGGCTTCGTGCTCGCCTTCGAGACGGTGGCCGACGCCTACGACCGGACGGAACCCGGGGCGCCCACCGAACAGGTCCTCCAGGCCCTCGCGCTGGCGATCGCCGGCGACGAGGAGTGAGGCCCCGCGGCCCCACCCCGCCGGCGGACCGTGGCCGGAGCACGGTGGGGTCCCTCACGCGGCCGGCAGTCCCAGGAGGCCGGCCAGCCGGGCGCGGTGCCAGTGCGGCGGGCCGAAGAGCCGGGCCGTGCCGTGCGCCCGCTTGAAGTAGCGGTGGGCGTCGTGCTCCCAGGTGATGCCGATGCCGCCGTGCAGCTGGATCGTCTCGCCGGCCACCGCCGCGTACGCCTCCGAGCAGGCCGACTTCGCGGCGGCGGCGCAGCGCGACAGCTCCGGGGAGCCCGCCGCGGCGGCGAAGGCGGCGCCGAGCGCGACCGAGCGCGCCGACTCCACCAGGACGTACGCGTCCGCGAGGCGGTGCTTGACCGCCTGGAAGGAGCCGATGGGCCGGCCGAACTGGATCCGCTCCCCGGCGTAGGCCAGGGTGAGCTCCAGGCAGCGCGCGGCGGCGCCGACCTGCTCGGCGGCGAGCGCCGTGCAGGCAAGGTCCAGGACGTGCGACAGCACCCGCCCGCCGTCGCCCTCGACGCCCAGCAGCCGCCCCTCGGCCCCGGCGAGGACCACCCGCGCCTGGGCACGGGTCTCGTCCATCGTGACGGCGGGCGCGCACTCCGCGCCCGCGCCGTCCACGGCCACCTCGAAGAGCGAGACGCCCGCATCCGTCCGGGCGGCCACCAGCAGCACCTCGGCCCGCCCGCCGTCGAGGACGTGCTCCTTGGTCCCGGTGATCCGCCACCCTCCCGCGGGCCCGGGGACGGCGCGGGCCCGTACGGCCGCCGGATCCCAGGAGCCGCCCTCGGCCCACGCCAGGGTGCCCACCTCCGCACCCGAGGCCAGTCCGGGCAGCAGCCGGGCGCAGGCCGCCTCGTCGCCCGTGGCGAGCAGCGCCTGCGCCGCCAGCACCGCGGAACCGAGGTACGGGACCGGGCTGAGCTCCCTTCCGAGCTCCTCCATCACCACGCCGACCTCGACCGCCCCGCACCCGGCTCCGCCGTACTCCTCGGGGACGGCCAGCCCCGCGACGCCGATCTGTCGGGTCAGCGGCCGCCAGGCCGCGTCTCCCGGGCGGCGGCCGAGCACGGCCCGTACGGCGGACCGCAGTTCGTCCTGCTCCTCCGTCGTCCTCACGCCAGGGCTCCCTTCGCGAGGACGCGGGCACGGCAGGCCGCGGGAGTCCCCCAGGCGTCACGCAGGGGCCGGGCCTTGCGGATCCAGAGGGCGAGATCGAGCTCCTCCGTGTAGCCGACGGCGCCGTGGAGCTGGAGGGCGGTGCGGGCCGCGGCGTAGGCCGCCTCGCCCGCGGTGACCTTCGCGGCCGCGATCTCCGCGGAGCAGTCGTCCGCCCCCTCCGCCAGGGCCAGGGCGGCCGCGTGGAGCAGGGGCTGCGCGAACTCCAGGGCGATGAGCGTGTCGGCGAGACGGTGCTTGAGCGCCTGGAAGGACCCGACGGCGACGCCGAACTGGGTGCGCTGCCCGACGTACGCGACGGTCCGGTCGAGCAGGGTCCGGCCGAGGCCGAGCGACTGGGCGGCGGTGGCCAGGGCCGCGACGTCGGCGGCGTACGCGGTGGCGGCGGCCACCTGGGTGCCCCGGGCCAGGACGGTGCCGCCGAGCGGGCGGGCCAGCCGGCGCGCGGGGTCGGCCGAGGGCTGGACCGGGCCGGCGGCCTCGGCGAGGCGGACGGTGTCGCCCTCGACGACGAGCACGGCGTCGGCGGCGTCCGCGTCCAGGGCGTACGGGCCGCCGACGGCCGGCACGCACAGCGAGACGAGGGCCTCTCCCGCCGCGATCCGGGGGAGCAGACCGGCGGTTTCGGCGGTCCCGAGCCGGTCGAGGAGCGCCGCCGCGGCGACCGTCTCCACCAGCGGACCGGGCACGGCATGGCGTCCCGACGCGGTGAACGCGACGGCCAGTTCCACCGGAAGCGGGCCGAGGCCGCCGTGCCGTTCGGGGACGGCGAGGGCGAAGAGGCCGGCCTCCGCCAGCCGCGCCCAGAGCGCCCGCCCGGGCGCGGTGTCACCGGCCGCCCAGGACCGCGCGACCGCCGGGGTGTCTGCCGTGGCGAGCATGCGGTCCAGCGAGCGGGCGAACTCCCGCTGGTCGTCGTCGAGGAGGAACCGCATCACCGGCGTCCCTTCGGGAGGCCGAGCAGTCGCTCGGCGATGATGTCGCGCTGGATCTCGTTGGTGCCCGCGTAGATGGGCCCGGCGAGGGAGAACGTGTGGCCCTCGGCCCAGCCGCCGCGCGCGGGCGCGTCCGCGGCCTCGTCGGAGAGTTCCCCGTACGGGCCGAGCAGGTCGAGCGCCGTCTCGTGGAGGGCGATGTCGAGCTCGGACCAGAAGACCTTGTTGAGGCTGGACTCGGCGCCCAGCGAGCCTCCGGCGGCGATCCGGGAGGCGTTGGCGTACGTGAACAGCCGGTAGGCGCGGGCGCCGATGACCGCGTCGGCGACCCGGTCGCGCAGGGCCGTGTCCGAGGGCTCGGCGTTCTCCCGCCACAGCTCGGTCAGACGCGCGGCGGCGGCCGTGAACCGGCCCGGGCTGCGCAGGGTCAGGCCCCGCTCGTTGCCCGCGGTGCTCATCGCGACCCGCCAGCCCTCGCCCGGGGCGCCGATCACGTCCTCGTCGGGCACGAAGACCGAGTCGAGGAAGAGTTCGGCGAAGGCGGGCTTGCCGTCCAGGCGCCCGACGGGCCGCACGGTGACGCCCTCGGCGTCCAGCGGGAACATCAGGTACGTCAGGCCCTGGTGCGGCCTGGCCGTGTCGGGCTCGCTGCGGAAGAGGCCGAAGGCCCGGTCGGCGAAGGCCGCGCGGGACGACCAGGTCTTCTGTCCGCTCAGGAGCCAGCCGCCGTCGGCGCGCTCGGCCCGGGAGCGCAGCGAGGCGAGGTCCGATCCGGACTCCGGCTCGGACCAGGCCTGGGCCCAGACGACCTCGCCGCTCGCCATGGAGGGCAGGACGCGGGCGCGCTGCTCCGCGGTGCCGTGCTCGAAGAGGGTGGGGGCGAGGAGGTTGATGCCGTTCTGGCCGACGCGGCCGGGTGCCCCCGCCGCGTAGTACTCCTCCTCGAAGATCAGCCACTGGAGGATGGAGGCGTTCCGGCCGCCGTACTCCTCGGGCCAGGAGACCACCGACCAGCGGTCGGCGAACAGGAGCCGCTCCCACTCCCGGTGGGCGGCGAATCCCTTCTCCGTCTCCAGGGAGGCCGGCGGAACGTCGGGTACGTGCGTGGTGAGCCAGGCGCGGGCCTCGGCCCGGAAGGCGTGGTCGGCCGCGGAGAAGTCGAGGTCCATCAGGCTCCCGCCGCCTTCATCGAGCGGATGTCCATGCCGCCGAGCGCGTCGGATGCGGTCTCGGCGTTGTGCGCGTGCGCGAGGTGGTGGAGGCCGAAGACCGAGTCCATGCCCGTGTGCAGGCCCTGGAGGTCCTCCGCCTGGTTCACGGCGCGCTTGGTGAGCGCCAGGCCCATGCGGGGCATCTCGGCGATCCGGTGGGCCAGGGCGAAGGTGTGCTCGGCCAGTTCCCCGGGCGGGACGACCCGGTTGACCATGCCGACCTCGTAGGCGCGCCGGGCGCCCATCCGGTCGCCGGTGTACAGGAACTCCTTGGCGATGCGCGGGGGCATCACCCAGGGGTGGGCGAAGTACTCGACTCCGGGGATGCCCATGCGGACCACCGGATCGGCGAAGAAGGCGTCCTCGGCGGCGACGATGAGGTCGCACACCCAGGCGAGCATCAGGCCTCCGGCGACACAGGCGCCCTGCACGGACGCGATCATGGGCTTGGGCAGTTCGCGCCAGCGGCGGCACATGCCCAGGTAGACCTCGGACTCGCGGGCGAAGCGGCTCTCCGCGCCCGTCTTGTCCGAGTGGTCCCACCAGAGGCCGGCCCTGCGGTCGAACGGCAGGTGCGCGTCGCGCTCCGGGGTGCCGATGTCGTGGCCGGCGGAGAAGTGCCTCCCGGCCCCCGCGAGCACCACCACCTTGACCTCGTCGTCCTCGGCCGCGCGGTAGAAGGCGCGGTCGAGGGCGTAGGTCATGGCGGAGTTCTGGGCGTTGCGGTACGCGGGGCGGTCCATGGTGACCACGGCCACCGGGCCCCGGCGTTCGTAGCGGACGGGTTCCTGCGGTGCGGGCGTGCCGGACGCGGTGCGGGCAGCGGACATCCGCCCTCCTTCCCTAACAAGTGTTTGGTAGGTTAACGTACGGCCATGAACGACGTCGAGGAGTTCCGCAGAGAGGTCCGCGGCTGGCTGCGCTCGCAGCTGACGGGCGAGTTCGCGGCGCTGCGCGGCCGCGGCGGCCCCGGACGGGAGCACGAGGCACATGCCGAACGCCTCGCCTGGGAGCGGCACATGGCCGCCGCCGGATGGACCTGCGTCGGCTGGCCCGAGGAGTACGGAGGACGGGGCGCGACCCTCGAAGAGCAGGTCGCCTTCCACGAGGAGTACGCCCTCGCCGACGCCCCCGCCCGCGTCAACCACATCGGCGAGCAGCTCCTCGGCCCCACCCTCATCGCCTTCGGCACGCCCGCGCAGCGCGCCCGGTTCCTCCCGCCGATCGTCGCCGCCGCGGAACTCTGGTGCCAGGGCTACTCGGAACCCGACGCCGGCTCGGACCTCGCCAACGTCCGGACCCGCGCGGAGCGCGACGGGGACGACTGGGCGGTCACCGGACAGAAGGTGTGGACCTCACTCGCGCACGAGGCCGACTGGTGCTTCGTCGTCGCCCGCACCGAGCCCGGCTCGACCCGGCACCGCGGACTCTCCTACCTCCTCGTGCCCCTGGACCAGGCCGGCGTGGAGATCCGGCCCATCGTCCAGCTGACCGGGACCTCGGAGTTCAACGAGGTCTTCTTCGACCGCGCCCGCACCCACGCCTCCCACATCGTCGGAGCCCCCGGCGAGGGCTGGCGCGTGGCCATGGCCACCCTGGGCTTCGAGCGGGGCGTGTCCACCCTCGGCCAGCAGGTCGGCTTCCGGCGCGAGCTGGAGGCGGTCATCGCCCTCGCCCGGCGCAACGGCGCCGCCGCCGACCCGCTCGTCCGCGACCGCATCGCCCGGGCCTGGATCGGCCTGGAGACCATACGGTTCAACGCCCTGCGCATGCTCGGCGGAACCGCGGCCGGAGCCCCCGGCCCCGAGGCCTCCATCGGCAAGATCTTCTGGGCCACCTGGCACCGGGAGCTGGGGGAACTCGCCATGGACGTCTGCGGCGCCGGGGGCATGCTGGCGGCCGGCGAGCCCTACGACCTCACCGACTGGCAGCGGCTCTACCTCTTCTCCCGCTCCGACACCATCTACGCCGGCTCCAACGAGATCCAGCGGAACATCATCGCCGAGCGCGTCCTCGGCCTGCCCAAGGAGGTCCGCGCATGACCGGGACACCACCCCCCTACGTGCCGGGCCACGGTCTGCTGGCCGGCCGCACCGCCGTCGTCACCGCTGCCGCGGGCGCCGGCATCGGCGGCGCCACCGCCCGACGGCTCCTGGAAGAAGGCGCGCGGGTGCTCCTCTCCGACGCCCACGCCCGCAGACTGAAGGAGTCCGAGGCGGAGCTGGCCGCCGAGTTCGGCGCCGACCGGGTCGACGCCCTGCCCTGCGACGTCACCGACGAGACCCGGGTCGCCGCGCTGTTCGACCTCGCCGTCGAGCGCCACGGGCGCCTCGACATCGTCGTCAACAACGCCGGACTCGGCGGCACCGCCGACCTGGTCGACATGACCGACGAGCAGTGGGACAAGGTCCTCGACGTCACCCTGAACGGCACCTTCCGCTGCACCCGCGCCGCCCTGCGCCGCATGAAGGACGGGGGCGACGGCGGCGTCGTCGTCAACAACGCCTCGGTGGTCGGCTGGCGGGCCCAGCGGGGCCAGGCCCACTACGCGGCGGCCAAGGCCGGGGTCATGGCTCTCACCCGCTGCGCCGCCCTGGAGGCCGCCGCGTACGGGGTCCGGGTCAACGCCGTCTCCCCGAGCCTGGCCATGCACCCGCATCTGGTGAAGGTCACCACCCCCGGACTCCTGGAGGAGCTGACCTCCCGCGAGGCCTTCGGGCGCCACGCGGAGCCCTGGGAGGTGGCCAACGTGATCGTCTTCCTCGCCAGCGGCTACTCCTCGTACCTGACCGGCGAGGTCCTCTCCGTGAGCAGCCAGCACGCGTGAGCCGGACGGGGGAGCGCGCCGGGGAGCGGGAGCAGGAGGAGCGCGATGGTCGGTCCCGCGCCCGAGCGGCGTGAGGAGATCCTCTCCACCGCCGCCGAGGTGTTCGCCGTCCACGGGTACGACGCCACCACCGTACGGGAGATCGCGGACGCCGCCGGCCTGCTCGCGGGCAGCCTCTACTACCACTTCGACTCCAAGGAGTCGATGCTCGACGAGATCCTCTCGTGCTTCCTGCACGAGCTGCGGGCCGGCTACGACGCCGTGCTCGCCGCGGGCCTCGGCCCCCGGGAGACCATCGAGGCCCTCGTCACCGAGTCCTTCCGGGAGATCGACCGGCACCGGGCCGCCGTCGCCATCTTCCAGAAGGAGTCCGGACACCTCCAGGACCAGCCCCGCTTCGGCTATCTCGCCGACACCCGGCGGCGATTCGAGACGGCCTGGCTCGGAAGCCTGGAACGCGGGGTCGCGTCCGGGGTCTTCCGCGCCGACCTCGACGTCCGCCTGACCTACCGGTTCGTGCGCGACACCGTGTGGGTGGCCGCCTCCTGGTACCGGCCCGGCGGACAGCACAGCCCCGAGGAGATCGCCCGCCAGTACCTGTCCATGGTGCTGGAGGGGATCGCCCTCCGCACATGACGGACACCGAACAGCGTGGATATCGAAGAAGGAGCGGCCATGGCCGAGGCATACATCGTCGAAGCGGTACGCACCCCGGTGGGCAGGAGGAACGGCGGACTGTCCGCCGTCCACCCGGCCGACCTCGGAGCACACGTGCTCAAGGAGCTGATGGCGCGGGCGGGCGCCGACCCGGCGGCCGTCGAGGACGTCGTCCTCGGCTGCCTCGACACCGTCGGCCCGCAGGCCGGCGACATAGCCCGCACCTGCTGGCTGGCCGCCGGACTCCCGGAGGAGGTGCCCGGCGTGACCGTGGACCGCCAGTGCGGCTCCTCCCAGCAGGCCCTGCACTTCGCCGCGCAGGGCGTCCTGTCCGGCACCCAGGACCTGGTCGTCGCGGGCGGCGTGCAGAACATGTCGATGGTGCCCATCGCCTTCGCCAGCCGCCAGGCGGCCGGCCCGCTCGGACTCACCGACGGCCCGTACGCCGGCTCCGACGGCTGGCGCGCCCGCTACGGCGACCAGCCGGTCAACCAGTTCCACGGCGCGGAGCTGATCGCCGCCAAGTGGGGCGTCTCCCGCACGGACATGGAGGAGTACGCCCTCCGGTCGCACCGGCGGGCCGCCCGCGCCATCGACGAGGGCCGCTTCGACCGGGAGATCGTGCCGTACGGGGACGTCACCACCGACGAGGGCCCGCGCCGCGACACCACCCTGGAGAAGATGGCCGGTCTGAAGCCGCTGGTCGAGGGCGGCCGGCTGACCGCCGCGGTCTCCTCGCAGGTCTCCGACGGGGCCTCGGCGATGCTGATCGCCTCGGAACGCGCCGTACGCGAACACGGACTGACGCCGAGGGCCCGCGTCCACCACCTGTCCGTACGGGGCGAGGACCCGATCCGGATGCTCTCCGCCCCCATTCCGGCGACGGCGTACGCGCTGAAGAAGGCCGGGATGACGCTCGACGACATCGACCTGGTCGAGATCAACGAGGCCTTCGCCTCCGTCGTCCTGGCCTGGCTCAAGGAGACGGGGGCCGACCCCGACAAGGTCAACGTCAACGGCGGCGCCATCGCCCTCGGGCACCCGCTCGGCGCCACCGGCACCAAGCTGACGACCACCCTGCTGCACGAGCTGGAGCGCACCGGCGGCCGCTACGGGCTGCAGACCATGTGCGAGGGCGGCGGCCAGGCGAACGTGACGATCATCGAGCGGCTGTGACGCCCCCGCGGTGACCAGGAGCGAACGACGTCCGCCGGGGTGGCCACACCCCGGCGGACATCTCTCTTCAGGACCCGGTCACCGGACCAGTCGTGCGCGGAGCCCCGCCAGGGTGCGGGCGTCCAGTCCGAGGCCCTTCGTGAGGTAGCCGTGGAAGCCTCCGTAGTCCCGCCGTATCTGGTCCAGGGCCGCCCCCAGATAGTCCGCGCGGACCTCCTGCAGCGGCACGAGCAGCCCCGGGTCCTCCATGTAGCCGCTCTGCCTCAGTCCCTCGCGGACCTTGCGGTCCGCCTCCGCGCGGAAGGCGTTGGACAGCAGGTAGTCCCGCTCGGCCGCCGGGGAAGGCACGTCGAGGGCGCGCAGCAGGAGGTAGCCCATCCAGCCGGTGCGGTCCTTGCCCGAGGTGCAGTGGAAGAGGAGCGGCGTCCGGCCGGTGGCGACGTCCCGCAGCGTCGCGGCGAACTGCCGGCGGCTGTCGCGGTCGGTGACGAAGGTGCGGTAGATGTCGCGCATGAGCCGCTCGGCCTTGCCGTCGCCCAGCAGCTCGCGCTGCTTGACGGGGTCCTTGGAGCCGATGGCCGCCGTGGTCGTGGCGTACAGCCCGAGGTCGGCCACGGGGCGCGCGGTCGGGGCGAGTCCGGCGGGCAGCCGGTCGGCGCCGTCGCGCGCGACCTCCTCCGGGGTGCGGAAGTCGAGGACGGTGCGCAGGTCCAGCGCGGCGAGGGCCGCGAGGTCGGCGTCGGTGAGCCGGCCCAGGGCGTCGCCCCGGAACACCTGGCCGTGGCGGACCTGGCGGCCCCGGTCGGTGCGGTACCCCCCGAGGTCGCGGACGTTGACCGCGCCCTGGAGCGGGACGGGGCGGACCTCGGTGGGGCGGGGGTGGTGCGCGGCGGAGGCCGTGGACCGCGCCGGGGCGGCCGCCGCGGTGAGGGCGGGCAGGCCGCCGAGGACGACGGTGGCGGTGACCAGGGCGGTCGCACGCCGGAGGTGGAGGGCACGCATGGGTCTGCTCCTAGCGGTGTGAGGGGACGTCCCCGGAGCCGGGGAGTCGGCGGGGTGCCGCGGAGTGCCGTCGCGCGCGTCGGCGTGCGGCGGGGGAGGAGAAGGAGGAGGGGGTGCGGGGGTCCGGTGCGGCGGACCCCGGCGGGGTCAGGACGTCGCGGGCAGACCGCGGAGGGCGTCCCGGGCCTCGGACATGAGGCGCTCGACGAGTTCGGCGCAGGACGGCAGGTCGTCGATCACTCCCGCGACCTGGCCGGAGGCCATCACACCGAGGTCGGTGCGGCCGTCCACCATGGACGCCTTGAGCAGCATGGGGGTGTTCGCGGCGAGCAGGATCTGGCTCCAGGTCAGGTCCTTGCCGTGCCGCATCGCCAGGCCGTCCCGGATCATGTCCGGCCAGCTCATGCCGGACTCGCGGCGGAAGGCCGCGGCGTGCCGGACCGCCCGGAGGAGCGCGGACGCCCGGCCGGAGCGCTCCAGCGCGTCGACCAGCTCGGTGCGCAGCATCCGGTGCGGCAGTCCGTCCACCTCGGTGGTGACGGTGACGTCCTGGACCGCCGCCGCGAGGTAGCGGGCCTTCACCGCCTCGGGGACCGTGCTGTCGGAGGTGAGGAGGAAGCGCGTGCCCATCGCGATGCCGGCCGCGCCGTAGGCGAGCGCGGCGACCAGGCCGCGTCCGTCGTGGAACCCGCCGGCCGCGACGACCGGGATGTCCACGGCGTCCACGACCTGGGGGAGCAGGACCGTGGTGGCGACGCTGCCGGTGTGGCCGCCGCCCTCGCCGCCCTGCACGATCACCGCGTCCGCCCCCCACGCGGCGACCTTCTCGGCGTGCCGTCTCGCCCCGATGGAGGGGACGACGACGACGCCGGCGTCCTTGAGCCGTGCGATCAGCTCGCGGGAGGGGGCGAGCGCGAACGAGGCGACCCGCACCCCCTCGTCGACGATGATCCGCGCCCGCTCGGCCGCGTCCCCGGCGTCCGCCCGGAGATTCACGCCGAACGGCGCGTCGGTACGGGACTTGACCTCCCGCACGGCGGAGCGGAGCTGCTCGACGGTCATCGTCGCCGAGGCGAGGATCCCGAGCGCCCCGGCGTTCGCGGTCGCCGAGACCAGGCGCGGGCCGGCCACCCACCCCATGCCGGTCTGCACCACCGGGTGCCGCACCCCGACGAGTTGGGTGAACCGGGTGGGGATCGCGAGGTCGCTCACGCGGGGACCTCCCGCTCGCGCAGTCCCGCGGGGTCGATCTCCTCGCGCATCAGCCGCAGTTCCTCGGCGGTGGGCTCGCGGGTGTACGGCACCTCGTCCGGGACGGTCAGGGCGAAGCCGGTCGCCTCGGTGACCTGCTCGACGGTGACGCCGGGGTGCAGCGAGCGGAGCCGCATGCGGCGGTCCGGGGTCTCGAAGTCGAAGACCCCCAGGTCGCTGACGACCTCGGGGACGCGGTGGTACCGCGTCGCGGCGGGCCCGGCCGCGGCGGCCCGGTCGTAGCCGACGCCGCAGACCATGTCGACCCGCTCGACGAACACCCGGGTCGAGTGCTTGGGGACCCAGTAACTGGTCGGGTTGTTCAGGGTGTTGACGGGGGCGCCGCGCACGCCGAGGAGCTGGCGCCGGGGGCGCGCCCAGTCGCCGATGCAGCTGATGTTCTGGTTGCCGTACCGGTCGAGCTGGCTCGCGCCCATCATCACGTGCCGCCGTCCGGTGGCGACCATGGCCAGGTGCTGCCGGTACGGCAGCCACCCCTCGACGACCCGGGGCGCGCCGCCGACGGCCGGCACGTCGCCCATGAGCAGTGCCTCCCCGTCGGTGAGCAGCAGGTCGGGGGAGAAGGTGAGCTTCGCGAGGCGGGCGCCGATCAGGGGCACGGTGCCCATGGGGCTGGCCAGCACCTCGCCCGCGTTCCGCCACGCCTCGGCGCAGGCGACGACGCAGTACTCGGCCCGCGTCGCCCCCGCGGCCGGCGTGGTCGTCGTGTCGGTGCCGCTCATGCTTCCTCCTCGTGGAACGCCGCGACGGCGGCCTGGTAGGCGTCCTCGTCACCGGAGAGGAACCGGGCGCTGAAGGCCCGCCACTCCTCCGGGTCGCGGGCGGCCCGGACGTAGGCGCGCTGGAAGACCTCGTCCCGGTCGTAGTCGGGGGCGCAGGAGGTGAAGTGCGCGCCGTTCGGGGTCTCGACGACACCGTCGACGAACGCGCGCTTCAGCAGCAGGGACTGCGGAGCCGCGTCCTTGAGCAGGTCCGGGGTCTCCACGATGCGCTCGCAGGAGACGTACGCGGTGTCGGCGGCCTCGCAGAACAGGTCGTCGAAGTACGGGTCGGGGCCCAGGTACTGGCCGTTCCCGTGCACGTCGGCCCGGTTGACGTGCACGAGCGCGGCGTCCAGGCGCAGGGCGGGGACGGCGACGAGTTCCTCGCGGTCCCCGTACGGGGACGTGACCGTCCGCAGCGAGGGGTTCACCTGCATCACGTCCGAGGCGAGCCCGGCCCGGATGGGCATGAAGGGCAGCCGGTGCACGGCGGCCGTCAGCCCCCACATGACCATGGCCTCGTCCAGCTCGACCAGTTCGAGGGAGCCGCGCTGCCGGGCCGCGCCGAAGTGCGGCTCCAGGGGGACGGAGTCGAGCGTGGCGAAGGCCGCCACCAGCTTGCGGATCTTCCCCGCGGCGGCCAGCAGGCCCACGTCCGGGCCTCCGTACGAGACCACCGTCAGGTCGGTCACCTCGGACCGCAGCAGCGCCCGGACCAGTGCCATCGGCTTGCGCCGGGAGCCCCAGCCGCCGATCCCGACCGTCATCCCGCTCCGGAGCCGGCCCACGGCCTCCTCGGCGGTCATCGTCTTGTCCCTGCTCACGCCTGCTCCTCCTGCTGGGTGTCGAAGGTCCCGGCCGTGGCCCCGCCGCCCCCGCCGAACGTGTCGCGGACCCGGTCGGCGACGCCGCTGAGGTTGGCCTCGAAGGTGAATCCCTGCTCGAAGCGGTAGCTGCGCCGGACGTCCACCGGGTCGATGCCGTTGATCGCGGCCTTGGCGAGCCGGATCAGGTGACCGTCCTTCTCGGCGATCTCCCGGGCCAGTTCCCGTGCCGCGTCGCGCAGCGCCTCGCGGGGCACGACCCGCCAGACCGAGCCGTGCCGGTGCAGCTCCTCGGCGGTGGCGGTGCGCGAGGTGTAGTACAGGGTCCGCATCAGGTGCTGGGGGACCAGGCGGGCCAGGTGCGTGGCCGCGCCGAGTGCACCCCGGTCCAGCTCGGGCAGGCCGAAGGTCGCGTCCTCGGAGGCGACGATCGCGTCGGCGTTGCCGACCAGGCCGATGCCGCCGCCGAGGCAGAAGCCGTGC
The DNA here is from genome assembly GCF_043081085.1 of Streptomyces sp. NPDC014891. Taxonomy (NCBI): domain Bacteria; kingdom Bacillati; phylum Actinomycetota; class Actinomycetes; order Kitasatosporales; family Streptomycetaceae; genus Streptomyces; species Streptomyces sp. NPDC014891. Next base: position 639,957 of record NZ_JBIBWF010000004.1, on the reverse strand, counting down.
ACGGCGGCGACCACGGGCACCTCGCACTCGTAGACGGCGGCGAAGGCCTCGTAGCAGCCGCGGTTGGCGCCCAGGAGGGCCTCGTGCCCGGCCGTGCGCTGGAGCTCCTTGATGTCGACCCCGGCGTTGAAACCGCGTCCCTCGGCGGTGAGCACGACGCAGCGCACCTCGGGATCGGCGCCCGCCGCGCGGATCGCGGCGGCGAGGTCGTACCAGCCCCGCACGGGGAGGGCGTTGACCGGGGGGAAGTCGACGGTGACGACGGCGACGCCCTTGTCGGGGGCGGAGGTGGAGACACCCATGAGCAGATCAGCTACCTTTCCACCAAACGTTTGTTAGGTGGAAGATAGCAGCGGTTCGCCCGCTGCGGGAGGTGTCCCTTGGCAGTCACCATCGATCTCTCGGGGTCCGTCGCCGTCGTCACCGGAGGCACCCGGGGCGTCGGGGCCGGGATCGCCCGGGCCCTGCTGGAGGCCGGCGCGGAGGTCGTGACCTGCGCGCGCAGGCCGCCCGGCGAACCCGTCGAGGCGGCCGGGCGCACGGCCCGCTTCCTCCCCGTCGACCTGCGCGATCCGGCGGCCGTCTCGGCCTTCTTCGACCGGGTGCGCGACGACCACGGCAGGCTCGACGTGCTGGTCAACAACGCCGGGGGAACCCCGTTCCGCATGCTCGGCGACGGCGGGGCCGGGCGGCACGCCCGGGTCGTCGAGCTGAACCTCCTCGCCCCCCTGACCGCGACCCTCGCCGCGTACGAGCTGATGCGCCGTCAACCCGGCGGCGGGACCGTCATCATGATCGGCAGCGTCAGCGGGACCCGCCCCTCACCGGGCAGCGCGGCATACGGAGCGGCCAAGGCCGGCCTGGACAACCTCGCCCGGTCCATGGCCGTGGAATGGGCGCCGCACGTGCGGGTCAACACGCTCGTCCTCGGCATGGTCCGCACCGAACTGTCCCACCTGCACTACGGGGACGAGGACGGCATCGCCGCCGTCGGCCGCACCGTGCCGCTCGGCCGGCTCGCCGAGCCCGCCGACATCGGCGACGCGTGCGTCTTCCTCGCCTCCGAACGGGCCGCGTACATCAGCGGCGCCAGCCTCCCCGTGCACGGCGGCGGGGAACGCCCGGCGTTCCTGGACGCGGCCACCACCCCTCACTGACGACCCGGTCGTCGCCCTCATCGAACACCGAAAGGACCCCACCATGACGGGACTCTGCAACGGACGGGTCGTGATCGTCACCGGGGCGGGCCGAGGACTCGGCCGCGCGCACGCCCTCGCCTTCGCCGCCCAGGGCGCCCGGGTCGTCGTGAACGACCTGGGCGTCGGCCTGGACGGGACCGGGGGCGGCGCGGCCCCCGCACAGCAGGTCGTCGACGAGATCAGGGCGGCCGGGGGAGAGGCGGTCGCCCACGGCGGCGACATCGCCACGGCGGACGGCGCCGGCTCCCTCGTCGCCACCGCCCTCGACACCTTCGGCCGCCTCGACACCCTGGTCAACAACGCGGGCTTCCTGCGCGACCGCATGCTGGTCAACCTCGACGAGGACGACTGGGACGCCGTCATGCGCGTCCACCTCAAGGGACACTTCCTGCCCCTCAGGCACGCCGTCGCCCACTGGCGCGCGGAGGCCAAGGCCGGGCGCACCCCCGACGCACGGGTGGTCAACACCAGCTCGGGCGCGGGGCTGCTCGGCAGCGTAGGGCAGGGCAACTACGCCGCCGCCAAGGCCGGGATCGTCGGCCTGACCCTCGTCGCCGCCGCCGAGACGGCCCGCTACGGCGTCCAGGTCAACGCGATCGCGCCGGCGGCCCGCACCCGGATGACGGAGGAGACCTTCGCCGGGACGATGGCCGCCCCCGGGGGAGCCGCCTTCGACGCCATGGCCCCGGAGAACGTCTCGCCCCTCGTCGTCTGGCTCGGTTCCCCGGCATCCGCCGGGGTCACCGGCCGGGTCTTCGAGGCCGAGGCGGGCCGCATCACGGTCATGGAGGGCTGGCGCCCCGGCCCGACGGCCGACAAGGGGGCGCGCTGGACCCCGGCGGAGGCAGGCGAGGCGGCGCTGAAGCTGCTCGCGGCCGCCGAGCCCCCGCAACCGGTCTACGGCGCCCGCTGACCCCGCCCCCACCCGCCCGGAGCCCCGGTCCACCCCGCCACGGACCGGGGCTCCGCGCTGCCCGGGGCACCGCTGCCCGGCTGGGAGCCGAGGGCCTGTGGCACCGGTCTCTCACGGGCGGGTGACGCCAGCCTCGTCCAGGCCTGCGACACCGGACCCTCGCGGGCCCGTGCACGGCACCCCCGTGGACGTGTGACGCCGACCCACAGCCCCGTGACACCGGCCCCCACAGGCCGTGACACCCGCCCGTGACACCGGCCCCCACAGGCCGTGACACCCGCCCGTGACACCCCCCGCGGGCCCTTTCCCGCTCACCGGGAACGCGCGCTCCCCCGCGGCATCGGCACCGGCCTAGCCTCGCCGGACAGCCCCGACCCCCGCAGGAGGGACCCGCCATGCTCACGGACCGCCAGAGACGCGAGGCGGCCGAGCTGCTCCGCTCCGCCGAACGCGGTGCGACGCCGATCGCCCCGCTGACCGGGTCGTTCCCCGGCATCGACACCGAGGACGCCTACGAGATCCAGCTCCTCAACATCCGCCACCGCGTGGCCGCCGGGGCGGAGGTGCGCGGCCACAAGGTGGGCCTGTCGTCCCCGGTCATGCAGCGGATGATGGGCGTCGACGAGCCGGACTACGGACACCTGCTGCACGACATGGAGCTCCGGCCCCACGTCCCCGTACCGGTCGCCCGGTACTGCCGGCCCCGGGTCGAGGTCGAGGTCGGCTTCGTCCTCGGCGACGACCTCCCGGGCGGGACCTGCTCCCCGGCGGACGTCCTCGCCGCCACCGAACGCGTCGTCCCCGCCCTGGAACTGATCGACAGCAGGATCCGCGACTGGCGCATCACCATCGCCGACACCATCGCGGACAACGCCTCCTCCGCCGGCTACGTCGTCGGAGAGGGCCGGGACCCCAGCGAGCTCGACCTCAGGGCGATCGAGGCCCGACTGACCAGCGGCGGCGAACTCCTCGCCGAAGGACGCAGCGACGCCGTCCTCGGCGACCCGGCCGCCTCCGTCGCCTGGCTCGCCCGCACCGTCGCCCGCTTCGGCGTGCCCCTCCGGAAGGGACACGTGGTGCTGCCCGGCTCGTGCACCCGCGCCGTCGACGTGACGCCGGGAGCCACCTTCACCGCCGAGTTCACCGGGCTGGGCTCGGTCTCCCTCTCGTTCACCTGAGGTGATCATGAAGAACACCAGGACCAAGGCGAGCGCCGCCATCGTCGGCTCCGGCAACATCGGCACCGACCTCCTTCACAAGCTGCTCCGCTCCGACCTCGTCGAACCCCGCTGGATGATCGGCGTCGACCCCGCCAGCGAGGGCCTCGCCCGCGCCGCCCGGGCCGGCCTGGAGGCCAGCCACGAAGGCGTCGACTGGCTCCTCGCGCAGGACGAGAGGCCCGACATCGTCTTCGAGGCCACCAGCGCCCACGTCCACCGGGCCAACGCGCCGCGCTACGCCGAACTCGGCATCAAGGCCGTCGACCTCACCCCCGCGGCCGTCGGCCCCGGGGTCGTCCCGCCCGCCAACCTCCACGAGCACCTCGACCGGCCGAACGTCAACATGATCACCTGCGGCGGGCAGGCCACCATCCCGATGGTGTACGCGGTCTCCCGCGTCGTCCCCGTGGCGTACGCCGAGATCGTCGCCTCGGTGGCCTCCGTCTCGGCCGGCCCCGGAACCCGGGCGAACATCGACGAGTTCACCCGGACCACCGCCCGCGGCATCGAGACCATCGGCGGCGCGGGACGCGGCAAGGCGATCATCATCCTCAACCCCGCCGAGCCGCCCGTGATCATGCGCGACACCGTCTTCTGCGCCATCCCGGAGGACGCCGACCGGTCCGCCGTCGCGCTCTCCGTCAAGGAGGTCGCCGAGCAGGTCGCGTGCTACGTGCCCGGCTACCGGCTGCGCGCCGAGCCGCAGTTCGACGATCCGAGCCCCGAGAACGGCGGCATGGCCCGCGTCGCGATCTTCCTGGAGGTCGAGGGCGCCGGCGACTACCTGCCGCCCTACGCCGGAAACCTCGACATCATGACCGCCGCCGCCACCAAGGTCGGCGAGGAGTTCGCCCGGGCGGTCCTCGCCCCCGGCGCGTAAGGAGCGCACACCATGCCCCCCACCGCACCCGCGGACACCCCCGACATCCGGATCACCGACTCCTCGCTGCGCGACGGCTCGCACGCCAAGCGCCACCGGTTCACCCCCGAGGACGTACGGTCCGTCGTGGCGGCCCTCGACGACGCCGGCGTCCCGGTCATCGAGGTCACGCACGGCGACGGACTCGGCGGGTCCTCGTTCACCTACGGCTTCTCCGCGACGCCCGAACAGGAACTCATCAAGGTCGCCGTCGCCACCGCGCGGCGGGCCAGGATCGCCTTCCTCATGCTCCCCGGGCTCGGCGTCAAGGACGACATCCGCGCCGCCCACGGCAACGGCGCGGACATCTGCCGCATCGCCACCCACTGCACCGAGGCCGACATCGCGGACCAGCACTTCGGCCTCGCCCGGGACATGGGCCTGGAGACCGTCGGCTTCCTGATGATGGCCCACTCCACGACCCCCGAGAAGCTGGCGCGGCAGGGCCGGATCATGGCCGACGCGGGCTGCCAGTGCGTGTACGTGGTCGACTCGGCCGGCGCCATGGTGATGGACGACGTCACCGACCGGGTCGAGGCCCTGGTGGCCGAGCTCGGCGACGACGCGCAGGTCGGCTTCCACGGACACGAGAACCTGGCCCTCGGGACCGGCAACTCCATCGCGGCGATCAAGGCCGGAGCACGGCAGATCGACGGGTCCACCCGCCGGCTCGGCGCCGGGGCGGGCAACACCGCCGTGGAGGCGCTGGTCGCCGTCTGCGCCAAGATGGGCATCCGGACCGGCATCGACGTGCTGAAGATCATCGACGCGGCCGAGGACGTGGTCCGGCCGGTGATGGACGAGGAGTGCCGGCTCGACCGGCTCGCCCTGCTGATGGGCCACGCCGGCGTCTACTCCAGCTTCCTCAAGCACGCCTACCGGCAGTCCGAGCGCTACGGCGTCTCCGGCGCCGAGATCCTCCTGCGCGCGGGCGAACGCCGCCTGGTCGGCGGCCAGGAGGACCAGCTCATCGACATCGCCGTGGAACTCGCCGCCCGGAACTGACCCGCACCGCACCGACAGAAGGAACGAGGGACGAGATGACTGCGCTCAACGACGAGGTCCGTGTCATCGACGCGGGCAGCGTGCCCGCCCGTTTCGCCCGGGGCTGGCACTGCCTCGGCCTCGCCGACGGCTTCAAGGACGGAAAGCCGCACGAGATCGCCGCGTTCGGCACCAGGCTCGTGGTCTTCCAGGGGGCGGACGACGGGCAGCTCCACGTGCTGAACGCCTACTGCCCGCACATGGGCGGCAACCTCGCCCACGGCACCGTCAAGGGCGACGCCGTCGCCTGCCCGTTCCACGACTGGCGCTGGTCGGGCGACGGCCGCTGCGCCGGCATCCCCTACGCCCGCCGGGTGCCCCCGCGCGCCCGCACCCGCGCCTGGACCACGCTGGAACGCAACAGGCAGCTCTTCGTCTGGCACGACCCGGAGGGCGCCCCGCCGCCGGCCGGGGTCACCGTCCCCGCGATCGAGGGCGTCCACGGCCCCGACGCGGCCGAGTGGAGCGACTGGACGTGGAAGACCGCGCACGTGGAGGGCTCGAACTGCCGCGAGATCGTCGACAACGTCGTGGACATGGCGCACTTCTTCTACGTCCACTACGCCTTCCCCACCTACTTCAAGAACGTCTTCGACGGACACGTCGCCACCCAGTACATGGAGAGCGCCCCGCGCGGTGACATGGACCTGGGCAACCTCAGCTCCCCGCTCCGCTCCGACGCCTCCTACTACGGCCCGTCCTACATGGTCGACCAGGTGTGGACCGAGGTCGCACCCGGCGTCGAGATGGAGATGGTCCTGATCAACAGCCACTACCCGGTCGGCCCGGACAGCTTCGTCCTCCAGTACGGGGCGATCGTCAAGAAGCTGCCCGGCATGACCGACGAGGAGGCCGCCGAGGCCGCCCGCAGCCTGATCGGGGGACTGGAGACCGGCTTCGAGCAGGACATCGAGATCTGGCGCAACAAGACCCGCATCGAGAACCCGCTGCTGACCGAGGAGGACGGCCCGGTCTACCAGCTGCGCCGCTGGTACGAGCAGTTCTACGTCGACACCGCCGACGTCAAGGACGAGATGACGCGGCGGTTCGAGTTCGAGATCGACACCGAGCGGGCCAACCGGGCCTGGCGCTCCGAGGTCGACGAGAACCTGGCCCGCCGGGCGGCGCAGACGGAGACCGGAGCCTGACATGCAGCCGGTGGAGTGCGCGACCTGCGGCAACCAGGTCCTCTGCGAGAAGTTCAGCCCGGCCCACACCTCCGTGCAGTGGACCGCCGAAGCGGGCGTCGTCTGCACGGAGTTCCGCGGCCGGGTGGCGCCCGGCGGGACCAGCGCCCGGATACGGACCTGCCGGTCGCTGCGGGCCAGCATCGACCGCGCCGTCGCGGACGGATCGCTCAAGGCCGAGACCCCGGACGGCCCGGCCCCGGAGGCAGCCGATGCCTGAGAGCACGACCGGTGCCCGCACCCACCGGCTGCGCGTCGTCGAGGTCGTCGCCGAGACGGCCGAGGCCCACTCCCTGGTGCTCCAGGCGCCACCGGAGAGCGCGGACCGCTTCACGTACCGTCCCGGGCAGTTCCTCACCCTGAAACTGCCCGGGGCGGACGGCGGGCCCGTCGCCCGCTGCTACTCCCTGGCCAGCTCGCCCCACACCGGCGAGCCGATGAAGATCACGGTCAAACGCGTCGCCGACGGGTACGGCTCCAACTGGGTCTGCGACCACCTGGCCGCGGGGCACGAGCTGGAGGCGCTGCCCCCGGCCGGCACCTTCACCCCGGCCTCCCTCGACGGCGACCTGCTGCTCGTCGCCGGCGGAAGCGGCATCACCCCCGTCCTGTCGATCGCCAAGTCGGCGCTCGCGACCGGAGGCCGGGCGGTGCTCCTCTACGCCAACCGCGACGAGTCCTCGGTCGTCTTCCGCGACGAACTGCGGGCCCTGACCGAAGCCCACCCGGACCGGCTGCTCGTGGTCCACTGGCTGGAGTCGCTCCAGGGCCTGCCGGCCGTGGACCGGCTGGCGGCGGTCCTCGCGCCGTACGCCGACCGGGAGGCGTTCGTCTGCGGCCCCGAACCGCTCATGGACGCCGTCGAACAGGCCCTGCGGACGCTCGGCACCCCCGGTGAGCGCGTGCACCGCGAGCGGTTCTTCTCCCTCGGCGCCGACGTCTTCGACCCGCCGGCCGTGCCCCGCGCCGTGCCGGCCGAAGCCGCCGGCACGGCCGAGGTCGAGCTCGACGGCGAGACCCACACGGTCGCCTGGCCCCCGACGGCGCCGCTCCTCGACGTGCTCCTGGCCGCCGGCCTGGACGCCCCCTTCTCCTGCCGTGAGGGTGCCTGCAGCGCCTGCACCTGCCGCGTCGTGGCCGGCGAGGTCGCGATGCTCCGCAACGACGTCCTCGACGAACAGGACGTCGCCGAGGGATACGTGCTGGCCTGCCAGGCGCTCCCGCTCACCGAGCGGATCGAGATCACCTACTCCTGACGAGGAACCCACCATGTCCCGAACCTGCCTGGTCACCGGAGCGGCCTCCGGAATCGGCAAGGCCACCGCGGCCCGTCTCGCCCAGCGGGGCCACACCGTCCTCCGGGCCGACCTCCGGGACGGCGACATCCGCGCGGACCTGTCCACCCCCGACGGCCGTGCCGCCCTCGTCGCCCGGGCGCGCGAGCTCACGGGCGGCCGTCTCGACGCCGTCGTCTCCTGCGCGGGCGTCGCGCACTTCGATCCCCTGACCGTCAGGGTCAACCACTTCGGCGCCGTGGCCACCCTCGACGGCCTGCGTCCGCTCCTCGCGGCCGGCACCGATCCCCGGGCCGTGGTCGTCGGATCCATCGACTCCGTCCACCCGACGGACCCCGCGATCGTGGCCGCCGCGCTCGCCGGTGACGAGGAGGCGGCGACCGCCGCCGCCCGGGCGGCCGTCGACCGCGGCGAGGGGCACCTCGTCTACTCCTCCTCCAAGGCGGTGATCGCCCGCTGGGTCCGCCGGGCCGCCGTCACCGCGGAGTGGGCCGGCGCGGGCGTCCCGCTGAACGCCGTGGCCCCCGGCGTGGTCCTCACGCCTCTCACCCGCCCGCTGCTCGACGACCCGGACCGGCGGGCGCTCGTCGAGCGGAGCGTCCCGATGCCGCTGCACGGCCACGCCCGCCCCGAGCAGATCGCCCCGCTCATCGACTGGCTGGCCTCGCCCGAGAACACCCTCGTGACCGGCCAGGTCGTCTTCGCCGACGGGGGCGCCGACGCGACCCTGCGCGGCGACGGCGTCTGGTGACGGCCCGGACGAGGACGCCACCCGCGGCCGACGGCCACCGCAACCGCCCACCCCGCCGCACCGGCGGCCGCGACCGCCCCCGCGCGGCACCCACCCCGCCGCACCCCCGCCGACCGAGGAGACGCCCATGAAGCCCCGTACGCTCGAACGCTCCACCGTGCTCGCGGCCGCGCCCGACGCCGTATGGGCGGTGATCGGCGACTTCGGCGCGCCCGCGGACTGGCACCCGCACCTGCCGCCCGCCACCCTGGAGGACGGCGCGGATCCGGAGGTCCCCGGCGCCGTACGGGTCTTCAGCGTGGACGGCACCGTCGTCGCCCGCGAGCGCCTGATCGCCCGCGACCCCGCCGCCCGCGCGTACCGCTACGCCCTCCTCGAACCCGTCGCCCTCGCCGTCCACGACTACGTGGCGACGCTCGCCGTGCACCCGCACCCCGAAGGGGCGGCGGTGATCTGGTCCGCCGCCTACCGGAGCGAGGACGACGCGGTGCCCCGGGTGGAGGCCCTCTTCGGGGACGCCACCTACGCCACCGGCCTCGCCGCCCTGCGGGCGCGCCTCACATCCAGTCGCTGACGCGGAGCCAGGCCATCATGGTGTCCATCGAGGGCTGCGGAGGCTCCGCCTCGGCCACCGGCCCGGCCGCCCGGCCGCGCCTCTCCGCAGGGCGCTGCGGCCCGAACATCGACTGCCACACGGCCCGCGCGCAGCCGCGCACGGCCGGGGCGAGCCGCTCCATCTCCCGGTGGACCCCGTGGCCGCACACCGAGACCGCGGCGACGGCCCGGCCGGAACCGCGCAGCGGAGCGGCCACGCAGAACACCCCCCGGTAGCCCTCCTCGCGGTCGAAGGCCACCCCGCGCTCCCGCGTCGCCGCCAGCTCGCGCCGGAAGGACTCGGGCCGGGTCAGGGTGCGCGGGGTCCGCGGCCGCAGCCCGTCCCGGATCACCCGCTCCACCGCCGGGCCGTCGCCGAAGGCCAGGATCGCCTTGCCGGACGCCGTGCAGTACGCCGGCTGGCGCCCGCCCGCGCGCGAGGGCACGACGGAATCGTCCGAGCCGCCGATCCGCTCCAGGTAGACCACCTCGGAACCGTCGAGCACGGTGAGGTGCACCAGGTGTCCGGTGGACTCGTGCAGCGCGTGCAGATGCGGCAGCGCGGCCCGGCGCAGCCGGTTGTGGTGCGAGGCCATGGCGCCGAGTTCCAGCATCCCGATGCCCAGCCGGTAGTCCCGCCCCTCGCGCTCCAGCCAGCGCAGCTGCACGAGCTGGTCGAGGATACGGTGCGCGGAGGAGCGGCGGATGCCCGAGCGTTGGATGACCTCGGTCAGCGTGAGCCGCGGCCCCGCGCTCTCGAAGGCGCTCAGCACCTTCGCCGCCTTCTCCAGCAGGGACAGGGGCGGCATCCCGGCCTCGGCAGCTTCGACAGCACCCGTCGTCATCGGCACCTCCCGCACGGACCGCCCGGCCGCCTGACGCCGGCCGGGTCCGTGATCTCCGGTATTGCGTGGAGATTGTCAGAGGATGACAGGTGCTGGGAAGGGGGAGTTCCGTCTCGGAACGGTAACGCGTAGGTTCACTTCCGGCACGGCACGAAGAGACCGGAGATCCGCGAGGGGCGCCCCATGCACGAGCAGGACGTCCTCACGGCGGTCCGCGCCCTCGCCCCCGCCCTGCGCGAGCGCGCGAGCGAGACCGAGGCACGTCGCCGCCTGCCCGACACGACCGTCCGGGAGCTCGCCGACGCCGGATTCTTCCGGCTGCTCCAGCCCCGGGCGCACGGCGGGCTCGCCGCCGCTCCTGCCGTCTTCCACACGGCCGTCCACGAGATCGCCCGGGCCTGCGGCTCGACCGGCTGGGCCGCCTCGGTCCTCGCCGTCCACGCCTGGTTCGTCGCCCAGCTCGACCCCCGGGCGCAGCGGGACGTGTGGGGGGCCGACGCCGACACCCGGATCTGCTCCTCACACGCCCCCACCGGGCGGGTCACCGCCGTGGACGGCGGCTACCGGCTCTCCGGCCGGTGGCACTTCTCCGCCGGCTGCGACCACGCCCGCTGGGCCCTCCTCGGCGGCCTCGTCACCGACGGCGAGGGCGCCCCGGTCGACATGCGGACCTTCCTGGTGCCGAGCGCCGACTACCGCGTCGACGACGTCTGGGACACCGTCGGCCTGCGCGGCAGCGGCAGCAACGACCTCGTCGTCGACGACGCCTTCGTCCCCGCCCACCGGTCGCTCGGCTACGGCGCCGTCGCGACCCTGCGCTGCCCCGGGCACGCGACCAACCCCGAGCCGGTCTACCGCCTCCCGTACGCCGCCGTCTTCACCACCACCGTCGCCACCGTGACGGTCGCCATCGCCGAGGGCGCCTACGAGGACCACCTGGCCGCGGCCCGCGGGAACCCGCGCACGGCCCCCGGACGCCCGGCTGCGGAGGACCCCTTCACCCAGGTACGACTGGCCCGCGCCGCCAGCGAGATCGACGCCGCGCGACTGCAACTCTCCCGCAACACCGAGGAGATGTACGACCTCGCCGCACGCGGCGCCGAGATCCCGACGGCGCTGCGCGCCCGCACCCGCCGGGACCAGGCGCTCGCCGGCGAACGCGCCCGCACCGCCGTCGACCTCCTCCTGGAGAACGCCGGCCGGGGACCGCTCCGCGTCGGCGACGACGTCCTCCAGCGCGCCTGGCGCGACCTCCAGACCGGCCGCGGCCAGGCCGCCAACGACGTGGAACGGGCCCTCGTCCTCTTCGCCCGGGACGCCCTCGGCATGGACGTCGACGACCCCATGCTCTGAGCCGGAGAACCCTCCCCGGGCGGGGTTCCCGCTCAGTGGGAGCAGCGCGTTCCACCGCTCCCGCGGTACCCCGTACGGTCCTGGCATTCCCCCACCACGACCCGAAAGGGGATGCCCCATGGCCGATGACGTCCTGGCAGCGATCCGCGACCTGGCCCCCGCCCTGCGCGACCGGGCGGCCGAGGCCGAGACCCTGCGCCGGGTACCCGACACCTCCGTCAAGGAACTGGAGGACACCGGCTTCTTCCAGCTCCTCCAGCCCCGGGCCTTCGGCGGCCGGGCCGCCGACCCGGTGCTCTTCTACAGGGCGGTCAAGGAGATCGCCAAGGCGTGCGGCTCGACCGGCTGGGTCGCCTCCGTGGTCGGCGTCCACCCCTGGCACGTCGCCCTGTACGACCCCCGCGCCCAGCAGGAGGTGTGGGGCCAGGACCCTAAGACCCGGATCGCCTCCTCGTACGCACCCACCGGCAAGGCCTCCGCGACCGGCGGCGGCTTCCGGCTCTCCGGCCGGTGGCACTTCTCCTCCGGCTGCGACCACGCCCGCTGGGCGCTCCTCGGCTGCCTCGTCACCGACGCCGGGGGCGACCCCGTCGACATGCGGACCTTCCTCGTGCCCCGGTCCGAGTACCGCGTCGACGACGTGTGGGACACCGTCGGCCTGCGCGGCACCGGCAGCAACGACGTCGTCGTCGAGGACGTCTTCGTCCCCGAGCACCGCGCCCTGAGCTTCGGACCGGTCACCGCCCTGAAGGTGCCCGGCCACGAGATCAACCCCGAGCCGCTGTACCGGCTGCCCTACGCCGGGGTGTTCACCACCACCATCTCCACCCCGATCGTCGGCATCGCCGAGGGCGCCTTCGACGCGTACACCGAGGCCACCCGGCAGCGGATCCGCGTCTCGTACGGCCAGAAGGTCGCTGAGGACCCCTTCGCCCAGGTCCGCATCGCCCGCGCCGCGAGCGACATCGACGCGGCCTGGCTCCAACTCTCCCGGAACATGCGCGAGATGTACGGGCACGCCGAACGCGGCGAGGAGATCCCGATGGAACTGCGCACCCGCACCCGCCGGGACCAGGTGCTCGCCACCGAACGCGCGGTGGCCGCCGTCGACCTGCTCATGGAGAACTCCGGCGGCAACGCCATGCGCACCGGCCCCGGACCCGTCCAGCGCGCCTGGCGCGACGCCCACACCGCCCGCGGCCACGCCGCCAACGACCCCGAGCGGGCCCTGGTCATGAGCGGGCAGAGCGCGCTCGGCATCGACATCCACGACACCATGGCCTGAGAGGCGCCGCAGATGACCGAGCCCACCTACGAGTCGACCTCCCGCACCGTCAAGGCGGCGGGGCTCACCCTCCACTACCACGAGGCCGGGCCCGCCGGCCGCCCGGACGAGGCCCCCGTCGTCATCATGCTCCACGGCGGCGGCCCCGGCGCCTCCGGCTGGAGCAACTTCGGCGGCAACCTCCCCGTCCTCGCGCGGCACTTCCGCACCCTCCTCGTCGACCAGCCCTGCTACGGCCGCTCGGACAAGCCCGAACTCGACAAGGACTACTTCAGCTTCAGCGCGGACGCCGTCGCCGCCCTCATGGCCGAACTGGGCATCCCACGGGCCCATCTCATCGGCAACTCCCTGGGCGGCGGCACCGCCGTCCGCATGGCCCTGGACCACCCGGACCAGGTCGGCAAGCTCCTCCTGATGGGCCCCGGCGGCGTCTCCGTCAACCTCTTCGCCCCCGACCCGACCGAAGGCATCAAACGGCTCTTCGAGTTCAACACCGCGACGGAGCCCACCAAGGAGCAGCTGCGCGGTTTCCTCGGCGTCATGGCGTACGACCAGGCGATCGTCACCGACGAACTGGTCGAGGAGCGCTGGGCCTCGGCCACCGACCCCGACACCCGGCTCGGCAGCGCCCGCATGGCGGCGTCCTTCGCCGAACCCGCCTGGGCCGCGGACACGATGCTCTGGCGCGAGGCCCACCGGATCACCCAGCCGGTGCTGCTCACCTGGGGCCGCGAGGACCGCGTCAACCCCCTCGACGGCGCGCTGGTCGCCCTCAGGGCCATCCCCGACGCCCGGCTGCACGTCTTCCCGCACTGCGGCCACTGGGCCCAGACCGAGCAGGCCGACGAGTTCAACCGCCTCGCCGTCGACTTCCTCTCCCACTGACCGGGGCCGACACCGTACCCGGTCACCCTCCCGACCGTTCGTCACGACACATGAGGTGCACACCATGGACATCCGCGCTCTCGGCTACCTCCGGCTGGAGACCACCACGCTGGACGAGTGGCGCCGCTACGCCCTCGACGTCCTCGGCATGGTGGAGGCGGCCGGCACCACCGAGGACACCCTCTGCCTGCGCCTGGACGACCGCGCCTACCGCATCGTCGTCCGGGCTGGCGGCAGCGACCGTCTCCTCGCCGCCGGCTGGGAGGTGGCGAACGCCGCCGCACTGGCCCGCGCCGCCGAGGAACTGGAGGCGGCCGGGATCGCCGTCAAGACCGCCGACGACGCCGAACTCGCCGAACGCCGCGTCCGGGGCCTGATCCACCTCACGGACCCGTGCGGCAACCCGCTGGAGATCTACTGGGGCCAGGCCCAGGACCACACCGCGCTCGGCACCCCCTACGGCAACCGCTTCGTCACGGGCGACGACCTCGGCCTCGGCCACGTCGTCCTCCCCGTCCCCGACGTCGAGGCCGCGCTCGACTTCTACGAGAACCTGCTCGGCTTCCAGCTCCGCGACTCGATGAAGCTCCCTCCGCAGGCCGTCCCGACCGCCGCCGGGCAGCGGGACTTCCACTGGATGCACTTCCTCAGCCCCAACCGCCGCCACCACAGCCTCGGGCTCTACCCCGGCGCGCTGCCGCCCGGCATCGTCCACTTCATGGTCGAGCTGGAGACCCTCGACGACGTGGGCCGGGGACTCGACCGCATGCACGCGGCGGGCATCCCCATCGCCTCCAGCCTCGGCCGCCACACCAACGACCACATGGTGTCGTTCTACGCGCAGGCGCCCGGCGGCTTCCAGGTGGAGTACGGCTGGGACGGCCTCGTCGTCGACCCCGCGACCTGGGTCGCCAAGGAGATCACCGCCGACAGCTTCTGGGGCCACCAGTGGAACGGCTGATCGATCCCTCCGAGTTCCGTGAGGTCCTCGGACGCTTCGCGAGCGGCATCACGGTGGTGGCGACCCTCGACGCGGACGGCGCGGAGCCCGTCGGGTTCGCCTGCCAGTCCTTCGCCTCGCTGTCCCTCGACCCTCCGCTGGTCATGCTGGCCGTCGGCCGGAACTCCACCAGCTGGCCGAGGATCGAACGCTCGGGCCGCTTCTGCGTCAACATCCTCGCCGAGGACCAGCGGGCCACCTGCGCCGCACTCGGCCGCAGCGGCCCCGACAAGTTCGCGGCCGTGCCCTGGAGCGTCAGCGAGCACGGGACCGTCCGCGTCGACGGCGCCCTGGCCCACGTGGAGTGCGAACTGCACGCCGTCCACGAGGCCGGGGACCACCACCTGGTCACCGCTCAGGTCGTCGCGCTCGACGCCGGCGAGGACGGCCGACCGCTGCTGTTCTTCCGCAGCCGCTACGCCGTGGGGGCCTTCTGATGCCCCTCGACGCCGACCGGATGACCTCCGCACCGCCGGTCCGCACCCCCGTGCGCTGGGACGAGCGCGACGTGCGGCTCTACCACCTGGCGCTCGGCGCGGGCGTCCCCGAGACCGACCCCCGGGAACTGCGGTACGTCCACGAGGGCCACCCGAGCGGCCTCCAGGTCCTGCCCACCTTCGGCGTCGTCGCCGGCGGCACCGGCGGCGTCGGATTCCAGGTCTTCGACCTGCCGGGCGCCGACATCGACCTGGCGAACGTGCTGCACGGCGGGCAGGAGATCACCGTCCACCGCCCGCTGCCCACCGCCGCCCGGGCCACCGCGGTCACCCGGGTCGCGGCCGTGCACGACAAGGGCGGAGCGGCCGTCGTCGTCCAGGAGTCCACCCTCCTCGGTGAGGAGGGCGAGCCCCTGCTCACCCAGCGCAACCACATCTTCGTCCGCGGGGAGGGCGGCTTCGGCGGCGACCGCGGCCCCTCCGAACGCCTCCCCGCCCCCGACCGGGCCCCCGACCTGGTGACGGAGATCCCGACGCTCCGGCAGCAGGCCCTGCTCTACCGGCTCACCGGGGACTGGAACCCGCTGCACGCCGACCCCGCGACCGCCCGCCGCGCCGGCTACGACCGCCCCGTCCTGCACGGGCTCTGTTCCTTCGGGATCGCGGTCAAGGCCGTCACCGACCGCCTCCTCGACGGCGACGCGAGCAGGGTGGCCGGCTGCCGCACCCGCTTCGCCGGGGTGTTCTTCCCCGGCGAGACCCTCCGGCTGCGCGTCTGGAGGACCGCCGACGGCCACCGGCTCACGGCCACGGCCGCGGACCGCTCCGACGCACCGGTCCTCACCGACGCCCGCATCACCGCACGCTGACGACCAGGGAGAACGCGATGAACGACACGTGGGACCACACGTACGACGTGGTGGTCGTCGGCTCCGGCGCGGCCGGCCTCGCCGCCGCCGTCACCGCACGGCTGCGCGGACTGACCGCCCTGGTGGTGGAGAAGACCGACCTCTACGGCGGTTCGACGGCGCTGTCCGGAGGCGCGATCTGGGTCCCGGGCAACTTCCACCTGGACGCCGCCGGACTCGGCGACACCCCCGAGAAGGCCCGCGCCTACCTGGACGCCACCGTCGGCGACCGGGTCCCCGCCGAGCGCAAGGACGCCTACCTCGCCCACGGACCGCGCATGGTGCGCGAGTTCCACGACCGCACCGCCATCCGGTTCGTCCACACCCCCGGCTACTCCGACTACTACCCCGAGCGGCTCGGCGGCTCCCCGCAGGGCCGCTCCATCGAACCGCAGGTCTTCGACCTGCGGAAGCTCGGCCCCGAGCAGCGCGCCACGATGCGCCGCGCCGGACTGCCCACGTACGGCCTCACCATCACCTCCAAGGACTTCCGCCGGCTCAACATGGTCGGACGCACCTGGGCCGGCCGCCGGACCGCGCTCACGGTCGGCCTCCGCGCGGTCCGGGCCAGGCTCGCCCGGCAGGAGCCCCTCTCCCTCGGCGAGGCGCTGATCGCCCGCATGCGGTACTCGCTCGACACGCTCGGCGGCGAACTCTGGCTCTCCGCCCCGCTGACCGGGCTGGTCGAGAAGGACGGACGGGTCCTCGGCGTCCGGGTCACCAGGGAGGGACGCGAGCTCACCGTCCGCGCGAACGGCGGCGTCGTCCTCGCCTCGGGAGGCTTCTCCCACGACCAGCGCCTCCGCGAGAAGCACCTGCCCGCCCCCACCTCCACCGCGTGGAGCTCGGCGGCCGAGGGCCAGACCGGCGACGCCCTGGAGCCCGCCCTGGCCCTCGGCGCCGCCACGGACCTCATGGACCGGGTCTGGGGCGCCCCGTCCGTGGTGCCCCCCGAGGGCAAGCCGTTCTTCCTCGTCGCCGACCGCGGCATCCCCGGCATGGTCGTCGTCGACACGGCGGGGGAGCGGTACGTCAACGAGGCCGCCCCGTACCACGAGTTCGTCGACGCCATGTACGCCAACGACCGGCCCGGCGCGGGCACCGTGCCGTCCTGGCTCCTCCTCGACGCCGCCTCGAAGTCCCGCTACGTCTTCATGGGCCTCCTCCCGGGCCGGCCCTTCCCCAGGGCGTGGCTGGAGGGCGGCTTCGTCAGGAAGGCCGGAACCGTCGAGGAACTGGCCGTACGCATCGGCGTCGCCCCGCGGCGGCTGCGCGCCACCGTGGACCGCTTCAACGGCTTCGCCCGCGCCGGCCGCGACGAGGACTTCCACCGCGGCGACAGCGTCTACGACCGCTACTACGGCGACCCGACCCTGCCCTGTCCCAACCTGGCGCCGCTGGAGAAGGGCCCGTACTACGCGATCCCCGTCCACCCCGGCGACATCGGCACCAAGGGCGGTCTGGTCACCGACGCCACCGCCCGCGTCCTGCGGGAGGACGGCACCGCCATCGACGGCCTGTACGCCTCGGGCAACGTCTCCGCCGCCGTCATGGGAGAGACCTACCCCGGCCCCGGCGCGACCATCGGCCCCGCCATGACCTTCGGCCGGCTCGCGGCCGACCACATCGCCCGCACCACCCCGGCCGGGCGGCGGTGAACCCGACGACGGCCCCCGGAGAGCCGTCCCCGGCGGCGGACCTGCGGGGGCGGACCGTGGTCGTCACCGGTGGGGCGCGGGGGATCGGCGCGGTGTCCGCCCTGGCGGCCGTCGAGGCCGGCGCCCGGGTCGTGCTCACGGACGTCCTGGAGGAGGAGGGCCGGAGCACCGCCCGCCGGCTGGGCGGCGACGCCCGGTTCGTCCGGCACGACGTCACCTCGGAGGACGACTGGAACTCGGTCGTCGCCTGCGCGGCCGCCGCCTTCGGGCGGGTGGACGGACTGGTCAACAACGCGGGCGTGTCCGGCGGCTCCCACCTCCTGGAGGAACAGTCGGCCGAGGCGTTCCGCCGCGTCCTCGACATCGACCTCACCGGCGTCTTCCTCGGCATGCGGGCGGTCATCCCCGGGATGCGCGCGAACGGCGGCGGCTCCATCGTCAACGTCTCCTCCGCGGCCGGACTCACGGGCCTGGCGCGGACCGCCGGCTACGGCGCCGCCAAATGGGGCGTGCGCGGACTCACCAAGCTCGGCGCCGTGGAGCTCGCCCCGGACCGGATCCGCGTCAACTCCGTACACCCCGGCATGATCCACACTCCGATGACCGCCCACCTCGGGATCGAGCACGGCGTGGGGAACTTCCCGGACACCCCCCTGGGCCGGATCGGCGAGCCCCGGGAGATCGCCCACGCCGTCGCCTTCCTGCTCTCCGACGCCGCCTCGTACGTGACCGGCGCCGAACTGGCCGTCGACGGCGGCTGGACGGCCGGCCCGCCCCTCCGACCCACCGAGGAGAACCGCTGATGCCCGTCGACCTGACAGGAAAGGTCGCGCTGGTCACCGGCGCGGCACGCGGCATGGGCGAGGCCGAGGCCCGCCTGTTCGCCGCGCTGGGCGCGAAGATCGTCCTCACCGACGTCCTGGAGCGGGAAGGGGAAGCGGTCGCCGCCTCCCTGGGCCCCGCCGCCCGCTTCGTCCGCCACGACGTCACCGACGAGCGGTCCTGGGCGGCCGCGGTCGACGCCGCCGTGGACGCCTTCGGCCGGCTCGACGTGCTCGTCAACAACGCCGCGATCTACTCCACCTCGCCCATCGCGGAGGAGGACCCCGCCCGGCTGGAGGCCATCCTCCGCGTCAACCTGATCGGCCCGTTCCTCGGCGTCCGGGCGGTCGCCCCGACGATGCGCGCGGGCGGCGGCGGCTCCGTCGTCAACATCTCCTCGCAGGCCGGCCTCCAGGGCCTGTGGGGACACGGCGCGTACGGCGCCGCGAAGTGGGGACTGCGCGGCCTCACCAGGACGGCCGCCCTGGAACTCGGCCCGGACGGCATCCGCGTCAACTCCGTCCACCCCGGAGCCGTCGCCACCGCCATGACCGCCCACCTCGGCGGCCGGGAACACCCCGCCGCGCCCCTCGGACGGGTGGGCGAGCCCGAGGAGGTCGCCCACCTCGTGGCCTTCCTCGCCTCCGACGACGCCTCGTACCTGTCCGGAGCGGAACTCGCCGTGGACGGCGGCGCGTCCGCGGGCCGCATGCCGGTCCTCGCACCCGAGGGAGCGGACACGTGAACCGACCCCCGTACCGGCCCCGCACCGGCCCCGACCCCGCGGTCCGGACCCTCATCGACCTGGCCACCGCGGCCTTCCCCCCGCTCGCCACGGAGATGACGGACATCGCGGACGTGCGGGCCTTCCTCGCCGCCCGGCCCCGGCCGGACGGCCCGTCGCCCGCCGTCGCCCGCGTCTCGGACCGGGACGCCGACGGCGTGCCCGTCCGGGTCTACGACCCCGCCGTCCACGCGACCGCCCCCGTGATCGTGTTCTGCCACGGGGGCGGCTTCGTCCTCTGCGACCTCGACAGCCACGACGCCTTCTGCCGCGCCCTCGCGCGCGCCACAGAGGCGGTCGTCGTCTCCGTCGACTACCGCCGGGCCCCCGAGCACCCCTTCCCCGCCGCCCCCGAGGACGCCTACACGGCGCTGTCGTGGACGGCGGCGGTCTTCCCGGGCCGCCGGATCGCCGTCGCGGGGGACAGCGCCGGCGCCAACCTCGCCACCGTCCTCACCCTGCTCGCCCGCGACCGCGGCGGCCCGGCGATCACCTGCCAGGCCCTCTACTACCCGATGCTCGACCCGACCCGCTCCCGCCCCTCGCACCGCGAGAACGCCCAGGGGTACTTCCTCACCGCCGACCACCTCCGCTGGTACTGGGACGCCTACGTGCCCCGCCCGGCGGACCGCACCAGCCCCTACGCGGCCCCGCTGGCCGGCGCCGACCTGTCCGGGCTCCCACCGGCCCAGCTCGTCACCGCCGGCTTCGACCCCCTGCGGGACGACGGACTGGCCTACGCGACCGCCCTCGCCGCGGCCGGCGTCTCCGTGACGGTCCACCACCACGCCGGGATGTTCCACGGCTTCCTGTCCATGGCGGGCGCCCTGCCCGAGGCCGCCGAGGCCTGCGAGACAGCCTTCGCGACCCTGCGCGGGGCCCTCGCCCCCGGCTGACCGCCGGACGCGGGCGCGCCCCGTCCCCACCCGACCGGGCGGGGACGGGGCGCACCCGCGTCCCGCGGGCACCTCACTCCGGTATCAGGGTGAACCCCTTGTACCCGGAGGCCGCCACGTCGGCGATGATCTCCCCGTACACCCCGAAGCCGCCGATGAACGGCATGAACACCCGCGGCTTCCCGGGGATGTTCGCCCCGAGGTACCAGGAGTCCGCCGCCGGGAACAGCGTGGCCGCCGCCCGGTCGCGGCACTGCGCGACCCACTCCTCGACGGCCTCCCCGCTCGCCTCGATCGCCCGGAGGCCCCGCTCGTCCAGATGGGCCAGGCAGTCGGCGAGCCAGTCGACGTGCTGCTCCGCGCACAGCACCACATTGGCCATGACGGAGGGGCTGCCGGGACCGGTGAGGTTGAACAGGTTCGGGAAGCCGTCGACCCCCAGGCCGAGATAGGTGCGGGGACCCCCGCTCCAGACGTCCTTGAGGGTCCGGCCGCCCCGCCCGCGCACCTCCACCCGGTCGAGCGCGCCGGTCATCGCGTCGAAGCCGGTCGCGAACACGATCGCGTCGAGCTCCACACGGGTGCCGTCGGCGAGGACGATTCCGGTGGGCTCGATCCGCTCGATCGGGTTCCCGCGGAGGCTCACGAGACGCACGTCGTCGCGGTTGAACGCCTCGTAGTAGTGCGAGTCGGTGACGATCCGCTTGGTGCCGATCGGGTGGTCCGCGGGGACCAGCAGGTCCGCCGTGGCCGGCTCCTCGACGAGACCGCGGACCTTCTCCTCCCAGAACGCGCGCGCCGCGTCGTTCGCCGCAGGGTCCGTGAGCTGGTCGGGGAACGTCTTGGAGTACAGGACGCCGCCGAGCCGCCAGCGTTCCTCGTACGCGGCCCGCCGCTCCTCGGCGGACACCTCGAACGTCGCCGAGCGATGGGCCGTGTGGGGCGAACCGCCCCCGCTGAGCCGGGAGAGGCGCCGCCGCTCCGGGTAGCCGGCCTTCTGACGGCGGCGCGTCTCCTCGTCCAGGGGCTCGTTGCCCGCGGGGATGCTGAAGTTGGCGCTGCGCTGGAAGACGGTGAGGTGGGCCGCCTGCTCCGCGATGAGCGGGATCGCCTGGATGCCCGACGAGCCGGTGCCGATCACCCCCACCCGCAGCCCGCCGAAGTCCACGCCCTCGCGGGGCCAGTCGCCGGTGTGGCAGACGGGGCCGAGGAAGTCCCCGGCCCCCGCGATGTCCGGGACGTGGGTGCTGGAGAGGCACCCCACGGCGAACACGACGAAACGGGCCGTCAGCACCTCGCCGCCGTCCGTGCGCACCGTCCAGCGGAGCGTCTCCTCGTCCAGCTCCGCCGAGGCCACCGAGGTCGAGAAGGTGTAAGCGGGGCGCAGGTCGAAGCGGTCGGCGACGTGACGCAGGTAGCGGACGATCTCCGGCTGGGCGGCGTACTTCTCGCTCCAGTCCCATTCCTGCTGGAGTTCCTCGTCGAAGGAGTACGAGTAGTCCACGGACTCCACGTCGCAGCGGGCCCCCGGGTAGCGGTTCCAGTACCAGACGCCGCCCACGTCGTCCCCGCGCTCGAAGCCGCGCACGCGGTGGCCGAGGCCGCGCAGCCTGTGCACCGCGTAGAGACCGGTGACGCCCGCCCCGACGACCACCACGTCCACGTCCGCGTCGGGGGACGCGTCGGGGGACGCGTCCGCCACGGCCCGGGTCCGTGCCGCGGGGCCGGGGGATCCGGTGATGCTTTCCTTCACGTTCGTGCTCCTCATCGGATGGTGGTGGTCCCCGCCCGCCGCCGCAGGGCGTTCTTGTCGACCTTCCCCGCCGCGTTGTGCGGCAGGTCCGGTACGGAGCGGAAGGCCCGCGGGACCTTGAAGTTGGCCAGCCGCT
Source organism: Streptomyces sp. NPDC014891 (assembly GCF_043081085.1). Classification (NCBI taxonomy): domain Bacteria; kingdom Bacillati; phylum Actinomycetota; class Actinomycetes; order Kitasatosporales; family Streptomycetaceae; genus Streptomyces; species Streptomyces sp. NPDC014891. The sequence goes on along the minus strand of NZ_JBIBWF010000004.1, from coordinate 618,073 downwards.
CCCGGGTGTACGCGGTCAGGTCCGCCGCGTCGATCAGCGCCCCGGCGGCGGGCACGCAGTACGCGACGCCGACCTCCCCGAGCCGCGCGTCCGGCGCGCCGACGACGGCCACGTCCAGAACGGCCGGGTGGCCGCGCAGCACCTGCTCCACCTCCGCCGGGTACACGTTGAAGCCGCCCACGACCACCATGTCCTTCAGCCGGTCGGTGATCCGCAGGAAGCCGCGCTCGTCGAGCACCCCGACGTCCCCGGTGTGCAGCCAGCCGTCCGCGTCGACGGCCCCGGCGGTCTCCTCCGGGGCGTCGAGGTAGCCGCGCATCACGTGGTACCCGCGCGTCAGGATCTCGCCCGGCTCGCCGGGCGGCCCGTCCACGCGCAACTCGGTTCCCTCCAGGGCGGTTCCGGAGGTGCGGGCCAGCGTCTCCGGCGACTCGTCCGGCGGGCAGATCGCGACCACGCCCGTCGACTCGGTCAGTCCGTACGCGGTGCTGACGCTCCGGGCGCCCAGACAGCTCCGGATCTGCTCGATCAGCGCGGTCGGGATGTTCGCCGCCCCGGTGACCGCCATCCGCATCGACGTGAGGTCGTACGTCTCCCGCCCGGGATGGTGGACGAGCGAGGTGAAGAGGGTGGGCGCGCCGGTCAGCACGGAGATGCGCTCGTCCCGGATGCGCCCGAGGACGGTCCCCGCGTCGAACACCCGCTCCGGGACGATCGTGGCCCCGCGCAGCAGGCAGGCCAGGACACCCGCCTTGTAGCCGAAGGTGTGGAAGAACGGGTTGACCAGGAGGTGGCGGTCCCCGCGCCGCAGGGTCACCGTACGCGCCCAGGCGTCGTACACCCGCAGGTTCTGTCCGTGGGTGCTCGGCACGCCCTTGGGGCGGCCGGAGGTGCCGGAAGTGAAGAGGACATCGGCGGTGTCGGCGGGCCGCACGGCGGCGGTACGGGCGAGGCGCTCCCGCCCGGACACCCGGTCCGCCCCCGCGAGGAAGCGCGGCCAGTCCCCCGAGTGCAGGGTCACCGTCCGGTCCAGGAGCGGGAGTTCCTCGCCCGAGGCGGCGAGCAGCGCCCGGTAGTCCGTACCGAGGAAGCCGTGCTCGGTGAACAGCAGCCGGGCACCGGACCTACGCAGGATGTCCGCCGCCTCGGCCGCCTTGTAGCGGGTGTTCACCGGGACCAGCACCCCGCCGGCCGCGACGGCGCCCAGCGCGGCCACCACCCAGCGCGCGCCGTTGGGCGCCCACACGGCGACCCGGTCGCCCGGACCGATCCCCTGCGCGATCACCGCGCGGGCCACCCGGTCGACCCGGTCGCGCAACTCCGCGAACGTCCAGCGCTCCTCGCCGAAGACGAGGGCCTCCTCGTCCCCGTACCTCTCAGCGGCCCAGTCCGCGAGCCGGGCGATGGTCTGCGGGCCCTTCATGACCTGTCACGTCCTCCCTGCGGCCCCGCCCCTCGGCCGGGGCGCGGGTGGTGGAACCACGGCGGTTCGGAGCCTGGCAGGGAGACCGGGGCCGGCGCAGGGGGCGGTTCCCGCTCACCGGGAAGGTGCGCGACGGGCCGGACGGGGACCGGGGGCGTACGCCGGAACCCCCGGACAGGGAGGAAGCCGGTCCCTCCCCACAGCGGGGGAGGGACCGGCTTCCGCGATCGGCCGGACCGGCCGGCCTAGGAACGGTCGAGCGCGCGGGCGAGGAAGCGGCGCGTGGCCTGCTCCCGCGGAGCGGTCAGCACCTGCTCGGCGGTGCCCTGCTCCACGATCACGCCGTCCTCCAGGAAGCAGACCCGGTCCGCGACCCGCCGGGCGAAGTCCATCTCGTGGGTGGCCATCAGGATGGTCAGGCCGCGCCGCTTGAGGTCGGCGACGACGTCCAGGACCTCGCCGACCAGCTCGGGGTCGAGGGCCGAGGTGATCTCGTCGAAGAGTAGCAGCTCCGGCTCGGTGGCCAGGGCGCGGGCGATCGCCGCCCGCTGCTGCTGTCCGCCCGAGAGCCGGTCGGGGTGCTCGTGGGCCTTGTCCCCGAGCCCGAGGCGGTCGAGCAGCTCGCGGGCCGAGGCCTCCGCCTTCCGGCGCGGGACGCCGTGGACGCGGCGGGGTGCGAGCGTGATGTTGTCCAGCACGCTCAGGTGCGGGAAGAGGTTGTACGCCTGGAAGACGATGCCGATCCGGCGGCGGGCGACGTCGGGGTCGAGCCGCGGGTCGGTCAGTTCCGTCCCGCTCAGGTGGACGGTCCCGTCGTCGACGACCTCGAGCAGGTCGACACAGCGCAGCAGGGTCGACTTGCCCGAGCCCGAGCCGCCGATCAGGCAGACCACCTGGTGCTCGGCGACGTCCAGGTCGATCGAACGCAGCACCAGCCGCTCGCCGTACTGCTTGCGGAGGCCGCGGATGCGCAGCAGCGACTCGCTCATCCCGCCGCCCCCGCCCAGGTGCGCCGGGCCGCCCGCCGCTGGAGCCGGTCGGCGAAGCGGGTCAGCGGGATGGTCACCGCGATGAACAAGAGGGCCGCTCCCAGGTACGGGGTGTAGTTGAAGTCGTAGTCCGCCTTGATCTGCGCGGCCCGCAGGGCTTCGAGCGGACCGAGGACGGCGACCAGCGCCGTGTCCTTCTGCAGCGAGATGAAGTCGTTGAGCAGGGGCGGCAGCACGTTGCGCACGGCCTGCGGCAGCACGACGTGACGTACGGCCTGCCGCTCGTTGAGGCCCAGGGCCCGGGCCGCGTTCCGCTGCGCGGGGTGGACCGAGTTCAGTCCCGCCCGGAACACCTCGGCGACGTACGCGGTGTAGGAGAGGGTCAGGGCGATCACGCCGAGGACCCAGGGCTCGGAGGGTGTGCCCTGCAGTTGCAGCGCGGGCAGTCCGAAGCCGACGAGGAAGACCAGCAGCAGGGTCGGTACGCCGCGGAAGACGTCCACGTAGACCGTGGCCGCGAGCCGCAGCGGCTGGAGACCCGGCGCGCGGGTCACCCGCACCAGGGCGATCAGCAGGCCCAGCACGAGGATCAGCACCTCGGCGACGAGGAACATCTGGATGTTGAGCCAGAAGCCCCGGAGGAGGTCGGGGAGGGCGGCGCGCAGCTCCGCGCCGTCGAAGAACAGACTGTCGACGCGCTCCCAGCCCGGTGAGGCCACCGCTGCCGCGCCCACGACCACCAGGCCGAGCACGGTGCAGAGGGTGGAGACCCAGGTGTGGCGCCGCTTGCGGGAGCGGCGGTACCGCTGCCGCTCCTGTTCGTGCTCGCTGGGCCGGTAGCCCGTGTCGGGCGTCTCCGGAACGGTGGCCGACCGGTCCGGCGCGGCCGTCTTGCCGATGTCCACAGCCGACCCGTTATCGCTTCAGCTCGGGGACGTCCGCCGAGGCGGAGAGCCACTGAGTGGTGAGCCGGGCGAGCGTGCCGTCGGTCCGGAGCTCGTCGAGGGCCTGGTTGACGCAGGAGGTGTACCCGCTGTTCTTCGGCAGCAGCAGACCGAACTTCTCGGGGGTGCCGCCCGCGTAGCCGAACTGGCCGACGATCTCGCCGTTGTCGAGCTCTGCCCCGGCCAGGTAGAAGACGGTGGGCAGGTCGGTGACGATCGCGTCGATCTGACCGTTCCGCAGCGCGGTCACCTCGTCCTTGGTGGTGCTGAAGACGCGCGGCTGCTTCACCGGCTTGATCTGGTCGAGCACGGCCTGGTAGCTGGTCGTCGCGACCTGCACGCCGATCCTGGCGTCCTTGAGGGCGGTCAGGGACGCGGCCTTCGCGAACCGGGATCCGTCGAGCGCCAGGACGGCCTGATTGGCCGTGTAGTAACTGGTCGAGAAATCCACGGCTTTCGCGCGCTGCGGCGTGATGGAGATCTGGTTGATGTCGAAGTCGAAAGACTTGGCGCCGGGGGCGTACGAATGGGAGAAGGGTTCGACGACCCATTTCACCTGACTGCGTTCGAAGCCCAGCTTTTCGGCCACCGCATAGGCGACGGCGCTTTCGAATCCCTTTCCGTTCGACGGGGTGTTGCTGTCGAACCACGGCTCGTAGGCCGGCGAGTCGGTCGCGACGGTGAGCCGGCCGCGCTCGTGCAGACTCGGGTGGTCGGTCGTGCAGCGGGCGGATTCCTTGGCGCCGGAGGCTTCGGGCGTGCTGTTCGGCTGCGGTGCGCAGCCGGCCGCCGCGAGCGCGACGAGGGCGGCGGCCGAGGCCGCGAGGGACGTGCGGGTACGGGACATCGGAGGTCCTTAGGGAGAAGTCCGGGAAAGGCGAGAGTAGGAGGCCGGTGCTGTGCGCTCAGCGACACAGATCGGCCGCACAGCGCACGTGGTCCACGTGGCGGCGGCGTACCAGCGGGGGAGTTCCGGACATGCTTTTCAGCATTCCGGCTCGCGGAGACCGGCGTCAATCGGGAAGTCCCCTGCCGTGATAACGCGTTGATAACATGTCAGCTGGTGAGATCGAATACCCGGTCGCCCTGGCGCAGCCCGAAGGCCTCCGCCGCGGAACCGCCGCGGACCACCAGTTCGGCGAATCCGACGCCGGAACTCCCGACGGTGATGCCGGGCTCGCCGAGCGGGACGTCCGGCAGGCGGTCGTAACAGCGCACCCGGATGTCCCGGCCGTCGCGCCGGTTGCGTACGAGGAGGCTCTCGGCGGCTGCGTAGCCGGGCAGTTCGGCGGCCGGGCGGTCCAGCTTGCAGTTGCCGAAGTTGTCGACCACGGCGATCCGCACGTCCTCGGCGGCGGCCGGAGCCACCGCCGCCGGCTGCGCGGGGACGGGGTGGCCGTCCACCAGCCAGCGGGCCAGCAGGGGCGCGTACCAGAGGCTCCGGAACTGGGTCCGCACCATCTCCTCGATCTCGGCCGGCGCCAGGTCGGCCCAGTCGGCGGCGGCGGCTTCCAGCACCTCGCGGACGTCGGTGACCTGGACCTCCGTGAGCCCCAGGTAGCTCGCCAGCGGAGCCAGGACCCGGTGGTTGAGCGTGCTGACCACCAGGTGGTTCCCGTGGCGGAAGGAGCAGAACGGCACGCCGTTGGGCCAGTGCCCGTCCCTCGGCGCGATGTTGACGAGGACCACGACCGGCCGGCTCGGGCCCCCGATCAGGTCCGTGGAGCGGAGGAGGTCCAGCAGGGTGAGGGCGGCGGCGCCCTCCGGGTCGGGTCCGCCGAGCGGCAGGACGGTCGGCGTGGAGCCGAACAGGGCGGCGATCCGGGTGGACTGGCGGGCGAGCGCGTTGGGGTCGGCGCAGTCCGTGAGGGAGACGACCGGAGGAAGGGACATGGCGGTACTTCGCCCTTCTGACGAGGGAGGAGACGGGGTGGAGGAGATGGGGTGGAGGAGGCTGGTGGTGCGGGTGCCGACGGGCTCGGCACCGGGCCGGGACACGAAAAAACGGACCCTCCGTTTCCGGAGGGTCCGTCGCGTCCTGCGCGCACACGGCTTCGCTAGCGAAGCGCCTCCGGGGGCGGGGGCATCATTCGCATCATGGCGAGGGTGGCGGTGTGCTGCATGACGTGCACGCTAGCACCGCCCGGAGCCGTCTCAGAGCGCATTCCACATAGTGGACGAGGTCTTCCGCCGGCACGCCGGCACGCCGGAGCCCGGTCGCCCGGGGACCGCCCGCGTGCCCGCCGGACCGGTGACGGTGCCGTCCCGTTGGTTTGGCAGTCCCAGAAGCGGCAAGCCGGGTCCTAGGCGCGCTCAGCAAGCAGTACCGAACAGCCAGCCAGGAGTCCCCGTCCAGGAAGGCAGCCATGTCGACCCTGACCACAGTTCTCATCATCGTGGCGCTGGTCGCGGTGGTACTGGTGGCCGGTGTCCTGATCCGGGCCCGCACGGGCCCGGGCAGCGGCACGCGCTCCCTGAAGCGCAGCTTCGGCCCCGAGTACGACCGTAGCCTCGAACAGCACGGTGGCGACGTCGAAGCGACCCACCGTGACCTGCGCGAGCGGACCGAGCGCTACGGCGGCATCCGCCCGCTGCCGCTCGAACCGGCGGTCCGCGAGCAGTACACCGCCCAGTGGACCACCCTCCAGGAGCGCTTCGTCGACGCCCCGGCGCAGGCCGTCGCCGACGCCGAGCAGCTCCTCACCCGGGTCGCCGCGGTCCGGGGCTTCCCGGACGCCGACCGGCGCGACGAGCAGCTCGCCGCCCTGTCGGTGCACCATCCGCACCACGTGGAGGGCCTGCGCACGATCCACCGGACGACGCGCTCCGGCTCCGCCTCCACCGAGGAACTGCGCGAGGCGCTGGTGCACGCGCGCGCCCTGTTCGAGGACCTGACCGTCACCGGGTCCACCGCGGGCACCGACGCCCGACGACACCCGGTGCCGATGCCCGTCCGGGGCCGTGGACCCGTCCTCAAGCCGAAGGGAAGTGGTGCCTGATGGCACGCGACAAGCAGGAGCGGTGGGCAGCGGGAAGCACGGACGGCGACGCGCGGAGCGAATCCGCGCCCCCGCCGCCCCCGAAGCCGCCGCCGCCCCTGAGGACCCCCGGCGAACCGGCCGGCTCCGCGGCGCCGACGCCCGCCGGCCGGGAGGGGACCCCCGTCGGGGCCGTTCCCACCCAGCGCTCCGTCCACGCCGCCCCCGACGACGGGACGCTCCACGCGGCCGTTCCCGCCCAGCGGGACGGTGACGCCACGCCGCCGCCCCCCGCGGCTCCGCCCGCCCCGAGACCACCGGCGGCCGCGCCGTCCGGTGCGGAATCCGGGACGGCGCCGACCGGGGCCCGGCGGTCCGGCCTTCCGTCCGACGACCCCGGTGCCACGGGCCGGAACGAGGGGAGCCGCACGGACGCTCCCGTCGCGCCCCCCGCCGCACCGCGCGGACGGACGGCGACGGAGCGGCCGGCCGACGGCCGGAGCCCCGGAGACCGGCACGACCCCACGGTCGGAGGCACCGGCGACCTGCCGGGCACGCACCACCGGCCGGCGGCCGACGGATCCGAGGACGGCCCCGCGGGGCAGCTGCTCGACGCCGGTGAACGCGACCGGCTCGGCGAACGCCTGCACCACGCCCTCGCCGGCTTCGTCGACTCCCCCCACGACTCGGTTGCCGAGGCGGCCGACCTCCTGGAGGAGACCGAGCGGCAGCTGGTGGCCGCTCTGCGGGACCGGCGGACCGCCCTGCGGGCGGGCTGGCAGAAGGACGGTGACCAGGGGCGCGCGGCTCAGGACACCGAGCAGCTCCGGCTCACCCTGCGGACCTACCGCGAGGTGACGGAGCGCCTGCTCCGGGCCTGACCCGGACCCGCTCTCGGAGCATGGGAGGAGCCCCCTGGACCCCAGGGGGCTCCTCCCATGCTCCGACCCGGCGACCGGCCTTCGCCGGCCGGGCGCCCGCCCCTGTTCCCCGCCTCCCGGCGCGGTCATAATCGGGCCGACGGAGCGGCGCCGGCGGGAGGGTGCGCGATGCGCGGGGGCGACGGCAGGGAACCGGTTCACCGGCTGTTCGGCCCCGACACGGTGATCCTCGCCGAGCCGGGGCGTTCGCTCCTGCGCCGGTACACGGGGCCGCGGATGCGGATGACGGCGGAGGACGGCACCGTCCTGGCCCACCTGCGGGAACACGGCGCCTTCGGGTACGTGCTCCACGACCTCGACGGGCGACCGGTCCTGGGTGTCGACCTGGTGGCCGGGCGGCGTGGATTCGCCCGACCGGAGTTCCTGGTGACCGGGCCCGGGGGTGATCCGGTCGGTGAGGTCCGTTCCCCCGGCCGTCTCCACCGCACCCGGCGGCTCGACGTGACCACGGCCGGTCACGGTGCGCTGCGGTTCACCCGAAGCGCACCGCTGGGCCGGGTGTGGCACGTGACGGACGACGGCGACGGAGTCGTCGCCCGGGTGACGGTCTCGACCGTCCGCTCCCTGGACGGCCTCCAGGGCTACCGCGTGGAGTTCGACCGGCGGGCCCGGGGCGAGCGGCGTCGTCTCGTGGTCGGCGGGACGGTGTGCCTCCAGGTGGTCCGGCGCTGGCTGCTCGCGCCCGGAGGCGACACGGCCTGACGGTCGGCCGGACGCCCTGCCCGGGACGGGCACCCCACCCGATCGCCGTTCCCTTCCGGGGGCGGAACAGCCCCGGCCCACCGGGGCTTCGGCGCGGCAGGGCGCGGCGGCCCGGACCTCGGAGGTCCGGACCGCCCTTCCGGGAACGCCTGCCGTCAGAACGACGTCCAGGTGAACGCGACCTGGTCGCCGTTCTCTATCTCGAACTGGCAGCCGCCGACGGGGGTCGGGACGCCGTTCACCGCGATGCTCCAGTACGCCGAGCCGCCGCCGCTGACGCCCTTCACCGTGTCGACGGAGAAGTCGTCGAACGACGCGTACCAGGTGCCGTCCCAGGTGAAGCCGTTGCGCTTGGCAGCGTGGTCGAGGGCGGCCGTCGGGGTCGGCACCTTGGTCGCGTGCGCGCTGCCGTTGGTGCCGTCGCACTTGTGCGTGCCGCCGGTGGCGGTGGTGACGTCGTGGCCCCAGGTGAAGATCTTCTTCTGGAAGAGCAGACCGTCCGGGCCCTGGACGGTGACGGTCACTCTCACCGGCGCGTTCGTGAACGAGGCCGTGGTCTCGGCCTGCGCGACCGCGGGCGCGGTGGTCAGGGCGAGACCGAGGACCGCGGTGGTCACGGCGGCGCGGCGGAGCGGGGTCGTACGCATGGTGTGCCTTTCGGTCGGTGACGAGGTGGGTGGTGCGTGTTCATCCGGCCGTGGTGTCCGGGGCGGCCCCGCCCCGACCGGCGAACCTGATCGGGGCCTGGAAGCGGGCCTTGCGGGCGGCACGGCGGAAGACGGTGAGGACGGCGGGCCCGGCCAGGGTGATGGCGACGAGGTTCGTGACGGCGCGGCCGGTGTCCCAGCCGAGCGAGGTCGCCAGGTCGAAGGCGAGGTACCGCTGGAACTGCTCGGTGAACGGGAGCCCGGGCAGGTAGGCGATGGAGCTGTTCGGGTCGAGCGAGAAGGGCCAGAAGGAGAGATTGAGCAGGAAGCCGAACAGGTAGCCGGAGAGCGAGCCGTACACCGCGAGGAGGGCGACCTCCCGTCGTCCCGTGGCCTTGGGGAGGAAGCCGGCGAGCATGCCCACGAAGGCGCAGCCGAACATCTGGTACGGCATCCAGGGGCCGACGCCCCCGGTGATCAGCGCCGAGGCGAAGAGCGAGGTGCAGCCCAGGGTGAACCCGAACCCGGGGCCGTACACGCGGCCCGCGAGCACGAGGATGAAGAACACCGTCTCGATGCCGGCGGTACCCGCCCCGAGCGGGCGGATCGCGGCGTTGACCGCGGACAGCACGCCCAGCATGGCCAGGGCCTTGGAGTTGATGCCGCCCTCGGCGATCTCGGAGATCACGACACTCAGCACGATCACCAGCAGGACGCCGAAGATCAGGGGCGGCGCGTAGTTCGAGCCGAACTTCCCCGGGGCGACGAGGAACGGCCAGAAGAACGCCACGACGCCGAGGAAGGCCGCCATGGCGATCACGATCCCGGCTCGGGGGCGGATGCGGATCGCGGCGGGGGAGGTGCTCACGCGCTCTGATCCGTTCCGTCGGTGTCCAGGACCGAGGCCAGCTGGTCCACGGTGAGGTAGGGCAGCGGAGCGAGGATCTTCGCCGTCTGCGGGGCGAACACGGGGGAGGCGACGATGACTTCGGAGGTGGGGCCGTCCGCCACGATGTCCCCCTCCGCCATGACCACCACCCGGTCGGCGGCGCGGGCGACGAACTCCACGTCGTGCGTCGAGATGACGACCGTGCGGCCTTCTGCCGCCAGCCCGTCCACGATGTCGATCAGTTCCCCCTTGGCCCGGTAGTCGAGCCCGCGGGTGGGCTCGTCGAGGAGCACGACCCGGGGGGCGGCGGCGAGTTGGATCGCGAGGACGAGGGCGAGTTTCTGGCCCTCGGACAGATCGCGGGGGTGGGTGGTGTCGGGGATGCCGGGAGCGAGCCGGTCCAGCAGGGTGCGGGCCGGGACGCCGTCGGCCCGTACCGCGGACTCGGAGTCGGCCTGGTCGAGTTCCTGCTTGACGCTCTCCAGGTAGAGCAGGTCGGTGGGCGTCTGCGGCACCAGACCGACGAGGCGGCGGGCCTCGGTCGCCGAGACCTTCCGGGGGTCTCGCGTCCCCGGGCCGTCGGGCTCCCCTACGGCGACCGAACCGGCCTTGCGGGGGCCGGAGCCCTGGAGCGCCCAGAGCAGGGAGGACTTGCCGGAGCCGTTGCGGCCCATCAGCGCGGTGACCTCCCCGCCGCGGAGGCCGAGGTCGACCTCGCGGACGGCGGGCACGCCCTGGTACGTCACGGTGATGCCGCGCGCGTCCAGGAGCCGGGGCCGGTCCGCACCGGGTGCCGGGCGTACCGGCGGGGGCACGGCACCGTCCAGCCGGGTCCGCAGGGGCGCCGCCGCCCGTCGGGCGTCGCGGATCGAGAGGGGCAGCGGCGACCAGCCGGCGGCGCGGCCGAGCTCGACGACGGGCGGGGCGATGGACGACGTACGGAAGACGTCCGCGGGCGGGCCGGAGACCACGCGCCCGTCGCCGGGCAGGTGAAGGACGCGGTCGGCGTACTGGACGACCCGCTCCAGACGGTGCTCGGCGAGCAGGACGGTGACGCCCAGGTCGTGGACCAGCCGGGTCACGGCGGCCAGGACCTCCTCGGCGGCCGTCGGGTCGAGCGCGGAGGTGGGTTCGTCGAGGACCAGGACGCGCGGGTGCGCGGTGAGGACGGAGCCGATCGCGACGCGCTGCTGCTGGCCCCCCGAGAGTTCGTGGAGGGCCCGGTGGCGCAGATCGGCGAGGCCCAGCAGGTCGAGGGTCTCCTCGACGCGCTTGCGCATGGTGGCCGGAGGGACTGCCAACTGCTCCATCGCGTAGGCGAGTTCCTCCTCGACGGTGTCGGTGACGAATCCGTCGAGGGGGTCCTGCCCCACGACGCCCACGACGTCGGCGAGTTCGCGCGGCGGATGGTCGGCGGTGTCCCGCCCGTCGACGGTGACCCTGCCGTACAGGGTGCCGCCGGTGAAGTGCGGGACGAGACCGTTGACGGCGCCGAGCAGGGTCGACTTCCCGACGCCGGTGTGGCCGACGACGAGGCAGAGCTCGCCCTCCTCGACCGTCAGGTCGACATCCCGCAGGACGGGCTCGGCCGAGTCCTCGTAGTGGACGGTGACCTGGTCGAAGGTGATCACGTGACTTCCTCGGTGCGCTGCGCGGGGACGGCCGGACGGACCGGCGGGCTCGGAGGCGGGGCCAGGAATCCGGCGGTCCCCGCGAGGAGGATCGCGGCGGCCGGAACCAGTGGGAGCGTGGGCCAGCTGAGCGGGTAGATGGACGGGTTGAGCTCGGCCGCGTCGAAACCCGCGTTGCTGAAGAGGAGCACGGCGGACACCACGCCGCAGCCCGCGACGGCCCACTCGGCCGCCTTCCAGGGGTCCGGCCGGTAAGTGGTCCGGGTGATCCTGCGCCCGCCGAGGCGCAGCCCCGCCACGCACAGCAGTCCGCCGGCCACGAGGGCCGGGAAGCCGAGCAGCACGGGGGCCGTGGCGTCGAGCAGTCCGTACGCGCCGGCGCACAGGCCGCACATGCCGAGCAGCATCAGCGCGCCCGTGGCCCGGCGCGACCGGCGGGTGGCGGTTCCGGCCCGGCCGTAGCCGCGGGAGTCCATCGCCGCGGCGAGGCGCAGGGAGCGCTCCAGCGCGTCTTCGAGGACGGGGACGATGATGCCGCGCAGGGCGCGCAGCCCCTTCGACCGTCCGGCGCGCAGGCGCCGGGCCCGGTGCACGCGCTGCACGCTCTGGACGAGTTGGGGTGCCACGCTGATGGAGACGGTGACGGCGACGCCGAGTTCGTACAGCGCCCCGGGCAGCACACGCAGGGCCCGCTTGGGGTTGGCGAGGGTGTTGGCCGCGCCGATGCAGCAGAGCATGCACGCCAGCCGGAGCCCGTCGGTGGCCGCGGAGAGCAGGGCCTCCAGCGAGACCGGCCCGCCGATCTGGATGCCCGCGTACCAGTCCGGGGTGGGCAGGTGGGGGAGGGAGAAGAGGAAGTGGTCGTGGGGGGTGATCCCGGTGGCGAAGACCGCGCGGAACACCACCCGGATCGCGACGACGGTGAGCGCCAGGTAGAGGTAGTACTTGAAGCCGCGCGCCCAGGGGGCCTCGGTGCGGCGCATGGTGATGACGTAGCCGAGCACGGCGAGGACCAGGAAGAGCAGCAGCGGGTTGTTGGTGCGGCTGACCGCGGTGGCCAGGGCCAGGGCCCAGATCCACCAGGCGACGGGATGCAGGGTGCGGGGCAGCCGCCGGCCGCCCGCGTCCGGCATGAGGCCGGACGCGGACGACCGGGCGGTCGCCGCAGTGGTGCGGGACACGCGGCTACTCCGTACGACGGCGGCGCTTGGCCGCGAACACGGCGGCGGCACCGATCAGCAGGCCCAGGACACCGGTGACGACGGCCGGAACCCAGGAGCCCGTGTCATGGGCCGCGTCCGCCGCCGGTGCGGCGTCGACCACCGTCGGGCCGGACGCGGCCACCGCCGGAGAACCGGTCGTCGCCGAGGGCGTCGCGGACGGCGTCGGGGAGACGCTCTTCGACGGAGTCGGCGAAGGGCTCTTCGACGGGCTCGGGCTCGCCGTGACCGAGCGGGAGGGGGACGGCGGGGGAGGCGTGGTCGGGTCGGCCGGGGGCGGGTTCTCCGGCGCCGGCCCGGTGTCGACGCCCGGCGGCAGCGGAGCCGCCGTCCGGGTGTCGCGGGGCACGGCCCCGCCGCCGGTGGGCTTCGCGTTCTTCGCGCGCAGCTGGTCCGGCGTGACGGTCGGGCGCCCCTCCGTTCCCTCGATGTCGGTGCCACCGAAGATCCACAGGTCGACGCTGCCGGGCCTCGGCTTGTAGAGCATGGCGCCGAGCTGGCTGTACGTCCAGGTGTTCTGTCCCGGGTCGGCGTGCCAGTACGACCAGTACGCGGAGGCGGGCGGGGTCAGCACACAGTCGTCCTGCTGGGGAGTCGGATACTGCTTGCCGCCCTGGTGACCGCTGTAGCCGATGCGGCAGATGAAGGCGGGGCCGTCGTGGCCGGTGCCGGTCGTCCGCCAGCCGCCCTGGTTCAGCAGCTCGTACCCGGTGGTGGGCGTCGTCCCGCAGGAGCGGTAGATCGGCCCGCCCCAGTGGCTGAAGTCCACGGCCAGCACGGCACCGGACGAGGTGGTGCACTGCCCCATCGGCTGAGGGGCGGCTCCGGCCGGGGCCGCCGTACCGGCGAAGACCGCCACGGTGAGTCCCAGCGCGGCCGTCGTACGGGTGAGGGCGCGGGCGCCCTGACGGGCGGTCACGCCGCCCCGCCGTCGCCCGCGCGGCGCCTGCGGGCGGCATGGGTCGTGCCCCAGCCCGCGAGGACGAGGAGGACCGCGGCGACGGCGAGCCCGGTGACCTGGGATCCGGTCGCGGCGATGCTGCCCCCGCCGGTGCCGGCGGCCTGGCCCCCGGAGGCTCCGCCGTTCTCCCCCTCGGTGATGATCACCGGGGTGGAGGTGCCGGACTGGCCGGAGATGCTCGGGACCGGTTCCGGGGTGGTACCGCTCATGTCACGGGTCAGCACGCCGAAGGAGATGCCGGTGGCGCCGCCGACGGCCTGGGCGGAGGCGCGGACGTCCGAGCCCGCCTGGCCGCCCTTGCTGACGTTGAAGCCGCCGTCCTTGTTCTGCTGCGAGGCCAGGAACTTCCGGGCCTTCGCGATCTCGTCCTTGTACTTCACGGCGTCCAGCGACAGGCCCTGGACGGCGAGCGCGGCCGAGTTCACCGAGTTGCCGGAGGCGCCGGGGAAGCCCCCGTCGGAGAGCTGCCGGCCGGCCAGCCAGACCAGGGACCGGTCCACGGCGGCCTGCGAGTCGGCGTCGGGCAGCAGATCCAGTGCCATCGCGGCCATCGCCGTGGAGTCGACCTCGATGTCGCTCGGCTCGCCGATGAGGCTGGGCCAGGCGCCGGTCGACGGGTCGCGGAGACTCTTCAGGTACGCGACCGGCTGGGCCGCCGCGCCGCTCTCGCCCGCGCGGATCTGGGCGATGACGCCGAGGGACTGGGAGAAGACCGAGGTCGCGTACGTGTAGTTGCCCTTGCCCGCGCACTTCCGGGGCTCGGCGGGGGTCGCGGCCGCGCAGGTGCCCTTGGCGAGCGCGCCGATCAGGTCCTTGCCGCCGAAGGCGCGGGGATCACGGCCCACGGACTGGGCGAGCACCGCGGTCTTGCCGATGAACCCGCCGCCCGCGTACTTCGTGCCGATCTTCGTCCAGTCGTGGACTCCGCGGCCCGAGGCGTCCTTGCCGCCCTTGTCGAGGAAGTCGACGATGTTGCGCAGGGTGGCGTTGTCGTGTCCGGTGGCGGCGAGCGCGTAGGCGCCGTCGATGGTCATGCCGTAGTCCGCGAAGCGGGGGCTGCCCTCGTAGTACCGGCCCTGGATCAGCCGCTTGTGGTCGGCGAGGTAGGCCGAGCCCTTCTTCAGGTCCGGTCCGTCACCGGCCGGGGGAGCGGTGGGCCCCGTCGTGGGAGGCGTGGTGGGCGGGGTGGTCGGAGGCGTCGTCGGCGGTGTCGTCGGCGGGACGGGCTCCTTCGTCGTGAGCGTCACCAGGTCGCTCTTCGCGCCGGCGATCACCGCCGCGGTCGTGGCGTACAGCAGCGGGTCCGTGGTCCCCTCCTCGAAGGCGAAGCCGCCGCCGGGGAACTGCTGGCGGGAGATCCAGGAGACCCCCGCGTCCGCGTGGCCGCGGTCGCCCAGGGCGCGCAGGGTCTGGGCCACCCAGCCGGTGGCGTAGGCGCTGCCCGGGACGCTGTACGAGGCGGCCGGCCAGGCCCCCGTCTTGAACTGGGCCTTCTTGAGGGAGGAGCGGGCCTTGGTGACCACCGGGGTGTGGCCGCCGGCGCGCTGGAGGGCGAGCGCGACGAGGGCGGTGGACGGTGCCTCGCTCTCGCAGACCTGGCCGTCCAGGATCAGGAAGCTGGGGAAACCGCCGTCGTCGCACTGCAGTTGAGCCAGTCGCGTCACCGACTCGGCGGGCGGGGTGACGCCTCCGTTCAGCAGCGCGATGACGGCCAGGGCCTGGCCCTCGGTCTGTCCGGTCGTGCGGAAGTCGCCCTTGGTCGTGCAGCCGGGCACGGGCTGGGGCGCGTCCGAGCCGCTGAGGCAGACGTTCGCCGTCAGGTCGCCGAGGAGGTCGTGGCCGCCGAAGTCGCGGGGGTCCTTCCCGGTGGCCTCGGCGACGAGGGCGAGGCGGGCGGCGGCGGTGGCGTCCGGCGCCTCGTCCTTGCCGGCCGGGTAGGCGTACGCGTCGGTGTGCTCGGGCCGGCCGAGGAAGGCCGCGATCCGGCGGGCGGTGGGGTGCTCGCTGTCGGTGGCGGCCAGGGCGTAGGACACCTCGGTGGTGGCGAGGTAGTTGGGCGTCGTGTCGCCGTCGTTGACGACGCGCTGCCCGTTGGTCAGCCGGTCGGTGAGCCAGCGGGTCGCGGCGGGCAGGTCGATGGTGCCCGGGGGCACGTTCGGCGCCGGCGGGTCGCTGGGGTTCGGCGGGTCGCCCCCGTCCGCGCGGACGTCGTCGGGCGTGAACGACGGCCTGCCCTTGGTGCCGCCGATGTCCGTGCCGCCGAAGACCCAGGCGTCCACGTCGCCCGGCTTGAGCGTGCGCGACATGGCGCCCAGCGGGCTGTACGTCCACTTCCTCTGGCCGGGGGACGCGATCCAGTACGACCAGTAGGCGGTGGCCTGCGGGGTGAGGACGCAGTCCTCCTGAGCCGGAGTGGGGTACTTCTTCCCGGCGTTGAACGCGCGGTTGCCGATGCGGCAGATGAAGGCGGGGCCGTCGTGGCCGGTGCCCTCGGTGGTGAACCCGCCCGTCTGCAGGAGCTCGTAGCCGGTGGTGGGGGTGGTGTCGCAGCCGCGGACGACCGGCCCGCCCCACTTGCCGAAGTCCACGGCGACGATGGCGCCCTTGGTGCGGGTGCACTTCGCGATCGGGTCGGCGCTCGCCGGCGAGGCCGCCGTGAGGTGGGTCAGACCCGCGCCGAGCGTCAGAAGGGAAGCGGTCAGGGTCGACAAGAGCCGCCGTCTCGCCCTCGACCACCGTCTCGCCTGCTGTTCGGTCCCCACCGCGGCCCTCGTCTCTGCCGGGCGGCCCGCGTGCGTGGCGATGCGCCCCCACACGGCTCTGGTGCCGTGGAGAGGCGGCGACGACCACACCGTAGTCCGCGACGGCGTTCCTCGTACTGAGTTCCAGCCCCAGGCATTCCGACTCACCCGGGACGATCCGGGTCTACGGTTGCGGGTCAGTGCCGGAATTCGACCGGCTTCCCCTGGTGCTGACTGCTTATCGGACGGAGTGCAACACGGATCCGTCAGGGCCGTCAATATGCCGTCCGTCTCACCGGGATCCGGAGCCGCGTCTCCGGGGCCGTCTGCCGTGGTCCTGCTGGCGGTACGGTGATCGTTCGGGTAGCGTCCTGGGCTGCCAAGTGGGGGAATCCGGTGCGAATCCGGAGCTGACGCGCAACGGTGTCGAGGCGGCGGGGGCCGTCTCGGAGCCCGAATGCCCATACGGCGACGCAGTACAGAAGCCGTACCACGCGTTCCGGACGGCGGCTCCCCGGAGATCCCCGGCCGTGCCCCGTCGGGGCGACGCGGGGCATGTGCCGAGCGGCCGGCGTCCGCCGACCTCCAGGAGCAGGCCCATGTCCCTTCCCCGTCCCTCCCGCCGTCTCGCGCTCGCGGTGCCCGCGGCGCTCGGCGCCCTCGCCCTCGGCACGCTGCCCGCCTTCGCGACCTCCACGCCCGCGCAGATAGCCACGTCTAAGACCAACGGCGTCGCCTACCTCAAGTCCCTCCAGGCCGCCGACGGTTCGTACGCCGGCTCCGGTCTCTCCAACGAATGGGCCTTCAGCGCGTTCGCGGCCGCCGGTACGGCCGTCGTCGACGTGGCCCCCGGCGGCGACACCACCAAGAACGCGAGAACCGTCTACCGGAACCTGCTGTCGACGGCCGGCTGGCCGTCGGCGACCCCGGTGGTCACGGACTACGAGCGCGGCACGCTCAACGCCTACGCCGCGGGCATCGACCCGGCCCGCGTCTCCGCCTCGCGCAACCTCGTCGCGGACGTCTACGCGTACTGGCAGACCGCCGAGCCCGGCTACTTCGGCCCGTCCGCGAACTTCAACGGCACCGTCTTCGCCGCCCTCGCGCTGCGCGGCGCGAAGACCCAGGCCGGCGCCGCCCGCATCCCCCAGGCCCTCACCGACACGATCGTCACCCGCCTCCGCGCCAACCAGCACAACGACGGCGGCTGGACCTACCAGAAGGTCGAGGACAACCCCACGGGCCTCGCCTCGGCCGGGGACATCGACATGACCGGCGCGGCGATGGCCGCGCTGTGCGTCTCCGGCGTCCCCAACACCGACACCGACGTCGTGCAGGCCAAGAACTTCCTCAAGGGCAAGCTGGTCGCCTCCTCCGGCGCCTTCAACTCCCTGTACGGCGTCAACACCAGCTCCAACGGCTGGGCCGTCGCGGGCCTGAACGCCTGCGGCATCAACCCGCAGTCGGCCGACTTCACCACGGTCCCCGGCAAGACGCCGGTCGACTTCCTCCTCGCCAACCAGTACAACCCGGCTGGCGGCTTCAAGTACAAGCCCGCCGACACCACGCCCTCCGCCTACTCCTCGATCGACGCCCTGCGCGCGGTCGCCGGCGGCGGCTTCACCGCCGCGCCGCCGGTCCCGACGACCCCGGGCGCCCCCCAGTGGGTCGCCCAGCCCACCTTCACGGCGGGCACCGCGACCAAGCTGGCCCTGACCGTCGACGACGGCGCCGGGAACCTCAAGGTGTGCTCGGTCTCGTTCACGCCCACGGGGACGACCACGACGCTCGGCGACGTCCTCGCCGCCGCGACGAGCGCCGCGACCCCGTCCGGATGCGTCACCTCGGTCACCCCCGCCTCGGGAACCGGCACGATCACCGCGGTCAACGGCAAGGCCAACAGCGGCTCGAACACCTGGAAGGTCAGCGTCGACGGCTCCGCCTTCGCCGGTGCCCTCCGCGAGAAGACGATCAACGTGGGCGACACCATCGCGCTGCGCTGGGGAGCCTGAGCAGCCGGCGGGGTGAGGGCCGCTGCCGGGCCCTCACCTCGCCGCGGGCCGGGTCGTGGGTGCCTCTGAGCCCCGCGAGAGTGCGGCAGGGAGAACGGAGAAGGAATGGCTGCCAGGAGCGAGCCCGAGACGACGGCGGACCCCGCCCGGGAGCAGTAGCGCGCGCCGCCGGCCTCTCCCCGAACGGCCGGGCGGTCAGCCGGCGGTGTCGTCGGGGCTGGTCCGGAGCAGGTAGGTGTCCATGATCCAGCCGTGCTCCGCCCGGGCCGCGGCCCGCGTCCTGCTGATGTCGTCGGCGACCTCGTCGAGCGGGCCGGAGATCAGGATCTCGTCCGGGGTGCCGAGGTAGGCACCCCAGTAGATCCACGTACCCCCGCCGGCGAACTGCCGGAACGACTCGTGGGCGTCCAGCATGACGACGATGTCCCCGTCGTCGTTGCCCACGGTCTCGGCCAGCCGCCGTCCGGGGGTGATGTGGATCGGGCGCCCCACCCGGTTGAGGCCGACGCGATGGTGTGCCGCGAGCGTGGACACGCTGCTGACGCCCGGGACGACGTCGCAGGTGAAGGCCACGTTCCCGCGTGCGGTGATCTCCTCCAGGACGGCCAGCGTGCTGTCGTACAGCGAGGGATCACCCCACACCAGGAACGCTCCGCGTTGCCCGGGAGCGAGCTCCTCGCGGATCAGCCGCTCGCAGACGTCGGCGCGCCGTCGCCGCCAGTCGTGGACGGCGTCGGTGTAGCCGCCCCGGGCGCCCTGTGCGCGGTCGCGCCACGGATCCTCGGCGTCGACCACGCGATGCCCGGGGGACGCGTGCTCGGTGAGCATGGCCCGTCGGAGGCCGGTGAGGGACGACTTCTCCTCCCCCTTCTCCAGGACGAAGAAGACGTCCGTCCTCCGCATCGCCTTCACGGCACCCAGCGTCAGCTGGTCCGGATCTCCGGACCCGATGCCGATCACCGCGATGTGCCTCGTACCGTCCCGCACTGCCGTTCCCTTCGACGTCACCGGTCCCCAGGTTACGGAGTGCCCGCGACGGCCGCCCGGGCGGTGGGCGCTCTGCGGGAGGGGACACGGGGGAGGGGACACGGGGGAGGGGACACGCGGGAGGGCGGGCGGCCTCCACGCCGCCCGCCCTCCCCGCGCGCGTGACACCGGGCCCTCACCCGGTGCCGCCGCGCCGCCCGGGTCCTCAGCCCGGGCTACCGGGTCTCTCCTCCCGGTCGTACGTGTGGAACCCGCGCCCCGCCTTCCGGCCGAGCAGCCCCGCCTCGACCATGCGCAGGAGCAGCGGCGGCGGGGCGTACAGGGGTTCCTTGAACTCGTCGTACAACGACGCGGCGATGGAGGCGACGGTGTCGAGTCCGATCAGGTCGGCGAGCCGGAGCGGGCCCATCGGGTGGGCGCAGCCGAGTTCCATGCCGCGGTCCACGTCCGTGGCGGTGGCGAAGCCCGACTCGGTCATCCGGATCGCGGCGAGCAGGTAGGGGACGAGGAGGGCGTTGACCACGAAGCCGGCCCGGTCGTGCGACCGGATGACGGTCTTGCCGAGCACGTCCGTGGCGAAGTCCGTCACGTCGGCGGTCACCTCGGCCGAGGTGTGCAGGGTGGTGACGACCTCGACGAGGGGGAGCACGGGGACGGGGTTGAAGAAGTGCAGCCCGACGACCCGGTCGGCCCGGCCGGTGGTCATGCCCAGGCGCATGACGGGCAGCGAGGAGGTGTTGGTGGCCAGGATGGCCGCCGGGTCCTCGACGATCTTGTCGAGGGCCGTGAACAACGAGGTCTTGACGTCGGCGTCCTCGGTGACGGCCTCGACGACGAGCTGCCGGTCGGCCAGGTCGGTGAGTTCCGCCGTGGTCGTGATCCGTGCGAGGGCGGCCTCGGCCGAGGGGCGGTCGAGCTTGCCCCGCTGGACGGCTCGTTCGAGGGAGACGGCGATGCGCTCGCGGGCGGCGTCGGCGGCGGGGCCGGTCGCTTCGCAGAGCAGCGTGTGGAGACCGGCGCGCGCACACACCTCGGCGATGCCGGCGCCCATCTGGCCGCCCCCGACGATCCCCACGCGGCGGATGTCGGCGGCACTCATGCCGTCGCCTCCGCGGTGGCGGTCCGGACGAGGTGCCGCGTGTAGGCCTCGGGGGTGAAGAACAGCGGCAGTTCCGGTGCGAGCGCGGTCTTCTCGAACAGGGCGCGGATCTCGTCGAGCGCGGCCCACGGGTACTCCGCGCCGAGCCGTGCCAGTTCCTCGTCGAGCACGAGGAGCACGTCCTCCCGGTCGGTGACCCGGTGCCGCAGCCACTGCCAGATCTGGACGCGCGCGATCTCGGCGGTGGCGGCGTCCTCCATCAGCCCGTCGATGGCGACGGCGCCCTGGCCGCGCAGCCAGGCGTCGAAGTAGCGCAGGGTCACGGCGATGTTGGTGCGCACCCCCTCGGCCGTGGGCGGGCCGCTGATCCGGCGCACGGAGAGCAGGTCCGCCGCCGTGGTCTCCACATCGTCACGGGTCCGGTGGATCTGCTCCGGAAGGTCGCCCAGGACGCCGTCGAAGACCTCCCGGCAGACGGGGACGAGGCCCGGGTGGGCGACCCAGGAGCCGTCGAAGCCGTCCTCGGCCTCCCGCTCCTTGTCGAGCCTGACCTTGGCGAGGGCCGCCTCGTTCGCCGCCGGGTCCTTGCTGGGGACCTGGGCGGCCATGCCGCCGATGGCGTGGGCGCCGCGCCGGTGGCAGGTCCGGACGAGGAGTTCGGTGTAGGCGCGCATGAACGGGGCGGTCATGGTGACCTTCGCCCGGTCGGGGAGCAGGAAGTCGGTGCGGTGGCCGAAGGTCTTGATCAGGCTGAAGAGGTAGTCCCAGCGGCCGGCGTTGAGGCCCGCGCTGTGCTCGCGCAGTTCGTGGAGGATCTCCTCCATCTGGAAGGCGGCGGTGATCGTCTCGATGAGGACGGTGGCGCGGATCGTGCCCCGCGGGATGCCGAGGAGCTCCTGGGCCAGGAGGAACACGTCGTTCCACAGCCGGGCCTCGTAGTGGTTCTCCAGCTTGGGGAGGTAGAAGTACGGGCCGTGGCCGGCGTCGATCTGCCGCTGGGCGCAGTGGAAGAAGTACAGGCCGAAGTCGACCAGCGAGGCCGGGACCGGGCGGCCGTCGAGCTCCAGGTGCGCCTCGTCGAGGTGCCAGCCGCGTGGGCGGACCATGATGGTGGCGGGCTTGTCGCCGAGGCGGTACTCCTTGCCCTCCGGCGTGGTGAAGTCGATGCGCCGCTCGATGGCGTCGAGCAGGACCAGCTGGCCGCCGACGACGTTGTCCCAGGTGGGTGCGGTGGCGTCCTCGAAGTCCGCCATCCACACGCGGGCCCCGGAGTTGAGCGCGTTCACGGCCATGCGGCGCTCGGGCGGTCCGGTGATCTCGACGCGGCGGTCGGTGAGGCCCGGCGCCGGAGCGGCCACCTTCCACCGCTGGTCGGCGCGGACGGCCGCGGTGGTGACGGGCAAGTCGAGCGGGGAGCCGGTCGCGAGCCGGATGGCCTGGCGGCGGCGCTCCTTGAGCAGCCACTGCCGGCGCTCGCCGAAGGCGGCGGCCAGCGTGCCGACGAAGTCGAGGGCGGCGGGGGTGAGGATCTCGTCGTGGCGGTCGCCGGAGGCGGCCAGGACACGGACCTGACGGGGCGGGGCGCTGGTGGTCATCGGACTCTCCTGAGCTGCGAGGGGAACGGGGGCGGGCGGAGACGGTCGCTCGCCCCCGTTCGGCCGGGACGCGAACTGTCCGGTTGGTGCCTAGTGGAACTGCTCTTCCTCGGTGGAGCCGCTCAGCGCGGTGGTCGAGGAGGCCGGGTTGACCGCGGTGGAGACCAGGTCGAAGTAGCCGGTGCCGACCTCGCGCTGGTGCTTGACGGCGGTGAATCCCTGGGCCTGCGCGGCGAACTCCCGCTCCTGGAGGTCGACGTAGGCGGTCATGCCGTGCTCGGCGTAGCCGCGGGCGAGGTCGAACATGCCGTGGTTGAGGGAGTGGAAGCCGGCCAGCGTGATGAACTGGAACTTGTAGCCCATGGCACCGAGCTCCCGCTGGAACTTGGCGATCTGGTCGTCGTCGAGGGCGGCCTTCCAGTTGAAGGACGGCGAGCAGTTGTACGCGAGCATCTGGTCCGGGTACTGCGCGTGGATCGCCTCGGCGAACTCGCGGGCCTGGGCGAGGTCCGGGGTGCCGGTCTCGACCCAGATGAGGTCGGCGTACGGGGCGTAGGCGAGGCCGCGGGCGATCACGGGGCCCATGCCGTTCTGGACGTGGTAGAAGCCCTCGGAGGTGCGCTCGCCGGTGACGAACGGCGCGTCGCGCTCGTCGATGTCGCTGGTGAGCAGGGTGGCGGCCAGCGCGTCGGTGCGGGCGATGACGAGGGTGGGGGTGTCCGCGATGTCGGCGGCGAGGCGGGCCGCGTTCAGGGTGCGGATGTGCTGCGAGGTGGGGACGAGGACCTTGCCGCCGAGGTGGCCGCACTTCTTCTCGGAGGCGAGCTGGTCCTCGTAGTGGATGCCGGCCGCGCCCGCCGCGATCATCGCCTTGGTCAGCTCGAAGGCGTTGAGGGGGCCGCCGAAGCCGGCTTCGGCGTCGGCGACGATCGGGGCCAGCCAGTCCGTGGTGTCCGTGCCGCCCTCGGCGGTGGCGATCTGGTCGGCGCGCAGCAGCGCGTTGTTGATCCGGCGGACGACCTGCGGGACGGAGTTGACCGGGTACAGGGACTGGTCGGGGTAGGTGTGCCCGGCCTGGTTGGCGTCGGCGGCCACCTGCCAGCCGGACAGGTAGATCGCCTGGAGGCCCGCGCGGACCTGCTGCACCGCCTGGCCGCCGGTCAGCGCGCCGAGGGCGTGCACGTAGTCCAGGTCGTGCAGCTGCCGCCACAGCCGCTCGGCGCCCCGGCGGGCGAGCGTGTGCTCCTCCCGGACGCTGCCGGAGAGCCGCACCACGTCCTCGGCGGAGTACGTGCGCTCGATGCCCTTCCAGCGGGGGTCCGTCGCCCAGCGCTCGGCCAGCTCCGCCGCCGTCGTCTTCGTGTCTGCCATGACCGTCACCGTCTCCTTGGGTCGTGCTCTTGCCAATGCCGCCATGTTCCTCTGCGGCCTGGCACTAAGTGTCTTCCTGAGGGGTGCGGCCCGCCGGCGCCCGGACGGGCGGAGATGAGCAATCTGTGCCGATCCGGGGTGCTGCCAGGCCGGGATTGTCGATGTCAGGGCGTGAACCGGGTCCCGATCTCGCCCTGGACCTTGTCGGGTCCGGCGGGCCGCACCTCAGACTCTGGCACTGGCACCCAGTGCCATCAAGCGTGGACGCATGCCAAGTTCTGCGAATCATTCCGCCGCGGTTTGCCAAGTTTGCGAAGGGTGCGAGCGTGCGCGCCTGGCATAGGCTGGCGCCCAGGTCCGGGACGAGCGGGAGGGCGACGGTGAGCAAGACGTACGCGGGGGCGCGACTGCGGCGACTGCGCGAGGACCGCGGCATGAGCCAGGCCGAGCTGGCGCGCACCCTGGCCATCTCGCCCAGCTACCTCAACCAGATGGAGCACGACGCCCGACCGCTCACCGTGCCGGTGCTGCTGCGTCTCACCGAGGCGTTCGGGGTCGATCCCGGCTTCTTCTCGGAGCGGGACACCGGCCGTCTCGTCGCGGACCTCCGTGAAGCACTGGCGGGGGAGCTCGCCGCGGCCCGGGTCTCCTCGTCCGACCTCGCCGAGCTGGCCTCGCGGAGTCCGGCGGTCGCCCATGTCCTGGTCGACCTGGGGCGGCGCAACCAGCGTCTCGCCGAGCGGATCGCCGACGCGGCGGACCTGCGGGGATCGGACCCCGAGCTGCCGCGCTCCCCGCACGAGGAGATCCGCGACTTCTTCTACCGCAGGCAGAACTACCTCCACGAGACCGACCTCGCGGCGGAGGCGCTCGCGGCGGAGATCGCCATCCGGCCCGGCGACATCATCAGCGCCCTGAGCGCCCGGCTCTCCGACCGGCACGGCGTCCGCTTCTCCACCGACACGGGGGACCGGCTGCACTCCTACGACGAGCGGACCCGGACCCTGCGGCTGTCCACCCGTCTCCGCCCCGGTCAGCGCGCCTTCCGCATGGCGACACAGCTGGCGCTCCTGGAATACGGAGACGGCCTGGACCGCCAGGCCGCCGAGGACTTCCCGCCGGGAGGTCCGGCCCACCGGCTGGCGCGGATCGGCATCGCCAACTACTTCGCCGCCGCGCTGATCCTCCCCTACGAGGCCTTCCACACGGCGGCCGAGGAGTTCCGGTACGACATCGAACGGCTCACCGACCGCTTCGGGCTCGGCTACGAGACGGTCTGCCACCGCCTCAGCACCCTGCAACGTCCCAGGCTGCGCGGTGTCCCCTTCTCGTTCGTCCGCGTCGACCGGGCGGGAAACATGTCCAAGCGGCAGTCCGCCACCGGGTTCCACTTCTCCCGGGCCGGCGGCACCTGCCCCCTGTGGAACGTGTACGAGGCCTTCGCCTCGCCCGGACGCATCCACGTCCAGATCGCCGCCATGCCCGACGGGCAGCGCCATCTGTGGACGGCCCGCGCCGTCACCCGGCACCGGGGCGGCTGGGGCGAGCCCGGGAAGACCTTCGCGATCGGCCTCGGCTGCGAGATCCGCCACGCGCACCGGCTCGTGTACTCGGACGGGCTCGACCTCGACAACGCGGCCGCCGCCACCCCGATCGGCATGGGCTGCCGCGTCTGCGAACGCCTCGACTGCCCCCAGCGCGCGGCACCGCCCCTCGGGCGCCCGCTCCTGATCGACCAGAACGCCAGCACCTTCGTCCCGTACCCCGTCGCCGACCCGTCGGCCTGAGCCGGGGATCAGAGCAGGGGGAACGCCTCGGCCGCCGACACCGGGTCTCCCGCCCCCACCCCGTGCAGGACGTGCGCCAGCACCTCCGCGCCGCGCACCACCCGGGGGCCCGGCCGGTTGAAGTAGGCGGGCCCGTCGAGGACCCACACCGCGCCCGTCGGCCGTCCGGATCGCGCCGCCGCGCCGCGGGCGGGGGTGGACTTACTAGGACGTCCAACTATATCTTCGTGACGAAGCCCGCGGTGCAGGGAAGCCGGTGTGAATCCGGCGCGGTCCCGCCACTGTGACCGGGGAGTGTGCTCTTCCAGCAGGTCAGGCCACTGACGGAAACCATCCGTCGGGAAGGCCGGAGAGCATGCGTTGATCCGGGAGTCAGGATACCGGCCGTGGGGTGTTCCGTGTTGTCCACGAGGATGGAGCAGACACGCATGGCACCGGTACGTGACCACGACCCTGGTGATCCGGCGGAGTACCCGAACCACGAGGCCCTGTCCCCGCGTTCGTGACTCGACGAAGGCGTCCCCGCCTTCCCCTGTCCCGCGGACGGACGCGCGTGCGCGCACCCCGATCGGTGCCGTCCTCGCCGTCCTCGCCGCGCCTTCCTCGGATCCGTACCTGACGAGAGCAGGCTTCGATGGTCCGCGAGCTCACCCATTTCATCGGCGGAAAGCACACCGCCGGCACGTCCGGTCTCTTCGCCGACGTGTACGACCCCAACACCGGCGCCGTCCAGGCCAGGGTGCCCCTGGCCGGACGCGCCGACACCGAGGCGGCGATCGCCGACGCCGAGACGGCCCAGCAGGAGTGGGGCCGGTGGAACCCGCAGCGCCGCGCGCGCGTCCTGCTGCGGTTCCTCCAGCTCGTCGAAGGCGAACGGGAATCCCTCGCCCGGCTGCTCTCCGCCGAACACGGCAAGACCGTCGCCGACGCCCACGGCGACCTGCAACGCGGTCTGGAAGTGGTCGAGTTCGCCGCCGGGATCCCCCATCTGCTCAAGGGGGAGTACACCGACAACGCCGGCACCGGCATCGACGTCCACTCGCTCCGCAGCCCGCTGGGCGTCGTCGCCGGCATCACCCCCTTCAACTTCCCGGCGATGATCCCGCTCTGGAAGGCGGCCCCCGCGCTGGCCTGCGGAAACGCGTTCATCCTCAAGCCGTCCGAGCGCGACCCCTCCGTACCGCTGCGGCTCGCCGAGCTGTTCCTGGAGGCCGGTCTCCCGCCCGGCGTGCTGAACGTCGTGAACGGCGGCAAGGAGGCCGTCGACACCCTCCTCGAAGACCCCCGCGTGCAGGCCCTGGGCTTCGTCGGGTCGACCCCGATCGCCGCGCACATCTATGCCACCGCCGCCGCCCACGGCAAGCGTGCCCAGTGCTTCGGCGGAGCCAAGAACCACATGATCGTGATGCCGGACGCGGACCTCGACCAGGCCGCCGAAGCCCTCATCGGGGCGGGCTACGGCTCCGCCGGCGAGCGCTGCATGGCGATCTCCGTCGCCGTCCCCGTCAGCGAGGAGACGGCCGACGCCCTGGTGGCGAAGCTGAAGGAGCGCATCGCCTCCCTGCGCATCGGGACCTCCGACGACCCCGACGCCGACTTCGGGCCCCTCGTCAGCCGGGACGCCCTGGAGCGGGTCGACCGCTACGTCGGGATCGGGGTCGAGGAGGGTGCGGAACTCGTCGTCGACGGACGGGGGTTCACCCTCCCCGGCCATGAGAACGGCTTCTTCGCCGGCGCCTCGCTCTTCGACCGCGTCACCCCGTCCATGCGGATCTACCAGGAGGAGATCTTCGGCCCGGTGCTGTGCGTCGCGCGGGCCGCCGACTACGAGAGCGCGCTCCGGCTGCCGAGCGAGCACGCGTACGGCAACGGCGTGGCGATCTTCACCCGGGACGGCGACACCGCCCGCGACTTCACCCGGCGTGTCAACACCGGCATGGTCGGCGTGAACGTCCCCATCCCGGTCCCTGTGGCCTACCACACCTTCGGCGGCTGGAAGCGCTCCGGCTTCGGCGACCTCAACCAGCACGGCCCCGACTCGATCCGCTTCTACACCCGCACCAAGACCGTGACCTCCCGCTGGCCCTCCGGGGTCAAGGAGGGCGCGAGCTTCACCATGCCGACGATGGGATGAGCGCCGTGACCACCCTCACCGAGGACCAACTGGCCCTCGCCGAAGTCACCCTGGACTTCGCCCAGGAACAGCTCGCCCCGTACGCGGTGGCCTGGGACCAGGACAAGCACTTCCCCGTCGACGTCATCCGCAGGGCCGCCGCGCTCGGCCTCGGAGGCGTCTACGTACGGGAGGAGCACGGCGGCAGCGGACTGGACCGGGCCGACGGCGTCCTCGTCTTCGAGACCCTGGCGACCGGCTGCCCCTCCATCGCCGGCTACCTCTCCATCCACAACATGGTCGCCTGGATGATCGACCGCTACGGCGACCCGGCCCAGCGGGCCCGGTGGCTCCCCGGCCTCTGCTCCGCCGAGACCCTGGGCAGCTACTGCCTCACCGAGCCGGGCGCCGGATCGGACGCCGCGGCCCTGCGCACCCGCGCCGAACCGGACGGCGACCACTACGTCCTCAGCGGAGTGAAACAGTTCATCTCCGGTGCCGGATCCTCCGACCTGTACATCGTGCTGGCCCGCACCGGGGGAGGCGGCCCCGGCGGGATCTCCGCCTTCGTCGTCGAACGCGGCGACCCGGGCGTCTCCTTCGGCGCGAACGAACGCAAGATGGGCTGGAACGCGCAGCCCACCCGGCAGGTCGTCCTCGACGGCGTGCGGATCCCCGCCGACCGGCGCCTCGGCGCCGAGGGCGACGGCTTCCGCATCGCCATGCACGGCCTCAACGGCGGCCGCCTCGGCATCGCCGCCTGCTCCCTCGGCGGCGCCCAGAGCGCCCTCGACCGCAGCCTCGCCCACCTCGCCGACCGCGAGGCCTTCGGCGCACGCCTGCTCGACGCCCAGGCCCTGCAGTTCCGCCTCGCCGACATGGCCACCGAACTCACCGCCGCCCGCGCCCTGGTACGGCAGGCCGCCGAGGCCCTCGACCGCGGGGACCCGCAGGCGGTGCAGCTCTGCGCCATGGCCAAACGGTTCGCCACCGACACCGGCTTCTCCGTCGCCGACCGCGCCCTCCAGCTACACGGCGGCTACGGCTACCTGAGCGAGTACGGGATCGAGAAGATCGTCCGGGACCTGCGGGTCCACCGGATCCTGGAAGGGACCAACGAGATCATGAACGTCATCGTCGCCCGCGGCCTGACGGAGAGTCTCCGATGACCGAGGACGTGCTCGTCCGCACCGAGGGCCGCACGGGCCGGCTGGTCCTCAACCGCCCCCGGGCGCTGAACGCCCTCACCCACCCCATGGTGCTGCGCATCGAGGAGGCGCTCACCGCCTGGCGGGACGATCCCGCCGTCGACGCGGTGGTGATCTCCGGCGCGGGGGAGCGCGGACTCTGCGCGGGCGGCGACATCCGGGCCATCCACGAGGACGCACGGGCGGGCGGCACGGCCTCCGCCGCCTTCTGGCGGGACGAGTACCGGCTCAACGCCCTCATCGCCCGCTACCCCAAGCCGTACGTCGCCCTCATGGACGGCATCGTGATGGGCGGCGGCGTCGGCCTCTCCGCCCACGGCTCGGTCCGCGTCGTCACCGAACGCTCCCGCGTCGCCATGCCCGAGACCGGCATCGGCTTCGTCCCCGACGTCGGCGGCACCTACCTCCTGGCCCTGGCGCCCGGCGAGCTCGGCACCCACCTCGCCCTCACGGGCGCGCCCGTCGGCGCCGCCGACGCCCTGCTGTGCGGGCTCGCCGACCACTTCGTACCGTCCGAACGACTCGACGGGCTGGGGGACGACCTGGCGCGAACCTCCGTGCGCGACGCGCTGGCCGAGCACGTCGCCCAGGCACCCCCCGGTGACCTGGCCGCCCACCGGCAGTGGATCGACCACTGCTACGCCGCGGGCACCGTCGAGGAGATCGTCGACCGCCTCGTCGCGAGCGGTGTACCGGCCGCCAAGGAGGCCGCCACCACCCTGTCCGCCAAGTCTCCGACCGCGCTCAAGGTGACCCTGACCTCGCTGCGCCGCGCCCGGGGCCTCGGACCGCTGGAGCGCGTCCTGGAACAGGAGTACCGCGTCTCGTGCGCGGCGCTGACCTCGCCCGACCTGGTCGAGGGCATCCGGGCCCAGGTCATCGACAAGGACCGCACCCCCCGCTGGTCCCCGCCCGCCCTCGCGGGCGTCACCGACGAGGACGTGGCCCGCTACTTCACCCCGCTGGGAGCCGACCGCGAGCTGCGGCTCACCTCTCCCCACCCGCTTCAGGAGGTGCCCTGGTGACCCCCGTCATCGGCTTCGTCGGCCTCGGCCACATGGGCGGCCCCATGGCCGCCAACCTCGCGGCCGCGGGCCACCGCGTCCTCGGCTTCGACCTCGCCCCCGAGGCCCTGGCGACCGCCGCCGCGGCCGGAGTGGAGACCGTCGGCTCGGCACGGGCGGCCGCCGCCGGGGCGGACGTCGTGATCACGATGCTGCCGACGGGCCGCCACGTCCTCGCCCTCTACCAGGAGGAGGGCCTCCTCGCGGCCGCCCGCCCCGGCACCCTGTTCATCGACTGCTCCACCATCGACGTCGCCGACGCCCGCGCCGCCCACGACGCCGCCACGGCCGCCGGCCACCGCGCCCTGGACGCCCCCGTGTCGGGCGGCGTCGTCGGAGCCGAGGCCGCCACCCTCACCTTCATGGCCGGAGGAGCGGAGGCCGAGTTCACCGAAGCCGAGCCACTGCTCGCGGCCATGGGGAAGCGCGCCGTGCACTGCGGCGGCGCGGGCGCCGGGCAGGCCGCGAAGATCTGCAACAACATGATCCTCGGCATCTCGATGATCGCGGTGAGCGAGGCCTTCGTCCTCGGCGAGAGCCTCGGCCTCTCCCACCAGGCGCTCTACGACGTCGCCTCCACCGCCTCCGGCCAGTGCTGGGCCCTCACCACCAACTGCCCCGTCCCCGGCCCCGTACCGGCGAGCCCCGCCAACCGCGACTACCGCCCCGGATTCGCCGCCCCGCTCATGGCCAAGGACCTGGGCCTCGCCGCGAACGCCCTGCGCGCCGGAGGCATCGACGCGGGGCTCGGCCTGCGAGCCGCCGAGATGTACACCGCGTTCGCGGAGGGGACGGGAGCGGCCCAGGACTTCTCCGGGATCGTCCACGTCCTGCGCGACACCGCAGCCGAAGCACCGAAGGGAACCACCACCGCATGACCGCCACCGACTACGAGACGATCACCGTCGAGCGGACGGGCGCCCGGACCGCCCTGCTCACCCTCAACCGGCCCAAGGCGCTCAACGCCCTGAACCTCCAGGTCATGGAGGAGGTCGTGGCGGCCACCCGGGCCCTCGACCGCGACCCGGACATCGGCTGCGTCGTGATCACCGGCTCCTCCAAGGCCTTCGCCGCCGGCGCGGACATCAAGGAGATGCAGCCCCAGGGGTACATGGACATGTACCTCACCGACTGGTTCACCGCCTGGGACCGGCTGGGCGAACTGCGCACCCCCACCGTCGCGGCCGTCTCCGGGTACGCCCTGGGCGGCGGCTGCGAGCTGGCCATGCTCTGCGACATCCTGCTGGCCTCCGACACCGCCGTCTTCGGCCAGCCCGAGATCAAGCTCGGCGTCATCCCCGGCATCGGCGGCTCCCAGCGCCTCACCCGCGCCGTCGGCAAGGCCAAGGCCATGGAACTCTGCCTGACGGGCCGGACGATGGACGCCATCGAGGCCGAACGGGCGGGCCTGGTCTCCCGGATCGTCCCGGCCGACGACCTCCTCTCCGAGGCCCTCGCGGTCGCCGAGACCGTGGCGGGGATGTCGAAGCCGGTCGCCATGATGGCCAAGGAGGCCGTCAACCGTGCGTTCGAGACCACGCTCGCCGAGGGCGTCCGTTTCGAACGGCGCCTGTTCCACGCGGTGTTCGCCACGGCCGACCAGAAGGAGGGCATGGCGGCCTTCGTCGACAAGCGGGCCCCGGACTTCACCCACCGCTGATCCGCCCCGGCCGCTTCCCCCCGCCCGGAGGGGAAGCGGCCGTCGGGTACCCGGCCGTCGGTCAGGACGCGGACACGAGAGCGTGCGCGACCCTGACCGCGTCCGCCGTGGCACGTACGTCGTGGACCCTGACGGCCCAGGCGCCTCGATGGGCGACGATCGCTGAGAGGGCGGCCGTCGCGGCATCCCGGTCCCGGGCACCGGGGGGTGTGCCGTCCGCGCCGGCCAGCACATGGCCCAGGAACCGCTTGCGGGAGCCGGCGACCAGCACGGGGCGGCCCAGCGCGCGGACCTCGGCCAGTCCCGCGACCAGCCGGAGGTCGTGCTCCGGCCGCTTGGCGAAGCCCAGCCCCGGATCGACGACCAGCCGCTCCGGAGGAATGCCCGCGGCCACCACGGCCTCGACCCGGGCCCCGAGTTCCGCCACGACCTCGCGCACCACGTCCCCGTACACCGCCCGGCGGTTCATGTCGTGGCTGAACCCCCGCCAGTGCATGACGACGAAGGGGACGCCGCCCGCCGCGACGGCGGGGACCATCCCGGGGTCCGCGAGACCCCCGCTGACGTCGTTGACGAGGACCGCCCCGGCGTCGATCGCCCGCGCCGCGACCGAGGCGCGCATGGTGTCGACGGACACGAGCGCCCCTTCGGCCACCAGGTCCCTGACCACCGGCACGACCCGCCGCAACTCCTCCTCCTCGTCGACCCGGGAGGCGCCGGGCCGGGTCGACTCGCCGCCGACGTCGACCAGGTCGGCGCCTTCCGCGACGAGGCCGAGACCGTGCTTCACCGCCGCCGCCGGGTCGTACCAGCGGCCGCCGTCGGAGAAGGAGTCGGGGGTCACGTTCACCACCCCCATCACGGCGCACCGGTCCCACCGGGGAAGGCCGGCGACCGTGCCCGCGCCCGTCCGGACGTGCCCCGGCGTCACGCCGAGCCCCCGGCGGCGCAGATCAGGCCACGCCGGTAGGTGTCCGGAGTCAGCAGGGGCGGCAGCGCGTCCTCCAGGAGGGTTCCTTCGAGGACCTCCCGGGCCGCGGCGACCGCGGCGCCGGGGTGTTCGCGGGCCATCGCGGCCGATTCCACGTCGATGAGGGCGCGGAGGTCGGTCGGCGAGACCAGGCGCTGTCGGCGCCACTGCCAGAGCCGGGCACGCGTGAGTTCGGCGGCCTGCCCGCCGGCGAGACGTCCGGGTGCGGTCGTTCCCCGGTCGCGCAGCCAGGTCTCGGTGTGGCGCAGGGCGAGGGCCACGGCCGACCGGAGCTGCTGCCTGGTGGGCGTCTGCGCCGGGCCCGTCCGGCCCGCGGCCAGCAGGTCGGCGGCGCGGACCGGCGTGTCCTCCGGGCCACGGGCGGTCGGGGGGAGGTCGCCGGTCGCGGGAGCGTTCCTGCGTCGGCACGTGCGGACGAGGAGTTCGGAGTACGCCCGTATGAAGGGTGCGGTGACCGCGTCCTCGGTGCTGTCCGGGAGCAGGAACGGGGTCCGGTGGCCGAACGTGCCGATCACGCTGACGAGGTAGTGCCAACGGTCCGCGGCGAGCCCGGAACCGTGCTCGCGCAGCTCGTAGAGGATCTCCTCCATCTCGAACGCGGCCGTGACCGTGTCGATGACGGCCGTGGCACGGACCGTCCCCCGTGGCATGCCGAGGAGGTCCTGGGCCAGCAGGAACACGTCGTTCCACAGACGTGCCTCGAACCGGTTCTCCAGCCCGGCGAGGTGCAGGCGGGGGCCGGAGCCGGCGCCGGTCAGGTGCCGGGCGCGGTGGAACACGTACAGGCCGAAGTCGACGAGGGAGGCGGAGACGGGACGGCCGTCGATCCGGAGGTTCTCCTCCTCCAGGTGCCAGCCGCGGGGGCGGACGGCGAGCGCGGGGACGCCGCCGCCGGCTCGTGGTTCCGGGCCGTGCGGTGCGCCGCTGCCGGCGGGGTGCGGGCAGGCGTCGGTCAGGGCCAGCTGGCCGGCGAGGACGTTCTCCCAGAGCGGTGAGGGGACC
The DNA here is from genome assembly GCF_043081085.1 of Streptomyces sp. NPDC014891. Taxonomy (NCBI): domain Bacteria; kingdom Bacillati; phylum Actinomycetota; class Actinomycetes; order Kitasatosporales; family Streptomycetaceae; genus Streptomyces; species Streptomyces sp. NPDC014891. The sequence continues at coordinate 585,118 of NZ_JBIBWF010000004.1, read as the reverse complement.
TCGGTGAAGTCGACGACCCGCGGATCGGCACCGGAGCCGTGGCTGTGCGCCGCCGTTCCGGCCTGCGGCGGCCCGGGGACGCTCGCCCGGTGCCGGTCGCCCGGGCCCGGTGCCTGCGGTGCAACCCTCCAGTGCGGATCGTCGCGGACGGCCGAGGTGGCGCGGGGGAAGTCCAGCGGGTGGCCCGAGGCGAGGCTGTCCGCGCGGTGGCGGCGCGCCGCGAGGAGGTCGCGGCGGCGGCGGGCGAACGCGGTGTCGAGCCGCGCCACGAAGTCAAGGGCCTCGGGGGTCAGGATCTCGCCGTGGCGGTCGCGCGGGGGGCCGACGACCTCGATGTGCCGCGTGGTCTGGTGGGTGGACATGCTGATGGAGGACCCTTCGTCACCCGGGATTCCTGATCGCCAGGCCGGGGCGCTGCAGTCTGGTCGTGGGCGCCCGGGCCGGACGTCGAGACGTCCGGCCCGGGTCCGCGGGGCGTCAGCCCTCGTCGGTGCTCAGCTCGGTCCTGACCTGGCGCGCGGCGGAGACGAGGTTGTCCAGGGAGGCCCGGGTCTCGGTCCAGCCGCGGGTCTTGAGTCCGCAGTCGGGGTTGACCCAGAGCCGCTCGGCCGGGATGGCCTCCAGGCCCTTGCGGAGCAGTGCGGCGGCCTCCTCGGCGCTGGGCACGCGGGGGGAGTGGATGTCCCAGACGCCCGGACCGGCCTCACGCGGGTAGCCGTGCTCGGCGAGTTCGCCGGCGACCTGCATGTGGGAGCGGGCGGCCTCCAGGCTGATGACGTCGGCGTCGAGGTCGTCGATGGCCTGGACGATGTCGCCGAACTCGGCGTAGCACATGTGGGTGTGGATCTGGGTGTCGGGCCGGACCCCGCTGGTGGAGAGCCGGAACGACTCGGTCGCCCAGTCGAGGTAGGCGGCGTGGTCCGCGGCGCGCAGCGGGAGGGTCTCCCGGAGCGCGGGCTCGTCGACCTGGATGACCGAGGTGCCCGCCGCCTCCAGGTCGTTCACCTCGTCGCGCAGGGCGAGCGCCACCTGCCGGGCCGTGTCGCCGAGCGGCTGGTCGTCGCGGACGAAGGACCAGGCGAGCATGGTGACGGGACCGGTCAGCATGCCCTTGACCGGCTTGCGGGTCTGCGCCTGCGCGTAGGTGGTCCAGCGCACCGTCATCGGCTCGGGGCGGGAGATGTCCCCGGCCAGGACCGGGGGCCGGACGTAGCGGGTGCCGTACGACTGCACCCAGCCGTGCTGCGTGGCGAAGTACCCGGTGAGCTGCTCGGCGAAGTACTGCACCATGTCGTTGCGCTCGGGCTCGCCGTGCACGAGCACGTCGACGCCGGTCTTCTCCTGGAAGGAGAGGACCTCGCGGATCTCGTCCTTGATGCGCTCCTCGTAGCCGGCCGTGTCGATGCGGCCGGCGCGCAGGTCCGCGCGGGCGACGCGGAGTTCGTCGGTCTGCGGGAAGGAGCCGATGGTGGTGGTCGGCAGCAGGGGCAGACCGAGGTGCGCGCGCTGGGCGGCGGTCCGTTCGGCGTACGGCTGGGAGCGGCGGCCGTCCGCGTCGGTGATGGCGGCGGTGCGGGCGCGCACGGCCGGGTCACGGGTGAGGGCGGAGTCGGCGCGGGAGGCCAGGTCGGCCCGGTTGGCCGCCAGTTCGGCGCTGATCGCGTCGGTGCCGTTCCCGAGGCCCTTGGCGAGGGTGACGACCTCGGCGGTCTTCTGCCGGGCGAAGGCGAGCCAGCGCCGGACCTGCGGGTCGATGTCGACCTCGGCAGCCGCGTCCAGCGGGACGTGCAGGAGGGAGCAGGACGCGGCCACGTCGACCCGGTCGGCGAGACCGAGCAGGGTGGCGAGCGTGGCCAGGGACTTCTGGTAGTCGTTGATCCAGATGTTGCGGCCGTTGACGACGCCCGCGACCAGGCGCTTGCCGGGCAGTCCGCCGACGCGGGCGAGGTCGTCGAGGTTGCCGGCGGCGCGCTCGGTGAAGTCGAGGGCGAGACCGTCCACCGGTGCCGAGGCCAGCACCTGGAGGGCGTCGCCGAGGCGGTCGAAGTAGGAGGCGACGAGCAGCTTGGGCCGGTCGGTGAGCGCGCCGAGGTCGCGGTAGGCGCGGGCGGCGGCGTTCAGGTCGGCCGGGGTGCGGTCCTGGACGAGGGCGGGCTCGTCCAGCTGGACCCATTCGGCGCCCGCCGCGCGCAGGTCGGCGAGGACCTCGGCGTAGACCGGGAGCAGCCGGTCGAGGAGGGTGAGCGGGTCGAAGTCCTCGGCCACGCCGGGTGCAGGCTTGGCGAGCAGCAGGTAGGTGACGGGTCCGACGAGGACCGGGCGGGCCGTCAGGCCGAGGGCGACGGCTTCCTTCAGCTCGGAGACCTGCTTCGCCGAGTCGGCGGTGAAGACGGTGTCGGGGCCGAGCTCGGGGACCAGGTAGTGGTAGTTGGTGTCGAACCACTTGGTCATCTCCAGGGGCGCGACGTCCTGGGTGCCGCGGGCCATGGCGAAGTAGCCGTCGAGCGCGTCCGCGTCGACGGCGGCGCGGTGGCGGGAGGGGACAGCGCCGACCATGACACTGGTGTCCAGAACGTGGTCGTAGTACGAGAAGTCACCGGTCGGCACCTCGTCGATGCCGGCGTCGGCCAGCTGCTGCCAGTAGGAGCGGCGCAGTTCGGCGGCGGTGGTCCGGAGGGCGTCGGCGGAGACCCGGCCCTTCCAGTAGCCCTCGATGGCCTTCTTCAGTTCACGGTTCCGACCCTGGCGGGGGTAGCCGTACACGGTGGCTCGTGCTGCCGCGGCTGCGGGCTTCGCTGTCACGGAACTCTCCTTCGCGAGATGTGTCCAGAGCCATCCCGGACGACGGGACGCGGACGCGAAGGGAACGACAGGACGTGCGGACCACGTCACGGGAGAACCGTGCGTCGCCGCTCGCTGTGTACGCCGACCCGCCCACGAGGTCACCGGGATGTCCGCGCGCGGAATCGTCCGCGTGCGGGCAACGGGCAGGTCTTCGGACTCACGGGCACGCTCTCCGGTCCGACCGGAGGGCACCTACTGGCCGTCGCTTCCCAGGACCGTTGTCCGGTCCCAGTGCGTATGACGGCGGTCGTTCCCGCTCACCGCTGCGGGGCAGTCCCGGATTCCCACCGGGTTCCCTCTTACGACGCATCCCGCCTGGCGGACGGGGCGAACCAGCTGCCGGGCCAGACTAGGGTGCGGGATCCTCGGCGGCGAGTCGGTGTCCACCATGTGGACGCGAAAATGAGACGGCCGGTCGAGCGGGAGCAGCACGTCCCGGCCGGGAGCCGCGCGGGATTCAACGCTCGGACACCACCGGGTACGGCACCAGGGCGCGCCGGTCGGGGTCGACGGAGAGGATACCGCCGGCGGGCGGCCGGGCGCGCTGGGCGCAGTCCTGGCGTTCGCAGATCCGGCAGCCCAGACCGATCGGGGTGGCGGCCCGCGGGTCGTGGAGGGCGATGCCCTCCGCGTACACGAGGCGTGGCGCGTGACGCAGCTCGCAGCCCAGCGCGACGGCGAAGTCGGCGCGTGCCGCGTGGTGGCCGAATCCTCCCCGGGTCACCGTGCGGGCGATCCAGAAGTACTTCTTGCCGTCCGGCATCTCCGCCACCTGGGTGAGGATCCGGCCGGGCGCGGAGAACGCCTCGTACACGGTCCACAGGGGGCAGGTGCCGCCCAGGCGTGAGAAGTGGAAGTCGGTGGCGGACTGCCGTTTGGAGATGTTGCCCGCGCGGTCGGCCCGCAGGAAGGAGAAGGGCACCCCGCGGCGGCCGGTGCGCTGGAGCGTGCTCAGCCGGTGGCAGACGGTCTCGAATCCGACGCCGAAGCGCGCCTGAAGGAGCTCGACGTCGTAGCGGAGCTCCTCGGCGGCCGTGTGGAAGGCGGTGTACGGCATGAGGACCGCGCCGGCGAAGTAGTTGGCGAGCCCGATCCTGGCCAGCCCCTCCGCCTGGGTGGAGGTGAGCTCGGCGGCGGAGACCAGTGCGTCGAGGAGCGGCCCGTGCTCCAGGAACGCCAGCTGCGTGGCGAGCTGGAACGCGCGCTGCCCCTCGCTGAGCCAGGGGGACAGCATGAGCAGGCCGCTGTCCGGGTCGAACCGCCGGGCGTCGGCGGACCTTTCGGGGCCCGCCCGAAGGATCTTGATGCCGTGTCCGGCCCTGAGGCGGTCCGTCAGGGCATCGGCCGCGCGGCCAGCCCGGCCGGTGTCCAGGGCGGCGGCGGTCGCCTCGGCCTCGGTCTCCAGAACCGCGAAGTGATTGTGGTGGGCGTAGAAGAAGTCCCGTACCTCGTCGTGGGGTTCGGCGGGCAGGAGGCCCGCGGTCTCCTCGGGTGACGCCAGGGCCGCCACCCGCTCGGAGGCGTCGCGGTAGCGCTGGTGCAGGGTGACGAGGGCCCGGGCCACCTCCGGATGGTCGCGGGCCACGTCCGCGATCTCGTCCTGAGCTATCGGGGCGCCACAGGCCTCGTCCCCGAGCGCAGCCCGCAGATCCGTCGCCAGCCGCTCCTCGCCGGCCTCGGAGAAGAACTCCGGGTCGACGCCGAACACCTCGGCGATCCGCAGCAGCACCGGAGCGGTCAGCGGACGCTGACTGTGCTCGATCTGGTTGAGGTAGCTGGTGGACAGCCCCAGGGCACGGGCCAGCTCGACCTGGTTCATGCCGCGCTCGCGGCGCAGCCTGCGCAGTTTCGCGTGGGCGTAGATCTTCGGTCCGGCGGGCCGTCCCATGCGGATCAGACTCCTCTCCGTCCCCCCCTGTTCTGTGAAGGTAGCATCCGCAGATTTCGCAAGATTCGCAGTTTCGCAGCCGTGGCGTGGATGGATTCCGCACAGTGGCTCCCTCGATCACACCCCGCCGGCGGGGAAGACTCGCCGACGTACGCCGTTCCCACCGCACGCCGCGAGGAGTCCCGTGATCGACCACCAGGTACGCGTCCACCCCAGCGCCGACCGCCTGCCCCGTGAGGAGCAGCTCGCCTGGAAGCTGGCCGCCGTCGCCACCGGCACCCAGGACGCGCCCGACCTCGACGCCGAGGCCTCGGAGATGGTGATCAACCGGATCATCGACAACGCGTCGGTCGCCGTGGCCTCGCTGCGCCGCCGCCCGGTCGCCGTCGCCCGTGCCCAGGCCGCCGGCCACCGGGCGGTCCCCGGCGCCTCGGCCTTCGGACTGCCGGCCGGGGCCACGCTCTCGCCGGAGTGGGCCGCCTGGGCCAACGGCACCGCCGTGCGCGAGCTGGACTTCCACGACACCTATCTGGCCGCCGACTACTCCCACCCCGGCGACAACATCCCGCCGCTGCTCGCCGTCGCCCAGCACACCGGCCGCTCCGGGGCCGACCTGCTGCGCGGCATCACCGCCGCCTACGAGATCCACGTCGCCCTGGTCAAGGGCATCTGCCTGCACGCCCACCGCATCGACCACGTCGCCCACCTCGGCGCGGCCACCGCCGGCGGCATCGGCGCCCTGCTCCGCCTGGACACGGAGACCGTGTACCAGGCCGTCCAGCAGGCCGTGCACACCACGACCGCGACCCGGCAGTCCCGCAAGGGCGAGATCTCCAGCTGGAAGGCCTTCGCCCCGGCCTTCGCCGGGAAGGCCGCCATCGAGGCCGTGGACCGGGCCATGCGCGGCGAGGGGTCGCCCTCGCCGATCTACGAGGGCGAGGACGGGTTCCTCGCCTGGATGCTCGACGGACCCGAGGCCTCGTACACCGTGTCGCTGCCCGAGCCCGGCGAAGCGCGCCGCGCGATCCTCGACACGTACACGAAGGAGCACTCCGCCGAGTACCAGGCCCAGGCGATCATCGACCTGGCCAGGGGACTTCGCGAGAAGACCGGACCGCTGGAGAAGGTCCGCTCGATCGTGCTCCACACCAGCCACCACACGCACCAGGTGATCGGCTCCGGCTCCGGCGACCCGCAGAAGTACGATCCGACCGCCAGCCGCGAGACCCTCGACCACTCGGTGCCGTACATCTTCGCCGTCGCCCTGGAGGACGGCGGATGGCACCACGAGCGCTCCTACGCCCCCGAGCGCGCCCAGCGCCCGGAGACGGTGACGCTGTGGGGGAGGATCTCCACCGTCGAGGACCCCGAGTGGACCCGCCGCTACCACGACCCCGACCCGGCCCGCCGGGCCTTCGGCGGGCGGGCCGTCATCACCCTGGAGGACGGCACCGTCGTCGAGGACGAGCTCGCCGTCGCCGACGCCCACCCCGCCGGCGCCCGCCCCTTCGACCGGGCCGGCTACACCGCCAAGTTCCGCACCCTCACCGACGGCATCGTCACACCCGCCGACCAGGACTCCTTCCTCCGGTCCGCCGCCCGGCTCGCGGAGCTGGACACCGAGGGGCTCGCGGGCCTCTTCCCGGTCGTCGACACCGGCGCCGTCGCCGCGTACGACACGACCCTCCCGAAGGGCCTGTTCTGATGCTGCACACCACCACCACACCCGCCGCCCGCCGCCGCGGGTTCCGTGAGCGGCTCGCGTCGGGCCGACTGCTCCGCATCCCGGGCGCGATCAACCCGTACTCGGCGCGCCTCGTCCAGGAGGCCGGCTTCGACGCCGCCTACCTCTCCGGTGCCGTTCTCGCCGCCGACCTGGGCCTGCCCGACATCGGTCTGACCACGTCCACCGAGATCGCCGCACGGGCCCAGCAGGTCACACGCGTCACCGACCTCCCCGTCCTCATCGACGCGGACACGGGTTTCGGCGAGCCGATGAACGCGGCCCGCACCGTCCAGCTCATGGAGGACGCCGGACTCGCCGGCCTCCACCTGGAGGACCAGATCAACCCCAAGCGCTGCGGCCACCTCGACGGGAAGACCGTCGTGCCCGCCACGGACATGGTCCGGCGGCTCCGCGCGGCCGTCGACGCCCGCCGCGACCCGGACTTCCTCCTCATGGCCCGCACCGACGCCCGCTCGATCGAGGGACTCGACGCCGCCATCGACCGGGCCAAGGCCTACGTGGACGCCGGCGCCGACGCGATCTTCCCCGAAGCCCTCGCCGACGAGGCCGAGTTCGAGGCGTTCCGCAAGGCCGTGGACGTCCCCCTGCTCGCCAACATGACGGAGTTCGGCAAGAGCCGGCTGCTCGACGCGGCGACCCTGGAGAACCTGGGCTACAACATCGCCCTCTACCCCGTCACCTTCTTCCGCCTCGCCATGGGGGCGGTCGAGGACGGACTGCGCACCCTGGCCGCCGAAGGCACCCAGGAGTCCCTGCTGCCGCGGATGCAGACCCGCTCCCGGCTGTACGAGGTGCTCGGCTACGAGGAGTACGGCACGTTCGACTCGGCCGTCTTCGACTTCACTCTCCCGCCCGGCAACTGACCGACAGCACCGGAGGCCACCATGACCGCCACCGCTCCCGAGATCCACCGGGGACTGGCCGGTGTCGTCGTCGACACCACCGCCGTCTCCACCGTGATCGAGGAGACCAACTCCCTCACCTACCGCGGCTACCCCGTCCAGGACCTCGCCGCCCGCTGCACCTTCGAGGAGGTGGCCTACCTCCTCTGGTACGGCGAACTCCCCGACCCCGGTCAGCTGCGCGAGTTCCAGGCGCAGGAGCGCGCCCTGCGCCCCCTGGACCGCACCACCGCCGAGGTGCTCGCACGCCTCCCCGACACCTGCCATCCGATGGACGTGCTGCGGACGGCGGTGAGCTTCTTCGGCTCGGAGGACCCCGCCGAGGACGACGGCAGCACCACGGCCGTCCGCGCCAAGTCCCTGTCCCTGCTGGCCAAGCTCCCCGTCGTCGTCGCGGCCGACCACCGCCGCCGCCGCGGCCTGGCACCCGTCCGGCCCGACCCGTCCCTCGGCTACGCCGAGAACTTCTTCCAGATGTGCTTCGGCGAGATCCCCGACCCGGCCGTGGTCCGCTGCTTCGAGATCTCCCTCATCCTCTACGCCGAGCACAGCTTCAACGCCTCGACGTTCACGGCCCGCGTCGTCACCTCGACCCTCTCCGACCTCTACAGCGCCGTCACCGCGGCCATCGGCGCGCTCAAGGGGCCGCTCCACGGCGGCGCCAACGAGGTCGTCATGCACATGCTGAACGAGATCGGCGACCCGGACCGCGCGGAGCGGTGGCTGGACGAGACACTCGCCTCGAAGCGCAAGATCATGGGCTTCGGACACCGCGTCTACAAGCACGGCGACTCCCGCGTACCGATCATGCAGGAGGCCACCGAACGGCTCGTCGCCCGCGCCGCCGACCCGGACACCACCCGCCTCGCGACCCTGCACGCGGCGCTCCGCCACGCGATGATCAGCCGCAAGGGCATCCACCCCAACCTCGACTACCCGGCAGGCCTCGCCTACCACCTCATGGGATTCGACATCCCCATGTTCACGCCCCTCTTCGTGATGAGCCGCATCACCGGCTGGACGGCCCACATCACCGAGCAGCTCGAACACAACGCCCTCATCCGCCCCCTGGGCGCGTACAACGGGCCCGGCCAGCGCCCGCTGCCGGCCGGTGACCGGCCCACGGGCGGAGGCCGGGCGCCCGAGTCCACCGCATAGGGGGGAGGCCTCCGCCCGCCGGGGCCGTCAGAACCGGATCGTCCAGCTGACCGTGGACCTCATCGTCCGGGCGATGCCGCGGTCCCGGACCGAGGGGCTGCGGTCCTCGGCGGTGAGGGACAGGGTGTGCTTCCGGAGGTCGAGCAGCCGCAGGGACAGGTCGGACACCCGGACCCGGGTGCGCCCCGCGAGGGGCTTCACCTCGCGCCCGTCCAGGTACCAGCGGACCGTGAGCTGACGGCCGTCCGCCCCCGCCAGCCGGGGGACCAGGGCCTTGACGGTGTCGCCCCTGCGCAGCGTGCGGTCGGTGGCCGTGACGGGGGAGGCGATGCGCGCCTCGCGGTAGAAGCCGGCGATCATCGCCTCCACTCCGGGCAGGTTGAAGGGCTTGCCGAGGGAGCGCATCAGGGAGTCCTCGGTGGGCCGCCGCAGCCCGGTGGCGTAGTAGCCGCCGCCTTCGTACGCGCCGACGACGCCGCCGTCGGGGGACGGCTCGCCGAGCCAGCGGTGCCACTTGGCGCCCCGGGCGGCCAGCTCGCCGGCGGTGAGGGTGGTGATGTTGGAGTCGGCGGGCTCGGGGCCCACGTACCGCTCGTAGCCGGGGTAGTCGGCGTAGAAGTACTCGTCGGCGAGCTTGCCCAGGGAGTGGCCGGTCTCGTGGATCGCGACCTGACCGGACTTCTCGTTGCCGGCCGAGGCCGTCGAGATCCCCTCGTAGCCGAGGGTCTCGCTGCGCTCGTTGTAGCCGGCGCCGCCGTACTTGGTGCTGTGGGAGAGGACGAGGACCAGGTCGGCCTCCGGCGCCTTCGCGACGTATGCGTCGACCTTCTCCTGGTCGACGCAGAGCAGCCGCTCGATCTGGTCGCACCAGAAGTACGAGCCGAGGGCCGTGTCGCGGACGGTGTCGGCCGACGGGTCGCCGGACACCCCGGACTGGTTCGAGACGGCGTCCACGGTCCACACGTTGAAGAGGCCGCGGTAGGTGGCGTACGGCTCGACGGCCGTCAGCTCCTCCCACTTCCTCCGGGCGTCGGCGTGGAAGCGGGGCAGCTCGGAGACGGTGTACCCGTCGCCGACGACGACGATGTCGAGCCGGTCGGCGGTGGAGCCGTTGTCGACCATCTTGGCCACCTCGCCGTCGGCGGCCACCTCGGTCGCCGACAGGCGGGAGGCCGGCCGGTCCCGGCCCTCCGGCGGCACGTGCGTGTGTCCGGAACCGGCGAGCGTCCCGTCCTCGGGCCCCGGTATCTCGACCTCGACCCCGGCCGTACGAGGTGCGGGCGGCTCCGCGGCGGCGCCACCGGGTGCGGCGGCGAGAACGGCCGCGAGGGCGGCCGCCGCTCCGACCGCCACGACCGCTCGTCGTGCTGAACGCATGAAATCAGCCCCTTGCCAGGCGAGTTAAGCGCGAAAGTAACTACAGTCAACGAGTCGCTTAACCTAGGGGGAGGGCGAGGGCGTGCGCAATGCCTGCCGCGCCTGGATACTGAGCAGTTCACGAACCAGGGGGCCCTGATGGACGAACCGGCCGCGATCGGCCGCCGAGTGCAGCAGCTGCGCACCCGGCGCGGACTGACACAGCGGCAGTTGGCCGAACCGTCGTACACCCCCGCCTACGTCTCGACGCTGGAGTCGGGCCGGGTCAGACCCTCGGAGACCGCCCTGCGCTTCCTCGCGGAGCGGCTCGGCACGACGTACGAGGAGCTGACCACCGGAAGGCCCGCGCACCTCGCCACGGAGCTGCGGCTCGCCCTCGTCGAGGCGCGCCGCCGGCTCGCCACCGGGACGGCGGAGGAGGCCGCCGTGCACTATCGGCGCCTCCTCACCGACGCGGAGCACCTCGACCTCGTGCCCGAGCGGGCGGAAGCGCTGCTCGGACTCGGCGACTGCGCCCTGGAGACCGGCCAACTGGGCGACGCCGGACGCCACTTCCAGGCCGCCGAGCGACTCCTCGCCGACGAGCCGCTGCCCCGCCGCGTCCACGCGATCCGCGGCCGTGCCGTCGCCCACCTCCTGGCCGGAGAACTGCGCTACGCCTGCTACCTCCTCGAATCCACCATCGACGAGCTCGGGACGAGCGGGCTGACCGACCCGGAGGCGCTGGTCGTCCTGTACGCGGCCGTGATCGGCCCCTACATGGACATGGGCGCCCATGCCCGTGCCGCGCACGCCGCCGAGCTCGCCCTGGCGCTCGCTCCACAGGTCGACGACCCGGCCCTGGTGGCCGGCATGCACCGGCAGGTCGCCCGCACCCTCCTCGCCGAGGGACGCACGGCCGACGCGGACGCCTCACTGGCCAAGGCGCAGGCCGTCTACCAGCAGCTGAGTCTGCGCACCGACCTGGCGCACTGCCACTGGATGCGCGGCTACGTCCTCGCCCAGAGCGGCGAACTCGACGCGGCCGAGACGGAGTTGCGCGCCGCCCGGGACATGCTCAGCGACCGGCGCGCGGCGCTGTTCACCGCACAGGTGGAAGTGGAGCTGGCCGACGTCCTGCGGCGGCTCGGACGGCACGACGAGGCCTCGGAGCTGCTCTCGGCCTTCCTCGAGCTGGGCGACCGGCACGGCGCGGTGCACGCGGGCGGTGCGCACCGGCTGCTCGGGCTGATCGCCGAGGAGCGGGGGGACGCCGAGGCCGCCGAAGAACACTACGTCACGGCCCTGGGGCTGCTGGAGCGCAGCGGAGCGAGCGGCGACCTGGCCGACCTGTGCCGGCTCCTGGGCGACCTGCTGCGCCGGGGCGGCCGCACCGAGGCGGCCCTGGACGCCTACCGCACGGGGCTGGGCCACCGTTCGGCTCCCGGCACGACGACACTGGGGCCCGCTCCGGCGGCGCCGGTGTTCCCACGGGCCTGAACGACCGGCCGGCCGGCCCGGAGGAGGAGCGGACCGCCCGGCCGTTCCGCGCGACCACGCCGACCGCCCGGTGACCGAGGCCGCCGGAGGCGACCCCGGTGACCGGGCGGTGTCGGCGCGGGGCCGCTCAGCAGTTCCGGATGGACCACACGGGCGTCCAGTCGTACCTGAAGGGCGTGGGCTCCGGCAGGACGACGTCCAGCACCTGGCCGTTCTGGCCGTAGAAGAACGCGGCGGCGCCGACCTGGTTGTTCACCACCTGGCCCACGCCGTTCCAGTGGGACAGGGAGTACTGCTGGCACCGGTAGAGGAAGAAGACCTTGTACTTGCCCACCACCGGGTCCCAGACCCCGGTGCAGAGGTTCCCCGACGCACACGACACGGGGCTGCCCGACGACGTGTGCACGTAGTCCGCCCACGGCGAGACCGTCGGCGACACGGCCGCCGCGGCACGCGAGGACGCCCCCTCGCCGCGGGGTGCCGGCGGCATGACCATGGTGTGGCCGCCACCGCCGCGGGGCCCGTCCGAGACCGCCGCCTGGGCGGGGGCCGCCGCGAAGGCGGCCAGCAGCACCCACAGGAGGGCACCGACCACACCGGGGGCGGAACGCCAGGTACGCGACATCGTCACTCCTTCTCCGGGAGTCCCCGGGATCACTTCTGACTCGTGCACAGCGGTACGTCCGGCAGCTGGTTGTCCGGATGACTGAGGTAGATGTTGGTGACGTAGCCCCCGTACTGCGGCAGATACGCCCACCAGTCGTTGCTGTACGGCGGGACGGAGACGAGCTGCCCCTTCTTCTGGCAGCCCACCAGCACCTCCACGCCGGCCGGGAGCCGGGTCACCAGGTTGTCCCCGACGACCGGCCCGGTCCGGACGGCGACGTCCTGTCCCCACGTCCCGTACCACTTCCCCGCCGGCGCCGTTCCGCCGGGAACGTTCAGCGAGCGGGTCAGCCGGCCGAGGTCGGTGTACGCCTTCCCGTACGACGTGCCGTCCGGGTGCAGGGTGAGGACGGCCACGATCGAACGGTCGCCGGCCCCGACGGTGCCGGTCGTGTGCAGTGCCGGTCGGCTCAGGTCGACGCTCGCGTCGCCGGCGCCGGCGGGCGCGGCGGCCGGAGTGCCGGCGCCATGGGCCGCGGCCGCGCTCGCGGAACCGCAGCTCCCCTGCGCGTACCTCCCCGACCAGCCCTGCTTCACGGCCCACGGGCGGTCGAACGCGGCCGCGATGCCGAAGTGCTGGTCGAAGGCGTCCGACGCGCACCGGGTCGACTGCCGCAGACGCTGCATGACGAAGTCACGCACCGGCGCGGGAGCGGACTCCAGGATGTGCCGGTAGGTCTTCACGGTGTCGCGGGCCGACATGGCCGTGTAGCCCCAGTACCCCTCGTAACCCGCCGGCGGGGGAGCGGTGTCCGCGAGTCCGAGCCGCGTGACCATGCGCTCGACGATCGCCGGGCCGCCGTACGCCGACCAGTAGTGGCTCGCGGCGGCGTCCTGACTGCTGCGGAGCATGACGTCCAGCCGGGTGCGGTCGGCGGAGGGGATCGTGTCGGGGCTGCGGGTCCACAGGAAGTCGAGGGCGATCAGGAGCTTGACGACCGAAGCGGACCGGAACGTGGCGGCCGGGGCGAGCTGTTCGGTGAACGTCCCGGTCTGCCGGTCGAACACCGCCACGCCCGCCGTGACCCCCGCGGGCACCCGGGGGCTCGCGGCCGTGACCGGCGGGGCGTCACCCGACGGTTCCGCGGCGGCCGCGGCGGAGTGCGGGAGCGCCGTGCCGGCGAAGGAGAGGGAGAGGAGGGCCACGGTCGCGGCGAGCAGGCGCCGGGACGTACGGCGAGCGCTGGTGGGGGAGTTCCTTGCGATACGGAGCATGGCGTGAGGGGTCCTCGCTGGGTAGGAGAGCGGGGTGCCCGGGTGCCGGCACGGGGTGCCGGGACCGCGGCGCGGAGCCCCGGGCGATGCGCGAGGGGCTCCGCGGGTGCGGTCGGGGCGGCGTCCGGCGGCACTACGGGATGTTGCACTCCGTCATGCCGGGCCAGGGATCGGTCGACGTCCACACGTCGACCGCGGGGATGAAGCCCCACCCGTGGTTGCGCTCGCCACCGGGAGCGATGCGGTCGCCCATGGTGTAGTACCAGATGTTGTTCCCACCGCTGTGCGGGGGACCGCTGGCCCAGCACACGAACCAGCTCGGCGACGTGTCGAGCCAGGCGATCACCGAGCACGCGGGGATGAAGCCGCCGCAGGCGCGCAGCGGGGCGCCGGCACGGTTGCCGCACACCCAGTCACGCGTCCAGGTGCGCCCCGTGTACGCGTCGTAGTGACTGACGTTCCGCGCGGTGCACGACGCCTGGACCGCGAGGGGCGCGGCCCCCGCCGTGGGAGACGCGCTCAGCACCGCGCGGTCGGTCGTACCGGCCTGCGGCGTCGACGCCTGGACCGCGCCGGCGCCGAACAGTACGGCCAGGAGGGCGGCGAGCAACGCCACCGCTCGTCTCACAGACATGTTTCGGCCCCCGTTGTCGAGAAAGCAATGGTCGCGACGGCCCCGTGGAACCGATGAGGAGGCACGGGACGTCGCTTGAGAGCCGAGCCTTCCACCCCCACTCCGTCCGTGTCATCGCGTGTGGCCATGCGACATGGAAGACGATCGATAAGGGATTCATCATGGTTACTGGCGAAGCGGCCGCTGGAGGCGCCGCGCCGACGGGTCCCGACCCGAAGACGCCCAGCGCCCATCAGCTCCGGCTGTTCGTCGCCCTCGCGGAGGAGCTCCACTTCTCGCGCGCCGCCGCCCGGCTGTTCATCACGCAGTCGGCGCTGAGCCAGCAGATCAGAGACCTGGAAAGACGCCTCGGGGTCAAGCTGTTCGACCGTTCCAGCCGCGCCGTGACGCTCACCCCGCAGGGCCGGGTGCTGCTGGCGGACGCGCGCGGTGTCGTGGCGGCGATGGAACGGCTGAGCCGCAGCGCCTCGACCCAGGCGCGCCGCCTCTCCGGACGGCTCGTCGTCGGCACCATCGGCGCGGAGGCGGCGATGCCCTACACCCAGGCCGTGCTGCGTCTCCTCACCGAACGGCACCCGCTGGTCGAGGTCGACCTGCGCAGCCTCCACTTCGCCGACCACTTCGACGCCCTGTTCCGCCATGACGTCGACGTCGTCTTCCTCCGCCCACCGGTCCCGCCCGGCGTCGAGGTGCAGCACCTGGCCACGGAACCCCGGTTGGCCTGCCTCGCGGCGGGCGACCCGCTCGTGGACCGCGACCGGATCACCCTCGCCGAACTGGCCCGCCACCCGGTGGTCGACGTCCCGCCGCAGGTGCCACGGCTCTGGTGGGACTTCTGGGCCGCCGATCCGCGGCCCGACGGCACCCCGGTCCGCTACGGCCCCGTCGCCTCCGACCTGGAGGGCCTGCTGCACCTCGTGGCCCAGGGCCGGGGCATGTGCTTCCTGCCGGCCGCCGCCCGCGACCTCTTCCCGCGCCCCGGCATCCGCTACGTCGAGGTGACGGACCTCCCTCCGTCGACGGCGGGCCTCGCCTGGCTGAGGGAGAACCGCAGGGAACCGCTCGTCGAGGCCGCCGTGGCGGCGGCCCGCCACGTGGCCGCGAAGCGGGACCGGGAGGCTGAGGACTGACCGACGTCACCTGAATGCGAGTGCGAACCCGGTGTCACGGGAGGGCGAGCGAAATCAACGCGGTGACACTGCGGTCCGGTTGGCCACCGAGGGCGGGCCGTCCCTTCAAACAGACGGTGGCCCCGACTTGTGCGACGGCGTCCCTGGACCGTCCGAAGCCTGGTGTCTCGATACGGGCTGAGGCTCTGAACGGTCTGCGTCACCACTTGCATCCGACAAGTGCGAGTCACAGGAGTTGAAGGGGGGCGTTCGAGTCGTCCCGCGTTAGAAGGCAGCGCGGGTTACCGCGGATCCGGCTGGGCAGGATGACGGACCTACGCTCACGGAACAGGCGCTGGCGAACCAGAGGGCGGTGCGGCGGGCCGCGTACGTGACGTTCCTGGGGCGCACCGATAGCGCTCACCTGGCTTTGGCGGCCTGGCGGAGTGCCATCGGAACGACGGACGAGTCGCCTCGTCGCCGGGAGTACGACTCGGCGATGGCGGCGGTGGGGGAGGCGCTGAACGTCGTGTGCCTGGAGGGGCCGGACACCGTGACGGCGGCAGCGCAGGCCCTACGGAGCTCCCTCGCCTCCAGCACTGCAGGAACTCAGCATGCGTCGGCACAGCGGGCGTTCCTGGACGCGGCCCGAGTCGCGCTCACTCCCTCGTAGAGGGGGCCGGTCGATAGGGTCCGAAGAATTCGAGACCAAGGGGGGCCTGGTGCAGCTGCGGGTTCGTACGAGGACCGGGAGGACGGCGTCACCGTCGTCCGGGTCGACAGCCAGGAGCCGGAGGGCGTACCTGACCTCGACTCCTCTCCGGAACTGCGCGGAGTGCTGGCCCGGCTTCTCCAGGAGGGGCGGCTGCTCCTGGTCGTCGACTTCAGTGGCCTGTCCCGTGTTGGGAGGAGAGGCCCGAGCGCGCTGGTCGATGCCCTGGAGACTGTGCAATGGCAGGGGGGAACCATCTCGTTGGTCATCACCAGCGCAGATGTGCGCTCCGCCTTCGGCGGGGCCGGCCTGGCCGGTATCTTCCGCTTCCATGAAAGTGTGCCCAGCGCCGTCGAGACGATACTCAGGGACTACGAGGAAGAGCCCATCGAGCAGCGGCGCGCGGCCCTGGAACTGCGGTCCCGTGAACGGCTCGCCAGGAAAGCCATGGGTGCCGAGACACGTGTCCTCGGGCAGGACGGATTCTTCTTCGAGCACCTGACCGAGACCATCAGTCTGGTGACTTCGGCGCCGGAACTAGACGTCTATTCCGCGTCGTCCATGCGAGAGATACTGGTCGATCTGGTGGATCAGGGACGGTACTTCCTGGTGGTTGACCTGACGGGCGTCGTCTTCTTCGATTCGACAGGCTTGGGCGTCCTCGTTGGCGGAGTGAAACGGGTCCGAGCTCACTCGGGCGCGCTGGCGCTCGTCGCACGATCCGACGAGGTGTTCAAACAGCTCCGGATCAAAGGATTGTTCAAGGTGTTCCCCACCTTCCCCACCGTGGACCGGGCCGTCGAGTTCCTCGGCCGGGAGGCCCTGCGCGCGCATGGCTGAAAGCGAGAATGCTCACCGCCCCGCCGCCCGATGGGACCCCGAACGCTTGGGAGTGCACCCCGCGCTGGGCTCCGACGAGATCGCCGACCTGCCACTGACGGAGTACCTTCCTCGCCCCCACGATCAGACCCTGCGGCAGATACTGGCCCGCACGGCGTCCAGGGCCGGGGCCTCGTTCATCCTTCTGGTGGGCAGTTCCGCGAGCGGCAAGACCCGCGCTCTCTATGAGGCGGTGACGGTCGCCCTGCCCGACTGGCCGCTGATGCGCCCGGCGGACGCCGAAGAGCTGTGTGCCTGGGCCGAGGCGTCGCTCGTCGGCCCGCGCACAGTGCTGTGGCTTGACGAGGCTCAGCGGTACCTGGACGGCGCCCAAGGCGAGCGTGCAGCCAAGGAACTGGGCCGGCTCCTGGACCGGATCGCGCCACTGGCCGTGGTGGGCACCGTGTGGCCGGATCATCTGAGACGACTGACGGAAGGCCGCGGGGATGAAGCCCCGCACGTTCGGGCTCTGCTCACGGGCCGCCATCCGAGGATCATGGTGCCCGACACCCTGTCCGCCGCTGCCCCAGCCGTCGCCGCGGCAGCGGCCCGCGACCCGCGGATGGCCGCCGCTGTCCGGGCCGCTGGGACCGGCAACCGGGTGCTGCAACACCTCACCGGTGGCCCGGAGCTTGTTCGTCGTTGGGACATGGGCCCCGGCCTGTGGTTCACGGCCTCCGAGCACGCCGTTCTCACGGCGGCGGTCGAAGCGCGCAGGCTCGGCCACGCGGGCGCCGTGCCGGCCCTGCTGTTGAGGGAGGCCGCAACCAGGTTCATGGACCCCACGGCACGGGCGGCAGCAGGCAAGGAGTGGTTCCCGGCTGCCATCAGCGCACTGACCACAACAACAGGCGGTCCGGTGCCGCTGATCGCGGAGCGGTATGCGACGGACGTGGGCGACCCGGACAGCTACCGCCCGGACGACTACCTTGAGCAGCACATACGCCGGATCAGGGCTCATCTGGTGCCACCGGCCGCATTCTGGAGCGACGCTGTGTCTGCCAGGACCGCCGACGACCTCTACGCCCTCGCGGCAGCCGCCGAGCAGCGGCGCCGCTACGCCTGTGCCGCCGAGCTGTATGAGAAGGCCGTCGAAAGGGGCCACGGCCGGGCCCGGGCCTCCTTGGCCGTGCTGCTCGAAACCACCGACGGCAGGACCGCCGCCGAGGAGAAGGCGGCGGCGGACCCCGTGGCCTGGGCGGCCCTTGCCGTGTCGCGCGAGTCCGACGGCGATGTCGGCGCCGCTTTCGACGCGTACCGCCGCGCAGCCGATTCGGGGGATGTGTGGGCATGGTCGGCCATGGCCCGGATACGCGAGGCCGAGGGGGACTCGGCCGCCGCAGACGGCATTGCCACCCAGGCAGCGTCGGCGGGGCAGACGCACGCCTGGCGGACGCTCGGTCGCATGCGCGCGAACCAGGGATCCACGGCGACCACGGCGTTCGAGCAGGCGGTGAGGGCTGGAGACGGCTGGGGGCACATCGGCCTTGCACAGATGGCGGAACGGGTCGGCAGCCTGGCAGACGCGGTGGAGCACGCCACCCGGGCGGCCGACACGGGCGTTGGTGAGGCCTGGGCGCATCTGGTGCGGCTGCACTGGGCGCTCGGAGCACGCGAGTCGGCCCTGGCAGCGGCTGCCGGCGGCGCTGACGTGGGAAACCCCGAGGGGTGGTCGGTGCTCGCCCGGTTGCGGTACCGGGAGGGAGACCTGCCGGGGGCCGCCGCTGCCCATCGTGAGGCGGCCGCCATGGGCAGCGGCGCGGCCTGGCGCGCGCTGGCCCTGCTCGCCGAAGCGGACGGTGACGACGACGGCGCGGACGAGTCAGCCGCACAGGCGGCTCGCACCGGCGATCCGCAGGTCTGGAGCGCACTGGCCGAGGTCCGAGCGGAACGGGGGAAGGCCATTGGCGCCGCTCGTGCCGCGACGGAGGCGGCACGCGCCGGTGACGTGGAGGCATGGATCGGCCTGGCCCGGTACCGGGAGAGCGTCGGTAACGGCGCGGGAGCGGAGCTCGCTGCAGATCAGGCCACTGAAAGAGGCTCCCCTGCGGCCTGGTCGGCCCTGTCCCGGATGCGGGAAAGGGTGGGGGACCGCGACGGATCGCGGCGAGCGGTGCTACGGGCAGCCGCCCTCGGAGCTCGCGACGCCTGGACCGCACTGGGGCGCGTGCGGGAGGAGACCGGTGACACGGCCGCCGCCGAACGTGCCTACGTACGTGGCTGCGAGGCAGGTGACACAGAGGCGTACTCCGCGCTGGGCGCTCTGCGTCTGGAACAGGGAAGGTCCAAAGAGGCCTGCGCCGCCTACCGTTCGGCCGTGGACGCGGGACTCACCCACGCCTGGGAAGGGCTGCTGTCGGCGTTGGCGGCGCAGGCACCCCGAGCCGTCTCCGCACGGACGGTGGGTGAGCTGCGTAGGACAGGACTGCCGGCGGACGGGTGAAGGTCGAGCCCCGCCAGGTACAGGCCCAGCCGGGGGCGCGCACGTGCGCAGGACAGGTGCCTCTACCGTCGCCGGGGGCGCGGCCGGTATCGCGCTGGGGATGAACGGACGGCGAACCGGTCGGTGCGCCGTCGGGTGCACCCCCGGAAGCGGAGGTGGAGGACCTGAAGCAGCGGTCGGCTGCCGACAGGGCGGCGGGCGGGAGGATTGGTGCGCCCGGCGCCCGGGGTGGGCGTCGGCCGCTTCTCCTGTTCCAGGCGGCGTACGGGCTCTCCGCCGACGGAGTGCCGGGCCCCCAGACCTTCAGTCGGCTCAACGCGCTGGAGAGCTCCGACGGCTCGACCGCGCACTTCGAGTCCTCCGAGTTCCAGAGCACGGACGGCTCGGGCTTCTCGGGCGGCGCGGTGGGCGCGGCGACCATGAAGGAGAACGTGCGCCGCACCATGCACAAGCTGGGCGCTGCGCAAGAAGTGCGGCACCGGGCCGTCACGATCAACACCGGGGTCCGTACGGTTCCTCCGCCCGTGCGGCTGCGGCGCGGGGGATCACGGATTCCGGTGGCCGCCGGACCGGGCTGACCGGCTCTCGGTGGTGCCGGGGGGACCGGGTGCGGGCTCTCCCGCGGTGAGGTGCTCCAGGACCTCGGCCAGTTCCTGGCAGGCGCGGCGCACCGAGCGGCGGGTCGCACGCTGCTCGGTGATGACGGAGGCGAGCAGCAGGGCGGTCAGTGCGGCGGAACCGTTGAACGCCTGGAGCTTGGCCATGATCTCGACGTCCGAGAGGTGGAGGAACGCTCCCCGTCCGGCGTTCGCCTCGAAGGTGGCGAGCACGGAGGCGAAGAGCGCGCAGAGCATGCTTCCGGCGAGCTGGAAGCGGAGCGCCGCCCAGATCAGCAGGGGGAAGACGAGGAAGAGCATGCCCACCGGGCTGAGCACGGCCATGGGCATGAGGATCAGGGTCGCAAGACCCAGCAGGGCCGCCTCCTTCCAGCGCCGTACGCGGAACCGTCCGGCCGGCCCCGCGAGGACGAGCAGGAGCGGGGCGACGAGCAGCACCCCCATCGTGTCGCCCACCCACCAGGCCAGCCAGACGGCCCAGAACTCGCTCGTGTCCAGGGAGCTCTTCGCCACCTGCAGTCCGACCCCCGCGGTCGCGCTGATCAGCATGGCGCCGAAGCCGCCGAGGAAGACCAGGGAGAGTCCGTCCCGCAGCCGTGCCATGTCGAGCCGGAAGCCGGACCGTCTCAGCAGCAGGAAGGCGCAGAGCGGCGCGACGGTGTTGCTGACCACGGTGACCACGGTGGTGGGCCCCGGAGTGGTGAGGGAGGCGATGACGAGGAAGGAGCCGAGGGCGATCCCGGGCCAGACCCGCGCGCCGAGCAGCAGCAGGGCGGCGACGGCGACGCCGGTGGGAGGCCAGATGGGGGTGACCACCACGCCTTCGACGACGAGGCGGCTCATCAGGCCGAGTCGTCCGGCCGCGTAGTAGAGCACCGCCACGGCCAGCGACATCAGAGCCGTCGCCGCGGGGGACCGGTACTGCCGAATATCCAACACGTCTGCCATCAGACACCGGCCGGGTTGCCACGACCTGGCAAGGCCCGCTGCGTGTCGGGCGCCGCCGTCCGGCACGGGCCGGCACGGGTCCGGGCGGTCCGAGGGGAGACCCGGCCCGAGGCGGGTCCCCTCGCTCACTCCCCGGTCGCCGGCCGGGGCGGACCGCCGTCGTGGCCGACGACCAGGACGGCCGCGTCGTCCTCGTGCCCCACCGTGGCGGCCAGTTTCATGACGGCGGTGGCGAGCGCGTCGACGCCCAGCCCGGCGACGGCCGTGATCCCGGCGAGTCTCGTCACCCGGTCGAGACCCTCGTCGATGTGGAGCGAGGGCCCCTCCACGACCCCGTCGGTCAGGAGGACGAAGACGCCGTCGGCGGTGAGCCGGTGGCGCGTGGCCGGGTAGTCGGCGCCGCTCAGCACGCCGAGAGGAGGCCCGCCCTCGCTGTCGTCGATGCCGGAGCGGCCGTCGGCGGTGGCCCAGATGTGGGGGATGTGACCGGCCCGGGCGCATTCCAGGGTGCCGGCGGCGGGGTCGAGCCGGAGGAAGGTGCAGGTGGCGAAGAGGTCGGCGCCCAGGGAGACGAACAGGTCGTTGGTGCGGCCGAGCAGTTCTCCCGGGTCCGCGGTGACGGAGGCCAGCGCACGCAGTGCCACGCGGACCTGTCCCATGAAGGCGGCGGCCTCGATGTTGTGTCCCTGCACGTCGCCGATGGACATGCCGATCCGCCCGCCAGGCAGGGAGAAGGCGTCGTACCAGTCGCCGCCGACGTTGAGCCCGTGGTTGGCGGGCTCGTACCGCACGGCCAGCCGGGCACCCGGAAGGCTGGGCAGGTCCGAGGGCAGCATGCCGCGCTGCAGGGCCACGGCCAGCTCGACACGGGACCGTTGCGTCTCGGCCAGCTCCCGCGCCCTGGCGGTCAGCGACCCGAGCCGGACCAGAAGGTCCTCGCTGCTGTCGGCCGGCCGTCTGCGGAACATCGATCACTCCGACGTCACGACAATCCTCGCATCACTCCGTCCCGTCTCCAGCACGCGGGACCACAGGGGACCACCTCGGTACGAACAGGTCCTTCCCACTGTGCCCGGAGGGGGCGGGGTCCGCATCTCATCGGCGGAGAGCGCGGTGCGTCCCAGGAGGGCCCGGGCGGGCCGGCGGGGACCGCGCCGCTACGCCGTCAGCCGGTAGGCGGCGAGCCGCACGGAGAGCGTGACCCGGGACGGCACCGGCAGCCCCCGGATCGTCTCCAGGTCCCGCTGCGCGTCACGGTGCCAGGCATTGGGTCCCATACCGACCAGGTGTGCCAGAGCCTGGTGGTCGAGGGCCATGGTCTGGGTCAGCTCCTCCGTGGCGACGGCCGAGAAGTGCGGGGCGAGCTGCTCCGCGAGACGCGACTGCTTCCCTTCGTCCACCCGCAGCAGGCCGAGCGCGCCGATCACCTCCCGAAGGTGATCGGGCAGAGGAGTGACGACGAGGAGGACGCCACGGGGATGGAGAACGCGACGCAGTTCCGGACCGTTGCGGGGAGCGAACGTGTTGATCACCATGGCGGCCGCGTCATCCCGCAGCGGAAGCGTCTGCCAGGCGTCGGTGACCGCGGCCGCGATCCGCGGATGCGCCTTCGCGGCACGCCGCACGGCGTACTTGGAGATGTCCAGCAGCAGTCCCTCGGCATCGAGGAACGCGTCCATGGCCCTGGCCTGGTAGTGGCCCGTCCCCCCACCGATGTCGACCACACAGCCGCGCACGGCCGGATCGGCCGTCCGCCGCGCCAGATCGACCAGCGCGTCCATCACGGGGGCGTAGTGACCCGCCGACAGGAACGCGTCCCGGGCCTCCACCATCTCCTTGGTGTCCGCCCGTAGTTTCGTCGCCCTGGGAAGCAGATTCACGTAACCCTGCTTCGCGATGTCGAAGGAGTGTCCGGCGGGACAGAGAAGTGCGCGGTCGCCCTGAGCCAGCGACGCACCGCAGTGCGGGCAGGCGAGGTAGCGCACGATCCTGTCGAGCATGGAGCACCGTTCCTTCGCACTTGTCGGCGGACCGGCCAACCCTACCGACGACCGCCGGCGTCGCCGGCGGTCGTCCGATCGCCGCCCTCGCCATGGTGACGGTCGCGCGAGGATGCCCGCGGGCGCGGACGGCGCCGGTTCGCTCAGGACGCCGGGGTCTCCGCCGGGACGACGGACTCGGGGGCATCGTCGGGGTCGGGCCTCGTGCCACCGTCGGCGTCGTGCCGCGGCGGTTCGGAGAGCTGCTCGCGCACGTACCCCCACACCACGGCGACGAGGGCGGCGACGGGCACGGCGAGCAGGCTGCCGACGATGCCGGCGAGGCTGCCGCCGAGGGTGACGGCGAGCAGGACGACGGCGGCGTGCAGTCCGAGACCGCGGCTCTGGATCATGGGCTGGAAGACGTTCCCCTCCAGCTGCTGCACCACCACGATGATCGCGAGCACGATCAGGGCGTCGGTCAGGCCGTTGGAGACCAGGGCGATGAGCACGGCGACGAATCCGGCGAACAACGCGCCGACGATCGGCACGAAGGCGCTGACGAAGGTGAGCACGGCGAGCGGCAGGACGAGCGGCACGCCGAGGATCCACAGACCGATGCCGATGAGGACGGCGTCGAGGAGGCCCACCGCGGCCTGGGAGCGCACGAAGGCGCCGAGGGTGTCCCAGCCGCGTTCGGCGATCGTGGTGGCGTCGGTCGCGAGGCGGCCGGGGAGCTGACGGGCCAGCCAGGGCTGGAAGCGCGGCCCGTCCTTGAGGAAGAAGAACATCAGGAAGAGCGCGAGCACGGCCGTGACGACCCCGTTCACGACCGTGCCGACGCCGGTGGCGAGCGTGGTCAGCAGGGATCCGACGCTGTTCTGAAGGCGGTCGGTCGCGGTGTCCAGGGCGCCGGTGATCTGGTCGTCGCCGATGTTCAGGGGCGGACCCGCGGTCCATTCACGGAGACGCTGGATGCCTTCGACCACACCGTCGGCCAGTTCGCCGGACTGCGAGGCGACCGGTATCGCGATGAGTGCGACGGTGCCAGCGGTGACGGCAAGGAAGACGACGGTGACCACGGAGGCGGCGAGCGCCGGCGGCCAGCCGAGGCGGCGCAACAAGCGGGCGAAGGGCCAGGTCAGCGTGGTGATCAGCAGACCGATGACGAGCGGCCACACGATCGACCACATCCGGCCGAGCAGCCAGATCACCGCCGCCGTGCCCAAGAGCACCAGCAGCAGCTCCGTCGATATGCGGGCCGAGGCCCGTAGCGCGGCACGTGTTCTCGCAGGACTGAGAGAGGCAGACATGGCGATCACCCTAGAGCGGCCGGGGCGGTCCGCTGGACCGAGGCCGTGTCTTCCGGATCTTGCCGGGCGGCGCGGGTCAGGCAAGATCCGGAAGAGACGGCCTCGGCCCGATGGCGGGAGTCGGGGGCGAGCCGACGCACAGCGGGAGCGGGGCTGCCATGGCAGGCCATCGGAGCGGACGTTCTCCGGCGTAGCTCTCGGGCACAGGACTCGTCGGCGCTCACCGAGGACAAGGGCGGTCGCCGCCTCGCCCCTCCCCGTGTCCTGCGGCCACCCACCCCTCGTCAGTGAGCGGGGTCCGGGGCGAGGTGGATCCGGGCCGCTACCGGGAGGTGGTCGCTGGCCGTCGCGGGGAGGGTCCACGCCGAGGCGGCCCGGACGCCCCCGAGAAGGATCTGGTCGATCCGGACGACCGGCAGGCGCGCCGGCCAGGTGAAGCCGAAGCCCGCGCCCGCCGCGGCCTGTGCGGAGACGAGACGGTCGGTGAGGGGGCGCAGTGCGCGGTCGTCCGTGGAGCCGTTGAGGTCCCCCAGGAGGACGACGCGCCGGGCGGGCTCGGCCCGTACCTCCGCCGCCAGCACCCCCAGCGCCTCGTCGCGCGCCCCGGCGGTGAATCCGCCCAGGCCCACGCGGACGGACGGCAGATGGGCGACGTAGACGGCCAGGGGCCCGCCGGGCGCGTCCACCGTGGCCCGCATCGCCCGCGTCCACGGCATGATCGGCACCGCCCGCGCGTCGCTCAGCGGATGCACGCTCCACAGGCCCACCGTGCCCTCGTAGAAGTGGTACGGGTAGGCCTCCGCCAGGGCCTGCTCGTAGGCGGGCGCCGTGGCCGGGCTCAGCTCCTCCAGCGCCAGTACGTCCGCCCCGGCGGCGAGCAGGCTCCGCACCGTACCGGCGGGGTCGGGGTTGGCCTGGTTGACGTTGTGACTGACGAGCGTGAGGTCCCCACCGGGCGACGTCTTGTCGGCCAGGGCTCCGCCGAAGGCCGTCAGCCAGGCCACGGCCGGCAGCACCAGGGCCACCACCGCCGCCACCCGCGCGCGCCGCAGCAGGGCCGCCGTCACCAGCACGGGCACGGCCGGTGCGCTCCAGGGCAGCAGGGTCTCGGCCAGACTGCTCAGCCGTCCGGGCAGTCCGGGGAGCAGCCCGTGGCCCGCGACGCTCACCGCGAGGAGGACGGAGCAGCCCGTGACCGCCGCCCCGCGGCGCCGCCACCACCGGCGGCGTGCCCCGGCGCCCGCCGCGTCGGCCGGGGCTCCGGGAGCGCGGTCCGTGCCGTCCGCCGCGGGGGACGGAACGGTCTGCGCCGCCGTGCCGTCCGCCGCGGGCGACGCGACGGTCCGCGCCGCCGTGCCGTCCGGCGCCGCGGGGCAGGGAACGCGCTGTGCCGCTCCGCCGTCCGGCGCCGGACGTGTCGTCGCCGTCATCGTTCCCCGCCCTCGGTTCCGGCGGCGGCCAGCCGCTCGCGGACGGCGGCGAGCAGGGCCCGGCCCGCGTCGACCGCGGCCCGGAGCCCCTCGGCGGGCGTCGTGTTCGCCCGCTGGTGCAGGACGGCGCCCACCAGCAGTCGGGGCTCGCCGCCGACGCGCACCTCGCAGGCCCACAGGAGGTTCCCGCCCGCCGGGGTGCTGGAGCCGGTCTTCACACCGACGACGCCCGGGGTGTCCAGCAGGGGATTGGTGTTGGTGACCGTCCCGAGGCCGGGGACGGCGGTCTCGCGGGTGGCGACGACAGCCCGGAAGACAGGGTCCTCCATCGCGGCCCGCGTCAGCCGCACCTGGTCGGCCGCGGTGCTCGTGGTCGTCGGCTCGATGCCGCTCGCCCCCGTGTAGACCGTGTCCTTCATACCGAGCCGTCCGGCGGCGCGCCGCATCTTCGTCACGAAGGCCGCCTGGCTGCCGGAGTCCCAGCGGGCCAGCAGACGGGCGACGTTGTTGCCGGAGGGGATGAGGAGCAGTTCCAGGAGCCGACGCTGGGAGTGGCGTTCGCCGGGCCGTACCGGGACGGTCGACTCGCCGCCGACCCCCACCTCGTACGCGGCCGTCCGGTCCACTTCGATCAGGGGGCCCTCCTCGTCGGGCCTCAGCGGGTGCTCCTCGAGGATGACGTAGGCCGTCATCACCTTCGTCAGGCTCGCGATCGGTACGGGCCGCCGCCCGCCCCGCTCGCCCAGCGAGCCGGTCCCTTCGAGCTCGACGGCGCTCTGGCCGTCCTGCGGCCAGGGGAGCGGCCCGATGTCGGAGACCGGCAGCCGCTCGCCTCCCGTCGTCGGAGGCGTGCCGGAGGGCGAGGCGACGGCGATGCCCAGGGCCGTCAGCAGGGCCACGGACAGGGCGCCGCCGACGAGGCGGTGACGGGGGGTGCGGGGCAGGGACACGGGCCGCCTCCAGGGGCTGCGGTACGGGATCGGTACGGCAGCAAGACTCCGGGGACGAGGTCTCCGCCCCACGGTCGGGAGAGCGCGGCCCGTGCTCGGGAACCCATCGGTCGTGTATCAGCGGGGCGGTGGCGCGCGGACCCGCGCCGGCAGGCCCGCCGTCCCGATGAGCCGGCCCCCGGCAGTCACGCCGTCCTGGTGCAGCGGGGGCCACCGGCAGTCACGTCGTCCCGGTGCGGCCGGGCCACGGGCCGACCGGTCCTCCCGATGAGCCGGGCCCCGGCAGTCACGCCGTCCTGGTGCAGCCGGGGCCACCGGCAGTCACGTCGTCCCGGTGAAGCCGCGCCACCGGCACACAGGCCCTCCCGGTGAGCGGGCCGTCGCCCGCCCGTGGGACGGCCCGGAGGCCGGTTCACGCCTCGGACGCAGGTCCGTCCTGGGGCAGGCGCAGGGTCGCGACCGCCCCTCCGTCGCGGGCGTTGGCGAAGGCCAGGGTCGCCCCGATCACCCTCGCCTGGCCGGACGCGATCGTCAGGCCCAGGCCGTGCCCGTGCCCCCGTTCGGCCGAGCCCGTACGGAACCGCTGGGGGCCGTGGGACAGCAGGTCGGCAGGGAAGCCGGGGCCGTGGTCCCGGACGGTCACGGTACGGCCGGAGACCGTGACCTCCACCCGGCCCGCGCCGTGCCGGTGGGCGTTGACGACGAGGTTGGAGACGATGCGGTCCAGGCGCCGGGGGTCCGACTCGACCACTGCCGCCCCCTGGTGCGTCACCTGCGCCGCCAGGCCCGTCCGCGCCACCGAGTCCCGGACGAGGGCGGCCAGGTCGACCGGTCCCTGCTGGGCCGTCTCGGCGCCCGCGTCGAGCCGGGAGACCTCCAGGAGGTCCTCCACCAGGTCGCGCAGCACCCGCACCCGGCTCTGGACCATGTCCGTCACCTCGCCCGCGGGCAGCAGTTCGGCCGAGGTGACCAGGCCCATCAGCGGGGTGCGCAGCTCGTGTGCGACATCGGCGGTGAAGCGCTGCTCGGTGTCGATCCGCTGCTGGAGGCTGTCGGCCATCGAGTCGACCACGGCCGAGATCTCGGCGACCTCGTCGCCTCCGCGGACCGTTCCCGTCCGGGCGTCGAGGTCGCCGGCCGTGATGCGCCGGGCCGTGCGGGCGACCCGGCGCAGCCGCCGGGCGGGGAGTTCCGTCGCCAGGGCCGTGGCGGGGACGACGACGCCCAGGGTGAGCAGCGAGTACTTCCACATGTGACGGTCCAGGGCCTGCCGGGTCAGCAGGTCGGCGGTCATGTCGATCTCGACCGCGTACAGCTTCCCGCCCTCCCGGCGGGCCGCCCAGAAGACGGGGGCCGGGGGCCCGTCCTCGTAGAGGGTGGCCTCGCCGCCGTGCTCGACCTGCCTCAGCAGGGCCTCGGGCAGTTCCTCGGGGGACACCCGGGGCCCCTCCGCACCTGCTGCCTCGGCTTCCTCCAAGGCCGTCGCCAGCGCCACGTGGGCCCTGCCCGCGCCCTCGTGCAGGGAGCGCCGCAGCACCGAGTCGTGCACCAGCACGCCGACCGTCAGCGCCATCGAGGCACAGGCGAGCGCCACCAGGAGGACGATCTTCCAGCGCAGCGAGCGGGCGCGCGGTACCAGGCCCGCGACCGCTCCCCGCGGGGCCCGGCTCACCGCTTCCACTTGTAGCCGAAGCCCCGGACCGTCTCGACGCGCTCGGCGCCGATCTTCTTGCGCAGCCGCTGCACGCACAGGTCGACGACCCGGGTGTCGCCGTCCCAGCCGTAGTCCCACACTTCGCGCAGCAGGGTCTGACGGTCCAGCACGATCCCGGGGTGCGCGGCGAACTGGAGCAGCAGCCGCAGCTCGGTCGGGGCGAGCGCGATCCGCTCGCCGCCCCGGCGGACCTCCAGGGCCGCGGGGTCGAGGGACAGGTCGCCGAAGAGCAGCGGTCCGGCCGGCGTCGCGGGGTCGGCGGGTTCGGGTGCCGGGGACACGAAGGCGGCCCGGCGCAGCAGCGAACGGATGCGCGCCACCAGGACGGCGGTGTCGACGGGCTTCACCACGTAGTCGTCGGCCCCGGCCTCCAGGCCGGACACCACGTCGAGGGCGTCACCGCGCGCCGACATCATCAGGATCGGGTCCGTGGCCGTCTCCCGGATGCGCCGGCACAGTCCGATGCCGTCCAGTCCCGGCAGCATCACGTCGAGCAGCACCAGGTCGTGCCGCCCCTCCCGGAAGAGTTCGAGCCCGGTCAGTCCGTCGGCCGCGACGAGCACGCGGTAGCCGTAGCGCTCCAGGGACATCGCGACGGACCGCCGGATCACCTCGTCGTCCTCGACCAGCAGGACGGTCACGGTCGCAGGCGCGGGCGCGGGCGCCGACACGGAATCAGACATGTCCATCTCTCGGGCACGGGGCGGAGGGGGGCCTCCATCATGCCTCACTCCCGCGCCACCCCAGGCGCCGCCGGAGAGCCGTCGGTACGCCCCTGAACTGGGCTGATACGCGCCTGATACGCCACGGCGCGGTGACCGACACACACCCGAGCGGGGACGGACACGGAGGCGGTGCGCCGGACACCGGAGGGAGTGGCAGCCGCTCCGGCGGCCACCATCGGCGTACAGGCGACGCCGCCCGGAACAGACGCCCACGGAGCACGGGCGCCCGCCCCGCCCGGTCCAGGGGCGGCGAGGCGGGCGCCCGCGAGGGCTCGGGGCGGGGGTCAGTGGTGTGCGGCGGGCGCGGGCAGCGTCTCCGGAGCGGGGTCGGTCCTGCGGCCGAGGTGGTTGAAAGCGAGGTTGAGGAGGACGGCTACCACGCATCCGGTGCTGATGCCGGAGTCAAGGACGATGCGGGCGCCTTCGGGGAAGGCGTGGTAGAAGTCCGGGGCGGCGATGGGGATGATGCCCGCGCCCAGGGAGATGGCGACGATGAGGACGTTGTCGCCGCGTTCGAGGGCGGCTCCGGCGAGGGTCTGGATGCCGCTGGCGGCGACGGTGCCGAAGAGGGCGATGCCCACTCCGCCGAGGACGGGCTGGGGGATGAGCGCGACGACGGAGGCCAGCAGCGGGCAGAGGCCGAGCAGGAGGAGGATGCCGCCGGCCGCGGCGACGACGAAGCGGCTGCGGACCTTGGTGATGGCGACGAGGCCGACGTTCTGGGCGAAGGCGCTCGCGGCGAAGCCGTTGAAGAGGGGGCTCAGGGCGGTGCCGAGGCCGTCGGCGCGGAGCGCGGCGGCCAGGGTCTTCTCGTCGGCCGGCCGCTCGACGATCTCGCCGAGGGCGAGGACGTCGGCGGTGGACTCGGTCATCGACACGAGCATCACGATGCACATGGAGATGATCGCCGCGGCCGCGAACTGCGGGGCGCCGAAGTGGAACGGGGTGGGGAGTCCGATGATGTCGGCGTCGCCGACGGCGCTGAAGTCGGCGACGCCCAGCGGCAGGGAGAGGAGCGTGCCGGCCACGAGGCCCAGCAGGATGGAGATCTGCTTGAGGAAGCCCGTCAGGACGCGGCGCAGGACCACGGTGATCAGCAGGGTGGCGGTGGCGAGGCCGATGTACTTGAGGCTGCCGTAGTCCGGTGCCTGCGCGTTGCCGCCCTGGGCCCAGTTGAACGCGACGGGCAGCAGGGAGACGCCGATGAGGGTGATGACCGTGCCCGTGACCACGGGCGGGAAGAAGCGGATCAGTTTGCAGAAGAAGGGGGCGAGGAGGAATCCGAAGACGCCGGCGACGATCACGGCGCCGTAGATGACGGGCAGCGCGTCCTCGGGGCCTTCGGCCTTCGCTATCGCGAGCATCGGCGCGACGCCGGCGAAGGAGACGCCGTTGACGAACGGGAGCCGCGCTCCGACCTTCCAGAAGCCGAGCGTCTGCAGGAGCGTGGCGATGCCCGAGGTGAACAGGCTGGCGCTCATGAGGAACGCGATGTCCGCGGTGGACAGGCCGACGCCGATGCCGACGACCAGCGGCGGCGCGACGACGCCGGCGTACATGGCGGCGACGTGCTGAAGACCGGCGCTGAAGAGCTTCAGCGGGGGCAGCATCTGGTCGACCGGATGGGTGTCGCCCGGTCTTGCGGGGGTGTCGGGACGAGCGTCGGTTCCGTCCTCGGTCTTCGTCGGTTCCGGGGCGGGGCGGGATTCCGGCATGGCGTGTCTCCTGGCCGCGGCGGTCTCGTGGGAGCGCGGGCAGCCCTGTGGGAGAGCCGGCGTCGGTGACGCACGGCTCTGCGGATGGGTGTGATGACGGGGTGCGGAGGATGCGGCACCGGGCGTGGGCCGAGAGGCCGTCGTGCCGGGGTGACGCGGCCGGAGAGCGGGGAGTGGGGCGCCGGAGAACGGGCGGGCGGGATTCGTGTCCCGGTGTTCCCGCGGTCCCCCGGCCGGCCGGCGCGCAGCTGTCCGTGATGCGCGTCGTGCCACTCCGTCCGGCGAAGTCGGAACAGTTCCTCACGGTGCGGCGTGGGTGTCAAGAGGCGGGACGGGCCGGGTTGGCGACCTCCCGGACGTGGTGCCAGAGGTGCAGGTCGATGTGTTCGAGGAAGTCCGCCGCCCGGGCCTCCGCGCGGGCCGCCTGACGGGGCGGGCCGCCGGCCGCGCCCTCCCACTGCTGGTAGGTGAGGTGGAGGCGTTCGAGGGCGTGGCCGAGTACCGCGGGGTCGAGCGGCACGATGCGGGCGAGGGCCCCCACGTAGGGGGGCCACCAGGTGGTGGCGGCCTCTCTGAGCAGGACGCGGAGCCGGCCGGTCCTGCCGCAGGCGGCGACGAAGCAGGCCGGCGGCGGGCAGAGGACTCTCAGGAGGGCGTCCGTCTGGGCGGGGGTGCCCTGCCAGCGGTTCCGGCGTTCGGCGTCCTCCCACTGGCCGCGGGTGAGGCCGAGCTCGGTCGCGGTCTCGTTGACGGTGAGTCCGGCGACGGTACGGCACTGGGCGAGGGTGACGGGCTCTTCGACGAGATCGACCGGGGAGCACCAGAGGGCCGCCGCGAGGGCCTTCACCTGGGTGTTCTCGGGGGTGGCGGTGCCGGCTTCCCACGCCTCGACGAGGCCGGGGTGCGCGGGGTGTCCGCAGTAGGCGGTGACGGCCCAGGCGACCTGACCGAGTGTCAGGCCGAGCTGGGCGCGGACGGCCGCGGCACGGGCGGGATCGAAGCGGGGCAGGGAGTACGGATCGTCTGCGGGTGGCATAGCGGGACACCGTAGGGACCCCGCCGTTCACGGCCAAGGGTCGGAACGCTCTCGATGACGGCTCCGTAGCCCGGCGTTCGGCTCCTTCGTCGGATCTCCTGAGGGGCTGGACCGTCGATGACCTGCTCTTTCATGGGAAAGGGCGGGCGAGTGGGGAGGGGAGGAGGCCGGGGCGACTGTCGGTTCCTCCAGAATTCGCGAGGAACTGGCGGCTTCTCTTGGGGGAGTTGACGAGGTTCAGGCCGGGCCATAAAGTCCCGTCCCGTCCACAACGGAAAACTTCTTCCGTCATGCGAAAACTGTGGTGACAGCCGCCCACCCCTTGCGGCTCGCCCCCATCGGTCATGCCCCCGGTTCGGGCCGTCCCCCGGCACCGGTCACTCTGCCCACACGCCCCGGCAGTCCGCTGCCCGCCGCCCTCCAACACGTGGCGAGCATGTACGCCGGCCTGACCGCACCACCGCTGATCATCGGCAGCGCCCTGGGGCTGACCCCGGCCCAGCTCTCCGCCCTCCTGGCCGCCGCGCTGCTGATCGCCGGGCTCGGCACGATCGCCCAGACCCTCGGCGTCTACGGCGTCGGCGCCGGGTTGCCCCTGGTCAACGGCGTCTCGTTCGCCGTCGTGTCACCGGCGCTCGCCACCGCCGCCACCCAGGGGCGCGACGGCGCCCTCCCGGCGATCTTCGGGGCCACCCTGGTGGCGGGACTCCTCTGCCTGCTGCTCGCTCCCGTCTTCTGCCGACTGGTCAGGTTCTTCCCCCCGGTCGTCAGCGGCTGTGTCATCACCCTGGTCGGCATCTCCCTCCTGCCGGTCGCCGGCACCTGGGCCCGGGGCGGAGACGCCGAAGCCCCCGGCTTCGGCTCGCCCGCCGACCTGGCCCTCGCGGCGACGACCCTCGTCATCACCCTGACCGTGCACCGCATGCTCTCGGGCCGTTTCCTCGGACGGGTCGCCATCCTCATCGGCATGCTCGCGGGCACCCTGATCGCGATCCCGCTGGGCAAGGTCGACCTCGCCCCCCTCGCCCAGGCGCCCCTCTTCGCCCTGCCCACGCCCTTCGGCTTCGGCGCCCCGCAGTTCGTCCCCACCGTGATCGCCACCGCCGCGGTGGTGATGATCGTGTCCATGATGGAGTCCACCGCCGCGCTGCTGGCGCTGGGCGCGGTCGCCGAACGGCCGGTCCGGGACCGGACCATCGCAGGCAGCCTCCGCGCCCTCGGTCTCGCCACGGTCCTCGGCGGCGTCCTCGGCTCGTTCACCAGCACGTCGTACGCGCAGAACGTCGGCCTGGTCTCCCTCAGCCGGATCCGCAGCCGATACGTCGTCACGCTCTGCGGCGCCATCCTCGTCCTGATGGGCTTCGTGCCCGTCCTGGGCTCGCTCGTCGCCCTCGTCCCGCTGCCCGTCCTCGGCGGTGCGGGAGTGGTCTTCTTCGGCTCCGTCGCCGTCACGGGCATCCGTACCCTGACCAAGGCCGCCCTCGGCACCGGTCACAACGCCCTGATCGTCTCCGTCACCCTCGCCTTCGGTCTCTTCCCCGTCCTCGACCCGGACTTCTACGCCCGTCTCCCCGCCCCGGTGGCGACCGTGCTCGGCTCGGGGATCACCGCCGGCTGCCTCGTCGCGGTCCTCCTCAACTACCTCCTGAACCACCTGGGTCGCGGCACCGAGGCCGACCCCGACGCGATCTCCGCGGAACAGGTCACCGCCCTCGACACCGCGGACACCGTCCTCGGGCCGAAGCCTTCCGCCGGCTGGACACCCTTCCAGCCCTCCAGCCGCCCCTCCAACGGCCGTGACACCAGCGGCACGGCACGGCCCGCTCCCGTCTGGCCCTACGTGACCGGCCCCGTAGACCCCACCGACACCGGGCGGCGCCACCGGCCGCACGACGTCCCGGCGCCGCCCGACCGGCCGGACGAGGTGTCCTCGCCGCTCCACTCCTCCGCCGCTCACGAGGGCACGGCCCCGCCCGCCGTCACCGAGAACGCGGTCTTCCCCGGCCCGCTGCACCCCCTCCACCCCCGGCACACCGGTCGTCCCGACCGTCCCCGGCAACGGCACAGCGCGGCGTCCGACCCCTGGCCGCATCCGCAGACCCCCTCCGCACCCGGCGACGGTCAGTAGAGACGACCTTCCCCGACCTCTCCGCGGAGCCCGGCATCGCGCAGGCCCGGCGGAGAGCTCGCGCCGACCCACCGGACCACCGCCGGATTCGCCCCCCGGGGACCCGTGTCCCACCGATTCCCCGGCGACAAGACGAGGTAGCCCCGATGACCACCCTTTCCGCCGCCCGCCACCACGCGGGCGGCTCCCCGCGCGGCACGCCCCGCCCGGGCCCCGACGAGAGAATCGCCCACGTCGTGGCCGAGGCCCTCGGATCCGCCCGGACGGTCCTCGACTCGGATGCGCTGCCCGGCCTCGGCACCACGCGACTCCCTTTCGGCGACGGGAGGTTCGACGCGGCGATGATGCTCTGCAACGCCCCCCGCGTCTCCGACGCGCTCTCGCGGCTCAGGGAACTGCGCCGCGTGACACGGGGACCCGTCGTGGTCCTCGCCACCGACCCCTCGCGCGTCCGCGGATTCTGGCTGGACCGGTACGCCCCCGAGGTCCTGGCCGTCGAAGCGCGGCGCCATCCGCCGATCGCCGATCTGACCGCCGCCCTCGGGGGCTCCGCCGAGGTGCGGAGCGTCCCCGTTCCCCTCGACTGCACCGACACCTTCGACGAGGCGTACTACGGAAGACCCGAGCGGCTCCTGGACCCGTCGGCCCGCCAGGCGGGGTCGGCCTGGAGCTTCGTCGACGACCGGGTCCGCGAGGAGTTCGACACGACCCTGCGCCGCGAACTCCGGTCGGGGGAGTGGGACGAGCGCTTCGGCCACCTCCGCCGCCGGCCCGTCTACGAGGGATCGCTGGTGATCGTCCGCGCCACCCCCTGACGTCCTCCCGGGGACGGCCCCCGTGGGGCGTTCTGTCAGCGGTCTCCGGCCAGGTGCCCCGTGAGCTCGCGCATCAGCGTCTCGTGCTGCTGGAGCAGGTAGAAGTGGCCGCCGGGCAGGACCCGTACCCGGAAGCCCACGGGTGCGACGTCCGCCCAGGCGTCCATGTCCCGTACCGTCACGTTCGGATCCGTGTCGCCGATCCAGGCGTGCACCGGACAGCCGACGGTGGTGGCGGCACGGGGTCCGTAGGTGCTCACGACGGTGAAGTCCGCCCGGACCGCGGGCAGCACGAGCTGTCGGATGTCCGGGTCGTCCAGCAGGGCGGTGTCGGTCCCGCCGAGCCCGCGCAGTACGGCGACCAGCTCGTCGTCCCCCTTCCGGTGCAGGTCGAGCGGGGTCAGCCGGTGCGGGGCCTTGCGGCTGGAGACGTGGAGGGCGGCGGGCGTGACGCGGTGCCGCTCCTCCAGGCGCAGCGCCACCTCGTAGGCCAGGGACGCTCCCATGCTGTGGCCGAAGAGCGTCAGGGGCACGTCCGCGAAGGGCAGCAGCGCCGCCGTGACCCGGTCCGCGAGCACGTCCATCCGGTCGACGAACGGCTCGTTGAACCGCTCCTGGCGTCCGGGGTACTGCGCCACGAGGACCTCGGTGTCGCCGTCGAAGGCGCTGCCCCAGGAGTGGAAGAAGCTCGCGGAACCGCCCGCGTGCGGCAGGACCGCCAGCCGGCGCCGGGGTGCCGGAGCGGTGGAGTACCTGCGGAACCACGTCGTGCTGTCCGTGCCGGTTGTCATGTGTGCGTACACCCCGTCCTCGGGTTCGTGGGGTGCCAGTGTCCCCGCAGGGCCCGGTGTCCGGACGGTGGGGGTCCGGTGGCGAGCCGCTCCCGTGGCCCGGTGCTTCCGGGACCGGCGGCCGCACACGTGTCGGCCCCCACGCACACCAGGGTGTGTGGGGGCCGATGCGTGTTTCGAGTCCTGGTCTGACGATTTCAGGCCGAAAGATATGTCGGACTTTACAGCTGCGATCGAAGCCGATCGATAATGCCGTGGACGGGTAACGTCGGAATCACTCGGTGCTCCTGAGCGCACCACTCACGTTGACGACCTCGTGGCACTCCCGCGCCTGCTGTCCCGTCGCGGGCGTACCGGGCTTCGTGCAGGTCACGTCGATGGTCACGGTGTCCTTCGCGCCGATCCTGATGGGAGTCACCCAGTGGTAGTCCTGGTTGCGGAACGTCTCCAGCGCGATCGTGGTGATCTTGCGGTCGCCGAAGGTGATCGTCATCACCCCTTCGTCGCCCTGGAAGTTCGCGACAACGATGTCCGTGATCCCGAACACGGTCTTCTCGGGGACCGTGTACGTCCCGGTCCTGGACTGTCCCGCTCCCGACCTCAGGTCGATGGTGGCCGAGCTCTGCCGGCCCCCGCCGGTCGCGGTGCCCTCGCCCGTGCCGTCCCCCGTGCCGTCCGGACCGTCGCCCCCGCCGCCGGGTCCGCCGCCCGTTCCCGGCTTCTGGCTGCTGCCGCCGGACGGCCGGCCCGGGCCGGGGGACGAACCGTCCGAGCCGCTCTCCGTCGGGATCGGACGGGGCTGCACCGCCTGGGTGGCCGCCTCCTCGGCGGCGCTGCGCACGGCCGGCCGGACCAGCGTGAACCAGGCGATCAGCAGCGCGATCAGCGCCGCCAGCAGCAGGAGCAGCCACTTGGGGAAGACGGGTATCTGGACGAACTCCGCGTCCAGCGTCGGCCCCGCGTGGGGCTCCTCGGCACGGTCCTCGGTCCGCTCCGGCTCGCCGGTCTCGCGGGAGTCCACGGTGAACGGCCAGACCACGGGGTCGCCGAACCACACCGGGCCCGCGGTGCGGACCCGCAGCCGGAGTTCCTTCGACTCGCCCGGCTCCAGCGCCGGTTCCGCCGGGGCGAAGGCGAACCGGAGCTCCTCGCCCGCCTGCCCGGGCGTGAACCCCACCCGTACCGGGGTGTTGCCCTGGTTGCGGACGGCCAGCAGATAGCGGCCCCGGAGCCAGCCGCGCCGGCGGCGTGGCGAGAGGTCGGTCCGCAGCTCGTGGAACGCGCCGACGCGCACCACGGTCTCCAGGACCTTGACCGACTCGGGCTGCTCGTTCGGGAGGATCCGTACGCCGAGGGGCAGCTCGCCGGCCCGTATCTCCGGCGAGCGCGGCGGGGCCAGACGGAGCGTCACCGTCTCGGACGTGCCGGGATAGAGGGAGAGCCGCTCGGGCTCGACGGTGGTCCACTCGGCACCGTCACCGACGACCTTCAGGTCGTACGCCTCGACGATGTCACTGTCGTTGCGGACGGTCAGGGTGGTGGTGGCGATGTCGCCCGGCGTCACGGACACGGCCGGGATGTCGAGGCCGGGCGCACCGGGACCGGAGGAGGCTGCGGAAGGCGTCACCCGCCCCACCGTAGGAGACCTGACAGATCCGTACGAGGCACGCGAGGGCAATGTCCGGGCAGCTCGGCTGCCCGGCAAGCACAAGTCAACTCTCCGGTAACAATGGATTTCTAGTCTGGAGAGCCGCCGTCGACACACCACCGGCCCGTGGTCGGCTCGTGTCGTGTCCGCCTTCCCCCCCACCGACTCAGGAAAACAGGTACCCGATGTTCCGCACCGAGGAGAAGAGGCCGGTCGCGGCCGGCAGTACGGCGCATGACGCCGTCCGGGGCCTTCCGGACCCCCATGCCGCCGCCTTCGGCCGCCCGCCCCGCGTCACCGTGGCGGTCTACGCCGCCGACCCCGTGCTGCGGGTCGGCGTCGTCCAACAGCTCCGCCAGCGCCCCGAGACCGAACTCGTCGACGACGCGGACGCGGAGAACGCGCAGGTCTCCCTGGTCGTCGTCGACGCCCTCGACGACGACGTGACCGCCCTGCTGACCCGGCTGAGCTACAACGGCGCCACCCGCGCGGGACTCGTGATCGGCACCCTCGGCGTCGGAGCGCTCCAGCGCGTCGTCGAGTGCGGGGTGTCGGCGGTACTGCGCCGCGCCGAGGCCGACCAGGACCAGCTGGTCCAGCTGGTCCTGGCGGTGGCCAACGGCGAGGGCGTGCTCCCGGGCGACCTGCTCGGCGAGTTACTGGGACACGTCGGCAGCCTGCGCCGCGCGGCCCTCGACCCCGGAGCCCTGCCCCTCTCCACCCTCACCAGCCGGGAGGCGGAGATGCTGCGCCTGGTCTCGGAGGGCCTGGACACCGCGGCGATCGCCCGCAAGACCTCGTACTCCGAGCGGACCGTGAAGAACGTCCTGCACGAGATCACCACCCGCCTCCAACTGCGCAACCGCGCCCACGCCGTGGGCTACGCGCTCCGCAACGGGCTGATATGACCGTCCCGTCCGGAGCGCGGCCCGGCGGCCGGCGCGACAGCCGGAGGGAAGACGGCGCTGCCCCAAAGTGCATCCCGCCCTTCCCCCGGGCGCGGCCCCCGGGCCCTCCCGCCGCGTGCGCCGCCGACGCACGATGACGGGGGGCACCTCCCGGTGCCGCACCGGACGGAGAAGGGCACCGTGATGAAGACCGCTGGCCCCGGTGGACGGCACCGCCGGGGGAGACTCGCCTCGGCGCTCCTGCTGCTCGTCCCCCTGCTGGGCGCGACGGGCGTGGCAGGGCCGGACGCCCCCCGGACCGAGGCGGCCGCGGCGGACGCCGCCGAGCCCACCCGCATCGCCTACGCGGGCACCGGCCACCGCAGCCTCGGCGAACCGGTCTCCACCGGCTCCAGCACCCCGCTGTTCGGTGCGGGACCCACCCACTACGACACCGACCCGTCCGCCCTCGGCGACCGGCTGGTCTTCGCGAGCCGCCGCGACGAGAAGCACCCGCAGATCTATCTGCGGGGCGCCGACGGCGGCGTCCTGCGGCTCACCAGCGGCCTGGACGCGGCCCATCCCCGGCTCACCCCGGACGGCGGGTCGGTGCTCTTCGACGCCGCCGACCCGGCCGGCGGCTCCCAGCGCGACCTGTGGACGGTGCGCACCGACGGCACCGGGCTGACCCGGCTGACGGACACGCCCGCCAGCGAGGAGGACCCGGCGGTCTCCCCCGACGGCGCCCGGATCGCCTACTCCAGCGACGCCGACCCCCTGGCCGGACGGCAGATCTACGTCCGCGCCCTCACGGGCGGCGTCCCCACCCGGCTCACCGACCCGGCCCGCGGCACCGCCTCCGAGCCCGCCTGGAACCCCGTCGACGACGACGTCAACCGCGCGTGGATCGCGTACACGTCGACCACGACCGAGGACGGGCAGACCAGGCAGCGGCTGCGGATCACCGACGGCACCACCGACGAGACGCTGTTCACCGGCGCGTACGCGAACTGGCAGGGCCACGCGGCGGCATGGCTGCCCGACGGGGACGGGATCGTGTTCCTCAGCCCCGAGACCACCTGCACCTGCAGGACCCCCTACGACCACGTCTTCCGGTCGGTCGTGCACTCCGACCGGGAACCCTCCCTGGTGCTCGACGAGGACCGCGACGTCCTCTCGCCCACCTGGCTCGGCCCCGCCGAGGGCGGCCACGCGGTCGTGGAGCGCAGCTCGGCGGCGACCGCGCACACGGCGACCCTCCAGGACATCCGCGCGGACGGTTCCGACCCGCGCGACCTGGTGCGGAAGATCCTGCGCGAGGACCCCCAGGCCGACACCAACACCGACCCCGCCAAGGACCCGCT
The DNA here is from genome assembly GCF_043081085.1 of Streptomyces sp. NPDC014891. Taxonomy (NCBI): domain Bacteria; kingdom Bacillati; phylum Actinomycetota; class Actinomycetes; order Kitasatosporales; family Streptomycetaceae; genus Streptomyces; species Streptomyces sp. NPDC014891. Next base: position 546,005 of record NZ_JBIBWF010000004.1, on the reverse strand, counting down.
CTTCCAGCCCGCCTCCCCGTTCGACCCGTGGACCGAACGGCAGAACTACACCCCCGACGGGCGCCGCCTCGTCCTCACCCGCTTCGAGGGACCCGACGACGCGCGGATCGAGCGGATCTGGACGGCCGACGCCGACGGTACGAACGAGGCACCGATGCCCCTCGACGGGCGCGGCCCGCGGGACTGGGACACCGACCCGACGTTCTCCCCGGACGGCACCCGCCTGGCCTTCACCCGTACCTCGCCCGGCGGGGTCGGCGAGGCCGCAGGGGACAGCCGCATCCTCCTCGCCGAGGTCGCGACTGGCCGGATCACCGGCGAGATCGTGCCCCCGGCCGGTGAGCTCCGCGGCCGGGACGCCCAGCCGGCCTGGTCCTCCGACGGCACCACCCTGGCCTTCACCCGCGCCCGGCAGACCGCCGGGGGCGGCGGCAGCAAGCACGTGTGGACCGCGTCCGTCGCCGACCCGACCCGGCAGCGCGACCTGAGCGCGACGCACTGCCCGCGCGACTGCGACGTCATCGACGACAGCCCCGCCTTCTCGCCCGACGGGCGCTCCCTCGCCTTCAACCGCAAGAACGGCGGCGGGCGGATCGACGAGCGCAACGGCCTCCTCCTGACCACCCTGTCCGGCGACGCCTGCCAGGTCCTGCTGCCCACCGCCGCCCGCGGTCAGGACGGCGCCTGCGCCCGGGAACTGCCGGACACCACGCTCACCGGTCCGCACCAGCCGCGCGACGCCGCCTGGACCGCCGACGGCAGGAGGCTGGTCTTCAGCTCCCGGGCCACGGCCGCGGTCAACAGCCCGGAGAAGCTGAACGTCCTGGACGTCGGCTCCGGCGACGTCACCCCGCTCACCGCCGAACTCGCCGGACGCCAGAAGGAACCCACCGTCCAGCAGTCCGTGGACCTCGCCGTCGAGGCACCCGGCACGACGCCCGAGGTCACCGTCGGCGCATCCGGCACGGTCACCGTCCACGTGGTCAACCACGGCCCCGCCGCCTCGCCCGGCACCCGGCTCACCGCCGTCCCGCCGTCCGGTGTGCGGATCACCGGGATCGAGTGGCCCGGCGGCACCTGCGACGCCTCCTCCCTCCAGTGCGACCTGGGCGTCGTCGAACCCGGCGCCCGGGTCCCCGTGGACGTCACGCTCACCGGCGTCACCGCCGGGGACGCACCCGTGGACTGGTCGGTCACCGGCGCGGTCCTCGACCCCCGGCCCGGCGACAACGGCGGCCGGAGCGTGATCCCCGTACGCGAGGCACCCCCGACGCCGCCCCCCACGCCCACCCCGACCCCCACCCCCACGCCCACCCCGACTCCGACCCCCACCCGGACCCCGACGCCCACCCCGACTCCGACCCGGCCCCCGCAGCCCCCCGCGCCGAAGGCCGGACCCGGGGTGCGGATCACCGTCCAGCCCGAACCCGGCTACGTCGGCGGACGCGTCGTCGTCACGTACAGCGTCCGCAACGGCCGCAACGCGCTCGCCACCGGACTCCGGCTCAGGATCGGACTGCCCGCCGGGGTGCCCCACGGCGGACTCCCGGCAGGCTGCGACGGGAACGGCGCGTGCGCGCTGCCCGACCTCACCCCCGGCACGACCGCCGTCCTGCGGGTCGTCCTCAGCCCGAGGAAGGCGATGACCGCCCGCGTCACCGCCGTGCTCACCACCACCGGCACGGACGCCGACCGCGGCGACAACACCGCCCGGGAGCGCCTGCGCGTCCTCCAGCCGCGCATCGTCGCCGTGCCCGACATCGGCAAGCCCGGATTCGTCACCTCCGTCCGCGGCGTGGACTTCCCGCCCGGCGTCCCGGTGCGCTTCAGCTGGAACCCGGGGATCACCGCCGCCGCCCCGCCGACCTACCCGAAGGCCGACGGCACGTTCATCGGACAGCTGCTCATCCTCGCCAAGGACCAGACCGGGCCGCGCACCATCACGGCCTCGGGCCCCGGATTCTCCCCGGTGAAGACCGACTTCCTGGTCGTCGGCGGGACCGTCCAGCCGCCGGACGGGGTGACCCGCCGGTGATCCACGAGGTCGACGAGGGCCTCAGGCGGCTGCTGAACGGCAGCGGCCTGGAGGCCTCGGGCATCGACGTCACCTTCGACGCCCCCACCCGCGACTGGGCGGCGCGCCGCAGCGCCCCCACCGTCTGCGCGTTCCTCTACGACATCCGCGAGGACGCCCTGCGCCGCGGCTCCGGGACCGGCGAGGTCTACGACGAGGACGGCCACCTCGTCGCGCGCCGCTCACCACCGCGCTGGTTCCAGCTCACCTACCTGGTGACCGCGTGGGCCAACCGCCCGCAGGACGAGCACCGGCTGCTGTCCCAGGTCCTCGCCGCCCTCGTCGCGCAGGACGCGCTCCCCGCGCCGCTGCTCACCGGCTCCCTCGCCGAACTCGGCCTGACCGTCGGCCTGGAGGCCGCGGGACCGGTCATGGACGCGCCGGCCGCGGCCGACGTCTGGTCGGCGCTCGGCGGGGAGATGAAGGCCTCCCTCGGGGTACGGGTGTGGGCGCCGCTCGCCGGGGTGGCCAAGGCCGCCGCACCCCCCGTCACCGAAGGACTCGTCGTCCGCTCGGCCGCCGCCCGCGACGGCGCCCCCGAGGAGGCGGACCAGGGCCGCAGACTGCGCTACACCGAGGTCGCCGACCCCGGCCGCGACGGGTTCACCGGCCCCCGCGAACGCCCGCCCGCCCCGGCCCGCCGACGACGCAGGGGGGACCGGCAGCCGTGACGCACACCATCGACCCCCTGACCGACGGCGGGCCCGGCACCCGGCGGCCCGGCGCCCCCGACGCCCTGTGGACGCGGCTCGCCGCCGTCGAAACGCGCGTGCGGGAGGCCGTGGCCGCCCGCCGGGCCGTCGACCCCGACCCCGACGACCCCTACCGGGGCCAGTACCTGGCACCCGACGCCGCCGCGCGTCTCCTGGACGAGCCGGGCGGCCTCGGCCTGCCACCGGCGGAGCCCTGGGGGCCGCCCGCCGGGTCCCTCCTCGACGTCCTCGCGGAGCGCTTCGGCCTGACCCCGCTCGACCTGGACCTGCTCCTCGTCGCCACCGCCCCGGACCTCGACGCCCGCTTCGAGCGGCTCTACGGCTATCTCAACGACGACCTGACGCGCCGTCGGCCCACCGTCGGTCTGGCCCTGGAGCTGTGCGGACTCGACGGCGCCTCGCCCGCCCGTTTCCGGCTCGCCCCCGGCGCGCCGCTGGTCGACCACGGCCTCCTCGAGGTCACCGAACCGGAACGGCCTCCGCTGTCCCGCGTCCTGACCGTGCCCGACCGGGTCACCGCCCACCTCCTCGGCGACGGCCGGCCCGACGCCCGCCTCACCGGGGTGCTCGACGAGGTCCGCGCGGACCCGACCGCCGAGGCGGCGGACGTCCGTCGCGCCGCCTCGGCCGCCACCACCGGCGTCGGACTCGTCCATCTGCGCGGCCGGGGCGGCGACGCCGGGGGACTGGCCGCCGCCGCGCTCGCCGAGGCCCGGCTCGGCACGCTCGTGCTGGACGCGGCGGCGCTCGCCCGGCGCCCCGCCGACGTGCCCGCGCTCGCCCGGGTCCTCGCCCGCGAGGCCCGGCTGACCGGCTCCGGTGTCGTCCTCGGCCCGCTGACCGCGCTCCCCGGCGAACCCGCCGAACGGGAGCGGGTCCTCGCGTCGCTGTGCGCCGCGCTGCGCGGTCTCCCGCTCCTCACCCACGGCACGAGCGGCTGGGATCCGGTCTGGTCGGCCGACACCCCCGTCGTCCTGGACGTCGGGCCGCCCTCACCGGAACGCCAGGCCGCCCGCTGGCGCCACGCCCTCGACCGGGCCGCCGGCGACGGGGGCGCGGCGACCGGCGACGTCGCGGCGCTGGCCCGGGCCGTCGCCGCCCACCGCCTGGACTCCGGGCAACTGCGCCGCGCCGCCGAGGCGGCCGTGCGGACCGCCGCCCTGGACGGCCGCCCGGTGGCGCCCGACGACCTGCGGACCGCCGTGCGGGCACAGAACGGCGCGGGACTCGACCGGCTCGCCCGCCGGGTGGAGCCGGCCGTCGGCTGGGACGACCTGGTGCTGCCGCCGACCACCCACCGCCGGCTGCGCGAACTCGCGCTGCGCGCACGCCATCGCGAGCAGGTGCTCGGGCAGTGGGGGATGCGGCCAGGCGGCGGCCGGGGGCGCGGGGTCGTCGCCCTGTTCGCCGGCGGGTCCGGCACCGGCAAGACCATGTCCGCCGAGGTCGTCGCCGCCGACCTCGGCATGGACCTGTACGTGGTGGACCTGTCCACGGTCGTCGACAAGTACATCGGGGAGACCGAGAAGAACCTGGAGCGCATCTTCACCGGCGCGTCGGCGGTCAACGCCGTCCTGCTCTTCGACGAGGCCGACGCCATCTTCGGCAAACGCTCCGAGGTCAAGGACGCGCACGACCGGCACGCCAACATCGAGTCGGCGTACCTGCTCCAGCGCATGGAGTCCTTCGACGGGATCGCGGTGCTGACCACCAACCTGCGGGCCAACCTCGACGAGGCGTTCACCCGCCGTCTGGACGTCGTGGCGGACTTCCCCGTGCCGGAGGCGGAACAGCGCCTCGCGCTGTGGGAGCGCTGCCTGGGCTCCCGGCTGCCCCGGAGCGAGGACCTGGACCTCGCCTTCTGCGCCGACCGGTTCGAACTGGCCGGCGGCTCGATCCGTGCCTGCGCGGTCACCGCGGCCTATCTCGCCGCCGAGTCCGGGGAGCCGCTCACCATGGGGCAGGTGGTCACCGCGGTGGCCCAGGAGTACCGCAAGCTCGGACGGCTCGTCCTGGAGGGCGAGTTCGGGCCGTACCTGGCCGAGGCCGCGGGGGCCTGAGGGCGGGATCCGAGCCGGGGGGCCCGCGTCCGAGGGTGCCCGACCTCACGGGGCCGCGTCCGAGGGGGCCCGTCCCCACGGGCCGCGTCCGAGGCTGCCCCCGGGGGCCCGGTCCGCGGACCGGGCCCCCTCACTCGTCTCACATCTCCATCATCTCGGCCTGGTGCACGCCCTGCCCGCCCGCGGCGGGTGCCGCGCCGGGGTCGGTGGCCGCCGCCCAGATCCGCGCGCTCTCCGCCGACGGGACCGTCGCCAGGTTGGCCTTGCGCGCCTCGTCGGTGATCGTCTTGAACATGGACCTGAGCTGGCCGGCCTCGGTGGCCCGCGTGGTCAGCCAGCGCATCTCGACCGGGGCGCCCTTCTGGCCGCCGATGTGCGGCACGAGGGCGGCGTTGGGCTCGTCGGCCCTCGGCAGCGCCTTGCCGGGCGCGATCACGGGGAAGTTCTCGGTGCCGTTGAGGAGGCTGTCGAGCATCTGCGCGGTGTTGACGACCCCGGTGGCACCGTGGCCGTACGCCGGCCCGGCCGGGTTCGCCCTGTTGGCCGGGTACCTCGCCAGCAGCCCCTGCCAGTGGGCGACACCGGTCTCCGGGACCTGGCTGTGCAGCCAGGTCGCGAGCTGCTGGAGGACGTCCTGCCCGACGACCCTCTCGCGCAGCGTGTCGGTGGTCGCGGCCCTGCGGATACCGCCCAGGTTCGCCAGCTTGAGCAGGAACGGCACCGCGTTCTTCGTGGAGGCCGTGGGCCCGCGCACCCCCGCCTCGATCATGGCCGAGCCGATCGCGTACGACAGACCGAGGGCCAGGGTGCCGGTCAGGGCCTGCTGGTCGCCGCTCTCCAGCCCGGGCAGCAGGTGCGGCACGACGTCGGAACGCAGCTGCGGCACCGTGCGGTTGATGGCGGCGGCGGCGTCGCGCCAGCCGTCCGCGATGTGCTCCTTGCCGGCGGCCCGCCGCGAATCGTGGCTGACCTGGGTCTGGAAGCTGTAGAGCGACGGCAGTCCGGAGGGCAGCACGCCGATGGTGGCCTGGATGTACATCTCGCGCTTCACGTCGTTCTGGAAGTCCGCGATCGCCTTCTGCACGTCGGCCCTGGCGAACAGCTCCGGGCCCAGCCACTCGCGCAGGGCCGTCAGCGGGGTGCCCGTCGCGGCGATGGGCGAACCCGGCACACGGGAGGCGCGGTGCTTAGGGTCGTTCCCGAAGATCTCGTTCACATGCGCGTCGATCCGGTCGGCGACCTGCCCGATCGCGACGTCGGAGCCCGGCGCCATCTCGTCGAACGGTGCGGTGACGTACTCCAGGTTGCTCAGCGAGGAGGCGGGCCGCCCGGTCGCCACCGGCTGCCCGCCGTCGCCCGCCAGCCCGCAGAGCACGGCGTACAGCTGAGCGGCCTTGCGGGCGAGCGAGTTGTGGTCGGTGAGGATCGTCAGGTTGGGCTCGCTCATCACGGTGGCCGCGTAGCCGAAGCCGCCGTGGAAGAAGCCGCCGAGATCCGCCGAGGGCGCCCGGCCGCCGACCGTGTTCAGACCCGTCGTGTCGTGCTGGGCGAAGCTCGGCACGCTCAGCTCCACCTCGAAGCCGACCAGACGCTGCACGGAGTCCGGGTCGGCCGCGCGCTGCGCCGTGCCGTGCCCGTGGTGCCCGTGGTGCCCGTGGTGTCCGTGGTCGTGCCCGTCGCCCGCGTGGTGCCCTGCGCCGTGGTCCTCGACGGCGCGGGCCACCGGCACCGGTCCGGAGAGCACCCGCCGGGCGTTGCTCTCCGCCTCCCGCTCGAAGCGGTCGCCGGGGTCGCTGATCCGCAGCCCGTCCCCCCGGTCGGTGCCGGACACCGGGCCCTGCCGCTGCTGGACGACATGGGTCAGCTCATGGGCCAGGGTGTGCTTGTCCCGGCCGCCCTCTCCGAGGACGACATGGCTGCCCGAGGTGTACGCGCGCGCCCCGATGGCCCGCGCCGAGCGGGCCGCCGCGGCTCCGGTGTGCAGCCGCACGCCGGAGAAGTCCGTGCCGAAGCGGGACTCCATCTCCGAGCGCACCGGACCGGCCAGCGGCCGGCCCGCCGAGCCCAGCACCTCCCGCACCCCGGTGTCCTGCCGCGCCGGGGCGGGCCCGGCGCTCGCCCGGCGGGCGATCATGCCGCTCACCGCGGCGTTGCCGGCGCCGCCCTGGGCCGCCCGCAGCACGTCGGCCGTGAGCGGGGGCGGGACGGCGGCGCCGGTCCCCGGGCCCTCCCGCCGGGGTCCGGACCGGTCGCGCGCCGGGCGGCGCTCCTCGACCCGATCGATGCGCGGCCTGGGGGTCTGCACAGCTGCCTCCTCGTCGGCGCCCGTCGTACGACGCTCCAGCACACCGTCCGCCCGGCCGCGTGTCCAGGGACGAACGGGCAGCGTGCGGGCAGTCCCCGGTGATGTCCGGGCGGCCACCCCGGACCGCCCGTTGAGGCAGAGGCGCTGCCCCCGGGGAGGTCTCCCGGTCCCTGCCGGTCCGGCCGCGGGCCGAACAGACTCGACCTGGACACAGGTCATCGCGAGGCCGCAAGAACGTGAAGGAGCGAGCATGCCGACGTACCTCACCCCGGGTGTGTATGTGGAGGAGGTGCAGTCCGGTGCCAGGCCGATCGAAGGGGTCGGCACGGCCGTCGCCGCGTTCGTGGGCTTCGCCGAGAAGGGGCCGTTCCACACGCCGACCCTGGTCACCGGATGGGACCAGTACACCCAGGCGTTCGGCGGGTTCACCGAGGGCACCTACCTCGCCCACGCTCTCTACGGGTACTTCTCCAACGGCGGCGGCGCCGCGTACGTCGTGCGCATCGGCGGCTCGGCCGAGTCCGGCGCCCGGTCCGCCGCCACCGGTCGGCCCGACCGCGAGACCGGGGCCGCACGCCCGGTCGAGCTCGGCGGCTTCATGATCGCGGCCAAGCCGGGCGTGACCGGCGTCTCGGTCGAGGTCGTCGACCCCGAGGGCGAGAACCCGCCGGAGGACCGCTTCCGGCTGCTGGTCCGCCGCGGCGACCAGGTCGGCGAGACCTACGACGCCTCCGCCCGCAAGAACGTCAAGGGCTACCTGGTCACCCAGGCCCGCGCCTCCGAGCTGATCGAGGTCACCGAGCAGCGCGGCGCCCCCCAGACCCGCCCCGGCGCCCAGACCCTGGCGATCCCCGACGCGCCCGGCGTCCCCGCCGCCCCGGCCGCCGCCGACGTGGCCCGTATCGACCCCGCCGAGTACGTCGGCGACGCGGCGGCCCGCACCGGCTTCGGCGGCCTGGAGACCATCGACGAGATCACCATGGTCGCGGTCCCCGACCTGATGGGCGCCCACCAGCGCGGCGACATCGACGCCGAGGGCGTGCGCACCGTCCAGCTCGCCGTCATCTCGCACTGCGAGCAGATGGGCGACCGCGTGGCCGTCCTCGACACCCCGCCCGGCCTCAACGCCCAGCAGGTGCGCGACTGGCGCATGGACGAGGCCGGTTACGACTCGCGGTACGCCACCCTCTACTACCCCTGGGTGCGGGTCTTCGACCCGGCCCTCGGGCGCAACACCACCGTCCCGCCCAGCGGTCACGTCGCCGGCGTGTGGGCGCGCAGCGACGCCGAGCGCGGCGTGCACAAGGCCCCCGCCAACGAGGTGATCCGAGGCGCGGTCGACCTGGACATCCGTCTCAGCAAGGGCGAGCAGGACCTGCTGAACCCGATCGGCGTCAACTGCGTCCGGGCCTTCCCCGGCCGGGGCATCCGGATCTGGGGCGCCCGCACGCTCTCCTCCGACCCGGCCTGGCGCTACCTGAACGTGCGCCGCCTCTTCAACTACCTGGAGGAGTCGATCCTCCTGGGCACCCAGTGGGTCGTCTTCGAGCCCAACGACGACCGGCTGTGGTCCAGCATCCGGCGCAACGTCACCGCGTTCCTCATGGAGGAGTGGCGCAGGGGCGCGCTGTTCGGCCGCACCGCCGACGAGGCGTTCTACGTGAAGTGCGACCGCACGAACAACCCGCAGGAGTCCATCGACCAGGGCCGCGTGGTCTGTGAGATCGGCGTCTCGCCGGTCAAGCCGGCCGAGTTCGTGGTCTTCCGACTGGCCCAGTTCTCCGACACCACCAGCCTCATCGACGAGTGACCCGCGGGTCCCGGTCGCACACGCAAGGAAAGGTCGACAGACAGACATGGCAACGGGCGATGCACTCTCCACCCACGTCTTCGGCGTGCAGCTCGGCGGATACCTCGTGGAGTCCATCCAGGAGATCAGCGGCTTCACCGTCGAAGAGGACGTCGTAGAGGTCAAGCAGGTCACCGCCGAGGGCAAGCAGATCATCCGCAAGCAGCCGGGCGCCCGGCAGGCCGGCGAGATCACGATCACCCGCGGGCTCGACCAGAGCAGCGAGTTCACCAAGTGGATCAAGGAGACCCTGAACAACGGGGCCGTCAACTCCGCTCGGCAGAATCTGACCATCGAGATCAAGGACACCGAGGGCACCACGGTGCGCCGCATCCAGCTCATGCAGGGATGGGCGTCCAAGTGGGAGGGCCCGTCGCTGAAGGCGGGCGAGTCCTCCCCGGCCACCGAGTCCGTCACGATCGTGTTCGAGGAGATCGTCGTCGAATGAGGCGCCGCACCGTGACGGCGGGCAACCTGGAGGAGATCCTCCAGCTGACGGAGCCCGACCGGGCGCAGGAGCAGCAGGCCGCGCCCCCGGCAGCCGCCCCGCAGCCCCCGCCGCGCCAGGAGGGCGACGGGCTGCGCACGGAGTTCGAGTTCGAGCTCCCGCGCGGATACGTGGACGAGGCGGGCACGGTGCACCGGCACGGCGCCATGCGCCTGGCCACCGCCCGCGACGAGCTGCGGCCCCAGATCGACCTGCGGGTCAAGGAGAACCCGGCCTATCTGAGCGTGGTCCTGCTGAGCCAGGTGATCACCCGGCTCGGCGGCGTCACCGACGTGCACGCCGGGATCGTCGAGCGGATGTACGCCACCGACGTGGCGTTCCTCCAGGACTTCTACCGCCGCGTCAACAGCGAGGGCCACACCCGCGCGGCGGTCACCTGCCCGCACTGCGAGGGCGGCTTCGAGGTCGACCTCTCGGGTGGGCGCCTGGGGGAATCGTGACGTACGCCCTTCCCCGCCTGCGGGAGGAGATCGCGTACATCGCCTACCACTTCCACTGGCAGCGCGAGGAGATCCTCGACCTCACCCACGGCGAACGACAGCAGTGGGTGGCCGAGATCGCCCGCATCAACACCCGCATGAACGAAGGCGGCTGAGCACATGGCATGGCGGGACAGGCTGCGCCGCGGCGGTACGGCCGACCGCACGGGCGCCGGGCCGGGCACGTCCGGCGGCTCCGGCGGTCCGGGCACGTCCGGTGGTCCCGGCCCGTCCGGGGGCGCCACCGGTGCCAGTGCTTCCGGTGATTCCGGCGGTCCTGGGCCGTCCCGGGGCTCCGGCGTGTCCGGCGGCGCCCCGGACCCCTCTGCCGTGCCCGGCGACTGGGACGGCGGCTGGCGGCGTGCCGCACCGCCGCTCCTGACCCTCTCCCGCGCGCCCCTGGGCGTGAGCGACGGCCTCGCCTTCCGCTCCGGCCTCGCCGCCTGGCAGAACCCGTCCTTCGACAGCGGCATGGGCCACGCCCTGCTGCCCACGGCTCCGACGGGCCTGGTGCACGGGGCGACCCGCCGGGCCACGCCCCGCACCACCGACTCCGGCGGAGGGCCGCTGCTGCTGCGCGCGGTCCGCGCGGACGGGACTCCCGAAGCCTCCTCGCACGCCCCGGCGGCCCCGGACTCCGGCACGGCGGCCCGCCCGTCGCCAGGCGGCCGCGGTACGGCGGCCCCCTCGTCGCCCGGTGGTACGCGCGGCACCGCCATGGCATCCGGAGGGCGGAGCGCGAGCGGTCGTCCGGCGAGCCGCGACCTGTCCCTCACGACGTCCCCTGCGGTGCTCTCTCCACCGGAGCCGGCCGCCGTCCAACGCGCCGCCGCCCCCGCCGGCGGGGGCGGCACCCCGGCCACGGCCCCTGCCCCACTGGTCCGACGGGTCGCGGTGGTCCCCGTCGCCCCGCGCACCCACGAGACGCCGGCCCCGCGCACCCGCGAGGCGTCCGCTCCCCGGCCCGCGAGCGGCGCCCCGGCACGGACGACCGCGACCGCGACGGGCGCGGCCCGCGAGCTCTCGCCCCGCGTCAAGGGCGGGGCCCGGGGGAGTACGGCACGGGAAGGCTCCACGGCGAGCGGGGCACGGGTCGCCCCCGGCGGCGGCCGACCGGAGCCCTCGTCCCCTCCCGTCGTCCGCCCCCGACCGGTCGGGGCCCCGCTGACGGTCGCCCGCCGCGTGCCGGGGAGCGCCCGCCCGGTGCCCGCGCTCCGGCCCGCCGCCCCGGCGGCACCGCCCCGCCAGGACAGGGCGACTCCGGCCACGGACGCGCTCCCCGCCACCGCTCCCGGGCGCGCCGAACCGACCGGGACGGCGGCCCCCGACCCGGCCTCGCCGAGTCCCGCCGTCCAGCGCGCCGCCGCCCGGACGGTCCTGGGCGCCCCCCTGACCGAACTGCCGTCGACCGCGAGCACCACCCCGACGAGCGGCATCCCGTCCCCCGCGCCGGGCGGGGGAGGAGTCCAGGGCCCGGGACTCCCCCTCGTGCAGCGGCAGGCCGAGGGCACCTCCCGGGACACGTCCGGCGCTTCCGCCTCCGACCCGGTGTCCCCCGGACGTCCGGGAGCGCGGGCGCGCGGCGGCCTGGGCGCACCCCTGTCCGCGATGCCGCCCAGTGCGACCCCGCCCGCCGGTTCCACCGGTTCCGGCGCCCGGCCCGGCCGCCCCGCACCCGGCCCCGGCGTCCAGCGCGCCCCGGCCTCGCCCGCCGGAGAACGGCCCTCGCCCGCCGCGCCCGAGGCTCCGTTGCTGGGGGCGACCGACGTGCAACGCCGCCTCACGGACCACCCGGCGTCCCCGGCGGCCGACCGCACGGACCGTACGTCGGGCGGCGCCCCCGTCGTACGTACTCCGGGCTCCGCCGCGCCGCCCTCCGGGAGCGCTCCGCAACGCGCCGCGAGCCGCGACGCCGTACGCCCGCACCCGGCCTCCGGCGGCTCCGGCTCCACCGCTCCCGTTCCGGTCGTCGTGGCCCGTGCCGTGTCCGGACCGGGTACGCAGGCCTCCGGCGCGGCGCCCGGGTCCGGCGGCGACCGGTCGGGGACGGCCGGACCGCCGCCGACCCCAGGACCCGCGAGCGCCACCGGATCGAAGTCGACCGCCGGATCGAAGCCGCCCGCCGGGCCTCAGACGGGTACCGGCCCGAAGCCGATCACCGCCGTGCGGACGGCCGGCGGACCGTCCCCGTCGGGGACCGTCGGCGCCTCCGGCACTCCCGGGACCGGTCCGCGCCCCACGGCCGGCTCCGCGTCCCGGGTCGGGACCGGCGGCGGGCGTCCGGCGTTCGCCCCGTACCTCGGGAGCGCGGCGAACGGGCCCGTTCCGGTGGCGCGGCGTACGCTCGCGCTGCTCCCGGCCCGCCCCCTCACGCTCAGCACCGGGGCCGCCGACGGCCTGGCCCCGTCCGCCGCGTCCCGCGCGGTCAGCGGCCCTCCCGTGGTGGCGGCGCGCTGGAACACGGCGCGGGACGCCCCGGGCGGGCCGGCCCCCGCGTCGGCCCCCGGCGGTGGCACCTCGGCGCCCGTACAGCGCGCCGTGTCGGCATCCGTACGAGGGTCCGGAACCGCGTCCGCACCGCGAGCCGCGGCGCCGACTCGCGGATTCCCGGCGTCCGGCTCCGTACCTCCGCCGTCCACCCGCCCGGACGCGCCGGGGCCCTTCGCCGCGCCGACCGTCCAGCGCGCCGCCACCGCCCCGGGGCCGTGGCACGCCGACGGGGGAGCGGCGACGGGCGCCCCGGCAGCCGGGGCGCGGGTCCCGGTCGTCACGCCCGCTCCTCCGGGCGGAGGCGCGTCCGCCGCCCCGGCCCGCTCCCTCCCGGTCGCGCCTCCGCAGGCTCCTCCCGTGGCGCACGGCCCGTCCGCTCCGGGGACGCCGGCGCCCGGTGCGCCCGTCCCCGTGGTGCGGCCCCGCAGCGTGCCCCCGGCCGCCGCCTCGACGGGTGGCGGCGCGGCGCCCCGGATCCAGCGCGCCGTACCGGACACCGGCGGGAGCGCGTCCGCCGCCCCGGCCGTCCCGGTGAAGGCGGTCTCCGCCCGCGGGAAGCAGGCGTCGTCCGCCGCGCCGGCGGCCGCCGGCCGGGGCACGGGCCGGACCACCGGGCGCGACGCCGAACCGGCGCAGGACCCGGGTCTCGACCTGGACGACCTCGCGCGACGGCTGCTCGACCCGATGGCCCGCCTCCTGCGCACCGAACTGCGGCGCGGCCGGGAACGCTCGGGCCGCCCCTTCGACGGACGCCGCTGAGCGCACGACACGGCACGGAACGGATAACGGATCAATGACGGACAACATCTTCGCGAGCAGCGTGTTCTTCCGGCTCGCGATCGGCGGCAACGACCTGGGCGCCTTCCACACCTGCTCCGGCATGGGCGCCGAAGTGGAGATGGAGAGCTACGCGGAGGGCGGCAACAACGGCTTCACCTGGCAGCTGCCCGGCCGCGTGAGCTGGTCGAACATCACCCTGACCCGGCCGGTCACCGCCGACACCGCGAAGATCGCCCGCTGGCTCGACGAGACGCTGAAGCGCGTGGAGCCCAAGGACGGCGAGATCGTCGCCCTCCGCCCCGACCTGAGCCGGATCATCAGCTGGCAGGTCTTCGGGATCGTCCCGGTGCGCTGGCAGGGCCCGTCCTTCGACCCCAGCAGTTCGCAGGCGGCGGTGGAGACCCTGGAGATCGCGCACGAGGGACTCCGCCCCTCCTGACGCCCCGCCCCCCGCCGAGCGTCACCGCCCGTCCCCCCACCCCCGGTTCCCCGGAAAGGATCCCCGTCATGTCCCCAGCGTCCCGAGCCAGTCGGGCCAGGGCCCAGCTCACGCTGAAGGAGCCTCCGGCGTCCGTCGGCGCCAAGCCCGGCGGGACGCTGGCCCGGCTGAACCTCCAGTTCAACCCCTCCACCCTGGAGCTGCGCAAGAGCACCGAGTGGCGGCGCTCGCCCTCCCGGACGGCCGAGGAGTCCTCCCTGCCCGAGTTCGTCGGCAGCGGCCCGCGCGAGCTCAGCCTCGAAGTGTTCCTGGACGCCACCGCCACCCACGACAACTCCGTGGAACAGGCGGTGGAGAAGCTGATGAAGGCATGCGTGCCGACCAAGGCCAGCCTGGGGCGGAAGAAGCCCGCCAGCCCCTGGGTCCGGTTCGAGTGGGGCAGCGCGCGCACCACCTCGTTCGACGGTGTGCTCTCCAGCCTGTCCGTGTCGTACACGCTGTTCGACGTGGACGGAAAGCCGCTGCGCGCCACCTGCCGCCTCTCCATCGAGGAGGCGAGCGTCGGCCCCGGCGGACAGAACCCGACGTCCGGCTCGCGCACCGGACGCAGCACGCACGTCGTCGTGGCCGGCGACAGCCTGGCCCTGCTCGCCTGGCGGGAGTACGGCGACGCGACGGCCTGGCGGGTCATCGCGGAGGCCAACGACATCGACGACCCGATGGCACTCGTGCCCGGCACCGAACTCGTCGTACCGGCACTGACCGACGCGGGCGCCGAGGAGGAGCGATGAGCGGCGGAGGGCGCGACGGCCGGTCGTTCGCCGCGGACCCGATCGTCGAGACGCCCGGCGAACTGCCGCCGGTCTGGGCGGCCCAGCTGGTGAGCTGCGTGATCGACGAGAACGTGGGGCTGCCCGACGCGGCGGTGCTCACCTACCGCGACCCCGACCACGAGTTCCTGCGCAAGACCGGCATCACCATCGGCACCCCGCTCCGGGTCTCCGTCGTCACCGTGACCGGGCAGGCCCGCGAGCGGCTGTTCAACGGCGAGGTGACGGCCCTGGAGGCGGACCGGGACCGCACCGGTTCGTTCACCGTGCTCCGCGCCTACTCCACGGCGCACCGGCTCCAGCGCGGCCGGAAGGTGGTGGCGTACCGGAACATGACGGCGGCGGCCATCGTCCGCAAGGTGGCCGCCGGGGCCGGCCTGGCCTGCGGCACCGTCGAGGCCGCGCCCGTCACCTACCGGCAGCTGTCCCAGGCGAACGTCTCCGACTGGGAGTTCCTCCAGTACCTGGCCGCCGAGAGCGGCGCGCTGGTGCGCGTCGACGACAAGGGGCTGCTCCAGTTCACCAAGCCCCGGAAGGCGTCCGGGGCGCCCTCGCCGACCACCTCGGCCGCCCGCGATCCGCTGGTCCTGGAGTACGGGCGCAACCTCCTCGCCCTGCGGGCCTCCCTGTCGGCGGCGGACGGGGCGCAGCAGGTGGAGGTGCGCGGCTGGGACGTCACCACCAAGCGGCCGCTGGTGGCCCGGAAGCCCTCCGTCGACAGCGACACGGTCGTACCGGGCCTGAGCCCGGCGCTCGCCGCCCGGTTCGGCAAGGCGTCCAAGGTCACCGTCACCGACACCCCGTACCGCACCCAGGCCGAGACGAAGGCGGTCGCGGACGCGGTCGCCGGGCAGGTCAGTGCCGGATTCGGCGAGCTGGAGGCGGTGGTCGAGGGCAATCCGCTGCTGCGCGCGGGCAAGCCCGTGGCGCTCGGGAACGTCGGAGGGGCGTTCTCCGGCAAGTACACGGCCACCGCCGTGCAGCACGTCCTCGAACCGCACGGCGGCTACCGCACGACCGTGTGGGTGAGCGCCAGCCCCGACCGCTCCCTGACCGGACTGGTCACCGGGGCCAACGCGCCGTCCCGGGGGCCGCGCATGCCGGGCCTGGCGATCGGCGTGGTCACGGACGTCCGCGAGACCGGCGGCGCCGAGAGCGGCTCGGTGAGGCTGCGGTTCCCCTGGCTGGACGACACCTATGTCACCGACTGGGTCCGCACGGTGCAGTGGGGCGGCAAGGGCGGCGGCGGAGTGGTGAGCCCCGAGGTCAACGACGAGGTCCTCGTCGGCTTCGAACAGGGCCTGCTCGACAGCCCGTACGTCATCGGCGGGCTCTACAACGGCGTGGACAGGCCCTCGCCGCACGACGTGCCCCTGATCGACAAGACCACCGGCAAGGTCAACCGCCGTTCCCTCGTGTCCCGCTCCGGCCACCGGGTGGAACTGCTCGACGCGCGGGCGCCGGGCCCCTCCGGAGTACGGCTCAGGTCCGCCGACGAGCGCCTGGAGGTCTTCCTCGACGACCGTCGGGACCGGATCGAACTGACCGTGTACCAGGGGCGGAGCCGGCAGGTGCTCAGCTCCGTCGTCCTCGACAAGACGGGCGTCACCGTGGACGCGGGACGCGGCGACGTCAACGTGTCGGGCCGCAACGTCGCCATCAACGGCCGGGTCGGGGTGAAGATCGGCGGCCGCACGGTGGACGTCTCCGGCGCCACCGGCGTCACCGTCGACGGCGGCCTCCTCGCCACCCTCAAGGCCAAGCTCATCCGCATCAACTGACCCTCCGCAGCATGCTCGTGAAAGGAGCTCCGCATGCCCGCCGCCGCCCGGACCGGCGACCCCACCGACCACGGCGGGGTCGTCGCCACCCCGCCGCCCGCCGTCGCGAGGGCGGTGGCGACCGTGCTCATCGGCGGCCGTCCCGCCGCCGTCACCGGCAGCCTGCACACCTGCGTGGTGCCGCCGCACGCCGCCACCGGACCGGCCAACGTGATCCTGCCGAACCCGGCCGGGCTCGCCGGCCGACAGGTCCTCATCGGCGGTCTCCCGGCCGCCCGCGCCCGCGACAGGACGGCCTGCGGCGCGATGATCCTCACCGGGGCGCCCAACGTGCTGATCGGGGGCGTGTGATGGCCGGCGCCGAGCGGCGGCCGGACCGCGGTCCCGCGCACGGGTCCCCGCAGGGCACGGGACCGGCCGCCGCGCACGGCTCCCCGGAGGACGGCCGATGACCGAACGGTTCATCGGCCGGGGCTGGGGATTCCCCCTGCGCGTCGGACCGACCGGAGGCATCGCCCTCGTCGAACGGGAGCGGGAGATCGAGGAGGCCATCCGCCTGGTCCTCGGCACCGCGCCCGGCGAGCGCCCCATGCGCCCCGAGTTCGGCTGCGGCATCCACGAGTACGTCTTCGCGCCCGGCGACGGCGCCACCGCCGGCCGCGTCGCGCGGCAGGTGCGGGAGGCGCTGGAGCGATGGGAGCCGCGGATCACCGTGGACGACGTGGTCGTCGCCTTCGACGCCGTCGAGGACGGCACCCTCTACATCGACGTGCACTACACCCTGCGTTCCACCAACGACCGGCGCAACCTGGTCTTTCCCTTCTACACGATCCCCTCCGAGGAGGGGGCCGAGGAAGCGGGCGCTGACTGATGGCCCTGCCCTCCCCGAACCTGGACGACCGCCGGTTCCAGCAGCTCGTCGACGAGGCGAAGCGGTACGTGCAGCAGCGTGCCCCGGAGTGGACCGACCACAACGTGTCCGACCCGGGCGTCACCCTGATCGAGACGTTCGCCTACCTGGTGGACCAGGTGCTCTACCGGCTCAACCGGGTGCCGGACAAGAACTACCACGCCTTCCTCGACCTGCTCGGCATCCGGCTGTTCCCGCCGACGGCCGCGGCCGCCGAGGTCGACTTCTGGCTGTCCGCCCCGCAGCCCGACACCGTCACGCTGCCGCCCGGCACCGAGGTGACCACCGCGGGCGGCGAGACCGACGACGCCGTCGTCTTCGCCACCACCGGCGAACTGCGCGTCCTGCCCAGCGAGCTGACGCGCCTGGTGACCGCGTGGCGGAGCAGCGAGCAGCACGACAGGACCGGCATGCTCGCCGACGGCCTCGACATCCCCTGCTTCCAGGCCACACCGGAACCCGGCGACGCGCTGCTCTTCGGGCTGCCCACGGCCGTACCCCGCTGCATCGTCGCCGTACGCCTCGACAGCCGCGTCGAGGGCGTCGGTGTCGACCCGCGCCAGCCCCCGCTCGTGTGGGAGGCGTGGAACGGCGCCGGCTGGGAGGCCTGCGAGACCGGCGACGACACCACCGGCGGCCTCAACCGGCCCGGCGAGGTCGTCGTCCACGTGCCCGCCGGACACGTCGCGTCCGTGATCGGCGGCACCCGGGCCGGCTGGCTGCGCTGCCGGGTCACCGAGCCGGAACCGGGCCAGCCCTTCTACTCCGAGTCCCCGACGGTCCGCGAGGCGGAGGTCTTCACCGTCGGCGGCACCATCTCCGCCGAGCACGCGGAGACGGTCACCGACGTACCGCTCGGCACCTCCGAAGGCGTCGCCGGACAGACCTTCCGGCTCGGCCGGCCGCCCGTCCTCCTCGACGCCGGACCGCCCGAGGTCGAGGTGTCCTCCGAGGAGGGCTGGCAACGCTGGGAGGTCGTCGAGCACTTCGGCCGCTCCCGTCCCGCCGACCGGCACGTCCGGGTGGACGCCACCACCGGCGAGTTCGCCTTCCCCCCGGCCCTGCGGGAGCCGGACGGCACCCTGCGGCAGTGCGGGGCCGTCCCGCCCAAGGGCGAACGGATCCGGGTCGCGCGCTACCGCACCGGCGGCGGCCCCGCGGGCAACGTCGCCCGGGGCGCGATCTCCGTCCTGCTCAGCTCCGTGCCGTACGTCGCCCGGGTCGGCAACCGGGAGGCGGCGCGCGGCGGGGTCGCGGGCGAGAGCGTGCACAACGCCCGGCTGCGCGCCCCCGAGGCGCTGCGCATGCAGGACCGCGCGGTGACCGCCGAGGACTACGAGATCATCAGCCGCCAGGCCGCGCCCTCGGTGCGCCGGGTGCGCTGCCTGCCGGCCGCGGACACGGCGGGCGCGGTCCGGGTCCTCGTGGTGCCGGACGCCGTCGCCGACGAGGGCGACGACCGGCTCCGCTTCGAGCAGCTCATCCCCGGCGAGCAGGTCCTTGCGGCGATCACCGCGAGCCTCGACGAACGGCGCCTGATCGGCACCCGCCTCGTGGTGGAGCCGCCCGTCTACCAGGGCGTCACCGTCGTCGCCCGCCTGTCCGCCGCCCCGGGCGACACGGACGCGGTCCGCACCGCCGCCCTGGACGCCCTGTTCCGCCACTTCAACCCGCTGACCGGCGGACCGGACGGCACCGGCTGGCCGTTCGGGCGACCCGTCCAGTACGGCGAGGTCTTCGGCGTCCTGCAACGCGCCACCGGCGACGCGCTGGTCGAGGAGATCCGGCTCTTCCCCGCCGACCCGGTCACCGGCCGGCGCGGCGCCCCGGCCGACCGCATCGACGTCGGCCCCGGCTCCCTGGTCTTCTCCTACCAGCACCAGGTGGTCGTGACCCCCCGCGAAGCGGAGGCACGATGAACCGCGCCGCGATCCCCGGGCTGCCCAGCCGGCACCCCATCGGGGAGCAGCTGCCCGCCCTCTACGCCGACGACGACCTCGCGCAGCGCCTCACCGCCGGTCTCGACACGGTCCTCGCCCCGGTCTTCTCCACCCTCGACAACCTGCCCGCCTACCTCGATCCCCGGCTGGCGCCGCCGGACTTCCTGGTGTGGCTGGCGTCCTGGGTCGGCGCCGCCGACGATCCGCGCCGACCCATGGAACGGCGCCGCGAGGCCGTCGCGCGCGCGGTGGAGCTGCACCGGTGGCGCGGCACGAAGCGGGGACTCGCCGAGGCCCTGCGGCTCGCCCTGGACGTGCGCACCGAGATCGTCGGCGACGGCGGCGCGGTCTGGTCGGACACCGCCCGCTCCGACCTCCCCCCGGAGCCCGACGCCGAACTGCTCGTACGGGTCGCTCCCGAGGGCGCGCGGGCCGGGCGGGTGGACGTGGACCGGGTCCACGACGTCGTACGGGCGATGTGCCCGGTCCACGTGGCGTTCCGGGTGGAGGTCCTCACCGGCCCGCCCGCCGAGGAAGGGAACTGACGCATGCGCGCGTGTCCTGCGTGCGGGGCCGCCAACGACCCCGCCGACGACTTCTGCGGCAACTGCGGCGCGTACCTGGCCTGGTCGAACGAGCCCGCGCGCCCCGCGACGAGAGGCGGGGCGGAGCCGGACGAGGACGCCGCACCGCCGGGCGGGAGGGCGTCGTCCGGGGGAGCGGGCGAAGCCGGTGCCTCCCCGTCCGGGGAGGCCCCGGTGGCCGCGCCCGCGCCGACGGGGAACGCGGGAGGGGCCGACGCGGCGGGCCCGGCCGTCCGGGGCGGCACCCCGGGCACACCGCCCGCCGGGCCGGACGGCGGGACTCCCGACCGCGCGGCCGCGGCCGGCACGCGCGAGAGGTCAGGAGCCGAGGGGCAGGACGGAACCCGGCGGGAGGGCACCATGTCGACAAGCCCCCCGGCACCGGACGCGCCCGCACCGCACGCCTCCCTACCGGACACCTCGCTGCCGAGTGCCTCCGCACCGCATGCCTCCGCACCGGACGGCGCGGATCCGGACCTTCCGGCTCCGCGCCTACCGGCTCCGGACATCCCGGAACCGGAGAACCCGGCGTCCGTCGCCGAGTCGGCCCGTGCCCGGGTGGTCAGGACCGGCGCGGCCCTCACCCAGGCGGCCCGGAACCGGATCACCCGGGCCCGGGGGGCCCAGACCGCGGACGAGGAAGCCCCGGACGAGCCCGCCCAGGACGCCTCGCAGGCCGGCCCGGGGGCGCGACCCGGCTCGGACACGGACTCCGTTCCGGCGACGGCCCCCCGCAGGCCGAGCGCTCCTGCCGTGCCGCCCCGAAGCCCCTCCTCCCCGATCGGCCCGCGCCCGCCCGTCGGCCCGGCTCCCGCCGGCGACCCCATCCTGCCCGTGCTCCCGGCGAAGGCCGTGGCACCGCGTCCGGTCGTGCGTCCGGCGGCGGTGGAGGACGAGGGGAGCGGGCTCGCCTGCCCGGCGTGCGGGACGGCCAACCGGCCGGACCGGCGCTTCTGCCGGCGCTGCGCAGCGGAGTTGAGGCCCGCGCCGAAGGCGGCGCCGCTGCCGTGGTGGCGTACCGTGTGGCCGTTCCGGCGCCGGGCCCGCGCGGGATCGGGGAGGGGCACACGCTTCGTCGTGATCCTCCTGGCCGTGCTCGCGCTGTGCGCCGCCGGGTTCCTCCTGATGCCCGCGGGCCGGGTCCTGATCGAGGACACCCGGGACAAGCTGGGCAAGGCCACGGCCATCACGCCCGAGAGGACCGAGGGAAGCGGAGAGCTGCCCGGGCACCCCGTGACGAACACCACGGACGGCATCAACAACACGTACTGGGCGGCCCCCGGAGCGGGCGCCTCGGTGACGTACACGTTCCGCAAGCCGTTCCGGATGGTCGACCTGATCATCACCAACGGCGCGTCCAAGTCCCCCGAGGAGTACGCCCGTCAGGGACGCGCCCTGCGGATGGACATGGAGGTGACGGCGGCGGACGGCACGCGTCGGACCAAGGAACTCACCCTGAGCGACAAGGCGGGCCCGCAGACGATCCTCACCGGGATCAGCGACGTGAAGACGGTCCGGCTGACGCTCCGTTCCCCCGCCGGCCTGTCTCCGGGAACCCATCTCGCGCTGGCGGAGGTGGAGTTCTTCCAGCGGAGCTGAGGGTCCGTCGCACCGTCCGTACGCGACGGGGGCGGCGCACCGCACCGGAAGGACCCGCCCCGTGGCCTCCCGCTCCCGTGCCCGCTCCGAGCCCCCCTCCGAGCCCCCTCCTCACCTCCCTGGATGGCTGATCAGCCTGTCGTCCTCGGTCACCGCCAGCAGGCGTCCCGCGTACGCGGCGAGGGCCCGTACGGGCGGGAAGGGGGCCGGAGGCGTGGCGGGGGTGAACGGGGCCTCGTCGAGGCTGGGAGGACGGGTGAAGAGACCGTCGGGGGTCGCCGCGTGGAGTCGGGCCCCGAGAACGGTCAGCGTCGATGCCTTGCCCGCGGGGCCCAGCCGTCGCCATGGCGCCTCGAAGTCGCCGGCCGGGCGCCCGTGCAGGGTGTCGTCGTGGGGCGTGACCGCGAACAGGCTGTTGTCGCACATCGCCAGGGCCGTCGTCCCCGTCGGCACCCGGCCGGCCGGGAGCCACGGGGCGGGGCCCGGCACCGGTGCCCGGTGCACCAACCGGTCGTCCGCGGTGACCGCCAGCAGGGCCAGCGGCATCGGGTGGGACGCCTCGCGCGGGGCCGTCAGACAGCGCAGTGCGGGCGAGGAGCCGTCAGCCGGCGGGCACGGCGTCCAGGGGAGGTTCTGCTCGGACGGCTCGCGGTGGAGCAGCGTCCGGCCGTCCTCGGCCACGGCGAAGAGCAACCCCTCGCACGCGGTGAGCGCCCGCAGCCGGGGCGCCGGACCGATGGAGTGCCAGCGCGGGACCGGGACGGCGCCCGAGAGCCGGTCGAGGACGTTGCGCGTGACGCGGTCGACCACCGGATCGTGCAGCGCGCGACCCCAGTTGATGGTCGCGGCGTTGAAGACGGTGCCCGCTCCCGCGCGGAAGACGCCCATGGTCGCCCAGCCGCCCTGCCCGTACGTCCGCCAGTGCCGCAGGTCGGCGGTGGCGAGCACGGCGAACGACCGGGGCGTCCCGTCACGGCCGGTGGCCCGCGGCACCCCGGCCGACCAGTCCAGTTCCGCCGCGTCCGTCTCGTATCCGAGCGTCCCGCGCGCGAAGGTGTCACCGTCGCGCAGCCCGGTGCCCTCGAAGACCCAGTGGTCGGCGAAGCGGACCGTGTACGCCTCGCGGCCGATGACCGCCATCCCGTCGCCCCACGCTCCGGCTCCCTGCCGGAAGCTGACGCCGGTCATCGCGTTCTCCGGCCGGTCGACGGGGGAGCTGGACCACTCGACGGTCGCCCGCGCCGGGTCCACGGCGGCGACCGGATCGGCGAGGGCGTCGCGGTGGCAGACCATCGTGCGGCCCCCGTCCTCCAACCGGATCTGCCACCAGGCGGTGTTCCCGGCGAAGACGGCGAGGTTCCCCCCGCGCCGTACGAACCCCTCGACGGAGTCCCGCATCTCCGCCGTCCAGTACTCGTCGTGCCCGTTCACGACCAGGAGCCGGTAGGGCGCGAGGAGTCCGCCCCCTTCGTGGAGGTCGAAGCCGGAGCAGTACTCGACGGGGCGCCCGGTCCGGTGCAGCCAGCGCAGCAGCGGCTCCTCCCACCGCTCCGGCGGCGGCCCGCCGCCCGGCGCGGCGAGGGGCACCCGTGCGGCCCGGGTGGGCTGCTCCGCGTAGTAGATGCTCCGCCCGGGCTCGCCCGCCCGGTGGTACGCCCGCCACGTCGGGAAGGGGACGGAGACGAGTACGGAGGAGGCGGCGCCCGGCCGCGCGGCCCGTACGACGAACCACACCTCGTGCTCGGCGTCCCGCTCCGGCGCGGGCGTCTCGGGGCGGACGTCGTGGAAGGACGCGCGGTACAGCGAACTCGCCCACGTCTCCGGCACGTCGAGGGTCCAGCCCGACCCCGCGATCTCCGCCTCCGCCACGACCCGCCTCCCCACCACGTCCGTGACGACCACCCGGCCCCGGAACCGGGCCCCGTCGCCCGCCGCCACGTGGAACCGCATCCGTCCGCCCTGCGCACAGGACGTCGAGTCGGCGTGGGCGAGCGGCCGGGGCACCCGCCGGCCGCTCACCCGCGGACCTCCGGTCCCGAGAGGAGCCCGGCCAGCCGGGAGAGCCGAGGCGGCGTGCCGGCGGCGGACGCGACCACGACCTCCTCGATGCCCCGCAGGTGGGCGTGGATCGCCTCCGGTGGCAGATAGGCCGTGTCGGCGGTGAGGGTGACGGTCAGCGCGGCCGCGTCGCCGGTCAGGTGGAGGCAGTAGCGGCATGCCACCCGCTCCTGCGTCGCCGGGAAGTCGACGACGGTGCGGCGGCGCAGCTCCGCCAGCTCCGCGGCCGCGGGTGCCGGACCGGGGGCCGCGGCCCGGTCCACCAGGCGCATGTCGTTGAAGCAGCAGTACGGATGCACCTCGGTGCCCCGGTCGAGGGCCGCCCGTTCCAGCAGCGCGTCCCAGCCGACCGGATCGTAGGCGGCGGCGTGGTAGCCGGCCAGCGCGGCCGGCCACGCCTCGGCCAGCAGATCCGTGAAGACCGCCTCGCCGGCC
Organism: Streptomyces sp. NPDC014891; assembly: GCF_043081085.1. NCBI lineage: Bacteria > Bacillati > Actinomycetota > Actinomycetes > Kitasatosporales > Streptomycetaceae > Streptomyces > Streptomyces sp. NPDC014891. Next base: position 522,171 of record NZ_JBIBWF010000004.1, on the reverse strand, counting down.
GCGTCCTCCGGCAGCGGCAGGACGAACAGCGCGTCCTGCGACAGCGTGCTGACCAGGGTCCGCCGCCGCTCCGCCGCCCGGTTGCCCGCGATCGGCATCACCGCGGCGGCCCGGTGTCCCTGGCCGGTCGCGACCAGCGCCGCGGCCGCGGTCAGCAGCACCGTGGAACCGCTCACCCCGTGGGCGACCGCCAGCGCGTCCACGGCGCGCGGAAGGGCCGCCGAGACCAGCCGGCCCGTCCAGAAGCGCGGCCGGAGGGGCTCCGCCACCCGGTCCGCGAACATCGTGGGCGGCACCTGCGCCAGCCCACGCTCCCAGTGGGCGAGCGCCGCGTCGCTCGCCCGGCGCCCCGCCGGACCGTGCTGGTGCCGGGCGAGGTCCAGCGGGGTCTCCGGACATGCCGGCCCGGCCGCCCCGCGCCGGACCAGCAGCCGGAGGTCCCGTACCAGGATCTCGGCGGCATGCCCGTCGGCGGCCAGGTGGCACAGGGCGAGCACCGCGTGGGTGATCCGCCCGCCGCTGCGCACCGCGCCCAGCCGCACCGGCCACTCCCGCGCGTAGTCGAACCGGTGCCGGGACAGCTCTGCCAGCAGCGCCGCGGCCGTCTCTCCGGTCCGGTCCGGGTCGGGCTCGTCGCGCACGACGAGCTCCGCCCGTCCCTCCGGGTGGAGCCGCTGCGCCGGTTCACCCTCCTCGGCGACCACCCGTGTCCGCAGGGCCTCGTGCCGCACCAGCAGGGTGGAGAGCGCCGTGCTGAGGCGGGCGGTGTCCACCGGGGCGCCTCGGTCCGCGAGGGGCAGGACCCGGCCGAGGTTGAAGTAGTGGTCGTTGGGGGCGGTCCGGCCGATCGCGTGCCAGAGGGCGCGCTGCCCCCAGGTGAGGGGGGCGTCGCCCGACCGGCCGCCGGCGAAGGCGACCTCCAGGACCTCGTCCGGGAGGTGGCCGTCCCTCGGTGTGGCCTCCGCAGCGGCGCCGGTGGCGGCGGGGCTCACGGGGTGGCCTCCGCCCCGAGCCGGATCAGCCGCTCGGTGAGCCCGCGCAGGCCGTCGGTGTGCAGTGTGCGGTCGCCGAGGTCGACGAAGACGCCGTACGTCTCCTCCACGGCGTCGGCCAGACGCAGCAGGGAGAGCGAGCTGACGCCGAGGGCGGCGAGCGGCTCGGTGGAGTCGAGCAGTTCCCGCACGCCGATCAGCCCGTCGGTGGACCGCGACACGAGCGCGGCCACCTGGGGCAGGAGTGCCTCCGCGCCGTCGTGGGGGACGGGAGGAGGCGGCGCGTCCGGCACCCTCTCGTCCGACGGCGGTGCCTCCGGCACAGGCAGGGATCGAGGGTGTTCCGGCGTGCTCGTCGTGTTCATCGGGTCTCCGTCCGGTCGCCGGAGCGCTCGGCGGCCAGTCGGCGGCGCAGGCTGAGCGGGCGGATGTCGGGCCAGACGCGGTCGACGTGCGCGACGCACTGCTCCTCGGTGCCGGCGAAGCCCTCGGGCCGCCAGCCCGCGGGCAGCGGTGTGTCCTCCGGCCAGACGGCGTGCTGCTCCTCGTCGTTGACGACGACGGCGTAGCGGAACTCGTTGCTCATGGCTGCTCCTCGCGCAGGGCACGGACGACGGCGGCGACGTCGCGCGCGGTGGGTGTGTCGAAGAAGACGTCCAGCGGGACGACGGCGCCGAGGCGCTCGTGGATGCGGGCGGCGATGGCCGTGATGATCAGGGAGTGGCCGCCCAGGTCGAAGAGGTCCTCGTCCGGTGTGAGGTCGTCGAGTTCCAGCACCTCGCGCCAGATGTCCAGCACGGCGGTGCCGACCGGATCGAGCGCCTCGTCCGACGGCGGTGGGCTGGTCGGCTCGGGGCGGACGGCCGCCGGCTCCGGCAGTGCGGCGCGGTCCAGCTTGCCGTTGGGCGTCAGCGGGAAGGCGTCCAGGACGACGTACGTCCCCGGGAGCACGGCCGCGGGGAGGGAGCCGGCGAGGAAGGTCCGCAGCGCGTCGGGGTGCGGGGCCGTACCGGACGGGACGACGTAGGCGGTGAGGCGACGGTCGGTCTCCGGGCCGTGCAGGGCCGCCGCCGCTTGGGCGACCGAGGGGTGCCGGGCCAGCCGGGCCTCGATCTCGCCCAGCTCGATCCGGTGGCCCCGCACCTTCACCTGGCTGTCCGAGCGGCCGAGGAACTCCAGGACTCCGTCGGTGCCGCGCCGGACCAGGTCGCCGGTGCGGTACATGCGGCTGCCGGGAGGTCCGTACGGATCGGGCAGGAAGCGGGTGGCGGTGAGCCCCGACCGCCCCCGGTAGCCGTGCGCGACCCCGGCGCCGCCCAGGTACAGCTCGCCGGCGACCCCGTACGGCACCGGCCTCGCGTCGGGACCGAGCACGTAGGCACGGGTGTTGGCGAGCGGGGCACCGAGGGAGACGCGGCCCTCGGAGGTGAGGGCGGGCTCGGCGAGCGTGGACCAGATGGTGGTCTCGGTGGGGCCGTAGACGTTGACCAGACGCGTGGCAGCCGCCGTCAGCCGGGCGGCCAGCGGCGCGGGCAGGGCCTCGCCCCCGGTGAGGGCGGTGGGGACGGGGGCGGTGGCGTCGAGGCCGGCGTCGAGGAGCAGCCGCCAGCCGCTGGGAGTCGCCTGCACATGGGTGATGCCCTCGCGGTGGATCAGGTCGAGCAGCGCGGGTCCGTCGCGGTGGACGGCCTCGGGGACGAGCACGACGCGTCCGCCGGTCGTCAGGGGCAGCAGCAGTTCGACGGCGGAGATGTCGAACGACAGCGAGGTCAGCCCCAGCCAGCGGTCCTCCGGTCGCGAGCCGAGGTGCTCGGCCAGGCTCCCGAGGACGTTCGCGAGGGCGGAGTGCGGCACCTCGACGCCCTTGGGGAGGCCGGTCGAGCCCGAGGTGTAGAGCACGTACGCGGGGAGGCCCGGATCGGGCGGCGGGAGGGACGGCGTGGCGGCGCCGGTCGCCGGGGCGAGGTCGGCCGGGGTGAGGTCGCCGCCGGCCTCCGGGGAGCGGGTGACGCACAGGACCAGGGCGGCGTCCTCCCGGACGAAGGCCAGCCGCTCCGCCGGATAGGCGGGGTCCAGCGGCAGATGGGCGGCCCCGGCGGCCAGCGTGCCGAGGACGGCGACGAGCTGGTCGAGGCCCCGCGGCAGCCCGATGCCGACGAGGGTGCCCGGCCCGGCGCCGTGCCGGGCGAGCGCCGCCGCGGCGTGGGCGACCCGGTGGGTCAGCTCGGCGTACGTGACGTGCTCGCCGTCCGCGACGACGGCGACCGCGCCGGGGTGTTCCTCCGCGCGGGCGGCGAGCAGCGCGGGGACCGTGCGGGCGGCGAGTTCCGGCCGCGGGGCGGGTGCGGCGAGCTGGTCGAGCAGCTCGTCCTCGTCGAGCAGCGGCAGTTCCCCGAGGAGGGTCGTGGGGTCGGCGAGGGCCGCGTCGAGCAGGCGCGTCCAGTGGCCGACGATCCGGCGGACGATGCCGGCGGTGAGACACCCGCCGCCGCCCGCCGGGCCGTCGCCGTGGGGCGTGAGCTCGAAGGGCGGCGCGGTCCGGAACTGCGCGCTGCCCTCGATCTCGTGCCCGCTGTCCACGAGCTGGAGGTGGAGGAGGTTGCGGACGGTGCCGGGGAAGCCGATCCAGCGCACCCCGGCGGTCACCGCCCCGAAGTCCGGGGCGGGCGCGTCCGGGCGGCGCCGGTAGCTGACCGACAGGGGGGCGACGGCCGTCCGGGGAGCGAGGCCCCGGACGCCCTGCCCGAGGGGGACGGCCCGGTGCGGGTACAGCGCCCGCAGCTCGCCCCGTACCGCGCGCACCCAGTCCTCGAACGGCAGGCGGACCGCGCTCCCGCCGTCCACCGGGCCGACGCGCAGCGGCAGTTCGTTGACGGCGAGTCCGACACCCACCGGCGCGCCGGGCGTCCGCAGGGACAACTCGATCGCCGTGGAGGGTGCGGGGTCCCCGTACCGGACGAGGAGCGCGTGCCAGGTGGACATGAGGAGCTCGAAACGGGTGACGCCGAGCTTCCGGGCGGCCTCCGCGAGCGCGGCGCAGCGCCGGGCGCCGAGCCGGAACGGCACCTCGGCGCCGTGCGCGGCCATCAGGCCGCCGTCCGCCGGCGGCACGAGGCCGGGCAGGACGGGTGGGGCCGGGGCGTATCCCTTCTCCTCCCAGTACGCGCGGGCGGCGGCGAGCGCCTCCGGGGCGGGCGGGTCCGCCGGGGCTCCGGCGGCGGGCGGGAGGTCCTCGCCCCGGTAGGCAGCGGCGAGGTCCGCGACGAGCCTGTCCTTGGACTCGCCGTCCAAGACGAGGTGGTGGGCGGTGATCAGGAGGACGTGGTGCTCGGGGCCGGTCCGGAGCAGGGTGAAGCGGCAGAGGGGACCGGCGTCGACGTCGAACGGTGCCGCGCGCTCCCGGGCCAGGGTGGCTTCCAGCTCCTCGGGCGCGCAGTCGGCGCGCCGGGGGGCCGGCACGTCGCAGGGCTGCACGCGGCCGTCCGGTCCCGGCCGGCTCGCGAGCGCCGGATGATGCGCCGTCACCGCGCGGCAGGCGAGGTCGAGGGCCGTGGTGTCGAGCGGGCCGGCGAGGTCGAGGGTGACGGCCAGGTGGTAGGCGCCGCCGGTGTCGCGTGTGCGCTCGGTGAGCCAGATGCCGTGCTGGGCCGGGCTGAGCTGTGTCATGGGGTGGCCTCGCGGGGGTCGTGGGTGAGGATCCGGCGCAGCTCCCGCTTGAGGACCTTGCCGCCCTCGTTGCGGGGGAGCGAGTCGAGGAACAGGACGGTGGCGGGGAGCTCGTGGGCGGACAGCAGGTCGAGGAGGAAGGTCCGCAGGGCGGTCGCCGTCAGACCGTCCCGGTCGTCGCCGCCGCCCACCGGGTCCGTGCCGCGCGGGACGACGGCGGCGGCCACGACGCTCCCCAGGACGGGGTGCGGGATCCCCACCGCGGCGGCGTCGACGACGTCGGGGTGCGCGTGCAGCGCGTTCTCCACCTGGAGCGTGGACACCTTGTGGGCACCGGACTTGACGACGTCCCGCTCGCGGTCGAGGAGGTGCAGGAAGCCGTCCTCGTCGACCCGGCCGAGGTCGCCCATCCGGGTCCAGCCGTCCTGGAACACCCCGTCGTCGCCGTCCCCCAGGTAGGCGCGTGGAGCCTGGGCGGAGCGGAGCCACAGTTCCCCGGGCTCGCCCGGCGGCAGCGGGCGCCCCGCCCCGTCGGTGACGCGCAGCTCGGCCAGCGACGCCGGCCGTCCGGGCGACCACGGCCGGGCGGCGTCGAAGAGCAGCGTCACCTGGGCGGGGGCGGCCTCCGTCGACGTGTAGTAGTTGACGATCTGGGCCGGCGCGAAGGCCCGGCCGAGGCCGAGCGCCACCTGCTGCGGCAGGGCCGCCGCGGTCGAGCCGACGAGACGGACGGTGCCGAGGGCGCCGGCCCCGGCGGCGGCCTCCAGGGCCGGTGAGCCGAGGAGTTCGATCGCCATGGCGGGCACCACGAAGACGCTGCCGACGCCGTGCTCGGCGATCGCCCGGAGGAACCGTGCCGCGGTGAACTGGGGCGCGGTGACACAGGTCGCGTGAGCGTTGAGCGCGTTGACGAGCATGGTCTGGCCCGCGTTGCTGCCCACGGGGAACGCGTGCAGGAAGGTACGGGAGTGGCGGAGCGGCCGGCGCCGCTCGTCGCGTGTGCAGCCGTGCGCCAGGTTCCCGTGCGAGGCCACCACCCCCTTGCGCGCCCCGGTGGTGCCGGAGGTGTACAGGATCTGGGCGGGGGCCGACGGATCGGGCTCGGGGAGGCCGGGATCGGCGGGGTGCCCCTTCGCGTCCTCCTCGGTGAGCGCCCGCACGCCCGGCGGTGTGCCGGCCGGCAGCCCGGGGCCCGCGTGCACGAGGAGGAGGGCCCCGGAGTCCGTCAGGGCGTGTCCCAGGCCGGCGGGCGCCATCCGGTCGGAGAGCGGGACGGCGACGCCGCCGGCCCGCAGGACGGCGAGGAACGCCACCGCGTACTCCACCCACCGGCCCGTGCCGAAGCAGAGTCCGACCCGGTCCCCGGCGGCGAGCCCGGCCGCGCGCAGGGCGGCGCCCAGTGCGCCGCTGCGGTCCCGCCAGTCGCCGAAGGACAGCCGCGCCGGACCGTTGACGATCGCCGTACGGCCTCCGTGGACCGCGGCCCGGTGGGCGAGCAGCGCGGGCAGGGTGGCGGGCGGGGACGGGGGAGGGCCCGCGGGGGCGCCGGTCCCGGGGCGGCGGATCACCGGGCACCGGCCTTCGCCCGGCTGTTCACGGCGTCCGGCTCCGCTCCGCGGGCCGCGGCTCTCGCCCTCTCCCCGGGGCCGACGGAGCCTGTCTCCTCCCCGTGCTCCGAGCCGCCCGCCTTCGCCCGGCGGTCGGCTGCCGCCCGAGCCCGTTCCCGCAGGCCGACCAGGTCGTCCGGCTCCGCGTCGGGGACGTCGCGGTCGAAGCGGGCCAGGGTCGGCAGCCGGAGCCCGAGGACGACCAGTCCTGCCATCGCGAGTCCGAACAGCACGTACATCAGGGCGATCCCGCGGCCGGGACCGGTGCCGATGAGCGGCCCGAAGACCGGGGCGAGGGCGCCGCCGGGCTCCATCAGCGGACCGAAGAACGCGGAGCCGAGGGGAGCGACGACTCCATGGCCCAACGGGATCGTGGACCAGGCGACCAGCGTGTTGAGGGCGAACACCCGTCCGTGGAACCGCTGCGCCACCTTGGTCTGGACGATCGTCGCGTAGATCCCGTTGACCAGGGCGAGGGCGAGGGACATGCCGAAGGCGCCGAGGGCGACCACCCACAGGTTCGCGCGCAGGCCCGTGACGGCGCCCGCCAGGGCGAGGAGCCCGGCGAGGGCGAGCATGCCGCGCAGGCGATGCCGGCGCGGCCCGCCCCAGAAACCCATGGCCAGGCCGCCCAGGAGCGCGCCGGCGCCGCCCGCGACCGCGACCCGGGCCGCTCCGCCGAGGTCGTCGAAGGAGAGGACCAGCGGGGTGGTGAGGAGGAAGAGCGGGGAGAGGAACACGTTGAGCCCGGCGAACCACAGGAGCATGGAGCGGAATCCGAGGTGCCGCCACGTGTGGGCGAGGCCGTTGCGGATCTCCGCGACGAGGGACTCGCGCCGGGTCCAGGGCAGCGTGCGCGGGAACCGCACCACGAGGAGGATCCCGATGGCCACGGCGTAACTGATGACGTCGATGACGAGGATGCCGCGCAGCCCGATCGCCGCCATCAGCGCGACGGCGGCCAGCGGCACGACGAACTGAGCCGTGCCGAAGGCGAGCTGGACGATGCCGTTGGCGTGGCCCAGGTACCGCTTGGGCACGAGCTGCGGCACGGCCGAGGCGTAGGCGAGCCGCTGGAAGGTCAGGGCGACGGAGAGCACCCCGAGCAGGACGTACACCTCCCACGATCGCAACTGGCCGGTGAGCAGCAGGAAGAGCAGCCCGGCCTGGGTGGCGCCGGCGGCGACATCGCCCACGAGCATCACTCTGCGCCGGTCCATCCGGTCGACGAGCGCCCCGGCGAGCGGACCGACGAGGATGCCGGGGAGCATCGCGATGACCGCGTACAGCGCGTACCGGGCCATCGACCCGGTCTCCAGGAGGATCCAGATCGGCAGGGCGAACTCGGTGAGCGCCGAGCCGGTGATGGAGGCGAGCTGACCGCCCGCCACCAGGAGGAACCGGCCCATGCCGGGCTGCGGGCCGCCGTCCGGCTCCGTACCGGCTGCCGGGCCGTCGCCGACCGCGGCAGCGGGGCCGGGCCCCCTGCCGTCGGCGGCACCGGTCCCCGAGGCGAGGGCCGCGGACGCGGTGGTCTCCGGTGCGGCGTCGTCGACGGGGGGACCGGTCTCGCCGTGGAACCACCAGGAGTTCTCCGGATCCGCCGCGGGCAAGGCGTCCGTCGTGCCGTCCAGGACGGCACGGTGCACGCGGGTGACGGCCTCCGCGACCTCGGCGGCCCGGTAGGTGATGAAGAAGTGTCCGCCCTCGTCCAGCACGGCCACGGCCGAGCGCTCGGCGAGCAGCAGCCACTCCCGGTAGCGCTCCTGGTAGAAGTCGGCGGCCGGGTCCCGGTCGCCGACCAGGGAGACGACCGGCGCCCGCAGCCGGGGCGCGCCCTCGGCGACCTCCGCGATGGCCCGGGTGAACCAGTCCTCGGCGGCCATCGTGTCCCGGCGCATGTTGCCGATGACGAACCGGACCTGCTCCTCGTCGAGCTCGGAGGTGTCGACGCCCATGCCGGTCAGCCAGTTCGCGTACGTCCGGTCGCCGACCAGCGGCTCCAGCGACGCGATCTTCCCGAGGGCGCTGAGGAAGCGGCTGCGCGGCTTCGCGAAGGGGTACTGGGCGCCGGCGTACACGCCCTCCAGCTCGCGGCCGGACGCCTCCAGGGAGCGGGCGACGGCGACGGCGAGCGCGGTGCCCACGGCGCAGTGGCCGTAGACGGCGAGCGGGCCCTCCACCCGTTCCCGGACCTCTGCCGCGATGCCCTCGGCGAGGTCGTCGAAGGAGAGCCGTTCCTCGGTCACCCCGAGGTCGTGCCCGGGGATGGCGACGGCCCACAGCTCGGTGTCGGGCGGCAGGGCGTCGGCGACGGGCTGGTAGACGACGGCGCTGCCGCCACCGTACGGGACGCAGACGAGGGTGAGCCGCCGCCGCTCGGCGGGGACCGCGCGGGTGAGCCGGTGCAGCAGGGACCGCGGGCCGCTCTCCCGCTCGTCCCGAGCGGCGACGGAGGCGAGCTCGCGGACCGTGCGGTGGGTGAACAGGTCCATCACGCTGATCGGGCGGGCCCCCGCCTCCGAAAGCCGCTTGCGGGCCTTGGCCACGACCTGGGTGGCGAGCAGCGAATGACCGCCGAGGTCGAAGAAGTTCTCGTCGGCGCCCACCCGGGGCAGCCCCAGGACCTCCGCCCAGATCTCGGCGAGGACGACCTCGGCCGGTGTCTCCGGCTCGGCCGCTCCCGCCGCGCGGTGGACCGTCGGGACGGGCAGGGCCCGCCGGTCCAGCTTGCCGTTCGGCGTGAGGGGCAGCGCGGGCACGACGGTGAAGGCGGTCGGCACCTGGTGGTCGGGAAGGCTCCGCCGGAGCGTGGCGCGCAGTGCGGACGGGTCGGGCTCGTCGGCGCCCGCGGCGGCGACGAGGTAGCCGACGAGGCGCTTGTCGCCCGGGCGGTCCTCGCGCAGCACGACGGCGGCGTCCGCGATGCCGGGCTGCGCGCGGAGCGCCGCCTCGGTCTCGCCGGGCTCGATCCGCAGACCGCGGAGCTTGATCTGCTGGTCGATCCGGCCGAGGTGTTCGAGCCTGCCGTCCGGGCGCCGGCGCGCGAGGTCGCCGGTGCGGTAGAGCCGGGAGCCGGGCGGGCCGTACGGGTCGGGCACGAAACGGGCGGCGGTGAGACCGGGACGCCGGTGGTAGCCGAGGGCGACGGCGGTCCCGCCGATGTGGAGCTCTCCGGGAGCGCCCGGCGGCACCGGACGCAGCCGCTCGTCGAGTACGTAGAGGCGCGTGTTGTCGATGGGAAGACCGATCGGGACGGTCTCCATCGGGCCCGCGCACTCCCAGGCGGAGACGTCGACGGCGGCCTCGGTGGGGCCGTACAGGTTCGCCAGCGCCAGACCGGGCAGCCGCGAGGTCAGCTCGCGGGCGGCGTCCGGCGGCAGCGCCTCGCCGCTGCACACCACGCGGCGCAGCCCGGTGCAGCGCTCCACGCCCTCCTCGGAGAGGAACGCGGTGAGCATGGCCGGCACGAAGTGGGCGACGGTGACGCCGGCGGAGACGACGAGGTCGCGCAGGTACCCGCTGTCCTTCTGGCCGCCGGGCTTGGCGAGCACGATCCGCGCGCCCGTGGCGAGCGGCCAGAAGAACTCCCAGACCGACACGTCGAAGCCGGTCGGCGTCTTCTGCAGGACGGCGTCGTCGGGCCCGATCCGGTACGCCTCCTGCATCCACTGGACGCGGTTGGCGATGGCGCGGTGGGTGTTGGGCACGCCCTTGGGACGGCCGGTCGAGCCGGACGTGTAGATGAGGTACGCGGTGTCGTCCGGCAGCGGACCGGCGGGCACGGCGCGGGCGCGCGGCCACTCGGCGGGGTCGTCGAGGAGCAGGACGCGGGCGGTGCAGCCGTCGGGGGTGGCGAGCCCGCGCTGGGTGAGCAGCACCGGGGCGTCGCTGTCGGCGAGCAGGAAGGCCAGGCGCTCGGCCGGGTAGTCCGGTTCGAGGGGGGTGTACGCGGCTCCGGTGCGCATCACCCCGAGGAGCCCGGCGACGAGCTCCGGCGAGCGCTCGGCGCTCACGGCGACCAGGTCGCCGGGGCCGACGCCCTCCGCGGCGAGACGGGCGGCGATCCGGCCGGCCAGGGCGTCCAGGGCGCGGTACGTCAGGGCGGGCCGGTCCTCGACGGCGACCGCCACGGCGTCCGGCGTGCGGGCGGCCTGCTCGGCGAAGAGGGCGGTCAGGGTGGTGGCCGGCCGGTCGACGGCGGTGGCGTTGAACCGGTCGGTCTCGAACGCCCGCTCCTCGTCGGTGACGGCGTCGAGGCCGGAGAGGGGCACGTCGGGCGCGGCGGCCACGGCGGCGAGAAGTCGCCCGAGGTGGGAGGCGAGGACGGCGACGTCCTCCTCCGCGAACAGGTCGGTGTTGTAGTTGAAGGAGCCGTACAGGCCCTCCGGCCACTCCTGGAGGAAGAGTTCGAGGTCGAACCGGGTGCCGTGCGCGCGGACTCCGAACGGCTGGACCTCCAGGGGTAGTTCGAGGCCGGTGTCGTCACGCTGGACGGCGTAGTTCTGTACGGCGAGGACGGCCTGGAAGACCGGGGGCCGCGAGACGTCCCGGGGTACGTTCAGCTCGCTGACCAGCTGGGCGAACGGCAGCTCCTGATGGGCGTACGCGTCGAGGCAGGTCTCGCGGGTGCGGCGCACCAGCTCGGTGAAGGACGGGTCGCCCTCCAGCCGCGCGGGCAGCGCGAGCACGTTCACGAACATGCCGACCAGCGGCTCCAGTTCGGGCTCGGGGCGGCCGGCGACCGGCGATCCGACGGCGAAGTCGCTCCGTCCGGCGTAGCGGGACAGCAGGACCTGGAAGGCGGCCAGGAGCACCATGTGGGGGGTGGCGTCCTGACGGTCGCCGAGGGCGGTCAGCCGGTCGAGCAGCGGCCGGTCCACGGAGAAGGCGTAACCGGCGCCCTCGAAGGTCTGCCGGGGCGGCCGGGGCCGTGAGAAGGCCAGCTCCAGCGGCTCGACGCCACCGAGCTCGCGTCCCCAGTGCGAGAGCTCGGCGGCGAGTCGCTCGCCGTTCAGGCGCTCGCGCTGCCAGAGGGCGAAGTCGCCGTACTGGACGGTGAGTTCCGGAAGGGGGTCCGGTGCGCCGGCCACCCGGGCGGCATAGCTCCGCAGCAGCTCTCCGAGGAGCACCTCGCTCGACCAGCCGTCGCTCACGCTGTGGTGGACGAGCAGCAGGAGGACGTGGTCGTCGTCGGCGAGCCGCACCAGCAGCGTCCGGAACAGCGGACCTTCCTCCAGGTCGAAGGGGACCGCGGCGGCCTCGTCCACGATCCGCTCGGCGACGTGTTCGTCGGACGCCTCCAGCAGGGTGAACGCGGCGGGTCCCGGCGGGTCGACGACGAGCAGCGGTCGGCCGTCCTCGGTCGCCGGGTAGCGGGACCGCAGCGTCTCGTGGCGGGCGACGCTCGCGTCGAGCGCGCCCCGGAGGGCGTCGGTGTCCAGGTGTCCGCGCAGCCGCCGTACGACGGGGATGTTGTACGCGGAGGTCCCGGGGGCGAACTGCTCCATGAACCACAGGCGTTCCTGCGCGAAGGAGAGCGGGACGGGCGTTCCCGGAGCGCGCCGGGGGATGACGGCCGCGGGCTTCGCCCGTCCCGCCAGCCGCCGCCGGAGCAGCTCGCGCTTGGCGTCGGAGAGGGCGGGCGCGGGGGTGGACCGGGGTGCGGGGGGCGCGGCGTCGGTGGCGCGGACGCGCGGGGCTTCCGGGGACGGCTCGGCCGGACTCGTGGTGTCGGCGGTGCTCATGACGTCGGTCGGTTTCCTTCCAGGGCGTCCTGGGCGGCCAGGAGTTCGACGGCGGCGGCCTCGGACAGGCCGTCGATCTCGGCGGCCAGGGCGGCTTCGACGGCTTCGGCGAAGGCCGCCACCGTGCGGTGGGTGAAGAGGGCGCGGAGCGGCACGGACAGGTCGACGGCGGCGCGGACGCGGGCGACGACCCGGGTGGCGAGGAGGGAGTGTCCGCCCAGGGCGAAGAAGTCGTCGTGCGCGCCGACGCCGTCGACGCCCAGGACCTCGCCCCAGACGTCGGCGACGAGCTCCTCGGCCTCCGTGCGCGGCGGTACGTGCGCGGCCCGCGGGGCGGCCGCCCTGTCGGGCGCCCGCAGCGCGGCCCGGTCGAGCTTCCCGTTCGGGGTGAGCGGCAGTGCGTCCAGGAGGACGAAGGCGTGGGGGACGGCGTGCGGCGGCAGCACCGCGGCGAGTCCGCCGCGCAGGACGTCCGAGTCGGGTGCGGGAGCGTCCGGGGCGGGGACCACGTGGGCGACGAGGACGTCCCCGTGCGCGGTGACGACCGCTCGCGTGACGCCCGGGAGCGCGAGGAGCGCGGCTTCCACCTCCCCCGGCTCCACCCGGTAGCCGCGAACCTTGACCTGTTCGTCGATGCGCCCCAGGAACTCCAGCGCCCCGTCGGCCCGGCGCCGCACCAGGTCGCCCGTCCGGTAGCGGCGGGCGCCCGGCGGCCCGTCGGGGTCGGGGACGAACGCGCGGGCGGTCGCGCCGGGCCGGCCCAGGTACCCGTCGGTCACTCCGGCACCGCCGATGACGAGCTCTCCGGGGGTTCCGGGGGGCACCGGACCGCCGTGCCGGTCCAGGACCGCGACGGTGGTCGCGCCGATCGGACGGCCGATCGGCGGACGCGTGGCGGCGTCCTCGTCGCCGAGCACCGCCGTGGTCGCGATGATCGTCGTCTCGGTGGGGCCGTACGAGTTGACGAGCCGCACCCGGTCGCCGAACCGTGCCCGCCAGGCCGCGACGGCATGGGACCGGACCTGGTCGGCGCCGAGGATCAGCAGGCGCAGCCGGTCCGGCCAGGGGGTCTCGTCCAGGTCGGCGACCAGGTGGTGCCAGTAGGGGGTGGGCAGGTCGAGAACGGTGACGTCGGCGCAGTACGGCTCGGCCAGCTGGTCGGGGAGGGGGGTGTCGGCCCGTGCGGTGACGAGGACGGCGCCCGCGGCGAGCGTGGGGAACAGCTCCTCGGCGCTGGTGTCGAAGGAGAGCGTGGCGTACTGCAGGACGCGGTCGTCGCCGGTGAGGCCGTACCCCTCGCGCATCCAGTCGACCCGCGCGGCGAGCGCCCGGTGCGGCACGAGCACGCCCTTGGGCGTCCCCGTCGACCCGGACGTGTAGATGAGGTACGCCGGGTCGTCGGGGCGGGCCGCGTCCTCGGCGGTCGGCTCCGCCGGCGTGTCGGGTACGGGCTCCGTCGCGTCGGGAAGCAGGGACAGGAGCGGGATGCCTTCGGGGGCCTTGTCGCGGAACCCTTCGGGCAGAGTCCCGTCCAGGGTGACGAGCAGCCTGGCGCCGCTGTCGGCGAGCATGAAGGCGAGCCGGGAGGCGGGGTATGCGGAGTCGAGCGGGAGGTAGCCCGCGCCGAGCCGCCAGGCGGCGAGCATGGCGACGACGGCCCGCGGCCCGCGGGGGAGGCAGAGCGCGACCAGGTCGCCGCGCGCGACGCCGCACGCGGCCATCCGGGCGGCCAGCGTCCGGGAGGCTTCGGCGAGCGTGCCGCGGGTCAGGCTCTCGTCGGGACCGACGACGGCGAGGGCGCCGGGCCGCTCGGCCGCGGCCAGGTCGACGGCCTGGAGGACGGTCGGGGCGGCCGGCCCGGTGAGGCCGGGGCCGCGGGATCCGTCGGCGAGCAGCCGGAGTTCGTCCGCGTCGAGGAGGGGGAGCCGGTGGACCGGTGTCTCCGGGGCGGCGAGCGCGGCCCGGAGGAGCGTCTCGAAGCGGGACGCGACCGCGGCGGCGGTCCGCGCGTGCAGCAGGTCGGTGCGGTAGCCGAAGACGGCGTGCAGGTCGTCTCCGTCCGGCCGGATGTCCAGCCCGAGTTCGAACTTGGCCGCGGTGTGCCCGCCGTCGGCCTCGGTGCACGTCAGATCGGCGAAGCTCTGTTCGCCGAGCGCGCCGCCCTCGTGGGTGTGGACGGCGAGCAGGGTCTGGAAGACGGGCGTGCGGCCCGTGTCCCGCTCGGTTCTCAGCTCCTCGGCGAGGCGCTCGAAGGGGATGCGTCGGTGGGTGAGCGCGCGCAGCCAGTCCGAGCGGGTCGTGCGCAGGGCCCCGGCGAAGGTGGGGGCTCCGGTGAAGTCGGCCCGGAGCACGAGGGCGGAGGAGAAGTAGCCGATGGTCCGCTCGCTGTCGACGGTGTCGCGTGCGGCGGTGGGCACGCCGACGCAGAAGTCGTCCTGGCCGGTGCTCCGGTGGAGCACACTCGCGTAGGCGGTGGCGAGGACCATGAACGGCGTGACGCGGTGGGCGCGGGCGAAGGCGTCCAGGACGGGGCCGATCCCGCGCAGCACCCGGGTGTGGTACGCGCCGGAACTGCTGGGCGCGGAGGGCCGGGGCAGATCGAGCGGCAGCTCCAGCACGGGTGCCCCGGACAGGTACTCACGCCAGTAGGCCAGTGTGTCGGCGGCCTCGGGGCCGTCCAGCCACGCGCGTTCGGCCGTGGCATGGGCCCGGTAGGAGGGCACGGTGGGGAGGTCGGGCTCGCGGCCCTGCCGGTATGCCGCGTAGTGATCGGCGAGTTCGGTCCGCAGGAGCCCGAGCGACCAGCCGTCCGCGACGATGTGGTGCAGGACGAGGCAGAGCAGGTGCTCGTCGTCGCCGGTACGCAGCAGCGCTGCCTTGAGCAGGGGCCCGAGGGCCAGGTCGAACCCCGTGTTGGTGAGGGAGGCCAGCGTCCGGGCGACGTCCCGCGCTCCGTCGCCGCGCAGATCACGCTCGTCGAGGGGGACGGGCCCCGGATCGTCCACGACCGCCGACGGCCGCCCGTCCTCGGCGGGGAACCTCATGCGCAACGCCTCATGACGGGCGACGACCCCGTCGAGCGCCCGCCTCAGCGCGACGGCGTCGAGCTCGCCGCCGAGCCGCAGCACGTACGGGATGTTGTACGCGGGGTCACCGGGCTCCAACTGGTCGAAGAACCAGAGTCGTTCCTGTCCGACGGACAGGACCCCGGAGCCCCCGTCCACTGCACCGGCCGGCGGCTCGGCTCCCGAGGTCTCCACATGGACTCCTGTTCGACTTCAGTGCGAGAGTGCGGCACCCTCTCGGGGGCGCCGCGCGGACCGGAACCGGGCGTACCTGAACGGAGCGATTCCGGACATGAGAAGAAGGGCGTTCGGAGCAACGGGAGCCCTCGTGGGGCGGCCGCCGTGATGGCACCGATGCTAGGGAGCGGCCCGATGCGAGGTCAATGGTCTGGACCATCTGATCGTGCCGGCCTGCGAGAGGGAGAGACCGGTCACCGCAGTTGAGAGCCCGGTGCGGACCACCGCACCCGAGGCGCGTCGCCGGCCGCGAGGGCCTCGCCCGGCCCGCCCACGGACCCCGCTCACGCCACCCGACCGGCAGCGGGCCGAGGGCGGACGGCGAACGAGGAGGGGGCGCCCTGTGGCCGGAACCGTGTGGCTGCGTGGGGACGGGTGGGCGGGGCGATGCGGGGAGGAACGAGCGAGCGGTCTGTGACGCCGCCGAGCCGCAGGTCATGATCGGGGGCCTGGGCGGGGAAAGGCCGGGGCCACCTGTCCAACGGCATGCTCCGCATGCGGTGCTGGTGGCATGTGGCACCCGTGGACGGCCGCTCCTCCCGGACGAACCCCCGTGACACCGGTGACGGCGTTCGGGAGCGGGCGCATCGTCAGCCCACGGAGGAACGGGGCCGTGTCGGCCGGGGGCCATTCCCTCAGCCGGACCGGACCTGGACAGGACACAGGCCGGAAGACCGGTCAGGAGCGGGATCGGCGAGGAGCGCGAACTGCACCGCATGGCCTGTGTAGTGACGGCCGACGCGACCGGTGGGCGCCTGCCCGGGCAGAAGCCCAGGCAGGCGCCCTTTCTCGTGTTCCCTAGAAGAACCCGAGCTTCTTCGGCGAGTAGCTGACCAGAAGGTTCTTGGTCTGCTGGTAGTGGTCCAGCATCATCCGGTGGGTCTCGCGGCCGATGCCCGACTGCTTGTAGCCGCCGAAGGCCGCGTGGGCGGAGTTTGATGAAAGTCCGTAGACATGGAAAGTGGTTGACCAGGCGTGATGACGGAAGCAGAGTGGATTGATCGCTGGTTGCAGCGGGCTCCGGCCCTCTCTCGGGCGACCCTGGAGCGGATCACGGAGCACCTGACCGAGGATGATGACGACTGTGCCTCTGGGCGCTCCCGATGACGGTTCGGGTGGACCTGCCTGTCTTGAGATGGGCCTGACGGGCGTCAGCGGCGGCCTCCCGGTCGGCGACGCCGAGGCCGAGACCGTTGAGCGTGGTTCACACCACGTCGGCCGCGAGGAGAGTGCGGCTTCCTGTGGGCGGCCGGGAGGGGCTCGCGCGTGACCTCGCACCGGCGGCCCGTCAGCCGCCCAGGATCTCGTCGTTCGGATCGAAGGTGTGGTCGTCGGCCGGCAGGTCGTCGAGGATGTCGGAGTGGGTCTCGCCGGTGAGCACGGACAGGATGAACCGGGCGCCGGGCACCGGGTGGTACTCCCACTCCGGTCCACGGCCCGCGTTCGCCAGGACGGTCCAGTCCTCGGGGCGTGCGTCCTCGCCGGTGAGCCAGTAGAGGTAGGCGCCGGTCCCCTCGATGTACGCGAAGGGGAGCAGCCCCGCTCCGTCGGCCTCCAGCCGCTCGGGACGGGGCTCGGGACCGATCTCCCACAGCCGGGCCAGCACCTCGGCGCGCTCCTCCTTCATGACCAGGAGGTCGTGGTCGGGGTCGGCGCAGTCGGGCTCCAGGATCCAGATCGTCTCGTCGAAGACGCCCCCGCCGTAGGTGTCGACGAGGTCCTTGAAGTCCTCTGGCAGGGCGCTGCCCAGGCGGGCCTCGACCTCGGGCCAGGCCCGCGGCCGACGCTCCGCCGGCGGCGGGACGAGGTGGGTGAGCTGTTCCACGTCGGGGTGCATCGGGGTGTCTCCAGGAGAGGCTCAGGAGGCAAGGAGCGGCCTTCTCAGGTGCCCCTGTGGCTTGCCCGGCGAGCCGTGTCAGGCCGTGGTCCAGCGCTGGACTGTCTCTTCGTCGTAGGTGAGCCAGGTGCCGTCGCCGAGCGGTACGGCGGTAACTCCTGGCGTCTGCGGGTAGTCGAGTTCGGCGAGGGGCCTGAGTGTCCGGCCGTCGAGGAGGAGGTGGGTACCCTCCTCCGCCCACTGTTCCTCGGCCGCCACGACCAGGATCCGCTTGTCGTCGAGGAAGCCCGGGGTGTAGCCGACGAACACCCAGTCCTCGGGGAGAACCTCGCCGGCCTCGATGATGACGTCGTCGGCGCCGTCCTGAGTGCGGCAGAGATAGCCTCCACCGACGTCCTGGCTGACCAACGCCCCGTCCCCGCCGAGGCCGACGTAGGGTTCCTCGGCGGTGCCCGCCGCCCGGACGTCGAGCCCGGCGGACGTGTAGGCGACCAGGAGGCAGCGCGTACCGTCCTGGCCCATGGAGGCGGTGAGCAGAACCTGAGGGCGCGCGTCCGGGAACTGCTGGAAGGCGTACGTCGCCGAGAAGGACGGCAGGACGTGCTCGGCGAGCACCTCGCCGGTGCTCAGGTCGAGGACGCGGCAGATGTCGCCCTCGGAAAGCCCGTCGGCTCCGAGAGGCCCGGCCATGGTTGCCAGAAGGACATGGCCGGCCGGGTCGGGCGTGCACGCGCCGGAGGCCTCGGGAGAGTGTTGCCAGTCCCGGTGGCGGTGTTCCCAGCGGACGGTTCCGTCGGGCTCGTGGACGGTGACGGCCTTCCGGCTGCTGATGGCGAGGGCGTCGTCCGGCAGCGGTGAGCAGTAGGTGTCTGAGCCGTCCGCGGCCGGGTCGGTCCACGTGGCGCGGTCCGCGAGCACCTGGGACGGATCGGCGGCGACCCTGCTGACGGTGATCACGCCCTCGTGCCGGGTGACGAGCCAGTTCGCCCCGTCGCGCAGGAGCCAGCCGTCCATGCTCCCGAGTGCCTCGGCGATACCGGGCAGGGACTCGCGGGCGAGGAGCTGTGCGGGTACGCGGGGATGGTTCATGCGCTCTTCCTAGTCCGTGTCCGGGGTGTAGCGGCTGGGCCAGTAGAACTGCCGCCGGTGGGTGGGTTTGTCGTCACCATACGTTGGTCCCGCGAGCATGCCCTCGATGCGGATGATGGGGGCGCAGAAGTCGGGGCAGACGCTGCGCATGGCCGCGCCATGGGTGGGCAGCCAGTCGTCCGAGCCCTTGCTGTGCAGGCGGCTGAGGTAGTGGAGGATGTTCTGCTCCGCGTGCCCGCCCGGGACCTTGGGCGGTGTCGGGGGAAGGTACTGGTCGTTCGGGAGGGGGTAGAGGCCCATCTCCTCGGCCAGCTTCCGCTGGGCGGGCGTCAGCTTGCTCTTGCTGGTTCCGGCGACGATGAGGACGTCCTTGCCCTTGTGGCGGGTGGCGATGATCGCGACGGTCTGCCCCTCCCGTTGCCGCTTGTTGGGCAGGACCTGGGAGATCTTGTGCGCCATGTCCTCCAGCCCCTGCATGCAGGGCGCCAGACCGAGCGGATCGGCCTCGGTGGTGGGGTTGGTGACGTAGCCGGCGGGGTTGGGGGCGGGGTCCAGGCCGAGGGGGTCGGGGCTGACGTAGCGGCCGGCCTCGGGGTCGTAGTGGCGGAAGAAGTTGTAGTGCAGGCCGGTCTCGGGGTCGGCGTACTGGCCGGGGAAGCGCAGCGGGGTGTGTGCGGTCGCGTCCCGGTTCCAGGCGGTGGCGCCCCACTGGGTGGCGCGGCTGTACCAGACGGTGGCGCCGGCGTGGTCGACGAGTTCCGTGGGTGTGCCGGCGAGGTCGGTGACGATCGCGAAGAAGCGGGCGTCGACGGATTCCTGGTCGCCGCCGGGGCTCTGTGTCGTGCGGCGCTCGGCCTGGGCGATCGGGCGGTGGCCGTCGTACTCCCAGGTCAAGGTGGTGCCGGTGGCGGAGTCGGTCTGCTCGGCCAGACGGCTGCCGTCCCAGCTGAAGAGGGTCTCGGAGACGACCGTCCCGTCGTCGGCGTGCCGCCGCTTGGCGATGCGGCGGCCGAGGGGGTCGTAGCGGTAGGTCCATCGGGTGCCGTCGGGGGTGGTGCAGGCGGTCAGCCGGTCGGCCGCGTCCCACTCGTAGCGCCAGACGTGCGGCTTGCGGGACATCCGCTTCTTGCGCCGTTCGGCGATGCGGCCGGCCGCGTCGTAGGTGTAGTGCAGGGCGCCGGCGGATCGCAGTCTGTTGCCGCTGTACGCACGTTCGCCGCGGGACTCGGGGTGCGGGGCCTTGTCGGGCCACTGGGCGGAGGTCTGGTTGCCCTCGCTGTCGTAGGCGTAGGTCTCGCTCCAGCCGTGGGCCTCGACGCGCAGGGGCCGTCCCGCCGGGTCGAGTTCGTAATGCCTGCGGTTGCCGGTCAGCCCGTCGGTGACGGCCTCCAGACGGTCGTCGGCGCGGTATGCGTAGAGACGGCGGCTGAGGGTCCGGTCCAGGGCGGTGAGGCGGTGTTCCCTGATCCTGCCCACCGCGTCGTAGTCGGTGCAGAGGACCACGGGTCGCTCGGGGCTGCCGAAGGACCGGGCCACCTCTCGGCCGGCGGCGTCATGGGCGAAGGCGATGACATGGCCGTCGAGGGACACGTGGGTGCGGTTGCCCGCCTCGTCGTGGGCGAGGCGGGTGGTGGACCCGCCGGGAGTGACCCGCAGGGTCCGGCGCGAGAGCGCGTCGTAGTCGTACCGGCTGGTGCGTCCGTCGATGGTCTCGGCGAGCGTGCGGCCCATGGCGTCCCACTCCAGCGCGAGGGCGGAGTCGGCGGAGTGTGCCTCGGTGAGGCGGCCGGAGCGGTCGTAGGCGTAGGTGGTGACGGCGCCGTCGACGTCGCGGGCGGTGACGCGGCCGGCGTCGTCCAGGTGGGTGGTGACGGTCTGGCCCAGCGGGTTGGTGCGGCTGTGCGCGCGGCCGGAGGGGTCGTAGGCGTAGCGCAGGGTGCGGCCGTCGAAGTCGGTCTCGGAGACCAGGCGCCCCACGGCGTCGTACGCGTAACTCCATGTCAGTCCGGCGGCGTTGTGCACCTCGGAAAGACGCAGTTCGGTGTCGTAACGGAAGTCGTGGCGGGCGCCGTCGGGAGTGGTGCGGGAGGCCGGCTGGTCGAAGTGGGTGTACTCGTATCGGGTGATGCCGCCGTTGGCGTCGGTCTCGGTGAGGCAGTTGCCCTCCCCGTCGTAGGTCCACCGCCGGGTGGCGCCGTCGGGGCGGGAGTGTGAGGCGATGTGTCCTTCGACGGTCCACGTGCATGTGGTGGTGGCGCCGTCGGCATCCGTGACGGAGACGGGCCGGCCGAACGCGTCGCGGACCAGGGTGGTCGTCCTGCCCCGGGCGTCGGTGTGGGCCAGGACCATGCCGGCCTCGTCGGAGCGGTAGGTCTGCCGGATGCCCAGGGGGTCGGTGACCTCGGCGAGGGCGCCGTTCGGGTCGTACGCGTAGTGGGTGGTGGCCCCGTCCGGTGTGGTCAGGGAGACGTTGTTGCCGCGGTCGTCGTAGCCGCGGTGCCACATGCTTCCGTCGGCGGCGGTCACGACGGTGGGCAGGCCACGTTCGTCGTACTGCGTGGTGGCGACGGAGCCGTCCGGCTCGCGTACGGAAGTGGGGTTGCCGTCCTCGTCCCAGGTGTAGGTGACAGTGCGGCCCTGGCTGTCGGTGCGGCTCTGGAGCCGGTCGTAGCGGTCCCAGATCTGGCTGACCGTGTTGCCCAGGGGGTCGGTCTCGGCGACGACCTGCAGGAGGTGGTTCAGGTGGAAGACGCTCGTGGCACCGGTGGAATCGGTGTAACGGGTGGTGCCCCCCCTCGCTGTCGTAGGAGAAGCTGTCGTAGGAGAAGGACGATGACAGGAACCCGTCCGGTCCCACGGTCTGGACCACGCGGCCGGCGGCGTCGTAGACGTACAGGTAGGTGGACCGATTGCGGTCGGTCCACGAGGTGATGCGGCCGGTGGGGTCGTAGGCGAAGCGTGTAGCCGTGCCGGAGGAGTTGGTGACGGCATCGAGGTTGCCGTCCGCGTCGTATCCGTACGACATGATGGTGACCGGGCCCTGCGGGGTGTGCACACGCAGGGCGCTGATCCGCTCGTCGGCCACGTCCACCTGGACCCTGTGGCCGCCGCTGTGGGAAACCACGGAAGGCGCGCCGTCCGGGCGGCGGGCGAAGACGACGGTGTTGTCGTGGCGGTCCCGGATCTCGGAGAGCCAGTAGGCCGCGGAGGTGTGGTACGGACTCCCGGTGAACGAGCGGACGAGCCCCACGGGCTCGGGCTCGGACAGGGTGTAGGTGGTCTCGTCCTCGTGCACACCGCCGTGGGCGAGGGCGATCCGCGGTCCCTCGACGGGCAGGACCCGATCGTCGCCGGGCTGCGGGAGTCGGGGGTAGACGAGGCATGTTCCGTCGCTGCGGGCCCAGACGACACCCGGCCCCACGGGGTCGGTCTCCAGGCGCTCGTCGAACAGCGAGGACCAGCTGCGGCCGAACCAGTGACCGTAGCGGTACGACGACAGGTGCGTACGGTCCACGACGAGGGGGAGCACGCCGGGTAGGGAGAGATCTACCTGCGGCAGGGTCATCTCGCCCGTCGCGATGTCGACCGGGTCGGACTTGCACGTCTTGCGGTCCTGCGGGATGGAGTGACGCCGCGGGTCGTCACGGACTTCGCGCAGCCCGTTCGGCCTCGTTCGAACGTCGTCGCCGGGCTTCCTTCGGTTCGGCGTCCGGGAGCCGCCCCCGCCGCTGTCGCTGTCGTGGTCGCCCTTGCGCTGACGGGCGAGGCGGTCGCGGATGTCGTCGTCGTTGTTCTTGTGGTCCTTGGAGATCTGCTTGACGGCCTTGGGGAGCGTCCCGCCGATGTGGTCGCCCATGGTCTTGCCGGACTTCACCAGGGCGCCCATGGCCTTCTCGATGACCGGGTCCAGCGCGTCGGCGATGTCGTCCCGGCCCCTGTTGCGGCCCTGGTGCCCCTTGGCCTTGGTCAGCTTCCCGGCGGTCTTGCCGTGGATGCCGACGCTCACCCCGTTCAGCTTCGTACCGGCCTGCTCGTGCTCGTCGTGCTCAATGTGGAAGCCCTTGCCCTTGCCGCCACCGGCACCGCCTCCGGCGGAGGCGAGGTTCAGGCCTTCCTTGGCGCCCTGCACGCCCTGGTCGAAGCCGTCCTTGCCGGCCTGCTTCGTCTGGTCGAGGTTCACACCGTTCTGGACGCCCAGCGCGTCCATGCTCACCTGGACGACCAGGTCCGCCGCCATGTTCTCCAGGGCGGCGACGACCGGCTCGGTCATGACGGAGACGATGTGGCCGACCGCCTCCTGCATCGCGTCGGTGATGAGCTTCAGCAGCTGCTTCTTCGTGAAGGCGATGGCTCCCGCGCCGAGCAGCGCGGACAGACCACCGGTCACCGGGATCAGCGCCATGGCGAGGCCGGTCTGGCCGGCGAGAACTCCCAGCTCCGCGACGGCCTTCCACTTCATGCCCTCGATCGCGCCCGCCGCCAGGTCGAGCGCGTCCGCGATCGTACGGGCCGCGGACACCATGTCCTTGAGGTGCTTGCCCTTGACCTTGGACCAGTGCTCGTTCAGAGCGTCCATCGCCTCGCCGTGCCCCGACGACAGCAGACGCTCCATGTGGTTGTTGGCGAGCTGCCCGTCGTCGGCGAGATCGTCCGGGAACTCCCGCAGCGCGTCAGCCATGTCGCGGTAGGCGTCCTCGTCGACGTTGGGCCAGTTCACCCCCACCAGGTCGAGCAGCGTGTCCGCCCAGTCCGGCACCGTGACAGCCATGGTCGAAGAGCCCCCGTACGTAAATCTGTTCGCAGAATGCGAGTGCGAACACTTTGTCACGGGAGAGCACGGTCGATCAATGCGACCTCGCTCCCGCCCGGTTCGGGCTCTGTGGCCAGCGCGGTCCTCTGCACGGACCGCAGTTCCGACTCGTACAGGCATCTATCGCCACAGAACCATCCGTCTGTTCCTGGGCACTCGGCAGCGAGGTGCGCGCTGGCGATGGGGGCGATCGTCCGGACCGTCCAGCGGATTGAGAGGTCGCTCTTGGGCTCGGGGCGAATGGGCGATCGCGAAGGAGGTCACCCTTGCCCGCACCGTGGAGAACCTGGCCATCGACCTCCTGAGGTGCCCCCCGTGGCCACGGGGGGCCCTCCCGGACACCGCGGCGTGGCCAGGCGGTCGTTCACGGGGCTGTCGCCGATCCGCCCGGACACGTTGTCAACCGCCTCGCCGAGGCCGCTCAGAAGAACCCGAGCTTCTTCGGCGAGTAGCTCACCAGAAGATTCTTCGTCTGCTGGTAGTGGTCCAGCATCATCCGGTGGGTCTCGCGGCCGATGCCCGACTGCTTGTAGCCGCCGAAGGCCGCGTGGGCCGGGTAGGCGTGGTAGCAGTTCGTCCAGACGCGGCCCGCCTGGATGGCGCGGCCCGCGCGGTAGGCCGTGTTCGTGTCGCGGGTCCAGAGGCCGGCCCCCAGGCCGTACAAGGTGTCGTTCGCCGTGCTGATCGCGTCGTCGAAGTCCGTGAACGAGGTCACCGCCACCACCGGGCCGAAGATCTCCTCCTGGAAGACCCGCATGCGGTTGTCCCCCTCGAAGATCGTCGGCTGGACGTAGTAGCCGCCCGCCAGGTCGCCGCCATGCTCGACCACCTGGCCGCCCGTCAGGATCCGCGCCCCCTCCTTCTGGCCGATCTCCAGATACGAGACGATCTTCCGCAGCTGCTCGGCCGAGGCCTGTGCGCCGATCATCGTGTCGGTGTCGAGGGGGTGGCCCGGGACGATCTTCTCCGTGCGGGCGACCGCCGCCTCCAGGAACTCGCCGTAGTGGCCCCGCTGGACGAGGGCGCGCGAGGGGCAGGTGCAGACCTCGCCCTGGTTGAGGGCGAACATCGTGAAGCCCTCCAGCGCCTTGTCGCGGAAGTCGTCGTCCGCCGCCCACACGTCGTCGAAGAAGATGTTCGGCGACTTGCCGCCGAGTTCCAGCGTCACCGGCTTCAGGTTCTCGGAGGCGTACCCCATGATCAGCCGGCCCGTCGAGGTCTCGCCGGTGAACGCGATCTTGGCGACGCGCGGCGAGGACGCGAGCGGCTTGCCGGCCTCCTCGCCGAACCCGTTGACGATGTTGAGGACGCCCGGCGGCAGCAGGTCCGCCACCAGCCCCAGCCAGAAGTGGATCGAGGCCGGGGTCTGCTCCGCCGGCTTGAGGACCACCGCGTTGCCCGCGGCGAGCGCGGGCGCCAGCTTCCAGACCGCCATCAGGATCGGGAAGTTCCACGGGATGATCTGCGCCACCACTCCCAGCGGCTCGTGGAAGTGGTACGCGACCGTGTCGTCGTCGATCTCGCTGAGCGTGCCCTCCTGCGCCCGCAGCACGCCCGCGAAGTAGCGGAAGTGGTCGATCGCGAGCGGGATGTCGGCCGCCAGCGTCTCACGGACCGGCTTGCCGTTGTCCCAGCTCTCCGCGACCGCCAGCTCCTCCAGGCGGCTCTCCATCCGGTCCGCGATCCGCAGCAGCACGGCCGCGCGGTCCGCCGGCGCGGTCCGCCCCCACGCCGGGGCGGCCGCGTGCGCCGCGTCGAGGGCGCGCTCCACGTCCTCGGCGGTGCCCCGCGCGACCTCGGTGAACGGGCGGCCGTCCACCGGGCTCGGGTTCTCGAAGTAGCGGCCGAGCGCCGGAGCGACGTACGCGCCGCCGATCCAGTGGTCGTACCGGGCCTCGTACGACATGAGCGCGCCCTCGGTACCGGGTGCGGCGTAACGGGTCATGGGCAGGGCTCCCCTCGGACGCGCCGGCCGTCCCTGGCCGACGTCACCGCCGAGTGTGCGGACCCGGAGGTTGCAACACCGTTGCGCCGGCGGACAGTTCCGCCTCCAGGAAGTCGAGGCGCGCCCGTACGGGCGGGAGCTGGGCCGCCGGAACCGCCGCGCACAGCGCCCGCCAGACCACCAGGTCGTCCTCGCCCCAGCCGCTGTACGCCCAGTCCGCGAGCAGCCCGGGGTCTCCCCGGTCGACCAGCGCGGCCCGGAGCCGGCCCGCAAGCCGCTCCCGCAGGCGTACGACACCGGGGGCGAGCGAGGCCGGAAGCAGGGGGCCCGCGTACGCTCCGGCCGCCGCCGCGACGGCCCCCGCGGACAACCGCCGGTCCACCGCCGCGAAGTCCGCGTCCGCCCCGTCCGCGAGCCGGTACGGCCGCGATCGCAGCAGCTCCGGCCCCAGCAGCGCCCGCAGCCGCGACAACTCGGCCCGCAGCGTCACGGGGGTCACGGACTCGTCCTCGTAGAGGAGGGTGAGAAGCTCCTCGCCGCCGATGCCCTCCGGGCGGTGCGCGAGCAGGACGAGGATCTCGCTGTGCCGCCGGCTCAGCCTGGTCCGGCGCCCGTCGAGCGTCAGGACGGCCTCGTCGCGGCCGAGCGCGGCGAGGCTCGCCCGGCCCGTCGCCGGTGCCGGAGCGAGGAGCGCGAGCTGTGACTCCGCCGCCCGTGCCACCGCCTGGACGAAACCGAGACTGTGCGGGTGGGCGAGCCGGCTCCCGCCGGTGATGTCGATCGCGCCCAGCACCTGCCCGCTGCGCGGGTCGTGCACGGGGGCCGCGGCGCAGGTCCACGCCCGCACCGGGTGCCGGAAGTGCTCGGCGGCGACCACCTGCACCGGCCGGTCGACGGCCAGGGCGGTCCCGGGCGCGTTGGTCCCGGCGGCCGCCTCCGACCAGCGGGCCCCGGCGACGAAGTTCATCCCGCGCGCCCTGCGGAGCGTGGCCGGGTGCCCCTCGACCCACAGCATCCGCCCGGCGGCGTCGCAGACGGCGAGGAGGTGCTCCCCGTCCGTCGCGTACGCACCCATCAGCTCCCGGACGACCGGCATCGCGGCCGCGAGGGGATGGCCGTCCCGGAGGTCGGCGAGCTCGTCCTCGTCCAGCTCCACCCGGGCCGCTCCGTCCGGACTCACCCGCGCGCGTGCGGAGCGTCGCCACGACGCCGCGACCAGCGGCCGGACCTCCCCGGTCCCCGGGATCCCGGCCGGAATCCCGGGATCCGGCCGGCCCGACCCGGAGGCCCCGCCGGGCCGCGGGACCGCGGCGGGCGGTGCCGCGGGCGTCGATTGTCCGCAGTCGGCCGGCCGGTTCCCCGACGCCGTCCGTCCTGGTATCCGTCTCCCGCTCAACTCGGCCTCCTCATCGAGGTCGTCCCGGCCCGTCCGGCTCATCGTCATGCCCGGGGACGCCGTCGACAAGCGTCCCGGCGCCGGTCCCGCCCACCCTGTCCGGGACCGGCCCCCGACCGCTCACGTAGAGTGGGGCTCGGGCCGTGACTGGCGCTTGAGGTGGATCACCACCGGGGAGCGGCCCGGCGGAGGCGTGCCCGACCGGCGCGACCGCACCGATGCCGTGCGCCTGGGCGACCACCTGTCAGAGACGACGCCCAGGAGTTCCCGTGTCCACCAGCACCGCCACCCTCATGGACGGCACCGCCCTCGCCCGTCGCACCGTCGAGGAGACCGCCGCCCGCGCCGCCGAGATCACCCGCCGCACCGGGGTCACGCCCTGTCTCGCGACCGTCCTGGTCGGGGCGGACCCGGCCTCGGTCACCTACGTGAAGATGAAGCAGAACCGCTGTGCGAAGGCCGGAATCCGCTCCCGGCACGTGGAACTGCCCGCGACCACGACCACCGCCGAACTCGTCGCCGTGATCACGAACCTCTCCGAGGACCCCGAGGTCCACGGCATCCTCCTCCAGCACCCCGTCGGCCCGCACATCGACGAACGCGC
This sequence comes from Streptomyces sp. NPDC014891, assembly GCF_043081085.1. Taxonomy (NCBI): domain Bacteria; kingdom Bacillati; phylum Actinomycetota; class Actinomycetes; order Kitasatosporales; family Streptomycetaceae; genus Streptomyces; species Streptomyces sp. NPDC014891. Next base: position 495,176 of record NZ_JBIBWF010000004.1, on the reverse strand, counting down.
CGCCTTCGAGGCCATCGCCCCGGAGAAGGACGTCGACGGCGTCACCATGACCTCCTTCGCCGCCATGGGCTTCGGCCTGCCCGGCTTCGTCTCCTGCACGCCCGGCGGCATCATGCGCCTCCTCGACGCGTACGACGTCGAACTCCGCGGCAGGCGCGCGGTGGTCGTGGGCCGCAGCGCGATCCTCGGGAAGCCGGCCGGTCTGCTCCTCCTCGGCCGGGACGCCACCGTCACGTACTGCCACTCCCGTACCGAGGACCTCTCCTCGGTCGTCCGCGAGGCCGACGTCCTCGTGGCCGCCGTCGGCAAGCCGAACTTCATCAAGGGCGCGGACATCAAGCCCGGTGCCGTTGTCGTCGACGCCGGCTACAACCCGGGCAACATCGGCGACGTCGACTTCGCCTCGGCCGCGGAGCGCGCCTCCCTCATCACCCCCGTGCCGGGCGGTGTCGGCCCCATGACCATCGCCGTGCTCCTCGCCCAGACCGTCGAGGGCGCCGAGCGTCAGCTCGGCCTGTAGGACCGGATCGTGACGGGGCGACGGAAGGAGGGAGGGGCGCGATCGGGGGGAGCGTTGGTCACGTTTCCGTACAGGCCGCTCCCCGCCGCCCTAAAAAGGTGGCCGCGGAGCCGCGGAGCGGCGAACCTTGAACCCGTGCCCCACCCGTCCACTCCCGCCCCGCCGCCCGACCGCCGCCCCGGGGAGCCCGAACCGCTCGGCCGTCCCGCCCCGCTGCCCGAAGCCCTCGACGGGTCCGGTCGAGCCGGCGAGTCGGGTCGATCCGGCGAGTCGGGTCGTTCCGGCGAGCCCGCCGAGTCAGACCGGATCGCCGAGCCCGGCGACTCGTCCCGTTTCGCCGAGCCCGCAGAGCCCGCCGAGCCCGCCGCTTCAGACCGGATCGCCGAGCCCGCCGACTCGACCCGGTACGGCGCGCCCTCCGAGCCGGATCGGACCGCCGAGTCCGCAGCGCCCGCCGGCTCGTCCCGTTCCGCCGAGTCCGCCGAGTCCGCCGACACCCCCGAGAGTTCCGGACCGTCCGGCGCGGCGGCCCCCTCCGACCTCCGCGGTGCCGGTGCGGACGCACCCACCGGCGCCGACACCGGTTGGTCCCCCCGCCTCGTCCGCCTCGGCGCGCCCCGTCCCGGACCGGCCGCCAGAGGTGCCCGCCGCTTCGGCGTGCCGCTCGTCCCGCTGCTCGTCGCCGGGCTCGTGGCGACGGCGTTCGTCGCCGCGCGCGGCGGGACCGAGCAGGGCCCGTCCGCGGGCGGGCGCCCCGGCGGGGACCGGATCGGGGTGCCGTCCCCGGTCGGTTCCGACGGAGGCACCGCCGAGGCCACCCCGCCGGCCGGCCGGGCGCCGGCCGCCACGGGGACCGCCGGCACCGGAACGGACGGCGGCCGTGCCGCCGACACGCCGACCGCGTCGCCGACCCGTACCGCCGCCCCGCGCCGGACGGGCGAGCCCCGGAAGGCCTCCTCGACACCCACACGGACCGGTGGCACCCCCGCCGCACCCCGGCGGACCCGCCCCGCGGCGCAGGGCGGCGGTTCGCCGCGCCCGGTCTCCTTCGAGGCGCTGCGCGTCGGCGAGTGCTTCGACATCGACCGCGGCGCGCCCGGCACGGCGGTCCGCCGGGCGTGCGACACGCCGCACCACGCCGAACTGGTCGCACGGCTCCGGCTGACCGGCCGCCACGCCACGGACACGGCGATCCGCGAGGCGGCCGCGGTGCTCTGCCGCGCACCCCTGCGCGTCAAGGCCGCGCGGCAGCCGATCGGTACGCGCTGGACCACCTTCGTCCAGTACCCGTACCGGACGAGCTACCTCCTCGGTTCGGACGCCGTCGCCTGCAGTCTGGCCGCCACCGGCGGCGGCACCCTCAGCCGGCCGCTCCAGTAGCCGCGGAGGACAGGGCCGTCGCCAGCGCCGTCGCCGGGTCGCGGTCCGCGGGCCCGGCGGGGGACCAGCGGGCACCGTCCTTGAGATAGGGCCACCAGCGCCCGTCCTCGCCGAGCCGCAGCTGCGCCTCCGCCCCCACCACCGTCCAGCGCGCGCCGGCGGACCGCCGGAGGACCGGACGCTCGTCGTCCTCCCAGGCCTCCGCGAGCCGCGCTCCGGCCCACGCGAGCGCCTCGGCGTCCGGCGTCCACTCCTCCTCCAGTACGGCGAGGGCGGCGGCGCCCCCGAACCGCCACGCGCGCGTGGCGAGGTCCATCTCCGCGCGCGTCCGGCCGGAACCCGAGGTCAGCCGTGCCGTGATCCACGGCACGGGGGAGCCCACGGCGAGCCGCACCGCGTCCTGGGCGACCGTCGGCGACGCCGGGGACACGCCGGACCCGCCCGCCGGAGTACGGACGTCCGGTACCCCGCTCGGCGGGGTTCCGCCGGCCGGGTCCCCGGCCGCCAGGGCCTCGACCAGCATCCGGTGCGCGCGGTCCGCCGCGTCCGACGCGAGGAACTCCAAGGCCGTCGGGTCGACGCCCGGCTCGGGGTCCGTCTCCGCCTCCAGGGACGGCGACTGGCCCGGCGCGGGCAGGGGGACCGGAGGCGCGGGCAGCGGCGGCACCAGGAATCCCGCCGCGTAGGCCTCTTCCGCCGACACGCCCGGCATCCCCCCGACCTGCCCGGCCGTCTCCGCGGCCGGCGCGTCCTCCGCCCCCCGACCCCCGCGCGCGGCCCGGGAGGCGCTGCGCTCCTGCAACTGGTCGAGGAGGAGGCGCTCGCCACGGCCCCGCACGAGGAGCAGGACGAACGGGTCCTCGTCGAGCAGACGGGCCACCTGGTAGCAGAGCGCCGAGGTGTGCGGGCAGTGGTCCCACGCCTCGCAGCCGCACTGCGGTTCGAGGTCGCCTATCCCCGGCAGCAGTTCGAGGCCGGCGGCCGCCGCGTCCTCCACCAGGTGCGGCGGCATCTCGCGGTCGAGGAGGGCGGCGATGTGGCCCGCGCTGTCGACCGCGAGGTCCAGCAGCCGCTCCCATTCCTCCGCCGAGAACTCCCGCACCAGGACGTCGCTGCGGTACGCGGTGCCGTCCGAATCCTGCACCACGGCGGTGATCCGCCCGGGCCGCACCGACACGGCGCCCACCGCTCCCGCGCGCGCGTGCCGCCGTCCGGCCTTGAGCTGCCGGCCGTCGAGCGCGGTGTCCTCCAGCGCCTTCAGCCAGGTCAGTCCCCACCAGGTCCGGGCGAAGGACCCGCCCCGCGCGGGCGGGAACGCCGCGAACGTCCGCTCGTCGCCCTCGTGTCCGTACCCGCTCATCGCGCGTCACCCCGCAGTCGTACGAGCTCCGCCAGCTCGGCGTCGGTCAGTTCGGTCAGCTCCGGCGGGGTGTCGCCGCCGGTGCCCAGGACGGTGTCCGCGAGCTCCCGCTTGCGGTCGAGCATGGCGGCGATCCGGTCCTCGACGGTTCCTTCGGCGATCAGCCGGTGCACCTGCACCGGGCGGTCCTGCCCGATCCGGTAGGCGCGGTCGGTGGCCTGGGCCTCCACCGCGGGGTTCCACCAGCGGTCGTAGTGCACGACGTGCTCGGCCCGGGTGAGGTTGAGCCCCGTACCGGCCGCCTTGAGGGAGAGCAGGAAGACGGGGACCTCGCCCGACTGGAAACGGGCGACCATCGCCTCCCGTTCGGCGACCGGCGTACCGCCGTGCAGGAACTGCGTCCGCACGCCGCGCGCCGCCAGGTGCTCCTCCAGGAGCCTGGCCATTCCCACGTACTGGGTGAACACGAGGGTGCACGCCCCCTCGGCGAGGATGGTGTCGAGGAGTTCGTCGAGGAGCTCCAGTTTGCCCGAGCGGCCCTCGATCCTCGGCCGGTCCTCCTTGAGGTACTGGGCGGGATGGTTGCAGATCTGCTTGAGCCCGGTCAGCAGCTTGACGACCAGACCGCGCCGCGCCATGCCGTCGGCCTCGGAGATCGCCGCCAGGGTCTCCCGCACCACCGCCTCGTAGAGACCGGCCTGTTCCGGCGTCAGGGAGACGGTCCGGTCGGTCTCCGTCTTCGGCGGCAGCTCGGGCGCGATGCCGGGGTCCGACTTGCGGCGGCGCAGCAGGAACGGGCGGACCAGTGCCGCGAGTCGGGCGGCGGCGGCCGGGTCCCGGCCTCCCTCCACCGCGGCGGCGAACCGGGTCCGGAACGCGCCCAGGGTGCCGAGCAGCCCCGGAGTGGTCCAGTCGAGGATCGCCCACAGTTCCGAGAGGTTGTTCTCCACGGGAGTGCCGGACAGCGCCACGCGTGCGCGTGCCCCGATGGTCCGCAGCTGCCGTGCCGTCGCCGAGTACGGGTTCTTGACGTGCTGAGCCTCGTCCGCGACGACGAGACCCCAGTTCCGCCCGGCGAGCCGCGGCGCGTCGAGGCGCATGGTCCCGTAGGTGGTGAGGACCACGTCGCCGTCGGCGAGTTCCTCCAGGTCGCGGGTCGCGCCGTGGAAGCGGCGCACCGGCGTGCCGGGCGCGAACCTCCCGATCTCGCGCTGCCAGTTGCCCATGAGGGAGGTCGGGCAGACGACGAGGGTGGGACCGGCGGAGGCGGGATCGGTCTGGCGGTGCAGATGCAGCGCGATGACCGTGACGGTCTTGCCGAGGCCCATGTCGTCGGCGAGGCAGCCGCCCAGGCCCAGCGAGGTCATCCGGTGCAGCCAGTCGAGTCCCCGGAGCTGGTAGTCGCGCAGCGTCGCGGTGAGCGCCGCGGGCGGGGAGACCTGCGGCCGACCGCCCTCCGGGTCGGCGATCCGTTCCCGCAGCCGCTCCAGCCAGCCGCTCGCCGCCACCTCGACGGGCCGGCCGTCGATCTCCGTCGTGCCGGTGAGGACGGCCGAGAGGGCTTCCACCGGGGTCACCGGGCGGCCCTGCCGGGAGCGGGCCCGGCGCACCTCGGCCGGGTCGACGAGGACCCACCGGTCGCGCAGGCGGACCAGCGGCCGCCCGGCCTCGGCGAGGAGGTCGAGTTCGGCGCGGGTCAGCTCCTGGTCGCCGACGGCGAAGCGCCAGTTGAAGCCGAGCAGGGCGTTCGCGGAGAGGAAGGACGGGAGGCCCGCGGCGGAACGCCCCTCGTCCGGCACCCCGTCGGGACCGGGCGCCGTGGCGTCGCCCCCTCCGGCGCCGGCCGTCCCGGCGGGTGATCCGGGGCCCGCGGGCCCGTCCTGGGCGCGGGCGGAGTCCGGTCCGTCCGTCGCGGCGCCGTCCAGGGGACCGATCACGGCACTGGCCGTGAGCCGGTCCGCGAGTTCGCGCGGCCAGTGCACCTGGACGCCCGCGGCGGCCAGAGCCCGGCCCGCCGTGCCGAGCAGTTCCGCGACGTCCTCGTCGTCGAGTTCGACGGTGTCGGGCACCGCCGCCGTGAGGAGCGGGGTGAGCGGCGGCCAGGCCCGGGCGGCGCGCCGCAGGGCGAGGAGGGCGTCCATGCGGACCCGGGGGCCGAAGGCGGCCGCCGTCCGGCCCGAGCCGGCCCACACCTCGGCCGCGTCCGCCACCAGGGTCGGGTCGGCGACCCCGCGCAGCTGGAGGACCGCGCGGAAGTCCGGAGCCTTCTCCGACTCGGCGGTGAAGCCCGGGAGTTCGAGCCGGAGCGAGAGCCGGACGCCCGCGTCGTGCACCGCCGCCACATCGGCGGCCCACGCCCGCTGTCCGGGGATCGGATGCGGCGCGTCGGCGGCGAAGGCGGGTCCGCCGGCGGCGAGCGGCGCGGCCGGTGTGCGGGGGAGGGTGTCCGCGACGGCGTCGGCGAACGCCCGCAGCAGCGCCTCGGGTTCGGGCAGCAGCAGCGGCTCGTCCGGTGAGAGGGGTGCGGCGTGGGCCTCGGGAGGCATCGAGGCCGCGAGCGTCCGCAGCGAGGCGAGCTCCTCGGGGCCGAGCGGACCGGCCCGCCAGGCGTCGAGGTCACCCGGGGTGAGGCCTGGTAGCAGCAGACCGCGGGAGACGAGGTCGAGGGCGAGGAGCGCGGCGGCGCCCCAGAAGGCGCTCGAAGGCGACGCGCCGTCGGAGAAGCGGGCCCGCGCGAGCAGCGGCAGGGCGTCCCGTACGGGGAGGACACGCGCGGGAACGGCCACCGGACGGAGGGTCTCCGCGTCGACGACCGTGATGTCGACGACGGTGCGGTCGGCGGTTCCGGCGGTGTCGCTGCCGGCGGGCTCGACGGTGTCGACGCCCGGGAGGTCGACGCCCGACATCTCGACGGTGTGGACACCGGCGGCGCCGACGCCCGCGGCGCCCGAGCCGGCACCGGTGTGCGGATCCGGGTCGTCGTCCTCCGACGACCAGAAGGCGATCAAGCCCGCGCGGGGCGGCTCGGCGGGGAGGAAGACGGCGGAGTGGCGGGCGAGTTCATCGGGTCCGTGCGACAGCGACAATGCATTCCTCAAATTTGACTACCTGACGTCCGAGCGGCCGAGGGTACCTCACGGCCCGGCCGAGACGCGGATGTTTCCGTGCGTGATCCACACCACACTCGCCTCCGGAGCCGGGGTCCCTCGCCGCCGGGGGTGGGGAACTCCCCACCCCCGGCCCCCGGCGCGCCCCCTCCCCGGGTCGGGTGGTGACGCCATGGCTCCGACAGGGCGCCGATCCGTACGTTCTCGGTGGGCGCCGGACCAGACGCGTCCACCGCCCCGGCACCGCGATCCGCCGCCCCGTCCCGCCCGCCACCCCGGTCTCCGGGACGCGACCACCACGCCACCACCACGCCCCGCGCGCGGCCGCCCCCCCCTCGACCGTGCCGCCGCCCCTTCCGGCGGTGGCACCGCTACTTCCGACCGACAGAAACCGGAGCCCGCCGTGTCCCAGGCCACCGTCCTGCCCCCGCCCGCCGCCGCGCCCGCCGCCGCGCCCGCCCGCGGTGGGGGCGGCAGCGAGTTCACCCCGCTCCTGCGGCTGGTCAGGTCGCAGGGACTCCTCGAACACCGCCCCGGCTGGTACGCCCGCGGGATCGCGGTCAACCTCCTCGGCATCGGCGCCGTCGTGGCCGCACTCGCCCTGACCGGCCCCTCCTGGTGGGCGCTGCCCCTCGCCCTCCCCCTCGCGCTGCTCTCGGCCCGTGCCGCGTTCGTCGGCCACGACGCGGGCCATGCGCAGATCACCGCGAACCGCAAGGCCGGCCGGATCCTCCAACTCGTCCACGCCAACCTCCTCCTCGGCATGAGCCGGGAGTGGTGGAACGACAAGCACAACCGGCACCACGCCCACCCCAACCACCTCGACAAGGACCCGGACGTCGCGGCCGACATCCTCGTCTTCGCCGAGCACCAGACGACCGGCCGCACCGGACTGCGGGGCTTCCTCACCCGGCACCAGGCCTGGTTGTTCTTCCCGCTGACGACGCTGGAGGGCATCGCGCTCAAGGTGTACGGCGTACGGGCCCTGCTCGCGGAGGACGGCCCCTGCCGCACCCGCCGCGACCGGCTGGTGGAAGGCGGCCTGCTCCTCGCCCACTTCGCCGGCTACACCGCCCTGCTCCTCGCCTTCCTGACCCCCCTTCAGGCGCTCGTCTTCGCCCTCGTCCACCAGATGCTGCTCGGGGTGCACCTGGGCATGGCCTTCGCCCCCAACCACAAGGGCATGGAACGGCCCGACGAGCACGCCGACGGTGACAGCTGGGGCCATCTCCGGCGCCAGGTCCTCACCTCGCGCAACATCCGGGGCGGCGCCCTGACCGACTGGTTCCTCGGCGGCCTCAACTACCAGGTCGAGCACCACCTCTTCCCGAGCATGCCGCGACCCCACCTGCGCCTGGCGCAGCCGGCCGTCCGTGCGCACTGCGCTGCCCTGGGCATTCCGTACACGGAGACCGGCTTCGTCGACTCGTACCGCCAGGCCCTCGGTCATCTGCACGACGTGGGGGCACCCCTGCGCTCCGAGGCGGCCGAGTAGGGTCGCAGACGGTCACACCCGATGTGATCATCGGTTCGGCGGGCCGGTGCTCCGGCCCGCCGGGGAGCGGAGAAGGGGAACCCCTCGCCATGAGCGACGGCACGGTCACCACCGTCAGCAGCAACGGCACGTACACGTTCACCAAGCCCAACCGGGCGGGCATCACCCTCCTCGCGGGGCTCGGGGTGGAGGGCGACGTCCACGCGGGCGTGACGGTCAAGCACCGGTCCCGCGTCGCCCAGGACCCCACCCAGCCGAACCTGCGCCAGGTCCACCTCATCCACGCGGAGCTCTTCGACGAGGTCGCGGGAGCGGGCTTCGAGGTCGCCCCCGGCGACCTCGGCGAGAACGTCACCACCCGGGGGATCGACCTCCTCGGCCTGCCGACGGGCGCGCGACTGCACCTCGGCGCGGAGGCGGTCGTCGAGATCACCGGCCTCCGCAACCCGTGCGCCCAGATCGACGCCTTCCGCCACGGACTGCTCAAGCAGGTGCTCGGCCGTGACGAGAAGGGAGACGTCGTGCGCAAGGCCGGGATCATGGGAGTCGTCCTGACCGGTGGCGACGTGCGCCCCGGCGACCCGATCCGAGTCGAGCTGCCGGTCGGCCCGCACCGGCCTCTGGAGAAGGTCTGACCCGCGCGCCACGGATGGCGGAGACCGCTACGCGCCTGGGGAGCGGTGGAGAACCGTAGCCGCCCCGGGGGCGGTGGAGGACCGTAGCCGCCCGGGGCGCGGTCAGGTGGGTCGAACGGCCATCGCGTCGAGCCCCTCCAGCAGCGCCGGCAGCCGCGGGCCGCGGGCCACCGGCATGACCTCGCCCGGCAGCTCGTCGAGGAGCACGAAGGCCATGTCGTCGGGCCGTGCCACCAGCGACCAGCCGGGGCCGTCCGCGCGCAGCGTCCGTACGCCGCCCTCCGCTTCGGTGCCGGAGGACCGGACCCGGCCGACCGGCGGGGGCTCCTCCAGGTAGCCGCGGAGCTGGTCGAGGGCCCGGCGGACTCCCGCGTAGGGGTCGGAGGCGGCGTCCGCGGCCGGGGCCGCGCCGGACCGGTCCGCTCCCGCGGCCTCGGCGGCGGGGGGAGCCTGCGGCGCCGGGGCGGGCGTGGCCCGTGCGCGGGACGGCCTCTCGAACCAGGTCATGGGCCTGGCCGCGGCCTCGCCCGGTACGGCCGCGGGTGCGGCGGCCGGCGCGTGCGTCGCGGACCGCTCGGGCGGGGTGGCGGTCGGGGTCGGGGCCACGCTCCCGGGCGGCTCCGGCGTCCGGCCGCCGGCGGACGCCGGAGCTGTGGCCGACGGCTCGTCGTCCGTCACCTGGCTGCGCCAGGCGGCCCAGTGGCGCCCCACCTCGTCGGCGCCGAGACGCCGCTGCGCGGGCCCCCAGACGTCGCCGGACGGCGGTACCAGCGGGGCGGGATCGCCTTCCTGGGGTCCCGGGTCGTGCGGGTCCGGCACGCCGGGCGCGCGGGTGACCACCTCGAGGGGCCAGCCCGGCAGCCCGGCGACCACCGAGTCCTCGTCGGGCGACAGGTCGTAGGCCATGCCGCAGTCCCAGGAGGCGATGGCCACGGCGACGAGCGACACGTCGTCGACGACCACCGTCCAGCGGGCGCCGAGCCCGTCCTGGCCGAACACGAGGCCGTAGCCCTCCGCGTGCGGCCGGAGTCCGAGGGCGGCGCAGGCCGCCGGGTAGTCGTCGCCGAGGACGCTCGGGAAACGCGCGGGCGTCAGCAGTGCCGCGGTCAGCACGAACAGCGCGTCGGCAGCGCCCTCGACCTCGGCCTCGGCGATCGGGTCCGTCCCAGCCACGCATGCCTCCCCATCTGGTTGTCGGCGCACCTTAACCAGTGAGTAGGGAGGCCTGTCCAGAGCCGCGCGTCGTGACCTGCATCGCCGTGCGGCCCGGCCCGGGACTCCCGCGCCCGCGTCCGCTCCGGTCCGTGTCCGCTACGCGTCGGCCGCCGGGCGGGGCGCCGGCCGCTCCCGCAGACCGAGCAGCGAGCGGGCCACCGTCCTCGGTGACTCGTTCCGCTCCCGGGCGAGGGTGAGGAGCGCACGGCAGGCGAGTTCGTTGACCCCGAACGACAGCATCCCGGGGGAGACGCGGCTCGCCGCCTCCTCCGCCCGTGCCGGATCGTCCTCGGCGCAGGCGGCCACGTACTCGGCGGCGGCCTCGAAGAGGTTGTGCCCCTGCCGGGGGCGCGGTGGCGCCGGCGGAGCCGCCTCCGGTGCCCGCCGGGCGGACGGAAGGAGCTTGCGCAGTCTTTCGGGTACCCGTGCCACGCCGCACCGCCTCTCCCGGGCACGACTGCCCGGCACGATCCACGGTAGTCAGTGAAGTGCCGCGAAAGAAGGGTGCGTTGAGGCCGTTCGGGAAGCCCGGGGCGGCTCTGCCGGTCCTGGCCGCGCCCCGTGGATCGCCGCGATGCCGAAGTCGGTGAGGACGGGCTGTCCGCCGGGCCGGATGAGCACGTTCGGCGGTTTGACGTCCCGGTGCTGGATGCCCGCCGCGTGCGCCGCCCGCAGCCCCCCGAGGATTCCGCGTCCGAGTGTCGCGGCCTCGCCGGCGCCGCGGTCGAGGCGGTCCTGGAGCGAACCGCCGGGCACCAGTTCCATGACGAGCCAGGGATACGTGCCCTCGCCGCCGTCCACGATGTGATGGACGGTCACCACGTGGGGGTGCGCCACGCGCGCGAGTGCCCGGGCCTCGCGCGGCACCCGGACGCGGAGCTCGCTCGCGCCCCCGGGGTCGTACTCGGCCGGCGAGGGGTCGGGCGGGCGTACCTCCTTGAGGGCCACGTCCCGGTGGAGGGCGAGGCCGCGCGCCCGCCACACGGTGCCCATGCCGCCCCCGCCGAGCCGTTCCACCAGCTCGAACCGGTCGTCGACCACCCGCGCCACTCACAGCCCCCTCCGCCGGACCGCCGGTCCGTTCCGACTCTGCCACATCGGGAGGGCGGCTCCGGCCGGATCGGGGAGGGGGCACACCGCCCGTTCGAAGGGATGCGCCAAGAGCCCCGCGGGGTCGCATCGGCGTTCGGGCGCACGGGTGGTGGCGCGATCGGCCGGGTCCTCAGGACTCCCGGACGGCCAGGGCCAGGTAGCGCGCGTCCTCGTCGACGTACCGCACGAGCCGCCAGCCCGCCTCGCTGAGTACGGTGCGGAGGCGGGGCTCCGCACGCAGGTCGTCCGGGGTGATCGTGCGGCCGTGGCGGGCCGCGAGGGCGGCCCGACCGATCGGATGGAAGAGCGCGAGCCGGCCCCCGGGCCGTACGGCGCGCGCGAGTTCGCGCAGATCGGCGACGGGGTCCGCGAGGTGGGAGACGAGCCCCGCCCCGAAGACCGCGTCGAGGACGCCGTCGCGGACCGGCAGCCGTCCGACGTCGGTGAGCAGGAGCGCCGCCGTGCCCTCCGTGCCGCCCCGCCCCGCGGCGACCGCCCGTTCGAGCATCTCGGGCGTGAGGTCGGCGCCCAGCACGGTGCCGGACGGACCGACGGCGGCGCGGAGCGGGGTGAGGGCGCGCCCGGTGCCGCAGCCCGCGTCGAGTACGGCGTCACCCGGGCGCAGGCCGAGCTCCTCCACCGCGGCCGCGTAGGCGGGGCCGTCGTCGGGGAAGCGGCTGTCCCAGTCGGCGGCGCGGGCGCCGAAGAACTCTCGGACGTGTGTGGGGTCGTCGGTCATGAGCCCATGATTCCGCACCCGGAGGAGTGACCGCCTCATGTGAACATGTTGTGCGCACTCGCTGCGTACACGTTCGAGCGCGGTGCGATCGTTCGGGATCAGCTCCCTGTCATATTCCATCAGCTTTCGAAATGCGCCCCAGATGCGCCCCCTGATGCGCACTAGCGTCCCGGAGCCATGGGACACCTGGACCACGCCACCTTCGGCTGGCTGACACCTGCACTGTCGTACGCGATGGCCTGCGTCGGCGCCGCCCTCGGGCTGCGCTGCACGGTCCGCGCGCTCGACGCGACCGGCCGCTCCCGCCGCAACTGGCTGCTCACGGCCGCCTCGGCGATCGGCACCGGCATCTGGACGATGCACTTCGTGGCGATGCTCGGCTTCGGCGTGACCGGCACCGACATCCGCTACGACGTCCCGCTCACCATCCTCAGCCTGGTCGTCGCGATGGCCGTCGTCGGCGTCGGCGTGTTCGTCGTCGGCTACGGACGGGACCGGGTCCGCTCCCTCCTGATCGGCGGACTCACCACCGGGGTCGGCGTGGCGAGCATGCACTATCTGGGGATGGCCGCCCTCCGGCTCCACGGCGAGGTCCGCTTCGACCCGCTGCTCGTCGGACTCTCCGTGGTCATCGCCGTCGTCGCCGCCACCGCCGCCCTGTGGGCGGCCCTCCACATCCACGCGCCCGCGGCCGTCGCCGTCGCCTCGCTCGTCATGGGCGCGGCCGTCAGCAGCATGCACTACACCGGCATGCTCGCCGTGCGGGTGGACGTGGCCCCCTCCGCCGCGCCCCTTTCCGGCGCCACCGTCATGCAGTTCATCTTCCCGCTCGCCGTCGGCCTCGGCTCCTACCTCTTCATCACCTCCGCGTTCGTCGCCCTCTCGCCGACGGCCGGGGAGCGGGCGGCCTACGCCTCGGCGGGCCGCCTCACCGACGAGCGCGCGGTGGACGTCGCACCCCCCGGCTTCCACCCCGCGCCGCCCCTCCGCACGCCCACGAGCTGAACCCGACCCCGCGCGCCGCGCACCAGAGACCGTCGCAGCCGGAACGAGGAGGCCATGCGAACTCCCCGCAGGACCAACGACGCAGAGGCGCCGACGCCGCCGTCGGCGGCCGCGCGCGGGCGGCGCGCACACGCCGGCCCGCCCGCCGACGAGCAGGGCGGACCCGCCCCTGACACCGCCGTGCGCACCGCCGGCGCGGGACACGCGGCGGGCCCCGCCCCGGGGGCGCGCGCCCTCCTCACCACCGGCCGTACCACCGGCGGTCCCTCCCCCGCCGCGGCGCACGGCCCCCGAACCCCCGACCGCCCGCGGCGCGGCCTGCGGCCCCGCACCGTCCGCGCCAAGATCGTCTCGCTGCTGATGGTCCCCGTCGTGTCGCTCCTCGCCCTGTGGGGCTTCGCCACCGTCACCACCGCCCAGGACGTCGCCCGCCTCCGCCAGCTCCAGCGCGTCGACGCCGAGATCCGGCTGCCCGTGACGGAGGCCCTCGCCGCCCTCCAGGACGAACGGCGGGCCGCCGTACGGCAGGTCGCCGCGCCCGGCGCCACCCGGTCGGCCGAGCTCAAGGACCGCATCCGCCGCACGGACGAGGCCGTCGACCGCCTCCGGCTGGACGACACCCACACCGTCGGCGACACGGGAGACCTCCCCGCCGGAGTCGGACAGCGGGTCAGCGCGTTCGTCGGCAAGGTCGCCGGCCTCGCCCGGCTCCGCACCGCCGCCGTCGACGGCCGCGCCGACGGCGACCAGGTGTACGAGGAGTACACCGCGGCGGTCTCCGCCGCCTTCGCCGTCGGCGGTGCCCTCACCGGCATCCAGGACACCCGGCAGGGCTCCGACGCGCGCGTGCTCCTGGAATTCGGCCGGGCCGGCGAGATGCTGGCCCGCGAGGACGCCCTCCTCACCGTCGCCCACCTCACCGGCCGGTTCACCGACGGGGGACTCCGCGCCTTCTCCGGCGCCGTGGAGACCCGCCGCACCCTCACGGCCTCCGCCACCGCCGACCTGCCCGCCGCCGACCGCGCCGCCTGGGACCGGCTCGCCGCCGGCGGCGACCACACCCGCCTCACCCGGGCCGAGGACCTGATCCGCGCCGCGAGCCCCGGCCGCCCCGCGGCGCAGGCCGTCCCCAGCGCCGACTGGGACGACACCCTCGCCGCCGTACGCGCCGGACTCACCGCGATCGAGACCGACGCCCGCACCGCCGCGGCCGACCGGGCCGACCCCGTCGCCGGCGGAGTCCTCACCGCGGGCGGCGCGGCGGTGGTCCTCGGCCTCGCGGCCGTCGCCGCCTCCCTCGTCATCTCCGTCCGCATCGGCCGCGGCCTGGTCGTCGAACTCGTCAGCCTCCGCAACACGGCACTCGGCATCGCCCACGGCAAACTCCCCTCCGCCATGCGACGGCTGCGCGCGGGCGAGGACATCGACGTCCAGGCCGAGGCCCCGCCCGGCACCCTCTCCCAGGACGAGATCGGCCAGGTCGGCGAGGCCCTCACCACCGTCCACCGAGCCGCCCTCTCCGCGGCCGTCGAGCGCGCCGAACTCGCCAGCGGCATCTCCGGCGTCTTCGTCAACCTCGCCCGGCGCAGCCAGGTCCTCGTCCACCGCCAGCTCAACCTGCTGGACAGCATGGAGCGGCGCGCCGACGACCCCAACGAACTCGGCGACCTGTTCCGGCTCGACCACCTCACCACCCGCATGCGGCGCCACGCCGAGAGCCTCATCATCCTCTCCGGCGCCGCCCCCGGCCGCGCCTGGCGGATGCCCGTCCCGCTCACCAACGTCGTCCGCGCCGCCGTCTCCGAGATCGAGGACTACGCGCGCGTGGAGGTGCGCCGGCTCCCCGAGACGGCCGTCGTCGGCGGCGCCGTCGCCGACCTCACCCACCTCCTCGCGGAACTCATCGAGAACGCCGCCCAGTTCTCCCCGCCCCACACCAAGGTCAGGGTCAGCGGCGAGCCCGTCGGCAACGGGTACGCCCTGGAGATCGAGGACCGCGGGCTCGGCATGGGCAAGGAGACCCTCGCCGAGGCCAACGCCCGCATCGCCCAGTCCGAGGCCCTCGACCTCTTCGACAGCGACCGGCTCGGCCTCTTCGTCGTCAGCAGGCTCTCCTCCCGCCACGACGTCAAGGTCCAGCTGCGCACCTCCCCGTACGGAGGTACCACGGCCGTCGTACTGCTCCCGACCGACCTCCTCCAGGGCGCCCTGCCGCCGGGCGGGCCCGCGGGCCCGCCCGGTCACGATGCCGACACGCCGCCCGCCGGAACCCCGAGGGCGCGCGATCCCCGCACGCCCGTCGCCGGCCGGGAAGAGCCCGGCCCGGACCACCGGCAGAGCGGCGACGAACAGACCGCGGGCGACCGGCTCGACGGCGGCTTCCGTCCCGGCCGCCCCGGCACCGACCCGCGTACGGACGCGGCACGCGCCGCACGCGAACGCGAAGAGGCGCAGCGCGCCGAGGCCCGCCGCTTCGGCCGCCCCCAGGTCGCCCGCCCGCCCGCGGAGTCCGGCCCGCCCACCGCCGAAGCCGGCGCTCCCACCGGACCCGTCCCCGCACCCCGTAGGACCGCCCCGCAGCCGACGGGCGGTCCGCGCCCCGGCACACCGCCCGGAGCGGCGAGCGGCTCCCGGCCGCCGGTCCCGCCCCAGGCGCCCGCGTCCCCGCGCCCGCAGCCCCTGCCGCGCCCGACCGTCGTGCCCGCCCTCGCACCGCCGCCGGAACAGGGGCCGCCACCCGCCGGGGTCACCGAACTCCGCCGCCGAGGCCCCTCCGTACCGCCGCCGGCACGGGAGCGGCAGCCCGGCACGCCCGCGGGAGGAACCGGCCCCGGGCCCCGGCACGCCGGACATGACGACGGGGCCGAGGGCGAACTGCCCC
Organism: Streptomyces sp. NPDC014891; assembly: GCF_043081085.1. Taxonomy (NCBI): domain Bacteria; kingdom Bacillati; phylum Actinomycetota; class Actinomycetes; order Kitasatosporales; family Streptomycetaceae; genus Streptomyces; species Streptomyces sp. NPDC014891. The sequence goes on along the minus strand of NZ_JBIBWF010000004.1, from coordinate 479,747 downwards.
GCCGGGTGCGCCAGGCCAGCCTGGTTCCGCAGCTGCGCGAGGCACCCGCCCCGGAGCCGCTGTCCGTGCCGGCCGATCCGGGCCCGGCGACCCGCACCCCCGAGGTGGTCCGGGACCGGATGGCCGCCTACCGCGACGGCTGGCGGCGGGGCGGCGGCGCGGCCCCGGGCAGCAGGCGCCCCCTCGGCCCCGGCACGGGCCACGAACCCGGTCACGGCATCACCCCCCTCGACGACCCCCGCCCCGAAGGAGACCAGCCATGATCGACCACGAGAGGATCTCCCACCATCGGTCCGGCGAGCTCGACTGGCTCCTCGACGACCTCGTCATGCGGGTCCGGGAGGTCCGCCACACCGTGGTGCTCTCCAACGACGGACTCGCCGTCGGAGCCTCCAACGGCCTCAGCCGCGAGGACGCGGAGCACCTGGCTGCCATCGCCTCCGGCTTCAACAGCCTCGCGAAGGGAGCGGGGCGGCAGTTCGGGACCGGCGGCGTCCGCCAGACCATGGTCGAGATGGACGACGGCTTCCTCTTCGTCGCCGCCGCGGGGGACGGGTCCTGCCTCGCCGTCCTCAGCGCGGTGAGCGCCGACATCGGCCTCATCGCCTACGAGATGGCCCGCCTCGTCAAACGCGTCGGCGAGCACCTGCACACCCCGCCGCGGCTCACGGTGACCCCGCCGGCCGCCGGCTGACCCGGAGAAGGCCCATGAACGAGGAGAGCACCGGCGGCGGCCCGTCCGTGCCGGGCAGTCAGTGGTACGACGCCGACGCCGGACCGCTCGTGCGCCCGTACGCGATGACCGGCGGCCGCACCAGGCCCGGGCCCAGCAACGTACGGTTCGACCTCATCGCCCTCGTCGTCGTGGACGACGATCCGCCAGGACCGGCCGAGGAGTCCCTCCTCGGTCCCGAGCACCGGTCCCTGCTCGCGCTGTGCCGGGCCGAGACCCAGTCCGTCGCCGAGCTCTCCGCCGACGCCGACCTCCCCGTCGGCGTCGTCCGGGTCCTCCTGGGCGACCTGCTCGAATCGGGCTTCGTACGGGTCAGCCGACCCGTACCGCCCGCACAGCTCCCGGACGAGAGAATCCTGAGGGAAGTAATCGATGGTCTACGAGCGCTCTGAGAGCACCGGCGCGGACGACGGCGGGGACGGCGGATCGGACAGCACCGCCCTCGCCCTGAAGATCCTGGTCGCCGGCGGATTCGGCGTGGGCAAGACCACGCTCGTGGGCGCGGTCAGCGAGATCCGGCCGCTCCGTACCGAGGAACAGCTCAGCCGGGCCGGGGAGGCGGTCGACGACACCGGGGGAGTCGACCAGAAGACCACCACGACCGTCGCGATGGACTTCGGCCGCATCACCATCCGCTCCGGGCTCTCCCTGTACCTCTTCGGGACCCCCGGCCAGGACCGCTTCTGGTTCCTCTGGGACGAGTTGTCGCAGGGCGCCCTCGGGGCCGTCGTGCTCGCGGATACCCGGCGGCTGGAGGACTGCTTCCCGGCCGTCGACTACTTCGAGCACCGGAAGATCCCGTTCGTGGTGGCCGTCAACTGCTTCACGGGCGCGCGTACCTACGGCGCGGCCGACGTCTCCCGCGCACTCGACCTGGACCGGGGCACCCCCGTCGTGCTGTGCGACGCGCGCGACCGCGACTCCGGGAAGGAGGTGCTGATCCGGCTCGTCGAGTACGCCGGACGCATGCACACGGCGCGACTCCTCGACACGGTCGGCTGAGCGGCCCCGTGCGCCGCGGATCCCGATGCGCACGGCGAGTCCGATCCACACGGTCGATCGGGCACGGCGGAGTCCAATCGGCACGGTGGCCCGATGCGCACGGCGGGGGGGGGCTTGTCGGCCCCGCGGTCCCTAGTCGGCCACGCCGGCCTGGGCGACGACCTTCTCGATGCGCACCCGGACGAGGAGTTCGCCCGGGACCGCGTTGCGCTCCCCGAACTCGTCCGCCCGGTCCTCGCCCATGTAGCGGGCGCCGATGCGGCCGGCCCAGCGGCGCAACTCCTCCGGCTCCTCGCTCAGTCCGGCTCGTCCGCTGAGCGAGACGAAGGCGAACGGCGGAGTGTCGTCGTCGACGCACAGCGCGACCCGCCCGTCGCGCGCGAGGTTGCGCCCCTTCACCGTGTCCTTGCCCGTGTTGAACACGAGGTCGTCCCCGTCCAGGAGGAACCAGATCGGCACCACGTGCGGACTTCCGTCCTCGCGCACGGTCGCCAGCTTGCCGGTACGGGTCCCCTCGGACACGAAGGTCCGCCACTGATCGTCGGTCATCCTCGTCATGGCCCCATCCTGCGCCACACGCGGGCACGGCGCAGTCGGCACGCGCGGGCGTGGTGCAGTGCTTGCCCTGTTCACGACAGTGCGTAAGGCTTGCGGCGATACGGCGGACCACTGCGGTACGGGACCACGGGACAGCCGGGTCACCGGGCCGCACCACCCAGGGGGAGGACCACTGATGGCGTTGGACAAGGGACTGGACTGGCTGCTCGACGACCTGACGCAGCGGGTCGGTTTCATACGGCACGCCCTCGTGCTGTCGAACGACGGCCTGGTGACCGGCGCGAGCAGCGGACTCGCCCGTGAGGACGCCGAGCACCTGGCAGCCGTCTCCTCGGGCCTGCACAGCCTGGCCCGGGGTTCCGGCCGGCACTTCAGGGCCGGTCGGGCGCGGCAGACGATGGTGGAGTTCGACGAGGCGCTCCTCTTCGTGACCGCGGCGGGCGAGGGCAGCTGCCTCTGCGTCCTGAGCGCGGCGGAGGCGGACGTCGGTCAGGTGGCCTACGAGATGACGCTGCTGGTCAACCGGGTCGGCGAGCACCTCGGCGTGGCGGCGCGCCAGCCCGGGCACCCGGAGGGCGGCCTGTTCTGACGGCCGGGTTCCAGGCGGGCCTCCAGGGCGGGCCGGGGTTGTCCACAGACGGTTGTCCACAGGTGGTGCGCATCTCGTCACTCTGCGTTACGTTCTTGGTGTCGGGTCGAAGCGGCCCGCGACACGGAGGACCACGGACGTACGGGGGAGGGCCGCGGCATGGCGGTGGACGGCGGGGCGCGCACGGTGACGGTGACACCGGGGCGGGCCGCACAGGAACTGGAGCTGGGCCGTGACGAGTTCCGGCTCGCGGTCCAGCTGGGCCTGGTGAGGACGGTGCCGGCGGGGGAGAGCGGCCGCCGGCGGGTCGAGCGGGCCGAGCTCGACCGGCTCAGGACCGCACCCGACTTCCCCGCCGGCCTGCGCGACCGGGTGCACGCGATCGGTACGGCGGAGGCGGCGGCGCTCCTGGAGATCTCACCCGAGCGCTTCACCCGGCTCGCCCGGACGGGGCACGTGAGCCCCGTCCGGTTCTCCCTGAACCGCTACCGGGCGGTGGTCTGGACGTACCTCGCGGAGGACGTCGCCACGCTCGGCCGCACCTGCCCGGCGCTGCTCAGCGGGAGACTGCCGGCGGAACTCCGCGAACGGCTCGCCGCCCACGAGGACCTGAGGCCGAGGAACTGGCGTGCGCGGCGTCTCGGCGTACTCCTCCGCGCCACGGACGACCCGTGGGCGCAGGCCGCCGCCATGGCCTCGATGCTCGACCCCGTCCAGGTCGCCGAGGTCGTCGACGACCCGTACGAGCGCGCCCACCTCGACCGGCTCCGCCCGCCGGAGCCGCCGGGAACGCCGGTGCGGGCGGCGGCGCGCGACATCGCCGAGCGGCTCGCGCGGGCCGACGACCCGGACGAGATCCTCTGGCACCGATTGAGCCTCGCCCTCGCGCTCGACGAGGCGCGCAGCAGGGGGCCGGCGCCCCACCCGGGCGATGCGGGTCCGCCACGGGAGAGTGGGGAGGCGCCGGGTCCCTGGGTGCCTGGCCGCATGCGCCGACAGCCGGTCCTGACGGCGGCGCCCTCTCTCCCGCCCGGACCTCCCGTGCCGCCCGCGCGGTCCGCGCCGCCGCCGGCGTCGACCCCACCCGGGCCCCTCCTGGTTCCGGCCGGGCGGCCTGCCGTGACCGAACCACCGTCGAGCCGGACGGCGGCCCGCGCCGGGCTCCTCGCCCGGCTCCGGCGCAGGAGGGCGGGCGGCGGCAGGCACGTCGGCGGACGGAAGCGCCCGATGTCCTGGCCCTGACGTCCTCACGGCGTGGAGCGCTGACGCTCTGAGGCCCTGGCGCCCTTACGGCGTGCCGCCCTTGCGGCCCCGGCGTGGTCCCGGCCCCGACGGCGCCGCGCGGCGTGCGGTGCGGGCGCGGTCCGGAGAGGATGGGCCCATGCTGCTCGCCCGTGTCGCCGAGGTGTCCCGGCAGGTCGCCGCCGAGTCGGCTCGCTCGCGCAAGATCCGCCTCCTCGCCGAGCTGTTCGCGGAGGCGGAGCCCGCGGAGAGCCCCCTCGTCATCGCCTACCTCTCGGGACGGCTGCCACAGGGCCGGATCGGGGTGGGCTGGAGCGTCCTCAAGGAGGTCGCCCCGCCCGCCGTCCCGCCCGCCGACCGGCCCGGGCTCACCCTGGAGCGCGTCGACCGCACGATGGCGGACCTCGCTGTGGTCTCCGGCGCGGGTTCCCGGGCGGAGCGCACCCGACTCGTCCACGCGCTGTTCGCCGCCGCCACCGACGCCGAACAGGAGCTGCTGCTACGCCTGCTCACCGGGGAGGTGCGCCAGGGAGCCCTCGACGCCGTCGCTCTGGAAGGCGTCGCGCAGGCGGCCGGCGTGCCCGCGGCCGAGCTGCGGCGCGCCGTGATGCTCGAAGGCTCGCTCCCCCCGGTCGCCCAGGCGGTGCTCGCCGACGGCGCCGCCGCCCTCGACCGCTTCACCCTCCGCGTCGGGAACCCGGTGCAGCCGATGCTCGCGCACACCGCCTCCTCCGTCACCGAGGCCATCGGCGACCTCGGACCCTGCGTCGTGGAGGAGAAGCTCGACGGGATCCGCGTACAGGTCCACCGGCGCGGCGACGACGTCAGGGTCCACACCCGCTCCCTGGACGACATCACCGACCGGCTGCCCGAGGTGGTCGCGACCGCCCGCGCGGTGCCGGCCGACGACTTCATCCTGGACGGTGAGGTGATCGCGCTCGATCCCGGGACCGGGCGCCCCGCGGCGTTCCAGTCCATCGCCTCCCGGGTGGGCTCCCGTACCGACGTCGCCGGCGCGCACGCCACGCTTCCCCTCACCCCGGTCTTCTTCGACGTGCTGGCGGTCGGCGGTGAGGGCCTGATCGACCGGCCGGGCCGGGAACGGCACGCGGCCCTCGCGCGACTGCTGCCCGAGGACCGTCGGGTGCGCCGCCTCGTCGTGACCGACCCCGCCGATCCCGCGCAGGTGGAGGCGGCCGAGCGGTTCTTCACCGACACCCTGGCCAGGGGCCACGAGGGCGTCCTGGTCAAGGGACTCGACGCGCCCTACGTGGCCGGCCGCAGGGGGCGCACCTGGCTGAAGGTGAAGCCCGTCCACACCGTCGACCTCGTCGTGCTGGCCGTGGAGCGGGGCCACGGGCGCAGAACCGGGCTGCTGTCCAACCTCCACCTCGGTGCGCGCGCGGCCGACGGCGGCTTCGTCATGCTCGGGAAGACCTTCAAGGGCCTCACCGACGCGATGCTCCGCTGGCAGACCGAACGGCTCGGCGAACTCGCCGTGGAGGACGACGGGTTCACCGTGCGCGTGCGGCCCGAACTGGTCGTGGAGATCGCCTACGACGGGCTCCAGGCCTCGACCCGCTACCCGGGCGGTGTCACGCTGCGCTTCGCCCGCGTGCTCCGCCACCGCCCCGACAAGCGGGCGGCCGAGGCCGACACCGTCGAGGGGATCATCGGCCGCACGTGAGCGGAGGACGCCGGGCCTCGCGGGAAGCCGCCCCGCGAGGGATCCTGGAGACGTGGCACGACGAGCGCCGGCCCGACGAGCGCGGAGCGCCACGAGAGACCGGCCGGCCGCGAGGAGATGAGCGACGTGTACGACCTGCACATCGACACCGACGTGACCGTGCAGCTCAGTGGCTGCAGCCGCGAGGACGCGCAGGCCGTCTTCGGCGTCCTCGGCGGCTTCTACGAGCTGGAGGACATGGCGGCCCCCGGTTCCCAGGCGGCCGCGGGGCCGTCCCCCACTGTCTGGACCGCGACCTTCGACACCGCCGGCGGACGCCACCAGGATGCGTCTCCCACCCGGCTGTCCTCGCCGGTCGGGGCCACGCTGAGCGGCGGCTACCACGCCGTCCACGAGGTGGAGAAGGTGCTCGCCGCCGGCTTCGACATCCAGTCCCAGCAGTCCGTCTCCGGTGACCAGGAGACCGAGGCCCGACTGATGCTGGCCTCCCGCTGAGCCGGAGGCGGTGACTCCCCGGACGGAGCGGACGGGCGCCGTCCGGGGTTCACGTGTGCCCGTCCGCCGTGCCGCCCCGTCGCTCGCCCGTGCGTGTCCGCGTGTCCGTCCGTTCATGCTCTCCTGCCCCCGCGTTCAGCCTGTCCGTCCGCGTGCTCCGCTCGCGCCGGCGCCCGTGCGCGTGGCCGTGAGGGGGCGGACCCCCTCCTGGACGGTCCCGGGCAGGTGAGGACCGCCCGTGCCGAGATTCGAACGTATGGGGGACCCCCCTGCCCTCCCCGGTATACACCGTGTGTAGAGTTCTCGATCTGCCGTGAGAGCCGCCCTGACCAGGCGGTCGCCGGCCGTATCGCAGACAACACCGGGGAAAGCAGGTTCCACCATGTTCCGATCCAGGCCGGGCCGACGCAGGGGGACGGCCACCGCCCTGATCGCCGCGGCGTCGTTGACGCTGACGCTGGGAGGCTGCGGGGTCGACACCGTCACCCCGCAGGACGCACGGGGGGAGGGGGGATCGGACGACAAGGCGGGCGCCGCCGCCCGCCGCGTGGACTGCGCCAAGGCCAAGTGCATCGCGCTGACCTTCGACGCCGGGCCCGGCAAGGACACCCCCCGACTCCTCGACGTGCTCAAGGAGAAGCAGGTCCCCGCGACCTTCTTCCTGCTGGGCAGCAAGCACGTCGACCGCTACCCCAAGGTGGTCAAGCGCATCGCCGACGAGGGGCACGAGGTCGCGAACCACACGTGGACCCACCGGATCCTGACCGACCTCGACGAGTCCGAGATACGCGAGGAGCTGTCCCGCACCCAGGACGCCGTCGAGAAGATCACCGGCCGGAAGCCGACCCTCATGCGCCCGCCGCAGGGCCGTACCGACGGGACCGTGTCCGACGTCAGCCGCGAACTCGGACTCGCCCAGATCCTGTGGAGCGTCACCGCCAAGGACTACTCCACCACCGACTCCGCCCTCATACGGCAGCGGGTGCTGGAGCAGGCGCACGGCGACGCGATCATCCTGCTCCACGACATCTACGACGGAACGGTCCCGGCCGTCCCCTCCATCATCGACGAGCTGAAGCGGCGGGGCTACACCTTCGTGACCGTCCCCGAGCTCCTGGCCCCGGGCAGGGCCGAGCCGGGCGCCGTCTACCGCCCCGAGAAGGACTGAGCGGAGGAGATCCCGAAACAGGGTGAGGTGACTCACACCGCCCACAAAGGGATGCTCGGAACATTCGGGAAAGGTCGACCGTTGCTACGTATGTGACGCCCAAGGGGCCCGGTCCCCAAGGTCCCCCCCATGAGGTGACCGCCCTTCGCGTCGCGGCAGAACGGCCCCGGTTGGAATCCCCCGTCCAACCGGGGCTCTGTCGTTCCCGGGCCACGCGGCCCCATCCGGCCGGCATGGCCCGCAGCCCCGCCCGCACCCCGACGCGCGACCGGCATCCCGGCCGAAACCCGACCGGCATCCCGCCCGGCGGCCCCGTGGGCGTGGGTCACCCGTCCGCAGGGCAGGACCGCAGCGCGTGAGCGGCGTGCACCCCGGCGCGTTCGACCCGTTCGAGTGAGCCACGGCATGGCGGTCCCGCACTCGGGCAGTGATCGTCCCGAGCGCCGATCCGATCACCTGTCGGCGCTCCGACCAGGGACGATCGAAGGGGGATCCCATGTTCAGCAGCGCCCCGCGGAGGCCCAGCGCTCTCCTGACCGCGGCCGCGGCACTCCTGCTGTCCGGCTGCGCGGCCGTGGGTCCGGGCTCCTCCTCGGCCCCCGCGGCCCCGGCCGCCGTGACGGCCCAGGACGCACTCCTCGAGGCCGCCGAGCACCGGCTCGTGGTCGACTGCCTGAGCGGACGGGGACTGTCCCTGGCGTCCCGCCCCCGGGCCCCGGACGAGGAGCGAAAACTCCAGGCGGCGCTGTTCGGCGCCGGCCCACAAGAGCTCTCCGTCACCCTCGCGACGGGCGCCACGGTCACCGCCCACGAGGACGGCTGCGTCGCCGAGTCCCGCCGGCGGCTCTACGGCGACCAGCGCCGCTGGTTCAGAGCGCAGGTCGTCGTCGACAACCTCCGCACCGAGGCCCAGGCGCGGATGCGCGCCGATCCCGCTCATCAGGCGGCGCTCGCCCGGTGGACCCGGTGCGTGGCACCGGCGGGCGCCCCCCGTCCCGACCGACCCGATCCGGCCGTCGCCACCCGCTGCGCGCGCGAGAGCGGACTAGACGAGGTCCGGGGGCGGCTGGAGGCCGTCGAGCTGGTGACGGTGCGCGCGCTGCGCCGGGACGAACTCACCACCTACCGGCAGTTGCGCGACCGCGCACTGCGGCGGGCAGTCGAACTGCCCGCCTCCACCCCACCCCAGAAAGGCGCCACTTCCTCGTGAAGCGACTTCTCGTCACCGCCGCCGCGGCGGCCCTGTTCACCGCCACCGCGGGCCTCGCCCTCGCGACCTCCGCCGGGGCGGCCGAGTGTCCCAGCGGAGAGTTCTGCGTGTGGCAGGACGCCCACTTCGGCGGTCAGCGTGCCAACTGGAGCGGCGACGACGGCTGGTGGGAGAGCTGGATCTCCGACACCGACTCCTCCTGGGCCAACCACGGCATCTCCGGACCGGGGATCAAGGACCACGTCAAGGTCTACGAGAGCGCCTGGCAGGGCGGCGGCATGACCATCTGTCTCGCCCCCGGCCAGGAGGTCGGCTACAACGGCGCGGCCAACGACCGGGGCGACTCCCACATCTGGTCGACGGGCTGCTGACCGCTCCACCGCGTCTCCCCGCGTCGCGGAGCGGACGACCGTCCTGCCGCCCCCGCCCCTACCGGCGGGGCGGCGGGACGGTACGGCTCCCTCAGCCCTCGTGGCCCAGCCACAGGTCGGGACCGAAGACCTCGTAGTGGACGTCGGCGGCCGCGACGCCGCGGCGGAGCAGATCGCCGCGGACCGCACGGAGGAAGGGGAGCGGTCCGCAGAGGTAGGCCGTGACCCCGGCCGGCAGGTCGAGCGTCGTGACGTCGGCGCGGCCCGGCCGGGCTCCGGAGTCGCCCGGCTCCTCGTACCAGAGGTGCAGAGCTCCCCCGGGCAGCGCCGCCACCAGACGCCGCAGTTCGGCGGCGTGTGCGTGCGTCGCGGGGGAACGGTCGGCGTGGACGACGACGACCGGCCGGGTCGACCCCGTGGACGCCAGGTGGTCGAGCATGGACAGCATCGGGGTGCTGCCGATGCCGGCGGAGGCGAGCAGCAGCGGGCTCTCGCCCTCGGGCAGGACGAGGTCGCCGAACGGTGCCGAGACCGTCAGGACGTCACCGGCGCGGGCCCGGTCGTGCAGGCGGGAGGAGACCTCCCCGGCCGGTTCTCCGGCGACCCGCTTGACGGTGATCCGCCACTGCGACCGGCCGGGCGCGGCGGACAGGCTGTACTGACGGATCTGCCGTGCGCCGTCGGGCAGGGGCACCCGGACGCTCACGTACTGGCCCGGCCGGAACGGCGGTGTGGGCGTCCCGTCCGGGTTCCGGAGGACGAAGGAGACGGTGTCGGGGGTCTCCTCCCGGCGCTCGGCGATCTCCATCGACCGCCATACCTGTCCCTCCGGGACGCCGGTCCGCCGGTAGAGCCGCGCCTCCACGGCGATCAGCGCGTTCGCCATCAGCCAGTACACCTCGTCCCACGCCCGCGCGACCTCGGGTGTGACGGCCTCGCCGAGGACCTCGGCGATCGCGGCGAACAGGTGCTCGTGGACCGTCTTGTACTGCGCGGACGTCACGCCGAGCGAGGCGTGCTTGTGGGCGATCCGCGACAGCATCGCGTCGGGGCGCTCGTCCGGCCTCTCCAGCAGGGCGCCCGCGAACGCGGCTATGGCCCCGGCCAGTGCCTTCTGCTGCTCGCCGCCGGCCTGGTTCCCCCGGTTGAAGAGGTCGCGCAGGAGCTCCGGACGAGCCGCGAACAGACGGTCGTAGAACCGCTCGGTGATGCGGTCGAGCGCGCCGCCGACGGCAGGCAGGGTGGCGCGGACGACCGGGACGGCCTGCTCGGACAGCATGGGAACTCTCAATCTGGTAGATGATCTACGTATTTAAGATCGCGCGCGGCTGTGCCGCGCGCGAAGGCGTGCGTCGGACGGGGGCGTGCCTCGTGCCCGTGCGCGGGTCCGGCGCGCGGGCGCCTCGTGCGCGAGCGGCCGCGCGTCGCCGCCGCCGCGCGCCGACGCCTCAGGAGGTGGGGCGCGGAGTGAGGGAGAGGAGCAGGGGGCCGGTGGGGGAGTCGACCAGCTCCGCCACGGTCAGCGGGTCCAGCACGCGGTAGAACGCCTCCTGTGCCTCCCGCAGCGCTCCCCGCAGCCGGCAGGCGCTCCGCAGGGGGCACGGGGGGTCGCCGTCGCAGGCCACGACCTCCTCCTCGCCCTCCAGGGTGCGGGCGAGCCAGCCCACCGAGGAGCGGCGCCCGGACTCCGTGAGGACCAGGCCGCCGCCCCGCCCGCGCCGGGCCTCGACCACGCCGAGGTGCTGGAGCCGGGTGACCACCTTCGCCATGTGGGCGTAGGGCACGTCCATCGACTCCGCCACCTCGCGGGTGGTGACGGATTCCTCCGGGGTGGTGACCGCCAGGCGCATCACGGCACGGAGCGCCAGATCGGTGAACTTCGTCAGCCTCACGCCGTGACCGTATCAAACCCGCATCTCGCATGCGTATTAGGGTCGCGAGCGGGTCCCGTCCGTCGATCGGGAGCGCCGCCGGTGGTGCCGCCACAGCCACCATCCGCCCGAGAGCAGGCAGCTGGTGGTGAGGACGATCCCCACGACGGGCCACCGCCCGCCCGCGATGCGGATGTCGGTGACGACCACCAGGAAGAGGGCGACCGCCGGGAGCAGGACGGATCCCACGGCCCGCAGTCCCGCCCGCGCCATGTACGGATCGAGGCGTACGGCCCGGGGTGAGCGCGGGTCGGCGGACCCGACGTAGAAGACGACGGCGCGGTCCGTCATGCGTGTCGTGCCCCGGTGGTACCCCGAGGCCATGTACGGGAGCCAGACCAGGGGCGCCACCAGGCCGACCAGGAACACCGCGCCGAGGAGGGCCCACCTGCCGACCCGGACCCAGCGCCCCGTTCCGTCGTCCGGCGTGACGAGGCCGAGCAGCCGGGCCATGCGGGCGATCAGGTCCAGGAAGGCCGCCGGGCGCCCCCGGTCCCCTCGGGTTCCCGGCCGGGCCCCGGCCCGGTCGAGTGCGGCCCGTGCCGTCCCGGTGTCCTCATACACCCCCTGGAGGACGAGGAGTTCGGCGGCGCGTTCCGGGTCCGCGGAGTTCCGGCCCTCCGCGGCGGCGATCTCCAGGACCGTGCGCACCTGGGTGAGGAGCGCGCCGCAGAAGGCCACCGGGATGAGCAGGAGGAACGGGCCGCCGACGAAGGCGCCCTCGGCCGTGACGGCCCGGCGCCCCCGGGCCGCGATCAGGGAGCGCAGAGCGGCCGCGTCGGCCTCGGGGTGGGCGGCACGCAGCCGCTCGACGGTGGGTCCGGCACCCGGACCCAGGTGGCGCAGGGCGAAGGACGCGAGCGACTCCGGGAGCCGGCCGGGATCCGCCACGACTTCCTTCAGCAGGGAGCCGGCGAGCCCGGCGGCCGGTGCCGCCCGCGTCCGCTTCCGCACCTCGGCGTGCGCCTTCCTCCTGTGCCCGCCCCGGCCCTCAGGCCAGGACCTTGGCCTTCGCCTTCTCGAACTCCTCGGGCGTGATGGCGCCCTTGTCCTTGAGCTCCGCCAGCCGTGCCAGTTCCTCGGTGGCGCTGCCGCCGCCCTGCTTGCCCGCGGCCTTGCGGATGTAGTCCTGGAAGGCGGCCTCGCTGTCCTTGGCCTGCTTGACGTCGCGTTCCCCCATGCTCCTGCCCCGGGCGATCACGTAGACCAGCACGCCGAGGTAGGGGAGGAGGATGCAGAAGATCAGCCAGCCGGCCTTGGCCCAGCCGTTCAGCGAGTGGTCCCGGAAGATGTCGGTGATCACCTTGAAGAGCAGGAACAGCCACATGATCCAGAGGAAGAACCACAGCATGGTCCAGAACACGTTGAGGAGAGGGTAGTCGTCCATACCGGCGCACTCCGTTCCCGCACCGGCCGGGAAGCCGGGCATGGAGCGAGTCTCACCCAGCCCTGCCGTGCCCGCACGTCGTGGCCGCTCCGCGTGCGCGCGGCCCGGCGGTGTGGTCCGCTGGAGGGCCCGCGCCGCACGGCAGGGCCGTGCGGGCCGGGCCGGGGACGGCCCTCAGGCGCCGCGCAGGGCGGCGAGCGCGCGGTCCGCGTGGGCGCTCATGCGCAGTTCGCTGCGGACGACCTCCCGCACCCGCCGGTCCTGGCCGATCACGAACGTCACCCGCTTGGTCGGCGCCAGCGAGAACCCGCGCTTGACCCCGAACCGGTCGCGCACGGTGCCGTCGGGGTCCGAGAGCAGCGGATAGCCGAGGGAGTGCCGCTCCGCGAACTCCTGCTGACGCTCCACCGGATCCGTGCTGATGCCCACCGGCGTCGCGCCGACCGCGCGGAACTCGGCGGCGAGGTCGCGGAAGTGGCAGGCTTCGGCGGTGCAACCGGGGGTGAGCGCCGCCGGGTAGAAGAAGAGCACGACAGGCCCGTCGGCCAGCAGGCCGCTCAGGGAGCGGTCGGCCCCCGTCTCGTCCGGAAGGCTGAAGTCCTCGACGAGGTCACCGACGTTCATAGAGGCCCGTCCCCGATCCGTACGTACGACGTCACCGGAGCCTCCGGTGACCGGCCGGTGACGTTACCGCACGGTAGGACGCGCCGTCACCCTTCCGGAACTTCGCGGGTGCCCCGCCTCCTTCCGGCCGTTCCGGTCAGGCGCGGGGCACGGCGGGCGCCACGCCCGTGATGCCGCGGCCGGCCCGCGCGCGCCGGTCGAGCACGGCCAGCGCGCGCTCGCCCCACCGCAGGTTCTCCTCCTCGAAGAACCGGCCGCGCATCAGCGTGAGGTACGGGCCGACGCGCTCCGCCTCGTCGAGGTACGTCTCCTCGTCCCGCCCGGCCAGCATCCGCTCCCGCAGCCGGTCGTAGCGGGCCAGCTTCGCCCGGGACGCCTCCATCCGCTGGGCCACGAAACCGCGCACGGCCGCGCTGTCGCCGCCGTCGCACGCCTGCACCTGGACCAGCAGTTCGTCCCGGACGGCGCTGGGGCGCGGCGGCGCGGACGTGTACGCGGCCAGTTCCCGCAGGCCCGGCTCCGTCAGACTGAACATCCGCTTGTTGGGACGCCGTTCCTGCTCGACCACGCGCGCCGTGATCAGGCCGGCCTCGGCGAGCTTCTCCAGCTCGCGGTAGAGCTGCTGGGGGGTGGCGGCCCAGAAGTTGGCGACGGACACGTCGAAGATCTTGGCGAGGTCGTATCCGGATGCCTCGCCCTCCAGGAGAGCTGCGAGGACGGCGTGCTTGAGCGACATTCCGACACGCTAGCAGCACGTTGAATAGTTTCCTCCGCACCTATTCAACCGGCGCTTCCCGGGTCGGACGGGCGTCCTAGGCTGGCACGTCCGTCCGGCGCCTGCCTAGGCTGGAGGCGGGGGACGGCAGAGCCGAGGGGCAGCGCGATGGACAGCGACACGTTCGTCTACACCACCTACATCCGGACCACCCCCGACGAGGTCTGGACGGCGCTCACGGACCCGGACTCCACCCGCCGGTACTGGGGCGTCGCCTTCGAGAGCGAGTGGACCCCCGGCGCGCCCATGGTCTGGGACGAGACCGGACGCCGTACCGCCGACCCGGAGCAGGTCGTGCTCGCGGCCGAACCGGGCCGGCTCCTCTCCTACACCTGGCACACCTTCACGCCGGCCTGGGCGGAGGCCGTCCACCTGGACGGTGAGGTGTACGAGCGGCTCGCCCGGGAGCCCCGGTCCACGGTGACCTTCCTGATCGAGCCCTCGGGCGACACGGTCAAACTCACCGTCACCCATGGGGACCTGGCCCCCGACGGCCTGATGAAGGGGATGATCGGCGAAGGGTGGCCCGCGCTGCTCTCCAGCCTCAAGTCCCTGCTGGAGACGGGCGAGGAGCTCCCCGAACCGCCCCGCTGACCCGCGTGCGTCCCCCCACCCACCCATGCCGCACGTCCCGCCGACCCCGCTGATCCGCGCGCAACCGCCGCTGACCCATTCGAGTCGTCTCGGCCGCCCCTGCGCCGCCACGCCCGGGCCGTGGATCATCCTTTCCTCCTTTCATCGGTTTTGATGCCGATGTCGGTGCCGTTCGCCGACGTCCTGTCGCCGCCGGAAAGGGGAGGGTGTGTCGGACGCGTCGTCACGCAGGTACGTACGGGGGTGGGGAGCGCTCTCCCTGGCACTCGGGGTCGTCCTCGTCGGCACGGCGGCCCAGTCCCCGGCCGTCCGGGCCGCAGGCGCCCGGGGGACCCCGGAGCGCACCGCCCTCGTCACGGTCGACGGCTGCGCCGCCCCCGACGGCCTCTGCCTCGCACCCCGCCACACCGTCGCCCTCCGCGGCGGACGGGTCCTCACGGGGGAGCCGTTCACGCTCGGAGCGCCGGCCACCGGACCGGTGGAGCTCGCGCTCCGCACCCCGGGTGTCCTCGCCGACGTCACCGTCACCGACCGGCGCGGCCGCCGCGTCGCGGGAACAGCGAACGCCGACGGCACCCGCTGGACCAGTACGGCCCCGCTCCCGGCGGGCGGCCGGTACGCCGCCCGCCTCGTCGTCGAGCGGGCCGGCGCCCTCGGCTCCGACCGGCACCGCGCCCGCCTGGACTTCCGCACGGCGCCGGCTCCCGCGGGGGAGCGGCTCACGGTCGTCTTCGGCCCCGACGACGGCGGCACCTACGGGGTGGGACAGCCGGTCACCGCCGAACTCAGCCATCCCGTACCGGCGGACGAGCCCGAGGCCCGCCAGGTCGTGGAACGCGCGCTCCTGGTAAGGAGCGAGCCCCGTGTCGATGGCGCCTGGCACTGGGTCGACTCCGACACGCTCCACTACCGTCCGCCCGTGTACTGGCCCGCCGGCACCACGGTCAGGGTGCGCAGCGGCCTCGAAGGGGCGAGGATCACCGGAGGCCTGTACGGCGGCCGGTCACACCCCGTCACCTTCACCACCGGCAGCCGGATCGAGGCCGTCACCGACGTCGCCGCGCTCCGGATGACCGTCTTCCGCGACGGCGAGCCGCTCCGCACCCTCCCGGTGACCACGGGCAGGGCCGGGTACCGCACCCGGGGCGGCACCAAGGTCGTCCTCGGCAAGGAGCCGCTCGTCCGGATGCGCGGCGACTCCATCGGCATCACCCGCGGCGACCCGGACTACTTCGACCTCAAGGTCCGCTGGGCCACCAGGGTGACCTGGAGCGGCGAGTACCTGCACGCCGCGCCCTGGTCGCTCGACGCGCAGGGCAGCGAGAACGTCAGCCACGGCTGCACCGGCATGAGCACCGAGGACGCCGCCTGGCTGTTCGCCACCGTGCGGGAGGGCGACGTCGTCCGCGTGGTCAACGGCCACGGCGAACCGATGACCCCGTTCGACAACGGCTTCGGCGACTGGAACCTCGGCTGGCCCGAGTGGCTCCGCGGCAGCGCCCTCGCCTCCGGCGCCGCCGGAGCCCGCTCGGGCGGCGCCGCGGTCGCCCTCCGCCCGGCCCTGTGAGACGCCGGTCCCGGTCCCGCACCCGCCCGGGGCCGCACCGCCCCGAGCCGCTCGCGGGGGAGCTGAAAGGATGCGGGCATGGGACACGACCACGACGAGCACGAGAAGCAGGACAGGGACGCCGGGCTGGCCGAGGCGGTCGCGATGCGGGGCCGCGGCGACCGGGAGGAGGCACGCGAGAGGCTCGTCGCCCTCGCCGCCCGCTACCCGGAGGACGCGGAGATCGCGTACCAGACCGCCTGGGCGCACGACGTCCTCGGGCTGGAGACGGAGGCGGTCCCCCACTACGAACGCGCCCTCGCGGGCGGCGGGACCGGCGACGGCGCCCTTGACGAGGACGACCGGCGCGGCGCGCTCCTCGGCCTCGGCAGCACCTACCGCTGCCTCGGCCGCTACGAGGACGCCGTCGCGCTCCTGACCGGCGCGGTCGAGGAGTTCCCGGACGACGGCTCCCTGCGCACCTTCCTCGCGATGGCCCTCTACAACACCGGCCGGCACCACGAGTCCACCAGCCTGCTGCTCCGTCTCGTCGCCGCCACCAGCGAGGACCCGTCCGTGCGGCAGTACCGCCGGGCCATCGACCACTACGCCGGGGACCTCGACGCGATCGGCTGAGAGGGGAGGAGGCCGCGCGCCGTCACCACCCCGGG
Organism: Streptomyces sp. NPDC014891; assembly: GCF_043081085.1. Lineage (NCBI taxonomy): Bacteria > Bacillati > Actinomycetota > Actinomycetes > Kitasatosporales > Streptomycetaceae > Streptomyces > Streptomyces sp. NPDC014891. The sequence continues at coordinate 463,164 of NZ_JBIBWF010000004.1, read as the reverse complement.
AGACCATCGCCCGGCGCGGCCGCCGTCAGTCGTTCACCGCCGTCAGCAGCACCACCGAGTCGTCCAGCGCCGTGATCCCGTGCCGTTCCGTGAGCATCCGCAGGATGCCGGCCGACATCTCCTCCGCCCGGCCCGCCATCGTCAGGTTCACCCGGCCCCGGAGCACCTGGAGGCTGGCCGCCGGCGGCGCGTTGTGCTCGTCGAGGGACGTGCCCGCCGTCAGGGCGATGACGGACTGCCGCAGCACCCCGTCGTGCATGATCAGGTGCGCGCTGCGCCCGTGCGGCGCGATGCGGGCCGCGGCCATGTGCTCGTCGGCCAGGGCGGTGAGGTCCAGCTTCATGACTCTCCCTGCGGGATGCGCGGGCGGATAACCCCAGCCTCCCGTGTGGCGTCCGGGACGCAACTCGGGACCGGCTGTCGCGCCGAGCGCACCGCCGCGGTCCCGCCGACGGCGACGAGCGCCCCGCCGCCGAGCAGCGCGACGGACCAGCCGTGCTCGGCGTACAGCCACGACCCGGCGAGCGAACCGACCGCCCCGCCTCCGAAGGAGGCCAGCATGAACACCGTGTTGACCCGGGCGGCCACCGCGCGACCGATGCCGAGGATCCTCGCCTGATGGGCCACCTGCCCCGCGCCGACCCCCACCACCAGCAGGTTCGCCCCCGCGACCAGACCCACGGGGGAGTACGGCGCCAGCCCGGCCACGGCGATCCCGAGCCCCGCCAGCCCCAGGCCCGCGATGCTCACCCGGGACGCCCCGTAGCGGTCCGTGAGCGGCCCCGCCGAGGCCGAGAGCAGCGCGGCGGGCAGCGTCAGCACGCCGAAGAGGCCGGCCGCGCCGGGGCCGTATCCCAGGGGCGGATCCGCCAGGTGGAAGGCGAGCACCGCCCAGAAGACGCTGAAGGCGCCGAAGAGGCAGGCCCCGAGCAGGGCCGAGACGCGCAGCGCGCGGTGGGCGGCCAGCAGCCCGGGCAGTCCGGCGAGCAGCCCGGCGTAGGAGACCCGACCGGGCGGCCCCAGCCGCTCGGGCAGGTGGCGCGGAAGGACGACCAGCACGGCCGCCGTCGCCGCGGCGGCCACGAGGTACGCCGCCCGCCAGCTGCCGCTCGCGTCGGTCACGGCGCCCGAGACCGTACGGGAGAGGGTCGAGCCCAGCGTGAGGCCGAGCCCGACCAGCCCGACGACCCGGCCCTGCCGCCCGGGACCCGCGAGCACGGCGGCGACGGGGGTGAGGATCTGGGGGAGCACCGTGGTCGTCGACAGGGCGAGCGTCGCCAGCGCCAGGGTGAGCACGCCGGGTGCCGCGGCCGCGCCGAGCAGGGCGGCCGCGGTCAGGGCGAGCAGGACCGAGGTCAGACGCCGGAGCCGCGCGGTGTCGGCCAGCGGGACGAGCAGCAGGATGCCCAGTGCGTAGCCGACCTGGGCGGCGGTGGCGATCAGCCCCGCCGTGCGCTCGGAGACGTCGAGGCTCCGCGCCACCGCCGCGAGGAGCGGCTGGGGGAAGTAGATGTTGGCGACGGTGACGGCGCCGGCGACGGCGAGGAGGAGGACGTTCATCCGGACCGGCGTCGCGGGCGCGGGGGAGGCGGTCGATGCGGGGGCGTCGGTGGTGCGAGGGTCCACGGAGTCTCTTCCGTTCCGGGGGCGGGACTCCTCCAGGCTCCCCGCCGCGGCACCGGGGGAACAAGCTGTCATCATGGAACCGGCGTTGAGCCGCACTCAACGATCAGAGGGGCCGCACCCGAGCGGCCGCGGGGGAGGAACGGTGCTCGAACGGTACGAACTGGAGACGTTCCTCGTGCTCGCCGAGGAGCTCCACTTCGGACGCACCGGCGAGCGTCTCGGCGTCTCCACCGGCCGTGTCAGCCAGACCGTGAAGAAGCTGGAGCGCCGCTTCGGCACCCCGCTCTTCGCCCGCACCAGCCGCAGCGTCGCCCTCACCCCGGTCGGCCGGCGCCTGTACGAGGACGTCCTGCCCGCCCACCGGCAGCTCCGCGCCGCCGTGGAACGCGCCACCGAGGCCGGACGGGGTGCGCACGGCAGCCTGCGGGCCGGCTTCGGAACACCCTGGGACGCGGAACTCCTCACGGCCGCCGCCGAAGCCCTCCGCCGCGACCGCCCCGGCTGCGAGGTCAGCGTCCGCGAGGTCCCCCTCGACGGGGGAGTCAGGCCCGTCCTGGACGGCGACCTCGACATCCAGCTGGCCGCCTTCCCGGTGCGCGAGCCCGGGCTGACCACCGGTCCCGTCGCCGTCCGCGACGACCGTGTCCTGCTGCTGCCCGCCTCGCATCCGCTGGCCGGACGGACCGCCCTCGGTCTCGAGGACCTTGCCGGGCTGCCCCTGATCACCACCGAGGGCGCCCATCCGCGCCACTGGCTCGACCACCACTACCCCCGGCGCACCCCGTCCGGGGCTCCGATTCCCAGGGGGCCGGTCGCGGCCACCTGGCAGGAGGTCCTCTCCCATGTGACGGCGGGCCGGGGCGTCACCCCGGGTGCGGCCCGCGGCGCCCGCTACCACCCGCGCCCCGGCATCGCCTATGTCCCGCTGCGGGACGCCCCGCCCCTCGAGTACGGCCTGGTCTGGCCCGCCGCCGCCGAATCGGCCCTGATCAGGACGTTCGTCGCGGCGGTCGGGACGGTACGGGAGGAGTGACCCGCCCCCGGCCGGTCGCCGGCGCCCGCCTCCGGGGACGTCGTCGAGTCGATGCAGGGGACACCGGCGGTACGGCGGGGGCTAGCCGATCGTCACCACCCGCGCCCAGTCGGGCGGGGTGTCCGGCTCGTAGTCGGGATCGTTCTCGATCCACGCCCCGTGGCCCGGCCCGGAGCGCGGGAACAGCCCCACCACCGTCCGGCACGGCGGCCGTTCCTCCGGCCAGGGCGTCTGGCCGTCCGTCAGGACCACGATGACGTCGGGCCGGGGCACCGTGCGCAGCGCCCGGGAGAAGCCGGTCCGCAGATCCGTACCACCGCCGCCCACCAGGGGGATGCCCTCGGCGCTGCACAGCGGATGCACCGTTCGGGCCGCCGCGTCGCAGGACATCACCGTCACCAGGTCGCGGCGCCCGCCCACGGCCCGGGCGATCGCGGCCACTTCGAGGAGCGCGCCGCCGAGCTCCGCGTCGCTCACCGAACCGGAGGTGTCCACGATCACCGAGACCCGGGGCGGTCGCCGCCGAAGGCTGGGCAGCACCACGCCCGGCAGGCCCGCCGAGCGCCGCGACGGCCGCCCGTACGAGTAGTCCTCGCCCGCCCCGGACGCGGACGCCGCCGAGCGGACCGCCGCCCCCAGCAGGTCCCGCCAGGCCTGCGGCGGGTGGAAGACCTCCTCCGCCCACCGCTTCCACGCCTTCGGCGTGTTCCCGGGGCGGCCCTTGACGGCCTGCGCCACCCGGAACCGCACGGCGTCCCGCTGCTGCTCGCTGAGGCCGTCCGCGCCGTCGGCCCCCAGGTCCCACTCACGGTCCAGCCCGTCGGCGCCGCTGCCGCAGTCCAGCCAGGCGAGGTGCTCCATGCCTGAGCCGAACCCGATCCGGGGCAGGTAGTCCTCCATCAACTCGCCGGAGGGGAGCCCGAGCGCATCCGGGGTGACCGCGTCCTCCGGCATGACGAGCCCGTCCCCGAACACGTCGTCGTTGATCTCGCAGTCCGCCGCGATGTTCATCAGCAACCGGGCGCCCGGTCCGGTCAGGCCGCGCTCCCGGGCGACCCGGTCGCCGCGCCCGTGGTGGTCCCTCAGGAGGTGCGACACCTCGTGCACCCAGACCCCGGCGAGGTCCTCCACGGGCGTCCGTTGCACGAACACCGGCGACACGTAGCACCGCCAGTGCCGGTCGACGGCCATGGTCGGCACGCGCCGGGACTCCACGACGCGCAGGGCGAACAGCGCGGTCGCCAGATAGGGCCGGGCTCGGACGGCGTACAGCCGCGCCGCGAAGAGCTTGTCCAGGTCGAGGCCGGGGCCCGGCTCGGCTCCCGCGCCGTCTCGCGCTGCCGGGCCGGCCTGCGCTGCCGCGCCGTCTTGCGCTGCCGGGCCGGCGCCGGTGACCGGGCTCATCGCGCGCCCGCGGAGGACGCCGGGCGGCCCGCCCGCCGTGCGCCGGTCCCGACCAGGGCCGCCGCCTCGTCCGCACGCCGGGACAGCGAGACCGCGCCCGCGAGGCGCTCGATGGCGGGCGGGACGTCCCAGTCCGCACGGCGGAGCGAGGCGAGCGTGGTCGCCGGGACGACGACCAGATCCGGCGCGCCGGTCTCCGCGGCCCGGGCGAGCAGCGCCCACGCGGCCTCCCAGCGGGCCTTCTCCGGGCGCGCGCCGACCGCGGACACCACGCCGTCGAGCGCGGCCTGGCGCAGGTCGCCCCGCTCGGGCAGCTCGGCGCCGGCCGGGTCGGCCAGCAGCACCTCGGGGTCCGGCAGCTCCATGCGGTCCAGGTGGGCCAGGAGTTCGAGGCCCGGGCCGTCCCCGACCGTGCCCCTGACGAGCAGCGAGAGCACCTCGCGGGAGGAACCGGCGGCGGTCGCGAAGGCGAGCAGACACAGACTCATCTCCCAGCTGCGCGGGGACGGCCAGGCGCCGCCCCGCCGGGCCTCCCCGCCGGGCAGCCGGTGCACCAGCGTGGGCCGGGTGGCGAGCAGCCCGCACACGGCGCGCCGGGCGAAGTCCACCGCCCGCGGGAGGAGTTCCGGGTCGAGCCGGGGCAGCGTCGCCCGCGGCCAGGTGCCGCCGAGGCCGCGGACGACGACGTCATGGTCGTGGGTCCACTGGAGGTGCACGAAGCGGTTCGCCAGCGGAGGGCTCAGCTCCCAGCCGTCCGCCGCCGACGCGCGCGGGTTGGCCGCGGCCACGATGCGCACCGCGGACGGCAGCCGGAGCGCGCCGACCCGCCGCTCCAGGACGAGCCGGAGCAGGGCCGCCTGCACGGCCGGCGGAGCTGTCGACAACTCGTCGAGGAACAGCAGACCGCGGCCCTCCTTCACGAGCCGCACCGCCCAGTCCGGCGGGGCCATCGGCACGCCCTGTTCGGCCGGGTCGTCCCCGACGACGGGCAGCCCGGAGAAGTCGGACGGCTCGTGGACGCTGGCGATGACCGTCGTGAGCGGAAGGTCGAGGGACTCGGCGAGCCGGGTCAGCGCGGCCGTCTTGCCGATGCCCGGTTCTCCCCAGAGCAGTACGGGCAGGTCGGCGGCGACCGCGAGCGTCAGGGCCTCCAGCTGGTCGTCCGGGCGCGGTTCGGTCGTGGAGTCGCGCAGCAGGGCGAGCAGGGCGTCGGCGACGTCGAGCTGGGCGGGGGCAGGGGTGCTCAAGGGCATGGGTGATCACCTGTGGGTCGTCGTCGGTGGGGCGGACCGGCGCTGCCGTGGTGGTCGGCGGCACCGGCGCACACCGGTGGTGGGAAGGGGACACGTGGTACCGGCGCGGATGCCGGTGTCGCGCGGGTCAGCGGGAGCGGTGGGGGCGGGTGCGACGGTTGCGGGGACGCTCGGGGCCGGGAGGGCCCGCGCGGGTCGGCCCAGGGCCGTACAGGTCCGCCCGGTACAGCCCGTACGCGATGCGCCGCCGGGCGGCGGACTCCAGGGCGTCCCGCAGCGCGCCGTTGCGCAGCGCCGCGCCGGGACCCAGCAGGCCCTCGACGACGGCCAGCGCGCCCGCGATGTCGCCGTGGTCCAGGCGCTCCCGGACGCCGGTCAGGCAGTCCGGCCGCCGGTGGGCCTCGTCGACGGCCTGGAGACAGGGGAGCGGAGGGCCGCCGAGCGCGACCAGCAGCTCCTCCCGCCGGATCTCGGCGGGACCGTGGTCGAGCGGGGCCAGGACGCCGTCGGAGAAGCCGATGCGGTGCGGGACTCCCCGGCAGTCCACCAGGCGTGGCCGCCCGGGCGGGTCGGCGGTCGGGGCCGGTCCCGCGGCCGGCCGGCCGGGCACGAGCGCCGCGGCGACCAGGGGGTGCAGCCGCCCGGCCTCGACGAGTCCGGCGCGCAGCAACGCGAGGTCGGGCGGTACCCAGGTCGCCGCGTCGGGCAGCGTGGGCAGCGCCTCCACCGCCGCGCGGGGAGCGGGCAGGATCGAGACGGGGCCGCCGTCCGGCGGCACGTCGAGCACCAGGTGCCGGCGGGCCCCGAGCCGTACCCCGACCCGCCCGGAACCCCGGCCCTCCGACGCGAGGAGGATCCCGGCCTCCGCCGCCCAGCGGTCGACGGCCCGGTCGTCCCTCTCCTCGTCCGGCAGCGGCGGATCCGGCGGCGATACGGTGTCGGCCCCGGAACGGAGCCGCAGTTCGTCACTGCGGGTCGCGTCCCAGAGGTGACGGTGCAGATCCAGGCGGTACCGCCGGCTCGGCCGTGGATGCGGATGCCGGCGCTCGCCCTCGGAGGACCGCGCACCGTCCCACAGAGCGAGGCTCAGCCGCTGACCGGCGTCCGCCCAGGCGGGCGCGGTCCGCACCACGAGGAAGAGCGGCGGCGACGAGGCGGCGCCCGGGGGCGCGGCGCCCGAGCCGTCCTCCCCAGGGGCCGCGTACCGCGCCAGCGGCACGGTGAGGCCCGGGCGCAGGAGTCCGTCGGGAGCGATCCGCGGCATGTGCCAGCGCAGCAGGTCGGGAGCGAGTCGCCGGAGGTCGGCCTTGACGAGGGCGGCGCGTTCCCGCCCGTACGTGCGGGCGGCGGAGCGCAGGTCGAGATCGACGTCGACGCGGGCCGCGGCGCAGGCGCCCGCCCAGTCGCCGACGGAACGGCGCCGGCCGGCGGTCTCGATCATGGAGGGCGGCACGGCGAACTCGCGCACGCGCAGCCAGAGGGAATGGCGGGTGTCGCCGTTCACGCGGGGAGTGGTCATCAGCACTCACCTTGCGCGGACGGAACCCCCGATCTGAGAGCAGAGGAAGTCGTCATCACGATGATCGTATCGAGCACCGCGCGCCGGGGCCAGGTGTTTTCCCCGGGACACCGAGGCGCCGCGCCCACGGAGGGCCCGGCGCCCGGCGACATGGGCGCGGCCCGTCGCCCGGACGGCCGGCCAAGCCTGCGCCGACCGCCGTACGCATTGCCCTAGGCCGCGCTCGCCGCGTCCGGCCCGCTGCGGGCGATGATCGCCGCCGTGTCCACGCCCGCGGGCAGCGTGCCGAACGCGAGGCCGCGGTCGCCGTCGAGCCGTGACGCGCAGAACGCGTCCGCCACCGCGGGGTCGCCGTGCCGCACGAGCAGCGAGCCCTGCAGGACCAGGGCCAGCCGCTCGACGAGGCGGCGCGCCCCGTAGGCGGCCGCGTCCGGGTCGCCGAGCCCGGCGAGGTCCTTGCGGAGGCCGGCGACGGCCGCGTCCAGCCGCCGATCCGCGCCCGCGGCCCGGTCGACCTCCGCGAAGAAGGCCTCCACCGCCTGGGGCTGACGGGCCATCGCCCGCAGCACGTCGAGCGCGGCGACGTTGCCCGAGCCCTCCCAGATCGACGGCAGTGGCGACTCCCGGTAGAGCCTCGGAAGACCGGATTCCTCCACGTACCCGTTGCCGCCCAGGCATTCGAGGGCCTCCGCCGCGTGGGCGGGCGCCCGCTTGCACACCCAGTACTTGGTGACCGCGAGTCCGAGGCGCCGCAGCTGCTCCTCCTCCGCGTCGCCGCGCGTGGCCCGGTCGACCGCGCCGGCCAGCCTCAGTGCCGCGAGGGTGGCGGCCTCCGCCTCCACCGCGAGGTCGGCCAGGACGTTGCGCATCAGGGGCTGGTCGACGAGCCGTGCGCCGAAGGCCTCGCGGTGCGTGGCGTGGTGCACGGCCTGGACCAGGCCCAGGCGCATCCCGGACGCCGAGCTGAGGGCGCAGTCGAGGCGGGTCATGTTGACCATGCGGATGATGGTGGCCACGCCGCGGCCCTCCTCGCCGACGAGCCGGCCCAGGGCGCCCTCGTACTCGATCTCGGAGGAGGCGTTGGAGCGGTTGCCCAGCTTGTCCTTGAGCCGCTGGAGCCGGATCGCGTTGCGGCTGCCGTCCGGCAGGACGCGCGGCACCAGGAAGCAGGAGAGTCCGCCCGGCGCCTGGGCCAGGGTGAGGAAGACGTCGGACATCGGCGCCGAGGTGAACCACTTGTGGCCGGTCAGCGCGTACAGACCGGGCTCGTCCGTCGGTACGGCACGGGTCGTGTTGGCCCGGACGTCCGAGCCGCCCTGCTTCTCGGTCATCGACATCCCGGCGATGATCCCGCGCTTCTCCGTCGGCACCCGGAGGCCGAAGTCGTACGAGGAGGAGGTCAGGAGCGGCTCGTACACCTCGGCGAGGTCGGGCTGGGCGCGCAGCGCGGGCACCGCCGCGTACGTCATGGAGATCGGGCACAGGTGCCCGGCGTCGGCCTGGCCCCACACGAACAGCTTGGCCGCGCGGGCGACGTGTGCGCCCGGCCGGTCGTCGCGCCAGGGCGCGCCGTGCAGCCCGTGGCGGACGGCCACGTCCATCAGCTCGTGCCAGTGCGGGTGGAACTCGACCTCGTCGATCCGGTGGCCGTACCGGTCGTGCGTGTGGAGCACGGGGGAGTGTCGCTCGGCGAGCCGACCCCACTCCTGGGCCTGCTCGCCGCCCGCGCGTGCGCCGAGCTCGCGGACCTCCGCCTCGGCCCAGGCCGCGCCCTCCCGGCGCAGAGCCTCCAGGAGCGCGGGGTCGGCGGAGACGTCGTAGCCGGTCAGGGGCGGTACCTGGTTGGTGACCTCATGCGTGGTCGGCATCGGGAACTCCCAGAGCTCGCAGGGTGAAGGTGACGAGGGCGGGTACGGCGCCGGGCCCGACGGACCCCTCCGTCAGCGGGCCGACGAGCGCCTCGGCGCCCGCCCCGACCAGTGCCGAGGCCGTCAGGACCGGGTCCTGGGGCGGCAGCTCGCCCGAGCGCACGCCCTCCTCGACGCGCGCGGCGAACACGTCGCGGAACGCGCGCCGGAAGACCAGGCGTTCGGCGTCCACGGCCGGGTCGACGGGCTCGGCGAGCAGGGCGTAGGCGAGGCGCGGCGACTTGAGGGCGCGCAGGGCGAAGGTCTCGATGACGGCGACCACCCGCTCGGCGGCCGAGTCGTGGGCGGGGTGGGCGGCCGCCTCGGAGACGGCCGCGACCTCCCGGCTCACCACGGTCCGGAAGAGCTCCACGGAGAGGTCGGCCTTGCTGGGGAAGTGGCGGTACACGCTGCCGGTGGCGATTCCGGCGCGGGCGGCGACGGCCGCCACCGTGCATCCCGCGTAGCCCTGCTCGGAGAGCAGGGCCCGGGCCGCGTCGACGACGGAGGCGCGCTGGGCGTCGAGTCGGGCCTGGACGGCGGGGGTGCGTCGGTAGGGCATGGAAGGAGTGAAGCAGTGATTCAGCGCTTCATCAAGGGGTCCGCGCCGGTGGGAGGGGACGGCGGGAGGCCCCCACCGGGTGGGTGGGGGCCTGTGGTCGCGGGGAGGCCGCGCCGTCGCGGTGGCTGCTCGGCGTCAGCCGGTGAAGACCTCGGTCAGGGCTGCTCGGCGTCAGCCGGTGAAGACCTCGGTCAGGGACCAGATCGCGAGTCCGGCCATGCAGACGCCGCCGATCCGCTGCACGGTCTTGAGCGGTACGCGCTTCGCGATGAAGCGGCCGGCGACGAGGGCGAGGGCGGAGACGCTCATCAGGGCGGCCAGGGAGCCGATCGCGGTCGACCAGGTGCCGTTCGTGGCGGCGAGGTTGGCCGTGGTGATCTGGGTGAGGTCGCCCCACTCGCTGATGAACACGGCCATGAAGGCCGTCGAGAAGACGGGCAGGAAGCCGGTGACGGTCGTGCCGCCCTCGTCGGTCTCGTCGTCGTCGCCCCCGCCGCGCAGCAGCATGAACGCGCCGAAGCCGAAGAGCAGGGCGGAGACGAGCTTCACGGACCAGCCGGGGAGCAGCCCGAGCAGGCTGCCGGCTCCGACCGCGAGGGCGACGTGCGCGAGGAAGGCGGTGGAGGTGCCGATCCAGACGTAGAGGGGACGCATCCGCGTGCCCATGGCGAGGGACGCGAACATCGTCTTGTCGGGAAGCTCGGCGAGGAAGATCAGCCCGAAGGCGGTGAGGATCGCCAAGGGGTCGAGGTGCATACCGGGGCTCTCTGCTCGGTCCGGGCCCGCGGACCCGGCACGGCGCCTCGATGGGCGACGGGAGGACCACTCGGCCCGGCATGACGGACCACGCCCACGGAGACGCGGACGCGGTTGATGCCTGGCCGAAGGTCTCGCCCGCCCGCGTGGAACGCGGACCCGGTCACCGGGAACCCGAGGGCTCCAGTATGTCGACGACCGATTCGCAGGGCTACTCCCCTTCGCTGTGCCCCAGTGTAGCGGACCGGGGCGCGAGAGTGGGTAGACAGCGTCTACTCGATCTTGGTAGACAGTGTCTGTGAACCAGGGAGACGAAGAAACGGAACAGGACCGCCGGGCGCCCGCGAGGACGACCGGAGGCGGCGACGGCCCCGTCGAGGAGCCCGGAGACGGAGGGCTGCGCGAGCGGCTCGTCCGCACCGGCGTCGAGCTGGTGAACGCCGAGGGCTGCCAGGCCCTGTCGCTGCGCGAGATCGCCCGCAGGGCGGGCGTCTCCCACGGCGCACCCCGCCGCCACTTCCCCACTCATCTCGAACTGCTGTCGGCCATCGCCCGCCAGGGCTTCACCGAACTGGCCGACCGCGTCACGGCGCACGACCGGGAGGACGCCGGGCCACGCGAACGGATCGCGCTCCTGGCCCGCGTCTACCTCGACTACGCCGACACCCGGCGCGGCATGTACGAGCTGATGTTCCGGCACGACCTGCTGGAGAGCGGCCGCCTCGGCCTGCGGGAGACGAGCCTGCCGCTCTTCGCCCGCCTCACCGGACTCGTCGCCCGCGTCCGCCCCGACGCGGCCGACCCCACCGTCCTCGCCGGCGCCCTCTGGGCCAACCTCCACGGCATCGCCCAGCTCTGGCACTGGGGCAGCCTCCGGCTCGCCACCGGCGGCGACGACCCCGCCCCGCTCCTCGCCGCCGCCCTCGACGCCCACCTCGGACCCGACGGGGAGGCCCGGTGACCGCGCGCCGCGGCCCGGTCCTGGCGTGCAGCGTCGTCGGCGCGGCGGTCGTCGCCCTCGACGGCACCGTCCTCACCATCGCCCAGCCCGCGCTCCAGCGCGATCTGCACGCCGACATCGGCCAGGTGCAGTGGACCAGCACGGGATACCTCGTCGCCGTCGCGAGCCTCCTCGTCTTCGCCGGACGGCTCGGCGACCGCTACGGCCACCGCCGGGTCTTCGCCCTCGGCGCCCTCGGCTTCGCCGCCGCCTCCACCGGCATCGCCCTCGCCCCCGGCATCGGCGCCGTGATCGCGCTGCGGGTGCTCCAGGGCATCTGCGGAGCGCTCCTCCAGCCCGCCACGCTCGGCATGCTCCGGACCGCCTATCCACCGGACCGGCTCGGCACCCCCATCGCCGTGCGCACCGCCGCCATCGGCCTCGCCGCGGCCGCCGGACCGCTCGTCGGCGGCGCGCTGGTCTCCGCGTACGGCTGGCGGGCCGTGTTCCTCCTCGGCGTGCCCCCGACCCTGGCCATCGGCCTGCTCGCCCTCACCACCCGGGACCGCGCCGTGCCCCCGCCGGACCTCCCCCCGCGGCCCTCCGCCCCCACGGGCCGCCTGTCCGCGCTCGACCCCGCCGGCGCCCTGCTGCTCGCCGCCGCGCTCGGCCTCCTCGTCCACGGACTCGTCGGCACCGCCCGCCCCGGCGGCGCCCCCGCCGGCCTCCTCGCCATCGCCGGAGCCGTCCTCGCCGGGCTCGCCCTGGCACGCCACGAGCGCCGCGCCGAGCGCCCCCTGCTGCCCCCGGAGCTGCTCCGGAGCGTCCCGGTCCTGGCCGGCCTCGCCGTCCTGCTGGCCGCCTCGACCGCCCTCTTCGGCGCGCTCTTCGTGGCGACGTACTTCCTCCAGGACGTGCAGGGACTCGACCCCCTCGGGTCCGCGCTGCGCACGCTCCCGCTCGCCGCCCTCATGGTGCTCGGCGCACCGCTCTGCCCGCCGCTCCAGCGCCGCTTCGGCCCCCGCCGTACGGCGACCGCGGGCGCCGCCCTGCTCACCCTCGGCGTGTTCCTGCTCTCCCGGCTCGACGCGACGGCCGGACCGGCACCCGTCGCGGCGAGCGCCGCCCTGCTCGGCGCCGGGTTCGTCACCCTGATGGTCACCGCGACCTCGGTCGTCGTGCACCGGGCCCCCGAGGCCCACGCAGGAGTCGCCGGCGGCCTCCAGCAGACCGTGATGAACGTCGGACCCGCCCTCGGCGTCGCCGTGGCGACCCTGCTCCTCGCCCTCGTCCCGGACGGCGGGTTCGTACCGGCCCGCGGGGCCGCCCTCCCGGCCCTGGTCCTGATCGCCGCCCTCGCGCTCCCCGCGGCGCTCGCGCTGCCCCGCGACGGCGGGCGGCGGACACGCCCGGAGCCGCCGACAGCCCGATCCGACGGCCCAGCCTGCGTACGATCATGAGATGCCAGCAGGTCAGCGGGGCCGCCCCGGTGCTCCGGCGCGCGCCCAGTTCAACCTCGGCCGCGCGCTTCCCTTCCTGGTCCTCGTCCTGACGTTCGCCGTCGATCTCGTCACCCCCGACCGCGAGCGCTTCGACCGGCTCCTGGTCGCGGCCCCCGCGCTCGCCGCCGTCACCTGGAGCGTGCGCGGGACCGTCGCCATCGGGCTGCTCGCCGTCGTCGCACGGGTGCTGCTCGGCGCCATCCGGGGCGACTTCGCCGCAGTGCCCGAACTCGTCGCCAACCTGACCGTCATCGCCGGCGTCACCGCGGCCGCCGCCTGGGTCAGCCGGGTCCGCACCCGCTACGAGCGGGACATGCGCGAACTCACCGCCGTCGCCGAGGTCGTCCAGCGCGTCGTGCTGCGACCGCTCCCTGCCCGCCTCGGCCGCTTCGACCTCCGCCTGCTGTACGTGGCCGCCGCGGCCAAGGCCAGGATCGGCGGCGACTTCTACGAGGCCGTGCGCGTCCCCGGCGCCGTGCGCATCATGCTCGGCGACGTCCAGGGCAAGGGTCTGGGCGCCGTCGAGACCGCCTCCGTGCTGCTCGGCTCCTTCCGCGCCGCCGTCGACGACGCCTCCGGCCTGCCCGCCCTCGCCGACCGGCTGGAGGAGGGCCTCGCCCGGTACGGCGCCTGGGACCCCGACTCCGACGCCGCCGAACGCTTCGCCACCGTCGTCCTCGTGGAACTCCCCGACGACGAGGACGTCGCCCGGCTGCTCACCTGCGGCCACCCGCCCCCGCTGCTCCAGCACGGCGGCGAGGTCGCGGCCGTGCGGTTCGCCGACCCCTCGCTGCCGGTGAACCTCGCGGGTCTCGCCGCGTCCCACCACCGCGTCGAGGAGGTGCCGTTCGGCCCGGGGGACCGGCTGCTCCTCTACACCGACGGCGTCAGCGAGACCCGCGACCGGACCGGCACCTTCTATCCGCTGGAACTCCGTCTGCGCGGCTGGGCACGGGAACCTCTCGACGAGGTGCCGGACCTCCTCCACAAGGACCTCGCCGCGTACGGAGCCGACGGCCTCGACGACGACGTCGCCGCCGTGGTCGTGGCGTATCCGCCCGTGCCCCGCTGACCCGACCGCCCCCCGTGCACCCCCAAACATCGAGTTCGGGGCGGCTTGTGTCGTTCCCGCCCGGTTGCGCGACACGTGCGCCGTTCATGCGCTCTGGCCCGTTCCCCACCGCATGCGTGAGGCTCGTGACCGTCCGCCGCGCGGACCGCCACGACACCGGCCCAGCGAGAGGAACGGGTGCCCGTGCCCCAGGAGAAAGCCTTCACCACCGGCTCGTCCGAACACTTCCCCGGCTTCCCGGACGTCACGGCGGCCCTGACCGCGGCCGAGACCTCCGCGATCACCGCACGCGGCCTCTGGGCCGCGGACGGCACGGTGGACCCCGGCGCCGTCCGGCTCGGCCAGACCCTCGCCCACGCGCTCCTGTGCGGGCCCGACGGCACCGGCACCGCCACGGAGCTGCTCCCCGCCGAACTCGCCGCGGCCGTCGAGGAGGTGCGCGGGCTGGCGCAGCCGGCCTACCACCGCGTCGAGGGCGCCGCGGCGACCGACGGATCCGCGGAGAACGTACGGCTGTCCGCGTTCAGCCTCCGGCAGCTCGGGCCCGGACCGCACCCGCTGGTCGTCGTGCCCGCAGGATGGACCCCCTTCGGCTGGTCCCTGTTCCTCTGGTCGTACCTCGAACTGGCCCGCAGGGGCTACCACGTCCTCGCCTACACCCCGCGCGGCCTCGGCCTCCCCGGACTCCCCTCCACCTCCGGCGGCCTCGTCGACGTCGCGGGCCCCCACGACTGGGCCGACGGCTCCGCGGTCGTCGACTTCGCCGTCGACCGCTTCGCCCCGAGCGTCATCGGCTTCATGGGCGAGTCGTACGGCTCCGGGATCAGCCAGCTCGTCGCCGCCCACGACGACCGGGTCGCCGCCGTCGTCGCCCTCAGCACCTGGGGCAACCTCGCGACCAGCCTCTACGACCACGGCACCCGCCACCTCGCGGCGGTGAAGGCCCTCCTCGCACTCACCGGCGGACCGGTCGAGACCAGGTTCGACGCGGCCAACCGGGCGATCCTCGCCGACTTCCAGGCCGACCGGAACCTGGACGCCGTCGTCGAGTGGGGCCTCAGGCGCGCCCCCGAGTCCTACCTCGCCCTCACCAACGAGAACGGCACGCCCACCTTCTTCTCCCACACCTGGCACGAGAGCCTCTTCGCGGTCAACCAGACCCTGGTGACCTTCAACGGCCTGGAGGTGCCCAAGCGGCTCAACCTGTGGATCGGCGACCACGCCGCACCGGAGGGTCCCGCGCTCATCGGGCCGCCCGCCGTCCCGGGAGAGACCGACCTCCCCATGGCCGAGGCCTACGCCTGGCTCGACCACCACCTCAAGGGCGAACGCAACGGCGTCGAGGACTGGCCCGAGGTCTGCAACCAGGTCATGTTCTCCTACGTGACGGAGCCCGTCCTCGACCCGGGGACCGGCGAACCCACCGCGGAGAACCGGATCGTCGTGCCCGCCCGCCGCGAGACCAGCGCCACCTGGAGCGAGGTCACCGGCGCGACCGAGGTGTTCGGTCTCACCGGCGACGGTGCGGGCGGCACCGACGGACGCCTCGTCCCGCAGGGCGGGCCCGGGGCGGAGGAGACCGGCTGGCGGCGGGCGTTCCTCGCGGGCGTGGACACCGAGGCCACCGCCATGGACGCCCTCATGAAGACCGGTCAGGCCGAGTGGCGGGGCAACCCCAAGATCTACGACACCCACAAGATCGACCGCCGCCACGCCGTCGCGTGGACGACGGAGCCCCTCGTCCCGCGCGACGGCGCCGGGACCGTCGGCCGCCGGATCCGGGGCATCCCCCGGCTCCGTCTCACCGTCCGCTCCACCGCCGCCTCCGCGAGCCTCTACGCCCACCTCCTGGACGTCGCCGCGGACGGCACGGCCCGGATCATCAGCCACGAACCCCTCAACGTGTACGGCCTGACACCCGACCAGGAAACCACCGTCGCCTGGACGCTCCAGGCGGCCGCGTACGACCTCCCCGCCGGGAACCGGCTGATGCTGGTCGTCGACAGCAAGGACCCGCTGTACGGGGACGCCTCCGTCACCTGGACGCAGACCGTCATCGGCTCCCCCGAGCAGGAGCCGTCCTTCCTGGAACTGCCCCTGGGCTGACCCGGGCTCCGGCACGGAACCGGCCCGGCCGGGCTGACCCGGGCCGGGCCCCGGCACGGATCGCGCCGGTCGAGATCGGGAGGGGCGGGCCCGCCGCCCCCGCGCGGGCCCGCCCCTCCCGCCGTCACACCGCCGGGGCGAGCCCCAGGTGCTCCCGAAGCGTCGTGCCCGTGTACGCGGACCGGTACACGCCCCGCTCCTGGAGCTCGGGCACGAGCAGTTCGACGATGTCGTCGAGTCCGTCCGGCACCAGGTAGGGCGAGACGTTGAAGCCGTCGACGGCCCCGTGCCGGACGAACCGGGCGAACTTCTCGGCGAGTCCGGCCGGCGTCCCGGCGTGACCGCGCTGCGGGCCGAGCTCGATGACGGTCTCGCGCAGCGTCCAGCCGTTGGCCTCGGCCTTCGCGCGCCACACCGCCACCACCGCCCGGGGGTCCTCCACCCAGCGCGTCCCGAACGTACCGGTGTCGCGGACGACCACCGGCTCCTCGGCGGGCAGCGGCCCGTCGGCGTCCCGCTCCGACAGGTCGACGCCCCAGAGCCGGCTCGCGATGCCGAGCGCCACCGCCGGGGTGACCTGCTCGCCGCGGACCCAGCGCTGCTTCTCCTCGGCCTCCTTCTCGGTGGCGCCGATGACGATCTCCGTCCCCGGCAGGATCCTCAGCGCGTCCTCGGCCCGGCCCGCCGCCCGCAGCCGCCGGCGGACGTCCTCCGCGAAGGCCAGTGCCTCGTCGAAGTCCGTGCCGTGCGCCGAGAACACGACGTCCGCCTGCCGGGCGGCGAAGTCCCGGCCCTCGCCCGAGTCGCCCGCCTGGAAGATCACCGGATGGCCCTGCGCACTGCGCGGAAGCGTCGGCACCAGGTCGACGTCGACGTGCGCGCCCTGCGACCGGACGCGCCCCACCGTGCCGGGCACCGACCAGGACCGCGCGTCGACGGACCCGGCGACCGCGCCGTCGGACCAGCCGTTCCACACGGCGCGTGCCGCCGAGAGGAACTCCTCGGCGCGCCGGTAGCGGTCGGCGTGCTCGAGGAAACCGCCGCGCCGGAAGTTCTCCCCGGTCCAGGCGTTGTGCGTGGTCACCACGTTCCAGCCGGCCCGGCCGCCGGACAGCAGGTCGAGACCGGAGAGCCGCCGGGCCAGGTCGCCCGGCTCGTTGTACGTGGTGTTGGAGGTGGAGACGAGCCCGATCCGCTCGGTGGCGGCGGCGAGGGCCGACAGCTGGGTGATCGAGTCCGGGCGGCCGGCCACGTCGAGCTCGTGGACACCGCCCCCCGACTCGCGCAGCCGCAGGCCGTCCCCGAGGAAGAAGGCGTCGAAGAGCCCGCGTTCGGCGGTCCGCGCGACCCGGAGGAAGGAGGCCGGGTCGATCTGCGAGCCGCTCGACGGATCGGACCAGATCGTCCAGTGGTTGACCCCCTGGAAGAACACCCCGAAGTGCAGCTGCGCGTCAGGGCGGGGGACGTCGGCGGGATCGGTGCGGGTCATCGGGTCTCCTCCCGTACGGGTGTGGCGGCGGCGCCATCGCTGGTCGCGAAGCGGCTGAGGGGCCGGGGGAGGCCCAGGGAGGAGCGCAGGGTGGTGCCGGGCAGCGGCCGGGCCGCCGCCCGCCGGACGAACAGCTCGGGCAGCACGAGCCGGGACAGCACGGCGAGGTCCTCGTCGATCACGAGCGGGTGCAGCCGCACCCCGTCGAGGCGTCCGCCCAGCTCGACGAGCAGGGAGACCAGCCCGTCGGCGGGCCCGGTGTACCGCAGCCTGTCCGGCCGTGCGGTCCACGGGGCGTGCCGCTCCAGGTCCGCGATCCGTTCCCCGGCCGTCTCGCGCGGGGTGTCCAGGGCCACCTCGATCTCGGCGAAGGCGAGCGGCGACACGCCCCTCCCCGCGGCCGCGGCGGCCACCTCGGCGGCGCTGCCTCCCCCGACGAGGGCCACGTCGACCAGCTCGTCCGGTACGAGTCCCGGGCGGGCGAGGACCACCGGTCGTCCCTGCGGCGGGCGCGGCACGATCGACGGCCCCCGCACCGAATAGGTCTCTCCGGTGAAGTCGACGGCGTGGAGCCGCGACCGGTCGAGATAGCGGCTGGTCGCCACCGACCGGATGACCGCGTCGTCCTCCCAGGAGTCCCACAGGTCCCGTACGACGCGGAGCCCGTCCCGTGCCTCGCGGGCCCTGGCCTCCGCCCCCTCGACCGGGGGCCGCCCCCAGGCGCGGGCCGCGGCGGGATCCTCCTCGACCCCCAGCACCCAGCCGGCCCGGCCGGTCGAGACGTGGTCCAGCGAGGCGAGCTGCGAGGAGACGTGGAACGGCTCGGCGTAGGTGGTCGCCAGAACCGGCGCCACGCCGAGGACGCTCGTCGAAGCGGCCACGTACGCGGCTCGCTCCACCGCGCCGATCCGTCCCGAGGGGCCGGCCCCGGAGGCCGGCGGCAGGATCGAGTCGTCCAGGGTGACCAGGGTGAACCCGGCGTTCTCGGCGACGGCCGCGACCCGGGCGAGCCGACGCGGGGTCAGCAGCTCGCCGGGGGAGTGCGCGGCACGGCGCCACGCGGCCGGATGGGCGCCGTCGCCGTCGATCTCGACGGCCAGGCGCAGGGCGGGGCGGGGCATGGGGAGTCCTTCCGGGAACGCGGGGCACGCCGCGGGACCCGTGGGCGCGCGCGGGCGCGACCGCGCGGGGCCGGGCGGCGTGAGGGCGGCGGAGGCGCGGACCCGTGGGAGCGGGTCAGGCGCGGGAGGAAGGACAGATGGCCGAGGAGGTGCGGCAGAGGTCGACGTGCCGCCGGCACACGAGCCGTGCGCTCATCCGGCGGCCGGGACGGGGGTGGAAGGGTGCCGCGCTCGCTCCGCGCACATCCGCCTCCCCGCAGGTCCGGGCCGAGATCCCGTCCGGATTCGGGACGGCGACGGCTCAGCTTAGGCAGGACGGCTTCCGGACTGTCAAGGGCGGTCCGGGAGTCGGGCGGCGCCGAGCCCGACGCATCAGCCCCCGGTCTGACGGGACATGGGCCTCCGGCAGGACGCGCCGACGCGGTCGGATCTCCTACCGTGCCCTCATGATCCGATTCACCAGGGCGGCCGTCGCCGCCCTCCTCGTCTGCTCCGTCGCCTTACCCGCAGGTGTCGCCACCGCCGCCACCACCGACGTCCCGCCGCCGGCGGCGACCGCACGGCCGGCGAAACCCGCCGTCCTGCCCGCACCCACCGGACCGCACGCCGTCGGGAGCACCGTCCTGCCGCTCGTCGACCGCTCCCGGACCGACCCGTGGGTCCCGTCCGCCGACGGGCGGGCGCTCATGGTGACCCTCCACTACCCGGCCGCACGCGACACAGACGGCCGCCCCGCGCCGTACGCCACCCGCGAGGAGGCGCGGCTGCTCGCCGAGCAGCTCGGGCCCGGTGTCTCCGGCGACCTGCTCGCCCGCACCCGCACCCACAGCAGGACCGACGCGCGGCCCGCCCCGGGCCGCCGGCCCCTGGTCCTGCTCTCCCCGGGCTTCAGCGTCTCCCGCTGGACCCTCACCCACCTCGCGGAGGACCTCGCCTCCCGCGGCTACGTCGTCGCCTCGGTCGACCACGCCTACGAGTCGTACGGGATCAGCCTGCCCGGAGGCCGCACGCTCACCTGCGTCGCCTGCACCGCCCTCGACGAGGGCGGTGTGCCCGCGTCCGTGGTCACCTCGACGCGCGCCGCAGACATGCGGTACGTCCTGGACCGGCTCACCGGTCCCCGTCCCGTCTGGAAGCACGCCGGGCTGATCGACAGCCGTCGCATCGGCATGGCCGGCCACTCGATCGGCGGGGCGAGCGCGGCCACCACGATGGTGGCCGACCCGCGCGTCGACGCCGGGATCGACATGGACGGCGCGTTCTGGGAGGATCTCCCGGCCGAAGGGCTGCGGGGCCGGCCGTTCATGATGCTCGGCACCCATGACGCCGTGCACCTGCCGGGGGGCACGGACACCAGCTGGGACCGGACGTGGGCCGCCCTCGACGGGTGGAAGCGCTGGATCACCGTGGCGGGCTCCGAGCACTTCACCTTCTCCGACGGCCCGGTCATCTCGCGGCACTTCGGCCTGCCGCTGCCCGAGCTGCCCACCGACCGCGCCGTCGCCGTCACCCGGGCGTACGTCGCGGCCTTCTTCGACCAGCACCTGCGGGGACTCCCGCGCCCGCTGCTCGACGGTCCGTCGCCGGCGAACCCGGAGGTCCACTTCCAGCACCGCTGACCCCTCCCGGGCCCGCGTCCGTCAGACGCGGTACGGGGTGTTCGCCGCCGCCCAGTCGGCAAGGGCCCGCGCGCACTCGGCGACCGATTCACGCCAGGTGCGCGCGGCGCCGTCGCCCGCCTCGTCGCTGACGTGCTTCACGATGCGCAGCGGCACCCCGGCCAGCTCCGCGGCCGCCGCCAGCGCGTAGCCCTCCATGTCGACCAGCGGCGCCCGCTCCGCGAGCCGGGCCCGGGCGGCCTCGTCCGAGATGAACGCGTCCCCGGTGGCCAGGACCACGTCCCCGCCGTCCGGCAGCGCGAGCGGGGCCCCGTACGTCTCGCCGGTCAGTGTCGCCAGGAGCTGTCCGTCGAGGTCGTGCTGCACGACCGTGCCGACGACGTGCGTCCCGGTCCAGCCCGGGCGGAGCGCTCCCGCCGTCCCCAGGTTCACGATCCCCGACGGCCGGGGGCCCCGGCCGAGGACGGTCGCGAGCGCGGTCGCCGCGTTCACCTTGCCCATGCCGGTCAGCAGGACCGGCAGCGAGGTGTCCAGGAACTGCGCCTCCTCCTTGACGGCGAGGACGAGCAGCGGGCGGTCGGCGGTGATCTCTCCCAGGAGTTCCATGGGGGTCACGCTAGTTCGCGGGCCCGCCCGGCGTACAACCGAGGCCCGACCGGGGGACGACCGGCCGTCATCCCAGGGACTGGCCGCGCTCCGCGAGCACCTCGGCGAGCAAGCGCAGCGCCTTCGGGCCCACGCCGTGCAGGGCGGCCAGCTCCGCTGCGGGGACCCCGGAGAGCTGGTCGAGCCGTGTATAGCCGGCCGCGGCCAGCGCACGCGTGGCGGGGGCGCCGATCGAGCGGGGGAACTCCGTCTCGGGACGGTCGGATCCGGTGGGTGCCATGGACCGATCGTGCCACGCGGGAGAGCACGGCGGGCCGGACTCCGGCCGCGCCACGCCCGCGCGTGGGAGGCCCCTCGGACGCCGCCGGTGTGCGCCAGCCCGCGCCTGGGATGCCCCTCGGACGCCGCCAGAGTGCTCCCGTCTCCGCGAGGGCGAGCCTCACACGGGGAGCAGCCGGCCGATCAGCGCGCCGAGCTGGCGGGCGTTGCGGCAGGGGCGCATCTCGACGAGGCCGGCGTAGGCGGGGGCCACCGAGTCGCCCGTACCCCACAGCGAGGGCTGCTCGGGGTTCAGCCAGTGGACCCGCCGCGCCCGGTCGGCGATCAGCTTCAGGGCCGGGAGGTTCGGGTCGGAGCCGTTGGTGCGGGCGTCGCCGAGGACGAAGACCACGGTGCGCGGGCCGAGGGCCTCGGCGTACCGGTCGGCGAACTCGCCCAGGGCCGTCCCGTAGTCGCTCTGCCCGTGCCACCTGGTCAGCTCGGCCTCGGCGAGGATGCGGTCGCCGAGGCGGGCCGGGTCGGCGGACCCCCGGGCGATCAGGCCGGTCACCTCGTCCACCCGGTTGACGAAGGCGAAGACGCGGACCCGGCTGAACTGGGCGTGCAGGGCCTGCACCAGCAGCATCGTGAACTGCGCGAACCCGGCCACCGAGCCGGACACGTCGCACAGCAGCACCAGTTCAGGCCGACGGGGAGGGCGCCGGCGCAGCACGGGCCGCACCGGCACACCGCCGGTCGACAGCGAGCGCCGCAGCGTCCGCCGCAGGTCGATCTCGCCGCGCGACGCCCGGCGCCTGCGGGCCGCCAGCCGGGTGGCGAGCTTGCGCGCCAGGGGACGGACCGTGCGCCGCAGCTCGTCCAGCTGCGTCCGGCCGGCCAGCAGGAAGTCGACGGTGTCCGCGGTCCCCGCGACCGCGCGCCGCGCGACCCGGTCGCGGCCCTGACGTTCGGCGACTCGCCGACGGGCCTCGGTCCGGACCCGTTCGCGGAAGTCCTCGATCCGGCGCCGGATCTCGTCGTCGAGCAGACGCTCGGCGAACTCGGGGCCGGCCGTCCCGGGCGCGACCCGGAGCCGCTCCCGTACGCGTGCCAGCAGCGTCTCCGGGCGCAGCCGGCCCAGCGTGCGGTACGAGGACCAGCCGTCCGACCCGGGCCCGGAGCCGAACCCGCCGAAGCCCCCCACGGCCTCCGCGGCGAGCCGGTCGAGAGTGGCGCCGTCGCCGGCGACGAGGGCCTCGGCGAGCCGGTCGCGCAGGGCCGCGAGCTCGGCGGGGCCCGCGGGGGAGTCCTCGTACGCCTCCGCGGCCCGGCCGTGGCCGAGGGGGAAGTACAGGTCGAAGACGCGGTCGAAGACCGGACGCTGCGCCCCGCCGTGGAGCAGGGTCGCGGCGAGCGCCTCCCGGACCCGCTCGCGGTGGGTGAAGCCGACCGCCTGGAGGGCGAGTCCGGCGTCCACGGTCTCGCCGGTGCCGATCCCGAACCCGTGGGCGCGCAGCGCGCCGACGAGACCGGTGAGACGGGCGGCGGCCGTCGCGGGCGACGCGCCCACGGCGGAGGCGCCGTCGAGGAGGCCGGTCACACCGCGTCCAGGTCCAGCTTGGCGGCGGCCCGCACGATGTCCTCCTGGTGCTTGAGGAGCACGCCCAGCGTCTCGCGCACCACCCGTTCGTCCAGCCGGTCGGCGCCGAGGGCGAGCAGGGTGCGGGCCCAGTCGATCGTCTCCGAGACGGACGGGACCTTGCGCAGGTCCATCGCCCGCAGCGCCCCGACGACCCGCACCACGGACCCGGCGAGCGCGTCGTCCAGGCCGGGCACCTTGAGCGTCACGATCCGGCGCTCCAGCTCCTCCTCCGGGAAGCCGATGTGCAGGAAGAGGCAGCGGCGGCGAAGGGCCTCGGAGAGCTCGCGACTCGCGTTCGACGTGAGCACGGTGAAGGGGCGCCGGGTCGCCCTGATCGTCCCCAGCTCGGGCACGGTGATCTGGAAGTCGCCGAGGACCTCCAGGAGCAGGCCCTCCACCTCGACGTCGGCCTTGTCCGTCTCGTCGACGAGCAGCACGGTCGGCTCCTCGGAGCGGATCGCGGTGAGCAGCGGCCGGGGGAGCAGGAACTCCTCGCCGAAGATGTCCGTGCGCGTGTCGTCCCAGGACTCGCCCCGGCCGGCCGTGATCCGCAGGAGCTGCTTGGCGTGGTTCCACTCGTACAGCGCGCGGGACTCGTCGACGCCCTCGTAGCACTGGAGCCTCACCAGCCGTGCGCCGGTGACCGCGGTGACCGCCTTGGCGAGCTCCGTCTTGCCGACCCCCGCCGGGCCCTCGACGAGCAGCGGCTTGCCGAGGCGGTCGGCGAGGAAGACGGTCGTGGCGACCGCGGGCGAGGCGAGGTAGCCGGTCGCGGCGAGGCGATCGGCGACGTCGTCGACGGAGCTGAAGAAACCGGTCGTCATGCGCTGTCCCCCCGAGGAGCGGAATCGTCTACTGGCCAGTAGCCTCTGCTGTACTCGATCAGATCGGGCCCCGCCGCACAACCGTCGCGCACGAGGTCCGTGCCGCGCGCGGGACACCGCCCGCTGGTGGAATGGGGGTGACCGGGTACGCCACCCGGGGACCTCTCGGCGGTGGAGGTGTCGTGGCGGAGCGGGAAACGGAGCGGGAGCACGCCCTCCTGGCCAGGGTCCGGGCCATGGAGGAGGCGGTCGGTGCGATCGGCACGACGCTCGACGAGACGGGCACCTGCCGCGAACTCGCGGCCTTCGCCGCCCGGCGTCTGCGCGCCACTGCCACCGTGGACCTGCTCGCGGAGCCGGGCGCCCCGCCGTGGCGCGCGGCCCACGCGGAACCGGAACCACCGGAACGGGGAGCCTCTGCCACCCCGACCGCCGGGGCCACGACGCACCCCGCCGCCACTCCCGTCGGGCTGCCGCCGACCGCTCCTACGGCTCCGGGCGAGGCGGCTTCCGGTGGGCTGCCGCCGACCGCCTCCACGGCTTCCGGTGCGGCCGTGGCCCGGACCGCTTCCGGCGACACCGCCCAGGCCGGCACCGCCACCGGGGGCGCCTCCCACCGGCTCTCCCTCCCCCTCGCGGTCGACGGCGAGGAGCCGGCCGGGACGGTCGCCCTGACCCGTGACGGACCGCCCTTCACCGCGGACGAGGCGGCCCTGCTCCGGTACGCCGCACGCCTCGCGGCCCGCCATCTCGGCCACGCCCGGCGGCTGGCCGCCGCCGAGGACGCCGCCCTCCACCTCCAGCGCGCGCTCGTCGCCGAGCCCGGCCGCCCGCACCCCAACCTGGAGATCGCCGGCGGCTACCTCCCCGCCGGACCGCGCGCCCTCGTCGGCGGGGACTGGTTCGAGACCGTACGGCTCCACTTCGGCCGCAGCCTGCTGGTCGTCGGGGACGTCATGGGCCACGGCCTGGACGCGGCCGTGGACATGAACGCCTACCGCAACGCGCTGCGCGAGGCCGCGGCCACCGACCTGCCCCCGCACCGGGTACTGCGCCACCTCGACTCCGTGGTCGCCGAGGACGACGCCCGCCGGCCCGCCACCGTCCTGCTGGTCCGGGTCGACCCGGCCCGCGGCACCGCGACCTTCGCGAGCGCGGGACACCTCCCGCCCGCGGTGTTCCACGCCGACGGCTCGGCGGAGCTCGTCCACCTCCCCGTGGGCCCGCCCCTCGGCACCGGCGTCGGGGGCTACGAGCCGACCACCCGTCCGCTCGATCCCGGCGACACCCTGCTCCTCTTCACCGACGGGCTCGTCGAACGCCGCGGCGAGGACATCGACCACTCCCTCGCCCGCCTCGCCTCGCTCCGACTCCCCACGGACCCCGGTCCCGACCAGGTCGTCGAAGAGGTGCTCGGCCGCCTCGGCGCCCACAGCGCGGAGGACGACGTCGCCGTCCTCGCGGCGCGCATCCGGGTGCGACCACACCAGTGACACACGGTCACTTCCGCCCCGCGGAACGTCGTGACGCACGGTCACACCAGCCATGCCGGAGTCATGTTTCGGTCCCGGGCGGGATTCTTCCCGCCGGACGCTTGTGCGCGGCCCCGGGGCCCGGCACGCTCCTCGTATGAACACGGCCAGGCATGCCAGTGAACGATTGATGAGCTGGCCCTCGCTGACCCCCGGCAGCGCCCATTGCGGCGCGCCGCTCGGGTTCGGTACGGCGACGCAGGAGATCGTGCACTTCCACGGCGAGCACGAGGCCGACGTCCATCTCACCCGCGCCATGGTCGCGAAGCTGCGCCATGCCCTCCTGGGGTCGAGCGCGGTCCGTCTGCGCGCCGGATCGGGGTGGGTGACGGTCCGTCTGGACATGGGATCGGACATCGATCTGCTCGCCACCCTGGTGAGCGCCGCCCTCCAGGGCAACGGCGTTCCCGACGTGGCCCCCGACGGCTGCACCCGCACCCGCCCGGTCGCACCGCTGCGCTGACGCCCCGGAAACGGCGCCGCTCGGAGACCGGTACGGGGCTTCCGCGCGCTCGCCGGGACGGCGGCACTACGCGGGCGTGCTCCCCGGACCGCCCGGGACGGGGAACAGCATGCACGTGCTGGTCGCGTGGGCGAGCAGCCGGTCCTGCGCGTCGTACAGGCCCGCCTCGGCGAGCGCGGTCCGGCGCCCGCGGGAGATCACCGTGCCGATCGCCCGGACCTTGCCCGTGTCGAGCGTGATCGGCCGGAGGAAGCGGGTCGCCAGGTCGAGCGAGGTGTAGGCCGTGCCCAAGGGGAGCGTCGAGTGGACCGCGCACCCGGCCGCGGAGTCCAGCAGGGTCGCGTAGACCCCGCCGTGCACGCTGCCGATCGGGTTGTAGTGCTCCTCGCCCGGTTCCAGGGTGAACACCGCGCGCCCTTCCTCGACCTCTTCGAGGCCGAAGCCGAGCAGGGCCGCGATCGGCGGCCCCGGCAGGCGTCCCGCGACCATCTCCCGGAGGAAGTCGATACCGGCCATCGTCCCGGCGGCCCGTGCGGTGGCTCCGGCGTCCTCCCACTCGACCGTGCGCGACCGCCCCATGACCACTCTCCGCCCGTCCCGGCCTGCTGCCGTCAGCTGGCTCTGTACCGCGAAGCTAGCCGTCCCGAAAGCTGACTGTCAACGGCGCAGCCAGGTGGCTACAGTGTGACGATGAAGTGGCTGGAGACGGACGCGCGGAACTGCCCGGTCGGCCGCGCCCTGGAGCTCGTGGGCGAGAAGTGGACGCTGCTGATCGTGCGCGACGCCTTCAACGGCGTGCGCCGCTACGACGAGTTCCGCCGGCACCTGGGGCTCTCGGAGGCCGTCCTCGCCGACCGGCTCCGCAAGCTCGTCGCGGCGGGCCTGCTGCGCGCGGAGCCGTACCGCGAACCCGGTACCCGGACGCGGTACGAGTACCGGCTCACCCGCAAGGGCGTGGACCTCTGGCCCGTGCTCCTCGCCCTCAAGCAGTGGGGCGACACCCACGCGGGGGAACCGGAGGGGCCGGTCCTCGACATCCGGCACACCGACTGCGGAGCCCCCGTCCGCGTCGTCGTCCAGTGCGAGGGCGAGGAACGGGACACCCTGTCCGCCCGTGACGTCACGGTCCGCCCGGGGCCGGGGGCCCGCCCGCTCCACCCCGGACCCGCGGCCTGACGACCCGCGCCGGACTCCGGCGCGCCCGAGCACGCGGACGGCCCCGCTTCCCGGCTCCGGCACCCGTTCGGCCGCACCCCTGCGATGCCCCGCCGCCCAGCCGGGTACCTCACGAGGCATGCCCTCCACACCCGGTCCGCCGTACGACGGTGCCCCCACCGAGCACGGCCCCGAACACGGCCACTGGTTCCAGCGGCTCCACGCGCGCGTGCTCACCTCGCCCGTCGGGCTGGCCTGGAACCGCGGCCGCGCCATGGAACTCATGCACCGCGCCATGGGCTTCGCGGCGCTCAGCCTGCTCACACTCGTCCCCCTCCTCATCGTCGTCGCCGCCGCCGACCTCGCGAGCGGCCAGGGCTTCGCCCGCTGGCTCGTCCAGGGACTCGGGGTCTCCGAGGTCTCCGAGGAGGAGGTCGAACGCCTCTTCGGGCAGCCGGGCGCGGCCCTCCAGCGCACCACCGCCTTCGGCCTCGCGGCCCTCGCCGCCTTCGGCGTCACCTTCGGATCCGCCGTACAGACGGGCTACGAGCGGGCCTGGGACCTCCCGACGGCCCGCTGGCACACCATGTGGCGGCACGTCGTCTGGCTGGCGGTCCTCGTCGCCTGCCTCCTGCTCTTCGTCGCCTTCCCCGCGCCCGCGGAGTCCCCGGCGGCGATCACCGCCGTCGTGGCCCTGGGCGACCTGATCGGCACCTTCCTGTTCTTCTGGTGGTCGCAGCGCTTCCTGCTCTGCGGGCGGATCCGCTGGCGGGCACTCGCCCCCGGGGCCGTCCTGACCGCCCTCGGCCTCCTCGGGCTGCGCATCTTCTCCCAGCTCGTCTTCTCCCCGCTGATCGCCTCGAACGCGGTCACCTACGGCCAGTTCGGCACCGTCCTCGTCCTCCAGTCATGGCTCGTCGGCGTCGGCTTCGTCGTCTACGGCAGCGCCCTCGTCGGCCGCCTGGTCCATGAGGGGCTGCTCGACCGGCGCCTGCGCCGCGACCCGCCGACCGGCAGGTGAACCGGGCCGACCCGGCGGGTGCCCGGTCGGCGACCGGGGTGCCGGCCCGGTCGGCGACCTGACGGAGCGGGCGTGGGACCGGCGGAAAACGGATCACACGATCCGGTGATCCACTCCGGAGGGGCGGGGAGCGGTCCGCGGGACCGCTTGGATGAGGGTGATCCCATCGGTCCGTCGAAAGAGAGCCGCCCATGGCGAGCACCTGGCTGCCACCCGTCGAGTACGTCGCGACCCTGCCCAGAGCGACGGCGTACGCCTGCCTGTACTTCACCGACACGCGAGGCCGCCCCTTCCAGCTCCGGGCCGCCTACGACACCGAGCTGTGGCAGTGGCCCGGCGGGAACATGGACCCGGGGGAGACCCCCTGGGGTACGGCGGTGCGCGAGTGCCGGGAGGAGACCGGGATCGTCTTCACCGGCGCGCCCCTGCTGCTCGGCACCCACTTCGTGACCGACCGGGGCGAGGACTGGCCCGCCAACCACATCGGCTTCGTCTTCGACGGCGGCGAGCTGACGGACGAGCAGATCGCCGGGGTCGTCCTCGACCCCGAGGAGCACAGCGAGTACCGCCTCCACACGCTCGACGAGTGGGAACGGGAGATGGAGCCGCGCGAGTTCGCCCGCCTCGCCGGCGTCGACCGGGCGCGCCGGACGGGCACCCCGTTCTACCTAGAGACCCCCTTCTAGGAGGCACGGCCGGGCGTAGGGGGGCAGGACGCGGGGGCCGCCGCTCCGAACGGCCCCCGCTCCGGCCGGAACGTCAGCGCCGGCAGCTTGCCGGGTGGGCGACGTCGATCACGAAGCGCTCCGGAGAGTGCAGCCGGAAGGTCCTGTACACGGGTTCGGTGTCGAAGGCGGCTCCGAGGGTGACCACCCCCTCGAAGTCGCCGGTCAGGGCGACCCCCTTGAGGGCGGGGAGGGCGAGCTTCACCAGTCGGGGCCCCTGGTAGACGGACCTTCCGGCCTCGTCGTGGGCGGCCGCGGGGGAGAGGCGGATCTCCAGGAACCGGCGGCCCGCCAGGGGGACCGGCCGGCCCGAGCCGTCCTGGTGGAGTGCCGCGACCCGGTGCACGGTGACCGGGGGCGTCGCGCCCCGCACGTCGATCACGAGCCGGTCGTAGGACGCGTGGCCGGCCCAGCGGGCGTTCACGACCAGGGGCGTGGTCGGGGCCGACCTGTTCGGGGCGGAGGTGTTCGCGGCGCCCGCCGGGATCGTCGCGCCGATTCCGGCGGTCAGAAGGATTCCCGCGGTGACGGCCGCGAGGGTGTGGCGGTGATGCATGACGTCCCCCACTCTCTCGTGCTCGGGGACTTGCGGTGTCACTGGGAGAGACATCCGCTCACATCGTATGGTTCCGCCGAAATCGGGAGGAAACGTGCATCGGGAGGAGAGGGGCGGAGGCCGGCGGCGGACGGAGTGTTCGCCCGGATCCGGCCGAGACCGTAACTCCTCGGCCGTTCAGCAGTTGACCAGGGCATGAAGAAGCGCAGCATGCTCGCCATCGCCTCCCTCGCCGCAGGCGTCGTCACCGCCCTCGTCACGCCTCCGCCGCAGGCCAACGCCGCCGAGAGCCCCCTGGGCGGCGCGACCGGCCTCCTCCAGGAGGACAAGGGCGTCGACACGGTGCTCGACACCGTCGAGGGTGCCCAGAGCACCCTTCCCGCCCCCGGCTCCGGCGGGCTCCTCTGACCCTCGCCGTACGCGGCCACCGGTGCCCCGCGCCCCCGACGGGCCGCGGGGCACCGGCGCGCCGGGACCCGGGAGAGGCGGCCCGTGCGCGCGCCGTGCGTGACTAATGACAGGATGTCCTCATGAGCGACAACGTTTACTTCGACATCACCATCAACGACCAGCCCGCCGGCCGGATCGTCTTCCAGCTGTTCGACGAGGTCGTCCCGAAGACCGCGCAGAACTTCCGCGAGCTGGCCACCGGCCAGCACGGCTTCGGCTACGCCGGCTCCCCGTTCCACCGCGTCATCCCGCAGTTCATGCTGCAGGGCGGCGACTTCACCAACGGCAACGGCACCGGCGGCAAGAGCATCTACGGCGAGAAGTTCGCCGACGAGAACTTCGACCTCAAGCACGACCGCCCGTACCTGCTCTCGATGGCGAACGCGGGCAAGAACACCAACGGCTCGCAGTTCTTCATCACCACGATCGTCACCGACTGGCTCGACGGCAAGCACGTCGTCTTCGGCGAGGTCGTCGAGGGCCAGGACCTGGTCAAGAAGATCGAGGGCCTCGGCTCCGCCTCCGGCCGCACCTCGGCGTCCGTCAAGGTCTCCGAGTCCGGCATCGTGAAGGCCTGATCGCCTTCCCGAGCTGAGCGGAGGGCGCCGAGCGCCCTCGCTCGACCCACCCGGCCGGGGCGGGGGGACGCCGTCCGCGACGTGCGCCCCCGCCCCCGCCGAGGGCTCCCGGCCGCCGCCCGCGCAACCGGGTGCGCCTTTCCGGCCCGGTCCCCAGCGACCGGCCCGCGGGTCCGCCGACCGCTACGGCCGGCGCACGAACCGCCGCGACGACCGCGGCCGCACGCCCCTTCCGCGGACACGGTCAGGGAGTCCCGTACCGGCGGCCGGACGCCCGCCGCTCCGCGGCAGCGGACGGACGAGACGGCCCGACCGCGCTCAGCCCCCCTCGCCGAAACGCCGCTCGAACTTCGCGATCCTGCCCTCGGTGTCCACGGTCCGCGCCTTGCCCGTGAAGAACGGGTGGCTCTCGGAGGAGATCTCCACGTCGATCACCGGGTACGTCCGGCCGTCGTCCCACTCGATGGTCCGCTCGCTGGTCGCGGTCGACCGGGTCAGAAAGGCGTACCCGGCCGCGCGGTCGCGGAAGACCACCGGGCCGTACTCGGGCTGCTTCTCCTGCTGCACGTGTCCTCCTCGGGCTCACGCCCTGGCTCGTCCGGCCTGATCGGCACGGCACTTCCAGCCTCCCCGCGCACCCGGCGCACGACCAGCGCCGCAGGCCCGACCGGGTGACCCTCAGCCGTGCTCCGGCCGCCGCGCCGCCAGCAGCAGCGCGATGTCGTCCGGGCGCGAGGTCGCCTGGCGCGCGTCCCGGATGACCCGGTCGGCGGCCTCCGAGAGCGGCAGCGCATGGGCCGCGGCGAGCGCACCGCCCAGCCGCGCGATCCCGTCGTCGATGTCCTGGCCCGGCTTCTCCACGAGCCCGTCCGTGAACAGCGCGAGCACCGCACCGGGCTCCAGCCGCAACCGGGTCACCGGGTACGAGGCACGGCCGTCGATCCCCAGCACCATCCCGCCCGCCAGCTCCACCCGCTGCGCCGTCCCGTCGGGGTGCAGCAGCAAGGGCGGCGGATGCCCCGCCCGCACCGCCCGCAGCTCCCCCGACCCCGGATCGAGGAGCACGTAGCAACAGCTGGCGAACTGCCCGGGATCCAGGTCGATGAGCAGCCGGTTGGTGCCCCTCATGACGTCCTGCGGCCGGTGGCCCGCCAGCGCGAAGGCCCGTACGGCGCTCCGCAGCTGACCCATCGTGGCGGCGGCCGCCACCCCGTGCCCCTGGACGTCGCCGATCACGAGCGCCAGCCGGTCCCGCCCCGTCTCGATGACGTCGTACCAGTCGCCGCCGACGTCCATGCCCTGCGTGCCCGGCAGATAGCGTCCGACCGTCTCCACCCCCTCCCAGACCGGCAGCCGGTGGGGGAGCAGCGCGTCCTGGAGTCCCCGGGCCACCGCCGACTCCGTGTCGTAGCGCTGGGCCCGCTCCAGCGCCTGCGCGATCAGGCCCGCGAGGGCCGTGAGCACGGTCCGCTCCTCCGAGCTGAAGCCGCGCGGCCGGTCGAACCCGAGGATGCACGAGCCGACCGGCCGACCGGAGGCGATCAGGGGGAGGAACGCGCGCGCCCCCGAGTGCGCGTCCAGCGGCAGCCCCGGATACCTGAGGCCCAGCTGCTCCATCGACTCGAAGAACAGCGGCCGGCCCGTGGTGAGCGTCTCCACGCCGGGCACGTGCGCGTCCAGCGCCACGCCGTCGAAGGGTTCGAGGAAGCCGGGCGGGAAGCCCGTCTCCCAGGCCAGGTACAGCCGGCGGTCGCTCAGCAGGTAGATGGCCAGCTGGCGTCCGCCGAACGCCGGCAGGAGCTCCTCCGTCACCACCGCCGACACCTGACGGGCCGTCACCGCCTCGGAGAGGGCGATCGCCAGGGCCACCGGACGGTAGAGCGCCGAGACCTGGTCGTCGGGCAGGGACAGGGTGTCGGTCGTCGGCCCGGTGCCGCCCTTCGCCACCTGCTTCGGCCGGACCGGGTCGTTCTCGGGCAGCAGCACCATGGTCACGCCGTCCCGCCCGGGATGGAGCGAGACCGAGAGCCACTGGCTCCGCTCCGGACGGGCCAGGAAGCGCACCGGCTCACCGGAGACCATCGCGGCCCGCAGCTGCTCCTCGTGGAACGGCTGAGCGAACCAGGGCAGGGCCTCCCACAGCGGCCGGCCCGCCAGAGCCGCGCGCGGGCGGCCGAGCAGCCGCTCCGTCAGCTCGTTGACGTACGTGACGCGCCCGAGGCGGTCGATCGCCAGGATCGCCCGCGGCAGCCGGTCGGTGGCGTCGGAACCGATCAGACCGGTCCCGAGGTCGACGAGGGTGCAGGTGAGCCGCAGACCGGTGGGGACACCGCCGACTCCCAGCCGCGGCGCCCCCGACCCGTCCATGCGAGGGGTCGCGGGCGTCGTGGGATGCGGTGCCGTGTGCCGCGCCCGCGTGGATACCTCCAGGAGGTGGAGGCCCCCGTCCGGGCCCTTCAGCCGGATCCGGCGGACCACCGGGCGACCGTCGGGCCCCGTGGCCTGCCGGGCCGCCGCCCACAGGGCGTAGCCGTCCTCGGGCTCCAGGAGCGCCGTGAGGACGTCGATCGGGCAGGGCGAGGGCACCTCCGCGCCGAGGATCGCCAGGAGGCCGTCGTCCAGGGTCACCATCCCGCTGTCGAGGTCCCACTCGAAGGCTCCGAAGCGGACCGGCGGCGCGCCCGAGGTCGAGAGCTGCACGCACACCGGATCGCCCGGCCACTCCAGAGCCGTCCCCTGCCGGGCCAGGTCGGCCAGGGCCTCGCCCAGGTGCAGCCCGCCCCTGGTCATCCGGTTCCGGTCGCGCGCCTCCACCGGAGCCCCGGGCGTCGGCGCCCGCAGCACCACCAGGACGCCGAACCGCTCACGGCCGGCGACGACAGGCGCGTACAGCGAGGCGAACGGGAACGGCAGGCTGGCGACCAGCTGGGGAAACCGCCGCATCGCCTCCTCGACGTCGTGCAGGTGCACGGACTGCCCCGAGCGGTGGACCTCGGCGACCGGGAACGGTCGGTTCGTGTGCATCCGGAACCACGGGCGGAACAGCGGACCCGGCAGTCCCACCAGGGTCGCCATCCGCAGCAGCCCCGGGGTCCCGGACCGCAGATACACCCCGCCCGCATACCCTCCGACCTCGTCGACGGCCCGCAGCGCGGCCTCCGCGAGCGTCCAGGTCAGCGCGCCGGAGGGCGGCCCGTCGGCAGTTCCCCTCCCGGACGGACGCCCGGTGCTGCCGGCCGGGCCGGGGCGGCCGGACGTGCCGTGCAAGGTCACACAGCCAGGATGCGCCCCACCGGAAAGGCGCCGCATCCCGGGCCCGCCCCGCACGGCCGCCGGGGCGGCACGGGGTGTTGACCCCCTGCGTCCGGACCGTCACACTCGGTCGTCGACCGGCGCCGCGGGCGCACGGCACCCACTTCACGACCAGGGGACAGAATGACCGACCGGGTTCTTCCGTACGAGGTGCAGGGCGCGGGACCGCGGAGGGCCCTCGTGCTGCACAACTGGTTCGGCGACCGCACCAGCTTCGCCCCGCTGCGGGCCCATCTGGACGACGCCGCCGGCACCTACGCCTTCGTCGACTGCCGCGGCTACGGCGAAGCCGTCGACCACGCGGGGGCCTACACGATGGAGGAGGTCGCGGCGGACGCGCTCGCGGTCGCGGACGACCTCGGCTGGGACTCCTTCTCCGTCGTGGGCCACTCGATGGGCGGCAAGGCGGCGCAGCTGATGCTCCTGGAGGCGCCCGAACGCGTCCGTTCGATCATCGGGATCTCGCCCGTCTCGGCGGCCGGCTTCCCCATGGACGACGACACCTGGGACCTCTTCGCCGGCGCCGCCGAGGAGGCCGGCAACCGGCGCGCGATCATCGACACCACCACCGGCGGCCGGTACGACGACGCCTGGCTGAGCGCCCTGGTCGAGCGCTCCCTCCGACGCTCCTCCGCGACCGCCTTCCGTGCCTACCTGGACTCCTGGTCGCGCACCGACTTCCATGAGCGCGTGCGCGACAACCCGGCTCCGGTCCTGCTCGTCGTCGGCGCCCACGACCCGGCGCTCGGGGCCGCGGCGATGGAGGCGACCTGGCTGCGCTGGTACCCCAACGCGCGCCTGGAGGTCATCAAGGACGCCGGTCACTACGCGCCCGAGGAGACCCCGCAGGCCCTGGCGGAGGCCATCGAGGCCTTTCTCGCGGCCTGACGGGGCGGGGCGGGTCGGGGCTTGGGCGGGCTGAAGCCTCAGGGTCAGGTTCAGGGTGAGGGTCACGTTCGGGAGGAGCTTCAGGGGGAGGCAGGGCACGCCCGGGGCGTCCGCTCCGCCTCTCCTCCGCCTCTCATCCGAACGTCTCGCGGGACGACGACTTTCGAGGACAGCGGCGGGACGCCCACGGGGCGGATCATCGTGCTCACGACCTCATGGGGCGGCCCTCCGACGGCCCGCCCACGATCGGCAGGAGCACGTCCGATGGGCCTCGCGCAGACGCAGCACCGTTTCCTCGTCCGGCAGAAGGTGACGCCCATGGCCAACCGCTACCTCGTGCACACCGCAGGAGCGGACGGGGCCGAGGGGGAGCTCGTCGCCTTCGCCCACCAGAAGAGGATGGCGTTCAAGGAGCAGGTCACCTTCTACACCGACGAGTCCCAGCGCCAGGTCCTCTTCACCTTCAAGGCCCGCCAGGTGATCGACCTGGGTGCGACCTACGACGTGCACGGCGCGTCCGGCACCCGGCTGGGCGGCTTCCGCAAGAACTTCGGTGCCTCCCTGCTGCGCAGCACCTGGCACCTCAGCCGCGAGGGAGCCGAGGGGGAGACCACGGGGCAGGAGCGCAGCGGGGGCATCGCACTGCTGCGGCGCGCCTGGGAGCTGCTCCCCTTCACCGACCTGCTGCCCTTCGTCGTGCCGTACCACTTCGACTTCACCGAGTCGGGCCGTGCGGTGATGTCGGTCGACAAGGTCTTCGGGCTCCGTGACCGGTACGTTCTGGACATAGCGGACCCCGAGCTCGATCGGCGCCTGGCGATAGCCCAGGCCGTCGCGCTCGACGCCCTCCAGTCCCGCTGACCGGCCGCTCACCCGACCGCGGGGGAAGGCGCGCCTTACCCTGGAGGGACGGGCGGGGGCCGAGCGGGGCGCTCCTCTCCCCGCCCGGAGCCGTGCGGGCGGAAGGACGCGGGCCCATGCTCTTCAGTGATCGAACCGATGCCGGTCGGCAGCTGGCCGCCCGCCTCGACCACCTCAGAGGACATGACCTCGTGGTGCTCGGTCTGCCGCGCGGCGGGGTTCCGGTGGCGGCGGAGGTGGCCGACGCCCTGGACGCCCCGCTGGACGTCTGCCTCGTCCGGAAGCTGGGTGTGCCCCGACAGCCCGAGCTGGCGATGGGCGCGCTCGGCGAAGGCGGCGTGCGTGTGGTGAACGAGCGGGTGCTGGCCGAGGCCGGGGTGGGGGCGCGGGATCTCGCGGCGGTCGAGCGGCGCGAGCACGAGGAGCTCGACCAGCGGGCCGACCGCTACCGGGGCAGCAGACCCTCCGTTCCGCTGGAGGGCCGGACCGTCCTGATCGTGGACGACGGTCTCGCCACGGGCGCCACGGCCCTCGCGGCCTGCCGGGTGGTGCGGGCCCGGGGCGCGGGACGGATCGTCCTGGCGGTGCCGGTGGCGCCCCGCGGGTGGAAGGCGAGACTTGGTGGCGAGGCCGACGAGACGGTGAGCGTGCACGCACCCGAGGCGTTCTCGGCGATCGGACAGTTCTACGGGGACTTCAGTCAGACCCCGGACGCGGAGGTCGTGGCCTGTCTGGACCGGATCCGGGCCGCGCACGGGCCGGTCGTCCGGGACGGGGACGTACGGATCCCCGTGGACGACCGCGTCACGCTGGCGGGGCGGCTCGCGGTGCCCGAGGACGCCTTGGGTGTCGTCCTGTTCGCCCACGGGAGCGGGAGCAGCCGGCGCAGCCCCCGGAATCGGGCGGTGGCGGCAGCTCTCAACCGGGCGGGCCTCGGCACCCTGCTGTTCGATCTCCTCACCGAGGCGGAGGCGGGGGACCGGGCGCACGTCTTCGACACCCCGCTGCTCGCCGGGAGGCTGGCCCGGGCCACGGAGTGGCTCGCGGGGCGACCGGAGAGCGCGGGCCTTCCGCTGGGCTCCTTCGGGGCCAGTACGGGAGCGGCGGCCGCGCTCTGGGCGGCGGGCGACCCCGGCTCACCGGTGGCCGCCGTCGTGTCACGCGGTGGCCGGCCGGACCTCGCGGCCGACCACCTGGCGCGGGTGAAGGCCCCGACGCTCCTCGTGGTCGGAGGGCGGGACGCGCTGGTCCTCGACCTCAACCGGCGGGCGGAGTCGCTGCTCCGCTGCGAGAGCCGGCTGGAGGTCGTGGAGGGCGCCACACACCTCTTCGAGGAGCCCGGGGCCCTGGAGGAGGTGGCGGAGCTCGCCACCTCCTGGTTCACCGGGCACTTCCGTGATCAGTAGGCGCCGTTGACGTTGTCGATGGAGCCGTAGCGGTCGGCCGCGTAGTTGCAGGCGGCGGTGATGTTGGCGACCGGGTCGAACAGGTCCGTCGAGGTGCCGGGCACGTGGTAGGCGAGGAAGGTCGGCTCGATCACCTGGAGCAGGCCCTTGGAGGGGGTGCCGGCCACGGCGTTGGAGTCCCAGAGGTTGATGGCCTGGGGGTTGCCGGAGGACTCCCGCATGATGTTGCGGTGGATCCCCTCGTAGGAGCCGGGGATCCCGCGCTGGGCCATGATGTCCAGCGACTCGCGGATCCAGCCGTCGAGGTTGTCCGCGTACTGGGTGGCGGCGACGGGCGCCGCCTGGACCGGGGCGGACGCGGCGGCGGGGGCGGCGGCCGAGGCGCCGGTGCCGGCGGCGGCCGGAGCGGCGCTGCGGCGCTCGGAGCGGCTCGCCCGTTCGGCCGAAGCGGTCTTCTTCGCCTCCTCCGGGGCGGCCTTGGCGGAATTCCGATGAAGCGTCAGTTCAAGGCCGGGGTGAATGAGTGACGGATTGTCACCCACGGCGCTCTTGTTGGCCTGGTAAAGGTCCTTCCAGCCGCCCTGAATTCCCTTCTTCTGCGCGATGAGGGAAAGCGAGTCGCCGCTGACGACCGTGTAGGTGCGCGCTGCGGCCCTGGCGGTGGGCGCCTTCGGCGCGGCCTTGGCGGCGGCCGGGGCGGCGGGGGCGGTGATGGCCTTCGGCGCGATGTCCGGGGCTCCGGAGGCGGGCGCGGCGCCGGCCACGGCCGGGGCGATCAGCGGGAGCGCGAGGGCGGCGCCACCTGTGCCGACCAGCGCGAGTCCACGGGAGACGGGGCGGCGGGGACGGCGGTGCTTACCGTGAGCAGGCATGACGGGATTCCTCTCCGGCGCCTTCGGGGTGAGCTGTCGGGTTCGGACTGGAGATGTCCGGCCGCGCGCACGCGGCTTCACCCCGAGCCGTTCCGGAATCCCGGCCGGCGTATTCGTGGGTCCCCCGCTCCTGCCGTCGGGTGAAAGGGAGGTATTTCGAGCAGTGGCAGGATTCGGCGATCCGCTCGAATGGAGGTGACCGTAGGCCACCTGTGCGACGGAGAACAAGAGGATCTGAGTCCGGAAGTCGGCGAAAGGATCACTGAATTACCGGAACTCATGATCGCCCCTGACGTCGGCGGAGCGAACTTTCTTGCCCGG
This sequence comes from Streptomyces sp. NPDC014891, assembly GCF_043081085.1. NCBI lineage: Bacteria > Bacillati > Actinomycetota > Actinomycetes > Kitasatosporales > Streptomycetaceae > Streptomyces > Streptomyces sp. NPDC014891. The sequence continues at coordinate 425,785 of NZ_JBIBWF010000004.1, read as the reverse complement.
TAAGGCCTGCGGGAATGTCGATCACCGGCGCGTTCCCGGCGGAGTGAGTCGCGTCACCAGGTGCTCTATGTCCGAATGTTCTGGTTAATTCCATTGATGGCGCAACGGGCTGGAAAGGCGGGGTCGGTCTCAGGGGCACTCAAGGGCATACATCGCGAAACCGACATTCTTCGTGAAAGGTGAAGAGACCCCGACCGAGGAGCCGCCCGGATGTCACCCGCCGCCCCCCTGCTGATCCCCGAAGGCCTCGCCCCCGAAGGCCTCGACCCGGACGCCCTCGACCGCGAGGCCGCCGCCCTCTTCGACAGCGCCACCTGGCAGCGCGTCGTCGCCGACTGGACCGACCGGACGCCGTCCGCGCCCGCCGCGGAGGAGTGGCGCGCCCTCCTCTCCGTTCCGGTGGACCGGCTCGTCGCCGACGCGCTCGACGCCCTGCCGCCGCCCCCTCCCGCCGAGCGCCGGCTGCCCGGCCGGCTCGCTGCCGTCCTGCCCGACCGGCTGCACGTCTGGCGTCGCGTCGGCCGGCCCGAGCTGCGCCCCTCGGTTCACCTCGGCTACGCGCGCCTGGTACTGACCGAGTGGGGCTGGCAGAACGCCCCGTACAAGCTGCGCGACGCCCGCGGGGCCCGCTGCGTCTGCGGTGCGCTCCTCGCCGCGCACCGTCTCGGCCACGGCAGCGCGACGACGATGAACGAGGCCGCCGCCTGGATCATGACGGAGCTCCGCGCCCGGGGCTGGCACGACCTGATCGGGCCGTGGAACCGGGCCCCGGGCCGTACGGCGGCCGACGCCGTGGACCTGCTCGACGCCACGATCCGCCGTGCCGCGGAGGCCGGCCGCTGAGAGGACGTCCGCGTGGAGGGCCGCGCACGGCGGAGGGGCGCCGCCCCTCCGCCGCGCGGCGTGCTCAGCCGGTGACGCTCGGGGCCCCGGTCTCGATGTGGCCGGTGTACCGGCGCGACCAGGTTCCGTCGATGTCGGCCAGGATCGTGAAGTCGTACCAGCCGTCGTTGTAGGCGACGGCGTTGAAGTGGTCCTCGCGCGAGGATCCCGCGGGGACGGTGTAGGTCCAGGGGCCGTCGGTGCGGTAGGCGTTCGAGCGGATCGTGAACGTCACCGGCCCGGCCGAGGCGTTGGTCATCCGGAACCACAGGGCCGTCCGCCCGGTGCCCGCCTCGGTCGCGAACCGGGCGGCCACCTCGACCGCCTTGCCGGCCTTGGAGGCGTCCCCGACGAACCGGCGCAGGAAGCGGTTGGGGCCCATCATCGAGATGTCGTACTTGCCGGAACCCGACCCCAGGCCGATGTGGAAGTAGTCGGTCGCCGTTCCGCCCGCGTCGACGGTGTACTGCCAGGCGGCCGTGTCGCGGTGCTGGTGGGGATGGATGGAGAAGTGTGCCGCCCGCTTGGCCTCGGCGCCCTGGTTCGTCATCGAGAACCAGGCCAGGATCTTGCCGGCGGCCCCGAACTCGAACCGGTCGAGGTTGCCGTTCACCTGGTACGGCAGTGCGCGGGCCGGCCGGACGCCCGGCTCCTGGGCCGGCTGGGCGTTGTTCTGCGGGGCGGGGTTCGGCAGCGGGGCGCAGGTCGCCTGGCCGATCACCTTCGCCGTGGAGGGGAGCCCGGCCGGTACGCCGTACACGGGACGGGCGAAGTCGAAGACGCCGGTCAGGTCACCCGTCACCTTCCGCCGCCAGGCGCTGATGTTCGGGCAGGTGGCCGGAGTGCCGAGGGCCGCCGTCCAGCTCTCCATGAAGCGCAGGACCGACGTGTGGTCGAAGACCTCGGAGCTCACCCAGCCGCCCCGGGTCCACGGGGACATGACAATCATGGGAACGCGGAAGCCCAGGCCGATCGGCACGCCGTCCAGGTACTCGCCCGGGGTGCCCGGAGGGGCGACGGGCGGGGGCACGTGGTCGAAGAAGCCGTCGTTCTCGTCGTAGTTGAGGAACAGCACGGTCGAGTCGAAGACCTCGGCGTCGGCGGCGAGCGCCCGGTAGACGAGGTCGACGAAGTGGGCGCCGTCCCCGGGGGGCGCGTAGGGATGCTCGGAGAACGCCTCGCTCGCGACCACCCAGGACACCTGGGGCAGGGTGCCCGCGACGACGTCCGCGCGGATCGCGGCGGCGATGTCGTCCGGGGTCGAGCCGGTCACCCGGGGGACCGAGCCCATGCCGCGGTCGTACAGCGGGTCCCCGGGGCGCGCGTCGGTGAACCTCTTGAAGTACGCGAGACCGTTGTCCCCGTAGTTGTCCTGGGCGTTCTGGTAGACCTTCCAGCTCACCCCGGCCCGCTGGAGCGCCTCCGCGTACGTCTCCCAGGTCAGGCCCGACTCGTCGCCGCCGTCCTTGCTGGAGGCGTCGATCCTCCCGCTCCACAGGAACGTGCGGTTGGGTCCGGTGGCGCTCAGCGCCGAACAGAAGTACGCGTCGCAGACGGTGTACTGGTCGGCGAGCGCGTGGTGGAACGGGATGTCCTCGCGGTCCAGGTGCCCGAGCGACCGGGTGTTGCCCACGCCGGTGACCCAGTTGTCGAGACGGCCCTTGTTCCAGGCGGCGTGCTGCGAGGTCCAGCTGTGCGGCAGGTCTCCGTTGCACTGGGCCAGGGTCTCGCCGTCCACCCCTCCGGCGGGCGGGGTGTCGCTGAGCTTCCAGGGATACTGGCGACCGCCCCAGTCGGGCTGGTTGAACATGCCCCAGCCGCCGGGGATGTTGCCCGCGGCGCGGTCGCCGAAGCCCCGTACGCCGCGGAGGGTCCCGAAGTAGTGGTCGAAGCTGCGGTTCTCCTGCATCAGGATCACCACGTGCCGGACGTCGGTGAGCGTGCCGGTCGCCGAGCGCGCGGCGGCGGAGGCGCGGGCCGTCGGCAGTGCCGCCCCCGCCACGAGCCCCGCGCCGATACCGACGAACCCCCTGCGGCTGATGGGAATCATGCTCCACCTCTCCTGTATTCGACGTGCCCCGGCGGCACGTCGAAGACATGATGGGGGAGGCGGATCCAAAGGTATACATCCGTGCGGTAATTGCTGGGTTAACAAGCGGGGGCGCCGGAGATCGCTGCTCTGGCGCTCCTCGGATTGGTTCGACCGCGTACCAATGGAGTCCGGCGGCTCAGACGGTGAGGACCTTCACCCCGGCCTCGGTGAGCTCGGCGACCGTCTCCGCATCGATGCCCGTGTCCGTCACGAGGAGGTCGATCCGGTCCAGACCGCAGATCCGTGCGAAGGCCCGGCGCCCCATCTTCGAGGAGTCGGTCACCACGACGACCCGGCTCGCTCGCTCGGCGAAGAGCCGGCTGATGCTCGCCTCGTCCTCCTGGTGCGCCATCACCCCCAGTCCGGGGTCGACCCCGTCGACCCCCAGCACCACCACGTCGAGCACGACCTCGGTGAGCACGCCGACCGTCAGGGGGCCCACGAGTTCGTAGGTCTGGGGGCGGGCGACCCCGCCGGTGGTGACGATCTTGATCTGCGGGCGCACAGCGAGCTCGCCGGCGATGTTGAGCGCGTTGGTGACCACCGTCAGCGCGGGCCCGGAGGGCGCGGGGCCCGTCGTCCCCGCGGTGTCCGCCCGGCCGCTCGCGAACCGCAGGGCGAGGGCGCGCGCCACCTCGGTCGTCGTGGTGCCGCCGTTGAGCCCCACGACCTCGCCGGGGGCGATCAGATCGGCCGCCGCCTCCGCGATCCGCCGCTTCTCCGCCGCGTGCCGCGTCGACTTGTAGCGCAACGGCAGCTCGTACGAGACGCCGTGCGCGACCGCCCCGCCCCGCGTCCGTATCAACAGCTGCTGCTCGGCGAGCTCGTCTAGGTCCCGCCGGATGGTGGCGGCGGAGACGTCGAGCGCGGTCGCGGCCTCCTCGACCTCCAGCTTCCCCGAGGCGGCGAGCAGTTCAAGGAGCGTGTTCCACCGCTCGTGCTTGGACATGGGTCCCTCCCTCGGGCTCGTGCGCGCGTCCGATTCTATCCGCAGGCAGGCGCGGGACCTGGAAAGTGCATGCATGTTTCTGCTTGAATGACATCGACTTCAAGCATCTTCCATCATATGAGTGCACTCTTCTTGCAAGGAGACCGGCATGAGCACCACTCGGACCGCCGTGGAGATCGCCTCCCAGCCGGCGACCTGGCGTCAGGCTGCCCGCACGCTGCCCCAGCACACCCCCGCGCTGCCCCGGCGGGGCGAGCGCGTGGCGGTGATCGGGTGCGGCACCTCCTGGTTCATGGCCCTGGCCTACGCCGAACTGCGCGAGTCCGGCGGCCACGGGGAGACCGACGCCTTCGCCGCCTCGGAGTTCCCCTACGGGCGCGGTTACGACCGGGTCGTGGCCATCACCCGCTCCGGCACCACCAGCGAGGTCCTCGCCGTCCTCTCCCGGCTGCGCGGCACGATCCCCACGGGGGCGGTCACGGCCGACCCCACGACCCCGGTCATGGACCTCGCGGACGAGGTCGCCGTGCTGGACTTCGCCGACGAGGAGTCGGTGGTCCAGACCCGTTTCGCGACCACGGCGCTGGCACTCTTCCGCGCGCACCTCGAAGCCGAGGGCGCCCTGCCGGACGGGGTGGCCACCGTCGAGGAGGCGGCGCGGGACGCCGAACTGGCCCTCGTCTCCCCGCTCGGCGAGGACGTCCGCGCGGCCGAGCAGTTCACCTTCCTCGGCATGGGCTGGACCTACGGCCTCGCCCTGGAGGCCGGACTGAAGATGCGCGAGGCCGCGGGCGCGTGGACAGAGGCGTACCCGGCGATGGAGTACCGCCACGGCCCCATCAGCATCACCGGGCCCGGGCGCGTCACCTGGGGCTTCGGCACCCTGCCCGCCGGACTCGCGGACGAGGTGCGCAAGGTCGGCGGCACGCTCGCCGAGAGCGACCTCGACCCGCTCGCCGACCTGATCCGCGCCCAGCGGCTCGCGGTGGCGGTCGCCGAGGCCCAGGGCCTCAACCCCGACACCCCGCGCAACCTCACCCGGTCGGTCGTCCTCGCCGACGCCCAGGCCTGACCCCGCCGCACCCGCGACGCGGCCCCGGCCGTCCCGCCGGCGCCGCCCGCCGTCCCCGCGACCGTTCACCCCACCGGAGAAGGACCACCATGCCGTTGACGCCGACCGATGAGATCGTCCGCCGCGCCCGCGCGGCGGGCACCGGTGTGGGGGCGTTCAACGTCCTCCAGATCGAACACGCCCAGGCCATCGTGGCCGGCGCCGAGAGCACCGACCGCCCCGTCGTGCTCCAGATCAGCGAGAACACCGTCCGCTACCACGGAGCCCTGGAGCCGGTCGCCCTGGCCTCGCTCGCCGTCGCCCGCGCGGCGAAGACCCCCGTCGCCGTCCACCTCGACCACGCCGAGAACCCCGACCTCGTCCGCGAGGCCGTCGGACTCGGCCTGGGCTCCGTCATGTTCGACGCCTCGAAGCTCCCCTACGCCGAGAACGTGGCCGCGACCCGCGAGGTCGTCGAGCACTGCCACCAGCACGGCGTCTGGGTCGAGGCGGAACTCGGGGAGGTCGGCGGCAAGGGCGGCGCCCACACCCCCGGCGTCCGGACCGACCCGGACGAGGCCCGGGCCTTCGTCGCGGCCACCGGGGTCGACGCCCTCGCCGTCGCGGTCGGCAGTTCCCACCAGATGCTGACCCGGGACGCGGTCCTGGACTTCGACCTCATCGCACGTCTGCGTGCCGCCGTCGACACGCCGCTCGTCCTGCACGGCTCCTCGGGCGTCTCGGACGCGGACCTCACCGCAGCCATCGCCGCGGGCATGACCAAGGTGAACGTCTCCACCCACCTCAACAAGGCGTTCACCGGTGCCGTGCGCACCCATCTGGCCGAGCACCCCGAGGCCGTGGACCCCCGCCACTACCTGACCCCGGCGCGCGCCGCCGTGGCCAGGGAGGTGGCCCACCTCCTCACCGTCCTGTCACCCGCCTGAGCCGGCGGACGTCCCCTCGCGGCGGGTCAGACGCCCTGGAGCGCCGCGAGCAGGCCGCGTACGGCGGGAAGGGACAGCGAGGACTTCCGCACCGCCGCGTGGATCGACCGCACCGGCTCGGGCCCGCGGACCTTGCGGACGACCACGTGTGGATGGCGGCTGCCCAGCCCCGTCAGGGGGACCAGGCCGACCCCGAGACCGGCCGCGACGAACCCCTGCGCGGTGGCGTACTCCTCGCACTCCACCGCGATGTCGGGGGTGAACCCGGCCGCCGCGCAGGCGTCCAGGACGACGTCCAGGCAGGGGCCGGGGCGCTCGCTCCCCACCCAGGGTTCGCCGGCGAGCTCGGCCAGGTCGACGGCGGCCCGGCGCTCGGCCAGCGCGTGCCCCTTGGGCAGCACGGCGCGATAGGGGTCGTCGAGCAGATGGACCAGCCGGAGGCCGTCGCCCGCCGAGTCCGGCCGGGCGCCGCGGGGGCGTACGACGAGCGTCAGGTCCGCCTCCTCGTCGGGCGGCGCGCCGTCGGCGATCCTCAGGTCGACGCGGACGCCCGGGTGTTCGGTACGGAACCGTGCCAGGGCGGGGGCCACGAGGTCCGCCCCCGCCGTGGCGAAGTAGCGCACCGAGATCTGCCCGGTACGGCCCGCCCGCAGATCCGCGAGCGCCGTCTCGGCCTCCGCGACCTGGCGGCCGATGACGGCCGCGTGCTCCGTGAGCAGCCGTCCGGCGGCGGTGGGCCGCACCCCCCGGCCGAACCGTTCGAGCAGGGCGATGCCCGCCTCCTTCTCCAGGACGCCGATCTGCTGGCTCACGGCGGAGGGCGTGTAGCCGAGGTTCGCGGCTGCGGCGGTCACCGAGCCGCTGGTCACCACGGCCCGGAGCACCTGCATGCGTCTCACATCCAGCATGTAGCACAGCTTAACGCTCGCTCCATGATTCATCGCTTGTCCTGCCGGATGGGGGCGCGGGACGGTGGCGTCATGACATCGGCGACACGCATGGGCGTGCTGGCCCTGCTCTGGGGCTCGGGCTTCCTCTGGATCAAGATCTCCCTCAACGAGGGCCTCACCCCCGGGTGGATCACCCTCGTCCGCTGCGCGCTCGGCGCCGCGGTGCTCCTCGTGCTCGCGTGCGCGGCGGGGCAGCGGCTGCCGCGGGACCGGGCGACCTGGGGTCGGCTCGGCGTGGCCGCCCTCTTCTGCAACGCGCTGCCGTTCCTGCTCTTCTCGGTCGGGGAGCAGACCGTGGACAGCGGAGTGGCGGGCGTGCTCAACGCGACGACCCCGCTCTGGTCCCTGCTCATCGGCCTGGCTCTGGGCACCGAACGCCCCTTGCGCGCCGGCCGCGCGGCCGGACTCGGCCTCGGCTTCGCCGGAGTGCTGGTGATCTTCGCGCCCTGGAGTCACGGCCCGGGCCTGATGAGCTGGGGCGCCCTCGCGCTCCTCGGCGCCTCCGCGAGCTACGCCGTGGCCTTCGCCTACATGGCCCGGCGCCTCGCCGGCCGCGGCACCGCGCCGCTGGCGCTCTCGGCCGCCCAACTCCTGGCGGCGACCGGCCTGAGCACGCCCGCGCTCGCCACCGGGGGAGCGGGGGAGGTGACCTGGGAGGGGCTGCTGGCGGTCGCCGCCCTCGGGGTCCTCGCCACCGGCCTCACGTTCCATCTGAACTACCGGATGATCGCGGAGGAGGGCCCGACCGCGGCCGCCACGGTCGGCTATCTGCTGCCGGTCGTGTCGGTGGGCCTGGGCGCGCTGGTGCTCGGCGAACCGCTGACCGCGCGGGTGGTCGCGGGGATGGCGGTCGTCCTGGTCGGGGTGGGGCTGACGCGGCCGCGGAGGCGGCCCGGGCCGGCCGGGCGGGTCCGGACGAACGGTCCCGCCCGGTCCGGTCCCGGCCTTCCCGGGCCCTCCGGGTCCGGTTCCGCGGGCTCTAGACGATCGGCTCGACCACGAACACCGGGATCTCGCGCTCCGTCTTGAGCTGGTAGTCGGCGTAGTCGGGGAAGGCCGCGACCGCCCGCTCCCACCACGCCGCGCGCTCCTCGCCGGTGACCCGACGGGCCTTCATGTCCCACGACCGGGTGCCGTCGCGGACCTCGACGAGGGGCGAGGCGACGAGGTTGTGGTACCAGACGGGGTGCTTGACGGCCCCTCCGTTCGAAGCGACGAGGGCGTACGCCCCCTCGTGCTCGACGCGCATGAGCGGGGTCTTGCGGAGCTTGCCGCTCTTCGCCCCTCGGTTGGTGACCAGGACGACGGGCATGCCGCGCATGGTCGTCCCCTTGGTCCCGCCGGAGGACTCGTACAACTCGACCTGGTCGCGAACCCACTTCTCCGGACTGGGCTCGTATTCACCTTCGAGCGGCATGTGCATCCCTCTCCTTGATCCGGTACGGCCGTCGGCCCGTCCCGGCACCGTCGGTGCCGGACTCCTAGGCTGGCCCCCGACGTGACGAAAGAACGTGTACGACACAGGGAGAGCGCACAGCATGCGGGAATTGTTCCTCGCCGAACAGCGGGCCCACATCCGATGGATCGACCTCCCCGGGGCGGGGGACGGGCCCGTGCGGGTGTTCGTGCACGGCCTCGGGTGCACCGCCGCCTCCGACTTCGCGCACATCGCGGCGCACCCGGCGCTCGGCGGCGCCCGGGCGCTGCTCGTGGACCTGCTCGGGTACGGGCTGAGCGACCGGCCGGCGGACTTCGACTACCGCATGGAGTCCCAGGCAGCGGCGGTCGCGGCGGTCCTCGACCATCTCGGGCTGACGGGGGTGGACCTCGTCGGCCACTCCATGGGGGGTGCGGTGACGATCCATCTGGCGGCCTCGCGTCCGGAGCTCGTGGCGCGACTCGTGGTGGCGGAGCCGAACCTGTACGGGGGCGGGGGAGCGTTCAGCGCCCCCGTGGCGGCACAGGACGAGGAGACGTTCGTGGCGACCGGGTTCGCCAGGATGGTGGCTCTCGCCTTCCGTCCCGACTACGCGGCCCGGATGAGGCTGGCCGACCCGCTGGCCGTGCACCGCAGCGCCGTCGCCCTGGTCGAGGGGAGCACGCCGGCGCCCGGTGACCTCCTCGCGGGACTCGGGATCCCGCGGACGTACCTGGTCGGGCGGTCGAGCCTCCCGGACCCGGGCGCGGAGAAGGCGGCCGGGTGGGGGATCCCGGTCGTGGAGATCCCCGGGGCGGGGCACAACATGTCGCTGGACAACCCCGAGGGCTTCGCGCTGGCCCTCGGCCACGCTCTCGGGGACGGCCCGGCCCTGAGAGGATCGTGGCCATGAGCGCTCCGTTCCCCTCCGACCCCCGGCACCCCGACCGGGAGTCCGCCGTGCCCACGCCCCTCGACTACGCCGACGTCCGGCGCGCCGCCGACCGGATCGCCGGACAGGTCCGCCCGGTCACGGTGGCCGACGCCGGGCCCGGCGCGGAGCCCTACACCCTCCACTTCGCCCTGGAGCACCTGCAGCACACCGGCTCCTTCAAGGCCCGCGGAGCGCAGAACTTCCTCCTCAGCCACCGGGAGGCGGGCACCCTGCCCGACGCCGGCGTCACCATCGCCTCCGGCGGCAACGCCGGGCTCGCCTGCGCCTGGGCCGCGCTGCGCCAGCGCGTCCCCGCCACCGTCTTCCTGCCGACCACCGCGCCGAAGGTCAAGGCCGACCGACTCGCCGGCTACGGCGCCGACGTCCGGCTCGTCGGCACCGAGTACGCCGAAGCGCTCGCCGCCTGCGAGGCGTTCGCGGCCGACACCGGGGCCCTCGCCTCCCACGCGTACGACCATCCGCTGATCGCCGCGGGAGCCGGCACCCTGCTCGACGAGATCCGCGACCGGATCCCGGACCTCGACACCGTCGTCGTCGCCGTGGGCGGGGGCGGTCTCCTCGCCGGCGTCGCCACCGCCGCCCTGCACCACGGCATCCGCACCGTCGCCGTCGAACCCGAGAACTGCCGGGCGCTCGACGCCGCCCTCCGGGCCGGACAACCCGTCGACACGGCCGTCGACTCCGTCGCCGCCGACTCGCTCGGCGCCCGCCGGGCCTCCGCCACCGCCCTGGCGACCGCCCGACGGGACGGCGTTCGCACCGTCCTGGTGCCGGACGGCGAGATCGTCCGCGCCCGCCTCGCCCTGTGGGACGACCGCCGCCTCGCCGTCGAACACGCCGCCGCCACCGCCCTGGCCGCCCTCACCGCACCGGCCGGGCACGGCACGGCGGACCACGGCTACCGGCCGGCCCCCGGGGAGACGGTCTGCGTCGTCCTCTGCGGAGCCAACACGGACCCCGGCGACCTCGCGGCCGGGGAGTAGCGCCGCGGTGGACCACGACCACCCCGAAGCCGAGCGGCCCGAGGCCGCCCGCGCCGAGGCCGCCCGCGCCGAGGCCGCCCTCCCCGCCTCCGACGACCCGGCGTTCCTGGCCTGGCTCCGGAGCCTCTCGCACGTCCTCGACCTCGACGCCGAGGCCGAGCTCGGCACGCCGGGCGGACGGGCGTTCCTCCGGACCGGCTTCGCCGAGAACGGCGCCGTCCCCGCCGCGCTCTTCGCGCCCCTCGTGGACGAGCACCGGCGGGTCCACGCCGAGCGCGTCGTGGCCACGCTGCTGGCCCGGGCGCGCCGGGACACCGGCCGCCCCCTCGACGTGCCCGTGCGCCACGAGTGGTCCGACGTTCCCGGCGGCATCGGCCGGGTCTCGGTCGGCCACGAGACCGTGGAAGGCCTCGACACGGTCGACATCGTCGTCTCGGCCGCGGAGGGGTTCCAGTGCCACCTCGCCGACCGCGAGCGGCTGGTCTGGCCGCTCTGCCCCGACCACCGCACCGGCCCCCACGCCGCCCGTACACCCGAGGGGGCGGCCTGGGTGTGCTCGGTCACCGGTCATGTGGTGGCGCCCCTGCCCGGCTGAGCACCGGGAGGCCGGTGGCGCGGGGTGCTCCTCCCGTGCGTCAGGATGGGGGCATGACCGAGATCCGCACCCCCCGTCTCCTGCTCCGGCCCTGGAGCGACGACGACCTTGTCCCGCTGGCCGAGATCAACGCCGATCCCGAGGTGATGCGCTGGATCGGGGACGGCTCGGTCCGGGACCTGGAGGAGACCGCCGAGGACATCGAGCGGTACGAGGAGGAGTGGGACGAGGAGGGCTTCGGCATCTTCGCCGTCGAGCTCCTCGCCTCGGGCGAACTCATCGGCTTCGCCGGCCTGTCCGTGCCCGAGTTCCTCCCCGAGGCCATGCCGGACGTGGAGATCGGCTGGCGGCTGGGCCGCCAGTACTGGGGACAGGGGTACGCCTCCGAGGCCGCGCACGCGGTCCTGGAGTTCGCACTCCAGGACCGCGGCCTCGACCGCGTCGTCGCGATCACCCACATCAGCAACCGGGCCTCCGAGAACGTCATCGGCAAGCTCGGCATGACCTCGGAACGCGAGACGACCCACCCGGTCTTCGACGTCCCCCTGCGGATCTACGCGATCGACCTCACCGAGTACGAGGCCTGACGCCCCGGGCCGGCTCAGCGGCGCTCGGGCAGGTCCCGCTCCGCCGGCAGCGACGTGAGGTCGCGGGCCGTGGACGGGGCGGCGGCCCGCGAGGACGCCGCGGGAGCCGGCTTCTTGCCGCAGAACGCCGCCTCCAGCGTCCCGCCGAGCGCCGTGTTGACGGCACCGCGGTTCGAGGTGTTCGCCGTCGCGGCGAGACTCCGCCGCCCGTCGCCGGTCGAGAAGGCGTACGTGTAGAAGCCCTGCACCGTGCCGGTGTGCCCGTAGACCCGGGTACCGCACGACAGGTCGTAGCGGCGCAGGCCGAGGCCGTAGAACCGGGTGTTGGTGGCGTCGGTCGGCGTGACCGTCGTCATGGCCTCCCTCATCGCCGGGGACAGCAGCCGGCCGCGCAGCAGCGCGCTCGTGAAGGTGTTCAGGTCGGCGGGGTCGGAGATGACGGCCCCGGCGGACTGGGCCCAGGAGACGGTCTGCTCCGTGGAGTCCACCAGCGCGCCGCCCTCCTCGTCCGGGTGGAGGTAGCCGCGCACGTGCGTGCCCCGGATCCGGGTGTCGGGGTGCACGTACGAGGTGTTGCGGAGCTTCAGCGGCTTGAAGATGCGGCGCTCGTACGCGTCGGCCACGGGACGCCCGGTGGCCTTCTCGATGAGCATGCCGACCACCACGAAGTTGGTGTTCGAGTACGCGTAGGACACGCCAGGCTCGGTGGTCCGGGGCTCGCTGAGGGAGAGGTCGACGAGCTCCTGGTAGCTGAACACGCGGTTCCGCACCGACTCGAAGCCCGGCACCGTGTGCTCGAACATCGCGTTCGTGTAGTCGGCCAGACCGCTGCGGTGGGTGAGCAGGTGACGGACCGTGATGCGGTCGTCCGGGAGCAGACCGGGGAGGAAGCGGTTCACCGGCGCGTCCAGCTCCAGCCGGCCCTCCTCCACCAGCTGCAGCAGGACGACGGTGGAGAACGTCTTGCTGACGCTGCCGATCCGGAAGCGGGAATGGACCGTCATGGGCGCGCCCGAGACCCGGTCCCGGACGCCGACCGCACGCGTCCGGACGCCGTCGGGACCGGTGAAGCGGGCCATCGCGCCCGGGGCGCCGTTGGCCATGGCCGAGTTCAGCGCCGCGACGACGCCGTCCATGTCGGGTGCGGGGACCGCGGGCGTCGTGGCGGCGGCGGCCGGGACGGGTGCCGCGGGAGCGGCGAACGCGCTGGTGGCGGGGGTGAGGCCGGCGGCGAGCGCGGCGACCAGGGTGGCGCTCACGGCCAGGCGACGGTGCGACGACAGGGGCACGGGGAATCCTCGACTTCTTCCGAATCGTTCGACGCGGCGCGCGCCCGACGCGCGTCGCGGGGCTCGGGGGCACCCGGCCGCGAGGCCGGGCCCCGGGACCCATGGATCATGAGTGCCAACGCCCGGGAACGGTTCCTGACACGGGCCGCGGGTTGTGGAACCGAGGCGTCCGTCACCGGCCCGGCGGCGTCCGGGGCCGGCCGGGTCGCTCACCTGGTCGCGTTCATGCCGGCGCATGCTCGACACCCGGTCCGGTGTCCTACGCGGAGCCGTGACTTAGGAACGTCCCGGCGTGAGCCGTGGCCCACTGCGCGAAACTCCGGGGAGGGCGGCCGGTGACACGCTCCACCGAAGACGTCACATCGGCCACCGTGGTGGGCACCGCTGCCCACATGCGCAGCATGAAGTCGATGCCCTCCTCCGGCCATCCCTGAGCCCGCCACTGCTCGCGCGCCTGCCCGTCCGTCAGGTGCGTGAAGCGGATCTCGCGGCCGGTCGCCGCCGCGAGAACGGCGGTCTTGTCGGCCGGGCTGAGAGCCTGAGGGCCGGTCAGGACGTAGCTCTGACCGGCGTGTCCGCCTTCGGTCAGGATGGCGCCGACGACGTCGGCGACATCCCTCTCGTGCACTGAGGCGGTTCGCCGGTCGCCGTACGGTTCACGGACCCGACCCTCGGTGCGGATGGCCTCGGCCCACCCCAAGGCGTTGGCCATCAGGTCGACCGGCCAGAGGAAGGTCCATTCCAGACCGCTGCCACGCACCGCCCCGTCCAAATCCTGCCCGTCGCCGGGCGACAGGACCGTGATCCGGCGCACGCCCGCCTCGGCTGCCATCGTCAGGATCTCGCCCCCGGTCCGCAGTGGCGCGTGGTCCGCTCCCGTGGTGCCGAGCAGGTGCACGGCGCCGACGCCGTCCAGCGCCGCAGCCAGGGACGACGGCTGCTCCAGGTCGCCCTCCACCACCTCGACGCCCGTCGGCAGCCGGGCGACGCCCGCATCGCGGGTCAGCACGCGGACCCTCTGGCCCGTGAGCAGCAACCGCTCGACGATGTGACGGCCCAGGCGTCCCGTTCCGCCGGTCACCAGAATGGTCATTCGAGGCTCTCCCTTGTCGAGTTCCGCAGGCGTTCCTGCCGAGAACGAACGCTAGGAGGCATCTAGGCCGGTACATGACCTATCTCGGAGCGGATCTCGACCCTTGACGGCCTCCGCGATCGCGCGCGTGAGCGCGCGAAGACCCCGCCGGTCGACGGAGCCGACCGGCGGGGCCCTGGGAGATCACGGGTCCGCCGCTTCCGGTCCGGTCCGCACGGGTGCGGACCGGACCGGAAGGATCAGACGGTGTCGAACCGGTCCAGGTTCATGACCTTGTCCCACGCGGAGACGAAGTCGGTCACGAACTTCTTCTTCGCGTCGTCGCTCGCGTAGACCTCGGCCAGCGCGCGCAGCTCGGAGTTCGAGCCGAAGACCAGGTCGGCGCGGGTGCCCGTCCACTTGACCTCGCCGGTGGCGGAGTCGCGGCCCTCGTAGGCGGTGGCGTCCTCGGACGTCGCCGACCAGGTCGTCCCCATGTCGAGCAGGTTGACGAAGAAGTCGTTCGTCAGGGTGCCCGGGGCCGTGGTGAGGACACCGTGCGTGGAGTTCTGGTGGTTCGCGCCCAGGACGCGGAGGCCGCCGACGAGGACCGTCAGCTCCGGCGCGCTCAGGGTGAGCAGGTTCGCGCGGTCGACCAGCAGGTACTCGGCGGGGAGGCGGTTGCCCTTGCCGAGGTAGTTGCGGAAGCCGTCGGCCTGCGGCTCCAGGGCGGCGAAGGACTCCACGTCCGTCTGGTCCTGCGAGGCGTCCACGCGGCCCGGGGTGAACGGCACCTCGATGTCGACGCCGCCGTCCTTGGCGGCCTTCTCGACGGCCGCGGCCCCCGCGAGCACGATCAGGTCGGCGATCGAGACCTTCTTGGCGCCCGCGGCGTCGAAGGAGGCCTTGACGCCCTCGAGGGTGCGGAGCACCTGAGCGAGCTCGTCCGGGTTGTTGACCTCCCAGTTGCGCTGCGGCTCCAGGCGGATGCGGCCGCCGTTGGCGCCGCCGCGCTTGTCGCTGCCGCGGAAGGAGGAGGCCGAGGCCCAGGCTGCGGAGACCAGCTGCGCGACGGTCAGGTCCGAGGCGAGGACCTGCTCCTTGAGGGAGGCGATGTCCGACGCGTCGAGGGTCTCGCCCTCGCGGGCGGGCAGCGGGTCCTGCCACAGGAGGACCTCGGAGGGCACCTCCGGGCCGAGGTAGCGGACGACGGGACCCATGTCACGGTGCGTCAGCTTGTACCAGGCGCGGGCGAAGGCGTCCGCGAACTGCTCAGGGTTCTCGTAGAAGCGCCGCGAGATCTGCTCGTAGGCCGGGTCGAAGCGGAGCGACAGGTCGGTGGTGAGCATCGTCGGGAGGTGCTTCTTCGACGCGTCGTGGGCGTCGGGGATGATCGCCTCGGCGTTCTTCGCCACCCACTGGTTGGCGCCGGCCGGGCTCTGGGTGAGCTCGTACTCGTACTCGAAGAGGTGCTTGAAGAAGTCGTGGCCCCACTGCGCGGGCGTGGTGGTCCAGGTGACCTCCAGACCACTGGTGATCGCGTCGGCGCCCTTGCCGGTGCCGTACGAGTTCGCCCAGCCGAAGCCCTGCGCCTCCAGGGGAGCGGCCTCGGGGTCGTCGCCGACGTTCTCCGCGGGGCCGGCGCCGTGGGTCTTGCCGAAGGTGTGGCCGCCGGCGATGAGGGCGACGGTCTCCTCGTCGTTCATGGCCATGCGGCGGAACGTCTCGCGGATGTCGCGGGCCGCGGCGATCGGGTCCGGGTTGCCGTTGGGGCCCTCGGGGTTGACGTAGATGAGGCCCATCTGGACGGCGCCGAGGGGGCTCTCCAGCTCGCGGTCGCCGGTGTAGCGCTCGTCGCCGAGCCAGGTGGTCTCGGGGCCCCAGTAGACGTCCTCGTCGGCCTCCCAGACGTCGGCGCGGCCACCGGCGAAGCCGAAGGTCTTGAAGCCCATCGTCTCCAGCGCGACGTTGCCCGTGAGGATCATGAGGTCGGCCCAGGAGATGTTCTGGCCGTACTTCTTCTTCACCGGCCACAGCAGGCGGCGGGCCTTGTCCAGGTTGCCGTTGTCCGGCCAGCTGTTCAGCGGCGCGAAGCGCTGCTGACCGGCACCGGCGCCACCGCGGCCGTCGCTGATGCGGTACGTGCCGGCGCTGTGCCAGGCCATGCGGATCATGAGCGGGCCGTAGTGGCCGAAGTCGGCGGGCCACCAGTCCTGCGAGGTGGTGAGCACCTCGGCGATGTCGCGCTTGACGGCCGCGAGGTCGAGGGCGTTGAACGCCTCCGCGTAGTCGAACTCCTCACCGAGCGGGTTCCCCACGACGGGGTTGGTGGCGAGGATCTTCAGGTTGAGCCGCTCCGGCCACCACTGGCGGTTTCCGCCGCCCTGGGTCGGGTGCGCGGCACGGCCGTGCGCCACCGGGCATCCGCCCGACTCCGGCGTTGCGGGGTCGGTGACGATGGCGTCGTGGTTCTCGGACATGGGAATCCTTCCGGACGGGGCGGATCTCGGTGCTCAGCCGGGGCGGGCACCAGTGGGGTGTCTCGTGCCCGACCGGAGCCGCGGTGTGCCTTGGCTATTGCCGGAAGCGATCCTACAATGGACAGTGTCCAAGTCAAGAACCACGCCAACCGTTCGAAAGGGGTGGGCCGAAAATGAGTGACCTGCTGGAGCGCCTGCGGGCGCGTGGCTGGCGCATGACCTCCCAGCGGCGCGTGGTCGCGGAGGTTCTCGCGGGCGAGCACGTCCACCTCACGGCCGACGAGGTGCACGCCCGCGCCGCGGAGAGCCTCCCGGAGATCGCGCGGGCGACCGTCTACAACACCCTGGGCGAGCTGGTGGCCCTCGGGGAGGTCGTCGAGCTCTCGACCGACGGCAGGGCGAAGCGGTACGACCCGAACGCCCGCCGGCCGCACCAGCACCTGGTCTGCTCGAACTGCGGCATCATCCGCGACGTCCACCCGACGGGGGATCCGCTCGCGGTGCTCCCGCCCGCGGAGCGCTTCGGGTTCACGGTCTCGAAGGCGGACGTGACCTACCGCGGGCTCTGCCCCGCCTGCGCCTGACCGGCCCGCCCCGGCCGCCGGTTCCGGGCGGCCCGGAAACGAGAGGAGCCCCTCCACCTTGTGGTGGAGGGGCTCCTCTGTGTGGCGCCGTCGGGCGGCGCCGGTGCCTCTACTTGAGCGCGGCGAGCGCGTCGTCGTAGCTGGGCTCCTCGGCGATCTCGCCGACGAGCTGGGCGTGCAGGACGGTGTCGTTCTCGTCGAGCACGACGACCGCGCGGGCGGTCAGGCCGGCCAGCGGGCCGTCCGCGATCTCCACGCCGTAGTTGGTGTGGAACTCGCGGCCGCGGAGCGTCGAGAGGTTCTTGACGTTCTCGAGGCCCTCGGCGCCGCAGAAGCGGGCCTGCGCGAAGGGGAGGTCGGCGGAGATGCAGAGCACCACCGTGTTCTCCAGCGAGCCGACCTTCTCGTTGAAGGCGCGGACGGAGGAGGCGCAGGTGGGCGTGTCGACGCTCGGGAAGATGTTGAGGACCTTGCGCTGACCGGCGTAGTCCTTCAGCGACTTGTCCGCCAGGCCCTCGGCGACGAGCGTGAAGTCAGGAGCCTGGCTTCCCGGGGTCGGCAGGGTGCCGTTGACCTGTACCGGGCTGCCCTTCAGCGTGACCTGGGCCATGGGAGATCTCCTTAGGACGATGTAAGTGACAACGAGGGGAATCGTACGGCGTGGTGACCGGCCCGCCGGACACGGAGGCCGGATCGGGTCCGCCGTCGCCGACCCGGAGACGTTCATCGATGTGAACGGCCGGGAAGGTCGGCAGGCGTCCTCCCGCCTCGGTCGACTCGACGGCTCCGCCTACCGCGCAGGGATCCCCGGATTCCTGGGCCTTGACGCCTTTGGTTCAGACCTTTAGGTTCCACCCTCGAAAGCTTCTGATCGTTCATGTATGTGAAGAAGGAGCAACTCCATGGTCATACGACGTGACACCTCCCCGGTCAAGCGGACCGGGAGGAGGGTGGTGCTCGGGGTCCCCCTGCTGGCCGCCGCCCTCCTCGCCGCCCTCGTCGCGGTCCCCGGCGGCGGGCGTGCGGAAGCCGCTCCCGCCACGTTCGTCCACCCGGGCGTCCTGGTCTCCCGCGGCCAGCTCGACTTCGCCCGGGAGCGGGTCGACGCCGGCGCGCAGCCCTGGAAGAACGCCTACGACCGGATGATGACGAGCAAGTACGCCTCGCTCTCCCGGGTTCCCAAGCCCCGCGCGGTCGTGGAGTGCGGCTCGTACTCCAACCCGAACAACGGCTGCACAGACGAGCGCGAGGACGCCATCGCGGCCTACACGCTGTCCCTCGCCTGGTACGTCACACGCGACGCCCGGTACGCCCGGAAGGCCATCGAGATCATGGACGCCTGGTCCGGTGTGATCGCCGATCACGCCAACTCCAACGCGCCGCTGCAGACGGGCTGGGCCGGGTCCTCGTGGCCGCGGGCCGCCGAGATCATCCGCCACACCTACACCGGATGGCCGCAGGCGCGCGTGGACCGGTTCAAGACGATGCTCCGCGAGGTCTACCTGCCCGAGGTGGCGGGCGGTTCCCACTCCAACGGCAACTGGGAGCTCAGCATGACCGAGGCGGCCATCGGGATCGCGGTCTTCCTGGAGGACCGTGCCGCGTACGACAGGGCCGTGGCCACATTCCGCGGTCGCGTCCCCGCGTACATCTACCTCGCGAGCGACGGGGCCCTGCCGAAGACGGCGCCGGGCAGTGGCCTCGACACGCGCGACGAGATCGTCCGGTACTGGCAGGGCCAGACCACCTTCGTGGACGGCCTCACCCAGGAGACCTGCCGCGACCTGACCCACACCGGGTACGGGCTGTCCGCCCTCTCCCACATCGCCGAGACCAGCCGGATCCAGGGCCAGGGCCTCTACCCGGAGGTGGCCGACCGACTGCGGCACGCGCTCGGCCTGCACGCGAAGTACGAACTCGGGGCGGCGGTTCCCGGCGTGCTCTGCGGCGGGACCCTCAAGGACCACCTCGGGCCGGTCACCGAGGTCGGCTTCAACGCGCTGAACCACCGGATGGGGTACGCGATGACCAACACCCGGAACCTCACCGAGTCCCGGCGCCCGGCGGGGACCGACAACCTCTTCGTCGCCTGGGAGACCCTCACCCACGCGGGGAACCCCAACTGACCCGGACGTGCGGGGGAGTCCGCACCTCTTGACGCCCCCTTACTTCACTTCTTAAATCATGGAGGCGACAGAACCCCTGCTATGTCATGAACATGGCAAAGATTCGCGTCCCCCCCACACCCGACGGAAGTGAGAGCCATGTCCTCCGCCCGCACAGCACGGCGGCCGCTGTTCACCGCCGTGACGGCACTCGCCCTGGCCCTGGCCACCGCGGCGCTCGGCCCCACCGGCCCCACCCGGAACACCGGCCCCGCCGAAACGGCCACCGCCCTCCGGCCGGCGGCCGAGGCGGCCGCCGTCACCTTCTCCGACACCTTCGACGGCGCCGCGGGCCTGCCCGTGGACGGCTCGCGGTGGCAGATCGAGACCGGCGACAACGTCAGCAACCACGAGCGGCAGTACTACACGGCCGGCAACCGCAACGCCGCCCTCGACGGCCAGGGCCACCTCGTCATCACCGCCCGCAAGGAGAACCCCGGCAACTACCAGTGCTGGTACGGGCGGTGCGAGTACACCTCGGCACGGCTCAACACCGCCGGGAAGTTCACCGCGCAGTACGGCCACGTCGAGGCCCGGATGAAGGTGCCGCGCGGCCAGGGCATGTGGCCCGCCTTCTGGATGCTCGGCAACGACCTCGGCCAGGTCGGCTGGCCCGCGTCCGGCGAGATCGACATCATGGAGAACGTCGGATTCGAGCCCTCCACCGTGCACGGCACCCTCCACGGCCCCGGCTACTCCGGCTCCGGCGGCATCGGCGCCGGCTACACCCTGCCCGGCGGGCAGGCCTTCGCCGACGCCTTCCACACCTTCGCCGTGGACTGGTCGCCCGGCAGGATCACCTGGTCGGTGGACGGAACCGTCTACCAGACCCGTACGCCCGCCGACCTCGGCGGTCGCGCCTGGGTCTTCGACAAGCCCTTCTTCCTCATCCTCAACCTCGCCGTCGGCGGGTACTGGCCCGGCGACCCGGACGGCTCGACCGCCTTCCCACAGCAACTCGTCGTCGACCACGTCCGCGTCACCACCGCCGACACCCCCGCGACCGGCGGACCGATCACCGGCATCGGCGGCAAGTGCGTCGACGTGGCCGCGGCCGACAGCACGAACGGCACGCCCGTCCAGCTCTACGACTGCAACGGCACCGCCGCGCAGAAATGGACCGTCGGCACCGACGGCACGGTCCGGGCCCTGGGCAAGTGCCTCGACGTCACCTCCGCGGGCACGGCGGACGGCACCCCCGTCCAGCTCTGGGACTGCAACGGCACCGGAGCCCAGCAGTGGACCGCCAACGCCGCCCGGGACATCGTCAACCTCGGCTCCGGAAAGTGCCTGGACGCCACCGGCAACAGCTCCGCCAACGGCACCCGGCTGCAGATCTGGTCGTGCGGCGGAGGCGCGAACCAGAAGTGGACGGTGACGCGCTGAGTCCCGCCCGGACTCCGTCGGGCCCACGCTGACCTGCGGAGCCGTCCGCGGGTGACGCGGGCGGCCCGCCTAGGCTGGTACCCGTGCCGCCCACTCCCCGCCTCCACCGCGTCGCCGTCCTCGTACTCGAAGGGGCGAAGCCGCTCGACGTCGGCATCCCCGCACAGGTCTTCACGACCCGCGCCAGCATGCCGTACGAGGTGAGGGTGTGCGGTGCGGAACCCGGTCTCGTCGCCGGGGGCGACGGCCTCTCCTACGCCGTCGCCCACGGCCTCGACGCCCTCGCCTGGGCCGACATCGTCTTCGTCCCCGGCTACCGCCTCCCCGACCGCGAGGACCCGCCGCGGGGCGTGGTCGACGCGCTGATCGCCGCCCACGACCGCGGCGCGCGCCTCGCCGCCATCTCCACGGGCGCCTTCGCGCTCGCCGCGACCGGACTGCTCGACGGCAAGCGCGCCACCACGCACTGGCACTACACCCAGGCGCTCGCCGCGAAGCGCCCCCTCGTCCACGTCGACGAGAACGTCCTCTTCGTCGACGAGGGCAGCGTCCTCACCTCCGCCGGCGCCGCCTCCGGCATCGACCTGTGCCTCCACATCCTGCGCGGCGACCTCGGCGTCGCCGCCGCGAACCACGCCGCCCGGCGTCTGGTCGCCGCCCCCTACCGCAGCGGCGGCCAGGCGCAGTACGTGCCGCGCAGCCTGCCCGAGCCGCTCGGCGAACGGTTCGCCGCCACCCGGGAGTGGGCCCTGCACCGGCTCGGCGAACCCCTCACCCTGGACGTCCTCGCCCACCACGCGGCCGTCTCGGCGCGCACCTTCTCCCGCCGCTTCGTCGAGGACACCGGATACACCCCCATGCAGTGGGTCATGCGGGCCCGCGTCGACCTCGCGCGAGAACTCCTGGAGCGTTCCGAGCGGAGCGTCGAGCAGATCGCCGCCGACGTCGGCCTCGGCACCGGCGCCAACCTCCGGCTGCACTTCCAGCGCATCCTCGGCACCACGCCGAGCGACTACCGCCGCACCTTCACCAAGGGCGAGTAGCTCCCGCCGCAGGAAGTGGAGGCCTTGGCGCGATCCTTTCGGACCGTGGCGATCTCGCCTCTGTCAGGACCGTTCCCGGCGAGCGAACCTGGTGGCGACGCAGAAGTTGAAGGGACACCATTCATGACTCGCATCGCCATCAACGGGTTCGGCCGCATCGGACGCAACGTGCTCCGCGCACTCCTCGAGCGCGACACCGACCTCGAGGTCGTGGCCGTCAACGACCTGACGGAGCCGAAGGCCCTCGCGCGACTGCTCGCCTTCGACTCGACCTCCGGTCGCCTCGGCCGTCCCGTGAGCGTCGACGGCGACACCCTCGTCGTCGACGGCCGCCGCATCAAGGTCCTCGCCGAGCGCGAGCCGGCCCAGCTTCCGTGGGCCGAGCTCGGCGTCGAGATCGTCCTGGAGGCCACCGGCCGCTTCACCAGCGCCAAGGCCGCCCGCGCCCACATCGACGCCGGTGCCAAGCGCGTCCTCGTCAGCGCCCCCGCCGACGGCGCCGACGTCACCCTCGCGTACGGCGTCAACACCGACGCGTACGACGCGGAGCTGCACACGATCGTCTCGAACGCCTCCTGCACCACGAACGCCCTCGCGCCCCTCGCCAAGGTCCTCGACGACCTGGCCGGCATCGAGCACGGCTTCATGACGACGGTCCACGCCTACACGCAGGAGCAGAACCTGCAGGACGGCCCGCACCGCGACCCGCGTCGTGCCCGCGCCGCCGGCGTCAACATCGTCCCGACCTCCACGGGTGCCGCCAAGGCGATCGGCCACGTGCTGCCGAACCTCGACGGCAAGCTGTCCGGCGACTCCATCCGCGTGCCGGTCCCGGTCGGCTCCATCGTCGAGCTCAACACGACCGTCGCCCGCGACGTGACCCGTGAGGACGTCCTGGAGGCCTACCGCGCCGCCGCGGCCGGTCCGCTCGCCGGCGTCCTGGAGTACTCGGAGGACGCGCTGGTCTCCTCCGACATCACCGGCAACCCCGCCTCGTCGATCTTCGACTCGGAGCTCACCCGCGTCGAGGGCCGCCACATCAAGGTCGTCGCCTGGTACGACAACGAGTGGGGCTTCTCGAACCGCGTCATCGACACGCTCCAGCTGCTGGCCGGCTGACCCCGGACACCACCGGCACGCGCCACCCCGCACGCCGCCGCCCCCGCCGAACCACGGATTCGGCGGGGGCGCCGTGCGTTCTGGGCAGATGCCCAGGACGGCGGCGCGAGGACTGGGCTCCTGCGGACAGACACCCGCCCCGGCGCGCTCGATCATGGCCTGGTCACGCTTGCGAGGACGCGCAACGTGCCCGACCCGTGAAGGAGTTCGCATGCCAGGGAGAACGAGCCGGCTGTTCGGCGGTCTGCTGCTCGCCGCCGTCATGGCCGTGTGCACCGCGCCGGGCACCGAGGCCGCGACCGCCGACGAGGGGACCACGGGCACGATCCCGTCCGTCGGCACCGACTGGGGCAGCCCGGGGCCGTACGAGGTGGACGTGGACGTCGAGGCGGTGCACACCTTCTACCACCCCCGGACCATGGGGCGGTCCGGCGAGCGGCACCCCGTGGTCGTCTGGGGCAACGGGACCGGCGCCGTGCCCGGCGTCTACAGCGGACTGCTGCGCCACTGGGCGAGCCAGGGCTTCATCGTCGCCGCCGCCAACACCCCCACCTCGAACTTCGCGATCAGCATGCGCGCGGGCATCGACGTCCTGGAGCGCCGCAACGCGGATCCCGCCGACAAGTACCACGGCAGGGTGGACCTCGACCACATCGCCTCCGCCGGTCACTCGCAGGGCGGCGCGGCCGCCGTCAACGCGGCCGTCGACCCCCGGGTCGACACGGCGGTACCGATCCAGCCGGGCCCGCTGACCGACCCGGACCTCATGGACGAACCCGTCTTCTACCTGGCCGGTCAGCGCGACCTGACGGTGTGGCCGGCCCTGGTGAAGGCCTTGTACCGGGACACCGCCCACGCCCCCGCCGTGTACGGCGAGGTCCGCGGCGCCGGACACCTCTCCTCCGTCGGCGACGGCGGGGACTTCCGCGCCCCCACCACCGCCTGGCTCCGCTACTGGCTGCTCGGCGACGAGAACGCCCGCGGGATGTTCTTCGGCCCCGACTGCGGCCACTGCGCCGACGACGACACCTGGTCCGGCTGGGACCGCAACGCCGAGGCACTCCGGATCCCGGGACCGGCGGCCTGAGCGGGGGTGCACGGCGCGGCTCCGCGGCGTCCCCGGAGGGGCGCCGTCCGGGAACCCGCGCCGTGCCGCCCGTGCCGCCCGTGCCGCACCGCACCGCGCCGTGCCCCGCCGTCAGCGGCGCGCCGCCCGCAGCAGCAGGACGGCACCGAGCATCGGCACGCCCAGCGAGAACACGAGCATCAGCAGGAGTTCCACGATCCCGATCCGGGACGCGGCCCCGAGCAGCGCGCCCAGCAGGGCGACGACGGGCACCGCCAGGCCCGCGGCGGTCCCCAGGGCCTTCTGCCTGCCGGTCCACAGCGGCGCGCTCCAGAGCAGCGCCAACGCGGCGATCAGGGCGAGCGCGCCGACCCACGGGTTGAGCAGCAGGAGCACTCCGGAGGCTCCGAGCAGAATCGCGGTCAGCCTGCCCCGCCCGGCTCCGGCGACGGGCGCCCCTCCGGCCGGGGCCTCCTCGGCGAGCGCGGAGGCGGCCACGGTCCGCGGCTCGCCGAGCCCGGCCAGGACGGCGCGGAGCTGCTCCTCGCCCTCCGCGCCGCTGACCTCGATGTGCTCACGGAGGTCCGCGAGGAGCTCGGCCCGGCGCTCGGCGGGCAGTTCGGCCGTCTCGCGCGCGACGGCGTCGAGGTAGGCGGCGACGAGCGGGTGCCGGTCAGTGGCGTTCATGCGGAATCCCCCTGTGGGTCGGTGAGGAAGTGGTCGACGGCGTCTCTGAACAGCGGCCACGCCTGGGCGAACTCGGCCAGGGAGGCCCGGCCGACACCCGTGAGCGTGTAGTAGCGGCGCGGCGGTCCGCTGGGGGAGTCGCGCAGCTCGGTGGCGACGAGGCCCTCGCGGCGCAGGCGTGACAGCAGGGGGTAGATCGTGCCCTGGCTGGTGGTCATGACGCTGACCGCGGAGAGCTCGGCGACGAGCTCGACGCCGTACTTCGGCTCGTCCCTGAGCAGCGCGAGGACGCAGTACTCCAGCACTCCCTTGCGGAGCTGGCTGGGGACCCTGTCGCCCGTCTCGTTCATTGCGTTACCAGGAACCATGCAATGCAAGATAGCCCGGGAGTGTGACCACGACAAGCCCGGCCCCCGGGGAGGCGTCCTCCCCGGGGGCCGGGCCGTGTGTCCGCGTCCTCCGTCAGCCCGCCGCGCGGTACGCCTCCGTCAGTTTGCCGACGGCGCCCGCGAGATCACCCGTGAGCAGCAGGTGGTCCGCGTCGGCGAACGGCTTGGCCGTGGCCTCGGTGATCCGCTGTCCGATCTTCTTCTGGACGATCTGCCGTGCCACTCCCACGAGTCTCCGCCCCTCGGCGGAGTCGCCGCGGCCGACCGCCTGAAGGGCCGTGGCCGCGACCCGCAGCGCCCGCAGCGCGGGCTCGCCACCGGAGGGTGCCGGGGTGAGGGTGGTCAATCCCCAGCCGTACGGGTACTGGGGGTCGTAGCTGCTGTCGCCCACGTTGAGCGGCAGCTGGGCCTCCGACTTGGGCCAGCTGACCGGAAGCCGGCCGGTGAACGGCCGCTTGCCGTAGAGGACGTCGGCGACACCGTCGCCCTCCGTGCCCGGGAGCCAGGAGGCGACCAGGGCGTCGACGGCGGGCAGCCGGTCGCCGACGAGCTGCGGCCGGCCCGACACCACCAGGACCGCGCACGGCATGGCCGCGCAGACCTTGTCGACCGCGGCCTTGTCGGCGGCCGTGAGTTCGAGGTCGTGGCCGTTGCCCACGTCGCCGATCCCCTCGGCGTACGGCGTCTCGCCGACCACCACCACGCCGACGTCGTACCCGTCGGTCGGCGCGGACGCGTCCTTCGACCAGCCGATCCCGGCCTCCGGCGCCGCCTTCCGCATCGCTTCGAGGATCGTCGTGCCGTTCGTGGTGCGGCCGGAGGCACCCTGCCAGCTGATGGTCCAGCCGCCCGCCTGGTTGCCGAGGTCGTCGGCGTTCGACCCGGCCACGTACACCTTCTGGGACGGCTTCAGCGGCAGGACCGGCCCTTCGTTCTTGAGCAGCACCTGCGACTTCGCCACCGCCTCCCGCGCCACCGCGCGGTGCTCGGCCGATCCGATGGACGGCAGGTTCGAGGTGTCCGCGTACGGCTTCTCGAAGAGTCCGAGGCGGAACTTCTGGGTCAGGATGCGGGCCACCGCGTCGTCGATCCGCGCGGTGGTGATCCGGCCGGACTCCACCTCGGAGGTCAGCGTCCGGGTGAACTCCTGGTAGTTCGTCGGCACCATGATCATGTCGAGGCCGGCGTTGACCGAGGTGCGCACGTCGCTGGGGTAGTCGCCCGGGATCTGGTCGATGGCCTGCCAGTCGCTGACGACGAAGCCCTCGAAGCCCATCCGGTCCTTCAGGACGCCGTTGATCATCTCGGCGTTGGCGTGCATCTTCACCGGGCCCTGCTCGTCCCCGAGGACGTCGAGAGAGGAGTACGAGGGCATGACCGTGCCCGTGCCGCGCTTCACCGCCTCGGCGAACGGCGCGAGGTGCACCGCCTCCAGCTCCGCCCGCGTGACCTCGGTGACGCCCTGGTCGATCGTGTAGGAACCGGTGGTCGAGGAGCCGAAGGCGGTGCCGCCGTCGCCGACGAAGTGCTTGGCGCTGGTCAGGACCTTGTCGTTGCGGTCGAGGTCCTTGCCGTTCCGGGCGCCCTGCATCCCGTTGATGACGGTCTCCATCGCGGTGACGAGCGCCGGGTCCTCGCCGAAGGCCTCGTAGGAGCGGCCCCACCGCTCGTCGCGGGTCACGCAGAGGCACGGGGCGAAGTCCCAGGGCACGCCCGTCGCCCGGACCTCCTTCGCGGTGACGGCGCCGGTCCGCGCGGCGAGTTCCGGGTCGCGGCCGGCGCCGATGCCGATGTTGTGCGGCATGATCGTCGCGCCGATGACGTTGTTGTGCCCGTGCACCGCGTCCACGCCGTAGATCAGCGGGATCTGGAAGCGCGTCGCCTGCGCGCGGAGCTGGTACGCGTCGACCATGGCAGCCCAGGCGGCGGGGGTGTTCGGGGTGGGGACGGAGCCGCCGCCGGAGAGCAGGGACCCGAGGGCGTACCCGGCGATGTCCCCCTGGGCCCGCAGCGCGTTCCGCTCCGCCTGCGTCATCTGGCCGACCTTCTCGGCCAGGGACATCCGGGACAGCAGGTCGGAGACCCGCTTGCGCACCGGCAGTCCGCTGTCGAGGTAGGGCAGGCCGTGGGCGTTCACCACGACCAGCGGGTTCTCGGCGGGAGCCTTGGCGCCGTCGACGGTGAGCCGCAGCGGGATCGTCTCCGCGGACTCGGCGGAGCCGTCCCTGAGGGTCTGCACGGTGATCGAGCGGGTCGTGCCGGAGGGGGTCCCGGCCGGGAACACGAGGCTGCCGGTGACCGGACGGTAGTCCTTCCCGGGCTCCGCGCGCCCGGCTTCGGCGCCGCCCTCCGTCGTGTACGCCACGGTGACGGGTTCGCCGATCGGGCCCGAGCCGGTGGTGGCCACCGAGACGTCGACCCGGGCGCCGCCGCCCTCGTCGACGGGGTGCACGACGGACTTCGTGACCACCTTGGTCGTGAGCGCGGGCTCCGCCGTGCCGTACAGCTCGACGCCGTCGAGGGCGAACGACCCCGGTCCGCCGGTCGGGAGGGTGATCGCGTAGCCCCACATCCGGTCGAGCCCGAGGACCTGGTCGATGCCGCCGACGGGCTGGTAGTCGGTGCGGTACTGGAACTCCGAGAACGGAACCTCGACGAGGTGCCAGCCCTCCCAGTCGTCGGTGAAGGAGACCGTCCACAGCTCGGACGCCTCGCCGTTCGCGCCGCCGTCCTTGAGCTCCAGGGCGATCCGTCTGCCCGAGCCGGGCGGGAGCGGAGCCGTGTTCTGGCCGTACCACCAGAACCGGATCCCCTTGTACGCCGTCCAGTCGTGCGCCGGCCGGTCGAAGGCGAAGTCATGGGTGAAGCCGCCCCAGCCGCTGATGTCGTAGCGGCCTTCGAGGACCTTGCCGCCCTCGGGCGCGTCGGCGCGCTCCCTCAGTTCCAGGCTGGGATGGGACTCGGCGGCGTTCCCCCAGGTGAACAGGCCCTCGGCGGGCGGTGAGGCGAAGGGGATCTCCCCCTCGAACCGGTCGACGGCCCGGGGAGCGGGTTCCTGCGCGGCGGCGCTGGACAGACCGCCGGTGAGCAGACCGGTGAGGACGGCTGTCGCGGCGACGACGGCGGCGCCGACCGTTCTGCGGGGACGTGCGGGTGGCATGCGGGCTCCTTGGAAGGCCCCTGCGGGCCTCGTGAGGGGGACAGGGCTCTCGGGGGACGCGCGGGGGTCAGGCCGCGTGATGGGTCCACTTCTGGTTGGCCCCGCCGGTGCAGGTCCAGATCTGCGCCCGGGTCCCGTCGGCGGAGGAGTTTCCGGTGATGTCCAGGCACTTGTTCGCGCCGGTGTTGACGACGTCGTGCGTGGTGGCGTTGTACGACCAGCGCTGGGCCGCGGTGCCGTTGCAGGTGTACAGCTGGACCTGCGCTCCGTCGGCCGTCGAACCGCCGGAGACGTCCAGGCACTTGCCGAGCGCCCGGATGCCGCCGTCGGCGGAGAGGGTCCAGCGCTGGGCGGTCGTGCCGTTGCAGCCGTACAGCTGGACGGGGGTGCCGTCGGCGGTGGCACCGCCGGCCACGTCGAGGCACTTGCCGGCCAGACCCGTCAGTGCCCCGGCGGAGGTCCCGCCGCCGCTGGTGCCGGACCAGGTGAAGGTCGCGGTGGTGCGGGCGGGCAGCGTGTAGGTGAAGGACTGGTTGCCCCAGTCGACCCGTACGGACTGGGCGGACGTGCCGCCGTTGTGGGCGATCAGCGCCTTCGAGCCGTCGGAGTTGCGCCAGGCCACGTTCCGGACCGTGCTGTTCGCGGTGGAGTCGATCCGGTACGCGCCGGGCTTCACGAACTTGGTGAGGTGTCCCGTCGTGTAGTACTCGACGGTGTAGTCGACCTGTCCGGCCCGGGCGCCGCCCTCCTGCACGGTGATGAGACCGGTGCAGGTGCCGCAGCCGCCGTTGTGCGGGCCCATGTTCTGGTTGAGCCCGAGGCTCCACTTGACCAGGCTGCCACTCCAGTTGCGGGCGTAGTCGACGATGTCGGCCATGTCCTCGTTGTGCTGGTTCCCGATCCATGTGCCGCCCGAGTGCTCGGTGCTGAACTGCTTCACCGAGGGGTACTGGTTGTGCACCTGGGTGCCCACGGCCGGGTCGCCGAAGTAGCCGTGCCAGGCGATGCCGCCGAAGAGCGGGTCGTTGCGCACGCCGGCGTCGTTCAGGATCCCGGCGCCGAAGGAGGCGTAGTCGCCGTAGTTCCAGTCGTGGACGAGGACCTTGGTGGTGAGGCCCGCGGCCCGGAAGGCCGGGTAGACGTGGTTCTTGGTGAACTCGACGAGCCCGGCGGGGTTCCAGCTCATGCCCGGGTAGTTCATGGCGGTCGGGTTGCCGGCCTGGCAGCAGTTCGGCTCGTTCTGCACGGAGACGTAGTCGACCTTGACTCCGGCGGCCTGGTAGCTCTGCACGTACTTCACCAGGTACTGGGCGTACAGCGGGTAGTACTCCGCCTTCAGCCAGCCCATCTGGTCCATCCGGCCGTTGTCCTTCATCCAGCCCGGCGCGCTCCACGGCACGCCCTTGACGCGGAGGGCCGGGTTGAGCTGCTTGGCCTGGACGGTCAGCAGCCGGACGTCGGTGTCGTAGCCGTTCGCGCCGAAGTCGTTCAGGTCGCAGCAGGTGTCGTCGAGGGAGACGTGCCCGGGCCGGGAGAGGTCCGAGGCGCCGATGGGGTTGCGGACGAAGGACAGCCCGATGCCCTCGGTCGGCGAGAACAGCCTGCGCATCACCTCGTCGCGGGTGGCGGCGCTGACGGCACCGCCGCGCAGCAGATGGCCGGTGGTGTCGGTGATCGAGGCGCCACCGCCCTCGAACTGCTGGTACGTGGTGTTCTCGTTCACGGTGATCGTGTGGTTAGCGGAGCCGCCGGCCGGACCGAAGGCGAGGGGCGCCTGCGGGGCGAGGCCGCGCGTGACGGTACGGCCGCCGGAGTCGGACGTCGTGGTGAGCCAGACGTCGACCCGCTCGCCCGCGGCCTGCGCGGTGCCGGGCCCGGTGAGAACCAGGCTGCCGGCGACGAGCACGCCGGCGGTCAGCGCGGTGAGGGGCCGGAGACGGCGGGTGCGGAGCCCGGCGGCTCTCGCCCGTGAGCCCGTCCCCGCCCGCCGGAACCACGTGCGCACCTGCCCGAATGTGTTATGCACCTGACAAACCTTTCGCCGTCTCGCGCCCAACGGACAACAACAGCAAAGCCTTTTATCAAGTCCTGAAGCTATGAGGCGCTCCAGTGCCCGTCAACCCTTCACACGTTGTCGGATCACCGGGGTCGCGCACGCTCGTCACGGATGCTCGACAGGGCCGCAATTCGCTTGCGAAGCCTGCGATACTCTTGCGTTCATGACGCGACGACTTGCCCAGGTGGCCAAGAAGGTGGGAGTCAGCGAGGCGACGGTCAGCCGTGTCCTCAACGGAAAGCCCGGTGTCTCCGAGGCGACACGCCAGTCCGTCCTCACCGCGCTCGACGTGCTCGGCTACGAGCGGCCCACGCAGCTGCGCGGCGAGCGCGCGCGCCTGGTCGGTCTCGTCCTGCCGGAACTGCAGAACCCCATCTTCCCCGCGTTCGCCGAGGTGATCGGCGGCGCGCTCGCGCAGCAGGGGCTGACCCCGGTCCTCTGCACCCAGACCAAGGGCGGCGTCTCCGAGGCCGATTACGTCGACCTCCTGCTCCAGCAGCAGGTGTCGGGGGTCGTCTTCGCCGGCGGCCTGTTCGCCCAGGCCGACGCCCCGCACGACCACTACCACCAACTCGCCGAGCGCAACATCCCGGTGGTCCTGATCAACGCGTCCATCAAAGGGCTCAACTTCCCCTGCGTCTCCTGCGACGACGCCGTCGCCGTCGAGCAGGCCTGGCGCCACCTGGCCTCCCTCGGCCACGAGCGGATCGGCCTGGTCCTCGGCCCCAGCGACCACGTTCCCTCGCGCCGCAAGCTCGAAGCGGCCCGCGCCGTCGCCGAGGCCGCCGGCGGCGACCTGCCGGACGAGCACGTCGTCCGGTCGATCTTCTCGCTCGAAGGCGGGCAGGCCGCCGCGGCCCGCCTCCTGGAGCGGGGCGTCACCGGCATCGTGTGCGCCAGCGACCCCCTCGCCCTCGGCGCCATCAGGGCCGCCCGGCGCCGGGGCCTCGCGGTCCCCTCGGAGGTCTCCGTCATCGGCTTCGACGACTCCGCCTTCATGAACTGCACCGAGCCGCCGCTCTCGACCGTGCGCCAGCCCATCGAGGCCATGGGGCGCGCCGCCGTCGAGCTGCTCTGCGCCCAGATCCAGGGCACCCAGACCGACCCCGGCGAGCTGCTCTTCGAACCCGAACTGGTCGTGCGCGGTTCGACGGCGCCGCCGCCGACCGTCTGATCCCTCCAGCGCGTGCCACGGCTCCGGTGCCGGGAAGGCCCACCGCCTTCCCGGCACCGGAGCCGTCTTCGTGGGCCGGTGGAGACGTTTCGGCAGGGAGGTCGTCGACTTCTGGTGACGTAAGGCATCGATGACTTCACTCAAGAATCAGCTCACATGGCGCAATTCTTCTTTCGAAGACGGCTCGAATCCGGGGGAGAGGCCCCGAACCGGCCGCGCTCCGGCCCCGGAGCACCGGCTCGAGCACTCCGTACGGCCTTCGTCCCCCTCAACCGGTGGCCGACGCCCGCCACCTGACCTGCGGTCAGGCAGCGCCGCCGCCGTACCGGTCGAGGACCTGGGCCAGATAGTCGGAACACGGGCCGAGACGGTCCGCCTCGGCCGCCGAGGACACGAAGGCGAGCGCGTCCAGCTCGGGCCCGGCCCCGTGCCCGGACTCCGCGGCCACCAGCTCGGCGTGCCCGCGCAGCAAGGGAGCGGCGGCCGTGGGCGGGGCGAGGAAGTGGAACCCGAGACTCCCGAACCGGCGCCCCCGGGTGACCGCGCACAGCCGCAGTCCCTCGTCGTCGACCCGCACCCCGATCTCCTCCGCGAGCTCACGCGCGGCTTCCCGCCGGATCGCGGCCTCGTCGAGCGGGTGGGGCGCCGCGGGCGGCTCCACCGCACCGCCCGGCAGCGTCCAGCGACCCGGTGCCGCGGTGGTCGCCGCCCCGCGGCCGACCACCAGCCCGCGCTCCGTGGGCAGCAGCACCGTCGCGAACATCGAGCCGGGCACGTCCCCGGCGGGCCGCAGGGCGCGCAGCGCCCGGTATCGGTAGGAGAGCCGCGCCCAGTGCGCCACCAGGACCCCGGGTGCGGAGAGGTCGATCCCCGTGACCGCCGCCAGGGGGCCGTCGAAGACCGCCGGGTTGCCGGCCCGTGTGCCGGCCCAGAGCCGGTCCACCTCGCTCAGCTCCCACGGCGTCAGGGCGGGCAGGGGCCCTTCGGCGAAGGCGATCCGCCGCACGTCGAGGAACGCCACCGGCGGCGCGGCCGGTCGGGTGTCACGCGCGTCGGTCACGCGGCACCTCCTCCGTCTCGTCGAGCCGCTCGCGCAGCGCGACCGCGGCCGGGCGTACGTCTCCGGGGACGGGGCGACCGGTCCGGATCCCGTCGACGACGGTGTTCAGGAAGTCCACCGCGCCCCTCGGGCCGTCGGGTCCCAGAGCCCGCCGGCCGCGCCGCGGGCGAGGTGGTCCGCGTACACGCCGACCTTCCAGGTGATGACGGAACGGCACTCCTCCAGCGCCCTGATCCGGGCGTCGACCCGCTGCCGATGGGTGTCGAGCAGGTCCAGCCGCTCCGCCTCGTTGCCGGGGCCGGAGCGCACCAGCTCGGCGAACCGCTTGAGGTCGGAGAGGGGCATGCCGGACTCGCGGAGCTTGACGCAGATCAGCAGCCAGTCCACGTCGAAGGCCGTGTACTGGCGCCGGCCGCCCGCCGTCCGGTGCACCGGACCGGTCAGCAGGCCCTCGCGCTCGTAGAAACGCAGGGCGTGGACGCTGAGTCCGGTCCGCTCGGCCACCCGGCCGATGCTCAGAAGCGCCCCGTCGGGCACGGCGGTCGTCATGGTCCGCAGTCTAGGACTTGATCTAGACCCCGCTCTAGATCGTAGCGTCGGCCGCATGATCACCACCGACCAGCAGCACCCGCTCGACTCCCCCTTCTCCGCCGCCAGTACGGCCGAGGACGTCCTCGCGGGCATGGACCTCTCCGGCCGGACGGCCCTCGTGACCGGGGGGTACTCCGGACTCGGCCTGGAGACCGCCCGGGGGCTGGCCGCCGCCGGAGCCCGCGTCATCGTCCCGGCGCGCCGCCCCGACACCGCCCGCGCGGTCCTCCGGGACGTGCCGGGGTGCGAGGTCGTCGCCCTCGACCTCGCCGACGTCCCCGGCGTGCGCGCCGCCGCCGCGCTGATCGCCGGGCGCGTCGACCGGATCGACCTCCTGATGGCCGTGGCTGGCGTCATGGCCACCCCCGAGCGGAGGGTCGGGCCCGGTTGGGAGGGCCAGCTCGCCGCCAACCACTTCGGCCACTTCGTCCTCGCCTGCGAGCTCTACCCGCTGCTCGCCGCCGCGGACGGGGCGCGCGTCGTGGTCAACAGCTCCGCCGGACACGCCCTCACCGACATCCGCTGGCACGACCCGCACTTCCGCACCGGCTACGACAAGTGGCTGGCCTACGGCCAGGCCAAGACCGCCAACTCGCTGTTCGCCGTGCACCTCGACGCGCTCGGACGCGCCGACGGCGTCCGCGCGTTCGCCCTGCACCCCGGCAGGATCATCACCGGTCTCCAGCGCGAGATGAGCCTCCGGGAGCAGAGGGACCGCGGATGGGTGGACGAGCACGGCCGCGTGATCGGGCCCGGCTTCAAGACCGCCTCCCAGGGCGCCGCCACCGGTCTCTGGGCCGCGACCTCCGCCCTTCTCGACGGACGCGGAGGCCTCTACCTGGAGGACTGCGACGTGGCGGTGCGCGCCGCCCCCGGCCAGCCCATGGACGACGGCGGTGTCCACGACCACGCCGTCGACCCCGAAGCCGCCGCACGGCTCTGGGAGCTCTCCCTCGCGGCGACCGGCTGCGGCCCGGTCACCCGCTGACTCCGGCCCGCCCCTTCCGACCCGCCGGCCCGCCGGTCCGCCGGCCCGTGCCGAGGACACGGCCCCGGCACAGGAGCTCGATCGACCGAGCCCGCCGTGGGACCGCTCACCTCGGGCGCTCGGTGATCCGCTCCACATCCGTCATCAGGGCTTCCAGCCACTCCACGGTCGCGTAGTACGGCCGGGGAGCGCCGGGCGGTTCGACGGTGAAGTCCACGAAGGCGCGCGGGTCGACGGCGGCCGGCCTGCCGGGTGTGTCGCCGCTGGGGTCCAGACGCGCGGAGACCAGCAGCATGCCCGCCGCCACCCGGTCGCCGATCCGGGTCGCCGACGCGGCGGAGTCCCGGGGCAGCGGCGGGACGACGGTCGGTTCGAACGGCACCAGCAGCCGGTCCGCGCCCCACAGGGTGTGGTGGCCGGACATGAGAGCGGCCTGCCAGTCCTGCGGGTCGTCCGGCGCGTTCAGCTCCTTGGGCTCGCTGTGGTACTGGGCGTACGCCGACTCCGCCATGATCAGGGCGTGCTGCAGCGACCGGTGGCCCGGCGAGAGGGCCACGGGTTCGCGCGCCCCGCCCGCGGCGAGTCGGGACGTCGTGGACACGACGGTCTCCGCGGCGCTGCGGAGCATCGTCGCCACGGCCCGCCGGAGCTCGTCGTGGGCGCCCCGCGGCCAGGCGAGCAGCCCGAACACGGCGCCCACCGCGCTGCCCGCGACCACGTCCAGGAGCCGGAACTCGGCGAGCTGCCAGGTCGCGGGGGCCAGCTGGGCGAAGACCAGGGCGACGACCATCGTGAACATCGCCTGCGCCCAGCCCACGCCCTTCACCGGCCCCAGCGTGAAGGCGACCAGCATCAGAGGAGGCAACGCGACCGCGTACACGGTGGTGTCCGTACCCACGACGGAGAGGAGCACGGCCACGACGAGCGCCCCCACCAGGGTCCCGGTGAGCGCCACCCGCACGGTGCTCCGCGTCTCCCGTGCCGTCGTACGGGTCAGGGTGAGGGTGGCGAGGAGCATCCAGAACCCGTGCGGCAGCGTGTCGAGGCCGGCGATCGTCCGCGCCGCCGCCAGCGCCAGCGCGATCCGCACCGCGTTCTGGAAGAACACCGACCGTTGTCCGGCGTGCCCGGAGAGCCGGTGCCACCACAGCCGGGGCGCCCGCATCCGCGCGTACCAGAACCGGCCGGGGGCCGCCGGCGGGGCCGCCCTGCCGAGGACGGCGATCTCGGCCGCCGTCGACATCGCCAGCGCCGCGTCCGCCACCTCCAGGACCGCGGCGTGGCGGCGCAGCGCGGCGGGCGTGGCACCCGGCGCGGCGCCCGCGGCCAGGGAGTGGCGGGCCTCCTGGAGCCGGCCGCGGGCCGGCGCGGGCTCCGCCGGGCGGGAGCGGGTGCCGTCGCGCCCGCGCAGCTGTGCCGCGGTCTCCAGGGACGCGTCCCGCACCGCACGCAGCACCTCCGGCCCCGCCCCGCCCTCCGCCGGGTCGCCGGCGCGCGGGGGCAGCGCGGCCAGCCGCCCCAGCAGGGTCCGGGCGGCCAGACCGGTGTGGGTGAGGGCCCGCGCCCTGACCCCGGGGCCCGCGGGCCGCTCGGCCTCGGGCACCCGCGAGGACCGCAGACCGCCCCCTACCTCACGGGCGGTCCGGCGTGCCGCGTCACCGAGCGCGTACGGGGCGGAGACCAGTTCGCCGGCGCAGCGCCCCGCGCTCTCCGCGGCCCGGGCCGCCAGCTCGCGGTAGGGGACGCGCGGTGCGCGGTCGGGCAGCAGGAAGGCCTCGGCGAGGATCAGCACGAGGAGGCCGACGGTCGCGCCCGCCAGCCGTTCGCCCAGGGACCCGGGGACGTACGGCGGGAAGGACGGCAGGATGTACATCAGCTGCAGCCCCGGCGCGGCCCCGGCCGGCCGGGGGCCTCCCACCGCCAGGAACGCCAGGACGAAGCCGACGACGAGCATCCCGAGGACCGCGCTCCAGGTCCGCACGGAAAGGTAGGTGCCGATCGTGATGAGCACCCAGCACGCGGGGACCACCGGCAGCAGCGTCGCGGCGCGCTGCCGCCCGTTGCCGGGGATGCGGGAGAGGCCGGCCATCGCGACCGCGGCGAAGAGCGCGTACGTCGCGGCGACGGGCGAGTCGAATCCGTACAGGAAGAGGTAGAAACCGGCGGCGGCGGAGACCGTGACGCGGACCGACCGCCGCACGGCGGCCGCGTAGGCCGGCGGGAGCCCGGCCTTCGACCGCCGTGTCCCGGGATCTCCACCCATACCCCCAGGATCCACCGGGACGGCGCGTCCGGCATGCGGCGGACGGCCGCCCGGGGCCGCCGGGCCGGCCCCCGGTCCGCCCGCGGGGGGGCACCGGGGGCCGGAGCGGTCCCGCCGGGTTACGGCGCGGCCGGCACCGTGTCCTGGAAGGTGGTGCCCGCCGTGCGGTAGGCGCCGACCTTCGCGGCCACCTGGGCGGGGGTCAGGACCTGGTCCTTGACGTGCAGGACGTAGTCGACCTTCTGGTCGTAGGCGCGCGGTGTCGTCGAGGTCTGGCCGGCCAGGTCGATCAGCCACTGGTTGAAGTTGATCGACATCGGGCGCTCGGGGAGGTACCGGGCGTCGTGCCGGCCGAACTCCTGGCCGTCGACGTAGTAGACGATCGTGCTGTCGTCGATGGTCAGGACGAGGTCGTGCCAGCCGGCGTAGCTCGTGCGGGACTCGGAGTGCTGGTTGACGGCCTCCCAGGGGTCGGGGCGGTAGGTCTCCCAGGACGTGGTGTAGAGGATGTTGGCGGGCTCGCCCCAGCCGCCGTTGGGGAGGTACTCGAAGTCGTACTCGGCGTAGTCGTCGGCCATCGGGGCCTTGAGGTCGTTGATGGTGAAGAAGGTCTGGACGACGCGGTCGCCGTCCGGTCCCGACACCGGGGCGTCCGAGAAGCGCACGCGCGCCGCGTAGGTGCCGTTCTTGAACTTCGAGGCCTGGGTGAGGATCTCGGTGTGCCGGGTGGACTCGCCCGTCCCGGCGGTCGAGCTCCGCAGGTTCATGATCGAGTTCGTGCCCTCCTTGGCGAAGGTGACGTTCTCGGGGGCCCAGGTGGCGCCCGGCACGCCGGGGCCGCCGGAGTTGGAGCGGACGCTCCAGCCGTGGGCGCCGATCGCCGGGTCGGTGTGGCCGGTGTAGTCGAAGTCGTCGAAGAGCGCGGCCCCGTTGGGCGGCGGGGTGGTCGGGGGCGTCGTCGGGTCGGTGGGCGTCGGGGTGGGCTCGTTGCCGGCCGGCGCGGTGCCCCAGACCTGCACGCCGCCCACGGTCGCCGTGACCTTGGACCAGTTGGCGTACGCCGTCTGGGCGGGACCGAACGAGTAGTCGTCGCTCTGGTTCAGCGACTGCCAGTTGGACCGGTGGAAGCGCAGCTGCATGTCGCCGGTGTCCGCGCCGGGCGCCAGGGAGCCGGCGCCGGCGGTGAAGCCGATCTCCAGGTAGCGGTCGGCGGTCGCGGTGGGATGGGCGAGGGTGCCGAAGGTGCCGGTGAGGTTCGCGCAGCCCTTCACGGCCCAGGAGCAGGCGTAGGTGTAC
Source organism: Streptomyces sp. NPDC014891 (assembly GCF_043081085.1). Lineage (NCBI taxonomy): Bacteria > Bacillati > Actinomycetota > Actinomycetes > Kitasatosporales > Streptomycetaceae > Streptomyces > Streptomyces sp. NPDC014891. Next base: position 388,509 of record NZ_JBIBWF010000004.1, on the reverse strand, counting down.
GAGGCTCCCGCGTCGGCCTTGAAGTAGTAGCGGACCTTGACCTGGCTCAGCGGCACGCTCGACGCGCCCGTGTTGACCACCTTGAGCCAGGGCTCGACCTGGTCGCCGCCGGTCGAACTCTGCCGGTACTGGACGGTGAGGGCCTCACCGGCGGCGGCGGCCGGGAGGGCGGTGAGAGCGGTGGCGCCGAGCCCGGTCACCGCGGCGACGGCGAGCGCGGCTCGGATCCGCAGGTTCCTGGTCCGGGTGGGGTCGTTCATGGTGATTCCTCTCCTGGGACGGGGTGGGGCGGAGGTGCGGACGGGTGGTGCGGCTGACGTACGCGCGGACGGGACCGGCGTACGAGCAGGCGGGGAGGGGTGCACGGGGTGGGGCCGTGCCCGGGCGGGTCCGGGCTCGGGGCGGGCACGCGCGCTCACGGCGCGGGCGTGAGGACCGCCGCCGCGGGCGCGGGAGGCAGCCGGCGCGGCACCCCGAGGGCGTCGAGCCGTGTCCTGTGGTGCCGCAGGCGCTCCTGGAAGCCCGGCCAGTCGTGGCGCCCGGTCCAGACGACCTCGGCGAGCGCGCAGAGCCGGGGGAAGGTCAGGTACTCGGCGTGCGCGGTGGTGGGCACGTACTCGGTCCACAGCTGCACCTGGGAGCCGAGGACCTGGGCGGCCTCCTCGGGGGTCCAGTCGGCCGGAGCCGGTTCGTTGCCGTGCACGGTCCGCAGGTCGACGACCTCGCCGGCCTGGCCCGGCGGCTCGGCGGGGCTGGCCGACTGGGGGTAGTCGAGGTAGGTGGTCCGATGGGGCGCCATGACGACCCGGTGTCCGCGCCGGACGGCCGTCCGGCCGTGGTCGGCGTCGCGCCAGGGCATGACGGTGAAGTACCGGGGGAGGTCCGCGCCGTTCTCGGTCCAGCTCAGGGGCAGCCGGCCCGCGTCGAGCAGGTGGCGTCCGATCCGTTCCATGAACCAGCCGTGCAGGGCGGCCGGTCCCGGCAGGCTCTCCTCGGCTGCCCTGCGCAGCGCGGCGGGTGCGTGGTGCCACTCGGTGGTGGGGCACTCCTCGCCGCCGATGTGCACGTAGGAGGAGGGGAAGACCTCCATGACCTCGTCCAGGACCGTGCGGCAGAAGTCGAGGGCGCCGTCGTGGACGCCGAGGATCGTGTCGCACACGCCCCACCGGTCCCAGACCTCGTAGGTGCGGCCGGGCTGGTTGCCGAGCTCGGGGTAGGCGGCGAGCGCGGCCCGGACGTGCCCCGGCATCTCGATCTCGGGCACGACGGTGACGCCCCGCTCGGCCGCGTACGCCACCAGTCCGGTGAGTTCCGCCCGGGTGTAGGCGCCGCCGTGCGGCAGCCCGCCGACCTCGGTGAGCCGCGGGAGCGCCGCGACCGGCATGCGCCAGCCCTGGTCGTCGGTGAGGTGGAGGTGGAGGACGTTGAGCTTGTGGAGGGCGAGGAGGTCGACGTACCGCCGCAGGTAGGAGACGGGGCGGAAGCGTCGCGCGACGTCGAGCATGGAGCCCCGCCAGGGGAAGCGCGGTGTGTCGGTGATCTGCACGCAGGGGACGGACCAGGCGACGCCGGCGACGGGTTCGGCGCGCAGGGCCTCGACCGGGAGGAGCTGGCGGAGGGTCTGCACGCCGGCGAGGAGTCCCTGGGGCCGGGCGGCCCGCAGCAGGACGCCCTCGGCGCCGACGGTCAGGCCGTATCCCTCCTCGCCGAGGCCGGTGAGGGCGCGGTCGAGCGCCAGGACGACGGAGCCGTCCGCGCGGGAGGGCAGCGGCAGGCCGGTGGCCGGGCCGAGCAGGGTGCGCAGCAGTCCGGCGGCGCCCTCGGCGCCCGGCGAGACCTTGAGGGCGGTCGCCGCGTCGAAGGTGAACGTGCCGGGGAGCGGCTGGAGGTGGGTGGGTTCGGGAACGAGTCGGGGCTGGGGCATCGGGGTGCGTTATCCCTTCACGGCTCCGCCGGTCATTCCGGCGGCGACCCGGCCCTGCAGGACCAGGAAGAGGACGAGGACGGGCAGGGCGAAGAGGGTGGAGGCGGCCATGGTGGCGCCCCAGTCGGTGCCGAAGACGTTCGAGAAGGACGACAGCCAGACGGGCAGGGTCCGGTCGTCCTGGTTCTTGATGATGAGCATGTTGGCGAAGGCGAACTCGTTCCAGGCGGTGATGAAGCCGAAGAGCGAGGTCGCGAGCAGTCCGGGGGCGAGCAGGGGGAGGGTCACCCGGCGGAAGGCGGCGGTGCGGGTGCAGCCGTCGACCTGGGCCGCCTCCTCCAGTTCGGGCGGGACGGCGGCGAGGAAGGAGCGGAGGGTCACGATGGTGAAGGGCAGGGTGACCATGAAGTAGACGAGGCTGAGGGTCGCGAGCCGGTCGAGCAGGTCGGCGTCCCGGGCGATCACGTACATCGGGATCAGCAGGGCCTCCCAGGGCGCGACCTGGGCGATGAACACCATCAGGATGAAGCCCCGCCGGCCGCGCCAGTTCATCCGGGCGACGGCGAACGCGGCGGCGAGCGCCACCACGAGGGCGAGTACGACGCAACCGGCGGTCACGAGAAGGCTGTTGCGCCAGAACATCCAGAACCCGTCGGCGGCGACGGCGTGCCGGAAGTGCTCCAGGGTGACGGAGACGGGCAGGAACCGCGGAGTTTCGGACTGGATGTCGCGGGTCGGCCGGAAGGCCGTGAGGACCATCCAGTACACCGGGAACACGGCCAGGACGAAGACCAGCGCCGCCGCGGTGTTGAGGGGGAGTCGGCGCAGGGTGCGCGGGGTCACCGGTCGGCCTCCTGTCGGAGCATCTGGCGGAAGTAGGCGATCAGGACGGCCACGAGGAGGAGCACGGTGAGCGTGGAGACCGCGGCTCCGAGGTCGTAGCGGTGCAGCGACTGGGCCACGCGGTAGGCGTACACGGGCAGGGTGGTCGTCGCCTCGCCCGGGCCGCCCTTGGTCACGGCCCAGATCTGCGCGAAGCAGCGGAAGACCCAGATGACCTCCAGGCAAAGGACGAGCCCGAAGATCGGGCGCAGCAGGGGGAGCGTGACGGAGAGGAAGATCCGCCGGCCGCCGGCGCCGTCGAGCCGGGCCGACTCGTAGAGCTCTGCGGGGACGGTCAGCAGCGCCGAGTGCAGGGTGATCGCGGCGAAGGGCACGGACTGCCAGACCACCAGGAGGACCAGGACGGTGAAGGCGGCGGGGCCGTTCGCCAGCCAGGAGTAGCCCTCGAAGGACTCGAACCCGAGCCGGACGAGGACCCAGTTGACCACTCCGAGGCGTGAGGCGAAGAGCCACTGGAACACGGTCGTGGTGGCGATGACGGGGCTGGCCCACGCGAGGACGAGACCCGTCGTCACGAGGATCCGCATCCGCTTGCCGAGCCGCTGCATCATCAGCGCGACCAGGGTGCCGATCACCATGATGAGGACGACGTTGACCAGGGTCCACCAGAAGGTACGCCGGACGACCTCCCAGAACTCGGGGTCCGCCAGCACGGCCCGGTAGTTGTCGAGCCCGACGAACGAGGCCTCGCCGCGGATGAGTTCGCCCAGGCCGTACCGCTGGAAGGAGATCACCAGGTTCCGGGCGAAGGGGTAGCCGAGCAGGAGCAGACCGCCGAGGACCGTGGGGGCGACCAGAAGGTAGGGCCAGAAGGCGCCCCGTCCCGACGGACCGCGGCCGCCCGTGGAACGGCCGGGCCCGTCCGGCCGCCCCCCGGGCCGTCCTCCGGCCCGCCTTCCGGTCCTCCGGCCGGTCCGTCCGCCGGACGGACCGTCGGGGGCCGGGTCGTGTGTGCCGCCGAGCCGTTCCACGGGCGGGCTCACGGGTCCGCTCACGGGTCCGCTCACGAGCCGAGGGTCTTGGTGATGCTCTGCGAGGCGGTCGCGGCCGCCCGCGCGGGGTCGGTGCCGGTGAGCACCGCCGTCATGTACTGCTTGATAGGGTTGGTGGCCTCGACGGCGGCCCACTGCGGGGAGTTCGGCGTCGCCCGGCCCTGCGCCGCGCCCGCGGCCATGGCGGCCGTCCCCTCGTCGTCCTGGATCACCCGGGCCAGCGAGGTGCGGTTGGGGACGTAGCTCATCGTCCGGGCCATGTCGGTCTGCCACTTCTCGCCGGCCAGCGCCTTGACCACCTCGTACGCGGCCTCGGGGTGGGTCGACGCCTCCGGCACGATCAGGTCGGAGCCGCCGGTGAAGACCGCGCCGGGTCTGCCCGCGGTCTTGCCGGGGACCGGGAAGAATCCGAGCTTGCCCTTGAGGGCGGGGTTGATCTCCTCGACGATCTTGGCGCCGCCCGGTACCGCGATGATCTGGGCGACCTCGCCCTTGGCGAAGACCTCGGCCTGCGGGGGCTTGGCCTCGTCGGAGTCCTTGGGGCCCTTGCCCAGGGCCTGGAGCCGTCGGTAGAAGTCCATGCCGGCGCGCGCCTGCGGGGAGTCGAGGGCTCCCTTCCACCCGGACCCGTCCTTGACGGCGAGGTCGCCGCCCTCCTCCCAGACGAAACCGGAGAGGGTGTACCAGTTCTGGCCGGGCAGGTAGATGCCCTGGGTCCGGCCCCGGTTCAGCTTCGCCGTGACCGCGAGCCACTCGGCCTGCGTCTTCGGGGGTGTGGTCACGCCGGCGCGGGCGAACAGGTCCTTGTGGTAGATCACGACCCGGTTGGCGGCGTACCAGGGGATGCCGTACTGCTTGCCGTCGACCCTGCCCGGTTCGGCGAGTCCCGGCAGCCAGTCCGCGCCGTTCAGCTCGGCGGTCCTGTCGGTGAGGTCGCGGACGCCGCCGCTCGCCGCGTACTGCGCGACCTGGGTGTTGCCCACCTCGATGACGTCCGGGGCGTCCTTGCTGGCGAGGGCGGCCGTGACCTTCTCGCCGATGCCGTCCCACTCCTGGATCTGGATGTCCAGGTCGATGTCCTTGTGCTCCGCCTCGAAGCCGGTGCGGAAGCGGTCGAGGAAGGCGTCGGTGACGCTGTCCTTCATGATCCATACGGTGACCTTCTCCGGGCCGCCGGAGGCTGCCGGGTCGCCCGACCCGCCACAGGCCGTGGCGGTGAGGGCGACGGCCGCCGCGAGGGCGACGGAGCCGGCGAGGGGACGAGTCTTCACGGGCACCTCGATGCGTGGTTGACCAATTGGTCAAGTGGTCAGGTGTGTGAGCAGAAGGTGGCATGCTCGGAGGGAGCCGTCAATCCCTTGAAAAACATGGGTCGTTCACCGGGTCTCTGGTCAACCGGTGCGGCTAGTATCGGATTTACCAGTTGACCAGTGCGATGAGGGTGGGTGGCATGAAGGACGGCTCGTCCAGCGGGGTGCTCAAGCGGGAGCGGGTCCGGGAGCACCTGCTCGGCCTGATCGAGGCGGGCGGACCCGGCGACCCGATCCCCTCCGAGCGCACCCTCTGCGCCGCTCTCGGCGTCTCCCGGCCGACCCTGCGGGCGGCCGTCGACGAACTCGTCGCCACCGGCGCCCTGGTGAGGGAGCACGGCCGGGGGATGTTCGTCGCCCCCGCCAAGATCACCCAGCGACTCGCCCCGGACGACGCGGCCTTCACCGTCCCCCGCGCGTCGGGCAGTTGGTCCAGCACCGTGCTCGAATCCGCCACGATCCGGGCCGGCGCCCGCATCGGCCGCAGGCTGCGGCTCTCGCCGGCCGCCGAACTGCTCTACGTCGCCCGCCTGCGCCTGGTGGACGGCGCGCCCATGGCCATCGAGCACCTGCACATCCCGGCGGACCTGGTGGGCGCCTCGCTCACCCCCGAGGAACTCGAAGCGGGCGACCTCTACGACCATCTCCGGGAGCACCACCGGGTCCACGTCCAGGAGGCCACCCAGTCGATCGAACCGACCGTCGTCAGCGAGGACGAGGCGGCGCTCCTGGACGTCCCCGTGCTCTCGCCCGCCCTGCTGATCGAGCGCCTCACCCTCGACACCGCGGGCCGTCCCGTCGAGTACGTGCACTCGGTCTACCGGGGCGACCGGTACCGCATCGTCTCCCGCCTCGACTTCACCCGCGACGGCCTCGTGACCTCCTCCACGGAGGGGGATGCATACTGACCCGCAGCGGAACGGCGCACGGGGGAGTGGACGGCATGGAGCTGAAGCGGGAGCGGGTGCGCGAGCACCTCCTGACCGTGATCGAGGGCCGCCGCCCCGGCGACGCGATCCCGTCCGAGCGCACCCTCTGCGCCACCCTCGGCGTGTCCAGACCGACCCTGCGCGCGGCCGTCGACGAACTCGTCGCCACGGGCCTGCTGGTACGGGAGCACGGCCGCGGCATGTTCGTCGCCCCGGACAAGATCACCCAGGAGCTGGCCGCCGAGCACCGGGCGGCCGGCGCGCCCCGGAGCGGCGGCGACTGGACCAGTACGGTGCTCGGACTCCGCACCGTCCGGGCCGGCGCCCGCGTGGGCCGACGGCTGGCGATCTCCCCGGCCGCGGAGCTGTACCACGTGACGCGGCTGCGCAGCGTGGACGGCGCCCCGATCGCCCTGGAGCACCTCCACGTCCCCGCCGACCTGGTCCCCGGTCTCACCGCGGCCGACATGGAGGGCGGCTTCTACGCCCACCTGCGCGAGCGGCACGGCATCCGGCCCGCGCACGCGGTCCAGTCGATCGAACCGACCGTGCTGAGCGAGGAGGAGGCGGGCCTGCTCGACGTTCCGGTCCTCTCGCCTGCGCTGCTCTTCGACCGGGTCACGTCCGACACCGACGGCAGGCCGGTCGAGTACGTCCGCTCCCTCTACCGGGGCGACCGCTACCGCATCGTCTCCCGGCTCGCCCTCGGCGACGGGCCGGTCGGCGACCCGGCGGCGGACGCGGCACGGGCCGGTGCGTGGTGGGGGACGGTGGAGTGACGCCGGCTCATCCGGTGCGCCGGGTGAGCAGGACCCGGGTGAGCACGTCGCGGGTCAGGGCGAGGTGGGACTCCTCGGGATGGGTGGTCAGCCGGATCCTGACCCAGGCCTCGTCGATGCTCACCCCGGACACCCGGGAGAGCCTCCTGGCCTGCCAGGAGGTGATGGGGGACCAGATCCAGCGACGTCGTCCGAGCTGCTTCATGCGCTGATCAACGAGGCGATGTCGTCGGCGGAATCACCCGAAACGGGCACAGTGGATCATCCTCGCGGGTGCGGGGGCCGCTCATGCGGCTCCCGCCTCGGACGCCGGCCGGGAGCGCGCCCCCGTACACGCCTTCCGGGCGAGCGGTGAAGCCGCTGCGACGGCCCGTCCCGCGGGGGACCGGCCGGCTTCCGGTCAGCGCGCGGGCTCGGCCGGCGGCAGGGGTGGCAGCGGTTCGCGGGCCGCGTGCCAGGACGCCGGGAGGGCGGCGACCCCCGTCCGCGCGGCGATCACCCCGCCCGCGATCGCGCAGGTCGTGTCGATGTCACCGCGCCCCCCGGCCGTGTGCCACAGGCCCTCCTCCAGGTCGTCGAGGTGTCTCGCCGCACACCACAGGGCGTAGGGGACGGTGTCGGGCCCCGACATGCGGTAGCCGGAGCCCAGCACCTCCGCGGCGTGCCGCACCGAGGTGCGCTCCGGCAGCCGGGCCGCGATCCGCAGGCCCGACCGGACGTCGCTCTCGGGCAGGCGGGCGGCGACCTCCCGGAGGAACCCGGGCGACCGCGGTGCGGGTCCGCCGCGGCTGCGCGTGGCCAGCGCGGCCGCCAGGGCGACCGCCACCGCCCCGGCGACCGCCTCCGGATGGTGGTGGGAGACGGTGCTCTGCCGGGTCGCCTGCTCGGCCACGGCGTCGAGGTCGGCCGCGTGCCAGGCGCCGAGCGGGGCGACCCGCATGGCCGCCCCGTTGCCCCAGGAGCCCTGGCCCCCGAACTGCCCGGCGACCACCTCCCGCCAGGGCTCGCCCGAGCCGATCCTGCGGAGCACGTCGTGCATCGAGGCGCCGTACCCGCGGTGGGAGTCCTCGGCGTACGCCGCCGCGAGGCCCAGGGCGAGGCGGTCCGGATCGACGGCGCCGCCGCCGTCGGCGAGTTCGCGGACGAGGACGACGGCCTGGGCCGTGTCGTCGCTCCACTCCCACAGCGGCCCCGGGGGAGGCGTCCGGTCCTCCAGGGCGGCCGGTCCCTCGCGGCGCAGGATGCCGAACCAGCGGTCGCCGAAGGCGTCGCCGAAGGCGAGCCCGTGCAGGGAGTCGAGGACGGCGGTCGGCAGGGTGATCATCGGACGAGTATCACAGTGGACCGCCCACCGGGCACCGCGTTTCCGGCGTCGTAGCCCGCCCCCCCTGACGCCCCCGGCCACCCGGCGGTGTGCCGGGTGGCCGGGAGCGTCGCGCGGGGATGACCCGATGCCCGGGTGACCCCCTAGGCCGTCGCCAGCGCCAGCGTCGGTGACAACCGCGAGGCCCTGACGGCCGGGTAGAGCCCGGCGACGGTGCCGATCGCGAGGGTCGCGGCGAAGCCGCCGCCCACCGCCCACAGCGGCACGACCCACGGCAGGCCGCCCGTGGAGGCGTACACCCCCGTCGCCGCCCCGCCGAGCGCCACGCCCGCCAGGCCGCCCAGGCCGGACAGCATCAGGGACTCCGTCACGAACTGGATCCTGATCTGGCCCCGCGTCGCTCCGAGGGACCGGCGGAGGCCGATCTCGTGGCGGCGTTCGAGGACCGAGATGATCATCGTGTTGGCGACGCCGACCCCGCCCACCAGGAGCGCGATCCCGCCGAGGCCCAGGAGCAGCGTGGAGAACGCGCCTTCCGTCGCCGCCTTGGCCTTGAGCGCCGAGGACGGGTCGGCCACCGACACGTTCTGCGGGTTCTGCGGGTCGATCGTCGGGGCGAGGAGCCGCTGCACCTCCTCGACGGACGCGTCGGAGGACCGCTCGTACACCCTCGTCGGGTGCCCGTCGAAGCCCAGCAGCCGCTCCGCGCCCTGCCAGCCGACCAGGGCCGACCGCTCGATCTCCGGGGCGAGCGGCAGCGGGTCGAGGATGCCGATGACCGTGAAGTACCGGTCGTCGATCCAGACCTGCCGGCCGGGCGCGGTGATGCCGAGCCGCTCGGCGGCGACGTGGCCGAGGACCACGGACGGGTAGCGGCCCGTGGCGGCGTTCAGCCAGGTGCCGGACGCGAGTCCGCCCCTGAGGACGCCGAGCAGGTCCTCCGTCGCCGCCTTGACCGCGATCCCGCCGGTCTCGGCCTCCGGGATCTTCTCGGAACGGCGCACCGAGCTCCTGAGGTCCCCGGTTCCGGCGGCCTTCTCCACTCCGGGGATCCGGCCGACCATGCCCACCGAGTCCTTCGGGAGCTTGACCTCCTGCCCGCTGAACATGCCCTCGCCAGGCTCGGCGACCAGCATGTTCGTGCCGAGCGCGTCGAGTTGGCGCAGCAACTGGGCCTGGCTGGAGGCGGAGATGCCCACGACCGCGATCATCGTGGCGATCCCGATGGCGATGCCCAGGGCCGAGAGCACCACCCGCACGGGACGGCTCCGCAGACCCGCGGATCCCACGTGAAGGACGTCCCGCGGGCCGAGTCGGGCTGCTGTGAGTCTCCTCGTACGGGGCATCAGGCCGCGACCTCCCCGTCACCGGACGCGCCGGCGTCGCCGGGGGCGTCCGCCGCGCCGGGGGTACGGCCTCCTCCGGCGGGGCCCGTCGTGCCCGGGGCGCCGGGCGCCGGGGACGTGTCGTCCACCACCCGTCCGTCCCGGATCCGCACCTGCCGCGGCAGTCTCCCCGCGATCTCCGTGTCGTGCGTGATGACGGCGATCGTCGCGCCCTCCGCGTTGAGTTCGTGCAGGAGCGTCATCACCGCCTCCCCGGACGCCGAGTCCAGCGCGCCCGTCGGTTCGTCGGCGAGCAGCAGGGCCGGTTCGCCCACCACGGCGCGCGCGATGGCGACGCGCTGCTTCTGACCGCCGGACAGTTCGTGCGGCCGGTGCCTCATGCGGTCGGCGAGGCCCACCCGCGCCAGCGCCTCGGCGGCCATCTTGCGCCGCCGGGCGCGCGGCAGCCCGGAGTACAGCAGCCCCTCGGCCACGTTCTCCAGCGCGCCCACGCCGGGCACCAGGTGGAAGGCCTGGAAGACGAACCCGATCCGGCGGGCGCGCAGCGCCGACAGCCTGCGGTCCGACAGGGACGCGATGTCGTACCCGGCGATCTCCACCGTGCCGGCGCTGGGCCGGTCCAGGGTGCCGACGATGTGCAGCAGGGTCGACTTCCCCGAGCCGGACGGACCGACGATGCCGAGCAACTCGCCCTCCGTCACGGTGAGGTCGACGCCGTCGAGGGCCCGTACTCCGCCCGCGTACTCCTTGGTGACCCCGCGGAGCCGCACGACCGGGGGCGGCGTTCCGGGGGCAGTGGGGACGCTAGGGGCCGTGGGGGTCGTCGATGTCGTCGCGGTCGTCGTCATGCGGACGGCACCCCGACCTTCATGCCCTCGCGCAGTCCGTCACCGGTGACCTCGACCCGGCCCTGCCCGAACATGCCGAGCTCGACCTCCACGTCGCGTGCCGTGCCGTTCTCGACGACCTGGACGCCGAAACCGCCGCCGGGCAGGGCGAGCAGTGCGTTCACGGGCACGGTCAGGACGTCCCGGCGGGTCTCGCCGGTGAGGTCGACGGTGACCGGCGACTGGTCGATGCCCTCCACCTTCTCCGGCCGGTCGAAGGAGACCGTGACGGAGATCTTCGGGGTCCTGTCCTGCGGGTCGTCGCCCGCCGAGGCGGTCCTGCCCACGGCCGACACCTTCCCCGGCAGCTCCGTGCCGTCCGGCAGCCGCACCGTGACCCGGGTGCCGGCCTTCGCCGACGCGGCCTCCGAGACGGGGATCCTGAACCGGACCACCCGCTCGGATCCGGTCACGGTGAGCACCGGCCCGCCGGGGGCGATCCGGTCGCCGGGTGCGGCACCCGCCTCCTTGACCCGTACGGCACTGCCCGCGAAGGCGATCTGGTCCGGGCCGACCGTGCCGGTCTGCTTCAGGTCGTGGGACTTCTGCCAGCGCTTCACGGCGGCGGCCGTCTTCGCCGTGTACTCCTCGTCGACGTCGAACCCGACGTACCCGAGGGCCGCGAGGTTCTCCTCCAGCTGCCGGACGTCCTTGCCCTCGTCCCCGGTCTTCAGCGTCCGGTACATCGGCTCGGCCCCGTACATCAGCCGGACCGGGCCGCCCTCCACCTCGTAGAGCCGTCCGTCCCGCCCGACCACCGTGCCGCTCCCGGCGACCCAGGTCAGGACCCCGGCGGTGCCGGCGTTGATCTTCCGCTCGCCGAGGTGGCCGAGGGTGCCGTCCTGCTGCGAGGTGTTGCTGAGGTCGCCCCGGGTGACGGGTGCGGTCTCGGCGGGCAGGCCCTGGGAGTCGGCGCCCCCGGCATCCCGCGGTGCGCGGTCGGGTGCGGACACGGCGGTGACCGCCGCCCCGCCGCCCGCGACGGCCACGATCGCCGCGAGGGCGAGCACCAGCCGGCGCCGCGCCATCGGCCGCTCGCCGCCGCTCACCGGGCCACGCTCTCGCAGGCCTTGGCGGCCTTGTCGAACTTCTGCTTCTCGGCGCCCTGCGGTATCGGCAGGGCCGCCTGCGCACCGCCGTCGAACTTAGGGTCGGGCATGTTGAAGCCGTTCTTCCGCATGCACTTCGCGTATGCGAGCGCCTTGTCCTTGTCGGCCTGCGTCGGCTCCTTGCCGAATCCGGCGCCGCCGGCCTTGTCCTGGCAGGCCTTGAACGCCTTCTCCATCTTCTCCTTGGACATGCCGTCACCGCCGATGGTGAGGCCGACGCCCTGCTCGCCGGGCTTGGGCTCGGGCACGTCGAGCCCCTGCTCGCGGAGGCACTTGCGGTGCTCGAAGGCCTGGTCGGCCTTCTTGCCCTCGTCGCTCACGCTCCCGTCCTTCGTCCCGCTCCCCGAGCCGGCCGCGTCGGCGCCGGCTCCGGAACAGGCGGTGGCGAGCAGGGTGAGGGCGGCGGCCAGGGAGGTGGCGGCGGCGGCCCGGGTGATCCGTCGAATCGTCATGGCGAGGAGCGTGCCGCGAAGGGGTGTTTCGTTTCTCTCAGCGGTTTCGTTTACATCGGCGAAAGGTCGCCTTCGGATACACAGGAGGCATGCGCGTACTGGTGGTGGAGGACGAGGCGTTTCTCGCCGAGATGATCGCCGAGGGGCTGCGCCGCGACGCGCTCGCCGTGGACGTCGCGGCCGACGGCCTCGAAGCCCTGCGGAAACTGCAGCTGGGGGAGTACGACGTGCTCGTCCTGGACCGGGACCTGCCCGGGATGCACGGCGACGACGTCTGCCGCCGCGTCGTCGAACAGCGGCTGATGACCCGGGTGCTGATGCTGACCGCGGCGGGCACGGTGCGGGACCGGGTCGAGGGCCTCGGCCTCGGCGCCGACGACTACCTGGCCAAGCCCTTCGCCTACGACGAGCTGCTGGCCCGGGTGCTCGCGCTCGGGCGGCGTGCCCGGCCCGCGCTGCCGCCCGTGCTGGAACGGGCGGGGATCGTCCTCGACACCGCCCGCCGGCAGGCCAGCCGAGACGGGCGGCATCTGCAGCTCTCCCGCAAGGAGTTCGCCGTCCTGGAGTCCCTCCTGCGGGCCGAGGGCGCGGTGGTCAGCGGCGAGGACCTGATCGAGCAGGTCTGGGAGGAGAACACCAGCTACCGCACCAACGCCGTACGGGTCACGCTGAGCAAGCTCCGCGCGAAGCTGGGCGAGCCGCCCGTGGTGGAGACGGTCCCGGGCTCGGGCTACCGGATCGCGTCGTGAAGCGGGTCGTGACGGGGGAGCGGGCCCGGCTGACCGCCCTGTACGGCGGGCTCCTCCTGCTCGCGGGCGCCCTGCTGACCGGGGTCGTGTACTTCCTGGTGAAGGAGGGCCTGTACTCGTCGATCAGCCTGGCGGTCACCGGGACCGTACCGGCCCGGCGGCTCGGTGAGCTGCCGAGCCCGGACCCGAACGCGCTCACCAGCGCCGTGCCGGCCAGCCCCCTGCCGGCGAGCCCGGCCCCGACCGCCGGGACCGCGCTCCCCAGCGAGGTGCTGGCGATCACGCGGTCGGTGAGCGGCGCCGCGGAGTCGGCGGCGCTGGAACGACTCCTGACGGTGTCGCTGATCGTGCTCGTCGTGTACGCCGTGCTCTCCGTCCTGCTCGCCTGGTGGATGGCGGGCCGGGTGCTCCGGCCGGTCGCCGTGATCACCGAGACGGCGCGCCGGCTGTCCGGCGAGAACCTGCACGAGCGGATCGCGCTCGACGGTCCGCCGGGAGAGCTGAAGCGGCTCGCCGACACCTTCGACGGGATGCTCGGACGGATGGAGGGGCTGGTCTCCGCCCAGCAGCGGTTCGCGGCGAACGCCGCGCACGAACTGCGCACCCCGGTGGCGGTGCAGCGCGCCGCCGCCGAGATCGGGCTCGCGGGCGACCCGTCGCCGGAGCGGGTCGCCCGCATCCGGACGAAGCTGATCGAGGTCGCGGACGACAGCGAACGGATCATCGAGGGACTCCTGCTGCTGGCCGCGTCCGACCAGGGCCTGCGGGAGCGCCGCCCGGTCGCCGTGCACGAGGTGGCCCGCCGGGCGGCGGAGGCGATGGGCGCGGAGGCGGCGGAGCGCCGGGTGGCGGTGTCGGTGCGGGCCCGTCCGCTGACGGTCGACGGCGACGCGGTGCTCCTCGACCGGCTGGTGCACAACCTGGTGGCCAACGGCGTGCGCCACAACGTCCCCGGCGGCCGGGTCGACGTCCGTACCGGCCCCGGGGGCGTCGAGGTGACGAACACCGGACCCGAGGTCCCGGCCGAGACGGTCCCGCTGCTGTTCGAGCCGTTCCGCCGGCTGACCGCCCGTACCCACGCCCCGGGCGAGGGGGCCGGGCTCGGCCTGTCGATCGTCGAATCGATCGCCCGCGCGCACGGCGCGCGGACGGAGGCGTACCCGAACCCGGTGGGCGGCGGGCTGACCGTGCGGGTGCGGTTCGGCGGAGGGAGCGGCTGACCGGGCGGCCGGGCACTCGACTTGGGTTCCGCACGCGGACCTTCACGGGCCCGCCCGTGCCGGTCGCCCGCTGCCGGTCGTCCCGGTCGGCGCGGTACGTCCCGGGAGCCGCCGCCGGCGAGCGCCCCGCCGTGTGTCCTCGTACGCGCGCCGCGGCCCGCGTACGAGGAACTCCTCCGCGTCGTCAGATGCCGCAGCCCGAAGCGGACCAGAAGCGGGCGGAGCGGTGGTCGACATGGGTGTGGTCGCTGTGCCCCGGGTAGCCCGGGCCGAGGATCCCGTTGAAGCCGTGGTTGCGGGCCTGCTGGGCCAGTCGGCACAGCGAGTGCGGCCCGGCTCCGAGGTCGGCGGCGTCCCCGTAGAGGTGCCGGCTCGACGAGGCTCCGCCGACGGCGTCGTTGCAGGCGTGGCTGCGGAAGCCGCTGGTGACACGGATGCTCTGGTCGCCGAGGGCGTGCCGCAGGGCCTCCAGCTTCCACATCGTGCGCAGGGCGTTCGACTTGGCGGTGGCCGCGCTCACGGCCCCGCCGGCCCAGGTGGTGTTGCAGTCGTTGAGCTCGGCGTACGAGAAGTGGACCGGGGTGCAGTCGTCGTCCTGGAGGGCGTAGATCTTGCTGAACGTCGCGGGGCCGGCGACCCCGTCGGCGGCCAGGCCGTAGGCGGCCTGGAAGCGCTTGACCGCGGCCGCCGTCCCGGGGCCGTACGCCCCGTCGATCGCGAGCACGCCGCCGTAGCCGGGATAGCCGGCAACCCGGATCTGCAGCGCGGTGACGTCGGCGCCGGAGGCGCCCTGGGAGAGGGTGCGCGACCAGGTGTAGCAGCCATCGGCCTGGGCGGTGCCGGCGGTGGCGACCACCCCGGCCGTCGAGGCGGCCATGATCATGACAAAGGAGAGGAGCAGGCGCAGCGGCAGGGAACGTGGGGAGCGTCGGGACATCGATCCTCCATGGCCTCATGGGTCCGAGGCGACCCAGGGGTTGAAAGTCCCCCCGAGACTGACGCCCCGGTCGACGCGCGTCAACCACGCCGGAGCAGGCGTCATTTGTCGGACCAATGACGCGCGGATGAACGGGGAGCGGCACCCGGCGCCCGAAAGGAGCGCCTCGAAGGAGCGTCTCGAAGGAGCGCATGAGGACCGCCCGCGGACGGCCGAGGCGGCCGCCACGGCCGCCTGCCGCCACCGACCGGTGGTGGGGGCTCCCCACGGCGCGAGCGCGCGGAGCCCCCACCCCCCTCAGAGACGCTTCGCGCTCCGCAGCGTCTTCGCGTAGTAGCCGTTGCCGTCGAGCCGCGAGACTCCGCCGACGTCGCCGATCGTCGGGCCGTTGACCTCCTCGCGGCTGGAGATGAAGATCAGGTGCCCCTCGGTGTCGTGTCCGAGCACCATGCCGACGTGGTCCAGGCGCTGCGCGGTCCGCTTGTCCAGCTTGAAGAAGACGAGGTCGCCCGCCTGCAGCTGGTCGATCGCCGTCGGTCGGTCCTCCTCCCGGACACCGGCCAGCGGCAGCACGTCCACGCCCTCGTCGGACCGGGCCATGCCGTTCGCGGTGCGCGGCAGTCCGTCCCCGGACGTGTCCGTCGCCATCAGCGGGTAGCGCGCACGGTAGCCGAGGACCATGCGCATGTAGCCCGAGCAGTCCAGGGACCGGGCCCGGAGGGCGTCGGGCTTGCCGACCGCGCCGTTCCGGAACGGGTACGGGACGCCGAGGTAGTCGTAGAAGTCCGACTGTTCGAGCCGCAGGTCGCCGCCCTCGGCGCCCGAGGTGTTCAGCGGTCCGAAGTTCGCGTCACCCGCGAAGGCGACACCCTGCTCGTCCTTCTGCTGCCGCGCCCCCGCCACGTACTGGTACGCGAACGCGAAGAGGTCGTCCTCCGTGCTGCCGGCGAACTCCGCGTACCACTCCTTGAACCACTTCTGCTTCTCCGCGCCCTTGACCCACGGCTCGGGCATCAGCCGGACCCAGTCCGTCGTCGACACCTTGGACGCCGTGGACGCCGGCTCGGCGAACGTCCGCGCCGGGCCCGTCAGTCTGGCCGTGCGCGCACCGTCCGTCAGCACCGCCTCGACCCGGCCGTCCGCGCCCCGCAGCACGCTCCGCGCCGGGTTCTCGTGCCGCGTCCACCGCTCCGCGCCCTTGGTCGCGGACGGGGCGGCCTGCGCGCCCGCCCCGTCCAGCACGCCGATGTCACGCACCTCGGTGACGCCCTGCTCGTCCTGTTTGCGCAGTTCGAGCGTGAGGTACCCGGAGGTCGCGACGAGCCCGAGGACGACGAGGCCCGAGACGAGCGGGCGGGTCTTCTTCTTCCCAGCCATGGTGGTTCCTCGATTCTCAGGCGGCGGGCATGACACCGAGCAGCAGCCCGGCGGCGACGACGATGTAGGCCATCATGGAGACGGAGGCCGTCGCCAGGAGGGTGGGCCCCTTGGGCTGGCGGACGAGCTGGTACGCGATGAGGCCGGGGACGATGAACCCGAGGGTCTGGTTGCCGTACAGGAGCGGGAACTCCAGCGAGAGCACGATCATCACCGTGGCCTGCAGCAGCACGCCCAGCAGCACCACCGCCGCGAACAGCCTCTTGCCGTAGAGGATCACCAGCCGCTGCATGATCTTCGTCCCCGCGTAGGTCAGGGCGGTGACACCCACGACCATGGCGGCCCGCTGCAGGTCCTCGATGAGGGTGAGCGCGAGCCAGCCCGGCGTGATCATGCCGCCGGGGGAGAGGTTGGTCGTGAGGTAGCA
Organism: Streptomyces sp. NPDC014891; assembly: GCF_043081085.1. Lineage (NCBI taxonomy): Bacteria > Bacillati > Actinomycetota > Actinomycetes > Kitasatosporales > Streptomycetaceae > Streptomyces > Streptomyces sp. NPDC014891. The sequence goes on along the minus strand of NZ_JBIBWF010000004.1, from coordinate 371,844 downwards.
CAGCAGGGAGAAGAACAGACCGATGGCGATGCCGAGGGCGGCCATCTCGGGGGTCAGGGCGGCGGTGGTCAACGGGGGCTCCGGACGCGGGTACGGGTGGTCGGGCGGGAGTGGGGGAGTCGGGCGGGAACGGCCGGGATCGGCGGCACGCCCTCGGATCAGGACCGAGCGGGCGGTCGCCCGTCCTCGTCGGAGGGCTGCTGGTGGAACCAGCCGAAGGACTCCTCGGCGGCCATCCCGCTCCGCCCGTCCACGATCCGCACCATGGGCACCTCCTGTGTCCGGGCGGACTGGTAGGCCTCCTCGAAGGCCCGGGGGTAGGACGCGTAGGGGTCGATCCGGGCCGGCTGGACGGGCACCACCGGCATGACGGGCACCAGGTGCGGACCGGCCGCCCAACCGCCCGTCGAACCGTCCGTGACCACCGTTCCGGTGACCGGGACGGGGTCGCCGGCCGAGGCGTGCCCCTCGCCCGCCCACGGACCGCCGTAGCCGGTGTCCGGGCCGGTGTGCCCGGCGAAGCCGGCCCCGGGGGGCGCCGCGAACTCCTCGTAGGGGTGGTCGACCGGCACGGGACCGCCGGAGGCCGCGGGAGCACCGGCACCGGCTGCGGCGCCGGTGTCGGCGGAGCCGCTCTCGTCCGCCGGCAGCTCGGCGAGGAACTCCAGCAGTTCCTCGCCCTGGCCGTGGATGTTGCCGATGGCGACGAGCGACGCGCCGTCGGACATCCGCCCGAGCATCTCGGGCATGAACTCCTCGGCCGGCCGCCGCTCGCCGCCGAGGTCGACGGCCCGGTCCCGCCACGCGGCGGGGATGGCGTCGATGGCGCTCTTCGAGGGATGACCGATCACGAAGACGTTGTCCGGGCGCAGGTCCGGGATGATCTCGCCCATCTGACCGTTGCGTTCGACGCGGTCGGGCCGGCAGTTGATGACGACGTTCAGCGGACGGTTCACGGCACCGAGGTCGAGCAGCTGGTTGACGTTCATCAGCGTCGACTCGGGGTCGTTCGCCGCGAAGACGTTGGCGAAGGCGAGGCGCTTGCCCTCGGGCGTCACGTACCGCTCGACGGAGAGCACGCCCGGGTCCGGGGGAGCGTCGTACATGCCCTGCAGGGCCACCTGCCGGTCGATCCCGAGGAGCTCGGCGACGGCCAGGGCGATCGCCACGTTCTCCTTGAAGGTGAACCAGCTGAAGCCGCGCAGCTCCTCGTCGCTGACCGTGTCGGGGTCGGCGTAGATCAGGCGGCAGTCCCGGGCGTCCGCCTCCTCCTGCAGGATGTGGAAGCGCTCCTTCTCCGCCGTGACGCAGATGCCGTGCTCGGGCATCGAGCGGCACAGCGAGCGGGCCACGTCGTCGAGGGTGGGTCCCATCTCGGCGAGGTGGTCCTCGCGCACGTTGCACAGGACACCGATGGTCGAGCGGATCAGCTTGCTCTGGTTGACCTCCTGCAGAGCCGGCATCACGGCCATGCACTCGATGACCAGGGCGTGGGGACGGTACGAGGCGGCCCGCCGCACGATCCCGATCTGCTCCACGACGTTCGCGATGCCGAACTTGCGGTAGACCGGCTCCTCGGTCGCGTCCGGGTGGATGAACCGCGCGGCCGTCCCGGTCGTCTTCGCGACGGTGACCAGGTCGCCGCCGCGCAGCGCGCCCGCACAGAGCCGGGTGATGGAGGACTTGCCCCGGATGCCGTTGACGAGCACCCGGGTCGGGATGGTGTGCAGCGCGGCGTAGTGCCTGCGCTGTTCCACGATGCCCGCGATCAGCAGGAACACCCCGCCGGTCAGCAGGACGAAGTAGAGGTAGAGCACTGCCTTGTCACCTTCCGCCGTCGCCGGACCGGGGCGCCGTGGTCCGGCGCGTCTGGTTGTGCCTGAGGGCCTGCTGGTTGTGCCGGAGCGCCTGCGCCTGCTGCCGCAGCAGTTCGAGGCTGCGGACGACGGCTCCCACCTCGTCCTGGTACCGCGGGTAGAGCACGGTCTTGAGGTCGCCGTCGGCGAGCCGCTCGGCACCGGCCGCGAGGGCCCTCAGCGGCCGGACGATCACGAGGTGGATCCAGCCGAGGCAGAGGATGATCGCGGCCAGTCCGAGCATTCCGGCGAGGACGCTGCGGTCCTCCCGCTCGTACGGGGCGATTTCGAAGCGGTGGGCGTCCTGTCGGCTGACGACGGTCCAGCCGATGTCGGCCGTGACGCCGCCGCCGGAGAACGGGGCCGCCGCGGCGACCGTGACGCTGTTCCCCTCCCGGATGAGCAGCGCGTTCTCGACGGGCCCGGCGCCGACCCGGACACCGGCCGCGCGCACCAGGTCGCTCAGCTCCGACGGCACCTCCTCGAAGGCCAGGAAACCCTCGCTCGCGGCGATGGTCAGACCGTCGGAGTCGACCACCCGGACCTCGCCCAGGCCGGGCCTGGCCAGCAGCGAGTTGAGGAACTCCACGCGGATCTCGCCGACGAGCGTGCCGCCGTCCCGGCCCGGTACGGGAGCCCCGGCCTGTACGACCGGTTCCTTGTCGCCCTTGCCGGACACCCGGACGAGCGGAAGCCTCTTGCCCCGGCTCCACGCGTGCGGGTCCGATCCGGCCCGGGCGCGGACCGAACCGTCGCCGTCCACCACGTACAGGGCCTGGTAGCGGGAGTGCTTGCCGAGGGTGTCGTCGAGGACACGCGTGGCCGCCTCGGAGCCGACTCCGTCCGCCGCGATCAGGCGGGAGGCGGACACGAGGTCCGCCTGCGCCTCGTTGAGCGCCCTGCGGAGCCGGTCGGCGATCAGGTCCGTACGGTCGCGCTGGTCGTTGACCATGGTCGTGGGCACGCTGACCGACCCGTCCGTGCGGTTGAGCAGCAGGCCCACGGGCACGCACCACACGAGCAGGAGGACGGCCGTCAGGGCCAGTGGACCGCGTCCGCCGATCCGGTGCCGCCTGCGCGGACCGGCCACGGGGTCGCCGTCGGAGCCGTCGACGCCGGCCTCCAGCCGCCGGCGGAGCTGTTCCAGGGCCGCACCGATGCGGGCGGCCTCGCCCCAGCGGGGAACCGTGACGGGCCGGGTCAGATCGCCACGGGCCAGCCGCCGGGACTCCAGGAACAGCCGCAGCAGGGGCCGCTGCACGGTCGCCCACAGCACGCCGGCCGCGAGGAGTCCGAGCAGGACGAGGACACCGGCGGCCGCGAGGCCGAACAGCTCGCGGCCCTGCTCGCCGGTCTGCTGCTGCACGACGGGCAGCAGCGCCACGACGGTGAGGCCCAGGCCGGCGGCCACGCTCCGCTTCTCGTCGGGGTCCGAGGACGCGAGCGAGGCGTAGCCCGCGGTGGCGACGCGGCCGTTGTACTCCCCGCCGAGGAGGGTGCCGCTCACCCCGGGGTAGCCGCGGGAGCCGGGTTCCTTGGCACGGACGGGGTGCTGCTCGGTGTGCTCGGCCGCCTGGTCGGACAGCTGCTTCATCTGCCGGTGCAGGAAGGTGAGCTCCTTGCGCTCCTGGTCGGAGTTGAGCGCTTCGGCGCGCTCGAAGCCGGCCGTGCCGAGGATCTCGCCGTCCCGCGCGACGACCGCCATGGTCCGGAACGGGCCCAGGTTGATCGCGGGGACGGACAGACTGCTGGACGCGATCAGCAGCTGCTGCGGCCGGTCGGTCCAGTCGAGTACGGCCATGGTCATCAGCCGTACGTCGCCGGTCTCCAGCCGCACCATGCGGGGCGTCAGGGCCCGGTCGCCGGTGAGCACGTCCTTGTCCAGCCAGCCGAGGGGAATCGTTTCCCCCCGGGTGGCGAGCACGTCCGCGCTCTTCAGGTCCACCACCGTGGTGCCGGTCCACTTCTGGTACGTCCTGCCCAGGTCCGACAGGACGCGCTCGGGCGCGATCGGCTTGCCCTGACTCAGCGCACTGGCGGTGCGCTGCAGGTCGGTGACGCGCTCGTCGATCGAGGCGCGCAGCGCGATGGCCCCGTCCTCCGCGAAGTACTGCTGGGAGGACAGCACGGCCTTCGGCACGACCGCGTCCTTGTCCGGCCCGAGCACCCGGGCCGTCAGCCCGGCCAGGGCGAGGACCAGGACGCACAGGAGCGCGATGGGCGGACGGATGCCGCCGAGGAGCGGCATGTCCGCGCGCCTGCGGCTCCGCCGCCGGCCTCCGCGCACCGAGTAGGCGGCACTGCTGGTTGTCACTGCTGCTCTTTCCTGACGTCCTGCGGCGGCACGCGTGGGTGCCGGCGGCGCAGGGGCACGTGGGCGCCGAGGGGCGACGACGGTGCCGGGAGGGTTCGGGGGACGGCCCGGGATCGGGGGCCGGGGGCGGGCGGTCGGGGGCGGCGCTCAGTCCCGCAGGGAGAGCTCGGCCAGTCCGTCGCCGCCCGGCGCGCCCCGGTTGAACAGGAAGCCGCGCGTGCGGTCGGCGGCCAGGCGGTAGCGGGCGAGCCGGTCGGCGGAGAGCTCGCCCGGTTCGTCGAGCATCTGCCGGACGTCGACCAGCCGGTTGTCCTCGACGGCGTCCTCGGGGAGCTTCTCGTCGTCCTCGGCCTCGGGCGGGATGTCCACCAGCGTCGTGCGGTACCGGGCGGCCACGTCCCATCCGGTCGTCGTCTCGCGGAACTCGAACCAGCCGATGGCGCCCTCCTCGGTCAGTCCGGTGGGGGAGGAGTGCCGGGCGACCTGGTTGCCCAGGCTGTAGGCCACCCAGGTGCCGTTCACCTTCTGGATCGGCTGCACCACGTGCGCGTGGTGGCCGATCACGAGGTCGATGCCGGTCTCCTCGGTGAGCCGCTGCGCGAGCTCCAGCTGGGGGACGCTCGGCTCGTTGTAGTGCTCCAGGCCCCAGTGGACCGACAGGATCACGACGTCGGCGCCCTGGTTCCGCGCCCGGGTCTCGGCCTGCTTGATCTGCTCGGTGCTGATCCGGTTGAAGGCCCAGCTCTGCTTCCCGGGTGTGGGGTTGAGGAACGACTCCCACGAGTAGGAGAGGTGGGCCACCCGGACGCCCTTGACGTCACGGATGTTGATCTTCTCGGCCTCGGCGGGCGTACGGGCCGAGCCCGCGTGGCCGAGTCCGATCCGGTCCATGGCGTCGAGCGTGCGGCGGACCGCCTTGAGGCCGTGGTCGAAGGTGTGGTTCGACGCGGTCGAGCAGGTGTCGTACCCGACGTCCTTCAGCGTCCTGAGGATCTGCGGCGGCACGAGGAACTCCGGGTACCCCTCGAAGGGGCCGCGCGGGGTGCCGACGGGCGTCTCCATGTGGCAGATGGCGAGGTCGGCCTTGCCGATGACCGGCCGAACCCCTTCCATCAGCGGTCCGAAGTCCAGCCCCGCGGTGCCCTTGCCCGTCTTCTTGGCGTCCTTGGCCGCCTGCTGGACGAGTTCGGGGTGGATCAGGACATCGCCGGCCGCCGCGACGGTGAAGGTGCGACCGCCCGGCTTGATCTGCGATCCATCGGGGGTCGCCGCGCAGCCGGCGGTGAGAACGGCGAGAACCGTCACCCCTGCCAGTGCACGACCTATACGGAAGGAATCACAGAATGTCACCGCCAGATTTTCACATGCCGCTCAAGATCCACTTTTCACGGGGCATTACGAGATCATCACTTTCTCTCCGCATTCCGGCCGCTTTGCCTGATGGGACGCCTTCGGGGCGGTCGGATGTGACGTAGGGCGGTCGATCGTGTACGGAGTGTCCACGTCTCGGCGAGAGTGCTCCTGGATGCGAAATGACTGCTTTGCGGCCCTTTGGGGCTGATCTCCCGTCAGTCGCACGCCTCATGGCCGGAGTCGGCCGCGGGGACGCGGACCGCGGACGGACGCGCCGCCGCGGTCGCCCGGCACGCGGTCGCTCCGCACACGGTCGCTCCGAACGCCGTTGTCAGACCCCCGCGAGAGGATCACCTCATGACGACGATTCCCGCCGAAGAGGCGCTGTCCGGCGTGTCCGCCCAGCCCGCAGTGAACGACCGCGCCGCCTACGAGGCCGCGCTCCAGAGCCTGCGCGAGGCCTCGCACTCCTACTACGGCGACGGCGACAGCGCCATGGACGACACCTCGTACGACCGGCTCCGACTCGCCGTCCTCGCCTGGGAGGAGGCGCACCCGGCGGAGGTCGCCCCCGACACCCCCACGGGACTGGTCGCGGACGGTGCCGCCCCGACGGGCGACATCGCGCACACCACCCGGCTCCTGAGCCTGGACAACGTCTTCGACGCCGATGGCCTGGTGGCGTGGGGTGCCTCCGTCGAGCGCCGACTCGGACGCGCCCCCGCGGGCGGCTTCACCGTCGAGCCGAAGATAGACGGCGCGGCCGTCGCCGCCCGCTACCGCGAGGGCCGGCTCGTCCAGGTCATCACCCGCGGAGACGGCAGGCACGGCGAGGACGTCAGCCATGTCATCGGCCAGATCGACGGACTGCCCGAGCAGCTCGCCGAGGCGGTCACCGTCGAGGTCAGGGGCGAGGTCGCCTTCACCCAGGAGCAGTTCGAGAAGGCGAACGAGGTCCGCGCCGCCCACGGCGCCCCTGTCTTCGTCAACCCGCGCAACGGCACGGCGGGCACCCTGAGGGCCAAGGGACGCCCGTACCGGCTCCGGATGACGTTCTGGGCGTACGGAGTGGTCGAGCTCGACGGCGTCCCGTTCCTGCCGGCGGGGGCGACCCACGCCGAGACGCTGGCCGCGGCGGCCGCCGCCGGGGTGCAGACGACCGCGGCCTCCCCGGCCGGGCTGCTCGTCGTTCCCGACCTCGCCGCCGCCCAGGCCCAGGCCGACGCGGTGGCCGCGATGCGGCCGGAGCTTCCCGTGGGGATCGACGGGCTGGTCGTCAAGCTGAACGACACGGCCGAACAGGAGGCGGCCGGGCTCGGGACCCGCTTCCCCTACTGGGCCATCGCGGTCAAGCTGCCCGCCATCGAGCGGCAGACGGTCCTCGAGGACGTCGTGTGGGAGGTCGGCCGCACCGGGGTCCTGGCCCCCACCGCCCTCCTCAGAGCCGTCGAGATCGACGGATCGACGGTCACCCGGGCCACCCTCCACAACCCGGCGGACATCCGCCGCCGGGACCTCCACATCGGCGACACGGTGACGGTGTACAAGGCGGGCGACATCATCCCGCGCGTCCAGGCGGCGGTCGTCCCGCTCCGCCCGGCCGGAGCGGTGCCGGTCCCCCTGCCCGAGGCGTGCCCCCGCTGCGGGGGCGAGATCAGCACGGCCCAGGAGCGGTGGCGCTGCGCCAAGGGAACGGCCTGCGCCCTCCCGGCCCTCATCGAGTACGCCGCCGGGCGCGAGATGCTCGACATCGACGGGCTCGGCAGGACGTACGTGGCCGCCCTGGTCGAGTCGGGCGACGTCCGCGACGTGGCGGACCTCTTCACGCTGACCGCGGAGCAGCTGACGGCCGCGTCCGGCAGCGCCAAGCGCGGGGCCAAGCTCGCCGAGCAGATCGCGGCCGCGAAGGACCGCCCCCTCAACCGCGTCTTCTGCGCCCTGGGCGTGCTCGGCACCGGGCGCAGCATGTCCCGGCGGATCGCCCGCCACTTCGGCACGATGGACGCGATCCGGCAGGCCGACGCCACGGAGATGCAGGACGTGGAGGGGATCGGCCCGGAGAAGGCCCCCGTCGTCGTCGAGCAGGTGGCGGCGCTGGCTCCCGTCATCGACAAGCTGGTGGCGGCCGGGGTCAACATGAGCGAGCCGGAGGCGGCGGCGCAGAGCGGTGGCCCGCTGGAGGGCAAGGTCGTCGTGGTCACCGGCAGGATGACGGGCCCGCTGGACGGCTTCGGCCGCTCCGAGATGAACGCCCTGATCGAGAAGGCCGGCGGCCGCGCGGGCAGCAGCGTCGGCGCGAAGACCTCCATCCTCGTGGCCGCCCCGTCCGCGAACGGCAAGCCGAGCTCCAAGGCCGTCAAGGCCGCCGAACTGGGGGTGGAGGTCCTCACCCCGGAGGCCTTCGCCGAGCGGGTCGCCGACCTGCTGGCCTGACACGGTGCCGCGGACGCGGGGGCGGCGCTCCGGCGGGCGGCGCCGCGCCCCGCCCCGTTTCCCGCACCTCCGCGCCGTGTCCCGCGCCCCTGCCCCGCCCCCGCGCCGCGGTCCCCGAAGGGGGCGGCCGGCGACCGATGAGTCCGTGCCGGGGAAGCGGTCTACCCTGCACGACCCGTACGTCCAAGGAGCGGCAGATGACCGAGACGACGACTTTCGACCTCGGGCCCCAGGCCCGGATCGTGGCCCGGCTCGCGGCGGGCACCCCCGACGCGATGCTGGCCGCCCCGACGCCGTGTCCCGACTACTCCGTGCAGAACGTCCTGGGCCACCTGGCGGGGCTCGCGGTGGCCTTCCGCGACGCGGCCGTGAAGGATCTCGGGGCGACGACGGCCACGCCCCCCGACGGCGCCGTCCCCGCCCTTCCGGCCGACTGGCGCGAGGTGCTGCCGCGGGTCCTCGACGAGCTGGCCGCCGCCTGGCGGGACCCGGCCGCCTGGACGGGCATGACCCGGGCGGGAGGCATCGACCTGCCCGGCGGGATCGCGGCCGCGGTCGCCGTGGACGAGCTCGTGATCCACGGCTGGGACCTGGCCAGGGCCACCGGCCAGGACTACGCCCCCGACGAGACGGCGCTGCGGGCCTCGCACGCGTTCCTGCTGGCGGCCGCCGAGGAGGACGACCGCGGCGGCGGCATCTTCGGCGCCGTGGTGCCGGTCCCGGACGGAGCTCCGCTCCTCGACCGGGCGGTGGGTCTGAGCGGTCGGGACCCGGGCTGGCGGTCACCCGCCGCCCGGTGACCCGGTGACCGGCCCCGCGGCGTCCGCGAGCGCCCGCGGGGTCACGGTCCGCAGGAACGGCACGATGATCGCGAGGGTGGCGAGGGCGAACACGGCGAAGGCGGTGCGGATCCCGAACCACTCGGCCAGCACGCCGACCAGTCCGGCCCCGAGCGGCATCGCGCCCCAGCTGAAGAGCCGGGCGGCCGCGTTGTAGCGGCCGAGCATGGCGTCGGGGACGAGCCGCTGACTGAGGGTCCGCGAGTTCACCGTCCACAGGATCCCGCCCATGCCACCGAGGAAGGCGCCGCCGGCCACGACCCAGAGACTCGTGGAGAACACCGGGGCGGCGACCATGGCGGCGGTGCCGACGAGGTCGGCGAACATGGACCAGCGCCGTCCGAGCAGCCGGTTGACGCTCGTCACGGTGAGCGCGCCGACCAGCCCGCCGGCGCCGAGGGCGCTCAGCAGCAGGCCGTACTCGCGGCTGTCGAGGTCCATGAGCGAGGTGGCGACCAGGGGCATCAGGGCGAGCCAGGCCCCCCAGCAGGCCGAGAGCACGGTCAGCGCGAGGGCCATCAGCCGCAGCAGGCGCTGCTGCCAGAGGAACCGGACGCCCTCGGCGATGCGCTGGTTGACGGTCCCGGTCGGGCGTGCGTCGCCCGAAGCCGGCGTGAAGCGGCCCACGAGGAGCAGCAGGACGAGCGTCCCGCTCAGGTACGCGGCGCCGGTCCACCCCAGGGCGACGCCGGCGCCCGCGGCCACCAGCAGACCGCCGACGAAGGGACCGCAGAACTCGTTGCAGGCGTTCTCGGCGCCGGCCCCCCACGCGTTGGCCCGCTCGCGGCCCGCGGGGGCCACCAGGGAGGGCACGAGGGTGGCGGCCGCGGTCAGGGCCACCACCTCGGCGACACCGAGCAGCAGCCCGGCGGCGTACAGCGTGGGGACGGTCACGGCATCGCGTAGCGCGAGGGCGAGCAGCGTGGCGACGACGAGCATGCGGGCACCGTCGGCGAGCCAGAGCAGCAGGCGCCGGTCGAAGCGGTCGACGAGGACGCCGACGTGCAGGGCGACCAGCAGCCAGGGGAGCGTGAGCGTCAGCGCCACCCCGGCCACCTGGGCGGGGGAGTCGGTCAGCCGGGTCGCCATGAGGGGCAGGACGACCTTGGTCACGCCGTCGGCGAGGTTCGTGACGGCCGTGAACCCCACCAGGACCGCGGTGTTGCGGTTGCTCCGGTCCGGCGGATCGGCCGCCTTCCGCGTGCGGGCCGATACCGCCTCCCCTGCTGCCGACACCGACCGACCCGTCATCGCATCCTGCATGGATAACCCCCTAAAGCCGTTTGGTGGTCAGTATGGCAGGGGTATCGTGAGAGCGCACCAGTGATCCGGCCATCCGTTCTCGGGAACCCCACGACGGAGCGGCCGGCAACTCCCCAAGGAAGGCGGCGCGTTCGTGCTCGACCCGTCCCCGGCCGCCGAACTGATCGAGGCCTTCACCAACACCGTCGACCTGGAGAGCGGAGACGACGACATCGCCACCCCCGCCGCGCTGGCGGAGTGGCTGGCGGGTCGAGGCCTCGCGGAGCCCACCCTGCGGCTCGACGCCGACGCGCACGCGGCCTTCCTCGCGCTGCGCGCCGGCATCAGAGAGGCGCTGGACACCGACGACCCGGTCGCTCCGGAGCGGTTGGCCCTCGCCGACGCGGTCCTGGCCGAGGTGCCGGTCCTCGTCGCCCTCGGCACCCCCGGCGCGCCGCTGGTCCCGGCGCCCGGCGGACCGCCCGCGCGGACCGCCCTGGCCCGGCTGGCCGTGGCCTGGGCGGAGATCGTCCTCACCGGTCAGATCCACCGGCTCAAGCGCTGCGCGGAGCACACCTGCGGCTGGGTGTTCTGGGACGCCTCCAAGAACCACAGCCGCCGCTGGTGCTCGATGCGGGTCTGCGGCAACCGCACCAAGTCCCGCAGGTACGCCGCCCGGCAGCGGGACTGAACGGTCCGCCGGTCGTCGCGCGCCGGGCCGACACCCGAGGGCGGCCCGTCCGCGCCCTCACCCACCGCCGCCCGAGGGCGCGCGCGCGAACTCCGTGACATTCGAGGACCGTGGCGGACGAGGACCGTGGCGTACGAGGGCTGTTCATCCACGCCCCGAGGCCCCACCATGCTCCTGACTACTCGTGCGTAACACGTCGTAGGGGGAAGTGTGTTCACACCCGGTTCCCGGATCGCCGCCCGTATCGCCGTTCCGCTGCTGGCCACCGCCGTGTCCCTGCTCGTGCCGTCCGCCGCGGTCCGCGCCCAGACCGCCGCCGGGAGCACGGCCGTACGCACGCCGGTCGTGTTCGTCCACGGCTACAACGCCGACCCCGGCGTATGGGGCGGACTGCGCGAGGACTTCAAGGCCGACGGATACACGGATGCCGAGCTGTTCTCCTTCGGTTACGACACGCACCGGTCCGTGAACGAGGTCCTCTCCGGCCGGCTCGCCGCCTACGTGGAGGACGTGAAGCGCCGCACCGGCGCCGCCCGCGTCGACCTCGTCTCCCACTCCTTCGGGAGCCTCGTCACCCGCTGGTACGCGAAACACGATCCGGCCGGCCCGAGCTCGGTCGCCCACTGGGTCTCCCTCGCCGGTCCGAACCACGGCACCACCACCGCCTGGGCCTGCGCCCTGTGGGACCAGGCGTGCCGCGACATGACCCCCGGCTCGTACGTCCAGAAGGGCCTGGCCTCGGGCGACGAGACCCCCGGTGACGTGCGCTACGCCACCTGGTGGTCCGAGTGCGACGAGGTCGTCAACCCCGACAACAGCGTGCCGCTGGCCGGCGCTGCCAACAACGCCGCCGGCTGCCTCGCCCACAACGACTTCCTCGGCGACGACGCCGTCTCCCGGGGCGTCCGCGCGTTCCTCCGGTCCTGAACCACCTGCGTCGGTCGGTGTGTCCGACGAACGCCCAGCGTTCCCCCTGGCCCCCACGGCCCGCAGGCGCAGGCGGCCCGCCTCGCCCCGCAGGCGCCCCGGCCCGCACGCACGCGCGCCCGGCCCGTACGCCACCGGGCCCGGCCCCGGACGCAACCGGGCCCGGTGCTCCGGCCCATGGGGAGCACCGGGCCCGCGGCACGCCGATCCGTACGACCGGTTCTAGGACTCCAGGATCCTGCGCTTCTGCTCCTCGAACTCGGCCTCGGTGAGGACGCCCTGGTCCTTGAGCTCGCCCAGCTGCTTGAGCTGGTCGATCTTGCCGGACATGTCCGAGCCCGCCGCGGCGGGGGCGGCCGCCGGAGGCGGCGGCGGGGGCGGAGCCGCGTACTGCTGCTCCTGCTGGGCGGCCCACCGGCCCTGCTGCCGACGGCTCACACGGTTCGACACGGCGGTGGCGGTTCCGGCGACGACGGCCGTACGCGCGACCCCGCGAAGGAGGCCTGGCATGGGGTTTCCCTTCTGTTCCGCGCCTGGCGTCAGCCGACGCTCAGCGGGCGCTGTCCGTGCTGTCGAGCGCGGCCAGGAGGGCGGGCACCGGGATCCGCCCGGAGGCGACCACCTGGGCGCCGCCGCGGTTCAGGGCCGCGGCGAACGGCGCGGCCCACCGGTTCTCGTAGACCAGGATTCCGGCGGAACTGCCCGGCTGCAGGGCCGCCGCGGCCTCCTCGAGGTCGTCCTGACCGAGGAGTCCCGAGGACGCGCCCTCGAAGACGGCCAGGTCGAGTTCGCCGTCACCGGTCAGGTCGGCGATCTCCAGACCGCTCACGGAGCCGTCCTCCTCCTTCCTGACGAAGGTCAGGTCGAGGATGCGAATCAGGCCACGGTCCACGAGATCGACCAGGAGGGGCAGTCCCTCGCCGGTCATTCGGCTCCCCGGGAACTCCACGATCAGATAGTCGATCGGTCCCAGTTCTTCGGCATCGTCGTTCACGGCGCAACCCCTGGTGTCGTGGCTCTCTCCGTGGCTCCATTGCATCACCGGGCCGGTTCCCCCGCATGTCGGTCGCACGGGCCCCGCCTTGCCGCGGAAAAGCGCTGGCGGGCGCCGTCGGCCGTTGCTAGCCTTCCCGAGGCCGTGCAGAGAACCAGGAGGTGGTACCCGTGATCCAGATGTCGACAAGGGTGCTCCCCTCCGGGGTCACGGTCGGGCGATAGGTCGTCCGGGAGTGCCGCCCAAGAGCCCTCCCGAAAGGCACGACCGTGCACTTCACCGCTGAACGACGCCTCGACGACGGCGTCCTCGAACGCGAGTTCGCCCTCGGCGAGATTCCCGGCACCCTGTGGACGCCCGGCGGACCCGGACGCACTCCGCTGATCCTGATGTCCCACAACAACGGCCTGCCCAAGTCGGACCCCCGGCTCGTGGCCCGCGCCCGGTACACCGCGGGACGCGGCTACGCGGTGGCCACCATCGACGCCGCCGGATGCGGCGACCGACCCCGCTCCGCCGCCGACGAGCAGGCCCGGGCCGACCTCCGGCAGGCGATCCGCGCCGGAGAACCGGCCGACGAACTGTTCGAGTCACTCATCGGCCCGCTTGTCGAGAACGCCGTCCCCGAGTGGCGGACCACGCTGGACGCGCTCCTGGAGCTTCCCGGGATCGACGGACCCGTCGGCTACTCCGGAGGCTGGACCGCCCTCGGCATCCGACTGGCCGTGACCGAGCCGCGCATCGCGGCCGCCGGCTTCTTCGCCGGGGGATACGTGCCCCGTGCCCAGCGCGAGGAGGCCCGCCTGCTCACCGTCCCGCTGCTCTTCCTGCTGCAGTGGGACGACGAGGGAAACCCCCGGCAGCGGGCCCTCGACCTGTTCGACGCCTTCGGGAGCAAGGAGAAGACCCTGCACGCCAACCTGGGCGGGCACACCGGCACACCGGCGTTCGAGCTGGAGGACGGCTGCCGCTTCCTGGACCGCCACCTGAAGTGACGCCCATTCCGTCGTTCGACGCCTGACCGGGGACCAAGAGCCGGTGCGGGGGCCCGCCGCCCCCGCACCGGCCCGCTCCCGTCCGGCGACTACGCTCGGTGGCCCGGCGCCGCCGAACGCGCCGGACAGGTTCCGAGGGGAGAGCACGATGCACGGGGGATGGGCCGGGCTGTGGCGGTGGACCGCGGTCGGCGGCATCGGACTGAGCCTGTACGCGGGCTGGTTGACGTTCGACGAGATACGCGACCACGCCGCCGGCGAACGCGACATCGCCGCGGCCTGCGACGGACTCGTCTCCGGGGCCGAGGTCATGGACCTCCAGGGCGGAACGATCCGGGCGAAGGCCGCCGACGACGAGCGGAGCAGGCTCGACGCGGACGAACTCCCCGGCTCCTGCGCCGTCTACAAGGTCCCCGGCCCCGGCAGAACCACTGGCCTGTTCACCCTGATGGTGCGGGTCGTCGACCCCGACACGCCGTTGCACCGGATAGGCGACGACAGCAGTCTCGAACCCTTCCGCGACGGCTCCGCCGGAGAGGAGCCGGACGTCACCGCGACCGCCGACCGGCGCCCCGAACCGCACCCGGTCGGCGACGGAACCCTGGGCCGGTACGGAGCCGACTACACCACCGTCCGCGCCGAGTGCGGCCCCGGCAGCCGCGCGCAGGCGCCGGAGCTGCTCCAGGTCACGGCGCGCGCCGACTACGACGACGTCTCCGCGGAGGACCGGGACCGCCTCGCCCGGCTCGCCCGCTCCGCCACCGCGGTGCTCGTCGACCGGATCGGCTGCCGAAGCACCCTGCCCGCCCTGCCCGCCCGTCCGCTGCCCGCCGTACCGGCCGGCCTGCGGCCCGCGACGGGAGCGACGGACGGCTCGTGCGGCTGGTTCGCACGGTACGTCCGCCGGGCGGGACAGGGCGCACTGCCCGACCGGGCCCTCGCGACGCCCGCCCCGGCGGCCTCCCCCGTCGAGAGCTGCCTCCTGGCGGTCAGTCCCGACCAGGTCGGCCGGATCGCCGCCGACCGGCCTGACGACGCGCACGACTACGCCCGCGCGGCCCGCACCCACTCGCCGTGGTGGCTGCGCACCGCCTCCTACTTCGGCGCCGACGCGCGCACGGTCGGATACGAGGACCTCGGCCGCCCGGACAAGGTCATCGCCGTGGGAACGGCCGGCCACGCCCGCGGCGCGTGGTGGGCCTCCTCCGTCTGCGACGGCAGGCCCGCCCTGCACACGCTCAGCGCCGGCTACACCTACGACAACGTGCTGAGCCCCCAGGAGCTGTCCGCGGTGTTCCGCGCGTACGTCGACGACATCACGGCCCGGCGGGGCTGCATCCGGGTCACCTACCCGGCACCGGAGGACCACCCCGCCCACTGACCCCGCGTCGGCCGGATCAGCCGCAGGCGTACGTGAACGTCGCCGCCGAGGACAGGTGGCCGGGCGACGTGACCACGAGTCGCGCGACGGCCTGGTGCGTGCCCGACCCGTGGAAGGTCCACAGGAGGTGGAGCCGCGCCTCCTCCTGCCCGCGGGCCAGCTTCTCCGTCAGGACACCGGACCGGGTTCCGTCGCTGCGCTCCCAGCGGTACGTGACGGTGCCCGGCCTCCCGTCCGTGCGGACCAGGGCCACCACGTCCGCCGTGCCGTCGCAGCCGAGCCGCCGCTCGGCGACGCCGACGCTGACGCCCCGCACCGCGACGCCCGGGCCGTACTCCCGCCACGCGAGGAAGAGCAGCACGGCGACGAGCACGACGGCGGCGAGGGCGTACCGCCGCGGCCCTCGCGAGCGGGCCGGCCGCGGCGCGGGGACGCCCGGGAGCGTGCCGTGCCAGATCTCGACCGCCGTCGGTGTGTTCTCGGCCCGCCTGACCGCCGCCGCGGTCACCCCCGGCCCGAAGCGCAGTACCTCGCCTTCCACCCGGTCCGGTGCCGCCTCCGGCACGGGACGCTCGAACCAGTGGCTGCCGAGCTCGGTGGCGCTGTAGTCGTCGTCGTTCATGAGATCGTGCACCGCCGGATGAAGACCTGCTGGAGGGAACCGCCGTTGGACGCGGCGGGCGAGGTGGACGCGCGCAGCCCCCAGTAGCAGCCCGCGCCCCGGACGTCGTGGGCGAGGGAGAGCGTGTACCGGGTGGCTCCCTCGCGCTGGTAGGTCTCGGAGCCGTCGGGCGCGCCCGCGGTCCCCTTCTCGTCCCCCGTGAACCACTCGATGTGGATGGTCACGGGACCGGTGCCGTCGGTGGTGACCTCGACGGTGCCCGCGGCCGTGGTCACCCCCGTCTGGCGCAGACTCGTGACGGAGACGTCGGTCACCGCGACGGGGGGCGGGGCGGGCGTCGTGGTCGGCGGGGTGTCGGTGGGCGTGGGCGGACTGGACGGGGGCGTCGGGGCGGTCGGATCCGTGGGGGTCGGCGGAGGAGGGGTCGTGGTCGGCGCCGTCGGCTCCGTCGTCGTCGGGTCGCCGGTGGGCGACGCGCCGGGCGTGACGGCCGGTCCGGTGCTCCCCGACGGGGAGGAATCCGGGGTGGGCCCCGTCGACGGCGCCCCGGAGACCGACGGCGAGGACGACGGTGCCGTCGGGGACGGTTCGGGCGTGGCCGTGTCCGGCACGGTGCTGGTCGTCGCGAAGGCCTGAGCGGTCTCGTCGCCGCTCGCCGCCTCGACTCCGGCCCGCGCGGCGAGGGCGAGCAGCAGGGCCAGGACGAGCGCGGCCGCTCCTGCCGGCACCCCGCGGGGAACACGCCACCGGGGGCGCCGCGGCGGATCCGGCAGCGTCGTGGTGGCCAGCGAGGTCGTGCCCTCCGACACGCCTCCGCCCGAGGAGGGGAGGAGCAGCGGCAGTAGCGCGGCCAGCGCCGCGAGCCGTCCCCGGCCCCGCTCCTCCCAGTCGGGCCCGTAGGCGGCCGTGGCGATCGCCTCCAGCTCGGCCACGAACGCGGCCGCGTTCTCCGGCCGTTCGTCCGGCGACTTGGCGAGGCCCCGCCGGATCAGCGGGCGCAGCGGCTCCGGAGCGTCCCCGTCGGGAACGGGCGTGCCCAGGTGGTGCAGGGCGAGCTCCGCGAAGTTGTCACCGGTGAACGGCTTCCGGCCGGTCAGGCACTCGAAGAAGGTCGCGGTCGCCGCGTACACGTCGGCCGCCGGCGAGGCGGGAGCGCCGTTCCACTGCTCGGGCGCCATGTAGGCGGGCGTTCCGGCGACGCCCGGCGTCGCGCCCCGGCCCGCCGCGATCCCGAAGTCGACGAGCTTGGACGCCCCGTCGGCCGCCACCAGGACGTTCTCCGGCTTGTAGTCCCGGTGCACGACCCCCGCCCGGTGCGCGGCGGCGAGGCCCAGGAGCGAGCCCTTGAGCACCACGAGGGCGGCCTCGGGACCCGTGGATCCCTCGCGTGCGATCAGGGCCCGCAGGGCGACCCCGTCGACGAGCTCCATGACGATGGCCGCACCGCGCGGCGCCTCGACGTACTCGTAGAACCCGACGACGTACGGACTGTCCAGGGCGCCCAGCACCTGCGCCTCCGACCTGAACCCCCGTACGAACGACTCGTCCTCACGGAAGCGCTCACTCAGGTACTTCACCGCGACCGGCAACCCAGTCCGCTCGTGCCGGGCCAGCACCACACGCCCACTGGCGCCCGCGCCCAGCTCCCGGGACTCGACATATCCCGGAACCACCCATGCGCCGCTCATCCCCATCCCCCCGACGGCCGACGTTCCCCCTCACATGGACAGATTCTGGCCAAGGCCGGTTCCCCGCGGAAGGGGACTTGTCATACTCCCGGAATGGACAGGGGAGCCGTGGAGGCGGCGACGCGATGGCTGGCGGATCAGGGCATCCGCAGGACCCACGACGGGTGGGCGTCCGACGACGAGCCGGACGTGCCGCTCACCACCGACCAGATCGCGCACGCCCGGGCCGGCGACGTGTTCGCCGAGGACCTGGACGCGGCCGACCGGCTGCGGTTGGCCTTCGGACTGCTCGATCTCCTCGACGAGTACTGGGTGACCTGCGAGATCCGCTTCGCGCACGAGGGCGCGGAGGGCCCCCTGCCGGCGGACGTCCTCTGGGAGGGCTACCGGCGGCGGCTGGAGGCGGACCGGGACGCCGAGGCCGTCACGTACTCCCTGTGGGTGGACTGGTTCGAGGACCGCGCCACGTCGGCGACCGCCTTCGCCGGTGTCCTCGGCGACGACATCGACCGGGTGGTCGCGGAAGGCTCCGACGGCATGCTCCGCCGGGCCCGCCGGGTCCTGGAGTGCTCGGGCCCCGTGCCGTGGCCGGTGAAGGAGCCCGCCTTCCGCACCGCCCTGAGGCTTCCCGATCTGCACCCTGCCCTGTTCCACGCCCTCCGGGCGGGATTCCACGACCTCTATGGAGACCTGCAACCGGCGGCGGCAGCGGCTCTCCTCGGCGACCTGGATCTCCCCGCGGACACACGGCACCTCGCCGCGCTGCGCCGGGTCCTCGTCGCGGGGCACCGGAACCACCATCGCAGCCCCGGCGCCTGGGACGAGGCCGTTCGCGCCTGCACGTGAGCGCCCGGCGGACGTCGACCGGAGAAGACCCGCAAGCCGGCTTGCGCGGTACGGGGCTGCTCCGAAGGCCCCGTCGGCCGGGCCCGGGCCGGGGGCGTTGACCCGACCGGGTCCTCCGTACGGACGGCCGCCGGTGTCGGCATCGGACCGCCGCGGCCCTCGGTGAGGATCGACGCATGGGTGTCGTACTGCCGGTCCTCTTCTCCGTGTTCGCCGCCTTCAGCAACGCGCTCGCCACGGTGCTCCAGCGCCGTGCTGCGCTCACCGTCCCGCAGACCGACTCCTTCCGGCCCGGACTCGTCCTCGACCTGTTGCACCGGCCGCTCTGGCTGGCCGGGATCCTCGCCGTCATCGCCGCGGGCGTCGGCCAGGCCGCCGCCCTCGCGACCGGCCCGCTCGCCCTCGTACAGCCCCTGTTCGTCCTCGAACTGCCCCTCGCCCTGCTGATCGCGACCCTCCTCACGCGCGAGCGGCTGCCCGCCCGTCTCTGGGCCGCCGTCGCGGGTGTCGTAGTCGGACTGGGGGTGGCACTCGCGGCGGCATCGCCCACCGGGAACCGCACCCATGTCGCACTGGACCGCTGGGTGCCGGTCCTCGTCGCCTGCTCCCTCGCCGTCGTGGCCCTCGCCGCCGTAGGACTCCGCCGGCCCGCCGGGCGCGCGAGGGCCGGCTGCCTCGGCGCCGCGACGGCGATCTGCTACGCGCTCACCGCGGCCCTCATGAAGACCTCGATGCACATCCTCGGCGACGGGGGCGTCGGCGCCTTCCTGACGGCCTGGCAGACCTATGCCTTCTGCCTGGCCGGGATCGCTGCCCTCCTCCTGCTCGAACACGCCATGCAGGGCGGACCGCTCGTCGCCTCGCAGCCCGCCCTCACCCTCGGCGACGCCACCGTGAGCCTCAGCCTCGGCGTCCTGCTCTACGAGGAGCACGTACGGGCTGGCTGGTGGCTCCTGCCCCAACTCGCCGGCGTCGCGCTGATCGTCCTCGGGGTGTTCGCCCTGGCGCGCAGCGGCGTCGGCACGTCCTGACCGGGCACCGCGACGCGGTCCGCCCACCCTGACTCCGCCCGCCGCGCGTCATTCCGGTCTGCTGAAGCGGCGCGCGGCCCAGAGCACGGCGAGCAGACCGGCGCCGAGGAGGAGACCGGCCTCCAGGACCACCGGCGGCTGCCAGCCGGCCCAGTCGATGCCGGTGGCGGCCTGCTGGTCGGGCACCCGGTACCCGATGCAGCGCCGGAGCAGGTCCACCGCGTAGGCGAGCGGGTTGGCGGCGGCGACCGCCTGGGCCCAGCCCGGCAGGGTGCTCAGGGGGAAGAAGCCGCCGGAGAGGAAGAGCAGCGGCATCATGATCAGCCCAAGGAAGGTGTGGAACGTCTCCGCCCTGCTGAGCGACACCGCCAGGGCAAGCGCCAGAGCCGTGATGGTGAACGAGGCCAGGACCATCCCGGCGAGCAGCAGGAGCAGCAGCAGGGGGTCGTAGGGCAGACCGACCGTGCCGGCGAGGCTGAGCAGGACGGCTCCCTGCACCGCCGCCGTGAGGGTGCCTCCGGCACAGAGCCCCAGCAGGAGGGTCGTCCGGCTCACGGGGGCCATCAGCAGCTCCCGCACGTAACCGCTCTGCCGGTCCGTGATCAGGCGGATGCCGACCATGATGGCGGGTGTCTGCACCGTCATCATCAGCATGCCGGGGAACAGATACGTCTGGTATCCGACACCCAGGGAGGAGCGGGGGATGAGGGCGGCCAGCCCGCCTCCCAGGATGAGCAGGTAGAGCATCGGGTGGAGCAGCATCAGCGCGGTGTGCGCCCGCTGTCCCGCCAGGCGCAGCATGTCCCGGTGGACCAGGGCGTGGATCGCCCGCAGTTCGTGCCGGAGCCGACCGGCCCGCCCGCCGTCGAGACCGGCCTGGTCGCCGAGGAGCCCGGCGCCGTCCGGGGCCGGGGCGGCTGCTGCGGACTGCGGTGTCCCGGGGGCGCCGGGGGACTGCGTCGTGAGTTCGGTCATCGGCTGCCACCGGTCTCTGACGTGGAGGGGCGGAGGGCGGGTCCGGCGGGCGCCCGGCCGGACCCGGCCGGGTCGAGGCTGCGGCCGGTGTGGTGGAAGAAGACGTCGTCGAGGGTCGGCGGGGCCGCGGACGCGGCGTGCACGGCGATGCCGTGACCCTGCAGTTCCGCGCAGAGACGCGGGATCCAGGTGCTGCCGTCCGACACCCGCAGGGACACACCCCCGGCGGCCGCCGTGACGGTCCGGTCCGACGGCACGATCCCGGCCACGACCTGGCGGGCCGCCGTGTCGTCACTGGTGCGCAGCACGACCAGGTCGTCCCCGATCGCGGCCTTCAGGGCGAGGGGCGTGCCCTGCGCCACCACTCGGCCGTGGTCGATGATCGCGATCCGATCGCAGTTCTCCGCCTCCTCCAGATAGTGGGTCGTGACGAAGAGCGTGCTGCCGTGCCGGTCGCGCAGCGCCCCGAGGTGCTCCCAGACCTGGGCGCGGGCGTGCGGGTCGAGCCCGGTGGTGGGCTCGTCGAGGAACAGCAGACGGGGGGAGTGGAGCAGGGCGCGGGCGATCTCCAGACGGCGCCGCATGCCTCCGGACAGCGTGCGTACCGGCGAGCGCCGGCGGTCGCTCAGTCCGGCGGTCTCCAGCACCTCCGTGGCGCGGATCCGGGCGTGGCGGCGGGAGAGGCCGTAGAGCCGTGCGTGGATGTGCAGGTTCTGGTCGACCGTCAGGTCCGCGTCCAGGGCGCCGTGCTGGAAGAGCATGCCGACGCGCCGACGCACCTCGTGGGGCCGGCTGACCACGTCGGCCCCCGCGACGACCGCGTGACCGGCGGTGGGCCGGGCCAGGGCGCAGAGCATGGCGATGGTGGTCGACTTCCCGGCCCCGTTGGGCCCGAGGAAGGCGAAGCTCTCGCCCTGCCGCACGTCGAGGTCCACCCCGCGGACCGCCTCCGTCGTGGTGCCCTGCGGGCCGGGGTAGCTCTTGACCAGGCCGCGCATGCTGATGGCGCACGCGGGCTCGGGGTCCGGGTGCGCGACGGGTGTCCTGCCGAGGCCGGTCGTCACGAGGGCGTCCGGTGCGGGGCCGTCGACTCCTGCGGGTCGTTGCATGGGGTCCGCTCCTGGTCGACGTCGGGTCGCTGCATGCGGTCGGGTCCTCGTCCGGGGTCTGATGCCTCCTGCGGTGCACGGGTCCGCGGAGGGGGCGGGGTCCGCACTCCCGGCACACCGGCCTCGCTCGACCGGTCGCTCGACCGCGGGGCTCAGGGACCGGTGAGGCCGTGAGGCCGGTGTGCCGGGAGTGTTCGGCTCGCGGAACATCCGGCCGGCGGCTTCCCGGGGTGGGCCGCCGGCCGGATGGTGGAGCCTGTCGGTGCTACGCGCAGCTGATGCCGATACAGACCGTGTTGAGCAGGGTCAGCAGGCCGACGCACTCGCACGTCGCGGCGAACGGCGCTCCGTCGACGCCGACGGGGTCGGTCTCCGGGAGGGCGTGGAGGTGAGCCAGCAGTTCGATGTCGTTGTTCTCCATGGGTCTCTCCTTCGTTCTGTGAGCTGGCGACAGACTTCCTGCCGCTCAGACCGGCCGCTGGACCATCCAGTGCCGGTGGTCTGTGTGTCGGGTCCGCAGGAGGAAGGCAAGAATTCCTGCGGAGCCGTCGCTCCAGCTGGTCGTGACGTCCCCGTACTCGTTGGGGAAGACCACCTGGGCGTGTCGTCGGGCCCTCTCGCTGACGATGAGGCGGGCCAGGTCCTCGGCTTCGGCGCGGTGGACGGGGTCACCCGTCAGTTCAGCCATGTCGAGGAGGAAGTCGCCGTTGCCGGCCAGGCCGTGGCACTGGCCGAGTGCGGCGCGGGAGGCGCGTTCGGTGACGGCGTGGGTGCTGCGGCGGGCGAGGCCAGCGAACCGCTCGTCCCCGGTGGCCTGCCACAGGCGGACGAGGAAGCTGCCGATGCCCGCCGCGCCGTGGCACCAGTACGGCGCCGTGGGCAGGTCTCCGGCCTGGGCGGGCCACTGGGCCGTCTCGCCGACGCGTACGGCGTCGATCAGGAGCTGTTCGCCGACCTCCACCGCGAGGTCCATGTGCTCCGCGCGCTGGGAGACGGTCGCGGCGGCCAGGAGGAAGCAGGCGATGCCGGCGGCTCCGTGGGCGAAGCCGAGGTAGCGCTTGCCGTACTCCGCGGAGACGGCCTCCGCGGGAATCGGCCAGCTCACTCCGGACCGGTCCCGTTCCGCCGACGCGGTCAGACGGTCGGCGGCCGCGACGGCCAGTTCGGCGAAGCGGGCGTCGCCGGTGCGCTGCCACAGATGGACCGCGGCCAGTCCGCTGCCCGCGCTGCCGTGGGTGATGTCGTGGTGGGGTGTCACCTGCTGCGGGGCCCGTGTCAGCGCGAGCGCGTGGTCCCTGAGGCCCCGGTCGTCCACGGCCTGCCCGGCGTCGTACAGCGCCCAGGCGGTGCCGAGTCCGCCGAAGTGCAGCCCGGGCCGGGTCGAGCGGAGGTCGGTGCGGGCCGCGATCCAGTGGCCCGCGGTGGAGAGCACCTCGGGCAGCCGGTCGTCGCCGGTGAGTTCCCAGTACCGCGTCAGCACCGCGAGGACACCGGCCGCGCCCTGCTGCACCGTGCAGGGGTCCGCCTCTCCCGCGAGGGTCGACACGGGCCACAGCCGGCTCTCGTCCGCGGGGGTCATGGACGTGATGAGGTGGTCCACGATCCCGGCCACCGTCGTGTCCAGTTCGGCCGTCCGGTCGTCCTGCCGGTCCTTCCGGCCGCTGTCGTCCCGTGGCTCGACGCGGGCGTCGCTCCGTGCCGGCGGGGTGGCCCGGTCGTTCCGTGGCTGGGTCGTGTCCGCGGTCCGGAGGGCCTCGCGGGCCCGGGCCGGGTCCCATCGCTCGGCGGCGTCGTCCTTCATCAGCCCGAGGATGATCTCGACGAGGGAGTCGGTCAGCCGCAGCGGTCCCGCGCAGGCGGCGAGCCAAGCGGCGAGCCGTTCCTCCGTGGCCTGTGTGGTGGGCTCCTCCGGGAGCAGGTGGGGAACCTTTCCGGCCAGCACGAAGCACACGGTGGCGCCGAGACTGTAGTAGTCGGCCGTCGGGCTGACGGGGGCGTCGGCGAGGCGCTCGGGGGCGCTGAAGCCGGGGGTTCCCACCCGGGTCGGCAGGGCGGTCTCGTCCTCCAGTACCGCGAGTTCGAGGTCGATCAGGCGCAGTTCGCCGTCGGGACGCACCATGACGTTGCCCGGTGTGAAGTCCCGCAGGACACAGCCCCGGGCGTGCGCGGCCGCGACCAGCTCCACCAGCCGCTCGACCTGCGCGAGCGCGTCGGCGCGGTACGTCTCCGCCCCGGCGTCGCGGAAGTGCTCGGCGACCCACGTCTGCAGGGTGACGCCCGGCACTTCCTCCTGGGCGAGGAAGAGGTGCCGACCGTGCTCGAAGACCGCCAGCGGCTCCGGGGCGAGTCCCGTGCCCTTGAGCTTCTCCAGTGTCCGGGCCTCGGCACGCAGCCAGTCGCGGACGTCGTAGCCGGAGGCGTCGGCCTCCACGTGCGGCCTGGCCTCCTTGATCACCACGGAGGCCCCCGTCCGGACGTCGCTTCCCCGGTAGACCCCGCCCTTGTTCGTGTGCCGGATCGCCTCCCGCACCGAGAAGCGGCCGCCGAGCAGCACCGGAGCCTTCGCGCCGGCCTTCCCGGCCGACTCCTCCGCCCCGGCCGGCTTCCTCGATCCGTCCGCCCCGTCCCCGCCGGCCGCGGCGCGGGGGACCACGGGAACCGTGGCGGGGAAGGGGCTGACCGCCCACGACGGGGGAGCGTACTGACCGGTGCGCTTGTCCTCGACGGGATTGCCGTCGGGGTCCTCGATGATCCAGACGAGCAGACCGTCCTCCGAGAGCCGCCTCCGGCCCACGAACGAGCCGTACCGGTAGTGCACCAGCGAGTGCACGGCGTACGGCTGGTCGGACAGGATCCGGGGGCCGGCCAGACCGGAGGTGGCCGCGTGCAGCTCCTTGGCGAGCCGGGCCGCCTCGGCGTCGGAGGACGGGTAGACGGTGATGAACTTGCCCGAGCTGCCGCGGGGCGTGGCACGGGAGTTGAGCGCGCTCACCTGGTCGAGCGACCGGGCGAACTTGAAGGCGGACTCTCCCCGCAGCAGCACCTCCAGGGCCTTGCCGAGGACGGCCGGCGCGGAGGCGGCCGTGGCCGACACGTGCAGCTTCCACCCCTGCTCACGCGGCGTCCTGGCGCCGGGCGTGAGACGGCACCACATCTCGTCCGTCCGGACCGCCCAGAACTCGCTCGTACCCGTGGCGCTCAGGGCTTTGCGGAGAAGGCCTTCCAGTTCAACTTCGGTAACCTGGCTCGTCATTCGCGTCCTTTTCAACGGTGTGGTCCGCTGACCGGAAAATGCCCAGTGGCATATCCCGACCAACACATCGCCGGTCCTATTCACCGGATCCGGCGAGCGCACG
This sequence comes from Streptomyces sp. NPDC014891, assembly GCF_043081085.1. Taxonomy (NCBI): domain Bacteria; kingdom Bacillati; phylum Actinomycetota; class Actinomycetes; order Kitasatosporales; family Streptomycetaceae; genus Streptomyces; species Streptomyces sp. NPDC014891. The sequence continues at coordinate 347,192 of NZ_JBIBWF010000004.1, read as the reverse complement.
GCGTGACGGCTTCGGATCATGAATGCGCCCAGCGCAGAAGGGGGCTCACGAAACCTCCGGAACGGAACGCACGCATCCCCCGTGGTCCGAGCGGCGTTCGGCCCGGACGCGGGGCGCGGATCCCGGCTCCCGCTCACGTGAGAGCCGGCGCACCCGCAGTTCAGAACCCGCCCGCGGGCACGGAGAGCGACGGAGGACATGGGCGGAGAAGGGCGGGGGACTGGCGTACTTCGGCCCCCCCGCACCCTCGCTCGATCGTCAGTCGGAATGTGTCGAGCTGGCGTGCGTCGAGCTGACACATATCGAATGGCCGGGCGATGGACACCTGTTCATCGGCCATTGCGGCCGCGCATCCCGCCGCGGGCGCTCTCCCCGACCCGCGGACACGGCGCATCGGCCCGTGAACACGACGATCCGGGCGAGGAGCAGAGCCCCTTCGCCCGCGAGAGGAGGGCCTGCGGCTTCGAGCCGGGTCTCGATGCGCCGCGCTGCGCTGCGAACGGCTACGGAAGGATGGAGTCCACGTACCCGCCGTCCACGCGCAGCGCGCCGCCGGTCGTGGCGGACGCCTGCTCGGAGGCGAGGTACACCACCATGTGGGCGATCTCCTCGGGCTCGATGAGCCGTTGCAGGAGGGACTGCGGCCGGTACTCGCGCATGAAGACGCGCTGGGCCTCGTCCCATGGCAGGGACCGGTCCACCAGCTCGTACACGAAGTCCTCCACGCCCCCCGTGTGCGTCGGGCCGGCGATGACGGAGTTCACCGTGACACCCGTGCCGGCGGCGTGCTTGGCGAACCCGCGTGTGACCGCGAGGAGGGCCGTCTTGGACATGCCGTAGTGGATCATCTCGGCGGGGACGACGACCGCCGAGTCGCTCGCGATGTTCTGGACGCGTCCCCAGCCCCGCTCGGCCATGCCGGGAAGGTACCGGCGGACGAGGCGCACCGCGGCGAGAACGTTCACCTCGAAGTAGCGGCGCCACTCGTCGTCGCTGATCTCCAGCGGGTGGGCCTCGCCGAAGACGCCGAGGTTGTTCACGAGGATGTCGACCCGCGGCAGCGCCCCGGCGGCGAGCAGCGCGCCCTGCTCGGTGGCGACGTCGGCCACGACGGGGACCAGGTCCGCGTCGGGGTTCTCCGCTCGCAGGGCCGCGATGGCGCGCTCGACGCGCTCCTCCGTCCGCCCGTTGACCCCGACACGGGCCCCGGCCCGGGCCAGACCGGCGGCGATGGCCGCGCCGATCCCCTGGGTGGACCCGGTGACCAGCGCGGTACGTCCCGTCAGATCGATGAGCATGGCCGGACGTGCTCCTTGCAGAACTCGACGAGTGCTTCGGTGACCGCTACGCGTCCCCTCTACCCCGCCGGCGCCGACGGCCACCGGAAACCCCCGCACCACCCTTCGTACGGCCCAGTCCCGGCCCTGCACCCGCCCCACGGCGGGCGCGTCTCGTCGGACGCCGGGTGGCCGGGTGGCTCGTCACCCCGGCCACCCGGCAGTCGCGCGGAAGCACGAGGTCTCAGTAGCGGAGCAGCCCCGCGTCGATCTGCTCCCAGGCACTGCGGAGCTCGGCCAGCCGCGCCGCCTCGAAGGGAGCCCGGTCCGCCTGCTCGCGGGAGTCCTCGGACAGGTCGAAGAGCTGGTCGCGGCCGGACTTGCCCCGGTAGTACTTCCAGTCGCCGCGGCGCAGCGCCCGCTCGCCCCGCACCCGCCAGAAGAGGTCGCGTTCGGGAACGTCCGCGCCGCGCAGCAGGTGACCTGCGAGGCTCGTGCCGTCGAGGGGGTACGCGGAGTGGGGACGGGCGCCGGCCAGGTCGAGCAGCGTCGCCGTCCAGTCGGGCGAGAACACCGGCAGATCGCTGACCTGGCCGCCGTCGATCCGGGCCGGCCAGCGCAGGATCGAGGGAACGCGGATGCCGCCCTCCTGGAGCGACCCCTTGTTCCCGGCGAGCGGCCAGTTGTACGAGAAGCGCTCGCCGCCGTTGTCGCTGGCGAAGAAGACGAGCGTGTCCTGCTCCTGGCCGGAGCGCTTGAGCGCCTTGAGGACCTGCCCGATCGAACGGTCGAGGTCCTCGACCATCTCCTTGTACTTCTCGACCGACCCGCCGTCCTGGTGCCAGAGGGCGGATCGGTCGCCCGCCTTGATGCGGCGGACGATCTCGTCGCTCGCCTCCTTGTCGCCGTCGGCGATCCAAGGCCAGTGCGGGGTGGTGAAGTTCAGGTTGAGCAGCCAGGGCTTGTCGTGGTCGCGGCCGACGTACTCGGCGGCCCGCTCGGTGAGGATCCGGGTGTAGTAGCGCAGGTCCTTGTACTCGGCGTCGCCCTCGTAGAGGTCGTACTCGCCGCCGAGACCGAGCTTGGAGTAGTACTCCAGGGCCCCGCCGAAGTTGCCGAAGAACTCGTCCCAGCCGGACCGGGTGGGGGAGTAGTCGGGCAGGTAGCCGCAGTGCCACTTGCCTATGAGAGCGGTGGCGTAGCCGGAGTCGCGGAGCAGCGAGGCGAGCGTCGGGTGGGTGGGTTCCAGTCCGACGGACTTGTCGGCGATCGGCTCGGCCAGCCCGCCCTTGGTGCGGCCCGGGTAGCGGCCGGTGTAGAGGCTGAAGCGGGTGGGGGAGCAGGTCGCGGACCCGGAGTAGGCGTCGGTGAAGCGGACCCCGTCGCGCGCGAGGCGGTCCAGGTGCGGGGTGCGGATGTGCGGGGAGCCGTACGAGGAGAGGTCGGCCCAGCCGAGGTCGTCGCCCAGGATGAAGAGGATGTTGGGCCTGCGGGAGTGGCGACGCGGCTGCGCCGCCCGGAAGGGCCGTTCGCGCGTATCGGCGGCGGGGGCCGCGTGCGCGGCGGAGGCGGCGGTGCCGAGGGCGGCGGCAGCTGCGGCACCGGCGGCGACCCCGCCGAGGGCACGGCGGGACAGGGGCGTGGACATACGGGTCTCCAGGGAGCGGCGCGCGGGCAGACCTCCGGAGCCCGGCGGACGGGGCGGGCGGGAGGGGCGCGCAGGCGGGGTGGGTGGGAAGAAGGGTCGATCAGTGGCAGCGACAGACAGCGCTCGCGACACGGACGAGGTCCACGTGCCGGCGCTGGAAGGTGGTGACCGAGAGATCACGCAGGGGCTGCATGGGGCAGGAGTCTGGTCGAGCCGCAGGAGGGCGTCAACGGCGTTCGGCCTGGTTGACGCGCGTAGTTCGCATGATCGACACACCGCGAACGGGAGGGCGGGCGCCGGATGGAACGGCGGACGAACGACGAGACGCCGGGCGAGAGCGCTGCCGACGCTCCCGCCCGACGTCGCCGCCCTCGGGGCGGATGCGGTGTCGGCGGGGTGGGGTGAGGCGGACGGGGTGCCGCGGACGTGGGCCGGGAACGGGTCAGACGACCGGCGCGGTCGCGCCCTCGGGCTCGTGCACCGCGGGGTGAACGGTCTCGGCGGGCGGGTCGGCGGTGCGCCACACCCACACCCAGTACAGGGCGGCGGTGACGAGGAGTCCGACGATCCACGAGATGTCGGCGCCGTCGAGCCTCCTGGTGATCGCGCCGGTGTAGAGCTTGGTGGCCAGGAACGGGATCTGGACGGCGACGCCCACGACGTAGCAGGTCAGCGCGGTGAGGTTCCAGCGGCCATAGCGGCCGTCCGGGTCGTACAGGGCGGGGATGTCGACGCGTTCGCGGGAGACCAGGTAGTAGTCGACCAGGTTGATCGCGCTCCACGGCGTGAACACCATCAGGATCAGCAGGACGAAGTTCTTGAAGTTGTTCAGGAAGTCGGCACTGGCGGCCAGCGCGATGACCATCGACACCGCCGTGAACCCCACGATGTAGGCGGCGCGCGCGGCGGCCGAGATGCGCGAGCGGCCGTCGAAGGCCGTGACCGTGGTCAGGATCGACATGAAGCCGCCGTACGCGTTGAGACAGTTGACGGTGAGCTTGCCGACGACGATCACCAGGTAGATCAGGACGGCGAGGACCGCGGGTCCGGCGAGCTCGCCGAGGAATCCCACCTGGTCGCCGAGGAAGCTCTGCCCGGCGACCGCGGCCGTGAGCGCACCCAGCGTCATGGCCCACTGGGACCCGATGACCGAGCCGGCGAACGTGGACCAGAACGTCGCGCGGGTGCTCGTGTCCCGCGGGAGGTAGCGCGAGTAGTCGGCGACGTACGGGCCGAAGGTCAGCTGCCACCCGGCCCCCAGGCCCACGGCGAGGAGGAACGAGGCCGGCTCGAAGCCCTTGAGCCCGACGTGCGCGCCCACGTCGTACTGCGTGAACAGTCGCACCAGCAGGTAGCCGAGGCCGAGCACACCGACGACGGTCGCGACCCGGCCCGCGATGTGGATGAGCCGGTAGCCGGTGACGGCGACCACCGCGGTCAGGGCGCCGAAGAGGAGGATGCCCGCGTTCGTGTTGTCGATGTGGAGCATCTCGGACAGCGCCTGGCCCGCCAGGACGCTTCCGGTGGCTGCGAAGCCGAGGTACATCAGGATGACGAGCAGCAGCGGCAGGACCGCGCCGTGGACGCCGAACTGGGCGCGGCTGGAGATCATCTGCGGGACGCCCAGCCGCGGTCCCTGGGCGGAGTGCAGCGCCATCACGATGCCGCCCAGCAGATTGCCGAGCAGCAGCGCCGGTATCGCCCACAGCGCGTCGGCGCCGAACACGACGGCAAGGGCTCCGTCGACGATCGCGGTGATCTGCATGGTGGCGCCGAACCAGAGGGTGAACTGACTGCGCGGCGTTCCGTGCCGCTCGGCGTCGGGGATGACCTCGATGGTGCGCGTCTCCATCGAGAGACGCTCCCCGGGGGTGTGCTGGACCGGCATGGTGAGACCTCTCCCGCAGCGATTCGGGTGTTTCCGGACGAGCCGCAGCCGTCGATCGTATGCTGCGTGCGCCGAATCTGGCATAGCGGTGAACAGGTATCAAGATTCTGAATGGATAATTTCAGCATCTGGTCCGTCGCCGGCTCCGGCCGACGCCATGCGCTCGCCGCGGCCACCGTCGTGTGCCGCGTGCCTGCGCCACGAACGGCCACGCGACGAAGGGCCCCGCGATGCCCGGCCACCCGCGTCGGACACGTGGCCGGATCTTTTTGCCGGACCGGCAAGAATCACGTCATGAGAGTGACCGGACAGGCCATGGTGGCTCCGTGACCGAGAACATCTCAGCGGGACCGCCCGCGACCGACGCCCACCAGCCCATCGACGCCTACGTGGGAGACCCCGCGGTGCGGGCGGAATGGGACAACCGGTACACCGACCGGGAGCGACTCTGGAGCGGCCGGCCCAACGGAGCCCTCGTGGCCGAGGTCGCCGGTCTCACCCCCGGGCGGGTGCTCGACGTCGGCTGCGGCGAGGGCGCGGACGCCGTCTGGCTCGCGCGCCGCGGCTGGGACGTGACCGCTCTGGAGGTCTCCGGCGTCGCCCTGGAGCGAGCTGCCGGACACGCACGGGACGCGGGCGTCACCGTCCGGTGGGTGCACGCCACGCTGACGGACGCGCCGCTCCCGCCGGCCTCGTTCGACCTGGTCTCCGCGCAGTATCCGGCCCTGCTGCGCACGCCCGACGCCGCGGCGGAGCGGGCCCTGCTCGCCGCCGTCGCCGTCGGCGGTGTGCTGCTGCTCGTGCACCACGCGGGAATGGAGGACCGGCAGCCGGACGAGAGCGGCTTCGACCCGGCCGACTACGTCTGGCCCGCGACCGTCACGGCACTCTTCGACGACGACTGGGTGGTGGAGGTCGACGAGCAGCGACCGCGCGTGGCACCCGACGGCGGCGCCGGTGCGCACCACACCGACGACCTGGTGCTCCGCGCCCGCCGCCTGCGCTGACCTCCAGGGCTGGGCGCCCGACGGGCGGCACCGCCCTCAGTGCCGCCTTCCCCCCTCGTACGCACGTGCACCCCGGCGTGACGTCCGCCTGCCGGCGTCGGGCCGGTACGGCGTCGTCGGCGGCGGTCGCGACGACGCCACCTCGACGATTCCCTCCGACCCACCGGCCCGGCGGCCCTGGCCGCTGCGGCCGAGGAGTGAGTTACGCGCGTAACCGGGGATCCCCCGAGGCAGGTGGGACGGGCGGATCATAGGGTGGCCCCATGCCTCGTACCTCTCCTGCCGTAGCGCTTGACGCCCTCCTCGCCGGTAACGCCCGCTTCGTGTCCGGCACGCCCGACCACCCCAACCAGGACGCCGCCCGCCGCACCGAGCTGGCTCCCGGCCAGGACCCCTTCGCCGTGATCCTCGGGTGCTCCGACTCGCGGCTCGCCGCCGAGATCATCTTCGACCAGGGGCTCGGCGACCTCTTCGTCGTCCGTACCGCCGGCCACGTCCTTGGGACGGAGGTACTGGGCAGTGTCGAGTACGCGACGAGCGTCCTCGGCGCCAGGCTCGTCGTCGTACTCGGCCACGACTCCTGCGGCGCGGTCGCGGCGGCTCGCGCCGCCGTGGAGGACGGCTTCGCGGCCGGCGGCTTCATCCGCGACGTGGTGGAGCGCGTGACGCCGAGCATCCTCGCCGCCCGGACCGCGGGACTGACCGCGGACGGGGACATCATCGACGAGCACATCCGGCACACCGTGGGCCTGATGCTCGACCGCTCCCGCCTCCTCTCCGAGCAGGTCGAGTCGGGCGAGGTCGCCGTGGTCGGACTCGGCTACGCCCTGTCCGACGGCAACGCCCGGGTCGTCACCACCCGCGGCGACGTGCGCACCGACGCGGCCGCGGTCGACGCGAGCTCCTCGGTCTCGTGACCGCACGCTTCGACTGCTCCGCCCCGGAGACCCGCGAGGCCGGGCTCCGGGAGGCCGCGGAGGCCCTGCGCGAGGGCCGCCTCGTCGTCGTGCCGACGGACACCGTCTACGGCCTCGCGGCCGACGCCTTCGCCCCGGAGGCCGTGAGCGCGCTGCTCAGGGCCAAGGGGCGAGGGCGTCACAAGCCGTCGCCCGTCCTCGTCCCCTCCGTCTCGGCGCTGCGACAGCTGACGGACGAGCTGCCGGAGGACGCCCGGAAGCTGATCGACGCCTTCTGGCCGGGCGGCCTGACCCTGATCGTGCGGCACCGGTCGAGCCTTGCCTGGGACCTCGGTGAGACCGGGGGCACCGTCGCCGTGCGCATGCCCGACCACGCCCTCACCCTCGACCTGCTGTCCCGGTCCGGGCCCCTCGCTGTCTCCAGCGCCAACCTGACCGACCGTCCCTCTCCGCAGGACTGCGACGCGGCGCAGGGCATGCTGGGCGACTCCGTCGCCGTCTACCTGGACGGGGGCCGGACCCCTGGAGCGCTCTCCTCGTCGATCGTCGACGTCAGCGGCGACGCTCCCGTCCTCGTCAGGGAAGGGACCCTGTCCTCCGCGCAGCTCCGCACGGTGGTGCCCCACCTCACGGTGCGCTGATCGGGCATCCGTACACGGGTGGCCTCCCCGGGGAGGCCACCCCACGGTCTCGCCCCCCCCGCCGTGCACCCCGGGGCCACCCCATGTTCCGGACCGGCCCCGCCAGTCCCCTCTTCTGTGCGCAGAATACGGGTGTGCAGAGTTGGATGCCGCCGGAGCGCGGATCGTTCGTGGGCCGGCAACAGGACGTCGCGACGCTGATCGCGAGATTACAGACAGAACGGCTGGTGACGCTGGTCGGTACGGGCGGCGTCGGCAAGTCCCGCCTGGCCGAGCGAGCCGCCGGTCTCCTCCCGCCCGACGCGTTCGAGAGCGTGCACTGGGCCCCACTCTGGTCCCTGGGCAGCAGGTCCCTGCTGACCGCACTCGTCGCCGATGCCTGTGGGCTCTCGGACCACTCGTCACGAGATCCCGTCGACGCCCTGACCGCCTGGATCGGCAGCCGTCGCATCCTGCTCATCCTGGACTCCTGCGAGCATCTGATCGCCGAATGCGCCGAGTTGCTGGAGGCGCTGCTCGCCGCCAGTCCCTCCCTGGCGGTGCTGGCGACCAGCCGGGAGCAACTCGCCGTAGCCGACGAACGTGTCGTCCGAGTCGACCCCCTGGCGCCGGACAGCGACGCACTCGAACTCTTCACCGAGCGTGCCGCCGCCGCCGGAGTCCGGTGGGAGAGCGCCGAGGACCGAGTCGCCGCCGCCGAGGTGTGCCACTGGCTCGAAGGTCTCCCACTGGCCGTGGAGTTGGCCGCCGCGCAGCTGCCGGAACGGTCGGTGCGCGGGATGGCCCGCCTGCTCTGCGACAGACTCGCGCTCGCCGAGCAGCCGGACAGCACCGTCCAACCGACACGGCATCGCGTACTGCGGACGACGATCGGCTGGAGCCATGAACTCTGCGAACCCACCGAGCGACTCCTCTGGGCCCGTCTGTCGGTGTTCCGCTCGCACGCCACCCCGGACGAGGTCGTACGGGTGTGTCGGGGCGGCCCGTTGACCGACGGGCTGGTCGCCGAGGCCATCGACGGGCTACGGCGCAAGAATCTGGTCTCCGTCGACGGGGGCCGTCTGCGGATGCTGGACACCGTCCGCGAGTACGGGGCGATGTGGCTGTCGGAACTCGGTGAGGCCGGCACCCTGGCCGACCGGCATGCGAAGCACTTCGCCGAGGTGGCCGCGGCCGCCGACCGGGAGTGGTGGGGACCGGATCAGGCGGCCGCGTACACGCGGCTCTCGGACAGCCACGCGGACCTCTGCGTAGCGCTGGAGCACTTCCTTGCCACCGATCCGCCGAGGGCGGCGACGATGGCGGGCAATCTCGGTTTCTTCTGGGCATGTTGTGGCTACCTCCACGAGGCCGGGCACTATCTGGAGGAGTGCATGCGGGTCGCCGAGGCGCCCGCGAGTGTCCTGGCGAAACTGTCCTGGTCTCTCGGCGTGGTCCGCTGCCTCCGCGGCGAGTACCAGGCGGCGGCAGACCTGGCCGAGCGGACGCGCAACCAGGCCTTGCGCGCCGCCGACGAGACGCTGCTGGCGGACGCCGCCTATCTGCAGGGGTTGCTGATGCTCCTGCGCGGCGAGCCCGAGGAGGCCATGCGGACCGCGGACCGGGCATTGGAGCGACCGCATGCCACGCCTGCCGCCGCCGCCCGCTGCCGCCTGGTCCGCGTCTTCGCCCTCACCGCGTCAGGCGCCGTCCAGAGCGCCCGCGTCGAAGCCGAGGCCCTGCGCGCGGAGTCGGTCTCCGTGGGAGAGCACTGGACCCGTTCCTACACCGAGTACCAGCTGGCCTTGATAGCGCTGCACGAGGAGAGGTCCGCGGAAGCCGCCGCGCACGCCAGGGCCATGCTGCGGGACAAGCGGCTCATCGGTGACGCCTTCGGCCTGGGTCTCGGCCTCGACTTGCTCGCGGCCGCGATGGCGGCCCTGAAGCAGGGCGACCAGTCGGCCGTCGCCTCCGGGGCCGGGCAGGTGTTCTGGGAGATGGTCGGCCATCCCCAGCGGGGCACTCCGGAGCTAGGACCCCTGCGTGAAGGCGCCGAGTGCGCTGCACGAGCGCAGATCGGCAACTCCGCCTACGACAGGACGTTCACCCTGGCGGCACTCACCGACCCGTTCGCGACCCTGACCGACGTACTCGACGCCGACTGAACGGCGTTCCACGTGGTCCGCCTGGCCGCCGGCACGACCGGAAGCCGGCCAGGCGAACTCCGAAGAGGGTCGGCCCCAAGCGCCCTCTCACGTCGAGGCCTCTCTGGTGCGCAACGTCGTGACTCTTCGGGTCCCGGTCACGAAGTGCACGTCCGCCAGCACCATCTGCGGGGCAAGCGTGCTGTTGACCTGCACCAACAGCTGTTCGAGGGAGGGGAGAACGGAGTCGGGGGAGGCGCCTCGTCCAAGGGCGACTGTCATGCGCAGGCGCAGCCGACGGGGGTCGCGGCCGATTCTGGTCCGGCACCCGGCCACCCCACTGATCTTCAATGCCTCCTCCGTGACGGCTCTCTCCAACGCTCTCCGCAGCGTGACCGCGTCGCGTGTTCTCAGGGTGAGCTTTCCGCTGGTGCCGCGCGTCAACTGACGTACGCACCAGATCGAAAGGAACAGGCAGCCCGTCGTCGCGATGGTGGTGGCGACTGCCGGCCACCACTCCCGGGACCTGAGCCCGCTCAGAGTCTCCGCGACGCGCCCCTCGCCGAGCACGCCTCGGCCGGGCCACCACGATCCGAACGCGTGGACGTGGGGGAGCACGAACACCGCCACACAGCCGAGCACTCCCAGGCCAGAGAGGCCGAGGACCACACGATTGGTCAGCATGAGCTGCCGTGCTGTCATGAATCGGCTCCCTGTCTGATCGTGGGCGTCGGAGAGTCGTCCTTCGGGCGTCTCGGGGCGCCGAAACGCACGCCATCGGAGTCCTGCGGGCGGGCGAGGTCGGGCCCCGGGGTGTGGCCGGGGCCGATGCCGTGGCCTGGGTCGGCCCCGCCATGCTCCGCCGGGTCTGGGGCCAGGGCCGGAACTGGGCTCGCGTGTGGTTCAGGCTTCGCCTGAACCACCAGGGGCGCGACGGTGTCGACAACGACCCGCAGTCGAGGCGGGCGTACCAGTCGGCAGGCGGTCATGGCCTGCTGGGCGGCGCCCTGCGCCTCGGCAAGGGCCGCTTCGCGGTCCCCGAACATCAGCGTCGCTCGTACCGTGCAGGTCCGTCTGCTCATCCGCACCGTCAGGTGCCCGCAGCCCTCCACAGCGCCCACGGCATCACGGAGGAAGCCCTCGATGACCTTCCGGTCGACGGACGAGGTGAGAGCCGTTCCGGAGGAGACCGTCCAACGCCGCCGATGGCCCGGGAAGAGCGCCAGCAGGATCAGGAGGACGGCGAGGCCGACCGCTGCCCCTGCCGCGAAGGCGAACAGGAGAGTTCCGAAGCCGTGGTCGGCCGCCCAGGCGACACCGGCGCGCCACCACGCCGTCAACGGGCGCCCATGGAGAGGGAATCCAGCGATGTCCAGCGCCACCGCGCCCAGGAGCAGGGAACCGGCGAGTGACAAGAACGCCATGGGGCCTCGTCGCTGCGACCAGCACCTGCGCGGACGCCGTGCTACGGGTGGTGCCCCCTCCGTGACCGATGCGGACAGAGCCGGCGGCCGGGGGACCGGCAAAGTCAGCCGGGTGACCCGGACACTCGGCCGCTCGCACGGGAGCCCGGTGAGTTCGCCGGTGCGTCGGGCAACATGGTCCTGTAGCCCTGCCACCGTCTCGGCCAGGGAGTCGGGCCGGTGCAGCCGCACATCAAGACTGAGGTGCGCCGACTGCCCCCGCAGCCTGGCCGTCGATCTCTGCGCCGAACTCCCGGCGGACAGGGCCTCCGAGGCCGCGCCGACGGCGACCGCACGAAGCGCCCTCTCCGAGACACGGGTGATCCCGCGCATCCGGGCCCCCGTCACCGTCGGCCCCTCTCGATGGTCTCCCGAAGGTCCTGAACGCGCCCGCCGCCGTCGAACCAGGCACCGATCGCCCAACCCAAGCCGCCGAACACGGCCACGAGGAGGAACGCTCCCACCCCTCCGAAGAAGGCCGCGAAGCCCAGGGCGACACCGGCGGCCATCCCCGTGAACGCCTGACTCATTGCCGATCCTCGTTCCACTCGTCGAGAGACATGTCGAAGGACAACCCCGTGCGCACTCACTCCACTCGTGAGTCGGTGGCGATCTCGTTGTCGTCCTCCGGCAGGTGGACGTCGTTGATCGAGATGTTCACCTCGACGACCTCCAGCCCGGTGATGCGCTCGACCGCCACGATGACGTTCTCCCGGACGTCCTGCGCCACCTCGGTGATCGGGACGCCGTACTCCACGACCAGCTCCAGGTCGATCGCCGCCTGCCGCTCGCCGACCTCGACCTTCACACCCCGCCCGACGTTCGGCCGCCCACCCGGCACCCGCTCGCGGACCACGCCCAGAGTGCGGGACAGACCGCCGCCCATGTCGTGCACACCCGGGATCTCGCGGGCCGCCATGCCGGCGACCTTCACGACGACGACGTCCCCGATGGCCGTCCTGCCCCGCTCCCCGACCGGCACATCGGCGGGGCGGGGGGACTGCCGCTGCTCCCCGACCGCGGTCGGGGACACGGCCCCGTCCGAGCTCTTCTGCAGGGCGGACGGGGTCCTCGGTGCGGTGGCCGTGCTCGTGGTCATGGTCTTCCCTTTCGTCGAGCGTCGCTGAACCGTTCTCATCCGTATCGACCCGAGCGGTGGAGAGCTGTGACGCGGAAATCGTGACGAGTTGCCCCCCTTCCCCCGCGGTGCGTCCGGCGCGCCGCGCCGGAAGGGTGCGCCGCTCCGCTGTTCGGGGTGACGTCCGTGGTCCGTCGGCGTTCGCAGCGCGAGGCCGTGCATCCGGGTTCGCGCCTGCCACGAACTACTCCGTAACGAGTGGAGCCCATCGGTGTCTCACTGGTGAAGGCGAATGAGAGGAGCCGCCCAGTGACGGGCGTCGGCACACGCATCACGCCAGCGGACATCGGCCCCACCGAGGGAGAAGTCCTGCTCGTGACCAGAGCGGTGGAGGGAGACGAGGAGGCGTTCGCCGTGCTCGTCGAGCGCCACACACCCATGCTGCTGGGTCTCGCGACCCGCTTGCTCGGCAGCCGTACCGAAGCGGAGGACGCCATGCAGGAGGCACTCATCAGCGCATGGCGCAGACTGCCCGACTTCCAGGGCCGCTCCGCCTTCGGGACCTGGCTCTACCGCATCGTCACCAACCGGTGCTTCAACGTGCTGCGGGGCAGGACCGTCGCCGTGCCGCTGGAGACGGCGGGCGACGTACCGGCGGCCGAGCATGCCGTGTCACCCGCGAGAATCGCCGAGGGACGGGACGCGGTCCGTGAACTGCGCGGGGCACTGGACCTCCTCTCCCCCGAGCAGCGGGCCTGCTGGGTCTTGCGAGAAGTGGACGGACAGTCCTATGAATTCATCGCGGAGACGGTCGGCATCAGCCAGGAAGCCGTACGAGCCCGTGTATTCCGCGCACGACGATGTCTGACACAAGCAATGGGGGCCTGGCGATGAACGCACACGTCACTCCGCCCGCCGACGACCTCGGAGACGAGGACACCCGACTGCCCTGCGGGCAGCTGATCTCGGAGGTCTGGGACCGATGGGAGCGGCAGGAGCACGATGCCCACCAGGCGGCCTGCGAGCACTGCCGCCACGAGGTGGAAGACCTGCGACGACTGGAGTCGGCGGTCCAAGGGCTCCGGGAGGACACGGAACCCACGGGCGCGGACGTGACCGCGCTGACGCGCCGGGTGATGGACGTCGTACGTCTCGAGCTGCGCCCGGGGCGGCCGCTGCCTCTCGGCGAGCCGGAGGAGAACCTCTCGATCATGGAGGCGGTGGTCGCCCGCACCCTGAGGAATGCTGCCGAGACCGTTCCCGGAGTCCACGCCGGCTCCTGTCGGCTCGAACTCACCCCGCACGCTCCCGAGGTCGCGGTCCGGATCGAGGTGCACGCACCTGCGGACGGGATCCTTCCCGAGATCGCCGAACGGATCCGATCTGCGGTCCGGACGGCGGCGACGGCCGAGCTCGGCATGTCGGTCTCGCCGGTGGACGTCCTGATCAGCGATCTTGTCCGTCCCACCGACGACCAGGAAGGCCGGTAGCCGTGACCGCTCCCCAGCCCCTCACGCGCAACGCGCTCGCGGAGGACATCGCCCGCACGGCCAGAGACGTGCCAGGGGTGGCGTTCCTCAGACCGGGCCTCGCGGGTCTCCTGCGTGCCGGGCGCCCCGCCACCTCGGGGGCGGCGGCCGTCACCTCGTCCTCGGCAGGAGTCCGACTCCGCGGCGGAGCCGGTACCTCTCCCTTGGAGGTGGAGGTCCGGCTGGTGGCCATGCGGTCGAGGCGCACGGTGGAGGTCGCGCGGGCGACCCGCTCGGCGGTCGAGGCACGGCTCGCCGCGCTGCTGCCGGAACAGTCGCTCGAAGCCACGCGGGTGAGCGTCACCGTCACGGGACTCGTGTGACCTGCCCGGGTGCACTCCCGGCCACGGTTCGTGGCCTGCCACCGGACCTCGCGCTCCCTGTGGCAGGCCGTACCGACGTCAGAAGTGTGGTGCGGGCATCGTCAGGACGAGGTGAAGGGCGACGGTCCACACGCCGACGGCCGCAGCGGTCAGACGCAGCCTGCGCTTGCGCTCGGGTGAGACGGGATCGAACCCGCCGCCCACGGGCAGGGCCTCCAGGTCCACAGCGCGTCGTGTGATGCGTTGCGCCGGCACCGGGGCGCTGCGCACCCCTGGCTGTGCGGGTCTGCGGGGTGTGGCGGCACGGGCCAGCCGCGAGGGGGCGCCTACGGCGGACCGGGGAGGTGGCGCGAAGGGGCCGCTCTCCCCGGATGAAAGGCCCGAGGCGAGCCCGCTCAGGAAGGCGGCGTAGGCGGCGCGGCGCTTTCCGGTGGGAGACGTTCGTCCCGATTCCCAGGACCGCACGGTCGCGGCGGTCACACCGAAGGCATCGGCGACCTGACGCTCGGACAGCTGCCATGCCAGACGTAGGGCAGCCCGGTCGGCGGGCGAGGGCAGAGCGGGCTTCGCGGACCGGATCCGAGGCCTCGGCGGGCGTTCCTTGACGTGTGTGTGAGTTGTCATGCCCGTACGACAGAACCGATCTGACGATGTGATGAAGAATCAGAGAGATTGCCCCGTATGTCGTAGTCATGGGAGTTCTTCTTGGAGATGGAACTGGAGCAACGGCATCATTCTCAGTCGCTGAGGCATCATCAGGGCCTTTACCGGCGACGACCGGTAGTTGGCTCGACCGGGTTCGACTTCGGCGTACGCGGAGGGTCATCGGCGGTCCGCGGTTCCGAACGCTTGTCCGGTGCGGCGATTAGTCTTCCCGTCATGGCTCTGCGACCTGATGAGTTCTTTGACCACGCCCTCTCCGCCGCCGATGCGGAACACCGCCTCCCCCTGGCCCGTATGACGGGGTGGAGCATCAGCCCGTTCGAGGCGGAGGGACTGCGCGTCTCGCCCCTGCGCCCACCTGTGGTGCCCGAGCCCCCACGACACGGAGAGGATCCATCAGACTGCGACTCGTGCCGAGACCGGGAGGACGGCCTCTGGTTCAACGACCGTTGGCGGCTCACTCGGATCAAGGGAGTCGGCGTCCCTCTCGTCCTCATGCTGCATCCGCTCGACCACTACGACATGGCCGACCTGCCGGACGAACTGGCGGCCGAGCTCGGGGTTCTCTCCGCCCACATCGTCCGCCATGTGCAGGCCCTGCCCCACATCTCCCGCGCGCACGTCTACCGCATCGGGGACGGGGGCGCGCATCTCCACATCTGGTTCTTCGCCCGGCCCGAGGGCCAGACCCAGCTGTACGGATCGTGGATGCCGGTCTGGGACGACCTGCTTCCCGAATACCCGTCCGACGTCGCGGACGCGGACGCGGCGACCGTGGCCGATGCCCTGGTCGTCTCGATCGGCGGACGTCGCGCGGCCGCCGAGGAGGCGAAGCACGTCTGAGCACCTGCGGAAACCGCTGCGTGGCGGCTGTGGGAACGCCGTGCGCCGGTCCGGCGGGGGGAATCCCGCCGAACCGGCGCCGGTCGGCCGTCACCTCAGCAGGCGGACACCCACAGGTGGGAGCCGAGGTCTCGCAGCGCCCTGCCCAGCGCCACGGACGGTTCCACGTGGTCAGAGCGGTCCGCAGCCACGAGGACGTCCTTCTGTTCCGGGCCGCGCACGAGGATGAGGTCGACCGGCACGCAGACGTGCACCAGGGTGTTGCGGCGGTTCAGACCGTAGGACCCGGCCGATCTTGGTGGCAACCGGAGCAACTCTCCCGGCGGATTACGACGACGACGGCGGTCGACGTGCCGCCGCGCGCAGACGACCGGGGGTGGAGGAGCTTGTACGTGCCCGGCCCCGTTCGTGCAGGCGTGGCGGACGGACTCGGGGGCGGACTCGCGGGCCTCTTGACGATGCGTACGATGCCGCTCCCTCGCCCCGGGACAGGGCGTTCCACCGGCGGTTCACAGGCCGACCCGGCCGGTCAAGGGCGGAGCCCGATGTGCTTGAGGGCGACTGCACTGAGGTCGGCGATGGCGTCCGGATCCCCCTGGCGCCAGGCGTCCGCCCATCCGCCCGGCGGAACCGGCAGCTTGGACAACGCGCGCGGAGGACCCGTGAGAGCGCGCAGGGCGAGCAGATCGGCGCCGCCGGCTCCCTTGGCGAGGCGCCGCAAGGTGCTGCTGCGCCGGATCCACAGCAGGCGGGGCGGGAGCCAGAGCAAGAGCACGAACAGGACGGGAAGGACGATGAGAGCCGCCGTGATCACATCGGCGACCTGGGTGACGGTCTCCTGGAGCGAGACGCCCGCGTCGGCGATGCCGGAACCGGCGTCGGCGGCGGCCTGGAGCGGCTTCTTCAGTACCCCGCCGATGAGGGGCACGTCCGACGCCGCGTCACCCGCGTTGCCGAGGTTCTCCGCGAGACTGTCGCCGGAGCTCTCCACCTTCCGCCCCGGCTCGGCCAACAGCATGATCGTGTCGCGGACGGCGAGGGCCGCCCAGATCGCGGCGGCGATGAGGGCCACGGCGATCAGGTCGACGAGCACCTGGAGGTTCCGACGTGCGGGTGTCTGGGCGTAGAGGCGCAACGGATGACTCCCGTTCGATGCGTGGCGTCGAGGAGGCCCGGCCGCCCGGGCCGCGACGCGGCCGACCGGTCGTCGGATTCAACTCTTCCACGGCGCCTCACGCGCAAACCTGCGCCGCATGAGTCACGCGGTGCGCGGGGGCGGCGCGGACGCCGTGAGGAAACGCCTGCGGGGGTTCGGGCCGGCTCGGTGCGGTGAGAGCCGTGGAGGGCGGGAGCACTCGTCGGGCCCGCCGTGTCGTCTGATGCCACGTCACGTCGGTTGGGCGGGCTGCCGACGGAGGCAGGCAGGCCGGCCGTCGTCCACGGTGGTCTCCTCTATTCCCGTTGCGGACGCCCGGGTCGGGTGAGGGAGGATGCGTCGATGAGCACGGAGAACGGCATGGAAAGCAGCATGGAAAGCAGCGTGGCCGAGGCCATGAAGCGGGAGTTGCAGTTGCTGAGCCCGGCCGGGCGGTCGTCCCGGGAGCTGGCCGAGCAACTGCTCGATCCGGAGTTCGTGGAAGTCGGTGCGTCCGGGCGCAGATGGGATCGCCCGTCGATGCTCGCGGCGCTGCCCGAGATGCAGGGGGCCACCGACGACGGCCCGCAGTACGTGCCCACGGAGATGACGGGAACGGTGCTGGGGCCGGGACTCGTGCACCTGACGTTCGAGACCGTGATCGACGGCAGGCGGGCCCGCAGAAGCTCCATCTGGCGGAAGCGGGACGAGGACGCCGGGTGGCGCATGTACTACCACCAGGCCACGCCCGTACCGGACGCGTGAGCGGTCGGGGCCGCCGCGGGTCGACAGAGTCGCCGCCGGATGACAGGGGCAGAGCGCGGCTCCCAAGACACAGTCCCCGTCACCTGGGGGAGGTGGGCACGCCCGGTTCCTCCCCGGACACAGTCCCCGTCACCTTGCGGAGGTGAGCACGCTCGGTTCTTCCCCGGACACAGTCCCCGTCACCTTGCGGAGGTGGGAATGCCCGTCACTTCCCCTCGTCGCCGGACCCTGATCGGGGCGGTCGCCCTCGTCGCGGCTGCGCCCGCGATTCAGGTCGCCTGGCTGGAGAGGTACGCCGTGCCTCCCGACGAGGTGGCTCTGGGCTTCGACGACGGGTTCCACCTCGTCGTAGGGCTCCTCGAGGACGAGGAGCTCAGTCCGGAGGCGCTGCCGCTGCTGCGGATGATCGACGAGGTCTTCCGCGAGATGACCGAGGACGCCACCCCGGTCGACCGGTGGACCATCGACGCCCTGTCCACCGACGCGGGGTGGGAACGCGCCCGGCACCTCGCGCGAGACGTCCTGGCCGTGGAGGGCGAGACGGACGCACAGCCGCCGGACGCCTCCATCGTGCGGTGAACGCGTCGCGCACGCACAGGGGAGCGGCCCTCCTCCTGAGCGTCGACCCTCGTCCGCTCGGCACGGCGGTGCGTGGTCGTGCCGACCGGGCGGTCGGGCGAGATCGGGCCGGGATGCGACAGGACCGTCACAGGGTCTCAAGATCACTTGACCGGAGCCCGGCACAGAGGGAGACAGTGGTCTGTCGATCACCCGAGCGGGCCGCCCGCGGCTCGCCGGCCGGGGAAGAGTCATCGGAAAGGGGGAGTCCGCATGGCCGTGAGCTGTGTCGTTCTCGACATCGGGGGCGTCCTGGAGATCACGCCGGACACCGGCTGGGTCTCGACGTGGGAAGAGCGGCTGGGACTGGCACCCGGCGCGGTGCACGAGCGGATGCGTGACGTGTGGCAGGCCGGGAGCATCGGCACCATCAGCGAGGGGGATGTGAACGAGCAGGTGGCGACCCGTCTCGGGCTCGACGCCCTCCAGCGCGAGGCCTTCATGGCCGACCTCTGGGCGGAGTACCTGGGCACACCGAACGACGTCCTCATCGACTACGTCAAGGGGCTGCGCGGCCGCTGCCGGCTGGGCATCCTGAGCAACAGCTTCGTCGGTGCCAGGGAGAGGGAGGCGGAGCGCTACCGCTTCGACGACGTGGTGGAGCAGATCGTCTACTCCCACGAGATCGGCATCGAGAAACCCGACCCGCGCGCCTTCGAAGCAGTCTGCGCCGCCTTGAGCGTGCGGCCGGAGGACTGCCTGTTCGTCGACGACGCCGCGGCCAACATCGCCGCCGCCCGGGCGGCGGGCATGCAGGCGCACCTCTTCGAGGACAACGCACGGACCATCGCACGCATCGAAGCCCACCTGGAGGCCCGGTCCGCGCCGCCGTCCCGCTCCCTGCCCCTCACGTGACACCGGGGGACTCGACCGCTCCTCCCGTCGGACGACTCCAAGACGGCCGGCTCACGCGGGTGCCCTGTACCCGCCTCACACCCCTTAGGTTAGGGTGACCTTGCCTGACGTGCGGGCTCGGAGGTCTCCGGGACTCGGCGCGGCGGGTGGAACCCAGCGGACGGATCGGGTAGAGGCAGGGTGCAGGTGAGAGACGGTGACCGGGCTTGTGCTCGTCGTGCGCCCGGTGAAGCGGCACGCCCCTCGTGGGTGACGGCGGACGCCGGCTGTGGGTCCGCGTCCGGGGCGAGGCGTCGTGGATAAGATCGCGCTCACGGCCGGAGCCCTCTACGTCATCGTGCTGCTGCGCGCCGGAGGCACCTTCGCCGTTGGCTGGCTCGCCGGTGCCGGGGCCCGGCGCAGCAGGTTCGCCGACCGGCTCTCCTCGCCGAAGTTCAAGCGCGCCGAGCGCGCGATCCAGCGCTGGGGTGCGCCGGTGGTGGCCGTCTCCTTCCTCACGGTCGGCTTTCAGACAGCCGCCAATTTCATCGCGGGCACCCTGCGCATGCCGCTGCCGCGCTACCTCCCCGCCCTCTTCGTGGGCGGAGCCGCCTGGGCGCTGGTCTACGCGACCGTGGGCATCGGCATCGTGGAGATGCTGGGCAGGCTCTTCGCCGAGCAGACGGCTCTCGGGGTCTCTGTCGTCGCCGCCCTGCTCCTCGCCGTGTGCGGTGCGGTGGTGTACCGCCGCAAGCGGTCGGTCCCGGCCACCGACGAGACGCCGGCCGACGAGGAGTAGGACCATCCGGACGGCCGGCGGGGCGTAGGACCGTCCGGACGGCGGTGATTCGTCCGGACGGCGGGTTATCTGGACCCGCCTGGCGACCCACCCCCCAAGCAGCGGGCCGGGGATTCCTGACGCGGCCGGGCGGTTGCGGCCGACCGCGACGGCGTACCGGCCGCAGAGCGACGGCAGTCCCGGATCACCCGGTCGCGGGCGACACCTCCTTGCCGATGTCCACCGTGGCGTACTCGTTGCCCACGTACGCGCTCGCGCCCTCCCAGGGGGTCCGGTCCTTGCCCGTGCGGGCGTCAAGGATGACGCCGTCGGCATCGGCAGCGGCGTAGACGGCCCCGTGGAACACGTTCTGGACGTCGGGCTTCTTCCCCGCGGGGGCGTCCGAGGAGATGGTCCACAGGACCTCGCGGCTCCGCGCGTCGATGTCGCGCGCGGTCTCCGCGGTGTCGCATACGATCACGGACCGCCGGTCGTCGAAGCACTCGAGGAAGCTGCCGTCCGGCGCGCTGGGGACGAGAGCGCCCGTACGGCTGTCGCGCAGCGAGCCCGCGACGAAGAAGCCGCCTCCCACCTGCGTGACCTCCACGGCGATCCCGCCCTCCTGCTCCCAGCGCGGTGAGCCGTCGGCGAGCGCGAGGCCTGTGGGGGCGAGATCCTCCTGCGAGGAGTGCCAGCCGTCGACGGCCTGGAAGGACGCCTCGTCCGCAGCAGCCCGGTGGGGTTGAGCTTGCACCGCGTTCGCATGGATCGCCGGCGGCGGGAGGGCCCGGCGATCTTAAACGAGTGCGGGAGTCCCGGTCCGGGTGATACAAGGTCTCCGTGCCCGAGCCTCTCTCCTTCCCGACCCTGCTGCGGATGATCGACGAACGGTCCGCGGCATTCCGCGCCGCCGTCGCCGCGGCGCCCACCCTCGACGCCGACGTACCGTCCTGCCCGGGCTGGACGCTGTACGACCTGGCGAACCACCTCAGCGAGGGAGACCGCTTCTGGGCCTTCATCGTCCGGAACACCTCGCCGGGCGACGAACGGCCGAGCAAGGACGGGCAGGTGGCGCCCAGGGACCGCGACGCCCTCATAGCCTGGCTGGCCGACTCGACGGAGCAGCTGCTCGCGGCTCTGCGCGAGGTCGGCCCGGACCGGGGCTGCTGGGCCTGGTGGGAGCCGCTGGCCTCGCCGCACACGGCGGCTGCCGTGGCCCGTCGCCGCGTCCCGGAGTCGCTGATCCACACGTACGACGCCCAGTTGGCCTCCGGCGTTCCGAGGGAACTGCCCAAGACCGAGGCGGTCGACGCCATCGACGAGTTCCTCGCCACCGTCTGCACCGGCACGGTCCCGTGGCCGGGCGAGCCCGCCACCATGGACTACCACGCGGCCGAGGCCGGCTGCTGGCGTCAGACGGTGGACGCCGCCGGTTCCCGCTTCACCCGCCTCACGGCGGCGGAGGCCGCAGAGAACAAGCCCACCGCCGCCGTCCACGGCACGGCGAGCGAGATGGCCCTGCTCATGTACATGCGCATCCCGGCCGGTTTGCTTCGGATGGAGGGCGACGCGGGCCTGCTCAAGCGGCTGCAGGACGGGGGCTGAGAACTCTCCCGGGGCGAGGCCCTGGCGGCCTCACTCGTTCCCGGGCCGTGGACCCGTCGCGTAGGCCAGCGGCGGTGCGATCGCCCGTACGTCGGCCTGCTCCGCCACCCACAGCCCGATGAACAGCGCCGCTGTCGCCTCCAGCAGGCCGGCGCGGTCCAGCCCGCCGCCGGCCACCGGCTCGCAGCCCAGGTCCCGTACCAGCGTGCGTGCCAGCGCGAGCGCCGCCTCGTCGTCCCCGCAGATCGGAACGGCCAGGGGCTGACCGTCGAAGACCGGCGGAGCCATCCGCCACACGTCCTCGTGGCACAGGTTGAACGCCTTGACGACGCGCACGCCCGGCGCCGCCGCGGCCAGCCGGCGTGCGGCCGACGGCCCGTTTTCCGTCAGCAGCCGGAAGCCGGGCCCGACCGGGTTGGCGCAGTCGATCAGGACCTTCCCCCGCAGCGTCGCCCGAAGGTCCCCTACGACGTCCGTCCCCGTGCCGTACGGCAGAGCGGCCAGCACCGCCTCGCCGAAGCCGGCCGCCGCCTCCAGACTCCCGTGCCCCGCACCGCCCCCGATGCGCGCCGCGAGCCTCTGGGCCTTCTGTTCGTCGCGGCCTCCGACGAACACCTCGTGCCCGGCCCGCACCCACTGCGTGGCCAGTGCGTCCGCCATGTTCCCCGTGCCCAGCACACCGATCCTCATCGATACGCCCCTCTCCGTACGTGCTTCCACCGCATTCGGGACGACACTAGGGAACCCGTCAGGCACCATTCGGTACGTGACGACCGACGCCTTCCTCGCCGACTGCCGCGCCCGCCTCGCCTTCGACCTCCTCTCCCACACCTGGAACGCCGTGCTGATCTGGAGCCTGCGGGACGGCCCCCGACGCCCCGGCGAGTTACGCGAGCGCATCGGCGGCATCAGCCCCAAGGTCCTGACCGAGACGCTGCGGCGACTGGAGTTCAACGGGCTGGTGACACGGAACGCCTACGCCGAAGCGCCGCCCCGGGTCGAGTACGAACTCACCGCCCTGGGGCGCACGTTGCTCGGACCGGTCGAGGCCTTCGGCGCGTGGGCCTTCGAGCACGGCGACGAGGTCATGGCCGCGCAGGAGCGCATGGGCGGGTGAGCGGCCTGCGCGTGACGCGGCGCGATCCGGACCGGGTCGACGCGCGGTGGCGGGACGGGCGCACGTCTCACCCCGTACCCGTGCGGAAGGCCGCCGCGTCCGTGGGACCGGCTCCCCACCCCGCCCGCGGCGTCGGTGCTCCCGGAGGTACGGGCAGGTGGAGGATCTCCGCGGCGAACCGTGCCGCGAGCCGGTGCCAGAGACCGGCGCCGCGGAGCATCGTGTGGCGGCCGGTGGGCATGCGGACTCCGCGGACCCGGGCTCCCGCCTCCTCGGCCCGGCGGAGGTACGCCCAGGTGCCGGCGGCCGAGGTCATCGCGTCCGCCTCGTCGTGCAGCGCGATGACCGTGCGCCCGGCCAGGTGTGACACCGGCTCACCCGGCGGGCACCAGGGCGCGAGCGCCACGACACCCCGCACGTGCCCGGCGTCCGCCGCCCGCAGCGCGGCCCGTGCCCCCATGGAATGACCGAGCAGGACGACGGGGAGCGGGCCGACGGCCTCCTCGACGTCCGCGAGCGCCTGGCGGGCATCGTCGACGGGGTCGGCCCGTTCGCCGTTCCAGCCGCGCATCCGGAAGCGGACGGACCCGACCAGGAGGCCCGCCGTCCGGGTGCTCCCACGCAGCGCCCGGGCGAACGGCCTCATCCGGAGCCCGGCGAGGTTCAGCGTGGGCGGGGGAGCGAAGGAGTCGGCCCGCCCCCCGTGCAGGAGCAGGACCACTCCCGCCGCCCCGCCCTCCGCTCTCGCGGCCGAATCGACCCGTGGCTCGGGCAGGTTGAGCGCGCGGTGGCGGGCGCCGCGTCGACGATCGCTCATCCGGTGCCTTCCGTCGGTCTGTCTGTCGGCCCGTCGGCCCGTCGGTCCGTGAGTCTGTCGGGAGGGACGAGGGCCGACGGTCTGCCGGTCTGCCGGGCCGTCGGGCCGTCGGGCCGTCGGTCTGTCGGGAGGGACGAGGGCCGCGACCCCGGACCGGGCTGCCGTGCCGGCCACGGGTTTCGCCTCCAGCGCCCCGCCCGCCCCACCTCCTCTCCTGGCCCTAGCCCATCCCCGGTCGCGAGCCCCGTGGCGGGAGCGGGAAGAACCCGCTGGTCCGCGCCGCGTACTCGGCGAACCCGGGGCGGTCGGCCATGTGC
This sequence comes from Streptomyces sp. NPDC014891, assembly GCF_043081085.1. Taxonomy (NCBI): domain Bacteria; kingdom Bacillati; phylum Actinomycetota; class Actinomycetes; order Kitasatosporales; family Streptomycetaceae; genus Streptomyces; species Streptomyces sp. NPDC014891. The sequence continues at coordinate 323,806 of NZ_JBIBWF010000004.1, read as the reverse complement.
TTCTCCAGGAGGCGCTTGCCGCTGCCGACGGTGAGGAGCAGGGTCATGAGCACCGGTGACACCAGGACCGCGAGGGCCGGCTGCCACGCGGTGCAGGCGAGCAGGTACAGCCCCCACCAGACGAGGGAGTCGCCGAAGTAGTTGGGATGCCGGGTCCAGCCCCACAGGCCGCGGTCCATGATCTTGCCCCGGTTCGCCGGATCCCTCTTGAACCGGGCGAGCTGGAAGTCCCCGAGGGCCTCGAAGCCGAGCCCGAGTGCCCACACCGCGATCCCGCAGTAGTCGAGTACGCCCAGGGGGCCGGCACTGTAGGAGGCGCTCTGCACGGGCAGGGAGATCAGCCAGACGAGGGCGCCCTGCCCGAGGTAGACGTTCCGCAGCGCGTACAGGGTCCGGCTTCCGGAGGCCTTGTCGAGGAGGGCCGTGTACCGGGGGTCCTCGCCGTGTCCCCGGGACCGCCGGGCGATGTGCGCCGCGAGCCGCAGTCCCCAGACCGTGGTCGCGGCGGCGACGAGGAGCCGCCGGCCGTCGTCGCCGTGGCCGTCGGAGAGCAGCCAGGTGACCACGGCGACGGCGCTGAACGCGATGCCCCAGGCGATGTCGACGATGCGGTGCAGCCCGCGGCGCACGGCGACGGCGAAGGTCACGAGCAGCACCGCCGCCGCGGCGGCCGCGGTGGCGCCCAGGTTGATGCCGAGGGCTCCCCAGTCGGTGATCATGAGGGCGTCACCGGGGCGTACCAGTCGGCGGGGGTGTGCGGCATGGCCGACGTGCCCTCGCGGGTGGGCCGTACGGCGAGGATCTGGTCGACCCCCATGCGCCGTTCGGAGAAGGCGATCGAGGCGCCGGCCAGGTACAGGCGCCACACCCGGCCGGTGGTCGGGCCGACCAGTTCCTCCACCTCGTTCCAGCGGCGCTCCAGGTTGGCGCGCCAGGCGTCGATGGTGGTCGCGTAGTGCTCGCGGATCGATTCGACGGAGCGGGCCTCCAGTCTGGCCGCCTCCAGCAGGTCCACCGTGCGTCCCACGGGACGCATGTGCATGTCGGGGGCGATGTACGTCTCGATGAACGCGCCTCCGCCGGGTGCCTGGGCGCCCCGGGACATCTGCTGGATCAGGACCCGTCCCTCCGGGCGCAGCGCGTCGTGCAGCTTCGCGGCGAAGGCGGGGTACTCGGCGTCCCCGACGTGCTCGCCCATCTCGACGGCGGAGGCGGCGTCGTAGCCGCCGCCCTCGATGTGGCGCCAGTGCCGCAGCTGCACGTCGACGAGGTCGGCCACGCCCTCGCGGGCGGCGCGGTCGGTGACGAAGGCGTGCTGGGCGCGGGAGAGGGTGACCGCCGTGACCCGGGCCTTGTGCTCCTTGGCGGCGTGCAGGGTGAGCGACCCCCAGCCGCAGCCGACGTCGAGCAGCCGGTCCCCGGGGCCCAGGCCGAGCTTGCGGCAGATCAGCTCGACCTTGTCGCGCTGGGCATCGGCCAGCGTGTACGCGGGGTCGTCGGGGCGGGTCCAGTAGGCGCAGGAGTACGCCATGGACTCGTCGAGGAGCAGCGCGTAGAAGTCGTTGGAGAGGTCGTAGTGATGGCTGATCGCGGCGCGGTCCCGCGAGGCGCTGTGCAGGCTGCCGGTCAGCCGTGCCCGGCCGTCGGGGCGCTGCGGGCGCGGCCCGGCCGCGCCCAGCCGCAGCGCGAGCGCCGCGGACGAGGCGAGGGCGGCCGGCCCGGGGCGCGCGGCCCCGCGGTCGCGGACGGTCCGGCCCGCCGCGGACAGGGCGGCGGCGAGGTCGCCCTCGACGTCGAGGTCCCCGCTGACGTACGCCTCGGCGAGGCCGAGCTCGCCCGGCTGCCACAGCACCCGTCGCAGGGCCTCGGGCGAGCGGAGTACGACGGTGGGTGCGTCCGGCGGGCCCGCCTGGCTGCCGTCCCAGGCGCGCAGGCGCACCTGGAGCGGCCCGGGGAGGAAGTGGCCGAGGAGTTCGGCGAGACGGTCGGCGGCGGGCCTCATGGACGGGTCCCTTCGGTGAGGAGCAGCTGGCGCACGTCGAGGTAGCGGGAGCGGAATCCCGCCTCCGAGTAGGCGAGGTAGAACTCCCACATGCGCTGGAAGACGGTGTCCATGCCGAGCGCGCCGACGGTGGCGCGCTGGGCGGTGAATCGTTCCCGCCACAGCCGGAGGGTCTCCGCGTAGTGCGGGCCGTACCCGTCATCGGCGACCGTCCGCAGACCGGCGGCGGCGGAGTGCTCGGCGATCGCCGTGCGGGAGGGGATGAGTCCGCCGGGGAAGACGTACTTGCTGATCCAGGTGTGGGTGGCCGCGGTGTGGAGCATCTGCTGGTGGCCCATCGTGATGGCCTGCAGGGCGATCCGGCCGCCGGGGGCGAGTGCGCGGCGGAGGGCCGTGAAGTAGGAGGGCCAGTACTCCGAGCCGACCGCTTCGATCATCTCGACGCTGACGACCGCGTCGTGACGGCCTTCGACGTCCCGGTAGTCGCGCAGCTGGACGTCGACCCGGTCGGAGAGGCCGGCGGCATCGACGCGCTCGCGGGCGAGGGCGGCCTGTTCGGTCGACAGGGTGAGGGTGGTGACCCGGGCGCCCCGTGCCGCGGCCCGCAGGGCCAGCTCCCCCCAGCCGGTGCCGATCTCCAGCAGTCGGGTGCCCTCGCCGACACGGGCGAGGTCGAGCAGTCGGTCGATCTTGCGGTGTTGTGCGGCTTCGAGGGACTCGAACCGGGCGGGGAAGGCCGTGAACAGGGCGGCGGAGTAGGTGAGGGTGGGGTCGAGGAACGCCGTGAACAGGTCGTTGGACAGGTCGTAGTGGCGCTGGATGTTGTCGCGGGCTCCGGCCCGGGTGTTGCGGTCGGCGGAGGGGCGGGCCGACACCCACAGGCCGCGGAGCCTGCGCAGCGGGGCGGGCACCAGCTCGTCGACGTGCTCCGCGAGGAGGCTCAGCGCGCCGGGCAGATCGTCGCTGTCCCACTCGCCCGCCATGTAGGACTCGCCGAAGCCGATGAGCCCGTGCCGGGCGATGCGGCGGTGGAACGCCTCGGGGTCGTGCACGGTCATGACCGGCCGGGGGGACACCGGCAGGCGAGTGGGGACCCCGGGGACGCGGCCGGCCCCGTGGGTCCCGCCGCGGGCGGAGCCGCCCGCGGGCCGTGTCAGGTCGAGCCGGTTCAGGGCGCCGTCGACCAGGTACCTGGCCACGGCCGTGCGCAGCGGCCCCGACGAGGGCACGCGGGCCACGTCCGGCCAGCGGTCGGCGTCGACGTCCGCTCGGGAGACCGCGGGGGAGGGGGCCGCGGCGCCGGGGCCCGACGGCGGCTGCGGGGGAATCCCGACCGGGCGGCCGGCCGGCCGGGATCGGTCCGTGGACGTGAGGGCGGGACGGGTCACGGGGTCATGCCTTTCTGAGGGGTGGGCCGGGGACGTGGCTGTACGGGCAGACCGCGCAGCAGCAGGTGGATGCCGTGCCGGCGGATCCCGGCCCAGACGGCGGCGGTGGACCAGGGCCTGCGGGCGGCCGCGGACAGCAGGGCGCGGGTGCCGGCGGGCCTGCGGCGGCCGCGGACGACCGCGGTGAACGCCCGGCCGCCCTCGTGCTCCAGGTGGACGCTCAGGCTCAGCTCCTCGCCGGGCAGCGGGAGCCGCATCCGGTAGCGGCCCTCCACCGCGAAGAAGGGCGAGACGTAGAACGCCTTGTCCACCTCCGCCTCGTCGGACGCGTCGGTCCGCAGCAGGTAGCAGTGACGCTGTCCGTAGGTGTTGTGGACCTCCGCGACGACGCACACCAGGGCGCCGGAGGAGTCGTGGCACCAGAAGACGCTGAGCGGGTTGAACACGAACCCGAACACCCGGGCGTGCGCCAGCATGACCACGCGCCCGCCGTCCAGGTCGACGCCGTGGGAGGCGAGGTACGCGTCGAGGCCGGCACGGATGTCGGGGGAGGCGCCGGAGAAGTGGTCGCGTGCGTCGAAGCGGGCGAGCGGGCGCAGCGGCGGCGGAAGGACCGGCAGCCGGTCGAGATCCACGCACCACAGGTACGTGCGGTGCCGGAACGCGTGCTGCAGCGGTGTGCGGCGGACGTGCGTGATCACGCAGTCGTACAGGGCCGCGGGGTGTTCCCCGCCGCGCGGGACCGCGGGCCTGGCGCTCGCCTCCGTACGGGTCACCAGCTCACCCCCAGCGACCGTGCGGCCGCCACGCCGGATCGGCAGCCGTCCTCGTGGAACCCCCAGCCGTGCCAGGCACCCGCGTACGCCGTCACGCCCGTGTTGAGCAGGGGCAGTTCCCGCTGCGCCGCGACCGACGCGGTGGTGTACACCGGGTGCTCGTACACCATCCGCTCGACCACGCGGTCCGCGGCGATTCCCTCGTCGCCGCCCAGGGTGACGACGTAGCCGGAACCGGTGGGCAGGCGCTGGAGCCGTTCCATGTCGTAGCTGACGCGGACGGCCTCGGCCGACGGCGAGCAGTCGCTCATGCGGTAGTTCCAGCTGGCGCGCGCGCGCGGCGAGCGCGGCAGGAGCGAGGTGTCGCGGTGCAGGACGGTGCTGTTGCGCGAGTACGCGAAGGACCCCAGGAGACGCCGCTCGTCCGGGGTGGGGTCCGCGAGCAGGCGCAGCGCCTGGTCGGGGTGGGTGGCGACGACCACGGCGTCGTAGGCCTCGGACGCGCCGTCGCGGGTGGTGACCAGCGCCCCGCGCCCGGTGCGGCGGACGCTCTCGACCGGGCTGTCGGTCCGGACGCGCTGGATGTGCTTCGAGACGGCCGCCACGTACGCCGACGAGCCGCCGGTGACGGTCTTCCACTGTGGGGAGCCGGTGACGGACAGCAGGCCGTGGTGCTCCAGGAACCTGAAGAGGTAGGCCGCGGGATACGCGAGGGCGGTGCGCGCCGGACAGGACCACACGGCAGCGACCAGAGGCAGGGCGAAGTGGCTGACGAAGTACGGGGAGAACCGGCCCTCGCGGAGGAACTCCCCGAAGGTGACGCCCGCGTGAGGCCTGCGGGCCAGCAGCGCGCGGGCGGCCCGGTGGAACACCGGGACCTCCGCCAGGAGGCGCAGATAGCGGCCCCGCAGCGCGGCCCGGGAGGCGAACAGCCCTGCCGGTCCGCGGGCACCCGCGTACTCCAGGCCGCAGCCGTCGCACCGCACCGACATGCTCATCTCGGAGTCCTGGGTGCGGATTCCCAGCTCCCGGAAGAGGCGGAGCAGGTGGGGGTAGGTGCGCTCGTTGTGGACGATGAACCCCGAGTCCACGGAGACCGCCCGTCCCCCGGGGCCCGTCAGCTCGTGGGTGTGCGCGTGCCCGCCCAGCCGGCCGTCCGCCTCGTACAGGGTCACCCGGCACGAGGCCGTCAGCACGTAGGCGGCGGTCAGGCCCGCAACCCCCGCACCGATCACCGCCACTTCGCGGTCTTCCATCACAAGCGCTCCCACCACTCGACATGCCGCCCGACTGCTGCGACTCACCTGTCATTCGCAGCAGGTCGGCGTTTGGATGCGTCGGAGTACGGAAGTTGACGAAAGCCGTCGGAGGCCGGGGCAGGGGCCGCTCCGACGAGCGGGCGGAGATCGGCACATGTCGGGCGGGCATTCTTCGCATGACGGTCGAAGCCGGGTGATCGTGACGCAGGCCGACCGAGCGTCGTCAGGAGCCGGGCGCTACCAGGTCAGGACCGCGATGACCTGCTTCCCGCGTTCCGAGGGGCTGATGAAGAGGTCCGCCCCCAGTCCGCGGACCATCTTCAGGCCGCGCCCACCCGGCCCGATCCGCCGCATGCCGCCCTGGCGTCCGGACAGATCCGTCGACCCGTCGCTGACGGCCACCCCTGCCCGTCCCCGCTCCAGGCTGAAGGTGAGCGCGTAGGGGCCGGCGGCGTGCAGGACCGCGTTGGTGACCAGTTCCGAGACGATCAGTTCGAGGTCCTCGGCGACCTCGCGAGGGCAGAGGCCCGTCTCCAGGGCCAGGAGCCGTGCCGCCGTCCGGCGGGCCTGGCGGGCTGCCTGCGCATCGGCGGAGAGCGGGACGTGCGCGGTGGCCCGGCGCTCGCTGGACGCGATGGCGGATTTCATGGTCGTTCCTCGTGTGGGCGACCCCCGCGGCCGACGGCCGGGCGCGGGGACTCCGCGGGTCGGGCGTTCCCGAACGCTCCGAGGCCGGCTGGGGGTCGTGGGTGTCGGCTGGTTCCGGTGGCCGAGCGGCCGGTGGCCGAGGGAGGGGAGGCGGCTCGGGTCGGACCCGCGCCCGCGTCCCCTCGTCCGGCGCGTAGGTCTCACATGAGGTATTCGGCGCGGGGGGCCGGGCGGGTTGCGTTCAGGGAGGGGAATGTCGCGGAATCTCGGCGGATCGGCCGCACGTTTCGCGGCCCCGCGCCGCCCCGCGGTCGCCCTCCCCGCTTCAGGCAGCCCGCTTCGCCCGGTGGCGAGGCGCGGTCGACGGCGGGCGCGGCCGCTTCTGTGTCCGCCCGCCTTGCCCGACCTATCGATATTCGATAGGTTCCCATCGTAAGTCGATGTAAGGGTGGGTCATGGGAAATCTCGCAGTGCGCGCGTTGCGCGCCGTGCTCGCGGTCGTGCTCGTCGGCACGGGGCTCGTGCAGGTGTTGATGGTGTGGATGATGATCAGCGGGAACGATCCGGAGGACGGGTCGCTGCCCCTGACCCCGATGAGGATCATCGTGCTCCTGGGAATGGTCGCCGCGCAGGTCGCCCTCGTGTGCGTGTGGCGACTGGTGGCGATGGTGCGACGCGGGACGGTGTTCTCCCACGCGGCCTTCCGGTACGTGGACGGGGTCATCGGCGCGATCGTGGCGGCGGCCCTCCTGTGGTTCGCGGTCACGGCCGTCAACGCCCCGGGCCAGCGCGAAGACCCCGGCGTCACCGTGATCATGGCCGGGATCGGCGTGGCGATCCTCGGCGTCGCCCTCATCGTGCTCGTGCTGAGGATGCTGCTCGCCCAGGCCGTCGAGCGCGACGGCGAGGCCGCCCGGATGCAGGCCGAGCTGGACGAGGTCATCTGATGCCGATCGTCGTCGACATCGACGTGATGCTGGCCAGGCGGAAGATGTCCGTGGGCGAGCTCGCAGGGCGGGTCGGGATCACCCCCGCCAACCTGGCGGTCCTCAAGAACGGCCGCGCCAAGGCCGTGCGCTTCGCGACCCTCGCGTCGCTCTGCGAGGTCCTGGAGTGCCAGCCGGGAGACCTGCTGCGCTGGGAGGCGGAGGAGACTCAGGAGGGGGACGAGCCCCTGGAGGCCGAAGGGGCCTCGGCGGCTGCCGACGGCTGACGGGCCGACGGCGATGCCGCCATCTCCCTCCTGCGGCCGGGCGGACGGGGCTACGCTCGCACCGTGACCGACCTCTGGGAACCCACGGCGGCGGGCGTCCTGCGACTCCCCTCCGGCCGACTCGTCCGCGGCCGGGGGCTGCGCCGACCGCTCCCGCCGGGTCCGCAGCCCGCCTTCGCGCTCTATCTGCTCGGGCACAGGCCTCCGGACGTCGCCTGGGAGAGCCGCTGGCTCCGCTGGCCCGACTTCCGGCTGCCCTCCGACCGGGCGGCGACCGTCGAAGCCCTCCGCGAGGCGTGGGAGCGCGCCGAGGGCGAGCGCGTCGAGATCGCCTGCGCGGGCGGCCAGGGCCGCACGGGCACCGCACTCGCATGCCTGGCCGTCCTCGACGGGGTGCCCCGCGGCGAGGCCGTCGCCTACGTCCGGGAGCACTACGCCCCGCGCGCCGTGGAGACGCCCTGGCAGCGCCGTTACGTCACACGCTTCCCGTGACGGCGCCGGACCGCCCGGCCAGGCGAGACACGCGGCGTCACGGGGCGGCGGTGCCGGCGCCTGTTCACGGGGCAAGCCGGTGGGCGAGGTGATCGAGCGGGTCGCCCACGCCGGTACTGGGGACGAACTCGCCCGCGGTCTCGCCCTCTTGGGCCTGGCGGACCGAAGGCGGCGGAAGGCCAACCGGCCCGGACGGCGCAGGCTCGCGGAGGCGACCGCCGCGGACACGTACCGCCGTACGTCCTGCACGTGACCCGGGGCCACCGCTCGACGTGGGAACACCGGTGCCGGTCCGGGCGCCGACAACGGCCTGGGGCGGGCCCTCGTCCGCATGGGTAATGCCCTCGACGACGACCGAGGCCACGACACGGAGGGCGGCGGCTTCGCCGGAAGCGGTGGCGGCGGGGGAGGCGAACAAAACACGACGCGTGCCTCCGTCGCTCCCCGGCCGGCCTGTCGATCCTTGCTGTTCCGAGGAACGCCGATCCGGGTGCTGCGCCGGAGCGCCCGATCAACAGCTTTTGTAGCTACATGACTTCAGCCTAGGGTGCCCATGACTACGAACCTGAAGGGAGAACAATGGATCCGGAGATCGCAGCGCTGGCCGGTACCGCAGGGGCGACACTCGTCACCCTACTGGCTACCGAGGCGTGGCAGAGCGTCAGAGACGGTGTGGTTGCACTGTGGCAGCGGGCCCAGCCCGACCGGGTGCCGGTCATCACGACCGAGCTCGCCACAGCGCGGGAGGACCTGCTCAGGGCCGAAGACGCGAACGACGAGGTGACTCCGGCCGAGCTGCGGGCCGAGTGGCAGGGACGGGTCCGACGGCTGCTCGCCACCCACCCCGAACTCGCCGAAGACCTGCGGACCTTGCTCACCGAGTTCACCGCGGTCGACGCCCCCGGTCCAGCCGTTGCCCAGCACGCCACGGCCTCCGGACAGGGACGGGTCTACCAGGCAGGCAGAGACATGCACCTGGGGCAGGGATGACCGGCCGCAACGACGGGCGGGCCGAAGGGCAGGGCCGGGTCTACCAGGCGTCCGGAGACATGCACATCTCCGAGCACCACCACCACGGCCCCTCCTGGTCCGGACCCGACTCCGTCCGCCTGCCGGCGGTCGGGCGGCCTCCTGTCGTGCTCCGCGACCGCGCGGACATCATGGCCCGTCTCCGGGCTGCCGTCGTCGTCGGTGCCGGGAACGAGGTGCTGGTGCTCCACGGTCTCGGCGGCTGTGGCAAGACCGCCGTGGCGTATGCCCTCTTCCAGGAGTCGAACGCCGATGGGCAGCGCCTCGGCCTCTGGGTGAACGCCTCTGATCAGGGGACGTTACGCGCCGGCATGCTCGCGGTCGCCGCGGACCGCGGAGCGGGCCAGGGCGAGCTGGTCGCAGCCCGCAGCGGGCTGCGCGCGGCGGCGGACCTGGTCTGGGAGTACCTGGACCGTTCCGACCGACCCTGGCTGCTGGTCCTAGACAACGCCGACGAACCAGCGGTGCTCCGCGACGGCGGCTGGCTGCGTACCAGCCCTCGCGGAACGGTTCTCGTGACCACCCGCCAGGCATCCGTCCACTGGTGGCAGACGGCGGAACTCGTTCACGTGGGTGTCCTGCCTCGGGTCGAGGCGGCCCAGGTCCTCTGCGACCTCGCGCCGGAGAGGGGATCCGCCGAAGAGGCGGCGGAGATCGCCGACCGGCTCGGCCGCCTTCCGCTCGCTCTGACCCTCGCCGGCGGCTTCCTCGCCCACCAGTTCATACAACCCTGGAGCATGAGCGAGTACGGGCGGCATCTCCGCGGCGACCAGGGTATCGACCCGATCACGTTGATCGACCAGGGTGCGGCGGGCAACGACTCGCGTCACCTGGTCAGCGGGACGTGGCAACTCTCGATGGACCACCTCGTCGCGGGCGGAGTGCCCGAGGCCGTGGCCCTCCTGCGGCTGCTGGCCTGCTGGTCGAGCGACCCGCTCCCGCTGTCCTTGCTCGCAGGGGCGTCGCTCGGTCCGAGCCTCCCCGCGTTCCGCGTCGAGCCCGCGCTGAAAGGCCTGCTGGACCACTCCCTGACCGAGCTTGTGGACGGCCGCGTGCGGAGCCTGCGGACTCACGGAGTGCTGCTCGACAGCGTCGCGCGCGGCACGCCCGGGGACGAGCGCGAACCGCTGGCCGCAGCCGCCGCCGGGCTGCTCGCTGCCGCGCTCCCCGAGGTGCCGGAACGCGGTGCCGCCGACGCCGGCCGCAGCCGCATGGGGCCGCACGTCCTGGCGCTTCTGCGACGGATACGTGACTGGCCGGAAGTGCTGCCGCAGACGGCGGAGGCTGCGCTGGAGTGCGCGCTCCGCCTCGTGACGGCCCAGCACCGGGTGGGTGACTACGCTTCCTCGCACGCTCTGGGGACGACCGCAGGGGCGCTGGGGGAGAAGCGGTTGGGTGGGGACCACCCGTTGGTTCTCAGTCTTCGTCAGCGCGTCGGACGCTCCCTCTATCGGCTCGGACACTTCGAGGAGGCCGAGGAGTTCTGCCGCGAGGCCCTGGACGACTGCGAGCGCGCCCTCGGCCCTGCTGCCCCGGTGACACTGGACACGTGCGTCGCCCTCTTCCGCCCCCTGCGGCAGCTCGGACGGACGGCCGACGCGGTTGCCCTGATGAGTCGTGTCGTGGAGGGCAGGTCCTCGGCCCTCGGGCCGTTCCACCCTTTGACGCTCCTTGCTCGCTCCCACCCGCTGGAAGTGGACCCCGGACCCGAATTGGACGCCGCCGCCCCGACGGCTATGGCATTGCTCGCCGAATGTCGCAGGGAACTCGGCCCGCGGCATCAGATCACGATGGCGGTCGAGCTCAATTGTCCCTACGCCCTGCACTTCACCGGCAGGTCCATCGACGCGCTGCCCCTTGCCCGTAAAGCACTCAGGCATCACGAGGAGGTCTACGGCGAGGAGTACCCGATCACCCTGGCCGCACGGCACCTGCTGGTGAACGTCCTCAGCGCCGTCGGCGAACAGGCGGAGGCTGTTGTGCACGCGGAGAAGGTCGTGGCGGGGAGACAGCGCGTACTGGGCGCCGAGCACCTCTGGACCCGGGCCGCCCGAGAGCTGCTCGACCAGTGTCGGGCGGGCGGGAGACCGGCCGGAGACGGACATGGTGATGAGGGCCAGGGCTGAGTGCGTCGCCGGTCAGTCGCTCCACTCCTTGAGGACCGCGGCGACCTGCCGGACGTCGATGAGGCTCTCGGCCACCTGCTCGACGAGGTCGATGATCTCGTCCGAGGTGGCGCTGACCGGTTGTCCGCAGGCGTGCAGATAGGCCGCGGCGACGACCACGCCGTACAGCTCGTTGGAGTGTTCCAGCGCCGGGACGCGGACGAACTGCTCCAGGAGCGCGGCCGCGCGGTGGTGGGGCTGGTCGTAGACGGGGATGTCCATCACGCGGAAGGCGTGGCGCGCGCGGGCCGCTTCGAGGGCTCCCCAGTCGGAGATCTCCGGGTCGCCGGGGATCTCCTGCTGGGCTATGTCGAGCAGCCAGGAGAGATCGATCTGCAGAATCACGCGAGGCCCGGGATCAGGCGGCGTCGCTGCCGCGGCCGGCGGGGCGGCCGTAGCGCTTGGCGAACGCCTGGCCGTGCTGGCCGACGAAGGAGCGGGCGCCCTCGATGAAGCGGGTGCGGGTGAGGTCGGCGTCCAGCACGCGGCCCACGTAGTCCTCGGCGGGTACGTGCTTCTCGGCTGCGGCGCGCTCGAGTGCCTCGTAGGCCTCGTCGCTGATCTCGATGCGGATTTCCCGTGCCATGCGTCCACGGTAGCGGCTCGCCGTCGCCCGCGGCAGGGGAAGGGAGCGACGGAGACGACGAGCGCGGCCGGGGTTCCCCTCGCTCCGGCGCGGGACGTGCTCCTACCCGCCGTCGAGCGGCGGTCCGATCACGCGGGCGCCGACCCGGTCGGCGATCCACTCCGCCCGGTCCTCGTGGTCCTCGGAGTGGATGTAGAGCGTGTGGTCGGAGGAGGGATCCTGGGCGAGCTCGACATGGCGGTGGTGGAAGCTGATCTGCACGGCGGCGTACTTCCACTCCTCGCGGTGGCGCAGCTCCGGGATCGCCGGCCATCCGAAGGCGTCCCAGGTGAGCTGGAAGTGCGGGCAGAACTCCAGCACCGTACGGGCGATCCCGACCGCGTCCCGAGCGGGCACCTCCAGGGCGAGGCGGTAGTCGTCCTCCGCCAGGGGACGGTCCCCGGGCTCGGCGGCGTCGGCGCGTACGTGCGCGGTGGTCGAGACGTCCGGGACGGAGGCGAGGAGCTGCCGGAGCTGTTCACGCCCGGGCACCCGCACCCACAGCTCGGCCCTGGGGCCCGATCCCTCCGTGACGGACAGCAGCTTCCCGGCCAGCGCGAAGTGGGCGTCGAGGTCGGCCGTCGTCAGCAGCGGGTAGGCGGTGGAGTGTCCCATGGCCGAGATTCTGCCCCAGTCGACGGCCGGAAGGCGTGGCCGCTGGAGCGGAGGCCACCGACGGAGCCCTGGACCTCGTCGCGTACCGCCGTCCCGTTCGGCGTCGAGTGCGGCGCCCCGTAGGCCGTCCCGTTTCGGAACGGACCCACCGCCGCTCACCACGGGAAACCGGGTGGCCGCCCCCGTGCACCGTCGACCGGGTAAACAGATGTGCGATTGTCGGTCGCGCGTGATAGTCACTACCTCCACGGGGGGAGTGATCACTGGCCTCCCCCCGTTCGATCATGCAAGGGGTGGGGACATGGCGTTGCTCGGTGACTTGGGGCTCACGCTGGGGAGATGGGCGGGTCGGCCCGGTGTGCGCGTCGAGAAGGACTCCGGCGATCCCGCCGTGGCACGCGTGCGCGAGGCGGCCGTCGCGGCCGACTGGGCCACCGTGCGGGAGGTGCTCGAAGCGCGCCCCGAGAGCGAGAACCGCGTCGAACTGCTCTGGGCCGTCGGCGACGCCGCCGGGGTGGAGCAGTGGATCACCCGCGTGATCGACGACCAGCCGGAAGCGCCGCTCCCCAAGCTCGTGGCGGGGATCCGCCACATCAGCTGGGGCTGGGAGGCACGTACCGGGGCCCGCGCGTCCCAGGTCTCGCGCGAGCAGTTCGAGGTGTTCCACACCCGGCTGCGCAAGGCCGAGGAGTGGTTGTACGAGGCCGCCGAGCGCGAGCCGCGCTGGACGTCCCCCTGGTACGGCCTCCAGGTCACCGGCCGCGGTCTCCAGGTGGGCCAGGAGACCGCCCGTCGCCGGTTCGAGGCGACCGTGCGGCGCGACCCGCACCACCTGGAGGCCCATCAGCAGCAGTTGCAGCAGGTCTGCGACAAGTGGGGCGGTTCCCACGAGGAGATGCACGCGTTCGCGCGCGAGTCCGCCTTCAAGGCCCCCGCCGGCACCCTGCTCGGCCAGCTCGTCGCGGTCGCGCACATCGAGGAGTGGCTGTCCCTCGACTCGGGGCCGGACGCCGCGTACATGAGCCGTCCCGAGGTCAGGACGTCCCTGCACGAAGCCGCCGACCACTCCTACCGGCATCCCGACTTCGTCCGCAGGGGCGGCTGGAACCAGGTCCTCAACACCTTCGCCATGGCCTTCTCGCTCGCCGGCGACCGTACGGCCGCACAGGAGTGCTTCCGGGCCACGGACGGCCGCGTCACCGAGTTCCCCTGGTACTACCTGGACGGCAACGACCCCGCCGCGGCCTACCGCAAGCAGCGCTCGTCGGCCGGACGCTGACCGCCCGGTCGCCCGACCGGGACGCCGAGCCCGACCCCGATGGAAGACACCGGACCCCGCCCCGGACCCCGCCCCGGACACCGCGGCCCCCCGGCCCGCTTCCGCGCACCGGCCACGGCGGGCCGACGCCTCAGCCCTCCGCGCCCCCGCACGCGAGCCCTCGTGTCCGCGGGTGACGGCGCCGTCGCCGTCCGAGCCTCCGTCCCACACCCCGAACCGCCCCTCTCCCCAACGTCGTCCGCACCCGCCCGGCGCGGGCGCCCACCGAAAGACTCCGCCAGGTGCCCCCTTCCGAATCCGCCCACACCTTCCAGGTCGACCTCCGCGGCCTGGTCGACCTCCTCTCCCACCACCTCTACTCCAGCCCCCGCGTGTACCTGCGCGAGCTCCTGCAGAACGCCGTGGACGCCATCACCGCCCGGCAGGCCGTCGACCCCGACGCCGCCGGATCCATCACGGTGCGGACCGGCGAGACCCTCACCGTCACGGACACCGGCATCGGCCTGAGCGAGGCCGACGTCCACCGCTTCCTCGCCACCATCGGCCGCAGCTCCAAGCGGACCGTCGACGGCGCCCTCGACGGAGCCGGCCTCGACGCGGCCCGCGGGGAGTTCATCGGCCAGTTCGGCATCGGACTGCTCGCCTGCTTCGTCGTGGCCGACGAGATCACGGTCCTGAGCCGGTCCGCCGCGGACCCCTCGGCACCCGCCGTCGAATGGCGCGGCCACTCCGACGGCCGCTACACGATCCGGACCCTGCCCGCCTCGGCGGTCCCCGAGCCCGGCACGACCGTGCGGCTCACGCCCCGCGCCGACAACGCCGAGTGGACCGCCCCGGACCGGGTCGTCTCCCTGGCCAGGCACTACGGCGGGCTCCTGCGCCACGAGGTCACGGTCGTCGGTCCGCGCGGCGAGACCCACCAGGTCAACGAGGCACCGCCGTGGGAGCGGAGCCACCGTTCCCCGCTCGCCCGCCGCGAGGCGCTCACCGCGTACTGCCGCGACCTCTTCGACTTCACCCCGCTCGACACGATCGACCTCGACCTTCCGGCGGCCGGACTGCGCGGCGTCGCGTACGTCCTGCCCACGGCCGTGAGCCCGGCGCAGCGCGCGGGACACCGCGTCCACCTCAAGGGGATGCTGCTCACCGACCAGGCACCCGAACTCCTGCCGGAGTGGGCCTTCTTCGTCCGCTCCGTCGTCGACACCACCAGCCTCCGCCCCACCGCGTCCCGCGAGTCGCTCTACGAGGACGGCACGCTGTCCGCCGTACGGGACGCCCTGGGCGACCGGATCCGCGACTGGCTCACCGGGCTCGCCGCCAGCGAACCCTCGCTGCTGCACCGGTTCATCGACACCCACCACCTCGCCGTCAAGGCCCTGGCCCGGCACGACGACGAGCTCCTGCGGATCGTCCTGCCGTGGCTGCCGTTCGAGACCACCGACGGCAATGTCACGCTGGAGGAGTTCGCCCGGACCCACCGCACCCTGCTCGTCACCCGCAGCGTGGAGGAGTTCCGCCAGGTCGCCCCCATCGCGGCCGCGGCCGGCCTGGGCGTCGTCAACGGCGGCTACACCTACGACCGCGACCTCGTGCACCGCCTTCCGGAGATCCGGCCGGGCACGTCCGTCACCGATCTCGACCCGACCACCGTCACCGCCCACCTCGACGCCGTCGACCCCGGTGCCGAACTGCGGGCCGCCGGCTTCCTCGCCGTCGCCCGGGAGACCATCGGCGTCCACGACTGCGACGTCGTCCTGCGGGACTTCCAGCCCGTCACCGCGCCGGCGCTCCTCCTCGACAACCGGGACGCGCGTCACGAGCGGACCAGGTCGAGCCTCGCCGCCGAGAGCGACGGCCTGTGGGCCGACATCCTCGGTTCCCTGCGCCACGAGACCCCGCGCGCCCAGCTGGTCCTGAACCACCTCAACCCACTGGTCCGCCAGGCGATCACCATCACCGAACGGGGCTTGGCCGTCACGGCGTCCGAGGCCCTCTACGGCCAGGCCCTGCTGCTCAGCCGCCGCCCGCTCCGGGCCAGTGAGAGCGCCCTTCTCAACCGGGCCTTCATCGGCCTGCTCACCCACGCCATGCACCAGCCCGGCACGGACGCACCCGGCTCCGGGCCCCGGAAGGAACTGTAGATGCTGGACACCCCCGAGGCCGTCGTCGAGGCGCTGCGCGAGAACAACGACCGCCCCCACGGCCTGCCCCGCACCGTGACCGCCGAGGAGCTCGTCGAGGCCGCCGAGCCCTTCGAGAAGCCGGACGTCCTCGTCACGGCCCTGCTGGAACTCATGTCGGCGTACGAGTTCACCGGCGAGCACCGCAAGTCGCCCGTGGCCTTCGCCCGGCTGCTCAAGCTGTGGGACACCGCGCCCGAGTCGTTCAGCCAGTGGGAGGCCCACCAGGTCTTCTGGCGCTTCAAGTGGGTGACGACGTCCCTGCTCCAGGTGCCCGAGATGCCGCTGACCTCGATCGGCAGCTGGATCGAGCAGATGCGGACGCGGTACGAGGCCGCCGACCACGGCATGCAGCCGGTGGCCGCCATGCGCTACCACCTGGCGACGCACACCGGTGTCGGCGTCGCCGACGCCTACGACCTGTGGGCCACCCGCTCCCGCACCGAGCTGAGCGACTGCGAGGCCTGCGAGACCCGTCACCTCGCCCGGCACCAGGTCGCGGCGGGAGACGACGCCGGAGCGCTCGACACCTGGCGCCCCGTCCTCAGCGGCGAACAGGAGTGCACCGAGGAGCCCCAGGTCAGCCAGGCCCGCGCCCTGCTGCCGCTGCTGCGACTCGGCCGCGTGGACGAGGCACGCTCGTCCCACCTCACCGGTTACCGACGGGTCCGCGGCAACAACGGCACCCAGGAGGAGGTCGGCCTGCACCTGGAGTTCTGCGCCCTGTCGCGCAACGAGGGCCGCGGCCTCGAGATCCTCGCGGAGAACCGTCCGCTGTTCGAGGCGACCGGCGCGCCCCTGGCCCACCTGGGGTTCCTCACCGGCGTCGAGGTGCTGCTGGCCCGGCTCGTCGAGGACGGCCACGCGGACACCCCCGTCGCGGGGCCGGCGGGACGCACCTGGACGGCGGGCGCACTGGCCGCGCACGTCCGCGCGGAGGCGGACCGGCTGAGCGCCGCCTTCGACGCGCGCAACGGCACCCCGGCCGTCGGCGACCTCCGCCGCGCGCGCCTCGCGCAGAAGCCGCTGCTCGACGCCCCCCTGCCGCTCGGGCTGCGGACCTCGGTCACCCCTTCCTCCGACGCCTCCACCCCGGTGGGCGGCACGGCGGCCACCGGTCCCGCGAGCGGCGCGACGTCCGGGCCCGCGCCCGCCGCCGTGGACGTTCCCGAGGACTTCGTGACGCTCGTGACCGAGGCACGGAGCCTGGCGCGCATCGGGCACCCCGGCGGCGCGCGGCTCTGGGCCCGCATCGCCGAGCGCGTGGCCGACGGCGACACCCCGCACGACGACCGGCTCGGGCCCGCGGACCTCCTGCGCGCCGAGCTGGCCGAGCAGGACGCGTACCGGCTCTCGGGCGAGGACCGGCGCGCGGAGAGCATGGACGCCCTCGACCGGGCCACTGCCCTGTACGAACGGCTCGCGATGCCGTGGCAGGCCCTCTCCACCCGGACGCGCGCACTCGCCTGGGCGACCGCGCCCGACGCCCCCGCCTCCCGCACGGAGGGGGAGCCCGGCTCCACGGGCCCGCGCGACGAAACCGACGGAACCGCCGCCACCGCGCCGCCCGGCGAGGACCCGGCGGAGGAGCGTGCGGCCGACGGCGCGAACGGTGACGGCGCTGCCGACGCCGACGAGCTCACGGCCGCGGCCCCTCCGGCTGCGACGGAACTCCGCACCGCGCGGCTGGACCGGGACGCGGTCCGCTCCGCCCTCGACGCGACCCTGCGCGAGGCCGAACGCCTCAAGACCGAGGTCCCGTTCACGGGAGAGCCGCTCGGCGAAGCGGAGGCGGCGGCCTCCGCCGGAGCCGAGCTCGCGACGGAACGCGCGCTCGACTACCTCACCGTCCTGTACTCCGCCGCCTTCGTCGCCTACCAGGACCTCCAGCGCCTGCTCCCGGAGGCCTCCGAAGCCGACCGCGAACGGTTCGACACGGCCGTCGGCGTGCTGCGCTCCGAGGCGGAGCGCCTGTCCGCCCCGCACCACGTGGCCAACGCCCGGCAGTTCGTCGCCGACGTCGCCGGCCAGTGCGGCGACACGACCCTCGCCGAGGCCGAACTGCGGGCCGCGCTGCGGGACGTCGAGGTCTCCGGCCGGCCCTGGCGGGGCTCGCGCCTGCGCGCGCTGCTCGCCCAGATCCTCCTCGCCAAGAGCGAGCCGGAGGAGGCGGCCGAGCTGCTGCACCGGGCGATCTCCGACGCGGTCCGGTACGACGAGAAGGACTTCCCGATGGCGCCGACCTACGCGCTGCTCGGCCACGCGGCCACGCACCGCGGGGACTCCGGCGGCGCGGTGCGCCACCTCTCCGAGGCGGCCGCCCGCTTCGACCAGGACGGGGCGTTCGACGACGCCGCGCAGGCGCGCCTCCAGCTCGTCGACGTCCTGGCGGGATCGGGTCAGCAGGCCGACGCGGTCGCCGTGCTGGAGTCCGTCCTCTCGGACGAGGCCGCCGCGTCGCTCGACGAGCGACTGGTCGCCCAGGCCCGCCTCATGCTGGCGCGCGGCCTGCGGGAGCTCGCGGAGTACCTGCCCGCCGCCGAGGAGTTCCTGCGTCTCGCCGAGGCCGTGTCCGGCTGGGAGGGCGACGACGGTCCGGTCCGGACCCTGGTGGCGGCGGAGGCGGCGACGACGCTCGCGATGGCCGACCGCTGGGAGGCGGCCGAGGCCGCGTACGGCCGCGCCGTCGCGGCGCACGCCGAGGCGCCGAACCCTGGCCTGATCCTCCACATGATGCGCGAGTTCGCCCGCCTCACGATGCTGGCCCGGGAGGCGGAGGGCCTCGACGCGGCGCTCCGGCACCTCACGGAGGCCGAGGAGCTCCTGGCCGCCGTTCCCGGCGACGCGGAGCACTTCCACGCCTGGTACGAGCAGGGCGAGATCCACTACCGCCGTGCCCGCGTCCTGGCGGAGGCGGAGCGCTTCCCGGAGGCGCTGGACGAGGCGGAGGCGGCCATCGCCACCCACGAGCGCGGCGGGCCGCAGGGAGAGATCCCCCGCGCGGAGTCGGTCCGCTTCGCGGCCCTCGTCGAGGGCAACGGCCTGGGCCGCTTCACCGAGGCCGTCGCCCGTCTGACGACGGCGTCCGCCCGCTGCCGCGAGGCGGACCTCACGGACGCCGCCGACATCCTCGACGCCATGCGCCAGGACTTCCTGACGCGGCGGTAGCCAGAAGCGGTACGGGGCTCCGCGCGCTCGCGACGCGGGGAGCCCTCCGACCCACGCCGATGCCCGGACCAGGGGCGCGAGGCGGGGGCCGACGGGGCCGGCGCCCCGTGGGAGCCGCTTCACAGGGAGGCGAATCCGGCTCCCGGTCGCGGGCATGCCCCGTGGTCGGCCGTGCTGCGGTCAGGCCCCGGGGACAGCTCCTGCGACACGGGTGAGGCCCGGCTGTCTCGGCCGGGCCTCACCCGTCAGGCGGTCCGGCCGCCGGGTCGTGGTGCGCGCCGGGTCAGCTGAGCGTCTTGACGGCGGACGCGTCGTACGGCCGCAGCTCGTCGGTGCGCCCGGCGAGGACCTTCGCCGCCCACTCCGGGTCCTGGAGCAGCGCGCGGCCGACGGCGACCATGTCGAACTCGTCCCGTTCCAGCCGGTCGAGGAGCTCGTCGATGCCCTGGAGCGGGGCGCCCTGGCCGGCGAAGGCGTGGAGGAAGTCGCCGTCGAGGCCGACCGAGCCGACGGTGATGGTCGGCCTGCCGGTGAGCTTCTTGGTCCAGCCGGCCAGGTTGAGGTCGGAGTCGTCGAACTCGGCGATCCAGTGGCGGCGGGTGGAGGCGTGGAAGACGTCGACGCCGGCCGCGGCGAGCGGGGCGAGGATCGCCTCCAGCTCCTGCGGCGTCTCGGCCAGCCGCGCGTCGTACGCGTCCTGCTTCCACTGCGAGTAGCGGAAGATCACGGGGAACTCGGGCGAGACGGACGCGCGTACCGCGGCCACGATCTCGGCCGCGAACCTCGTCCGGGCCACCGGGTCGCCGCCGTAGGCGTCGGTGCGGCGGTTCGTCCCCGCCCACAGGAACTGGTCCAGGAGGTAGCCGTGGGCGCCGTGCAGCTCCACACCGTCGAAGCCGATGCGCTCGGCGGCCGCGGCGGCCTCGGCGAAGGCGCCGATGACGTCGTCCAGATCGCTCTGGGTCATGGCCTTGCCCGCGCCCTCGGTGCCGTCCGTGCGGATCCCGGAGGGACCCATCGCCGGGGCGTCCGGGTAGGGGGCCTGGCCCTGCTCGCGCACCATGCCGATGTGCCACAGCTGCGGCACGATCGTGCCGCCGGCCGCGTGCACGTCCTCGGCGACCTTCGCCCAGCCCGCGAGCTGCTCCTCGCCGTGGAAGCGCGGCACGCGGTCGCTCTGCCCGGCCGAGGCGTGGCCGACGTAGGTCCCCTCGGTGACGATCAGGCCGACGCCGGCGGCGGCGCGCCGGGCGTAGTACGACCGCACGTCCTCGCCGGGCACTCCGCCGGGGGAGAACATGCGGGTCATCGGGGCCATCGCGATGCGGTTCGGGACGGTCAGGCCGTTCAGCGTGACAGGCCGGGACAGGATCTCGGCCGCGCGTGAGCCGGTGGACGCGGTGACGGTCACAGGGACGCTCCTCGTGGCAATTACTTGACAATCTTGATGCTTGAGAACTTCATGCAACGAGGGCGACCGTAGACGTCGATGTTTGAGATAGTCAAGTATCTCGGGCTAGAGTGGCCTCCATGACAGAAGCTCCCCGCGTCGACACGGCCCAGCTCCTGGAGCTGCTCTCCGTGTCCCTCGGCGTGTACTACGGCGATTTCACCGTCGCGGCGGCGAGCGAGAACCTCACGGCCAGCCAGGGGCGGGCCCTGACCGTGCTGCGCCGGGGGCCCGCGGCGATGCGCGCCCTGGCCGAGACCATGACGTGCGACGCCTCCAACATGACCGGCATCATCGACCGGCTCGAGAAGCGCGGCCTGGTGCGACGCGAGGCCGATCCCGCCGACCGGCGCGTGAAGAACGTGATCCTCACGGCCGAGGGCGAGCGCGTCACCGACGCGATCCGGGCGAAGATGCACCTCACCCAGGAGGGGCTGGCCGGGCTGGATGCCGAGGGCCGGGACACCCTGTACACCCTGCTGGAACGGGTCTTCCTCACCACCCCGGCCACCGCCTGACCTCCGGACGCCGCACGCTCCCGCCTGACCCGTGACCGCCGTACGCCCCCGCGTCGCCGCCCGGTCGCCCGGTCGGCCCGCCGGAGGGTGCCGGACTCCCATGGGGCCGCCACAGTGGCCCCATGGAGCAGATCCCGGCCGCCCCGTCCCGAGACGACCGGTTCGCCGTCCCGGCGAACCGGCCGGCCCTCCGGGGCCACTCCGCGACGTACGACCGGTTCGGCGAGCGTGGCGAGAGGACGAACTGACGTGGCCGCATCCCCCAGCCCCGGTCCAGCCGTCCCCGAGGACCACGTCGTCGTCATCTCCGGCGCCACCGGCGACCTCGCCCGCCGCAAGCTCCTGCCCGGCCTGTACCACCTGGCCCGAGCGGGACTGCTCCCCGACGGCTACCGGATCGTCGGCTCGGCCCCCGCGGCGGTCGCCCTCAGCAGCGAGGCGTTCCGCGCCCACGCGCGCGAGGCGGTCGCCGAGTTCGGCCTGTCCCGGCCCGAGGGCCCGGAATGGGCGGATTTCGAGCGCCGGCTGACCTTCGGCGCCGCCGACCCCGAGGACCCCGGTCCCCTCGTCGCGGCCGTGCGCGCGGCCGAACGGGAGATCGGCGGCACCCCGCGGCTCCTCCACCACCTCGCCGTACCCCCGCAGGCCTGCGCCTCGGTCGTGCAACTGCTCGGCGCCTCCGGGCTGGCGCGGAACGCCCGCGTGATCGTGGAGAAGCCGTTCGGCACGGACCTCGCCTCCGCCCGGGCCCTCAACGAGGCCATCCACACCGTCTTCGACGAGGCCCACGTCTTCCGCATCGACCACTTCCTGGGCAAGGAGTCCGTCGACAACATCCTCGCCCTCCGCTTCGCCAACGGACTGCTCGAACCGATCTGGAACCGCGACCACATCAGTCACGTGCAGATCGACGTCCCCGAGCACATCGACATCCAGGGCCGCGCCCACTTCTTCGAGGGCACCGGCACCTTCCGCGACATGATCGTCACGCACCTGTTCCAGCTCCTCGGGTTCGTCGCCATGGAACCGCCGGCCACCCTGGACGCGAACTCCCTGCGCGTAGAGAAGGACAAGGTCTTCCGGAGCCTGCGCCCCGTCGACCCGGCCCGGGTGGTCCGCGGGCAGTACGACGGCTACCGCGACGAGCCGGGCGTCGACCCGGCCTCCGACACCGAGACGCTCGCGGCCCTGTGCCTGGAGATCGACAACTGGCGCTGGGCCGGCGTCCCCTTCTACCTCCGCTCGGGCAAGGCCCTGGCCGAGAGCGGCCACGTCATCACCCTGGGGTTCCGCGAACCGCCCCTCCGGATGTTCCCGCTGGCCGCGCAGGAGTCCGCCGAAGGCCGTCACAACGAGCTGGTCATCGACTTCTCCGACCCGGGGACCATCACCGCGCGCTTCCTCGCCAAGAAGCCCGGCCCCGACATGCGCCTGACCCCGGCGCAGATGGTCTTCGACTACGCGGACTCCTTCAGCCAGGACCACGCGCTGGAGGGCTACGAGCGCCTCATCCTGGACGCCATGCTGGGCGACCAGTCCCTCTTCACCGACGCGACGGGCATCGAGCGCCTCTGGGAGGTGGCCGGGCCCCTCCTGGAGTCCCCGCCGCCGGTCGAACCGTACGCCAAGGGCTCCTGGGGACCGGAGAGCCTGACGGAGCTCATCCGGCCCTACCGCTGGCACCTTCCCCGGAGCGGCTGACCCGGGCCGCACCGGGCCGGGCCGGATCACCCGGCACGCCCCCGGCGCCCGGACGGGACCGCGGCCGGAACCGACGCCCTCCGGCCCCGGCCGGGAGCCCCGCCGACGCGGGGCTCCGGTGTCACCCGCGGGCGGTGCGGGGGAGCGGCCGCTGGTTCCAGCCCGACACCACGGGCAGTCCGTGTTCCGTGGACAGCCGGCCGATCCGCGCCGTCGCGAGGAGGAAGAGCCGCCCCTCCGAGGGAGGCAGCCCTAGGTAGCGGGCGGTCAGGACACGCAGCAGATGCGCGTGCGCCACCAGCACACCGTCCTCCTCCGAGGCGGCGAGCAGGGGCGCGACGCGCGCCAGCACCCGGTCGGCGCGACGCCCCACGTCCTCCGCGGTCTCGCCCGGCCGCCCGTCCGCGTACGGGGCCACGCCGTCCTCCCACAGGGACCAGCCGGGCCGTGTCCCGTGGATGTGGGCCGTGGTCAGCCCCTCGTACCCGCCGTAGTCCCACTCCTGCAGGTCCTCGTCCACCACGGCGTCCCGCAGCCCCGCGAGGTCCGCCGTGTGCCGGGCGCGCCGCAGGGGACTGGTGAGTACGAAGGAAGGGGTGTGCCCCTCGAAGTACGGGGCGAGCGTGCGCGCCTCCGCCTCGCCCTCCGGCGTCAGAGGGAGATCGGTGCGGGCGGTGTGGCGTCCCGTGGCGCTCCACTCCGTCTCGCCGTGGCGGATCAGGACGAGGTCGCTCATCGCGGCGGTGCTCCGTTCGTCGGCGGGACGGCGCGGGCCGCCTCCCGCCGGCGGGCGGCCGGAAGCGGGGTCCCGAAGCTCCAGCATGGGGCCCCGACCACCGGTCACGCACGTGACAGCGCCGCTCGTGCGCCGCCGGAGACGGAACGGGTCAGCGGCCGAGCGCGGTGCGGAGCGTCAGCCCGTGACGGCGCCGGAGCCGGTGCAGCTCCCACCACGACAGGGCCGTCACGGTCACGGGCGCGCCGAGGACGAAGAGCCACCGGATCCCGGGCGGCGCCTGGTCGTAGGCGCCGGTGAGCAGATCCAGGAGGGCCGTCTCCCACACGAGGACGCCGGCGAGGAGCGGGGGCAGCACCTCGTGGACGTCGGCGGTGCGGAACACGTGCACCAACGACAGTCCGATGCCGTAGAGGGCGAAGCCGATGGACCACACCATGAGGGCGACGATCACGACCCGCCCCGGGAGCCCCACGGCCTCCCGGAACCCCGCCGGCTCCGGCGCCATCGCGAGGGCGGAGGTGCCCATGGACGCCATGATCGCCAGGACCGCGCCGAGGGGGCGCAGCACCCGTCGCAGATACACCCGGCGCAGGCCGTCGCGGGCGGCAGCCACGAAGGCGCCGACCGCCACGGGGAGGGTGCACACGAGCACCAGCACGCTGGTCCAGCTCTGGTCGAGGCGGTCGCCCGCCACGCCCTGGACGTCGTCGGCGGTCACCACGGCCTGGTAGCTCAGCATCAGTGCCACCCAGGCCAGCAGTCCCAGCCCGGTACGCCAGTACTGGAGCCGGCGGACCTCGCGGTCGTCGACGAGCCCGGGACGGGAGGGACGGAAGGTCCGCTGAGCGGCGTACAGGGGGTTGTAGAGGCACCGGACGACGGTGCGGGCCCGCGAGGGCTCCGGCCGGGGCGGCGGGAACGGTCCGGGGACCGGCGGATACGGGTACCCGGGCAGGGGCCCGGGCCGGCCGTGCGGCTGTCCCGAGGGAGGCCCCGATCGCGGGTACGGGAACCCCTGGGGAGGGCCGTACCGGGGGTACGGGGACGCGAGCGGAGGGCCGGACTGAGCGTGCGGACGGCCCTGCGGCCGGCCGGACGGGCCGCTCGGGACCGCCGGTGGGGGCGCCGGCGGCGCGTAGGGGTCCCGCTGCGGCAGGTTCGCGGCGCTGCCGCCC
This sequence comes from Streptomyces sp. NPDC014891, assembly GCF_043081085.1. NCBI lineage: Bacteria > Bacillati > Actinomycetota > Actinomycetes > Kitasatosporales > Streptomycetaceae > Streptomyces > Streptomyces sp. NPDC014891. Next base: position 299,381 of record NZ_JBIBWF010000004.1, on the reverse strand, counting down.
GCCGCGTCCCCGTACCCGCTGCCTCCGTAACCGCTCATGCCCCGTACCCCCGACGTCCCGCTCGTTCGAACCCAGGCATCCTAGGGGGCCGACCAGTGCCGGGCCTCCAGGGCCTCGGGCCCGGTCGTCGCAAGGCCGTGAACCTCATCCTCCCCGGGGAACGGCGAGGCAGATCATCGGACTTGACCGGGGCACGCATGTCCGGGTGGCGCGGGCCGTGCCGGTGATGGCTTCATGAGGGAGTGCGGCGGGCTCGCGCGCCGCCGTCGAGCTCGTCCGACCCCCGGGGCAGTACGTGCCCTCGTCCCGCGATCCCGTAGCCGACACGCCGAGGTGATCTCGCATGGTGACAGACCGATACGGCAACCCGCTGCACGCGTGCACGCAGGAGACGGCCGCGCACCTCGACCGCGCTGTCGAGTCCCTGCTCCACTTCAGCCCGGAGGTGGAGCAGGCGGTCGCCGGCGCCCTGGCGAGCGCACCGACCTCGCCCGTCGCCCAGTCCTTCGCCGCCTACCTCGGGGCGCTGGGAACCGAGCCCGGCGACACCGTCGCCGCCCGGCGGACCTTCGACCGGTTCACGGCAGGCCTGGACGTCTCGGCCCTGCCCCTGCGGGAGCGCCTGCACGTGGAGGCCGCCGGGGCGTGGCTGGCGGGGGATCTGACCCGCGCGAGCGGGCTCCTCGAGGAGTTGACCGTGGAGTGCCCGAGGGACGCGCTCGCCCTGGCGGTGGGACACCAACTGGACTTCTTCACCGGTGACTCGGTACGCCTCCGCGACCGCGTCGGAGGGGCCCTCTCGGCCTGGGACGCGGCCGAGCCCCACCGGGGCCTCGTGCTCGGCATGTACGCCTTCGGGCTGGAGGAGTCGGGCCACTACCGGCTGGCCGAGGAGGCGGGACTCGCCGCCGTCGAGCAGAACCCGCGCGACGTCTGGGCCATCCACGCCGTGGTGCACACCTACGAGATGCAGGGACGGGTGGCCGAGGGGATCGGTTACCTCGACGCACGCCGCGAGGACTGGGCGCGGGGGAACTACCTCAACGTCCACAACTGGTGGCACTACGCGCTCTACGCCCTGGAGGCGGGCGACACCGACACCGCCCTCGGCATCTACGACGCCGCCCTGCACAACGACGAGTCGGCCGGCCTCGCCATGGAACTCCTGGACGCCGCGGCCCTGCTGTGGCGGATCCGGCTCGCGGGAGGGGACTCGGGCGCCCGCTGCGGAGCGCTGGCGGACGCCTGGGAGGCGCGCGCCGATCCGCCCTTCTACGCGTTCAACGACGTGCACGCCGTCATGTCCTACGTGGGTGCCGGGCGCCTCCGCGAGGCGGAACGGCTCATCGCCGACCGACGGAGGTGGCTGGCCCGGGGCGGGGCGGACACGGTCACCAACAGGCGGATGACCGCGGACATCGGACTGCCCGCGTGCGAGGCGCTCCTGGCGCACGGCCGGGCGAACCACACCGCCGTCGTCGAACTCCTGTGGCCGCTGCGCCGGAGGTTCCACGAGTTCGGCGGCAGCCACGCACAGCGCGACGCGCTCCAGAAGACGCTGCTGGACTCCGCGCTCGCCGCCGGACGGCACGATCTCGCCCGTGCGCTCATCAGCGAGCGGATCGGACTGCGGCCCGACAGCTCGTACAACTGGTCGGCCCGGGCCCGCCTCGCCGACGCCCTGGGGGACACGGTCCAGGCCTCCACGGCCCGCGACCGCGCCAGGCATGCGGCCGAGACGGCGGCCGAATCACTGCCGACAGTGCCGTAGTGCAGGCCGGCGGCGGGGTACGTGGGACATGTTCCGCGGCCCGCCGACGGGACCCGTACGGGTCCCGAGGGAATGGCAGGGGTGACAGGAGTCGAACCTGCGACATCCGGTTTTGGAGACCGGCGCTCTGGCCATCTGAGCTACACCCCTTCGGTGTGCAGACAGCGTGACACCGAAAAGGATCAGAGACCACTGATTTTCCGCAGCGATGGTGTCCGCGACCCCTGCCTAGGGCGACTTCCGGCCGCGGCGCGGGGCGCGCATCCGGTCACGGCCGATCCGGCGAAACGGGAATGAGGGACGGAACCGGACCGGCACCCAGGGAGGAGACCGCCATGGTCGTCGACGGCGGAACGCGCGCGCTCGTGGTGGGTGCCACGGGAAGCGTCGGGGGACTCGCTGCCGAGGCTCTGACACGGCTCGGCGCCACCGTGGCGCTCGCGGGACGCGACCGGGAGCGCCTGGCCTCGCGAGCGGAACAGCTGGGAGGCTGCCCGCACCGTGGATTCGAGGCGTACGACCTGGCCGCCTGCGAGGAACTCGCCCCCTGGGCGCACGAGGCCCTGGGCGGGCTCGACGCGGTGGTCGTCGCCGTGGGGGTGGCGGGCTTCTCCCCGGCGGCGGAGGTGCCGGAGACCGTCGCGGAGCATCTGATGACGGTGAACGCGCAGGCGCCGATGGCCGTGGCCCGCGGTGCGCTGCGCGTCCTGCCGCCGGGCGGTGCGGTGTCCGTCGTCACCGGCGTCATCGTGGACCGGCCGCTCCTCGGGACCGCGGACTACGCGGCGAGCAAGACGGCGCTGGCCGCCTGGCTGTCCGTCGTCGGCCGTGAGGCGCGCCGCGCCGGGATCTCCGTCCTGGACGTCCGCATGCCCCACCTCGACAACGGCTTCGCGCAACGCCCGGCGATCGGCAGTCCCCCGTCCCTCCCGGAGGGGGAGGAGACGGCCCGCGCGGTCGAGGAACACGTCATCGCGCCACTGGCGGCCCGGCTGGGGGACGGAGGGTAGGCGGGGCTCCAGGGTTCCGGCTCTGTGCGGCGAGGAGGACCGGGCCGTCCTGCACGGCGCCCCCGCCGCGGCCGGGCGAGGCAGGCGGAGCAGCGGGGAGCCTCGAGAACCACCGGACGGGGGTGGCGGGGTCGGCGGCCAAGGCCGGGCGGATCCCGGGGCTCAGCCCCGGGATCCGCCGCCGGCTCACACCGCCCTGATGGAGAAGAGCTGGTTGGGCTTGTACGTGCACGTCCACAGCCGTGCGGGGGCACCGTCGTTCACACTCCAGTCGGCTATCTCAACGCACTTCTGAGGGGAGTAGCTGAAGTCCATCGAGAGGCCGGAACCGCCGTAGAAACGCTGGTTGAGCCCGTAGTGGCAGCCCCACTGGTCTGCGGCCGCACCGTTCCCGGTCGCCCAGTTGGCGATCTCCAGGCACTTTCCGCTGTTGACGTTGATGTAGTAGTAGGCCGTGGCGTCGTTCGAAACGCCCCAGCGGTACCACTTCTGGTTGTCGCCGTAGTGGCACGTCCACTGCCGGACGGGCGCGCCGTTCGCCTTGCTCCAGTCCGCGACCTCGAGACACTTCCCGGAGTTCTCGTTCTGGATCACGACGGTTCCCAGGTAGATGAAGGTCGGCTCAGCCGCCTGGGCCGGAGCGACCGAGAGGCCGAGGACCAGTCCGAGGGAGGCGGCGAGAGCGAGCAGGCCGTGTCGAGCACGGGCGAAAACGGTGAGCTTCATGGTCCTCTGCAATCAAGCGGGATGATCCGACGGTTGGCCGGAAAACGACGATCATGATCGCACAGGTGCGGAGGCATGCTCGGTCGCGCTGCCGGAGCATGCCTCCGCCGAACCGCCACACCTCTGAGCGCTACTTGCGGCCCACGCCCGCGTACATCGCGACGTCCGGTGTGTCCGAGTCCGCGCGCCAGGCGGAGCAGGACACCACGCCGGGGTCGAGGAGTTCGAGGCCGTCGAAGTAGCGGGTGACGGCGGCGGGGGTCCGCTGGGTGAGCTTCGGGGTCCCGTGCTCGTTCCAGAACGCGACCGCCGCGTCCACGTCCGGCATGTCGGGGTGCCGGACCGTGTGGGAGAGGACGAGGTGGCTGCCGGGTGCGAGCGCGTTCATCAGACGCTTCACGACGGCGTACGACTCCTCGTCGTCCTCGACGAAGATGACCACCCCGAGGAGCATCAGCGCGACCGGCCGCGACAGGTCGAGGGTCTTCGCCGCGGCCGCCAGGATCGTGTCGACGTCCCTGAGGTCGGCGTCCAGGTAGTCGGTCCGCCCCTCGGGCGTCCCGACCAGCAGGGCGCGGGCGTGCGCGAGGACGAGCGGGTCGTTGTCGACGTACACGACCCGCGCCTCGGGTGCGACGCGCTGGGCGACCTCGTGGGTGTTGTCGGCGCTCGGGAGCCCCGTACCGATGTCCAGGAACTGCCGGATGCCCTCCTGCTCGGCCAGGTACCGCACCGCACGCCCCAGGAACAGCCGGTCCGCCTTGGCGTAGTCCCCGATTCCGGGATGCAGCGCGCGGATCTGGTCACCGGCCTCCCGGTCGACCGGGTAGTTGTCCTTGCCGCCGGTCCAGTAGTTCCAGATCCGGGCGGTGTGCGGCCGGGACGTGTCGATGCGGCTTTCGATGTCGGTCACCTGTGCAACGTATCTCAGCGCGGTCGCAACTCTCGTACAGTTGTGGCGCGTTACACCCGTTGTTCACACGGCGCTCGTCGACCGGACGGACAGGCGGACGGACGTGTCGACGTCGGTCCCGACGTCGCGTCCACCGGCCGGCCGACGGCTTGCGAGGCGTGCGAGGACCACGGCCTCAGTCCCGCACGAACGCCAGATCCGCCGCTCCCACCAGCTCCCGCGGCCCGGCCGACCGCAGCACGACGTCCAGCACGGGGGCCGGTTCGGCGGCGTACGCGTGGGAGAACCAGGCCATGTTGGCCTCCACCACGGCCCATCGGTGACCCGGGCTGTACGGGTCGAGCAGCTGCCCGACATCCACGACGACGGCGCTCGGCAGGGAGGGGCCGGCTGCGGCGACCAGACGGTCGACGAACTCGGCGATCTCCCCGGCGAGGGGGCCGTTCCGGTCGAGCGGCAGGGGATCGAGCCGGCCGAATACCGCGTACCGACTGCCTGCGGCGATCTGCCCGTCGAGCAGGAAGAGCCGGTACTCGGCGGCGAAGGTCACCACCTCGGAGAGGAGCACGGGCGTCGCGGGGTCCAGGTCGGCGGGCAGCCGCGAACCGTCCGCGTACACGTCCGCCGGGAAGGACTTCTCCCGCGGCGGTTTGACGAACGTCGGCCGGTCGACGGCCCAGGCGTCCAGGACGGTGGCCGTGCGGACCTCGCGCCCGGTGAACACCTCCGGCAGCTCGGAGAGCCAGTCGTCCGACGGTTCGAGCAGCGCGAAGCCCAGCCGGGCGGCCATGCGCGCGCCGGCGGCCGGCCCGCCGTACCAGTACGCCGGCCCCGCGGCGGCGCCGACGTCCTCCGCGGCCCGGACCTCCATCCCGCGCCCCGCCGCCTCGACGGCCAGCAGTTCCATCGTGGACGTCCGCCGTCCGGGCATGACCAGCACCGCAGTTCTCCCTCGTGATGTGCAGGCCGCCAGGCTAGACAGATCGCGCGCGGTCCGCCCGCGGATTTCCGGCGGCGACCACGGCGCGAGGAGACCGGCGACGAGTCCCCTGACCTGCGCGGACCCACCCCCGATCGGCAGGACGGCGGAGAGGTGCCCCTGTCCGGCCGCCCCTGCCCGCTTGCCGCGGCTCAGCCGGACGCTCGACCACCGAGGTCCGCCGCCAGCGCCGCGTAGATGTACTCGCTGCCCCAGCGGTCCCCGTCGAGGTCGTTCTCCACCAGGTGCGCCTCCCGGCGCATCCCGAGGCGTTCGCAGACGCGCACCGAGCCGGTGTTCTCCACGTCCAGCCGCGCGTAGAGGCGGTGCACGCCCAGCGTCTCGAAGGCGAACGCGGCCAGCGCCGTGGCCGCCTCGGTCGCGTAGCCGTGGCCCTGGTGCCCCGGGTCGAGCGTCCAGCCGATCTCGGCCTGGGCCGCGCGGGCATCGGCCAGGGTGAGGCTCACCTCGCCGAGGAGGCCGGGCTCGTCACGTCGGCAGACGGCGAGCGCCAGCTTGTCCCCGCCGGCGAGCCAGACCGTCTGCGTGGCCCGCTCGGCCGCGACCTGCTCGCTGCGCTCGCGGGTGTGCGCCGGCCGGTACAGGTACCGCGCCACGCCCGGCAGGCTCTGGTAGGCGTACAGGCCGTCCGCGTCGCCGGGGACGAAGAGGCGCAGGGACAACCGTGCCGTGGTCAGCGGCAGCAGCGGGGCGACGTCCATGCGGACCTCCGGGACGCGGATGTGGATCAAAGTGCGGGCCGATCCTCGCACTCCGCATCCCCGGCGGCCACGTGTTTTCCGGCAGCGGCCGCACCGTCGTCCCGCCAGGCCAGGGCTCGGCACCCCCGCCACCACCGGACGGCTGCTCCGGCGGGAGACGGCGGGGCGAACACGCCGAAGTCCCCTCAGCGCCCCCGGCCCTCGTCACGGGACCCCGTCGCATCCGCCGCCCGCGTGCTCACTGGTCCTTCTCCATGCGGATGGCGTCGCGCAACGCGTCGGCCGCTTCGTGGCTCTCGCCCTCGCGCTGCTCCAGCAGTGCGGCGGCGATGGCGTCCAGCTTCCGCTGGAGGGCGTGGGTGTCACGCTGTTCGGTGTTCTTCAGGAGGGCGAGAAGGAGGAGGTTGACGGCCGCCATGACGTCGCCGGCGAAGATCAGCCAGGACAGCGGCGGGTGCAGGAAGTGCAGGACGACCGTGCCGACGACCAGGAGGACGCACAGGGCGTAGAACAGCGGGGAGCTGGTGAGGTTGGATGCCCGTTCCGAGAAGGCGGCGAACCGGTCGTGCCCGGTGCCGTCCCGTTCGGCGGGGTGTTCAGTGGTCATGCGAACCATGCTCCCCGGCCGCGCCCGGTCGCTCGGGGACCCGGCAAGGACGGGCGCGCCCTCGCCGTCGCAGGTCCGCGGTCCGGGTGCTGCCCACGGTCGGCGGGAGGAAGGCGGCTCACGCAGGCAACCCGTGCCCGCTCCTCGACGTCCCTTCTCGCGAGGACCGTTTCCGACCGACCGGGAGAGCACGTGGCGACGAAGGACGAGACGTCGGACGCGGCGCGGGAGAAGGACCGCGAGAAGTGGATGGCGCGCTTCCAGGTGCGGCTGGCGATGCAACCGGGCGTGGACCGGCCGGTCGTGCTCCAGGCGGTCAAGGAGGTCACGACGCACTGCGCGGAGACGGGAGACCACCCGCGGGCCGCGTTCGGCGACCCGGACGCGTACGCCGTGGAGGTCGCCGCACGTCTGGTGCCGCAGGACAGGGCGGACCGGGAGAGGCGACGCGACGGACGACTGGCCGCGCTCGACTCCGTGCTGAAGAAGGCCAGGGACGCGACGGGCCTGTGACGTCTCGAAGCCCGGCCGACAGGTGGTCGGCGCGGTGCCGATCTCGGGCTGCCTCTGAGAGGCCCGCCCGGTGACAACGTGCGAAGTGGCTTCCCGGGCGGGCGGTACGCCCATCATGCGCTTCCGTGTCGCAACGCGCGCGGCGGGGCCGGTGGATGACACCGCCGGATCCCCGAACCGTACGCCTCGGGGGCGCCGCCACCCGTCGGTAGCGGGCTCTCGCCCCGCATCCCGCCGGCCGGTTCGGGTCCGCGGGCCGCGCGGTCGGCCTGTCGTGCGGTCGCGTCGAAGGTGAAGCTTCGCGCGATGCCCGGCTCGTGGCTCCGCCTGCCCCCGGAGACGAGGGCGGAGCCACGAGCCGGGGCCGGCCGAGGCTGGCTTCGCGTGCGCGGTCGTTACTTCGGCATCAGTACGGTGTCGATGATGTAGACGTCGGCGTTGGCCGTCTTCACGTTGCCGCAGACCACGTTCGCGGTGCCGTTGACCTTGTAGGACTCGCCCGAGCCGGTCGTGGTGATCATGCCCTTCTGCAGGGTCTCGAAGCTGCCGTTCTCCAGCTGCTTCGGGGTGAGCGGCTGACCCACGACGTGGTACGTGAGGATCTTGGTGAGCGTGGCCTTGTCGGCCAGGACCTTGTCGAGGTCCGCCTTCGGGATCTTCGCGAAGGCGTCGTTGGTCGGGGCGAAGACCGTGATGTCCTTCGCGTTGTTGAGCGTGTCCACCAGACCGGCCTTCTTGACCGCGGTCACCAGGGTCGACAGGGCAGGGTTGTTGGAGGCCGCGGTGGCCACCGGGTCCTTTGCCATCCCGTCGAAGGAGCCGGCGCCCTCCTTGGGCACCCCGGCACACGCCGGGCCGAAGGGCTCCCCGTCCGTCATGCCGTCGTCCGCGGGCGTGCTCGCCGTGGTCTTGGCCGCGTCGTCCGCGCTCGCGGAGGGACCGGCCTTGGTGTCGCTGCCCGAATCGCTGCACGCGGCCAGGGAGAAGGGCAGCAGAGCAGCCGCGGCGACGGCGATCGCGGTACGGCGGATCTTCTTGCTGTTCATGTTCTTCGACTCCTTGAAGAAGGGCCCGAGGCGGGTCTTGTCGGTGGGGTGGATCGAGTGGTCGGAGACGAGCAGGTGGAACGGCCGGCGTGAGGTGAGGCGAGCGGCCGAGCCTGGGCTCTGCCGCATCGCGCACCACCGGTGGCCGAACGCCCCGGCCGCGGCGGCCGCCAGGGCGGTCACACCGGCCGCCGCGGCGGCCACGCGGGCCACACCGGACCCCACAGCGCGGAATCCGCTCACGCGGCGAGCCGGCCGGGTGGCCGGCGCGCCTTCGCCCGACGACGCGAAGGCGACCGGGAGACCGGTCGGCGTCGCGCCCGCCGCGGTGCGGATGAGGGTGCTGCGGAAGCTGCTCACATGGGACATTCGGCGGCCCGCGCCCGGCGGATGGGTCTGTCACCCCAATGAGTGAACGACGCCTCGCGTGTTGCCGTCCGGCCGCGCTCGCGCGGGGACTTCCTCTCCGGCCTCCCCAGGTGCTCCTGGAAGCCGGAGTGGACAGGACCCGTCGGCGGCCCGCTGCGCGCGACGGACGTTCCACGCATCGGGGATCTCCCTGATGGCGCAACCGGGGCCCGGGCGGCGACCATGCACCGCATGACCCTCCCCACCCTGCCGGTCCCGGCCGGTCCTCACGCCGTCGGCACCACATCGGTGTACCTCCAGGACCGTTCCCGTCCGGATCCCTGGGTCCCGGAGCCTGACGCGCGGGCCCGGCCGTCCGGCGCCTCCGGCGGAACAGCGGTGACACGGGTGCCATCGGTCGAGCCGCCGCAGAAGGATCACGGCTCGGCCTCAACCCTCTGACCTCGCCTTATCGTTGGCCTGAACCATTGCGGAGCGTGATCGCTTCGTGGATGATTCCCCGTCGTGACCATCTCCAACGCCGTCATACTCGGCGTGCTCCTCGTTGTGCTCTACCGCATCGCCGGAACCTCGCGTCCCGTGGGCCGCTGGGTCGAAACCGAGTTCGTGGCGACCGACTACGGGCTACCGCCCCGCGAGGTGCTCGACTCGCGACGAGCGGGTCCGCCCCCGCCCGAACACCGCGCGCAGGAGCGTCAGTCGGTGGCCGACGCCGCATGGGGCGGCGACTGGAAGGCCGCCCGGCGGTACGTCTCCGAGGCCGGGGACGACTGGGACGAGCGCTGGGCACGGCTGGAACTCCTCCAGCAGGTCGCCCGCGAGGACGACGCCTGGCTCGACGCCTGGGTCGCCGCCGAGCCCGGCGACTGCGACGCGGCCACGCTCCGCGCGAGCATCATGGTCCACCGCGCCTGGGAGATCCGTGGCGGCGGCTACGCCCACGAGGTCATGTCCTCGGACATGGACCGCTTCCGCGCGATGCTCCCCGCGGCGATCGAGGCGGCGGAGCGGGCCGCGCTGCTCGACCCGGCCAACCCCGGTCCCTGGGTGGTCATGATCACGGCGGCGCGCGGAGCCCAGTACAAGCGGGCCCGCTTCAAGCCCCTCTGGGAGGGGCTCGTCGCCCGGGCCCCCCACCACTACGAAGGGCACTGGCAGGCCCTCCAGTACTGGTGCGCGAAGTGGTTCGGCAGCGACCGGCGGATGATGCGTTTCGCCCGCCGGGCGGTCCGCACGGCACCGCCCGGCAGCCCGCTCGCCGGTATCTACCTGCACGCCCTCGGTGAGCTCACCGCACGGTCCACCACCGACACGGTGCCGGTCACGCCCATGGCGAGGAAGACGCTCAAGCAGGTCGCGGCCTCGTTCGAACTGGTCGCGCCCGACGACGAGCGCCTGCCGGCCCTGCGGCACCTGCTCGCGTACTACATGCTCCGGTCGATGCTCTACGCGCCCGCGCTGGAGCAGTTCCGGCTCATCGGGGCGTGGTGCGGAGCCGACCCCTGGCGCAAGGACGGGCAGGCGGTCAGGGCCTTCGAGGCGGCGCGTGGCGCCGCGGTGAAGCGTTCCCGGGTCCGTCCCGGCTCGACGTCGAAGGTGTACGGGATGGGTCGCTGAAAGCCCCTGGTCGCTGAGCGGCGCGTGCCGGGTTCCTCGGTGAGGGGCCCGGCGGTCCGGCGGCTGCCGCGCGGGGAGTCGACGGCCGGCCTCGGGCCCCGCGCCGGCCGGCGCTCATCCGAGCAGGCGTTTCCTGATGGTTCCGAGGACCTCCCCGCGGCTGCGCGGGCCGTTGTCGGCGGCGATGAGGTGGTCGCCGATGCGGAGGGAGAAGGTGATGAGGCAGCGGGCCTCGACCTCGCCCTCGTCGGGGCAGAAGTCGCCGTAGAGCCCGCGCAGGTAGTCCATCCGCCGGTTGTCGGCGCCGCGGAGGCGTCGCGCGACGTCCGTGTCGCGCCGGGCCCAGTCGCGGATCGCGAGCTCCACCCCGGGGTCGGTCACCGGCGTCTCGCTCGAACCGACGAAGTCGAAGAGCCGGCCCAGTCGTTCGCGGGCGTCGCCGCCGTCGCGCTCGATCCGCTCGATGACGTCCTCGGTGACCCCGCGTTCCCAGCTGTCGAGCATCTCCTCCAGCAGGGCGGCGCGGTTGCGGAAGTAGCCGTAGAACCCGCCCTTGCTGACACCGAGCGCCTGGGCGAGCACCTCGACCCGCACGGCCTCGGGGCCGCCCGAGGCCAGCGCGCGCAGGCCCTCCTCGATCCACTTGTCCCGCGGCGTTCGGATCGTGCCCATCGGTGTGTCTCCTCTTCCTGTCGCCCGGGCAAGTATACGGAGCCGTATAGAGGGGTCTATGCTCGGTCTATACGCCACCGTATAGACAGGGGTCTGTCATGAGCGATCTGCGCCTCCCCACCACCGCCCACACGTCCCGTCCCTGGCGGATCCACGAGATCGCCCCCGACTTCGGGGTCGAGGACGTGTGGGTGCTGCCGACGCCCGGCGGCCCGGACGACCTGCACCTCCTGGTCCGGCAGATGGCGGACGGCAGGAAGGGCCCGGACGGCGGCAACCCGGTGGGACGGTTCCTGTTCGCGGTCCGCTGGAAGCTCGGCGCGCTGCTCGGATGGGACACACCGGACTCGGGCGTCGGCGGCCGGGTGGCGACGCTGCGCGACCGGCTGCCGGACGACCTCCGGAAGGGGCCGCGGGGACCGGACCTCGGCACGGCGCCCTTCACCTCGGTCTTCCAGACACACGACGAGTGGGCCGCGGAGTGCGCGAACAAGACGATGCACGGAGTGATGCACATCGGCTGGGTCCCGGACGGGAACGGCGGCTACCGCGGCCAGATGGCCGTGCTTGTGAAGCCCAACGGCCGTTTCGGTTCGCTGTACATGCTCGGCATCAAGCCCTTCCGCTACCTGGGGGTCTACCCGGCCCTGATGCGGTCGATCGGACGGCAGTGGCGGGAGAACACGACGCGGCGCACGACCTCCTGAGGGCGTCCGTGTGAACGGTCACGGAGCTCGCGGACTCGGTCGCTTCGATCGCCCTGCGGAGCGCCCCGGGGCCGGTCCGGTCGCCGGGGGGCGGCCCGCAGGCCGTGACGACGCCGCGCGGTTCCGCCGCGGGCTCCGGCGGAGGGGCCGATGTGTACACCTTCGGAGTCTTGTCGGACGGCCCGCACACCTGCCGGGTGCGGGCCGTCCGAGTGCGCCCCGGCTTGCCAGGAAGGGGGAACCGGCAAGCCAGTCGACGCCATGAGCGGTCCCACGCGCTCAGCCCCCGCCTGCCCTGCCTCACACACTTCACACCCCCCTCTTCCGGAAAACTTCCCACCCGCTGCCACCAGCGGGCCGCCCACCCCTGTGACCTCGGCGTTCGGGACCTCACGCGTGCTCCGTCCGCCCGCTTCCGGGCGGTCACCCATCCCGCGATGCCCACCGCGATGCCCGCTTCCGTGAGCGGAACCAGGGGCGGCACGGCCGGGAGCGCCGCCGCGGCCGCCGTGACGGGAACCCACCACCACGCCTCGCGCCCCGAGAGCCTGCGGCCGAGCCACGCAGCCGCCCAGGTGCGCGGCGGTTCGCCGGGTGGATTCGGGGACCCTCCGATTCCCCCCGTCGTACGGCATGGCAGGCTCATGCCACCATCCAGCCGAGGAGGAGTCATACGCCAGCGTTTCTGGGCGGCCGTGTCGGTCGCCCTCGCCCTCGTTCTCTCGCTTGTCGCCCCCGCCGCCGCCGAGGACGCGCCGCCCGTCGTCACGGGCGCCGTCTTCAACAACCCGAAGGGGACGGCGGCCGAGCAGGACGCCGTGAAGAACCACATCATCGGGGCGATCGACAAGACCCAGGCGGGACGCACCCTGCGGGCGGCCCTGTACGTCATGCAGGACCAGGACTTCACCGACGCCCTGGTCGCCGCCGACCAGCGCGGCGTCAACGTCCGCGTGGTCCTCGACCACAAGTCCGTCGAGGCCCCCGCTCCGGCGCCCGCCCAGAACCTGATCGCCGCCCTCGGCACCGACAAGTCCCAGAACTCCTGGGTGCAGGTGTGCAGCGCGGGCGGTGCCTGCATCGCGGCGGGCGGGACCAATCCGATCAACCACAACAAGTTCTTCACGTTCTCCCGCGTCGGCGACGCGGGCGTCGCGGAGGACGTGGTGATCCAGAGCTCCGCCAACCAGACGGTGTCGTCCACCACCCGCCAGTGGAACAACGCCTCCACGGTCGTGGGCAACACCGCCCTCTACACGGCGTACACCGCGTACTTCAACGACCTCGCGGCCATGAGCAAGAACAGCGACTACTACCGGACGGGAGAGGCCGGCGACGCGAAGTACTACTTCTTCCCGCAGCAGAGCGGCGACGTCGTGCTCGGGTTCCTGAACAACGTCTCCTGCACCGGGAACACGACCACCGGCACGACGTCCCACAAGACGATCGTGCGGATCTCCGCGTGGGCCCTGCACCGGGACGAGATCGCGACGAAGCTGCGCTCGCTCGCCGACCAGGACTGCTGGATCGAGATCGTCTACAAGGACTCCAACGACCTTCCGGTCTTGCAGGGCCACGCCCGGATCAAGCCCTACCACCTCGATGCCGGCGGTTACTTCGTCCACTCGAAGTACCTGCTCGTCGAGGGCAACTACGCCGGGCACCCGGACACGAAGTGGACCTTCACCGGCTCGCACAACCTGGACGTCTCCTCCCTGCGGGAGAACGACGAGGCCCTGATCCGTCTGGAGGGCGCCGCCACGCACGACGCCTACAAGGCGAACTTCCTCGCCATGCGGGCCCAGGCCGTCCTGCAGTGACCGGACGCCCGGTGTGACCGGGGCATCCGGCGACACCGGGCGTGCCCCCTCGCCCCGCGGGGCGAGGCCGTGCCCGTCCCGGTCCAGGCCGGGACGGGCACGACTGTCCGGTCAGGCGCGGGGCCGGCCCGAGTCGGCGTCGCGCGGGTCGTCCGCGGCCGGGCGATCGCCCGGGTGGGGCTGCTTCACCTGGTAGGTGGCCTGGGGCTCGACGGCGGCACCGTCCGCCTTCATCGCCCTGCCCTCGCTCTTGAGGATGCGGGCCGCCTTGCCCGCGTTGCGGGCCAGCTCGGGGAGCCTCTTGGCGCCCAGCAGGACGATGACGACGATCAGGATGATCGCGATCTCGCTGATTCCGAACACTGCTCTCCGCTTTCTCGCCGGACTGCTTCAGAGGTGTGGAGCGGGCTGCTCAAGAACGGCGGAGCCGGCGTCAGACGCTGACGCCGAAGTCGGACGCGATGCCGGCGAGACCGGAGGCGTACCCCTGCCCGACCGCGCGGAACTTCCACTCGCCGCCGTGCCGGTAGAGCTCGCCGAAGACCATGGCGGTCTCGGTCGCGGCGTCCTCCGACAGGTCGTACCGGGCGAGCTCCGCGCCACCGGCCTGGTTCACGACGCGGATGAAGGCGTTGCGCACCTGGCCGAAGCTCTGGCCGCGGTTGTCCGCGTCGTGGATGGAGACGGGGAAGACGATCCTCGCCACCTGGGCGGGCACCGCCGCGAGGTTCACCTTGATGGCCTCGTCGTCACCGTCGCCCTCGCCCGTGAGGTTGTCACCGGTGTGCTCGACCGAACCGTCCGGGCTGGTCAGGTTGTTGTAGAAGACGAAGTCCTGGTCGGAGCCGACCTTGCCGGCCTCGTTCAGCAGCAGGGCGCTCGCGTCGAGGTCGTAGTCGCTGCCCGTCGTCGTGCGCACGTCCCAGCCCAGGCCGACGAGTACGGCGGTCAGCCCCGGCGCCTCCTTGCTCAGCGAGACGTTGCCGCCCTTGGCGAGGCTCACACCCATGTCGTTTCCTTCCGTGCCGTGCGTCGGACGCTCGCGTCGAACCGCAGTGTGATGGAACAGTCGAATCTACAGTGATGTAGAAACGTATGAGAAGGGGGCCCGGTGTCCCCCTCCCCGCTTCTCATGCGTTCGGGGCGGAGGTCAGCCCTCGTCGTCCGCGTCGCCTTCGTCGCCCCCCTCGAAGAAGTCGCCCACCTCGTCCACGACTTCGGCGGCCACCATGCCGCCGACGACGCCCACCGCGAGCCCGGCGGCGCCCGCGGCGACGGCGGTGCCCATGCCGGGGCCGGAGCGCCGGTCGTGACCGTGACCGTGGTCCTCCCCGTGGTGCCCGTCGTACCCGCCGTGAGCGTGCGGCGCATGGGCGGCGTGAGGAGTGCGGCTCTCGACCAGCCGGCGGACCCAGCCGTCCACCTCCGCGTTCCAGTCGACGTGCTCGACCCCCTGGTGGCCGACGGTGAAACATGTGAGGGCGTCGTGGCCCTCGGAGAACATCCCGCCGCGCTTGTCTGCCTCCAGGACGACGTCGAGTCCCGTCGGTCCGGCCAGGAACGTCACCTCGATCTCGGCGACCTGGTGCGCGTACCGCGGGGCGGGGGTGAGCTCGATCTCCTGGTAGAACGGCAGCTGCTGACCGGTTCCCCGGATGTGGCCGAGTTCGAGGTCGGCGGACCTGAAACCGAAGCCGAGCTGCCCCAGGGCCTCCAGAATCGCCTCCTGGGCGGGGAGCGGGCGCACGGCGACGGGGTCCAGGTCGCCCTTGTCCTTGGCGCCCGCGACGCCGAGCTCGGTCCGCACGCCGAGCGCGATGCCGAGGCCCTGGCCGTACAGCTCCGTGATCGGCGTCTCCCAGGGGAGCGTCACGCTGAAGGGGATGCTGCGCCGCTCGCCCTCGGCGAGGCGGAAGTTCCCGCCGACGATGAAGCGTTCGAAGGCGACCGTGCCCTCGGACTCGCCGCCGTCGTGCTCGGCCTCGACGCGGGCGACGAGTTCCAGGGCGATGTGCTCGATGGTGAAGTCGGCGCCGCCGCCCGTGAGGTGCACCTGCCCGCTGAGCGTTCCTCCGGGGATCGCCGCACCCGGGTCGAGCACCGTGTCCACGGCGGGGCCGCCGACACCGAGCGAGCCGAGCAGTCTCTTGAACACCATCGTGGCGTCCACTCCTTCGTTCGTACCTGTGATCCGGGGGGCCGGGCCACCCGCGGAGCGGTCCTCCGCGGGTCGGGGGAGGGCGTGCACCCATCCCGCTGAGCTCTACAACGGTGTAGAGCATAAAGGCGGTGCGGCGATGCGAAGTGACGTCCCGACAGGTTCACGAGGAAAGTCCGAAAACAGCCTTCAAGCTGCTGCCGAGGCGCTTCTCGGCGATCGGGGGAGGGGTGTGGGTGGTGGGGCCTGCGCGTCCTCAACGGCGTCCGTGCCGCGGCGAGCGGAGCCCCGACCCGTGGCGTGTGAGTGATCGAACAGTGGACACGCGGCCCGTGTCCTTTACAGTGGGTGTAGAAACCGGAGGTTCCCACCTCCGTCCGCACACCACCTCGTTCCCGCGAAGGAGCCACGGGCCCACGATGGAGCCTCCGAGTACCGGCCGCGCCGAACCCTGCCCCGCCGTCCGGCGAGCGAGCGGGCGTGGCGCGGTGAACGACGTCCTCCAGCTGCTCCCTGCCCCCGGGACCGCCCCGGCCCGCGCCGCCTCACCGGCGCCCGGATCCCTGCCTGCGCCCGGACCCGCCGTACGTGCGTCCGGATCCGTGCCTGCGCCCGGACCCGCCCCTGCGGCCGCCCTCCGCGCGACCGCCACCCGGCCGCATGCGCCGGCCCGGGTCCCGCTCCCGGCACCTGCCGCCTCCGAGCCCCCTTCGGCCGTGTGACCCCCGAGGACCACCGCGACGAACCCACCGCCCTCACACCGCCGTGTGACGCGGCCTCCCGCCTCCGGTGCGTCGTCCTCCGCACCCCCGATACTCCCTTCCAAGACCCCGTCCCTTCTGCAAGGAGCCGCTTCTTGTCCGCCAGACCGACGTCCACCGCCACCCCGGAGGGGTGCGCCCGATGAACGCCGCTCTCGGCCTCCTGGCCGTCCTCGTCCTGACCGCCGGAACCGGCTACTTCGTCGCCCAGGAGTTCGCTTACGTCGCCGCCGACCGGCTCGCGCTCGCCCGCGAGGCCGAGACGGGGGACAAGCGGGCGGCCCGCGCGCTGAAGGTCCTCGAACGGCTCTCGTTCATGCTGTCCGGCGCCCAGCTCGGCATCACCGTCACCGGCCTGGTCGTCGGCTTCCTGGCCGAACCGTCCGTCTCCGCGCTGCTCAAGCCCGCGCTGGACGGCACCGGCCTCTCCGACGGCGCCGTCTCGGTGATCTCCGTCGTCCTCGCCTTCGTCGTGGCGACGGTCCTGCAGATGGTCCTCGGGGAACTCGCGCCCAAGAACCTGGCCCTCGCCGTCCCCGAACGGCTCGCCAAGTCCCTCGCCCCCTCCACCCTCCTCTACCTGAAGGTCGTCGGCCCCGTCGTGCACGTCTTCGACAGCGCCGCCAACAAGGTGCTGCGCAAGGTCGGCATCGAGCCGGTCGAGGAACTGCACCACGGCGCCACCCTCGAAGAGCTCAGCCACCTCATCGGCGAGTCCCACCAGCAGGGCGAGCTGCCGCTCGACACCGCCGAGCTGCTCGACCACGCCCTGGAGTTCTCCGAGCGGACCATGAGCGAGGTCATGGTGCCCCGCGCGGACGCCGTCTTCGTACGGAAGGACGCCACACTCGACGAAGCCGTGGAGCTGATCGCCCGGCACGGCCACTCGAACTACCCCGTCCTCGGCGACCACCCCGACGACATCGCCGGAGTCCTGGGCGTGAACGAGCTCATGCGCCTGCCCGCCGCGGTCTTCGCCACCACGACGGCGGGCGAGGCCGCCAGGCGCCCGCTGCTGCTCCCCGACACGCTGCCGCTGCCGCAGGCCGTCGCGCAGATGCGGGAGCGCGACGACGAGTTCGCCGTCGTCCTGGACGAGCACGGCGGCGTCGCCGGCGTCGTCACGTACGAGGACATCGCCGAGGAACTGGTCGGGGACATCGCCGACGAGAGCGACACGGTGGTGACTCTGGCCGCCCCGGACGGCGACGGATGGCGCGTCGACGCCGGACGGCGCCTCGACGAGATCGAGGACGCCACCGGCATCACGCTGCCCGAGGACGACGACTACGACACCGTCGCCGGACTCGTCATCGACCGCCTCGGCCGCTTCCCCACCATCGGGGACCGCCTCACCGTCGACGACGTCCGCATCGAGGTCCTCAGCCTCGACCGCCACGTCCCCGACCGTGTCCGTCTCGCACGCGTCCCGTCCGCCGCCGAGGAGGTCCAGGCATGAGCTTCCCCATGGCCGTCTTCATCACCGTCCTGCTGCTGGTCGGCAGCGGCTTCTTCGTCGCGGCCGAGTTCGCGCTGGTCGCCGCCAGGCGGCACCGCATCGAGAAGGCCGTCGCCGAGGGCCGACGCGGAGCGAAGGCCGCGCTCGCCGGCATGCGCGAGCTGTCGCTGATGCTCGCGGGCGCCCAGCTCGGCATCACCATCTGCACCCTGGGACTCGGCTCCATCTCCAAGCCGGCGATCTCGCACGAGCTGGACCCCCTGCTGGTCGGGCTGGGACTCCCGACGACCCTCAGCTACGGCATCGCGTTCGCCGTCGCCATGATCGTCGTCGTCTTCCTCCACATGGTCCTCGGCGAGATGGCACCCAAGTCCTGGGCCATCGCGCACCCCGAGCGGTCCGCGATGCTCCTCACGCCGGCCTTCCGCGCCGTCGTCAAGGTGGTGCGACCGCTGCTCTGGATCCTCAACAAGGTGAGCAACGGCCTCGTCCGGCTGTGCCGGGTCCAGCCCCGTGACGAGCTGACGGCCGTCCACAACCGCGAACAGCTCACGCACCTCGTGGAGGAGTCCGAGCGCCTCGGCCTCATCAACAAGACCGACTCCCAGCTCATCACCCGCTCGCTGATCGAACCGCAGACCCCCCTGGCGGAGTTCCAGACCCCGGCCGCGGACATCGTCACCGTGCCGGCCGACGCCGACCTCGACATGCTCCTCGCCCGGGCCTCCGAGGCCGACCGCTCCCGTCTGCTGGTCCGCGACGGCGACCACCTCCTCGGCTCCGTGCACGCCCGGGACGCCCTGGTCGCCCGTACCCGAGGACGCGCGCGCACGGCCCGCGACCTCGCCCGCCCCGTACCCGAACTGACCACGGCCACCACGGTGTCCGAGGCCGTCGAGCAGCTGCGCCGCCGCCGCTCCTCGCTCGCCGTCGTACGCGACGACCAGGGGACGCTCACCGGTCTGGTCAGCCTCGACGACCTCCTGGTCCGCCTGATGGGGCCCCAGACGGTCTGACGGCGGCGGGGCGCCCCGGCCTCCTCGCCCGACGAGGGCCGCTCCGCCCCGCCGGTGCCCTACCGGGGAGGGTCCTCGCCCGTGAGCCCGTCGACGGACTCACGGATGAGGTCGGCGTGACCGGCGTGGCGGGCGTACTCCTCGACGAGGTCGAGGAGGATGCGCCGGAGGTTGGGGCGCTCGCCGTCGCTCGTGGTGAAGGCGCCCAGCTGGTCGAGCCCGCCCGTGGAGAGGGCCTCGTCGACGACGGCGCGGGAGCGGGCGACCGACTCCTGCCAGAGGGCGAGCAGCCGCTCCGGGGTGTCGCCGGCGGCGGAGCGGTAGTCCCAGTCGGGGGTGCTCTCCCAGTCGACCTCGTCCCACGGGGCGCCGACGGGCGTGCCGAGCCACAGCCGTGCGAAGTGGCTGTCCTCCACGTGCGCCAGGTGCTTGAGCAGCCCGCCGAGCGTGATCGTGGACGGGCCGAGTGCCGTGTGCAGTCCGTACGAGTCCAGGCCGGAGCACTTCCAGGCGAGCGTGGCCCGCTGGCGTTCGAGTGCGCCGACGACGGCTTCCGCTTCGGTGCCGGCGAGGGGAGGTTCCGGCCATGCGTCGGCCGTGTGCTGGGTCATGATCGATGACCCTAGCGAACGGATCCGGGGGCGCGCCGAGGGCGACCTGCCACGCGGCGGATCCGTAGGAGGCGCCGCCGATCGGGCGGCCGGCGCGGGAGGCGGAACCGGGGGAGGGGTGCGGCCGTCGCCGCCGGTTCCCTGGCACCCTGACGACAGGGCCCAGACCGCTGCTCGTGCTGCGCCTACTTGTCCTTCGACGCCTCCTCGGCCTGCCGCGCTATGTCCTCCAGCACGGCCTTCGGCTCGGCGTCCGGGGCGACGGCCTTGCCGATGTTGCGCTTGATGGTGTTGCTGACCTGGAGCCAGGAAGGGTCGTCGACCGGGTAGAGCTCGGCCGTGCGCAGGGCGCTCAGGAACTGCTCGGCGCTGGGGTCGTCGGCCGCGTTCTCCGAATCCTGGTTGGCGGTCACCGTCGACGGAAGGAGCTTGTAGCGTCCGGCGAACTCCTTGAGGTTCTTGTCCTCGTAGACGAAGTTCAGGAACGAACCGACCAGTTCGCGGTTGCCCTCGCGCTTGAAGGCCATCATCCAGTCGGCGACGCCCGCGGCCGGCGGGACCTTCCCGTCCTCGAGGGTGTCCGACACCGGCATGCGCAGCGTCCCGACCTCGATGCCCTTCGCCTTGGCCTCGTGGAGCAGCGAGGGGTAGCCGTTGACCATGCCGACGTCACCGCGCAGGAAGGCCGCGAAGGCGTCCTGCCGGTTGAGCTGCGCCGGGGGGACCGGGCCGGTGAGGGCGGGCGTGACCAGGTTGTCCTTGATCCAGCGGAACGTCGCCGTGTTCTGCTCGGAGGCGATGCTGTAGGCGCCGCTGCCGTCGGTGTACCCGCCGCCGTTGCTCAGTTCCCAGATCAGCGCCTCCGCGTGCGCCTCCTCGGGGCCGAGCGGGAGCGCGTACGGGTAGAGGACGTTCTGCTCCTTGAGCGCCTCGGCCGCCTCCTTCAGGTCCGACCAGGTCTTCGGGGGCTTTGCGCCCGCCTTCTCGAAGAGTTCCTTGTTGTAGAAGAGCAGCCGGCTGCTCGCCACGAAAGGCAGACCGTAGAGATTGCGCCGGATCGAGCCCGCCTCCGCCAGGGGCTGCAGGAAGTTCGACTCCGTTCTGATCGACATCACCTCGCTGGCCGCGTAAAGGCGGTCCTGCGCGACGAAATCGGAGTACGCGCCCATGAGGGCCACGTCGGGGGCGTTGTTCTCCGCGACCATGCGCGTGACCTCGCGGTCCACGTCCGCCCACGGGTAGAGCGTCACCTCGATCTTCTTGCCGGGGTGGGCCGCGCTGAAGGCCACGGACAGCTGGTCCCAGTACCCCTTGGAGCTGGTCGCCGGGCTGTTGCCGTATTCGGGGACCACGAGCCGCAGCGTCGTTCCGTCGCTCTCGGGCGAGCCGCAGGCCGTCACGAGGGAGCCCAGGATTCCGAACGCGGCCGCCGAGGCGGTCATACCGAAGAGTCTTCTTCGCACGGGTGTTTCCTCTGGATCTTTTGGACAGTGCGTCCGGAATTCTCTCCCGCACACGTCCCTCTTTCGCACTTTGTCGAACATGTGTGGCCTTAGCTCCAAGTGCGGCCATTCCCGGTGGTGTCTTCCGCTAGGAACAAGGCCCGGAATGATGCGCGTAGACCCTCCGTCATGTCCACCAGGGGCTACGGAGTGGAGCATGGACGAAGGGGAGTGCCTCAGGCCGGGCGACAGCCGGGCCACGTCGCCGCCCTCGGGGCGCATTGGCCCGGGCGGCCGGCGTTCGGTTCAATGCGACCGGGACGCACCCGGCTGTCGGGTGCCACGCGGAGCGGGGAGACGTGGGATGAAGCGGGTACGTGGCAGGCGCGGGCCGATGACGATCGCTCTCGTCACGGCACTGACGGCAGCCCTGGCCGTGGGGCTGTACTGGTTCCAGCCGTGGAGGCTCTGGCAGGACCGGACGGTCAGCGAAGCCCTGCCCGCCGCCCCCGGGAAGCCGACCGCCGCCCCCTCGGGCGCCGGGCCCACGACCCCGGCGCCGCCGGCCGGGCCGGTGACCCTGACGGAGGGCTCCTTCATCAGCCATGAGCACGCCACCAGGGGCACGGCCAGGGTCGTCCGCCTGGCGGACGGCTCCCATCTGCTCAGGCTGGAGGGGCTCGACACGAGCAACGGGCCCGACCTGCGCGTCTGGCTCACGGACGCCCCGGTCAAGGAGGGCACGGCGGGCTGGCGCGTGTTCGACGACGGGAAGCACATCAGCCTGGGCAAGCTCAAAGGCAACAAGGGCGATCAGAACTACGCGATCCCGGCCGGCCTGAGCCTCGGCGACTACTCCAGCGTCGCGATCTGGTGCGATCGCTTCGACGTGTCCTTCGGCGCGGCGGAGCTCGCCGAGGCGACGGCGTAGGCGGAGGCGTACGGGCGGGGGAGTCCGGCGTACGCGGCCCGGCACCCCGCCGTGCGTACGCGGCCCGGCCCCCGCGCCATGTGGAGGTGCCCGGCACCCCGCCGTGCGTACGCGACCCGGCCCGCCCCGTCAGGTGGTCAGGAATCAAGAAGCCCGGCCGCCGGACGGTCCCTAGCGTTGTCTGCATGGCAACCACCACGGACACCGCAGTCACCACGTCCCTCGTCTCCGTCACCCTTGAGGTGGCGGACCCCGAGGCCGCCCGCCGCTTCTACCGCGCCTTCGGCGTGGACGCCTGCATCGCCCTTCGGGCGTCCGAGGCGCACAGCACCGGATTCCGCGGCTTCACCATGGCGCTCACCGTCTCCGGCCCGGCCACCGTCGACGGCTTCGTCGAGGCCGCCGTGCAGGCCGGCGCCACCGTGCTGAAGCCCGCCGCGAAGTCCCTGTGGGGCTACGGCGGGGTCGTCCAGGCGCCGGACGGTGCGATCTGGAAGATCGCGACCTCGGCGAAGAAGGACACCGGCCCCGCCACCCGCGAGATCGACGAGGTCGTCCTGCTGATCGGCGTCGAGGACGTCAAGGCCACCAGGGAGTTCTACGTCGGTCGGGGCCTGACCGTGGCCAGGAGCTTCGGCGGCAAGTACGCCGAGTTCGCCGCCGGCCGCTCCTGCCCCGTGAAGCTGGCGCTCTACAAGCGCCGCGCCCTCGCCAAGGACCTCGGCGTCCCCGTCGACGGCACCGGCTCGCACCGCGTCGTCCTCGGGGGCTCCGCCGACGCCTTCACCGACCTGGACGGCTTCGCCTGGGAGCCCGTCGGGCCGCCCGCGCCCGCGCAGGACTGACCGCCCCGTCCCGCCGGCCGCTGGCGCTCGACACCGAGCCGCGCGTCGTCGTCGTCCCCCCGGACCTCGCACGGGCGCTGGACGACGACTCCGTGGCCCGCGCCGCGTACGAGGGCCTCACACCCGGTCGCCGGCGCGAGCACGTGCGGGCCGTCGAGAGCGCGATGAGGCCCGAGACGCGCCGTCGCCGCATCGAGCAGGCGGTCGCCGCTCTCCGGGGCTGACCCCGGGCGGCTCGCTATCATCCGGATCATCGAGTCGATCGAGGTGCGGGGGGCGCTCGTGATCCGGATTCTGCTGGCCGAGGACATGCATCTGATCCGCGGTGCGTTGGTGGCCCTGCTGGGGCTGGAGCCCGACATGGACGTCGTGGCCGAAGTCGGCAGGGGCGACGCCGTGGTCCCCGCCGCGCTCGCCCACCGGCCGACGGTGGCGGTCCTCGACATCGAGATGCCCGGCATGGACGGTCTCGCGGCGGCCCGGGCGCTGGGCGACACACTTCCGGAGTGCCGGATCCTGATCCTCACCGTGCTCGGTCGTCCGGAGGTACTGCGGTCGGCCCTCGCGGCCCGGGTGAACGGGTTCATGCTGAAGGACGCCCCGCCGGACCGGCTTGCCGACGCGGTCCGCCGGGTGGCTGCGGGGGAGCACGTCATCGACCCCCAGCTGGCCGCGGCGGCGCTCCTCGCCCGGCAGAGCCCGCTGACCGCCCGGGAGACCGATGTCCTCCGACTGGCCGCCGACGGCGCCGAACTCCCGAGGATCGCCCGAGAACTGCATCTGTCGCAGGGCACGGTGCGGAACTATCTCGGTGCCGCCGTCACCAAACTCGACGCCCGGACCCGGCTCGACGCGGTGAGGATCGCGCGGGAGCAGGGCTGGCTGACGTAGGCGCCGTACTCATCCTCCCGCGGTGGGGACCGGCGAGACCCGTGCGCGCAGGGTCAGCGCGTACCCGCGGCCGTCCGAGGTCGGGCCGGACTCCACCTCCACGCCGAGCAGGGCCGCCCGGTCACGCAGGTTCGCGATGCCGTTGCCGCCGAGGACCTCCGAAGCGCCCGGGGCGCCGCCCGGAGCCGGTACGGCCGCCGGAGCGGACACGGGGGCGGACACCTGGTCGGCCCGGTCGGTCACCCGCAGCAGCCCCGGCCCGACCTCGATCGTGCACGAGCAGCCCGCGGCACCGTGCCGAAGGACGTTGGCCGCGGCCTCCCGGAGCGCCGTGGCGAACAGGCCCTCCATGGCGGGGTCGAGGCCCCTCGCGTCGCCCCGCACCCGCACCGTCGCACCGGCGGCGGACAGGACGCCCCGGACGGAGGCCAACTCGCCGTCCAGGCTCAGCGCCACCGCTTGTCCGGGGATCGCCCGCAGGTCGGCCAGCGCCCTGCGGGCCAGCCGCGCCGCGTCGGCGAGATGGCCCGCCGCCCGCAGCGCGTCGGGGTCGCGGGCGGCGAGCTCGCCCTTCAGCGCGATCGCGGACAGCCCGTGTCCGAGCAGGTCGTGGACGTCCCGCGCGATCCGTCGTCGCTCCCGGGCCACGGCCAGCGAGGCCAGTGCCTCGCGGGCCTCCCGGACCTGGTGGACCAGGCCGGTGAGCAAGGCCAGGCCGTAGAAGACCAGGGCGATCACCACGACGTCCAGGAGGAGGACGGCGGTCCCGTGGACTCCCGGCCCGTCCGTCCGCGCGAGCACGGCGCCCGCCGTCGCCGCGGTGAGCGCCGCCGCGGCCGGCAGTCCGGTCCGCGCCGGCAGGACGATCAGCGTGGACGCCACGGCGAAGGCCGTCAGCTGAGGATAGGGGCCGTCCGGCAGGGCCAGAACGCCCAGCGCCAGAAGGACCTGCGTGCCGAGCGTCCACGGCGCGTACCGGGGCCGGACACCGGGCGGGCGGGGCAGCGAGTGGTACGCCTGGAGGGCGACCACCGCGGTGAGCGCCGTCGCGTACAGCGCGCCGCGCATCCCCGGCATGCCCTCGCCGAGGAGGAACGCCGCACCCACGACCAGGTACTCGACATGGGTGGCGATCACGATCGGCCACGCGAGCCGGGGCGTCATCACCCGCGAGGTGTCCGCGACGTCCGCCGCCTGCGCCGGTGGAGCCGCCCGTACGCGCTCCGCCGCCGCCCGCGCCACCGCCGCCAGCTCTCGCGCGGCCTCCCGTCCCCGCCCCGCGAGGTCGACGACCGCGACCAGGGCCGAGCCGACCGCCTCCTCCCACTGCCGCTCGTTCCGGCTGCGCTCGTCGGCCACCCGGGTGGCGGCCAGGCTTCCGCGCGTGGCGTGCAGTTCGGCGTACAGGTCAGTGAGGCGGCTCAGCGCGTAGACGACCAGACCATGGGCGAAGGCGTTGCCGATGCCGTTGAGCACCGAGAAGACACCGCCGTCTCCGGGCGCGAGCGGTCCGGCCGCCAGCACGACCACGGCGAACAGAGGCCATCGGACCGGGCGTTCGACGGCGAGGAGCACGGACGCCGCCAGGAATCCGGGCAGCCCCGCCCACGGAGCCAGCACGAGCTGAGCGGACAGCGTCCACGCGCCGCGCAGCCGGCGCGCCCAGGGCAGACAGGTGATCAACTGGACCAGCAGCATCAGCACGGCGGCCGGACCCGGCAGAAGGCGGCCGGGCTCCACGGAGAAGCCGAACAGCACGACCACGAGGATCACCGACACCACGGCCACCGGCCCCCGGGAGGACTCGCCAGACCCGTCCTCGCCCCGACCCCGCAACCCCCGATCCCCGGCTCCCCGCCCTGCCCCGGCTCTCCGCCCCGATGCCGCCGTGTTCCCCCGCCTGATCACGCCACCACGCTAGTAGCAGCCGACCGCCCCCGGCCCGCCCCACCCCCACCCATGTGAAACACACATCGTCCGGTGTGCCTCGCACTGCCGCGGACCCGCACCGCGGCGAGATCGTCGACCCATGCGCACCCAGCCGATACGAGCCCTCGCCACCCTCGCCGCCACGCTCACGATCAGCACCACCGCCCTCCTCAGCGGCGCCGCCGACACCCACGCCGCCGCACCCCCCGCCCTGGAATCCCTGGTCGACACCGCCGTCACCGGATACCTGAAGGACGACCGCATCCCCGGCGCGGCCGTGACCGTCGTCTCCGGCGGCAAGCCGGTCCTCACCAAGGGATACGGAGTCGCCGACGTCCGCACCCGCGCACCCGTCGACGCCGAGCGCACCGGCTTCTTCCTCGGCTCCCTCGCCAAGCTCTTCACCGCCCAGTCCGCCTCCCGGCTCGTCGCCGCGGGCGCGATCGACCCCACGGCAGACATCGGCGACCACCTCCGCGAGGCCGCCGTCCCCGACACCCACCCCGGGAGCCCCGTCACCCTCGACCACCTGCTCACCCACACCGCGGGCTTCGACAGCGACCTCGTGGGCCGCAACAAGGCCTCCGCCGAGGACGTGGAGCCGCTCGCCGAGGGCCTGACCAGCCGCCGACCGCCGAGAGTCCGCGCCCCCGGACAGATCGCCGCGTACGACAACTACGGCTACGCCCTCGCCGGACAACTCGTCGCCGACGTCGCCGGTCAGGACTTCCCGGCCTACGTCGAGACGCGGATCCTCCGTCCGCTCGGCATGACCCACTCGACCTTCGCCCAGCCACAGCCCCCGCGGATCGCCCGGGACCTGGCACGCGGCTACCGGCCCGACGGGGCCTCCGGCTGGACCGAGGCGAAGGGCCAGTACGGCGCCTGGAGCCCGGCCGGTCCGGGGGCCGTCAGCACCGCCGGCGACATGGGCCGCTGGCTCACCGACCAGCTCATCGCCGACTCGCCGGCCAACCGCCTGATGCAGCAGGTCCACTACCGGCAGGACCCCCGCCTCCCCGGACTCGGCTACGGCTACGAGGAATGGCGGAGCGGCGGGCGGACCGGCTGGTTCAAGGACGGCGACATCCCCGGCTTCCACTCCACCCTGCTGCTCCTGCCCGCACACGACCTGGGGGTCTTCGTCGTGTTCAACGGCGACGGCACCGACGGACGCGCCGCCCTGGACGGCAGGCACCTGATCGACCGGATCGTCGACCACCTGGTCCCGCCCCGCCCCGCGACGCCCGAGGGGCCCCGCCCGTCGGCCGACCCCGCCCTCGCCACGTACACCGGCAGCTACCGCGCCGCCCGCGTCAGCCGGAGCAGCCTCATGGCCGTGGAGGGTCTGGTCGGAGCGGTCACCGTCGACAAGGACGGGGACACGGGGCTGCGCACCACCGGTCTGTCCGTCGACCCCGCTCAGGGCGAACAGCGCTGGATCGCCCTGGGCGAGGGACTCTTCCGGGAGCGCGGCGACACCGGCGCCACCCTCGCCTTCACCGGCGACGGTCTCCTCGTCTCCTCCGCGACACCGGCGACGGCGTACGAGAAACTGACCTGGCGCCAGTCCCCGGCCCTGCACACGGCCCTGCTCGGCTCCGGCCTGGCCGTCGCCGCCCTCGGCGCGATCGCGTATCCGGCCACCGCCGCCGTACGGCGACTCCGCCCACGGAGTCCGCATCCGGCAGGGGCACGGGCCGCGCGCGCCGCGGCGGCGGTGACCGGGCTGCTCGCCGTGGCCTTCGCCGCCTCGCTCGCGGCGGTCGTCGCGGACGCCAACGCCATGATGGAGGCGGTGCCTCTGGGGTCCCCGATGCTGACCGCGGTCACGGGCCTCGGCACGGCCCTGGTGGTGACCCCCCTCGGGGTCGCGGCCGGGGCGGTGACGGCCTGGCAGCGCGGCTGGTGGAGCCGGACGGCCCGCGCCCTCTTCACGCTCACCGCACTGGGATGCCTCACCCTGGCGAGCATGGTCCTGCTGTACCACCTGGTGACGCCCCCGCTGACCTGGATCTCCGGGTAAGGCCGCCGTTCCGTGGACGTCGGTGCGCGCACCCCGAGCGGACGCCCTCGCCCGCGCGGACACACCGCGGACCCGGCGGTGACGCACACGACCCCCCGTGACGCCCGTCCCGCGACCGGGCCGGTCCCGCTCGCCCGGCCGGGTGTCCTCCGTCCGGACCGTCCCTGGGACGGGCGGGGCCCGGAGGGGAAGGGCTGAGGGGCATCCGAGCCCCGTCGCCGTCGAGGAGTCCGCACATGGCCCGCACGCTCGCCCTGATCCTGGCCGGCGCCACCGCGCTCGCCGTGACGCCCGCCGTCGCCGCCCCCGAACCCGGCGGCGCGGCCGCGGCCAAGGCGGTCACGTACCGGGCCACCGCCCCCTACCAGCAGCACGAGAACGGGGTACGGGCCGGATACAGACCCGACCAGTACTGCGTCCTCGACCGGGCCAACGGCACGGGCGCGCTGGGATACCCCCACTTCAACCACGCCTACGACAACTCGACCGACCCCGCGAAGCCCACCGCCCTCTTCTACGAGGACGACGGCAAGGGCGGCAAGCGACTCGTCGCCGTGCAGTGGATGGTGTACGACCGCGACCAGGACCCGAAGACGGACGACGACCGGCCGAGCATGTTCGGGATGCCCTTCAAGGGCCCCAACCGGGGCAACTTCCCCGGGCAGCCCGTCCACTACGCCCTGCACCTCTGGCTGTGGAAGAAGAACCCCCAGGGCCAGTTCACGACGTACAACCCGGCGGTCCGCTGCCTCCCGGGGACGACCCGCCCGCAGCCGCGCCCGTCGCACTGACGGCCGGCCCGACCGGGACGCTCCCGCCGGCCGGGGGTGTGCCGCCGAACGGGGCGTTCCCGCGTGTCCCGTCCGTGCGGTTCACGGAGCCGGGACCGGGTTGGACAACCCTGGCGAAGGTTCCCGGAGCGGGCAGCCGCGACCGGCGACCGGGTGCCGTCCGAGCGCGGCAGCAGTCGCCGACGGCGACCGGCGCGGGAGCCGCCTGATCCGACGAGACGCCGACAGGGTGGAGGTGGGCCAGTGCCCAGGGGGCCGCTGCTGTCCCTGCGCGGGATCACCAAGCACTTCGGCGGGGTCGTCGCCCTCGACTCCGTCGACCTCGACGTGGACCGGGGCCAGGTGCTCGGCCTGGTCGGAGACAGCGGAGCCGGCAAGAGCACCCTGGTCAAGGCCGTCTCCGGAGTCGTCCCGCCGGACGGCGGGACCATCGAGTGGCGGGGTGCCCCCGTCGAGCTGCGCCGTCCCGCCGACGCCCGACGGCTCGGCATCGCCACGGTCTACCAGGACCCGACGCTCGTCGACCGCCTGGACGTGGTCGCCAATCTGTACCTGGGGCGCGAACTGCGCCGGTTCGGGGTGCTGCGGCAGATCGAGATGGAGAAACGGTCCCTCGCGCTCTTCGAACGGCTCGCCATCAGCCTCCCCGGCATCCGGACCCCCGTGAAGGCGCTCAGCCTGGGGCAGCGGCAGACGGTCGCCATCGCCCGGGCGCTGCTGGGCCGGCCCGAACTGGTCGTCCTGGACGAGCCGACCGCCACGCTCACCGTGGAGCAGACCTCGCGCATGCTCGACCTGATCCGTCGGCTCCGGGACCAGGGACACGCCGTGATCATGGTCAGCCACAACCTCGACGACGTCCAGGCCGTCGCCGATCGCATCGCCGTTCTCCGACTGGGCCGCAACGGCGGCGAGTTCGAGGCCCGGTACACCAGTCAGGAGCAGCTCGCGGCCGCCATCAGCGGCGGCCACCCCCTCGCCGTGACCCTCCAGCAGAGCCTGCTGCCGCGCGGGCTGCCGGCGCAGGACGCGGTCGAGGCGGCCCACCGCTACCTCCCGGCGCACGAGGGTGTGGGCGGGGACTGGTTCGACGTGATCCCGCTGTCCGGCGCCCGGGTCGCGCTCGTGGTCGGTGACGTCGTCGGGCACGGGCTGCACGCCGCCGCGACCATGGGGCGACTGCGGACCGCGGTGCACAACCTCGCCATGCTCGACCTGCCGCCCGACGAACTCCTCACCCACCTCGACGAGGTCGTCGCCCGCATCGACGACGAGCAGACTGCCGGCGGCCGCGAGGACGCCGTCGTCGGCGCGACCTGCCTCTACGCGATCTACGACCCCGTCACCTGCCGCTGCCAGCTGGCCCGGGCCGGACACATGCCCGCCATCGTGGTGAGCCCCGACGGCACCCCCGACATCCCCGACACGCCTGTCGGACCGCCCCTCGGGCTGCGCGGACTGCCCTTCGACACCATCGAGTTCGACGTTCCCGAAGGCAGCCGGCTCGTGCTCTACACCGACGGGCTGGTGGAGTCGCGGACCCGGGACATCGACGAGGGCCTGGACCGGCTGCGTACCGCGCTGTCGCGCTCCGGGCACAATCCCGAACAGACCTGCCAGGCCGTACTCCGGGCGATGCTGCCGGCGGACTCGGCCGACGACATCGCCCTGCTCGTCGCGCGGACCCGCGCCCTGCCTGGTGACCGGATCGCCGAGTGGAACGTTCCGCCGGACCCCTCGGCGGTGGCCGTCAGCCGGGCGGCGGCCACCGCCCAGCTGCGCCGCTGGGGCCTGGAGGACCTGGTCCTGGGCACGGAGCTGATCCTCAGCGAACTGGTCACGAACGCCATCCGGTACGGCGGCACCCCGATCGGGGTGCGACTGGTGTACGCGGGGACGCTGATCTGCGAGGTCGCCGACGCGAGCAGCACCTCGCCGCGGCTGCGACTGGCCGCGGACACCGACGAGGGCGGCCGGGGCCTCTTCCTCGTGGGACAGATCGCCCAGCGGTGGGGCACGCGGTACACCGGGAACGGGAAGATCATCTGGGCGGAGCAGCAACTGCCCTGACCGGCGCGTCTCCTGGAGTCGTCGCCGTGTCGGTCACGGCTCCTCCGCCCGGGACCGGGCTGTCTGGTCTGCCCCGGGGCGGGGCTCAGGACCGGTCCGGCGTCAGCCCCTGGGCACCGGGACGTACGCCTCCTTGACCTGGATGGGCGGGCTGTA
Source organism: Streptomyces sp. NPDC014891 (assembly GCF_043081085.1). Classification (NCBI taxonomy): domain Bacteria; kingdom Bacillati; phylum Actinomycetota; class Actinomycetes; order Kitasatosporales; family Streptomycetaceae; genus Streptomyces; species Streptomyces sp. NPDC014891. Next base: position 268,823 of record NZ_JBIBWF010000004.1, on the reverse strand, counting down.
GCGGGCCGAGGCCTCCGACGTCGGGATCAGGTCCCGGTGGATCACCTTCGACACCGCCTGGATCGTGTTCACGCCCTGGCTCATCGTGCCGTTGCCGTCGGTCAGCACGGTGATGGTGTAGTCGTGGCCGCCGCCCTTGAACGCACCGACGCTGTGGACGCGCCAGCCGCGCGTGGAGCGCTGCAGCCAGCCGTTCTTGACGTGTACGGACACGGTGGAGGGCGCACCCGCGGGAGTGCCCCACTTCTGCGAGCTGACCACGCGCCCCATCAGCTTGAGGATGTAGTCACGGGAGGCGTCGCTCAGGACGCTGTTCCTGGCGGTGATCAGCGACAGCAGCTTCTGCTCGTCCGTCACGTTGATCTGCGTGAGCCCCCAGTAGCCGCCCGACCCCGGCACCGTCCGCGTCATGCCGGCAGCGGCCAGGAAGCCCTTCACCTTGGAGACGCCGAGCTGGTTCCACAGGGAGCTCGTGGCCGCGTTGTCGGACGTGGTGATCATCGCCGTGGCGAGGTCGGACTCGCGCGTGGTCAGGCGCCGATCGGTCTTCTTCGCGTCCCAGAGCAAGGCGGCGAGGACGGTCACCTTCACGACGCTGGCCGAGTCGTAGGAGGTCGTGGCGCGCAGGGTGCAGGTGGTGTTGGTGGAGCGGTCGCGCAGTCCGACGGCGACCGTGCCGCCGCGGGAGGCGAGCGCGGCGGTGATGTCCCTCTGCAGCTTGGCCGCGAGCCCCGCCTTGCCCGACGTACAGCTGACCTGCGGCGCGGTGGCGGCCGCGGCGGGTGCCGCGCCCGCGACCACGGGCACGAGCACTCCGGCGGCGGCCACCGCCGGAAGCACCCGGGCACGCAGGGATATGTGGTGATTCATGGGGTCCCCCTGGAGACGAGACGAACGCGCTTACGGCGCACTCACCGTCTTTGACTCGCGAGCGCCCGGATGGTTGTACGAGCCCGGGGGACCCGGCGTCCTCACCGAGGCCCGCCGCCGCGGCCGGCTTCCTGCACGAGACCCGGAACCGGGCATCCTCCCCCCTCGTGCCCGAAAGCGCCGAACCGCGCATCCGCAACCTCCGTGGACGAGACCGGGAACCGTGCTTCCCCGCCCGTGCCGCCTGCGACGGACGGCCTCGTCCGCGAGCACTACCCGGCCGCGCGGTGTCCGTCCTGCCCCCGGCCCGCGAGCTCCCTCGGCCGCTCGCCGGGCGCCCCGAACCACTGCTCCAGCGCTTCCGCCAGGCCCGCCCTCCACTGCGTCTCCCGGGCTCCGGTGTCGGCCGCCCAGGCGGTGAAGCCGTCCGGACGGACGAGGACCGCGGCCAGCTCGGGGCGCAACGTGCAGCCGACCGTCAGGGTGTCGACGCGGTCGGCGTACCCGGTGGCGAGGGCCCGGACCTCCGCGTCCTCCGCGAGGTCGAGCAGGACCGCCCGGCCGCCGTGGAGGTGGTCCGCGAGGCGGGTGCCGTCGGCGAGTTCCAGGTCCGGAGTGCTGCGGCCGGTCAGCGGGTGCTCGCCCGGCAGTTCGTACCGGACGCCGGCGCTGTTGAGCTGCGCGGTGAGGTACGTCGTGCCCGCGACCGTGTCCGCCAGATCGGCGACGATCGCGCGCAGGGCCCGGGACTGGGGGTCCGGCCGCATCGCCGCGACCTGGGACCGCGTCCAGTCCAGGATCCGCGCGCCGACCGGATGCCGCTCGGAGGCGTACGAGTCCAGCAACCCCTCCGGTGCCCGGCCGGCGACCACCGCGGCGAGCTTCCAGCCGAGGTTCATCGCGTCCCCGAGCCCCAGGCTCAGCCCCTGGCTGCCGAACGCGGAGTGCACGTGCGCCGCGTCGCCCGCCAGCAGCACCCGGCCCCTGCGGTACTCGGCGGCCTGGCGGGCGTGGTCGGTGAACCGGGTCGCCGTCCGCACCTCGGAGATCGTGACGTCCACCCCGGAGACGCGGCGCAGCCGTGCCTGGAGGTCCGCGGCGGTGACCGGCGCGTTCCGGTCGGACGGAGGGCCGTCGAACTCCACGGTGACGACGCGCCCCGGCATCGGCCCGTACGCGTACACGCCGGTGTCGGTCGCCGCCCAGCCGACGGTCAGGTCCTCGGCGCCGCTCATCTCCACGATCGCCTGGTGGCAGGTGATCTCCGGGTCCGTTCCGGGGAACGCGAACCCCGCCACCTTGCGGACCGTGCTCCGGCCCCCGTCGCAGCCCACGAGCCAGCCGGCGCGGACGGGCCCGTGCCCCGTCCGCACGGTGACGCCCTCGTCGTCCGCGTCGAAGCCGGTCACCTCCACTCCCCGGCGCACGTCGACGCCGAGTTCGTCCGCACGAGCGGCGAGGAGCCGCTCGATGTCCTGCTGCGCCACGAGAGCGACGTCGGCGGCGGGCCCGGCGTCACCGAGTCCCGGCTCGGTGCGGTCGACCAGGTCGGCGCGCAGCATGATCCCGGCGAAGTGCCCGACGAACCCGAGTCCTCGACCGGCCGCGGACCCGTCGCCGTCCCCACCGTTCCGCTCCCGCATGAACGCGTGGAAGCGGTCCATCGACTGCTGCTGTATCGCCGCCAGCTCAGGGAGCATGCCCCGCCGGTACAGCACCTCGGCGCCGGGCGTGGTGATCGCCCCGCCCTTGATCGTCGGATCCACCTCGGTCCGGCGCTCCAGAACGACCACCCTAGCCCCTCCGAGCCGAAGCTCGCACGCCACCATCAACCCCACCGGCCCGCCGCCGGCCACCACTACGTCATAGTCCATGCAACCCACTATGACGGAGTGTCAAAAAGCCTCCCACAGCGCCCTGAACAGCCACAACGCGGGTGACGATGTCAAGGGGGTGGTCCCATGAGGAGGGGGGGCGGGGGCGTCCGTCCGGGGCGGAAGGCGGGCGGGCGGCCGGGTTCGGCGACACGAACGGCGACCGGCGGGCCGACCTCGTGGCCCGGGAGAAGGCGACGGGGAGGCTGTGGCTGTACCCCGGCACGTCGGCCCGGGCGATCCGCTCGCCCCCCACCCGGCTCTCGTCGTCAGGGGTCAGGGGCCGGGGGCCCCGGGCCGGGGGTTGAGGGTCGGGGCCGGGGGCTCATCCCTCGCACGTCGGGACGTCGGGGTGTGTATGGTCGGCTGATTCGACGATCACGGGGGAGTTCCATGTTCACGAGCAGGTCCGCGTCCAGCGCCGCACCGGCGGTCCCGTCCGCGCCCGCTTCCGTGCGGATGCGGAGAGCGCGAGGGCTGGCCGTGGCGGTCCTCCTGCTCGGCGCGCTGAGCGTGTCCTGCGGCGCCTCCGACCCGAAGGACGACGGAGCGGCAGCGGGTTCCGGTGTCTCCGCGACCCCGAGTGCCGCCGCCACCCAGGGGGCGACTCCCACCCCGGCGCCGAGCGAGGGCGGAGGCACGGACGTGCCCGAGACCGGGGAGGCCACTCCCTCGCCGACGGAGTCCGAGCCCGTCTCGCTGGTGCGCGACGCCTTCGCGGGCCTCCAGGCGACCCTGAACGACTCGTGCACCCCGAGCAACTGCGCGTACTTCCTCGGGCGCGTCTACGACGAACTGCACCGGCTGAACCGGGCCATGAAGGCGGACCCGAAGGGTCCCGGCCACTTCCCCGAGCCCATCCAGCACATCGCGAAGCTCGACGAGGAGCTCGGGGGCGACCGTTCCTTCGAGAACCTGAAGAAGCACCAGCCCCTCCTCCTCGGCACCCGGGACAAGATCAACACCTGGATGCAGGGCCACCCCGACGACTACCGCTGACCGTGCGATGACCGCCGGGCGTCCTCAGCGGCGTCCGCCCCGCCTGCGGCGGATCCAGATCCCGGCGGCGGCTCCGGCGAGTGAGGCGACCGCGAGCCCGATGGTGGTCAGCCAGGGACCCCAGGTCCCCTCGTCCTGGGCATCGGCGGCGGTGTGCGACTCCGACGGGGAGCGGGAGGCCTCCGGAGTCGGCGAGGACCGCTGCGGACCGGCAGCCGACCGTGCGGGTGCGGCCGCCCCGGCGCCGCGAGGGCCGCGGCTCGTGGAAGGGGCGGGCGCCGACGTGGGAGACGCCGACGGGGGAGACGTCGAGGGGGCGGGCGTGGCGTGTGCGGCGGTCACCGTCAGCCGCCGCTCGGCGTGACCGAGTCCGGGGTGGCCGGCTGCGACCGTGACCGTCCAGGTGCCGGCCGGCAGCGCCTCGGTGGTGGTCCAGTCGACCGGCCGGGCACCGCGGACGAGCTTCCAGGGGCCGACCGTACGGCTGCCGTCCGCACTGACGGCGCTGACCAGCGCGGCGACCCGCTCGTCCACGGGGTCGCCGTCGTTCTCCCAGGTCACCTCGGTCAGGACATGGCCGTCGCGGTGACCGGTGATGACCACTTCCAGGTTGTCGCCGTGCGCGGCGGCGGGCTGGGGCAGGCCGAGGCCCAGGGCGAGTGCTGCGGTGAGGACGAGCGCGGGTCGGGTGGCGGTGTGCATGGCGGTGCTCCGGTCCGAGAGGGAGAGAGGGGGCGAGGAAGGGGCCGACGAGGCGCCGGGCCGGCGAGGGCGGGCCGCCGTGCGGCGGCCCGCCCGAGGTGCGGCGCGGAGGCGGCCGGTGGGCGGGGTCAGCCCGCTCGGCGGGCCGTCCAGGTCTGCGCCGCCCGTCCGTCCACGCGCTGGAGGTCGAGCAGCCAGGCCCCGTAGTACGGGCGGTTGCTGACGGTGAGGGCGTAGGAGCCGCTGCGGTCGGTGAGGGTGACCGCGCCGTTCGCGACCGTCATCCGCCACTGCTGGGCCGAGGAGCCCGCGGCGCAGGGCTGCTGGGCCACCCACATGCCGGGGGCGGGTGTTCCGCCGGGCTGCAGGCACTTGGCCGAGGCGGCCGACCGGACGCGTACGAGTCCGCTACCCGCGTCGTCGAAATACCACTGCTGCGGTTCGTACCCGTTGCTCTGGGCCGCGACCAGGACGGTGCCGTCGGCGCTGCGGCCGCCCCACAGCTGGGCGCTGAGCCCGGTGCTGCCGTTGGAGAGCAGATAGCGGGTGCCGGGCGTGGTGGTGCCGCCGGCCCCGGCCGTGCGGAAGGTCGTCGCCCGGCCCGGCCCGCTGTCACGGCCCTGGCCGTCGCGGACGGAGACGGCGACGGTGTGGGACGTGCCCGGACGCAGGTTGTAGATCCGCAACGCGGTGCCCTGGACCCAGGTCAGGTGCCGGCCGTCGAGGAGGACCTGGTACCAGGAGGCGCCGGTGACCCGCTGCCAGCTCACCACGACGGAGTCAGCCTGGATCTGACCGGCGGTCACGTCCGGCCCGGTGCCCGGCCTGGGCCCGGTCGGCGTGGGTGTGGGCGTCGGCGTGGCCGTGGGTGTGGTGGTGCGGGTGGGGCTGGGCGTGGGGCTCGGGGTGGGGTCCGGGCCGGTGCCGCCGCCCCTGGCCCGCATGAGGAACTGGTTGTCGGCGATGTTCCAGTGCGTGGCGAGGTAGCTGCCGGGCCGGGGGCTGGTGTGGAAGTAGTCGTCGTGGTTGCAGTCGAGGATGTTCTCGGACGCCCGGTTGGTGCAGACGTCGCGCATCTTCGGGTAGTACGGGCTGTCCGAGTAGCACATCACGTCCCACTCGTCCGTGCAGTGGGCGCCCTTGCTGGTGTTGGGCGCGCTGTTGTTGACCGCGCCCAGGTTGTGCCCGAGTTCGTGGGCGGCGGTGTGCCCGCCCCAGCAGCCGCTGTCCGTACGCCCGTACGAGGGGCCGAAGTTGCTCAGGTTGGACTGTCCGGGCCGCTCGTCGCCGGCGAAGGTGCCGATGCCGCAGTAGACCTGCGCCTCGGCGAAGATCATGTACTTGCGGTCGCGGCGGTCGAGCCCCTTGGCGGCGAGCGCGCGGTTGGTGGCGCTGAACTCCGCCATGGCCGAGTCGGGCAGTTCGATGTTGAGGACGGTCGGCGTGCAGTCGGCGGCCGTCACGTACCGGATGTGGCGGACGCCGCCGGTCTCCTCGGCGCTGGCCGAGTAGATGAGGTCGGCGTCGGCGGCCCACTTGCGGAAGGAGGCGAGGTACTCGGAGTACCGGTCGCGTCCCGGGCCGTGGACGTACACGACCTGGACCCGGTTGCCGGTGCTGCCGTCGCCGTCGCACTGGACGGTCTGTCCGGCGGGGCCCGCGGCGGGGGTCGTGGTGCCCCCGGTGGCGGCCGGAGCGGCGGCCGTGGACGGGCTCGGGGAAGCGGCCGAACCCTGCGGGGCCCGGGCGTCGACGGCGGGTGCGTCCTGAGAGGGGCCCTGGCTCTTGCGGGGCGCGGGCTGCGGCGAGGCCGGCTTCGCCGGATCGGCCGCGGGTGCCACCGACTTGACCGCGGGCGGGGTGTCCTTCTTGATGTCGACGCCCTTGGGCGGCGCGTCGGGGCCGTGGGTGCACAGACCGGTGGCGGTCGCGTACACGCCGGCGCAGCGGTCGCCCTTGGGGGCCGCCTTGAGGCCGTCGTACACCATGCCCCGCGCCGGCTGGTTGGCCGGCTTCTTCGGCATCGGCTCGGGCTCCGTGCTCCTGGCCGGCGCGGCGGCGGGGACGGCGATGTCGGTGACGACGGGGGCGTCCAGGCGGGCGAGGGGAGTTCCGTCCGGTTCCGCGCGACCCGTCTCGTAGACGATCCCTCCGGCCATCACCGCTGCGAGGGCCATCGCGGCAGTGAGGCCCAGGAAGGGTCTGCGGGGCCTCGCCTCGCGGGTCCCACGCTCCTTAGGCTTCCTATGTCTAGGCATGCACACCTCAACTCTCTGGTCGGAAGACTGGGTGCGCGGAAGCCTGTCAGAACCCGCCGGTGAAGAATTCGGACAAAGGGGAGAGCGTTCAAAGAATCCATTCCGTTACCTACGGTGCCGTATCTGATGAACAATCAATGTCTATGCAAACAGGGCTAGTTGGGGATGTCGCGACGACTTGGTCCAGGCCTTTTCGGTGGCGTCGTTATGTGATTGAAATAATGGTCCACAGTTATTGACGTGAATTCAGTGAAGGATTCATCTAATTCCTCACCTCGCGAATCCCTCCGATCACCACCCGTGAGCGCCGCCCGCTGTACTGTCGTGCGGCCCTCTGGGCGGAACGGCTTCGGCGGCCCCGTTCGGGTCGTCGGCGCCGTCCGGGGCGACCCCGAACAGGTGTGGGCGCGCGGGGCTTTCGGCGGGTCGGGGCGGTTCCCGGCGATGAGGGCCGCACGGCGGGCGGTCCGCCCTCCTGGGCGGCCTTCGGGGCAGATCCCGTCGACCCGGTCGCCCCTGCGGTCACCTGTCGCGCGCGCCGTGATCGCCTGCGTCGACCGCCGCCGGGTCAACGGCCTTTCCCCGCAGGTCTCTTGACGGGGTGCGTCGGCCACTGGCTTCATGGCGGATGGGAGCGCTCCCATCGCTCCGTAACCCCCCTCACGGAAGGCCCCCACACTTGCCTGCTCTCAGCCTCAGCGCGTTACGCCGCGCTGCCCTCGTGCTCACCGGTCTCGCCCTCGCCGCCGGCTCCCTGACCGGTCACGCCCTCGGGTCGGACCCCGCCGGCGCGGCCGGCAGAGCCGCCCTCGCGGCCCCCTCCGACTTCCCGGTCCGCGTCAACCAGCTCGGATATCTTCCGGACGGCCCGAAGCGGGCCACCCTGGTCAGCTCGGCCACGGCTCCGCTCGCCTGGCAGCTCCGCGACGCCTCCGGCGCGCAGGTCGCATCGGGGACGACGGCGGTGCGAGGCGCCGACCAGGCGTCCGGCCAGTCGACGCACCTGGTGGACTTCGGCGGCTACGCCGGCACCGGAACGGGCTTCACCCTGGCGGTCGGCGGTCAGGCCAGTCACGCCTTCGACATCTCCGCCGCGCTCTACGACGGCCTGCGCGCCGACGCCATGTCGTTCTTCTACCAGCAGCGCAGCGGCATCGCGATCGACGCCGGACTCGCGGGCAGCGCGTACGCCCGTCCCGCCGGACACCTGGGCGTGGCCCCGAACAAGGGCGACACGAGCGTCCCCTGCGTGCCCGGGGTGTGCGACTACCGGCTGGACGTCCGCGGCGGCTGGTACGACGCGGGCGACCAGGGCAAGTACGTGGTCAACGGTGGGATCGCGACCTGGCAGGTGGTCAACTCCTACGAACGGGCCCGCCGCTCGGGCGGTGACCAGGCCCTCGGCGACTCGACGCTGCGTCTGCCCGAACGCGGCAACGGCGTGCCGGATGTCCTGGACGAGGCCCGCTGGGAGCTGGAGTTCCTGATGCGGATGCAGGTCCCGGCCGGGAAGCCGTCGGCGGGCATGGCCTTCCACAAGATGCACGACACCGAGTGGACCGGTCTGCCGACCCGTCCCGAACTCGACGACAAGACACGAGAGTTGCACCGCCCCTCGACCGCGGCCACGCTGAACCTGGCGGCCGTGGGCGCCCAGTGCGCCCGGGTGTACGCGCCCTACGACCGAGCGTTCGCCGACCGCTGCCTGGACAGCGCCCGCCGGGGCTGGGCGGCGGCGGTGGCCCGACCCGACGCGCTCGCCCCCGCTTCGGACAACGCCGGCGGCGGGGCGTACGACGACACGGACGTCTCGGACGAGTTCTACTGGGCCGCGGCCGAACTGCTCGCGACGACCGGGGAGAGCCGGTACCGCGACGCGGTGACCTCCTCCGCCCACCACGCGAAGCCCGCGGACTCGTTCTGGTGGGGCGGTACGGCCACCCTCGGACGGATCACCCTCGCCACCGTCCCCGGTGTGCCGCTGCCCGCCGACGACGTGGCCCGGGTACGGGGCCTGCTGACCGCGGCCGCCGACGGGCACCTCTCCACGATGGCCGCCGGAGGCTACGCCGTGCCGATCCCCGCCACCGGCTACGGGTGGGGATCCAACAGCGCGGTCGCCAACAACGCGATCCTCCTCGCCGTCGCGCACGAGATCACCGGAGCGCAGCGCTACCGCGCGGGAGCCCTGGAGTCCCTGGACTATCTGCTCGGGCGCAACGCCCTGGACCACTCCTACGTCACCGGCTACGGCGAACGGGCCTCGGAGAACCAGCACCACCGCTTCTGGGCCCGTCAGAACGACGCCTCTTTGCCGCACCCGCCGGCGGGCTCGTTCGCGGGCGGGCCGAACGCGGGGCTCGAGGACCCGGTGGCGAAGGAGCGGCTCAACGGCTGCGCCCCGGCCGCGTGCTACATCGACGACATCGGCTCGTACTCCACCAACGAGGTGGCCATCAACTGGAACTCCGCGCTCGCGTGGCTGGCGGCCTTCGCCGCGGAGCGGCGCGGAGCTCCGGAGACGACCGCGGTGCAGGTGACGCCCGCCGCACTGGCCGTGCCCGAAGGGGGCACCGCGGCCGCGAGCGTACGCCTGTCGGTCGCACCCGCGCAGGACGTCACGGTGACGGTGGCACGCACCTCCGGAGACCAGGACCTGACGGCGACGGCGGGCACCACGCTGGTCTTCACGCCGGCCGACTGGGCCACCGCGCAGCGGGTCGCCGTCTCCGCCGCACAGGACGGTGACACGGTCCCCGGCAGCGCGACGTTCACCGCGGGCGGCCCCGGCGTCTCGACGGCGACCTTCACCGCGACGGAGGTGGACGACGACGCGCCGTCGCCGGGGGCGTCCTGCGCGGTGACGTACCGGGTGGAGAGCGAGTGGAGCAACGGCTTCACGGCAACGGTGAACGTGAGGAACACGGGCACCACGGCGATCTCCGGCTGGACCCTCGGGTGGAGCTTCGCCGGGGACCAGAAGGTCACCGGAGCCTGGAACGCGACGGTGAGCCAGTCGGGCGGCAACGCGACCGCCCGGGACGCCGGGTGGAACGGCGTGCTGGCAGTGGGGGCGAGCACGTCCTTCGGCTTCCAGGCGACGCACTCGGGCACGAACCCGGCACCCACACGCTTCACCGTGAACGGCGCGACCTGCATCTGAGGCCCGTACTCCGCCTCCCCATGTCGGCCCCGGCCGACGGCAGCGTCCCCGCGGGTCGGCGGGGACGCTGTTCAGGGGGTGTCGGGGCGTAGGAGGCCACGGACTGACGAATCCGCCGCCTTCTGCGAGGACCGCTCACATCGCGCCACGCGCGCCACCTCTGGACGGAGGGGTGCCCGGTGGGGGAGGCGGCGGGGAGGAGTCCGAAAGGCCGGAGGGGAAACCGCACTTGGGCCATCCCCGGCCCGACGTTCCCCGTCTTCAGGTCTTGTACGAGCAGCCCCGCACATTCTCGGCTCCTCGTACCTGCCCGCCCTCCCCCTCGGGTATCAGTCCCGTGCACGGGGGCGGAAGGCCCCGTCGCCACGGCCGCGTGCGTCCCGTGTCACTTGATGCCGAGCTTGGCGCACTTCTCGGCGAGATCGTCGGTGCAGAGGTCCTCGGCGGTGTAGATGCCTTCGGAGACGACCGTGCTCTGGATGTTGGTCTTGTCGACGATGACGGGGTCGAGGAGGTGCGAGGGGATGCCGTTCACCTCGCTCTTGGCGCGGAGCGGCAGGTCCATCAGGAGGTCCACCGCGACCTCGGCGGCCTTGGGCGCGAGCTCCAGGGGGCTCTTGTACACGGTGAAGGTCTGGGTACCGGCGATGATGCGCTGGATGGCGGCCTTCTCGGCGTCCTGGCCGCCGACGGGGATCCGCTTGATCCCGGCGTTGTCGAGGGACGTGATGATGCCGCCGGCCATGCCGTCGTTGGCCGAGTAGACCGCGTCGATCCTGTCCTTGCCGAGGTTCGAGATCGCGGCGGACATCTTCTCGCCGGCGACCTTCGGGTCCCACTCGCCGGACGCCTCGAAGGCGATCTTGCCGACCTTGCCGTCGAGGGCGTTGTGCGCGCCCTCCTTGAACTGTCCGGCGTTCGGGTCCTTCTCGTCGCCGTTGATCATCACGACGTCGGCCTCGGACGCCTTGTCGCCGAGGGCGGCGAGGAGCGCCTCGCCCTGGAGCTCGCCCACCTTGGTGTTGTCGTGGCTGACGTAGGCGTCGGCGCCCGCGATCGCGCGGTCGTACGCGACGATCTTGAGGCTCTTGTTCTTGCCCTTGGCTTCCTTGACCCAGCCGGCGGCCTTGGTCGCGTCGACCGGGTCGAGCGCGATGACCCGCACGCCGCCTGCGATCAGCTGGTCGAACTGCTGCTTCTGCTTGACGACGTCGGAGACCGCGTTGTTGTAGACGATCTCGCAGTCGAGGCACGTGCCTCTGACGGCCTCCTCGAACTTCGGTCTGTCCAGCGCCTCGTACCGCGAGGTCTTGTTCTCCGGAAGGAGCAGACCGATCTTGGTCGAGCTGCCCTTGTCGGCGCTCTCGTCACTGCCTGCGTCGCCGCCGCAGGCGGCGAGCGAGAGCGCCATCGAGGCCGCGGCCGCGGCGACGACGGCGTGACGCGTCATTGCGTTCATCTGAGGGTTGCCTCCCTGACGAGGCCGCGACATTGCGGCCGAGGTGGCACGAAGTCAAGCTCGGCCGACATATTGGCGTCAAGAAGTAAACGTTTAACGAGATGGCAACGGTGTTCACCATTATGTGGGTGAATGCAAGGGGGGTGCGTATGCTAGGGCGCCCACCGCCGGACGAGGACACTGCGGGGCGCGGTCCGCGGGGGCCGTGCCACCCGGGAGGACGGGGTCGGCGGGTGGCTGGACCGGAGCTCCCCCGAACCTTTTCCGCCATCCTGAGATACCGGCTCGGATCACGGCAGGCCCACCGGCCCAGGAAGCCCGCTCGGTCGCTACCGGGCGGAGAGCCGGGCGGCGGGGCCCGCGGTGGCGACGAGGCCCGCCCCGAGTGCGACCTTGCGGTCCTGCCCGTCGCACGAGGCCCCGGTCACCGTCATCTGCCGTCGGTCTCGGCCGTCACGGTCGGCGTGCGGGAGTCTCCGGGGCGGAGGAGACCGGGTGGGGGTCGTGGAGGTGGGCCCGTCGGCGCGCGGCCCCGGTGATCCGGCCGACCGGAGCGAGCACCCGGCCCGCCATGACGTACCCGAAGGCCGAGGCGAGGACGGCCAGGCCGAGCAGGGCGACGGCGGACGTGCGGCGGAGGCCGTCCAGGACCGGCTCCCGGCTCCGGGACGCGCACGTGTCCACCGGGTCGGCGGCCGGCGGTCCGGACCGTGCCGCGTCCTGACCGGGACACGGGGGGCCGGTCAGCTGCACGGTGCTGCCCGGGCCGAGCGAGAACGGCGGGTCGCCGCCCTCTCGGATCGTCTGCGCGCTGAGCGTGGAGACGATCGCCAGCAGGAGACCGCCGACGAGGAACAACGTCCCGCCGTACAGCATGGTGAGGCGGAGCCGGACCGGAAGCCGGGACCGCCGCGGGGGAGTGTCCCGGCGTTCGGAGGAACGGCCGACCGGGCCCTTCTCCGACGTCTCCGACGGCCCCACCGCATCCGGGGGGACGTTCGAGTGCCGGCTTCCGAGGCGAACAGGGCTGCGCACGTTGCTCCTTGATGACAGGTGACCACTCTCTGGTCATGGTGCACGGGACGGGATGTGCCCTCGGTAAGGAGCGTGCGGGAGGGTTCAAGCCGTCGCCGTGACCATCCAGACGGCTCCGCCGATGCGAACGCCGTCCGGCGACTCGAACTCCCGCAGCGCATCCTGTACTTCGGCGCGGATGCGGGTGACGGTCTCCGGGGCGACGTCGCGGAGGTTGTGGCGGGTCGGTCCCATGGAGAAGAGGAAGTCGGCGGCGTCCTCCGCGTCGGCGCCGAAGGCCATGGGCGCTTCGTGGGGTGCCACCTCCACGTCGCCGAATCCGCTGTCGGCGAGCACGTGGCGGATGCGCTCGGGATCGAGGAGCGATCCCATGCCCGTGGAGGCCGGGGACGCCTCGCGAAGGTACGGCGAGAGCGCGGCCGTCGCGCGGGCGTAGGCGCCGTCCGGGTCCGCGGGGTGCGGGCAGAGGAAGGCGAGGCGCCCGGCGGGCGCGAGCGCGCGCCGGAGATGGGTGAAGGCGGCGACGTGGTCGCCGAAGAACATGACGCCGCCGCGGCTGATGAGGACGTCGAAGCCTCCGTCGGGGAGCGGGTGCACCTGTGCGTCGCCCTGCTCGAAGGTGACGTTCGCCAGCCCTTCCGTCTCGGCGTCCCGCCGGGCCCGTGCCAGCATCGGCGCGGACAGGTCGATCCCCACGGCGTGGCCGTCCCGTGCCCGGCGCGCGGCCAGGCGGGTGGTCTGCCCGGTGCCGCAGCCCACGTCGAGGACCCGGTCCGTAGCCGCGATGCCGGCGGCGGCGAACAGAGGTGCGTTGAAGCCGCCCATCATCCCGTCGTAGCGCGCGGGGTGCTCGGCCCAGAGGGCGCCCTCCCAGTCGTTCCATGCCGCGGCCTGCTGACGGTTCGCGTACGTCTGCACGGATCGCCTCCCGTAACTAGAGTCGGTCTCTAGAGTTCACCTCTAGATATAGGCTCCCGTCATGGGTGAAGGCAAGGGGAAGCGGGGCGGCAGGGCTCAGGAGACGCGGCGGCGGATCATCGAGGCGGCCGGGGAGCTCTTCGTCGAGCAGGGGTACGGTGCCACCAAGCTGCAGGAGATCGCCGACCGGGCGGGCGTGGCCGTGCAGACGATCTACTTCGTCTTCCGTAACAAGCCCTCGCTGCTCAAGGCGCTCGTCGACGTGGCGATCGCGGGCGACGACGAGCCCGTGCCGACGATGGACCGGCCCTGGTTCGCGGAGGTCATGGCCGCGTCCACCGCGGATGCGGCCCTCGTCGCGCTGACCGCGGAGACCCGCAGGACGCTCGAACGCGTCGCGGCCGTCAACGAGATGGTCCGGGCGGCGACGGCGACCAACCCGGAGATCCGCGCACTGTGGCCCGACCGGGCCGACCCGCGGTACACGGTGATCTCGACGGCGGCCCGCTCCCTGATGGAGAAGCCCGGAGCCCGCCGTGGCCTGCCTGTCAGCGAAGCGGCGGACATCCTCTACGCGGTCCTCAGCCCCGAGCTCTTCCTCGTCTTCACCCGTGACCGCGCGTGGCCGCCGGCGAAGTGGGAGCAGTGGGCGTACGGCACCCTTCGTGCGCAGCTCGTGGTCGACGACGCGCTCTGATCAGTGGTCGTCGGGGCTGTCCGGTCCTGTCGTGACGCTGCCCCTTGCTCGTAGGGATGAGTGGGGCGTCGGACCGTCCACAGGTGGCGGTCGTGTCGTCCGCCGCGGTCCGAAGCCCGGTGTCTGACGCTCCTTTCAACGTTGGAAAGCCTCCGTCAGCGAATGACAGCACGGCCTCCGCCGCCTGTCCAGACTCCGCGCACAGGGGGCGGGGCTCCGTGCTCGGGACGCAGGCCCCCGTGTTCGGGTCGAGCCCTGCGTGGGGCGTGGTCGTGCGACCGTGACTGCCCACGTCAGGGCGGGTGGTCCGGTCCGCGAACGCGACCCGCATCCCACCCGCACTCCGTCCGCGCGCTCTCCGTGCGCCGTGCCCGGCATGTGCCGCCACCGGCCGAGTGGTCTCCGGCGTCACCTCAAGTCGACTGCTTGTCAGGGCAGTTGAGTGTTCTTGAGTGTTTCCGTTGGTATCTGTTTCGTGCTACGTTCCCCGCACTTCGGCTCCGGGGCCCTGTGCCGGCGTCGTCGAGCGGGGTCCACAGCCCGCGTCCCCTTCGCTCGCCCACCGCTCGGACTCCCACCACCGCCCTGCCCGAACGGCCGCGCGGTGCACCGGACTCCGCGCGTCGTCCTGCACGAAGGAGTTCCATGCGACGCATCACCTCCCTCCTCGCGGTGCTGTGCCTGCTGGCCGGAGGGCTTCTCCTCGCCGGTCTCACCGGCACGGCCGCCGCCGTCACCCCCAAGACACCGCCCCTGACCACACCCTGGACCAGCCAGGTGTCCACGACCGCCCCCCTTCCCGAGTACCCCCGCCCGCAGATGACCCGGCCGGACTGGCAGTCCCTCAACGGGGAGTGGCAGTTCCTCAACCCGCCGACCGACGCCTCGGGCAACGTCGACCGCAACGCCGCGCCGCCCGTCGGACAGACCCTGCCGGAACGCATCCTCGTGCCCTACCCGGTGGAGTCCGCGCTGTCGGGCATCATGCGCAACGACAACCGCGACCTCATGTTCTACAAGCGCACCTTCACCGTGCCGCAGAACTGGAACGGCAAGCGGGTGCAACTGCACTTCGGAGCCGTCGATTACGAGGCCACCGTCTGGGTCAACGGCACCCGGGTCACCAGCCACAAGGGCGGCTACGACCGGTTCGAGGTCGACATCACGCCACAGCTCAACGGCGGTACGAACGAACTGATCGTCCGCGTCTACGACCCCACCGACGGACGCGGTGAGAAGCAGCCCGTCGGCAAGCAGGTCAACAACCCCAGCGGAATCTTCTACACCCCCACCTCGGGAATCTGGCAGACCGTCTGGATGGAGCCCACCCCCACGTCCTCCGTCTACTCCGTCGACATCAAGCCCGACCTGGCGGCCGGCGCCGCACGGGTCCGCGTCTTCACCCGCGGCGACGTCTCCGGCCACACCGTGCTCGCCGAGGCGGTCTCCGGATCCACCGTGGTCGGCCGCGCCACCGGTGCCTTCACCGAGTTCTCCGTCCCGGTGCCCGACGCCCGCCGATGGTCCCCGGACGACCCCTTCCTGTACGACCTGCGGGTCACCCTGCGCAACGCCTCCGGCGCCGCCGTCGACAGCGTCACCAGCTACTTCGGCATGCGCGAGATCGGCAAGAAGCTCGTCAACGGGGTCATGCGCCCCACCCTGAACGGCGAGTTCGTGTTCCAGGTGGGTACCCTCGACCAGGGGTTCTGGCCGGACGGCCTCTACACCGCGCCCACCGACGCGGCCCTCGCCTTCGACCTGCAGAAGCACAAGGACCTGGGCTTCAACATGGTGCGCAAGCACATCAAGGTGGAACCCGCCCGCTGGTACTACCACGCCGACCGGCTCGGACTCCTGGTGTGGCAGGACATCCCGTCCACACCGGCGTTCGACGCCGACCGCACCCCCGCCCAGATCGCCCAACTGGAGACCGAGGCGCGGGAGATCATCGACGAGCACCGCTTCTCACCGGCCGTCGTCACCTACGTGCCGTTCAACGAGGGCTGGGGCGAATGGGACCTCGCGGCCACCCGCCGGATCACCACCGACCTGGAGAACCACGACCCGACCCGTCTGATGAACGCGCACAGCGGGTACAACTGCTGTGCCTCGAAGGGCGATCCGGGCACCGGTGACATCATCGACTGGCACGTCTACACCGGCCCCGACGCCCCACGACCCTCCGACACCCGCGTCTCCGTCCTCGGCGAGTTCGGCGGCATCGGACTCCGCACACCCGGTCACGAGTACAGCCCCGACGGCCGGTTCTTCGCCTACGAGCAGGTCTTCAGCCGCGAGCAGCTGAACGACCGCTACACCGGCATGGTCCGGGACGTGCAGCAGCTGATGACCACCAAGGGCCTCTCCGCCTCCGTCTACACCGAGATCACCGACGTGGAGGGCGAGTACAACGGCCTGCTGAGCTACGACCGCCAGGTGCAGAAGGTCGACACCGGACAACTGCGCCAGGCGCACTCCGCCCTCATCGCCGCCTCGCGCAACCTCAACTCCGCCGTGCCGCTCACGCCGGGCCACGTCCGCTCGTTCAAGGTGACCACCCCCGGCCACACCGACCGCTACCTGCGGCACGCCGACTCCCTCGCCCGCACCGACGTGCTGAGCCCCTCATCCGCCGACGGCGCCCGGCAGGACGCCTCCTTCCGCACCGTGCCGGGACTGGCCGATCCGCGCTGCCACTCGTTCGAATCGGTCGACCAGCCGGGCCGTTTCCTCCGCCACGCCTCCAGCCGCGTACGCATCGACGCGGACACCGGCGGCCCGTTCGCCGCGGACGCGACCTGGTGCGCCCGGACCGGCCTCGCCGCCGGCGGCGCGTCGTTCGAGTCGCTCAACCATCCCGGCCAGTACCTCCGGCACTACGCCGACCACGTGTACCTCGCCCGCAGCGGCGGTCCCAACGCCTGGGACACCGCCACGTCCTTCGCCGCCGACGCGACCTGGGCCGTGGACCAGCCGGCGCTCTGGCGCAGCTCCGTGCTGCTGCCCACCGACCGGCGGCAGTCGCTGCGCGTGACCACGTGGGGCCACACCGACCGGTACCTGCGCCACGCCGACAGCCTGGCGTTCACGGAGATCGTCGACGCGGGCAGCAGCGGTCTGCTCAGGCAGGACGCGACCTACACCCTGCGGCGCGGCCTCGCCGACTCCTCCTGCTACTCCTTCGAGTCGGTGAACTACCCGGGGCAGTACCTCCACCACGCCGACAGCCGGGTGCGCAACGCGCCCGACGACGGCTCCGCGCTGTTCCGGGCTGACGCCACCTTCTGCGCCAGGCCCGGACTCGGCGGGACCGGCGTCACCTTCGAATCGATCAACATCCCGGGCTCGTACCTGCGCCACTACGCGTCCCAGGTGTTCATCGCCTCGGGGAACGGTGCCGGCGACCAGTACAACCGGCCCCAGACCCTGTCCGCGGACAGCAGCTGGGCCGTAGCAGCCCCGTGGGCGCCGTGACCGGCTGAGCCACCGCGCGCGCCGACGGGTGCGCGCGGCGCGTCGGCCGAGGGGCGGCCGCAGAATCCGTCGGCGGAGACCGGCAGCCCCTCGGCCGTATCCCCCGTGCGGCGAACGCGCCGCCCCGCCCCCGGCGGCCGCCGCAACCGCGGAACCTCCTTCCAGAACTCCGTCGAATCAGAGTGGTCCAACCAGTTGACCACTGGCTTTCCGTGACTGATTCTGTTCGCCATGCATCAGCGATCCATCCGGCGCGAGTCGGTATCCGATCAGCTCTACGCCGTCCTGCGCGACCAGATCCTCGACGGCTCCCTGCCCACCGGCTCCCCCCTGACCGCCGAGCGCGACCTGGCCGCCGAATTCGGCGTGAACCGCCACGCCGTACGCGAGGCGGTCAAGCGGCTGCAGCAGGCCCGCCTCATCGAGGTCAGCCACGGCGGCAGGACCGTCGTCCTGGACTGGCGGCACACCGCCGGGCTCGACCTCGCCGTCGGCATCGCCCGGGCCGGCGACGGACTCGGCCTGCCCGGCCTCGCCCGCGACGCCCTGGAGATGCGCGCCTGCATCGGCGCCGACGCCGCCCGGCTGTGCGCCGCCCGCTGCTCGCGCCGGCAGGCCGAAGCCGTGGTGGAGGCAGCGGGCCGCTACGCCTCGACCGGACCCGACCTGGCCGTCCTGGGAGCGGCGGACATCGCCTGGTGGCGGCTGATCGTCGAGGGGTCGGGAAACCTCGCCTACCTCCTGGCCTTCAACAGCCTGGTCGGCGGCACCCTCGAAGTCGCCGACGGGCCCATCGACCTGAGGGCCGCCGAACTCCTCGACATCGACGCGCACCTCCGGCTGGCCGCGCACATCGCGGCCCGCGAACCCGAACAGGCCGAACGCCTGGCCCGCGACCTGCTGTCCCGCAGCGTCCCGGCCGCCGTCGAGAGGGCGGGTGAGCCGACGTGATACCCGCCGTGATGTACGCGATACCGGCGTTCGTCCTGCTGGTGGCCGTCGAGGCTCTGTCCTACCGGTTCCTCCCCGACGACGACGAGCGGGGCTACGAGGTCCGCGACACGGTGACCAGCATGTCCATGGGCGCCGGAAGCCAGGTCGTCGGACTCCCGTGGAAGGCCGTCGCCGTCCTCGCCTACGCGGCCCTGTACTCCGTCTCGCCCTGGGAGTGGTCGCCGTCGTCGGTCTGGACGTGGGTCCTGCTCTTCTTCGCCGACGACCTCGCCTACTACGTGTTCCACCGCGCCCACCACCGGGTGCGCGTCCTCTGGGCGAGCCACGTGGTCCACCACTCCAGCGTCCGCTTCAACCTCTCCACCGCCCTGCGGCAGAGCTGGACGCCGATGACGACCCTCCCGTTCTGGCTGCCGCTCGCCCTGCTGGGCATCCCGCCGTGGATGATCCTGCTCCAGCAGTCGTTCAGCCTCGTCTACCAGTTCTTCCTGCACACCGAGCGGGTCGACAAGCTGTGGCGACCCGTCGAGTACGTCTTCAACACACCGTCCCACCACCGCGTCCACCACGGCTCCAACAACGTGTACCTGGACCGCAACTACGGCGGCATCCTCATCGTCTGGGACCGGCTGTTCGGCACGTTCGAGCCGGAGGGCGAACGGGTCGTCTACGGCCTCACCAAGAACATCACCACGTACAACCCGGTGCGGGTCGCCTTCCACGAGTACGCGGCGACCTGGCGCGACGTCCGCACCGCGCGCCGCTGGCGGGACCGGGCCGGCCACCTCTTCGGACCGCCCGGCTGGTCCCCTAAGGCCGAGGTGTGACGTGCCCCTGCTGATCGCGGTCTTCGCCGCCCTCGCCGCCGTCGACATCACCGGCGTGGTGATCGGCCTGCCGGTCCTGGAATGGATCGCCAAACCCCTGCTCGCCCCCGTACTCGCCCTGCACCTGTGGCGCGTCACCGGCCGGCGCCACCGCCCCGTACTCGCCGGACTCGGCTTCGCGACGGCCGGGGACGTGGCGCTGCTCGTCCCCGGAGCCACCGCGTTCGGGATCGGCCTCGCCTGCTTCCTCGGTGCCCAGATCTGCTGGACGACCGCCTTCGTGCGGGCGGGCGCGGTGGCGCACCTGCGCCCGAGGCGGGCGCTCTGCGTCGGCTATCTCGCCGTGTGGACCGCCGCCGTCGTCCTGCTCACCCCCTCCCTCGACGCGGCGATGGCCGTCGCCCTGTCGCTGTACAGCCTGGCCCTGGTGGTCATGGCGGGCACGGCACACGTGAAGGGCCCGAGGGCGGCATGGGGCGGCGCCGTGTTCCTCGTCTCCGACATGCTCATCGGACTCGGCGCGGCCGGGATCGACTTCGCCGGCCGCACCATGCTGGTGATGCCCACCTACACGGTCGCCCTGGTGCTCCTCGTGACCGCGTTCACCGCCGACGCCCGCACGGCGGCCGAGACCGACCACCGGGAGCGGGCGTCCGGCAGCCCGAGCCCCGAACCCGGGGCACGGGTCGGGGCCGAGCCCTGACCACCCGTCCGCGCCGCCGCACCCGGCCGCCCGGCGCGGGCGGTCAGGTGCGCCCGGCCGGGACGGGGGGCCGCCGGATGTCCTCGGGGTGGGCCGTGCACAGCACGGCCTCCTCGTACGCGACCGCTCCCGCCGTCACGAGGGCGTCGATGCCGGCCTCCAGCGTCTGCATGCCGTCCCGGTGGCCGGTCGCGATCATGTTCCGGATCTGACGGGTCTTCCCCTCGCGGATCAGGTTCCGGATCGCCGGCGTGCCCACCAGCACCTCGAACGCGGCCGCGCGGCCGCCGCCGATCCGGGGGACGAGCGTCTGGTTGAGGATGCCGACCAGCGTGTGCGCCAACTGCAGCCGCACCTGCGGCTGCTGCTCGGCCGGGAACACGTCGACGATGCGGTCCAGCGTCTGCGCGGTGTCGTTGGTGTGCAGCGTCGCGAACACCAGGTGCCCGGTCTCCGCGATCGTCAGCGCCGCGGAGATGCTCTCCGGGTCGCGCATCTCGCCGAGGAGCACGACATCGGGGTCCTCCCGCAGCGCCGAGCGGAGCGCGGCGGGGAACGAGTCGGTGTCGGTGCCGACCTCCCGCTGGCTGACCGCGGAGCGCTTGTGCCGGTGCAGGTACTCGATCGGGTCCTCGATGGTCAGGATGTGCACCGACCTGTGCGTGTTGACGTGGTCGACGAGCGCCGCGAGGCTCGTCGACTTGCCCGACCCGGTCGGTCCGGTGACCAGCACGAACCCGCGCGGTACGCGCGCCCACCCGACGACGACCGGCGGGAGGCCGAGCTGTTCGGACGACGGCACGTCGAACGGGATGATCCGCAGCGCCAGGGCGGAGGCACCGCGCTGCACGTACGCGTTACCGCGGAGCCGGGCCCGCTCACCCCAGCTGAACGCGAAGTCGACCTGCCTCTCCCGGCGGAACCGCTCTGTGAGGTCGCGGCCCAGTACCCCCGTCACCAGGCGGTCGGCCTCCGGCTCCGTCAGCGCGGCCCCCTCGACCGGGCGCAGGGCGCCGTCGACACGGAGGAACGGCGCCGAGCCCGCGGTGAGCAGCAGGTCGCTGCCACCCCGCTCCCAGAGCTCGCCGAGGAGATGGTCGATCATCGTGGAGCTCGGGCCGGACATGCTGGTCTCCCCAGGGGTGTGCGTACTCATGGCAGGACCGTCCACCGCGTGACGGTGCCCGTGTGGCCGTCGAAGGACACCGAGGCCCGGACGAGGGGGCCGGACAGCAGATCGATCCGCGCACCGCCGAGGTGCGCGCCCGCTCCGCCGCCCCCGGCGGTGACGGTGTGGGTCACGGTCAGCCCGGTCAGCTGCGAGGTCCGGGTCAGGCCGCATCGCGTCAGGTCGACCTGGTCGGTCACCGGCCCGCCGGTGCCGAGGCGGACGGGCAGGTCCGGAGAACCGGTGCCGGTGCAGGTGCTGCCGGGGAAGTCCACCGACAGCCGGACCGACTCGACGTCACCGTCCTCGTGGTGCGCCACCTGGAGGACGGCATGGTCGAGCGGGGCGGTCGTGGCCGGTGCCCGCTGTGCGTAGCCGCCGAGGGTGAGGGAGGCCCGTCCGTCGCCGGGGACGGCGGCGTCCGTGACGTCGACCGGGGCGCCGGGGGCCGGCGGGGTGAATCCGCTGAGGTCGGTGACCGAGGCCGGTTTCGCGCTCGCTGCCGGGTACGTCGTGAACAGCACGGGTTCCGGTGGGATGCCGACCACCGGGCGGAGGTGTCCGGGAGCGGGGCGGATGCCGAGGGCGATGGTCCGGGCGACGATGCCCCGGGTGACGACCTGGGAGGCGACCCGGCTCATCGAGAGGTCGACGGCGCCGGTCGGTGCGTAGACGGTGCCGTTGACCACGAGGCGGCTGTGCCGCGTGGTCGTGTCGGCGTCGTCGGTGGACTTCAGGACGGGGCAGTCGCCGCCCGTGGTGAGGCAGCCGGACAGGGCTCGCACGGATGGGGCCCGGAAGACGAGGTCGAGGACGACGCCGTCGAGGCGGACGGCGGCGCCGGTGCTCCCTGTGCCGAGCCGGGCCGCGAAGTCGACCGCGAGGGCGGACAGCTGGGCCTCCTTCGTGACCCCGCAGGCGCCGAGGTCGACGATGTCGACGCCGAGCGTCCGCGGACGCTCGGTCAGCTCGTGGTCGGTGTCGCAGGCGGTTCCGGTGCCGCGGACGGCCAGCGCCGCCGTGGGCGGCTCAGCCGGGGTGGGCGGGTCCGTCGGCGTCGGGGGCTCCGGTGGGGCGGGGGGCTCCGTCGGCGGGGGCGGTGCCGGGCTGGTGTCGTCGCCCTGGTGCGAGACGCGCAGGACGGCCCTGTCGATCACGGCTCCCGCCGGCAGCGGCAGCCGCTCGAACGCGTCCAGCCGGATCGATGCCGAGCGCGCGGCCTCGGTGAGGCTCGCGTCGGCCGTGGTGCCGTCGATCGCTCGGGCGTGCTGCGGGGCGGGGAAGTGCGCCGAGTCGGGTGCCGCGGTGCTGGTCGCCTCGGTGGGCGGTACGGGGAGCGGCGGGCGGTGGGCCAGTTCCAGGGTGATGCCGTCGAGGTGTGCGGTGGCGCCGGCGCTGCCGTCGCCGAGCGTGGCGGTGTGGGTCACGACCAGCCCCGTCAGTTGAGCGGGGTCGGTCAGCCCGCAGCCGGCCACCAGGTCAAGGGTGTCGGTGACCGGTGCGTCCTGACGCGGGGCCAGTCTCCGCGGGACGGTGCAGGAGCGGGGGAGTCCGGGTCCCGTCAGGGTGACCGTCGCCGTCGGCGGTGGTCCTCCCGCCGCCCCGGGCTCCTCGCGGTGTGCGATACGCAGTACGGCGCCGTCCAGGACCGAGCCGGGCGCCACCGCGGGGGAGTCGAAGCCGCCGAGGGAGATGGCGGCGGTCGGCGTGGTGTCCGGGTCGAGTACCGCGCGTGCCGCCCGGGCGCCGTCGATCTCCCGGGCGTCCGCCGCCGGGTCGAACGTCGTCGACTCGGCGGTCGTCGCCGGCCGGGGCGGCGGCGGGTCGTGGACGACTTCGAGCCAGATGCCGTCCAGGGAGCCGGCGCCCGTGGCGCCGCCTGCTGCCAGCCCGACCGCGTAGGTCGCGGTCAGGCCGGCCAACCGGGCGGGGTCGGTGACGCCGCAGGCCATGAGGTCGACGCGGTCCTCGCCCGTCTCGGCCCGTGCGGTGAGCGGCAGCCCGTTGCAGCCGCCGCCACCACCGGCGGGGGTGACGTCGAGGGCGGGTGCCGCCGCGTCTCCGTTCTCCCGGTGGACGACCCGCAGCACGGCGGAGCGGATCCTCGCGTCACCGGGCAGGGGCGGTCGGCCGAAGCCGGCCAGGGTGATCGACGCCGTCGGGGCGGCCCGGGTCAGCTCGGCGCCGGCCACGGACGGGGTCGGCTGCTCGCCGATCTCCAGGGCGTCGCGGGGGTCGGTGCCGGCGGCGATGAAGCCGGTCGACGCGGTCACGGCGGTCGGCTTGTACGTGGTCGGGGTGCGGTAGGCGACCTCGATCCAGATGCCGTCCAGACGGGCCACGGCGGCGGCGCCGTCGGTGTCGAGGGCGGCGGTGTAGGTCACCGCCAGGCCGGTGAACCGGGACGGGTCGGCGAGTCCGCACGGGCCCAGCAGGTCGATCGGCGCCGCCGTGGCCAGGCGCGTGCGGCGCGGCAGCGCCTCGGTGCGGCAGGTGTCCCCGCCGACGGCGGTGGTGACCTCGAGCGCGCCGGGTGCCGCCAGGTCCCCCTCCTCCTGGTGCCGCACGTGCAACGTCGCGGCGGTGACGACCGAGCCGGCCGGCACCCGCGGGGCGAAGCCCGCCAGTTGGAGGGAGGCGGTCCTGCCCTTCGCCCGGTCGAGGGCGGCGTCGGCCGTGCAGCCCGCGGTGCCCGTCGGCCGTGGACAGCCGGGGAGGGCCGGTCGTTCGCCACCGGTCAGGGCGTGGACGGGGTCGGCGAAGCCGTTGTTCGTCCGCACCTCCGTCGGCCGCAGCGTGTGCGACGGTTTCGGCGGCTGGACCCCGTACACCGCCACGCGCTGGGCGCCCGGGGTCACCGGGGCGCACAGTTCGGCGTGTCCGCGGTCGACCTGGAACCTGCTGCCGCCGCCCATCATGAGCTCGACGCCTGCGGGCTGTGTCGTGTCGCAACCACCCGGAGCGGGGACGGTGGGCCGCGCGGCCGCCTCGGGGTCCCAGCCCGTCGGCGTGCCGCCCACCACGCTGACCGTGGGATCGTCGACGGTCCAGACGGCGGTGCCTCCGGTGAAGGTGAAGTCGAAGGAGAAGAGGCCCGGTTGCAGCCAGACGACGACGTTCGGACAGCCGCCGCCGGTGAGGCCGCTCAGGGCGCGGGCGTCGTCGTAGTACCCGGGCTGCAGCCGCACCAGCCAGCGTCCGGGGGCGGGGCACGCGGGCACCGTGCGCAGCACCGGGACGGCCGTGGCGGGCGGCGCGTGGTCCGGGTCCGCGCCCACGGTCTCGTCGGCGGGTGCCGGCGGCGTGTCGTCGGCGCAGCTCCTCGCGTACGGCGGCTGGCCCTGTGGCAGTCGGGGCTGTGACACGGCGGGCGAGCAGTCGCCGACGGCGGACACGTCGCCCGACACGACCATGGAGCCGCCGGCACCGGTGGTGATGTCCGAGCGGGAGAAGACGGCGCCCTGCACCCGCAGGCCCGGGGCGGTCACGTGGATGCCGTCCCCCGCCGCCTCCCCCAGGGTGCGGAGCGCGTCCTGGGGCTGGGTCGCGCGGGCGTTCGCGGGAGTCGCGTGGAGCGGGTCGCAATGGACGCTCATCCGGTGGCCGTTGAGCGGCGGGGCGGTGTAGGTGGCGCACGGATTGCCCCGCGAGAAGTCCTCGATCGCCAGCTGCGTGGCGCCGTCCGCGCTGTAGGCCCGCTCGCCCTGGCCGGCGAAGGTGCCCGTCGCCTTCAGCGCGGTGGCGGCGAAGGACAGGACGGTCACGGTGACCAGGCCGAAGACCACCAGGAAGGCGAGTGCCAGGATCAGAGTCGCGCCCTGTTCGTCGCCGCGCGGAAGAGGCCGCTTCGGGTGCCGGCCGGTCATGACGGGCTCGATCGTCGGACGGCGGTGAGGGCCGTCGGGGGAGTGGCGGGGTCGCTCTGCACGGTCAGCGTTACCTCCATGGGTGAGGGGCACGAGGTCTCGGCACCGCAGTGCAGCGTCACCGGGCGGGGCGACGCGGCGGGGTCGAACCGGCCGAGGGGAGTGGTGACGACGTCCCCGCCGGTGCACGTCACCCGGTCGAGGGCGCCGGTCGGGCGGTCGTAGGCGTAGACGACGTCGGTGCCGGCGCGGCTCAGGCGGACGATCACGTCGGTGAGGCCGCACGCGGGGCCGGTCGTGACGCCCTCGGCGCTGTGGACGTCGCCGTAGAAGTAGCGGTTGAGGGTGGCCGCCGCACTGGTGGAGGCCACCCGCGTCTGGGTGCCCGCGGTGAACCGGAGCCCGAGGATCATCGCCTTGGACAGGAGCGTGCCGACGAGGCCGACGATGACGATCGTGACCAGCAGCTCCGTCAGGGTGAACCCCGATTCCGGCCGTCCGGTGGGATGTGGTGTCGTCATGACGGCATCGACTCCCGCTTGACCACGTCGAGCGCCGCGTCCCTCACCGGGCGCGGGCCGGTCGTCCGTACGGTGACGGTGACCTTCTGCACCCCGGTGTCGGGCGTCGGGCACGAGGGCCCGAACGCGCCCACCCCGTCCCAGTACGCGACCTCGACGGTCACGGTGTACCCGGGCGGCGGCTTCGGGGTCGCGTAGCCGCCGGCGCAGGAGACGTACGGGGCGCCGAGGACGTTCTCGGCGGCGCTGCGGACGAGCGAGTCGGCGGTGGTGAGCTTCTGCTGCCGCACCGAGCTCATGATCGCCGTGCCGAGTCCGCCGAGCACCGCCACGAAGGCGGTGCCCAGGAGCACCACGGTGACGAGAGCCTCGACCAGCGTCTCGCCCTCCTCGCCGCGGCGGCGCGGCAGGCGGCGCGTACGGCCGGTCACGGAACGTCCACCTGGCTGTAGACGCCGTAGATCGCCGAGAGGAGGGCGACGGCCACGAATCCGACGACGACTCCGACCAGGATGACCACGGTCGGTTCGAACAGGCTGGTCAGCCGCTTGAGTTTGTGCTGGAGTTCCTTCTCGTAGAACTCCGACACGTTCTCCAGCTGGTCGTCGAGGGTTCCGGTCTCCTCGCCCACGCGCATCATCTGGGTGACCGCGCCGGGGAAGAGCCCGGTGCGGGCGATGGGCCGGGAGATGCCGCCGCCTTCGAGCATCTCCGTACGGGCCCGGTCGATGGACCGCTCGTACACCAGGTTGTTCGCCCCCGCGCCCGACAGGGTCAGGGCCTCCGGGACGGGAACACCGGTCTTGATCATCGAGGTGAGGATGCGGCAGAACCGTTCGATCACCATGAAGCGGACGACGTCGCCGATCACCGGCGTCGCCAGCAGGAACCGGTCCCGCAGGAGCCGTCCGCGTTCGGTCCGCAGACCGGCGGTCAGTCCCACGACGACCGCGGCGAGCACCCCCAGCAGGACCGGGTACCAGGCCGTGACGAAGTCGGTGAAGCCGAGCAGGATCCGCGTCGGCAGGGGCAGTTCCGCGTCGAAGGACTCGAAGAACGCCTTGAACCGGGGCAGTACGAAGACGACGAGGACCAGGACCACGGTCAGCGCCAGGCCCATCACCAGACTCGGATAGGTCAGCGCGGAGCGGACGGTGCGTCGGCCCTCGACGTCACGGTCGATGTAGCGGGACAACTGGGCCATCACCACGTCGAGTTCACCCGTCGCCTCCGCGGAGCGCAGGACGGAGACGTAGAACGGCGGGAGCGCCCTGCCGTGCGCGGCCATCGCCCCGGCGAAGCTCTCGCCGAAGCGGAGCGAGTCCATGACGTCGCCGATCACCTCGCGCAGCTTCCGGTCCTTCGTCTCGGCGCGGATGATCTCCAGCGCGTCGAGAAGGGGCACACCGGCCTTCACGAAAGTGGCCGTCTGGCGGGAGAAGTTGCTCAGTTCGACGGGATCGACCTTCTTGGCGGTGATCTCGAACTGGAGCAGGCCGCGGCCCGCCGCCTTCACCGACTGGACGGTGTACCCCTGCCGGACCAGGCTGTCGGTCACGCCGTCGACACTGGAGCCCTTGACTGCGCCGGTGGCGCGCTTTCCGTCCGGGCCGATCGCGACGTACGTGAACGCGGCCATGCCGATGCTCTCCTGCTTTCCGGGGTCGGTGGTGGGTGGTGTCGATACGGGGGTGGGAGACCGGCGGTACGGGGACGAGGCACGGCAGGGGAGGAGCCGCGCCCGGCCGCGGACCGGCGGCCCGGGTTTGCGCGCAG
The DNA here is from genome assembly GCF_043081085.1 of Streptomyces sp. NPDC014891. NCBI lineage: Bacteria > Bacillati > Actinomycetota > Actinomycetes > Kitasatosporales > Streptomycetaceae > Streptomyces > Streptomyces sp. NPDC014891. The sequence continues at coordinate 241,556 of NZ_JBIBWF010000004.1, read as the reverse complement.
CCGGACGCGGGGCCGGTCCTAGACGACGTACACGCTCGACATGATCTCGGCGACGGTCGTGGTGCCCTCCTCGACCAGGCGGACGCCGCCGTCGAGGAGGCTCTCCATGCGCTGCTCCCGGGCTGCCCTGCGCAGGGCGTCGATCGGAGCCTTCTCGACGAGGAGGCGTGTGACCGCGTCGCTCATGACGAGCAGTTCGAAGACGCCGATCCGTTCCTGGTATCCGGTCCGGGAGCAGAAGTTGCAGCCGCGGCCCTGCCAGAACTCCGTGTCGGCGGATCCGCCGGCCCCGGTGAAGAAGGCCAGTTCGTCCACGCCGGGCCGGTAGGGCTCACGGCACTGGTCGCAGATCCGCCGGACGAGTCGCTGACTGACCACCCCGGCGACGGTGGAGGTGATCAGGAACGGTTCGATGCCCATGTCGGTGAACCGGTGCAGCGCCGAGCAGGCGTCCGCCGCGTGGATGGACGACAGGACGAAGTGCCCGGTGAGCGCGGACTCGACCGCGATCCGTGCCGTCTCGGCGTCCCGGATCTCGCCGACCAGGATCACGTCGGGGTCCTGCCGGAGGATCGAGCGAAGCCCGGTCGCGAACGTGATGCCCGCCTGGTCGTTGATCTGGATCTGGTTCACCGAGGGGACGACGTACTCCACCGGGTCCTCGATGGTGGTGATGTTGCGCTCGCTCTGGTTCAGCTCGCCGAGCGTGGCGTAGAGCGTGGTCGTCTTCCCGCTTCCGGTCGGCCCCCCGCAGGCGACCATTCCGTACGGGGAGCGGAGCAGCGACGCGAACCGCTCGTAGGTCGCGGCGGGCATGCCGAGCTGGCCGAGCCGCAGCAGGGTGCGGTTGCTGTCGAGGAGTCGGAGGACCGCCTTCTCCCCCCAGATGGTGGGGGTCGTCGCGACCCGGATGTCGACCGACCGGCCGTCGATCTCGGTGGCGATCTGGCCGTCCTGCGGGCGCCGCCGGTCGACGATGTTCATGTTCGCCATGATCTTGATCCGGCTGACCACGGACGGGCCCATGGTCTCCGGCAGGCTCAGCACGTCGTGCAGCGCACCGTCGATGCGGTACCGCACCCGGACGCGGTCGCCGTGGGGCTCGACGTGGATGTCCGAGGCCCGGTCGCGCAGGCCCTGCGTGAGCATCAGGTTGACCAGGTGGACGACCGGCGCGTCCTCGCTCACGACCCTCCTGCCGGAGGCCGCGTCACGGCCGGACTCGGTCGCCTCGAAGGCCTCGACCAGGCTGCCGACCCCGGCCAGCGCCCGGTAGGCGCTGTCGATCGAGCGCCGGATGTCCGAGGGGGCCGCGATCGCGAGCCGCACCCGGTCGGGCGCCACGGCACGGCCGAGTTCGCCGAGCAGGCGCGGGTCGCCCGGGTCTCCGGCCGCGACGAGCAGGGTGCCGTCGGTCCGCTCCACCGCGACGACGCCCAGCGAACGGGCCATCGCCTCCGGTACCCGGGCCGCGGCCTCGGGGTCGGGTTCGCTCTGGCCCAGGTCCGCCACGGGGACGTCGAGCTGGACGGCGAGCGCCTCGACGAGCGACCGCTCGTCGACCATGCCGAGCTCGACGAGCAGGGCGCCGAGCCGCTTGCCGGAGGCCGACTGCTGGAGGAGGGCCTCGTCGACCTGCGCCGGGGTGAGCAGCCCGCGTGTCACGAGGAGTGCGCCGATGCGCGGTCGGTCGTGGTCCGCGGGCGACGACGGCCCGCCGGCGGAGGCCGTGTCCGCGGGAGCGGTGCCTGGCGTGTTCGGTCCTCCCGTCGGGGAGGACGCCGCGGGGACGGCGGAAGCCGTGCAGGTCCGTGTTTCCTCGGGCGGGGTGGTGCCGCCCTCGCCCGCAGGGTCTGTCGTCGCCGCGCGGCGACGGAGAAGCCGGCGATTCGCCAAGGAACCCACCCCTATCGTGCAGCCGGAACAACGGCCGCTCGCGCCCCGATCGAATGAACGCACCAGGAACGGCGACTTGTCAGCCGTTGATTAGTCAGCGGGATACTACTTCATGTCGCGAGCGCCCCGCGGTCGCCGGTGGCGAGGTGCCCGCGAGGGTCGCCCCTTGTGCGTGTCGTCGCGAGATACATAGTCTACGGCTGATTACTCAATCAGTGACCAATGCGGGACGCGCTCGCGGCCCGCCGTGGATGGAGAGAGATGTTCACGTACCTGCAAGGCAAGGCGCGTCGGCGTGTGCGCGCGCTGAACGAGACCTCGGAAGCCGGCTTCACCCTGATCGAGCTTCTCGTCGTCATCGTGATCCTGGGCATCCTGTCCGCCATCGTCGTCTTCTCCGTCCGCGGCCTCAACGACAAGGGCCAGGGCACGGCGTGCGACACCGACAAGTCCACGATCCGGACCGCTGAGGAGGCGTACTTCGCCAGCGACGGCCGGAACGCGTACGGGACCATGAAGCAGCTGGCGGATGAGGGGTTCCTGTCCGAGGTCTCCCGCTGGTACGACGCCGAGCCGAGCGGCGACACGTACGTCATCACCCCCCTCGACAAGCTCGAGGACGGTCGCCCGAACCCCTGCAAGGCCTGACGCGCGCAGCCCGCGCCCGACGCCGCCGGCCGTCGGGCGCCGCCGCGTTCCCCGGCCGCCCGCGGACCGCGGGTCGTGGCACGCGGCCCGCGGTGCACCGCCCCACCCCGACACCTCGAACAGCCCGCCGCCCACCCGACACGCACCACACGATTGCCGAGATGCCTTCCGTATTCGTCATCCTCACAGGGCTGCTGGGACTCGCGGTCGGGTCGTTCCTCAACGTCGCCGTCTCCCGGGTCCCCGCCGGCCGCTCGGTCCTGCGGCCCCGCTCCGCCTGCCCGCGGTGCGCCGCCCCGATCGCGGCCCGGGACAACATCCCCCTCGTGTCCTGGATCCTGCTGGGCCGCCGCTGCCGCGCGTGCCGGGTCCCGATCCCCGTGCGCTACCCCCTCGTCGAGGCGCTCACCGCCGTCCTGTTCGCCGCCGAGGCCCTGCGCTTCGGGCCGTCCGAGGCACTGCCCGCCGCACTGGTCCTCACCGCCGGGCTCGTGGCCCTCGCCGCGTGCGACGCCGAACACCTCCTGCTCCCGAGGCGGCTGCTCTACCCGACCCTCGCGCTCACCGCCGCCTGCCTGCTCGGCGCCGCGGCCGCCACCGTCCAGTGGCAGCGGCTCGGGTCGGCCGCCGCGTGCGGAGTCGGCGCGTTCGCCGTGTTCTTCGCCCTCCACCGGGCGCGGGCGGGCTGGCTCGGCTTCGGCGACGTCCGTCTGGCGGGTCTGCTCGGCGCAGGCCTCGGCTGGTTCGGTCCCCTGCACCTCCTCTTCGCGGTGCTCTCCGGCAGCGCCGCCGGGTTGCTGGTGGGCGTCGGGCTCATGGCGACGGGGCGCGCCACCCGCCGGACCCGCCTCCCCTTCGGCCTGTACCTCGCCGCCGGCGCCGTCGCCGCCCTCCTCGTGGGAGAGCCCGTCGTCCACTGGTACGAGGGCGTGATCGACCCCTCCGCGACGGGTGCGCCGCCGCACGTCCCCGTCCACCCCTGGCCGTGACCGCCACCGGTCGCCGCCGCTCCGCCCCTGGTCGTCCCCGGATGGGCCTGCCGGACCGACCGGTCCGGCAGGCCCATCTGGGCGATCGGTCCGGCTTCCGGCGATTCGCGCCCCGCGCGTACCCCCCGGTCCCACGGGCCGGGCGCAGGGGATCGCCATCACCACCGCCGATCCTTACCCTGGTCACCATGAACGCACCTGACCTGCCCCTGGCCGAGTGGATCGTGCTCGCACTCGTGGCCGAGCGACCCAGCCACGGCTTCGCCATCTCGACCCTGACGGCGGAGGGGGCGGACATCGGTGAGTTCTGGTACGTCTCGCGGCCCATGGTCTACCGGTCCCTCACGCGGCTCGTCGAACGCGGACTGATCACGGCGGTCGGCGCCGAGGAGGGCAACCGGGGGCCGCAGCGCATGATCTACGCCGCCACGCCCTCGGCGGAGGCGACGGTCGGCACGTGGCTCGACGAACCCGTCAGCGAACTGTTCGACGTCCGAGCCGAGCTCACGTGCAAGCTGCTGCTGATCCAGCGCCGCGACGCCAGCCCGGCGCGACTGGTCGAGCGCCAGCGGCTCGTCCTCGACGAGATCGAGGAGTCGCTGCGCGCCAAGGAGGACGCCGCGGGCGACCACATCGCCCGCGCGAGTTACGCGCTGCGCCAGGAGCACGTCCGCGCCGCGCGCGGGTTCCTCGACGCCGTGGACGTCGAGAGCCCGCGGCCGGCCGTCAAGGGCTGACGGGCCGCGCGTCCCCTCCGTCCCGACCTCGCGGGACCTCGCGGGTCCGGCAGCGGGACGGGCCCGGCGATCACGTGGGAGTGATCGCCGGGCCCGCGCCGCACTTCAGCGGAGGTCCGTGGGTGACGCCTCTGGGGCACGCCGATCGTCACGGTCGCGACCGCCGCCCCGGTGAGTCACGGGGAGCGACGACAGACGGCCCCCGTATGAGAGTCGGGGGCCCTCCCGGGACGCGCGTCCCCGGAGGGCCCCCGACATTCCGTCGGGCGGCCGTCATGCCGTCAGGGGAGTGCCGAGGGGGACGCCGACGCGAGTCGGCGTGCCGGGACCGCCGGCGGGCGACACCCGTGCCCGACCGACGGTCCCCTGCTCCCTGCCCTCGCCCCGAAGGGTGCTCAGTAGCCGTAGGCGGCCAGCGTCGACTGGATGGTGGTGTCCGTGTCCCACGTGTTGTTGAACAGGTCGCCCCAGGCGGTCGCCGCTCCGGGGTTGCCGCCGGTCAGGGCGACGCCGTACTGCTCGATGTCCCCGTAGCCGGAGTACGTGCTCGGGTCGACCTCGGTCCACGTGTTGGGGTCGTTCGCCGTGGTGCCGTTGAGCGAGCTCGACGTCCAGCTCACGTTCACGACGTTCGACTTCGCGACGAGACCCAGCTGGGTGTTGCCGCCGGCGTTGGCCGTCACCGCGCCCCGCACCTGGCTGATGCCCGACTCCAGGCGCACCTTGCACGCGGTACCCGCGCTGTCGCACGCGCTGCCGCGGAAGACGTTCTGGCCGGCTCCGCTGTCGACCCAGGAGAAGCCGTTCTGGGTGAGCGCCTGCTTGGACGCCGCGCCGAACGGCGCGGAGGCCGGGTCGGCGACCGCGATCCGGTTCCCGCTCGTCCCGAGCCAGGTCACCACGTCCGGGATGGTCGTGGGCGCGCCGCCGGACACGGGCGACGCGTCGCACCGGGGCGACTGGGCCTTGCCGTTGCCGCTGCCGTTGGCGTCCGCGCCGAGGGCCAGCGGCGGGCTCGCGGCGTTGGACGGGTCGTCACCCTTGGTCGAGCCCGCCCAGCTGCCGCTGCAGCTGTAGATCGCTAGCCGTCCGATGGCCACGAGGTGCTTGCTCGTGTAGTCGCCGTTGCACTCGACGGTTCCGCTCGCCGTGCACGTCCCGCCGTCCGAGGTCGGGATGACGGCGTCCACGTTCGTCTCGTCCGCCGACAGGAACGCGTCGATGTGCAGCGGCCCGTCGACGCAGTTGTTCGAGGTGGACGGGTTGCACGTGGTGTAGGGCCCGGCGCTCTTCAGCTGCTGGCGCAGGCTCCCCGACGTGATCCCGCGCATCGTCGACGTGTCGATCGCCGGCTTGTTCCAGAACCCGCCGACCTGCGACGCGTTGTTCGCGCTGAACGGGGTGAACGACTGGAGCGACGCGATCTGGCCCTTCATGTCCTTCACGGCCGGATACATGTTGTTCGCGATGCCGACCTCGGAGTCGGTGGTGGCGAAGGCCGTCGGCGCGGCGGCGACGAGCGCCGTCGCGAGGGCGGCCACCGTGAAGGCGTTCCGCAGGCGACGCGTCGCGGTGCGGCCGGACTGCGGAGCGCTGTGAGCGCTCCTGAACCATCTGTGCATTCTGCTGCTCCTCGTGGATCTGAAGGGTCGGCGGCTGCCGCACGTGCTGCCGGCGGGGTGAGGCAAAGCCGGACAACAGCCGGGCATCTGCCAGGTTTCCGGCATGGCGGTGCCGCACTTGCGCTGATGATGCTCACCTGACGGCCCGGTAGTCAACGGTTGACAACCGAAAGGGGCGCGGATGTAATGCACGCATCCAGCCTGCCGAGGGCCGGCGGGCGTGTGCCGTCGGTCCGCGGCAGCACGCACGGAAGGGGCTGGCAGCACGATGAGTAGAGGCGTGTCATGGCAGAGGTGAAGGGACCGTCGCGCCCGCGCGCGGTCAGGTGGGCCGCGGCGGCCCTCGTGGTGGTCGCGGTGGCGGTCGCCGTCGCGGTGTTCGCCCGGGGCGGCTCGGACCCGGGCGCCCAGGCCCGGGGCCCCGGAAGGGAATGGTGCACGCCGGGCACCCCGCGTACCGTGCTCTGCCCGGACAACGAGGTGTTCGACGCGAAGGAGTACGCCGCCCACGGCGACGCCTTCGAGTGCGCCGTCTTCGCCAGCCAGGCGGACGCCCAGGCGGTGCTGCGGACCGACCCGCGCGACCCGAACCACCTCGACGACGGAGGCGGCGTCGCGTGCCGCGGACTGCCGGAGCCGCGCGACACCGAACCGGTCGCCCGCATCGCCCAGCGGTTCACCTGCGGCCCGGACGACAGCCGCAGCGCGCTCTGCCCGCAACCGCGGCGGGAGTTCGACGCCCGGTACTTCCTGCGGTACGCCAACGACGCGTACGACTGCGCCGACTTCGCCCGACAGGCGGACGCGCAGGCCGTCCTCCGCTTCGCGCCGGCCGACCCGAACCGCCTCGACTCCGACGGCAACGGCGTCGCCTGCCCGGACCTGCCGGGACCCAAGGACGTCAAGCCCGTGCGGCGGGCGGCGCCGTGAGGCGGCGAGGGCTCGCGCGTGTGCACGGGCGGAACCTGACCCATCGAACGGAAGAAGCCCCGACTCCCATGACATCGGACCATCGCCCGCTCTCCTCGCGCGTGAGACGCGAGGACGGATTCACTCTCGTCGAGTTGCTCGTGGTCATCGTGATCCTGGGCATCCTCGCCGCCATCGTGGTGTTCTCCGTCAGGGGCATCGGGGACAAGGGCCGGAGCAGCGCGGTCGCCGCCGACGCGGCCACCCTGCGCACGGCGCAGGAGTCCTACTGCGCCCGCCACGGGCACTACGGGACCGTCGACGACCTCAAGGGCGACGGACTGATCTCCGGCGATCCGGTCTACAACGCGATCGCCGTCGGCGAGGAGAACAAGTGCGGTCGCGGCGCGAAGTCGTCGTTCACCCTGTACGACACGGCGCCGACGAAGACCGGCAAGGACGCGATCCCGGTGGCCGCGAACCCGACCGACCTCGCGGTCGACGAGAAGGCCGACCGCGTGTACGTGGCCTCCGGCGGCAGCACCACCGGGACCGTGACCGTGATCGACGGCAGGACCGACGAACCCGTCGGCTCCCCGATCGACGTCTCCAGCGCGGTGACGAGCCCGACCCGGATCGCGGTCTCCCCGGCCACCGGGAAGGTCTACGTCGGAGGGACCGGCGGCGTCGCGGTCATCGACACCGCCAAGGGCAACCTCGTCACCGAGGTCGGCGGATTCGACGCGGGCGTCAACGGTCTGGCGGTCTCCCCGGAGAACGGCGACGTCTACGTCGGCGGCGGCTCGCTGGTCAGTCCGGTCGTCGCCTACATCCCGGCGGGCGGCACCACGGCGACGGCGATACCCCTGCCCGCGGCGGGGCTCGTGAGCGCGGGCAACGGCATGGACTTCTCCTTCGACCCCGCGCGCCACGCGGTGTACCTCGCCAAGAGCAACCTGGGTACGGGGGAGGGCCTCGACGCGAGCATCGGACTCTTCGCCATCTCGTCGCAGACCCACCAGGCCCGGCTCGTGTCGCGTTTCCCGACGAAGTCGGGCTGCGGCACCAACGCCGGCGACGTCCTCGTGAACACCTCCGTCCGCGGGAGTGCCGTCGTCGATCCGAACAGGAACCTCGTCTACCTCCTCGCCAGGCGGTGCGTCCCGGACCCGCAGAACCCCACGGGATCGTGGAAGTCCGTGGCCACGACCATCGTCATCGACCCCCGCGACGGCAGCTCCACCCCGATCGACGACCCGGGAGGCGTCGCGAGCTCTCCCGTCTCCGCCGTCTACAACGCCGCGGCAGGGGCCGTCTACGTCTTCTCCAGCGTGGGAGGCGGGAACCCCCAGTGCGGTACCTCCGCAGGGCGCATCAGTCGCGTCGTCGGTACGGAGGCCACCCGGCTGGCGCCGGTCTGTCAGGTGTCGGGCGGCGGGAACGCGGCGCGCAAGATGGCCGTCGCGAGGAACCTCAACAGGATCTTCGTCGCCCAGCTCAAGACCGACACACCGGGCGGCGTGAGCTCTCCGGGCGGGCTCGGCGTGGCCGACGGCACCACGCTGCTGACCCAACCGCCGCTCGGATCACGTCAGTTCGGCATGCTGGCCGTGAACAACGCGAAGGCGAAGGTGTACGCGGTCGATCAGGCCAACGGGTCGGTCGCCGTGTTCCGGACGAGTTCCGACTAGGGCCGTACCGGACCGGTCGGTCACCCTCCCGCAGGGGCGGGTGACCGACCGGCTGGGAGCAACGACGCGTACGCCGACACGCCGAAGGCGACGTGACGGCGTGAAGTCGTGGCGATGTGGCGACGGCGGAAACACCACGGCCGGCCCGAGGTTCCTCGGGCCGGCCGTGTTCGGTCGGTTCAGGCGAGGTCGAGGAGTTCCGCGTGGACGGCCGCCTGGCCGCCGCACTCGTCGACCAGGGAGACCTGGAGGATCCAGTGGGCCCGCCACCCCTCCTCCAGCGTGCGGCGCAGGGGCAGGCCGTTGTCGGGGCCGATGAAGGACTCCCGCATCGCCTCCGCGTACCCGGCCGGCGCCGTACCGGTCAGCCGACCGCAGTGCCACGAGCCCGTCCGCCGTCCGGCCCGGGCCGCCAGGTCGCGTACCCGCGCGTGGAGCTCGCGACCGGTGAGGGAGCCGTCGGCCCGGAACGCGGCACGGGCGCCGGCGGCCACGACAGCCAGATCGTCCAGGAGGCGCCGGCCCGCGAGGCCGTCGCCGAGGGCCACGGTCCGGGCGAAACCCGTCTCGTACGGCGCCAGCAGCGGCTCGAAGTCCAGCACGACCAGGTCCTGCGGGCCGATGACCCACCCCGGCCATCCCCCGCCGACCACGGTGTTCGGGCCCGAGCGGACGAACCTGCGGCCGACGAGGCCCGCCCGCACGCCGAAGAGCTCCCGGGCGATCAGGGCGATCCGGTTGTCGACCTCCTCCTCGCTGCGTCCGGGCCTGATCACCTGGGTGGCGATCACCTCGCGGTACAGGTGCTGCGCCATGCGCTGGCCTTCCAGCAGGTGCAGGGCCCGCAGCCCCATGTCCATGCGGTCCAACGTCGTCATCGTGCGTCCTCGCAGTCAGCCCATGCCCGTGCCGCTCTGTCGCCGGGCCCGTCGACGCCCGGGGGCCGTCCGCACCGGTCACGGCGCGGCGGGGCGGGCCCGAGGCGCGAGGAGAGTGAGACCGGCGCGAAGGGGGAGCCCTGAGCACGCGGCCGAACCTAACAGCGGGCCCCGGCGCGGCATCACCGGTGGATCATCCAGTACTCGGCCCGGGGCGGGGCGCTGCGCTGGGTGGTCGTACGAGGACGCACGGTAGGGCGTTGTCCGGAGCGGGGCGCGGGAGGTGAGGCGCCCCGTGCTCTCCGCGGGTGCCACGAGTCGCCCTCCGGCGGCGAGGCCTGGGGGGCGTACGCCGTGACGTGAGAGCACGGGTGTGGCCTAGAGTGCGGGTGTGGCGTCGTACAGCATCGGGCAGGCCGCGCGGTTGCTCGGAGTGAGTTCGGAGACCGTCCGCCGATGGGCGGACGGCGGCAAGCTCGGCATGGAGCGGGACGGTGCCGGCCGGCGGGTGATCGAAGGCGTGGCCCTCGCCCGCTTCGCGCAGGAGCGCGGCGCTGGGCTGCACGCCGTGCCGGAGGGCGACGTCCCCACGTCGGTGCGGAACTCCTTCGTGGGCATCGTGACCGGCGTGCGGGTCGACGACGTGGCGGCCCAGGTCGAGGTGCAGGCGGGGCCGCACCGGCTGGTCTCGCTGGTGACCCGCGAGGCGGTCGAGGATCTCGCGCTCGACGTCGGGGTCACGGTGACGGCCCGGGTGAAGTCGACCAGCGTGCACATCGACCTGCCCTGACCCGACCCGACCCGGACACGCGGCCCGAGCGGTTCCCCACCGCCGAGGCGTGACGTACGCGGGCCTTCCCGGCCGTCCGGGAGCGGCAGCCCGCAGCCCCCGTGAACGTGCCCGCCGTGCGCAGAGACGATCACCACGCGCGCACGTGCGGTGACCCCGGGCCGACGCCGACGTCCGTCATGCCTCCGACCCGCCCGGGCGACGAACGCGCCGTCCGCCCCTCTTGTCGGTTCCTCTGAGTGATCTCGCATCCGCGATGGAGGGTCCCACGACGTTGTTGCAAGTGAGATCCAAAGCCGCCTACGGTGTCGCATATGCAGTCCCACACGATCGGGCGGGCCGCCCTCCTTCCCGGCATCGGGCCGGACACGGCGCGACGCCCGGTCGGCGTCGGCCGCGTCGCGAACCACCGCGGCGAGAGCGGTCGGCGCGTGAGCGACGGGACGTCGTTCACGGCGATCCCGGCCAGGGAGGAGCTGGGACTGGAAGTCGGCATGCAGGCCACCGCCCGCGTGAAGTCGACCAGCGTGCACCACGAACGCACCTGACCACCCCTCACGCAGTACGCACCACACCTCGGCCGTCGGCGCGGCCGGTCTGTTCACCCGTTCCCCCTTCCACTCCAAGGAGTCCCGACCCTCATGACCCTCACCCCGACCAGACGCCGGACCGCTGCCGCCGTACTGACCGCCGCCCTCCTCGTCCCGCTCGCCGCCTGCGGCAACGGCGACACGAAGAAGGACGCCAACGGCTCGACCGCCTCCGGCTCCGCCGGCGCCGCGCCCGCCGCGAACCTGACGGTCCTCGCCGCCGCGTCCCTCACCGACGTCTTCAAGACCGCGGGCGCCGCGTACGAGAAGGCCCACCCCGGCACCAAGCTGACGTTCTCCTTCGCCGGCTCGCAGGAGCTGGTCGCCCAGGTCTCGCAGGGCTCTCCCGCCGACGTCCTGGTCACCGCCGACACCAAGAGCTTGGACAAGGTGAAGGCCGACACGAGCACCCCGGCGATCATCGCCACGAACCGGCTCGTGATCGCCACCGGCGAGGGCAACCCCTTCAAGGTCGACGACCTCAAGGACCTCGCCGACACCAAGCTGAAGGTCGTCCTCGCCGCCCCCGAGGTGCCGGCCGGCAAGTACAGCAAGCAGATCCTCGACAAGCAGAGCATCACGGTGAAGCCGGTCTCCCAGGAGCCCAACGTGCGCGCCGTCCTGAGCAAGGTCGAGCTCGGCGAGGCCGACGCGGGCCTCGTCTACAAGACGGACGCCGCCAGCGCCGCCGACAAGGTCGACGCCGTCGAGATCCCCGACGACCAGAACGCCGTCGCGAAGTACCCGGCCGCCACCTTGAAGGACTCGAAGAACGCCGAGGCCGCGGAGGCGTTCGTGGCCTGGCTGTCCTCGCCCGAGGGGCAGAGGATCCTGCAGGACGCCGGCTTCCAGAAGCCGTAACCCTCGGGGTGCGCGCACGTGGAGGGGCTGCCCGGCCCGGGGGACCGGGCAGCCCCTCCACGTCGTCATGGGACGGTGCGACACCCGCGGCCGCTCCCTGCCCAGGGTGGGCGCAAGGCCGGCGGCGATCCGCGCCACCGTGTCGCATACTGTCCCCCCCCGCCTGCCTCTGTCACCGGGACCACGAACGTCCGCTCCGCCCCTGAGGGAGAACCGCCCATGCCGGAGACCAGCCCCTCGACCGTGCGCGACTGGCTGCGCGGCATCGAGGTCTTCGCCCGCCCGCTGCCCGTGTTCGAGCCGGAGAAGGCGCCGGCCGAGCCCTCCGGGCTGTTCCTGACCTGGCTCACCGAGGCGGTGGACGCCGGCGTCCCCGACCCGCACGCCATGACCCTGGCCACGGTCGACGAGGCCGGGGACCCCGACGCCCGCGTCCTGATCCTCAAGAACGCGGACTCTTCGGGCTTCCAGTTCGCCGCGCACGCCGCCAGCCCCAAGGGCGTGCAGCTCGCGGCCGTTCCGCGGGCCGCACTCACCTTCTACTGGGCGGAGTTCGGGCGTCAGGTCCGGGTCCGCGGCAGGGTCGTCCCCGACACACCGGAGCGCTCGGCCGCCGACTTCCTCGCCCGCGGGCCGATCGCGCGGGCCGAAGCGCTCCTGGCCGGCCAGAGCCGCTACCTCGTAGACCCCGAAGCGCGCGAGCGTGCCCTGGAGAGGAGCCTGGCCCGGGTCGAAGCCGAGCCGGAACTCGTCGACCCCGCCTGGACCCTGTACACCGTCGTGCCGGACACGGTGGAGTTCTGGCAGGCGGCCGCCAGTCGCGTCCACGTCCGCCTCCGGTACGAGCGGGAGTCCACCGGCTGGCAGCGGCGACGCCTCTGGTCGTGAACCGTCCCGCGGTCCCACCCGCAGGGCGCCGGCTGCCGCGTCCTCACCGGTGATGCGTCATCGGCGCGCCGGTGCGAGCCGATGCGCGTCGGTGAGGCGTACGTGGGGCGCCGATCAGGCGGCGGAGAGCGAGATCTCCGTGGACTTGATCAGCGCCACGACGGAGGTGCCGGCCGCCAGGCCGAGGTCCTCGACGGCGTCCTTGGTGATCGCGGCGGTCAGCTCGCCGCCCTCGACGGAGACCTTCACCGAGCCCATGGCGGCACCGGTGGCCACCTCGGTGACGGAGCCCGCGAGCTGGTTGCGGATCGACAGGCCCTCGACCGGCCCCGTCGCCAGGGCGACCTCGGTCGACTTCACCAGGGCCTTCACGGCGGTGCCCTCGGCCAGCCCCAGGTCCTTGACGGCGTCCGCGGTGATCGCGGCGGTGATGTCCTGACCACCGGCCAGACGCACCTTCACCGAGGCCATGGCCTCCCCGGTGGTGACGGAGGTGACGGTGCCGGGGAGCTGGTTACGGATGGACAGGGTCATGGAACACGCCTCACAGAACTGGAGAATCGCAGAAGTCACTTCTGTGACCTGCTTCGTCGCCGACGCTACCGGAAGGGGAATGGAGCGCGGTTTGCCACGTCTCATCCACCAGTCGAACGGGCGTATTCGGCTTGCTGATTCGGCAGATCTGCAAGAGCTGTGAAAGCGGCCCGGGAGGATTGACTGACCTGCGGATACGTCGTCGACTCGGCGCGCATTCCGGATTCTCCGACGATTGCTCGTGAGTCGATCTCCCCTGCTCGCCCTATCTGTTGGATCAGCTGCGCGGCCACGCCTCCGAATTCCGCCGCAGCTGCAAGGATTCGGGGTCGAACGTGCCGCAGGGACCGGTTGGATGATCGACCGTGAGGATCCCGGCCGGGAGGGCTGAATTCTGTGGCCGGATCCAATCGCCCTCACCGCGCGGTGGCTGCTTGACTGTGTCGCGTCGCCGCCGAGGCGGAGGAGTGGCTCTCGCCGCGCTCGCTGATCGACCGGAAGGGCCCTGCGTGTTGTTCGCGGTGTTCTGCACGCAGGGGCCCTTTGACCGGCGGGCCCGTCCCGCATCGGCGCCATGCGACCGGGCCGGGCGGCCCGCGACGCCCGCGAGTGTCCCCTCCGTGTCTCCGGCCCCGTCGAGCTCCTCGTACGACCCGGGTCCTATGCGTGAGACGTCGACACCTCCGACCCACAGATGCGGTCCTGTACGGGTGATCATCCAGGCATCTGTGAATGCGTTGTGCGAATAACCTCGCAGCTGCAAGATGGAGCAGCGGGGGCGGTGTCCCGGGCGACCCCGAACGCACCGCTCGGGGCGGCTTGCCGTGCCTCCCGCCGTATCCGTTACTCCTGCTCACGAGGCGAGGCCGGACAGATGACGACACGTACCGACGACAGTATGGCCGTCGACACCGACCACGGCGCCGTCGGCCCCGGCCATGGCGCCCCCGACTCCGGCCACTTGGACCACTCCGGGGTTCTCGGTCGGTCCGGCGCCCGCCGCCGCCCGGACGGGCGCATCGCCCGGTTCGTCGCCCGAACCCTGGGCGACGCCCGAACCGTCCTCAACGTCGGCGCCGGTACCGGCTCCTACGAGAACATCGGCGGCATCGTCACCGCCGTCGAGCCGTCGGCCGCCATGCGGGCCCGGCGCCCGGACGGGCGGGCACCGGCCGTGAACGCCGTCGCCGAGGAGCTCCCCTTCGCGGACGGCACCTTCGACGCCGCCATGACGCTCTTCAGCGTCCACCAGTGGAGCGACGTCACGGCCGGCCTGCGGGAGATGCGCCGCGTGACCAGCGGCCCCGTCGTCGTCCTCACCTGCGATCCCGCCCTCGTCCGCGACTTCTGGCTGTACGCGTACGCACCCGCCGTCCTCGACACCGAGGCCCGCAGGTACCCGGCCGTCGACCGCATCGCGGCCGCCCTCGGCGGAACCGTCACCGTCGAGGCCGTCCCGATCCCGCTCGACTGCACCGACGACTTCGACGAGGCGTACTACGGTCGCCCCGAGATGCTCCTCGACCCCGTCGCCCGGCAGGCGTGCTCCGCCTGGAGCTTCGTCGACGACACGGCCCGCGAGCACTTCGACCGCACCCTCCGCCGCGACCTGGCCTCGGGCGCCTGGGACGAACGCCACGGCCATCTGCGCGACCGCCCGACGTACCAGGGCTCCCTCGTCGTCATCGGGTCGACTCCGGAAGGGTAACCGCGGGTCCACTCCCCTCCGGGCGTCCGAGGAGACCGCCACGGCCGCGGACGGCCCCGTGGCACGCGGTCGCGATCCGGCCTGGAGGAAGTCCCCTCTCCGGCCGATCACACGAGTATGTCTTCCGATCCCGAGGGCTCCGCCGCGACGCCCGCCGAGACCACCGCCGAGTCGGAGCGCCACGCCTCCTGGCTCGAGCTGTTCTTCGACCTGGTCGCCGTCGCCGGCATCGCCCAGCTGGCCCACCTCCTGCACGACGATCCGGACCGGGGCGACCTGGGGCTCTACTGCCTGCTGTTCCTGGCGTTCTGGACCGCCTGGATGTGCTTCACCACCTACGGGAACGTCGCCGCGAGCAAGGCGCACACCCGGACCATCCTCCTCGGCATGTTCGGGCTGGCCGTCATGGCCGCGGCCGTGCCCGGGATCGAGTCCGACCACGGACGGGCCTTCGCGCTCGCCTACGTCCTGGTGCGCTTCCTCGCCTCACGGGTCTGGCAGGCCCGCGGCGAGGTCGTCGTCGACTGGCCGACCGCGCAACTCACGGTGGGCGTCCTGCCCTGGCTCGTCTCCCTGTGGGCGGAGACCCCGACCCGCTACTGGTTGTGGGCGGCCGGACTCGCCATCGACCTGGGACTCACCTTCGTCCTGTCGCGCAACCGGCTCCTGAACCGGGCCACGGAGGAGTGGCAGGACCGGCACGGGAGCCGCGAGCGCCCGCCGCGGACGCGCCCCGTGGCCGCCCGCTTCGACCCGAGGCACCTCGACGAGCGGCTCGGGCTGTTCACCCTCATCGTCATCGGCGAGAGCGTCGCCCTGGCGGTCGAGGCCGCCTCGGAGGCCGAATGGGACGGCCGGCTGGGCACCCTGGCCGTGGGCTCCTTCGTCCTTCTCCTCGCCCTCTGGGCGCTCGCGGTCCGCCGCTCGTGCGGTGTGCCCCTGCTCGGATTCGGGGTGCTCGCCCCGCGCTTCGCGCTCCCGCTCCACTGCGTGGCCACCGGCGCGCTCGCCGCGCTGGCCGCGTCCCTCGGCGGAGCCATGGAACACTCCGAGGGACCGCTGCCGGCGAAGGTGCGCTGGCTGATGTGCGGCAGCATCGCCGTGTTCCTGGCGGTCGGCCTCCTCGCCGGGGCTCTGTCGGGGCGCGGCCTTCGGTGGGTCCTGGCGGTCGGCGTCCCCATCGTCCTCGCACCGGTCGTCCTGGCCGCCGCCACGAGCGACGGACATCCGGGTGCGCTCGTGTGGATCCTGGTGGTGGTGGCCCGCTGGCCCTGGTTCTACGACAAACGCATCGCACACGCTCCGGTCTCGGACCCGGACATCTGAGCGGAATCCGCGTCGAAGGCAGCGCTGCCGCCGGGACGAGGGGCGCACCCGTACGCCCGCCGGGCACCGGGCGTGCGGGGAACGCGACGGAGCCCGCGCGTCGAACGCCTGACTCCCGGCCGCCTGCCCGAAAGGATGAACAGCACCCGTTGACGGCGTTTCTCCCCGCCGCCGCCGTCACCCTGCTGACGTGCGCAAAGAGCTCGACCACAGGGTCCCGTCCCAGCGGCCGTCCCCCGGAGCGGAGGCCCCCGTCCCACCCGCCCCGGTCCTGACCGGTCACCGGGCCGCGCCCCTGCTGCGGGACCGCACCCGGTACTGGGTCGACCGGACCGTCGTGAAGGGCATGACCGCCGTCGCGGGCTGGCTCGCGCTGGCCTGCCTGGCCGTGGTCGCACCCGCGAGCGCCCTCCTCGTCTGGACCGACAGCCGCTCGCCCGACACCCTCCAGGGGAAAGTGGAGACGGTCTGGCGGACGGTCGGCCAGACCCTCCGACTCGGCGGCGAGGTCGGCCCGCCGCTGCGGATCGTCCTCTCCGTCCTGCTGGCCCTCGTCTCCCTCCTCTACGTCTCCACCCTCGTCGGCCTCGTCACCACGGCGATCACCGACCGGCTGACCGAGCTCCAGCGCGGGCAGTCGACGGTCGTCGAGCGCGGTCACTCGCTGGTCCTCGGCTGGTCGGAACAGACCCCGACGCTCGTCGCCGAGCTGCTCGCCGCCCACGCACAGCGGCGCAGCAGCGCGGTCGTCGTCCTCGCCGACCGCGACAAGCTCGACATGGAAAGGGAGTTGAGACCCCTGCTCGCCGCCGCCGGAGGCCGACGCGTCCGGCTGCTCTGCCGACGTGGCCGCCCCGCCGACCCGGCGGCCCTCGCCCGGGTCAGCCCGGCGGCCGCCGCGGCGGTCGTGGTGCTGCCGCCGGACACCCCCGAGGCCGACACCCAGGTCGTCAAGACCCTGCTCGCGCTGCGGGCCGTGGTCGGCGACGCCCGCGCCGTACGGGTCGTGGCCGCCGTCCGGCAGACCCGGCACGTCGCCACGGCCCGGCTCGCCGCGGGACCCGGCGCCGTCGTCCTCGACGTCGACGGCATCACGGCCCGGATCCTCGTCCAGTGCCTCGTCGAGCCCGGACTGTCCCGGGTCCTGGAGGACCTGCTCGACTTCGCCGGCGCCGAGCTGCACGTCCACCGGGTTCCCGGGCTCGTCGGCCGGACCTTCGCCGAGCTGAGGGCGGCCTGCGCGGACGCCTGCGTCGTGGGCGTGGTGCGTCCGGACGGCTCGCCGCTCCTCAACCCGCCGCCGCGCACGGCGCTCGGCCCCGGAGACGCCGTCGTCGTCCTCGCCCAGGACGACACACCACCGACCTGGACCACACCCACGGCGACCCCCCTCCCACGACCCTCGTGCGCACCGCCCGCGCCCTCACCCGACGACCGCACCCCTGTCCGCCGTGTCCTCGTCCTCGGCTGGAACCGGCTGGGCCCCGACGTCGTCGACGGTCTCGCGCGCAACGGCTGGGAGGCGGTGCGCCAGACGGCGTTCCCCGCCCCCGACCCGTCCCGTCGCCTGCTCGTCCTCGGCGGTCCCGACGGTCACCTCGACCCCGACGAGTACACCCTGGTCACCCTCCTCCGGCTCCGCGCCGCGGAACGGGAGTCGGGTTACCGGAGCCCGACGGTCGCCGAACTCACCGACGCCCGGCACCAGCCCCTCGCCCCGGCCGGCCCGCACACGGACCTCGTGGTCGGGGGGAGGCTCGTCGGTCTGCTGATGTCCCAGGTCTCGCAGACGGCGGAACTCGCGGCGGCGTTCGACGAACTCTTCTCCCCGGCGGGCAACGCGGTCCGGCTCCGGCCCGCCACCGACTACGTCCCGGCCGGGACCGAGACGTCGTTCGCGGCACTCGTCGAGGCGGCCGGACTCCAGGGCGCCACGGCCCTCGGGTACCTCCCCGGCGACTCCCGGATCCCGCTCCTGAACCCGCCGAAGACGGCCGTGCGGTGCTGGACGCCCGAGGACGTCCTCATCGTCGTCACCGCGGCAGCAACCCTCCAGCCCACAAGAGGTGATCGCATGTGATCGGATGTGAGCATGCGTAATCGGACCTTGTACCTGTTCAGCTCCGCCGCCCCGCCCGTCTTCGACATCGCGCACGCCATCGAGGACGCGCAGGCCGACGGCTGGGACGTCTGCCTCGGTCTCACCCCCACCGCCGCCCGCTGGCTCGGCGCCTCCCTCGACGGCCTCGCCGTGCTGACCGGCCATCCCGTCCGCTGGGACTACGAGTTGCCCGGCCGGCCCGACGTATGGCCCCAGGCGGACGCCGTCCTCCTCGCGCCGGCCACCTTCAACACGATCAACCAGTGGGCGCTGGGCCTCACCGAGAAGTTCGTCGTCGGCGTCCTGTCCGAGAGCCTGGGGCGGCGGATCCCCCTCGTGACCATGCCGTGCGCGAACTCCGACTACGTACAGCACCCGGCCTTCGAGCGATCGGTGGAGACCCTCCGCGAGGCCGGAGTGACCGTCCTCTACGGCGAGGGCGGGTTCCTGCCGAACCAGCCGGGTTCCCCCGTGGTCTTCCCCTGGGAGACGGCGCTCCGCGTCGTCACGGCGGAGGCGTACGACCCGGACCGCGGCGACCGGGCCAGGTGACGGCCGACCCGACAGGCACCGTCGGCGCTAGCGTGTACGACCATGGCTGACATCTTCGAACTCATGATCACGCTGGATCTGCGCGACGAGTTGTCCGAGGACGAGCTCGCCGAGCTCCGATGGCACCTCGGGCTCGGCCCCCGGCCGGAGACCCTCGGCATCGTGACCGCGTTTCCGTACGTCCACGCAGGCGACGACGGCGTTCCGGTCGTCGAGGACGACCCCCAGCCCCTGCTCGGATATCACGGCGCGGGGTACAAGGTGCGGGGCCCGCTCGTCTCCGGCCTCCTCCGCCGGGAACGGACGGGAGCGGGGACGTGGGCTCTGACGAGCCGACAGGAGATCCACCCGGACGAGTTCGACCTCACCGGCGAGCTGCTCGGCTGGCTCGCGGAGAGGGCCGCCGACGGCCACCGGGGCCCCGACGGCGGTGTCGAGCTGGGATGGATCCGGTTCCACGAGTCGAGCCGGGCGGAACCGCTGGTCGCGCGTGACGGGGCTGTCGCGTGGCCCTCCTGACCCGGCCGGTCGTGACCCGGCCCGCCCAGTGACCCGGCCCCCTCGCGGTGGGCCGCCCGGACGGGCGCCCGGGAACGCGGCCCGGCGGCGCCCCCCACGGGGGGAAGGCGCACGCCGGGCGTCGCGGGCAGCCCCGGTGTCACGGCCGAGGAAGCGCCCCGCACCTGAGGCAGGGAGGGAGACCCCTCGCTCTCACTCTCCGTGCGGACGCTGCGGGGCCTCCGGTTCCGGCTCCGCGGGGGCCGGGCCGCGGAAGCGGGAGAGCGACTTCGTGAGGGCCTTCCACGGCGACGGGTCGTCCTTGGACGTCGCCGGCGACGCGGGCCGGGGGGCGCCGCCACCGCGGGACGCGTCGGCGAGGGCTTCCAGCGCCGACTCGGCGGCTTCGCGGTACAGGTCGCAGGAGGCCGTCATGGCTTCGAGGGCCTTGGCGTACTGGGTGACCATGGCCCGGGCGTGGGCGAGCTCCTCGTCGGGCGTGAGGAGGTGCCAGCCCTGGCGCAACCGCGTCAGAGCCTGCTCGGCCTCGGCCGGCAGAGGCCGGGGGAGCGCCGCGAACTCCTGGATCCTGGCCAGGAGCGCGGTGGGCTCCGTGCCGTCCAGGAAGACGTTGGGGACCGTGAAGTGCTCCCCGTCGTAGTCGAACAGCCGCGGTGTCGGCGGCAGGACGACGGCGCCGCCGCGCGGAATCCCCACACCCAGCTCACGCTTCATCACGAAGTCGGCGATGAGCGCCTGGTCCGGCGTGGCCCGGTGCTCGACCACCCGGTGCCGCAGGCTGGGCGGCAGGAACGCCGTGATCGGCCGGCGCCCCAGGGCGTCCGGCGTCATCGCCTCGTGGATCACCACGTGGACGGCCCAGCTCTGCCGGGTGCAGGCCCGCAGCAGACGACGCAGGTCGTCGTCGTCCTTCGGCAGGTGGTTCGCCGTCCGCAGGCGCACGTCCGGCAGTGTCTCGTGGTCCCAGGGGACCTGGTCGCTGTCGGGCCAGAACACGGTGGCCGGCGAGGGCCAGCCCGGCTCCCACGGCCGCTCGGCCTCGGCGGCGAGAACCCAGCCGACGCCCTCGCCCTTCGCGCGGCGCGACTCCGGATCGAACGTGGTCAGCTGTGCGCGCACGGTGACGTCGTCGGCGACACGCCATCGGGCCTCGAAGACCCGACGCGCCGACGGACCGGGATCGGCGGTCTCGTCCCGGGGGTACAGGTCGGTGGACCGTGCCGCCTCGACGGGATCGAGGTCCAGGAAGTCGTCGATCACCCGGGCCGCCTTGAGGGCGAGCAGGTTGCGCCGGACGTCCCGCTCGGGCTCCGGCCCGAGGTGACGCCCACGCCCGAGCCAGGCGGTGTCGGGGACGGTGGTCGATGAAGTGCTGTTCTTGTCCATGGAACCGTTCGGTGGGCGATCAGGGCCCGACCAGTATGGTCCGTGACCCGAGCGAGGGAAGGGGTGCCCCGTCGATCCGACGCCGATCACCCACGGGACCGACGGGGCCCGGTCCCCGGCCCGCCGCCGAAGGCCGGTCGGCGTGGGGCTACGCCTGCGTCGTCGCGGCGCGCGCCAGCGCGTGCGCCGTTTCGAGGGCGTCGGTGGCGGCGCACGGGACGTCCGGCTGTACGCCGGTGCCCTCCCAGTTCGCCTGCGAGACGGGGTTGACGGCGCGACCCGTCGGGATGGTGGCCTCCAGGTGCGGGTGCACCGTCCAGCCCTTGCACGGGTGTGCACCGCCGAGGGTGGGCTCGCCGACGATCGTGGCGCGGCCGAGCTGCTGGAGGTCGTACGCGAGTTCCTCGGCGGCGGAGAAGGTGCTGCCGCTCGTCAGTACGTACAGCGGCTTGCTTCCGCCGAAGCGCGCGCCGGGGACGTGCGGCAGGCTCCAGGACTGCTCACCGCCCTCCCTGTGCCGCCAGCGCATGGTGTTGAGGTGGGTGCGGCGGTCCAGGAGGTAGCTGCAGACGAAGGCGACCGAGTCGGGGTCCCCGCCGCGGTTGCCGCGGAGGTCGATGACCAGCGACGGGGCGCGGGACACCAGGGTGAGCGCCGCGGCCAGCGGCTCGGCCGCCCAGTCCAGGGGGAACAGCATCGGCCCCAGTTCCAGTACGGCCACCCCTCCGTCGAGCAGCTGCACCCGGGGCGCGCCGCCCAGCGACGCGTCGAAGTCCCGGCGCATGGCGGCCAGCGTGGCCGCGCCCTGCTCCGGGGACACCGGCTCCGCGTGGTGCTTGAGCCGCAGGTGCCGGTCGCCGTTGACGGACTGCAGGTCCGCGGTCACCAGACGGGCGAGTTCCTCGGCCCCCTCGGCGTCGTAGGCGCCTGCCGCGAGGCGCCGGCGCAGGAGGTCGGCGACCTGATCGGCTGTCTCGGGGAAGACGTAGTGCTCGGCCACCAGCCTGGCCGTCTCGTCGATGACCGGCGCCGGTGAGAGTGCTGTCGAGGTAGTCACGGGAAGGGAGTAGAGCACCGCCCTCCCGGGCTGGTCAACGACTTTCGAGACACCCGGCGCGCATGATCGTCCGTCGTCCTCCGTGACCGGCCGTCATGCCTCAGTGGAACTCGTGGGTCACCTGGATCTCGCCGACGAGGTGGGCGTTGAAGTCGTCCAGCTCCTCGGCCGGAACCCACAGCTCCAGGATCGTCCGCCCGCCGGCCTGCTGGACGGGGTACCTGCTCAGAAAGTCCGACTCGACCTCGAAACGGGTGACGAAGCCGGCGCCGCTGTGCTTCACGTTCCAGTCCCGCGCGATCCTGATCGCGTAGTCCTCGTTCAGGACGGGGTAGAAGATCGGCTGCTCGGGCAGACGGGGCGGCCAGGCACGCCAGTTCAGCCCGCGAACCAGCTCCAGCTCCTCGGGCCCGGTCGGGCGCCACAGGGTCGTCGTCGCTTTCAGGCCGGTCATCGTCTGCATCACTTTCGGGACGTGGACCGCGGGTCGGCGGTCCGGTGGGAGAGACCGGACGATACCGGCAGCGCGGGCGGGGCAGCCACGGGATTTCGGCGTCTTCCGAGGTGACGGGCCCGGGTCGGTGGAGGTGCGGCCAGTGGGCCCGTTCCGGCCGTGCCCGGCCGGAACGGGCGAGACGCTCAGCGACTGCCGCCGCGCCCCTTCCTGCGGAGGGATTCCGGCTTGTGGACCGCGGTCTTGCCGGTCTTGTCGCTCTCCACCTCGTACTGCGGATCCTCGGTGGAGGCGTCCACCGTGCGGCCGGCGGCCTTCGTGCGTTCGTCGATCTTCTTCTTCACCGTGCCTTCGACCCTCTGGCCGTGGCTCGACCAGGTGACATCGTCTCCGGGGGACAGCTTCTTCTTCGTCATCACCGCTGCTTCCGTCGCGTCGGCTCCGGCTTTCGGTGCCCGCCTCGCCACTGTCCCCTCCCCGGATCGGGCCCGCACGTCGGCGTCACGGCAGTGAGGGGCGAGGGTGCTGCGCGCTCATTCCTCGCTCGTGTCGTCCTGGTCCGAAGCCCCGTCGAGGGTCTCCAGGCCTCGGGTCCAGCGGGTGCGGCGGGCCTCGGCGGACTGGTCCCACCAGGGCGTGCCACGTTCGCCGAGAGCGACCTTCGCCGTGTGCACCCGGTCCCGGGCGGCGCGTTCGGCCTCGGAGTCCTGGGCGCGCAAGGCCGCGCCCACGCCGCGACGCGCGGTCATGAGGTGGGAGCGGAGCCGGGCGGCGACGTCTTCCGGGATCGCGGGGTCCGTGGCCCGCCAGCGTCGGCCCTTGACGACGACCCACCGTCCGTCAGGGGTCAGGGCGGGGGGCGGCTTGTCGGCGGTCACCGTTCCAGCCTGGCAGACGGACGCCGCCGCGCGAGGCGGCGGCGCCGCGGCGGGGGAGTGGCGCGGCGGGGGAGTGGCGCGTCCGTCCTCGTGCTGCGGCGACGGCGCCCGTACCCCTGGTGGTGACCGGGGTCCGGGCGCCGTCGCGGTGGATGTGCCGATCCCTGCGGGGGCCGGGGCTACAGGCCGCCGGTGTAGAGGAGCTTGTTGGGCGTGTTGGTGCTGAGGTTGTTCAGAAGGCCCTTGGTGGAGTTGCTGTCGAGCCACTGCGCGACCTCTGCGGGGCCGGCCGTCGGGTGCTCCGCCTTGTAGAGGGCGACGACACCGGCGACGTGCGGGGCCGCCATGGAGGTGCCGTTCAGAGCGACGGACCCGCCGCCCAGCCTCGCCGACACGATGTCCTGGCCGGGTGCGAAGATCTCGACGCACCGGCCGTGGTTGGAGAAGGACGTCTCCTCGTCCCACCGGTTGGAGGCCGCGACGGTGACCACGCCCGTCGCCGAGGCGGGCGAGACGTTGCAGGCGTCCTTGGCGTCGTTGCCCGCGGCGATGACGGGCAGGACCCCGGCCGCGGCGAGGGCGGTGGCGGCGTTGTTGAGGGCCGTGGACCTGTCCCCGCCCAGCGAGCCGTTCAGGACGGCCGGGTGGCGGGCGTTCTTGGCGACCCAGTCGAGTCCGGCGATCATGCCCGAGTAGGCGCCGCGGCCGTCGCAGCCGAGCACGCGGACGCTGACCAGACCGGCCTTGCGGGCGACCCCGTAGGTGTTTCCGGCGACGGTTCCCGCGACATGGGTGCCGTGGCCGTTGCAGTCCTGGCCGGCGCGGCCGTCGCCCATCGCGTCGAAGCCGAAGGCGGCCCGGCCGCCGAACTCGTCGTGGGCGTAGTCGATGCCGGTGTCGAGGATGTAGGCGGTCACACCGGCACCGTTGCCCCGTGTGGTGAAGTCGTTGTCGAGGGGCAGGTTCCACTGGTCGATGCGGTCCAGGCCCCAGCTGGCGGCCGGGCTGCGGGGGGCGGTCGACGCGGTCGGACGGGGCGGCGTGAGGACGACGGCGTCCTCTTCGACCGACGCCACACCCGGCGTCTTCCTGACCGTGTCGAGCTGCACCGCGGTGAGCGGCGCCGCGAACCCGTTGATGGCCTTGTCGTAGACGAACGTGGGCGCCAGGCCCAGCTTCTTCGCGGCGTCCGCCGCGTCCACGGTCGTGTCGAGCGTCACGATGTACTGGCCGGGCACCGCGTTCGCGGCGGTGGTCAGCGGCGCGGGGGTCGGGTCGGGGGCCGCGGGGGACGGGGCCGCCGTCGCCGTCGGGGCGGCGAGGGCCAGGGCGGTCACGAAGGCGCTCGCGAAAGCGAGTCTGGTACGTGTGTTCACGTCGTCGAGCGCATCACGCGCGAACGATCAGTGGCTAGGACTTTCGCCGCGATTCAGGCGGATGCCGGAAGCGTCACCGCAATGCCGTCCGCCGAAGCGGTGGCGGGGGACCCGAACGGGGCCGGGGCGGCGGGATCCGACCGCCCGACCTGACGGGCAGTCGGATCGCGGCGCAGGCGCGTCACCTGCTCGGATCTCGCCACGGCCACCTGCTCGCCCCCCCCGAACAGGCCGCCCGAATCCTCGGAGCGGGGGCCGGTTGCGACCTCTTGTGAGCCAGTCAGGTGGTTCCCCCGCGATTCGCGCGGCGGCCTCCCGTGAATTCGCCGTTCGGTGCCATCTGATGAGCGGCGTCTCACCAGTATGACAATCATCTCGCCTAGAAGGAGTTCCTCGTGACTCTGTCCAGCACCCTCCGTCAGACCGGCATCCGCGCCGGTGCCACCGCGGCCGCGGCGACCGCCATCGCCGGCGTCGCCCTCGTCGGCGCCCCGGCCGCCTACGCCGCCCCCGGCGACAGCGGCGACCTCAACGTTCGTTCCGCGGGCTGGCATTCGCGCGGCCAGGACGGTGTCGAGGTCTGTGCCTTCACCCTCGTCGCGAGCAACTTCGAGTCCTTCCCGGCGGTGCCCTGGACGATCACCGAGCAGCCGCCGACCGTGCCGCCCGGCGACACGCTCGTCAGCACGCTGCCCCTCGTGAACGGCGCCGCCCGCAGCGAGCGTTACCTCCTTCCGGAGGGCACGTACCAGCTCGTCTGGACGGTCCCGTCCGGCCCCAAGAACAGGACCTTCAAGATCGACTGTGACGGCCGCGCCGCGGGTCAGGGCGGTCCGAACCGCCCGGCCCGCCCGAGCGGCAGCCCCGCCGCGGAGATCAACGCCGGATCCGGCAGCGACAACGGATCCGGCAGCAACTCCGGTTCCGGCTACCAGCAGCCGTCGGGCGCCGTCCCGGCCGGCGGCGGCGGTGTCCCGGACCTGGAGACGCTCAGCGCCGAGGAGGACTCGTCCTTCGGCACGGCCGCCGCGCTGACCGCCGGCGCCGTGGGTGTCGCGGCGCTGGTCGTGGCCCGCCGGTCCGCGGTCCGCCGTGCCCGCGACAAGGCCTAGTCAGTACCGCCGACGCACACGGCGGCGGGGGCCGAGTCGAGCGTGCCGGCTCACGATGACCCTCTCGGTGACGTTCGCGTCGCTGGCGGGCCTCGTGTCGGCCTGCTCGGACCCGACCGAGGAACTCGGCCCCCCGGCCGTCGCCGTCCGCGCGGACGATGCCGCGGGCGGCGGCAAACCGCCGGCCCGGCCGGCCGTGCACGAGCCGCTGCCGCGCTCGAAGCCGGTCAAGGTCGCCGTTCCCGCCCTGTTCATCGAGGCACCCGTCACGGGCCTCCGCCTCGACGGGCAGGGCCGGCTGGGCGCACCACCGCTGAGCAAGCCGATGACGGCGGGCTGGCACCAGACGGGACCGTCTCCCGGCGAAGCCGGAACGGCCGTCCTCGTCGGACATCGTGACACCCTCACCGGACCCGCGCTCTTCCTCAACCTCAAGGCGCTGCGTCGGGGCGACACGGTGAGGATCACCCGCGCCGACCACCGGGCCGCCGAGTTCACCGTGGACGAGGTGAACACGTATGCCAAAGAGGCCTTCCCCGACCGCAAGGTGTACGGATCCACCGGCCGTCCGGAACTCCGGCTCATCACGTGCGGCGGCCGCTTCGACAAGCGCCACGGCTACGCCGCCAACGTCATCGTCTTCGCCCACCTGACCGCGGTGCAGAGTCGGGCCACCTGAGCAAGATGTGTCCCGCGCTCCCGGCGGAGCGCGGAGCAGCCCCTCCCGGATTCCGTCCCCGACGTGTGTCGGTGGGGACACCACCGGGTGGGGCTGAACCGCGTTCGGGCGGCTGGTGGGTGCCTGCGACCTCCGGGCCGTGCTCCCGGTCTCGTACTCCTCGGATCACCCGCGGCCCGGTCACGCGTCCCCCGGCTCCGCCGCGGCGGGTCAGAGGCGCAGGATGACCAGCGCGGTGTCGTCGGTGGCGCCGCCCGCCGGGAGCAGTTCCAGCAGCAGGGCGTCGGCGAGACGTTCGGGATCCGCCGCCCGGTGCCGGGTGAGGGCGTCGGCCAGACGGCCGAGACCGACGTCGATGTCCTCGCGGCGGCGCTCGATCAGACCGTCGGTGTAGAGGACGAGCGTGTCGCCCTCGGCGAACGCGGCGGAGGACTCGGGCCGGGGGACGTGCTCGGGGCGGGCGCCGAGCGGAGGGTCGGTGGCCCGGTCGAGGAACTCGACGGTGCCGTGCCGTCCACACGGAGCGCGCGTACCCGCGCCCGTCCGGGCGGCATGGAACGACCTCCGGCGGTAAGTCGCAGTCCATGAAGGCAACGACGAAGCCCGAGCCGGGGCACCCGCGGCCCGCCGACGGAGACTGCGCCACCGCGGGGCCGTCCGACCAGGTCGCGGAGCGGGCGCCCGACAGGCCCTCCCAGCTGGCGGGGGACTCCTGGAAGGCCGTACTGCGGGGCGTCGTCAGGGAGTTCGGGAAGGACGAGCTGACCGACCGCGCGGCGGCGCTCACCTACTACGGCATCCTGGCGATCTTCCCCGCCCTCCTCGCCCTCGTGAGCCTCCTGGGCATCGCCGGGGAGTCGGCCACCCGGGAGGTGCTCGACAACCTCCGGAGGCTCGCACCCGGCCCCGCGCGCGATGTGATCACGGACGCGGTGGAGCAGCTTCAGGGGAACAGCGGCCTGGGCTCGGTCACGGCGCTCGTCGGACTGGTCCTCGCCGTCTGGTCCGCCTCGGGGTACATCGGCGCGTTCATCCGGGCGTCGAACGCCGTCTACGACATGCCGGAGGGCCGACCGGTGTGGAAGGTCCTCCCGCTGCGCCTCGGCCTGACGGTGGCGCTCATGCTCCTGCTCGTCGCCAGCGCGCTCATCGTCGTCTTCACCGGCGGTCTGGCGCAGCAGGCGGGCGACTCCCTCGGGATCGGCGCCACCACGATGACGGTGTGGTCGATCGCGAAGTGGCCGGTGCTGGTGCTCCTCGTCACCGCGATGATCGCCCTGCTGTACTGGGCCGCACCGAACACGAAGGGCCGCGGCTTCCAGTGGATCAGCCCCGGTAGCCTCCTCGCGCTCGTCCTCTGGATGATCGCCTCCGCGGGCTTCGCCTTCTACGTCGCGAACTTCGGCTCGTACAACAAGACGTACGGCGCCGTGGCCGGCGTGATCGTCTTCCTCGTCTGGCTGTGGATCACCAACCTGGCCGTTCTCCTGGGCCTGGAGTTCGACGCCGAGATGAGTCGCCAGCGCGCCATCGCGGGCGGCCACCCCCGTGACGAGGAGCCCTACGTCGCACCCAGGGACACCCGGGCGTGGACGGACGAGGACTGCCCCGACCCGGAGCGGACGGCTGGGGACGGGACGGGTCAGCCGGGGCGGAGCGACGTGACCTCGTAGAAGACCGCCGAGCCGGGGGAGACGCCGCGGCAGGTCAGCCGGTGCGGCGGTGCGCGATGCGCCCGGATCTCGACCTCGAAGGCGGACAGCCCGGCGAGCCGGCCCGCGACGTGGATGCGCCAGCGGTTCTCGTCGCGGACCGTCTCCTCGATCACGTAGTCGTGCCGTCCCGACGGACCCGTGTGGTGGAGCACCGCGGACAGGGCGGCCTGCTGGGGCGGGACCAGGTCGGTGTATCCGCGCAGATGGTCGGGGCGGATGCGGTCCATCAGGTGTTCCTCGACCACCGTGACCGCCGAACGGGCGTCGAGACCGCCGTAGTAGACGCCGTCGGGCGCGACGAGGACGTTCGCGGCGAACCGGTCGCCCCCCACGTGCGTGCACTCCCACACCGACTGCGGCCAGACCTCGCTCAACGCACCCGCCACCGGACGGCCACGGACGGCGCAGCACGGATCGTGGGGGCCGTGGGTGCAGACGAGGACGACGGGAGGATGGCCCGGATCGCCCGGCCCTCCCAGCGCGGTGACCACGTCCCCCAGGTCCCGGTCGTGGTGCCAGGTGCCCCACGCCTGCCGGTGCGCGCCCGCACCGTCGTACCGGAGGACCGCCCACCGCGGGGGCACGTCCGGCCGGCTGCGCCCGTGACGCCTGATCAGCAGCACACGGGCGCGCTCCGCCCGCGCCGCCGCGAACACCCGCGCCTTCACCTCGGGCTCGATGCCGAGGCCGTCGAAACCGTTCGGCGGCCAGCCCGCCCGGTACTCGATGAGGACCCAGGCCGAACCGTACGGCGCCGTGCCCGCCATCGGGTCGCCCCGCAGGCGGGCGGCGTCGGCGCAGAAGAACCGGGCCGGCGTCGTCATCGGGCCCGTCTCATGAGGCGGCGGGCACCAGCACGCCCGCGCGGAGCAGCCGCTCGGCGAAGGGGAGACCGAGGGCGCCGGCACGGTGGGTGCCGCCGTCGAGTATCCGGAGCACCGATGCGAGGTCCCGCTCCGGGAAGTCGAGCCACCCGACCCGGGTGGCGAGACGCCGACCCAGCAGCCTGGCGTCCAGCGCCGCACGCAGCCGCACCGGGGTGTCGGGCGCGAGACCCTGGAGAGCACCGAGCTGCGCCAGCGGTCCCAGGGGGGCCGGGCGCGCCTGGCCGCGACGGGTCGCGTGGAACAGGGGAGTGGGGTCGGCCTCGTCGAGCGCCGCGGCGAGACGTCGCCGTACGAAGGACAGCGCCTCGCCCGGGCCTTCCACGCCCAGCGGAAGGGAGCCGCGCATCTCCGGGTCCTCCCGCAACAACGCCAGTGCGGCCTGAGCGAGTTGCTCCGCCAGCGCGTGCCGCGTCCACGTGTGGACGCCGAGCGTCAGATGGATGGACACCTCACCCAGCGCTTCGGCGGCGTGCAGCCAGCCGCGCGGCAGGTAGAGGACGTCACCGGGTTCGAGCACCGTGTCGAGATACGCCTCTCCGAGCGCGGCCTCGGCGACCGCGGCGCGATGGGCGGTCCACGGCTGGTCCCGCAGCGGATCGGGGTGCACCGGTTCGTGGACGATCCACCGCTTGCCGCCGGTCACCTGGAGGACGAACACGTCGTGGACGTCGTAGTGGTCGTCGAAGCCGCGGTTCTGCGGAGGCGTGACGTAGGCGTTGGCCTGCACGGGGTGGCCCAGCTCCGTACCGAGCCGGGAGGCGAACTCCGTGACCGGCTGCCAGGTCCGCTGCAGTGCCTGGAGGACCAGCGTGCTGCCGTCGGCGAAGCTCCGCCAGAGGGCCGTGTCGTCCAGCTGGTCCGCAACGGACGCGCCGACGCCTCCCGGGGACGTGTACGACGACTCGGGGGCCGTCGTGCCGCCCTTGGCGACACGGAGGAACGGGGTGCGCAGCCCGCGCCGGGACACCAGCTCGTCCACGGCGGCGGCCGAGAACAGATCCGAGAAGTCACCGGCTCTTCGGGTCAGCAGGGGAGTGCGCCCCCAGACGTCCCGGGCGAACTCCTCGCGCCCGATGCCGATCAGACGCGACTCCAGGACACGCCCGCCGGAATCCGCGGTCGTGTCCCGAAGCGTCGTGGGGACGGTGCTCAAACGCCGCCGCCGGTCCTGCCGGCACCGCCGTCGGCTCCTCCGTCGGCGCCGCCGTCGCCACCTCCGTCGGCTCCACCGTCGGCCCCGCCGTCGTGGACACCGGGCTTGCCGGCCGCGCCGCCGTCCGCCGGCCCTTCGGCGCCGCTGTCGGCTCCTCCGTCGGCTCCTCCGTCAGCGCCGCCGTCGGCCCCGCTGTCCGCGCCTCCGTCGGCTCCGCCGTCGTGCACGCCGGGCTTGCCGGCCGCGCCGCCGTCCGCCGGACCTTCGGCGCCGCTGTCCGCGCCGCCGTCGGCACCTCCGTCGGCGCCCCCGTCGTGGACGCCGGGCGTACCGACGGCGCCGCCGTCCGCCGGACCTTCCTGCTGGTTCGGGTCCTGCTCGGCGTGCGCCATGGTTCCTCCTGAGGAAGGGGACGATCGGTGAGGGGCGGGTCCGGATCCGGACCCTCTGTCCACGCTCACCCACCCAGGTGGGAGCGGCAACCGGAGCGGCCGTCCGGGCGACCCGGGCGGCGGGCGGCGGAGACGTGGTGAGGGCCGCCGACGGCGTGCGCAGGGCCACCGAAGCCGCGGCGAGCCGCCGTGCGCGCGCCGAGCGGTGGCCGCTCCTGCCCACGACAGGCAGACGCCGGCCCTCGGGTTGCGGCATGATCGCGGGCATGCTGATCGCTCATGAGGGTCGCTCCCCGTCCGTCCACCCCACGGCCTACGTCGCTCCGACCGCCACGCTGTGCGGAGACGTGCGCGTGGGGGCGGGCTGCCGGGTGCTGTTCGGCGCGGTGCTGACCGCCGAGGGGGGACCGGTGGAGCTGGGGGGGTGCAGCATCGTCATGGAGAACGCGGTCCTGCGCGGGACCCGGCGCGATCCGCTGACCGTGGGACGCCAGGTCCTGGTGGGCCCCACGTCCTACCTGAGCGGCTGCCGGGTCGAGGACGAGGTGTTCCTGGCCACCGGAAGCCGTGTCTTCAACGGGGCCCGGATCGGTGTCCGCTCCGAGGTGCGGATCAACGGCATCGTGCATCTGCGCACCGTCCTGCCCGCCGACTCCCTGGTCCCGATCGGCTGGGTCGCCGTCGGCGATCCGGCGCGCATCCTCCCGCCGGGGGAGCACGACGAGATCTGGTCGGTGCAGAAGGAACTGGACTTCCCCGGCTACGTCTTCGGCCTGGAGCGCCCGCCCGCCGGCGAGAGCCTCATGCCGGGCATCGCCGACCGCTTCGGCCGCGGCCTGGCCCGCCACCGTGACGACGAACCGGTCTGATCACGACCGGCACGCGCAGCTGCAACCTGCACTGGACGTCGGACACTTCGCCCGGCGCGGCCTCGTGCCAGGCCCCTCGAATCCGGGGCCGTCCCCTTGTGGGAGCCGTGTGAGAGCCTCCGTACGTGAGCTGCAACCTGGCTGTCTGGGACGGCGATCGACCGGCGGACGACGACACCGCGGGCCGGTGGACCCCGGCGGGCCGATAGCCTGCGTCGCATGATGCGTGTGTGGGCTGTGCCGGTACTGCTCGTGCTCTGTGGTTCGGCCGTGGCGACCGGGCTCCTGCGCAAGGAGCGTCCGGGCGAGGCGGTCGCGCTGCTCGTGGTGTTCCTGCTGCTGGCCGCGACGAACTCTCCCGTGTTCTTCCCGAGGTCGCTCACCGCCCCGGAGGCGCGGCGCCGCAGCGCGGAGGACGGCCGGCCGATCGTCTACTGGAGGCCGGGCTGCGCGTTCTGCATGCGGCTGCGCATGCGGTTGGGGCGCAGCGCCCGGAAGATGCACTGGGTGAACATCTGGCGTGACGCGGCGGGCGCGGCGGAGGTGCGGGCGGCCAACGACGGCAACGAGACGGTGCCGACCGTCGTCATCGGCGGTCGGCCCTACACCAATCCCGACCCCGCCTGGGTACGGGACCAGCTCGGTCGTTCCCGCTGACCGGCCGCGCCACCGTGCCGCCGCGACCGTGGAGGACATGCGTGAGGTGGACGTCGGCGTGACACCGGCCTTGGACGTACTCCCCGCGATCCGGTGCCGTCGATGTCCGGGTCAGGTCGTGGGCTCGGCCGAGAGGGCCGCGGCCACGGCGAAGAGGCGCGTGCAGCGCCGGGTCATGGCCTCCGGCGTCTCCTCGGGGTGCTTGACCCACCAGCGGACGAGGGTGCCCACGAGATCCGTCCAGACGTGCCGGAGCGCGTCCGCGTCCAGGGGGTCGGTGGAGCCGGAGGCGCGCAGCAGCTCGGCGGTGCCGTCGGCCGCGAGGGCGTCGACGGCGGCCCAGTAGGCGCCCGCCGCCCGGGCGGCCTCCCCGCCGGGCGGCAGGGTGCGGTCGTAGAGCACGAACCAGGCCTCCCGGCATCCTTCCAGCGCGGTGAAGAGCGCGCGGAGCACCCGCAGGGGTGTGCCGGGGGTCGCGGCCGCCTCGCCGATCGCCGTACGCATCGTGTCGAGGAGCTCGTCGCCGATCGGCGTCAGGCAGGCGACGTACAGGTCCTCCTTGGTGCCGAAGTACTGGTGCAGCAGCGTCTTGGTGACGCCGACGCGTTCCGCGACGACGGCCAGGGAGGCCGCGGCGAAACCGCGGTGCGCGAACTCCTGCGTGGCGGCCTCCAGCATCTGCTGCCGACGCAGGTGCCGGGGGACGCCCTTGGTGCCCGCCTTCGATCGAGGGGTTGCCATGCGCGGATATTATCAGTAAGTAATTTACCCGTTGGTAAATTCACTCGCGGCCCCTGGAGCGCCCCATGCCCGGCACGACGACGCAGTCGACCCCCTCCGCCCCCGTCCGCTCCTGGTGGGGCTGGGGATGGGAGGGTGCCCACCCGGACGACGCCGAGTGCACGGCGATGGGCGCCCTGCTGCCCGGGACCCTCGCCCGTCCGCTGCCCGTTCCCCGCGTCGCCGATCTGGGCATCGGGGCCCCCGCCGTCCGACCCCCCGCGAGCCTGGAGCGGCTGATCGGCACCGACCCGGCCCGGCGCGCGGCTCACGCCATGGGCAAGGCCTACCGGGACGTCGCGCGCGCCCTGCGCGGCCGCCCCGGCCGCATCCCCGACCTCGTCGCGTTCCCCACCCGGGACCGGGAGGTGACCGACCTCCTGCACTGGGCCGGCGAGCACGGAGTGGCCGTCGTGCCCTTCGGCGGGGGATCCTCCGTGGTCGGCGGCGTCGAGTACCGCGGCGACCGCCACCGCGCGGTGCTCTCCCTCGACCTGACGAGGATGAACCGGGTGCTGGAGGTCGACTCCGAAGGCAGGGCCGCCCGCATCCAGGCGGGCACGCTCGGACCCGGCCTGGAGGACCAGCTGCGGCCGCACGGCCTGACGCTCCGGCACTTCCCGCAGAGCTTCGAGTTCTCCACCCTCGGCGGCTGGCTCGCGACCCGGGCCGGAGGCCACTACGCCACCGGCCGTACGCACATCGACGACTTCGTCCAGTCGATGCGGGTCGTCACCCCCGCCGGCACCTCGGAGTCCTGGCGGCTGCCCGCCTCGGGCGCGGGCCCCTCGCCGGACCGCCTGTTCCTCGGCTCCGAGGGCACGCTCGGCATCATCACCGAGGCCTGGGTACGACTCCAGGCCCGCCCGGTCCACAAGGCGTCCGCCTCGCTCGCCTTCACCGACTTCGGCGCCGCGCTGGAGGCCGTACGCGCCCTGGCGCAGTCCGATCTCGCCCCCGCCAACTGCCGGCTCCTCGACTCCGGCGAGGCCGCGCTCGCGGGCGCCGCGAAGGACGGCTCGTCCGTCCTCGTCCTGGGCTTCGAGTCCGCCGACGCCCCGGTCGACTCCCGGCTCGCCCAGGCCGTCGACCTGGCCCGCTCCCACGGCGGGCGGCACGAGCCGCCCGCGGCCCGAGGAGAAGGCGCCCGCGGAGACGAGGCGGTGAGCGCCTGGCGGTCGGCGTTCCTGCGCATGCCCTACCTGCGGGACGGCCTCGCACGGATGGGAGCCGTCGCCGAAACCTTCGAGACGGCCGCCACCTGGGACCGCGTCCCCGCCCTCGTCGAGGACGTCCGCAGGACGGTCGGCGAGGCGGCGCTCAAGATCTCGGGACACCCGGCCACCGTCAACTGCCGCCTCACGCACGTGTACCCCGACGGGGCGGCGCCCTACTTCACCGTGCTCGCCGCGGGGCGCCCCGGGGACGAGGTCGCGTTCTGGGACGAGCTGAAGACCGTGGCGGGCGAGGTGCTCCGGCGGCACCGGGCCACCATCACCCACCACCACGCCGTCGGCCGCGACCACCGGCCCGGCTACGACCGCCAGCGCCCGGAACCGTTCGCCCTGGCCCTGCGCGCCGCGAAGGGGGCGCTCGACCCGCACGGCATCCTGAACCCGGGGGTGCTGGTGGACTGAGGCGCGGCCCTCGCCCCGCGTACCGGCACCGCCCCGCCCCCACGAGGCGCCGGCGGCCGGTCCGGGGGACAATGGCCCTGATGATGACTGTGCTGATCGCAGGCCTGCCCGAGGGCGACGAGCTGGAGACGGTGCGTGCCCGGGTCCACTCCAGCCCGCACTTCCGCATCGTCGCGCACGCCTTCGAACCCCACGTCGCGTTGGCACAGGCCCGTGTGCTGCTGCCCGACATCGCGGTGATCACCCGGCACCTGCCCCGTCCCGAGGCCGACCTCGCCCGCTACCGCCTCCTGCGGGACCTGCGCGCCTTCGACCCGCCCACCGGGATCGTCCTGCGCCGGGACGCCGGCGAACCCGACCGCCCGCTGGGACCGGGAGCCGAGCCCGTCGACGGAGCGATCCACGAGATCCGCCGCGGGGAGACCGACGCCCTCTGGGACGCGCTGGTCACCATCGGCCGCCGCCGCGCGAGCTGCGACACCGACCCGACGGGACTCTGAACCGCTTCAGGACGGCCGCCGCGGCGCCACGACCGGGACGCGCAGCGGCGCGCGGAACGAGAGCAGCCCCAGGGGCGGCGCGTGGGCCGCGTCGTGCGCGAGCCGGACGGACGGGAGGTGGCGGGCGGCCGCCCGGAGGGCCACGGCCGCCTCCGTGCGCGCCAGGGAGGCCCCCGGGCAGCGGTGGCGCCCCACACCGAAGGCGAGGTGGTGGCGGACGTCGGCCCGGCCGGGGATCATCCGACCGGGGTCGGTGAAGACGTCGGGATCGGATCCGCTGCCCATGAGCATCAGCAGGAGACCGGCACCGGCGGGGAGCGCGACCCCGCCGAGCTCCACGGGGCGGGCGGTGACCCGGCGCCACGAGGTGACCGGCGGCTCCCTCCGCAGGACCTCCTCGACCCACTCCTCGGCCAGGCCCGCCTGCCCGGCCGCCCGCGGCCACAGTCCCGGTTCGGCAAGGGCGCGGCGCAGGACGGTGGAGATGAGCTGGCCGGTGGTGGACTGCCCGGCGACGAAGACGAAGAAGCACGCGCTGACCGCCGTCCGCGGGTCGAGCAGACCGCCGTCGGGCAGGCGGTGGCGGGCCAGCGCCCCGACGAAACCATCCGCGGATGTGGACCCGTCGCCGACGAGTTCCGTGAGCCAGGTGTGGAACTCCGCCACGAGATCGGCCAGTTCGAGCTGACGATCCGCCGAGGGGCGCCCCCAGAAGAGTTCGAGCGAGGCGTCGCTCCACCGGACCAGAGTGTCCGCGTCAAGCCCTTCGACGCCGAGAAGCTCCATCATCACCCGACAGGGCAGGGTGTGCGCGAACGCCCGGAAGAGGTCGCTCGTCCCGGTGGCGTCGAGCTCCGCCCGGACCGTGCCGAGCAGCTCGTCGGCGATCCGCTCGATCACCGGGACCGCGGCCTCCACCCGGCGGGCGTTGAAGAACCGCGTGACGGCGCGGCGAAGCCCGGGATGAGTGTCGGTCGCGTTGTTGGCGAGGGCGGGACCCAGCCGGAAGCCCGCTCGCGCGAGGCGGCGCAACGCCGGCACGCCGAGCGGCGTGACCGCGTGCTGGGCGTTGTCGGGGAGGAACGCCGCCGGCTCGAGCAGGACCCGCCGGATGTCCTCGTACCGGCTCACGAGCCAGAGCCCGGTGGCGGCGTCCCGGTACACCGGGGCTTCGGACCGCAGGCGGTCCAGCCAGGGGTACGGGTCCTGGACGAAGCCCTCGCCGAACAGGTCGAGCAGCTCCAGCGGATCCTCCGGGCCGGACGGCGGCGCCGCGTGAGCGGAGGGGCAGGTGCCGACCGTGCCCCGAGGGGCCGTGGCGGCGCGGGAGGCGGTGGTCACGGTGGCGGACGCTAGCACGCGAACGGGTACGTACCGGTCGGCCTGTGCTCCGCGTCACCCGACACCGGCGTCGTGCGGGACGCGGACCCGATGTCGGGTAGCCGTAGCCGTAGCCGTAGCCGTAGCCGTAGCCGCCGAGGCGCTCGCGCGTCGCCGTCCGCCTCGACGGCGTCGCACCGCGCGGCCCGCCGCCCCGCCGCCCCGATGCCCGATCCGCCCGCTCCCTCAGTCCGTCTGCGCCGTGCTCACGGTCGCCAGGCGGCGGTTGTACTGGATCACTTCATACGTCTGGGCGCCGGTGACCACGGCTTCGGGCCGTGAGGGCGTGGCCGGGAAGAAGTCGTCCGCCCTCACCGGCGCGGCGGCGGCCACGTACGCCTGCCCCCGGGGGAACGCGTACATGGAGAACGGCGTCTGCTCCGACGCGGGCAGACCCCGCGGGTACTCCGCGGCACGCGGGTAGGCCGTGGTGTACACGGAGACCGACGTCGCCGCGCCCCCGGGACGGACGATCCGGGCCTGCGGAGCCGGACGGGTGTTCACTCCCCCCGGGTTGTGGATCCAGCCCTTCCGCCCGCCGAACCAGATCGCCGTCCAGTCCCCGCGCACCTCGGCGACCACGAACTCCTGCCCCCACATCGCGGTGGAACCCCAGTCGTCGATCCGGTCGCTTCCCGCCGACCCGTCCGGGCGCAGAGCGAGGTCGGGGACGAGCGGAGCGCCGACGCGCGGCTCGGTGCGCACGTAGACGAAGTTCGACGGCTGCGTACGGGTCCGGCAGGTCGGGGCACACACCGTCACCGTCTGCGCGTTCTCGGCGTAGGCCGGGGCGATGGCGACCGCCTGGCCCACGACGAGGGGACCGGCCGTACCCGTACGCTCGGCCGCGCGCTCCCGAGGGGTACCGGCGTGGAGGAGGGACATGAACCTCTCCCAGTCCCAGTAGGGGCCCGGGTCCCAGTGCGCGTCCGGCGCGCGGGACGGCCTCGGCGGCATGACGTTGTCGTGCCCGATGACGTGCTGCCGGTCGAGCGGAACCCCGAACCGCTGCGCCAGGTAGACGACCAGCTCGGCCGTCGCCTCGTACTGGGCCGGGGTGAACCAGGTGGGCCCCTGGGCGGCGTACCCCTCCAGCTCGATGCCGATCCCGTGCAGGTTGGTCCAGTAGTTGCCGGCGTGGAAGGCGATGTCCTTGGTGGCGACCATCTGTGTGGCCGCGCTGCCGTCCGCCTTCAGCACATAGTGGGCGGACGCCCCGCTGGCGGGATCCTGGAACCAGCTGACTCCGCCGTCGTAGGACCCTTCGAGGTCGTGGATGACGATGAAGTCGACGTCCAGACCGTTCGAGTTCCGCCTCGACACCTGGTAGTTCGAGGCGGCGGCGGGTACGAAACGGCAGTTCAGCGTGCGAGGGCACTCCGACACCGCCGCGTCCGACGTCCGCAGGCCGAGCGACGCGAGCTGCGACCTGGCCGGACGCACCGACGGGGACTTCGCGAGAGACACCTTCTGGCCGTCCGCGCGCACCCGCTCCTTCCCCTCGCGGATCACCGCGAACACTCCGTCGGCGAACCGTTCGGCCGTGGCCGTGTCGGCCGCCTGGCTGTAGTGCGCCACGGCCCCGTACCAGTCGCCGGGGTCGGCCGACGCGGTAGCGGTGACCCGCCGCTGGTACGAGGCGAGCAGAGCGGCGCCTCCGCGGAGGTTCTGCCGCTCGTCCCGCTTGAGGGTGGCGGGCGCGACGCCGATCAGCGCCGCGGCGGCCTGCACCGTGTGCTCCGAGGGGTCGTCGGTGCCCGTGGAATCCACCGGCCCTTCGCCCGGACGATGCGCGTACCCGTGCCCCGACGTCGTGTCGGTCAGATGCATCGGACCGTAGCCCCCCTTGGTGCTCGGCCGGCCGTCGTGGTGCTCCCACCACGAGGACTCGTGGCTGACGCCGAGCAGTACCGCCTCCGGTACCCCGAACTCCGCCGCGGCCTGCTCCGCCGCCCGCTCGAAACGCCCCGTCGTCGTGCCGGAGGGCTGGGCGGTCCCGGCGGTGGCACACCCCCACACGAGGGCCGCCGCGACGCTCGCGGCGCCGGCGCTCCGGCGCGGCCTGAGTCTCCTGGTCACACCATGTCCAATCCGCCGTGGGGGTACGGGTACGGGTACGGCCGGCGAGCGGCCATGACGACCCTTCGTGACGACGGCCCCCAGCTCCCCCCGACACGCCCGTCCCGCCCCGCCCCGTCACCGCACCGGCGCAGCGATCCCGTGCAGGGGGCTCGGGAGGCGTCCGCGGGCGGCGCGGACGCGGCGGGCGGCGCCCGGCGACTCGGCCTCGGCGTGTCCCTCGGGTCGGCCTGTCCGAGGACTGTTTGAATCCCGGCATGACCAAGCGTGACGACGAGGCTCTGTTCGGTAACCGGTTCCTGACCGTGCCCGCCCCCTCGGAGACCTTCCCCGCCGAGGGAATGTCCGCGACGGACGCGATGCGGCTCGTGGACGTCGACCTCGCCATGGAGGGCGATCCGCAACGCAATCTCGCCACCTTCGTCACGACGTGGATGGAGCCGGAAGCGCAGCGGCTCATCGCCGAGAACCTCCACCGCAACTTCATCGACCATGCCGAGTACCCCATCTCCGCCGAGATCGAGCAGCGCTGCGTGCGCATGCTCGCCGATCTCTTCCACGCGCCGGGCGCCACCACCGGCTGCCGTACCCAGGGCTCGTCCGAGGCGATCATGCTCGGAGGGCTGTCGCTCAAGTGGAAGTGGCGTGAGCGCCGCCAGGCGGCGAACCGGCCGACCGACCGGCCCAATCTGGTCTTCGGCGGTGACGTCCACGTCGTCTGGGAGAAGTTCTGCCGCTACTTCGACGTCGAACCGCGGATCGTGCCGCTCGCCGAGGGCAAGTACACGATCGGTCCCGAGGACGTCGAACCCCGTCTCGACGAGAACACGATCGGCGTCGTCGCCGTGCTCGGCACCACCTTCACGGGCCACAAGGACGATGTCGTCGGGATCGACGAACTCCTCCGGGGCGTCCGGGAGAAGCGGGACCTCGACATTCCCATCCACGTGGACGGCGCCAGCGGTGCCTTCGTGTGGCCGTTCCTCTACCCGGATTCCCCGTGGGACTTCCGCCTCGAACAGGTCCGCTCGATCAACGTCTCGGGCCATAAGTACGGCCTGGTCTACCCCGGCATCGGCTGGCTGATCTTCCGTGAGGAGACGGACCTCTCCAAGGACCTCGTGTTCTACGAGAACTACCTGGGAAAGACCGACTCGACGTTCACCCTGAACTTCTCCACGGGGGCGTCGATGGTGCTCGCGCAGTACTACAACTTCGTACGGCTCGGCCGCCAGGGCTACACCTACGTCATGAAGGTGATGCAGGAGAACGCGCGCGTCCTGGCGGACAACCTGCGAGCCGGCGGACGCTTCGAGGTCATCGGAGCCGATCTCGAACAGTTGCCCCTCGTGGCCTTCCGGCTCTCCGGCCGGCACGCGTACGACGAGTCCGACATCGCCTGGCAGCTCTCCGCCGAACGCGGCTGGATGGTCCCGGCGTACACGCTCCCTCCTGACGCCGAGCGCGTGAAGATCCTGCGGGCCCTGGTCAAGGAGACCCTCAGCCGCGAGCAGGTCGACCGGCTGAGCCAGGACATCGCCGACGCCTGCCGCACCCTGGACGAGAAGGGCGCGGCCCACGAGGCGGAGCGAGCCCAGGTCAAGCGCGGCACCGGATACTGACAGGCCCTCGGCCGCCCTCCGCGCGGGTCGAGCCGGGAACGACCGGGCGCCGAGGGCGGGATGCCGCGCCCGCGCCGGCACGGTCCGACGGGACCGGGCGTCTCCCCGGGGTCCGCCTGTGAAAGGCTTGCACCCCGTGCACCCACCGGGCTCGGCAGCGTGAACGGTCCACGGTGCGACGGGTCCGCTCCCGCGCGGGAGGCCCGGACGCCCCGCTCGGGCCGGCCGCCGACGAGCTCGGCGCACCGCCCCGCCGTGGCGGGGACGACCGCACCACCGCACGGCAAGACCCCGGAAAGCAGACGATGTCCGACCCGATACCAGGACCTCCCCACCACGCCCATCGGCCGTGGCCGCCCCCCGCGCAGGTCCCGCACCCCTGGCCCGGTCCGCCGCCCGGCTGGGGCCCTCCGGCTCCGCCGCCGCGAGCGCCCGGGCCGGTCGCGGCGCCGCCGGGGAGCGCGTACCACGAGCAGGCACGCAACGGACGACAGCGCGCCTGGGCGCGGGTCGGGGAGTTCTGCCTGGTGCTCGCGCTGATGGTGGCCGCGATGATCGGCGTGTTCGTCGTGGCGGCCGTCGTCGGCGCCGTGGCGGGGCTCCGATGGGCGCCCGCCGACAGCGACGAGATCTTCGCCGATCCGCTGCTCGACAACGCGGTCCTGCTGGTGAGCCTGGCCCTCTGGATTCCCGCCGTGCTGGTCGGCGTGCGCGTGTGCGGGAAGCGGCCCGCCGGAACGCTCGCGTCCGTCGCCGGACGCCTCCGGTGGGGATGGCTGGGACGGTGCCTGGGCCTGGCCGCGGTGGTCCTCGTCGTCCAGAACCTCCTGCTGGTCGCCTGGAGTCTGTACGCGGACGGTTCGGAGGCGGTGACGGGCAAGACCCCCGGTTGGGCCGAACTCGCTCTGAGCCTGCTCGTGCTGTGGGCGCTCGTGCCGTTCCAGGCCGCCGCCGAGGAGTTCGTCTTCCGCGGCTGGCTGGTCCAGTTCGCCGGCGGAATCCTCCGCACCCCCTGGCCGGGCATCGCCGTCTCCTCCGTGCTGTTCGCCCTCGCCCACGGGTACGGACAGCTCTCGGGGTTCCTGCTCCTGTGCTACTCGGCTGCCTGGTGGGCCTGGCTGACGGTGCGTACCGGGGGACTGGAGGCGGTCATCGCGGTGCACACGGTAAACAACCTGATCGCCTTCTCGCTCTCCGCCGTCTTCGGGGAGCTGTCCGACGACAGCACCGCGGCCGACGCGCCCTGGGAGGCCCTGGTCAGCGAGCTGGTGTTCGCTCCGGTGTTCTGTCTGCTGGCCGCCCGACTCGCCGCGCGGCGCGGCATCCCCGCACGGACACCGGGCCTCCCCGCCGGAGAGAGCGCGCCCGCGGTCGACGGGAAGCACCAGGGCTGACGCGGTGCGCCGTCCCCGGCGAGTGGACGCGGACGCCGGGCCCGATGCGGCGGCCGCCGCGTTCATCCCGCCGTTGGGGCGACGCCGGCACTCGACCGGTCGAGTGCCGGTCCGACATGGGGGCAGCGGGCGGCCTGCGTCAGCGCGGGAATCCGCATCCGTCGCAGGAGGTCCCGGGTGCCGCGCTGGTGGAGCGTGCTGTGCCACGCCAGCCCGGGGTGGCGGGAACGCAGGTGCGACAGCGCACGTGTGCCGAGACCGGTGCTGCGGAAGCGGTCGTGGATGACGAGGTCGGTGATGACCCCCTGGGCGCAGGGGACGCAGATCCGGTACTGGACCTCGCCGACGACCTGGCGGATGTGGACGAGGAGCAGGCGCTCCTCGCCGAGGTCGGGGCCGGGGGCGGGATCGGGATCGTGCGGGACGTGCGTGGACAGGAAGTCGATGGCGCGGTAGGCGAGGATCCGACGGTGGAGGCGGCCGGTGAGGCGCCCGCGGCGCGAGTGCTTGGCTCCGGTGCCACCGGACGGCTGGGTCGTCACGGGGGAGGCGGAACCGAACAGGCCGCTGCCGGCGGGACGCGCGTGTTGTCCGTGCATGACTCCCGTGTGCCCCGGCCGCGGACGGATACCCGCGCCGGGATGCCGCGGAAGGGTGCCCACCCCTCAGCCTGCCCTGGGAGCGGCCGCGCGGGCCCTGACGGCGGGTACGGGATGCGGGCCTGCGGACGCGACCGTGCCGACCCCGGGGGACGTGGGGCCGGCACGGTCACGAACGGTGGCGCCGGTGCGGACGTGGGCGGTGCTCTTCAC
The DNA here is from genome assembly GCF_043081085.1 of Streptomyces sp. NPDC014891. NCBI lineage: Bacteria > Bacillati > Actinomycetota > Actinomycetes > Kitasatosporales > Streptomycetaceae > Streptomyces > Streptomyces sp. NPDC014891. Next base: position 199,498 of record NZ_JBIBWF010000004.1, on the reverse strand, counting down.
GCGATGCCGCGCCGAGCGCCGGCGTCGGTTCCGGCGGCTCAGCCGGGCCAGGTGCCGGTGAGACGCCGGGTCGTCGCCGCTCCCGCCCGGTCGACGGCGGCCTTGACCACGGCGAAGATCGCTCCCTGGAGAGCCGCCGCTATCAGGACCTCCTTCCAGGTGCGGTGCTCGTCGGTCGCGTTGGGCGCGTCGTCCTGGTGACCGATCAGCTTCCACGCCTGCTTGAAGGCCGCACCCGCGATCAGGCCGCTCCCGGCGCCGAGCGCCAGGCCGACGGGCTTGTAGGCGATCTTCGACGCCTTCATCGGCGCCGCCGGGTGCGACGCAGGAGCAGGAAGACGACGAGCGCGGCTGCCGCGGCGACCAGCGGGGTGCGGTTGGCGCGCGCCACGACGACGGCCTGATCGGCCTTCTCGCGGACCTGGTCCGGTGTCTTGTCGGCCGCGAGCTGCCCGGCCCGGGCGGCGGAGTGCCGTACCTGCGCAGCGGCGTGTGCGGCCTTGTCGAGGACCGGATCGGGCGTGCTGTCCTTGACCAGCCGGCCGGCCTGCGAGGCCTTCTCCCGCAGCCGGTCGGTCACGACCGCCGCCTTCTCGGCGGCCTGCTCCTGGAGGGCGGCCGCCTTCTCCTTCGCCTGGGCCTTCACGTCCGCCTTGGCGGCCAGGGCCTCGACCGTCCGACCCAGTTCCTCGCGGGTGTGCTCGACCTGCCTGCGGAGGTTCTCGGGAGTGGGCGAGGGGTGCTGGTCGCCGTGTGAGGGGGTGTTCATCGGTGTGCTGCCTCCTTGATCTCGGCCACGTCGGCCTTGACGCTGTCGATCGTCTGCTCCGGCGCGGGCTTGCCCGCCTTGGCGATCTGGCTCCGGCCGGCCGCGGCCATCGCGGCCGCGACGGCCGCGAGCAGGGCGGCGGTGATCAGGGCGGACGCCCAGAGCGGCAGGAGCAGGGCGAGGGCGGCGATGACGGCGGCGACCGCGGCCTGGGCGGCGAGGATGCCGACCAGCCCCGCCCCGCCGAACAGCCCGCCGCCCATGCCGATCCGTTTGCCCTTCTGGACCATCTCCGCCCGGGCCAGCTCCATCTCCTCGCGGACCAGGGTGGACATCTGCTCCGAGGCCCGGGCCACGAGGTCGCCGACCGGTTCATCGGTGGCGCGGCCCGGGGAATGTCCCACAGTGCTCATGCTTGCTCTCCTTGCTTCCCGCTCCTGCGACGTGCGCGCCGGCTGCGCGTACCGCCGTCCCGTCCGCCGTTGCCGTGCCGCGCCGGGTGGGCGGGGGCCGGTGGACCGCGACGCGGTGGACGGACGAGGGTGGTCCGCACCACGAGTCGAGCGGCCATGGCGGCCCCTTCGGCGAGTTCGCAGCTGCCGTCAAGGCGCGCCTACCCCATGAGAGGCGGACCACCCACCCGGCTGCGGACCGTCGCGGACCGCGTCGGCACACGACGCGGAGTTCCGCCTGATGCCGGCTGTCGAAGGTCCCGCGGATCGGCCGTTGTCGGTGCTCGGTGTTAGCGTCGCGACCATGGCTGACCGTTCGTACCTCTACTCCGCAGACACGCTGCCGACCGGGACCGAGGTCCCCCGGCAGATCCGCTGCATATCCGAGCACAACGGGGACGTCCCCCTCGCGCACAAGCTGATGGTGGGACGCGGCACGACCGTGGTTCCGTCCATGATCTGGAACCCTCCGATCGGCATCGCCGGGGACTACGCCGAGGGCGCTGCCCTGCTCCGCGATCTCCTGCACGCCGTGGGCAAGGGCCTGGAGGACGACGCGGAGTTCGCCGCGTGCGTCGCCCGGACCACGGCCCACCTGGAGAAGCAGCAGGCGCGGTACTTCGTCCTGGAGACCGGGGAGATCGTCTCGATGACCGGGGACGACCCGGTGGCCGAGGTGCGCGAGCTGGTCTCCGTCGACATCCCGCACGCCGTCGCCCAGGCGGAGGCGGCCGTCTCCGGCGAGAACGACGCGTGGCTGGTGTCGCTCCGGGCCGACTGGGAGCGGCACTTCGGCTCCTTCTACAGCGAGGCGCTCTACTTCTCCTTCTCCTCCTGAAGCGAGCGTGCTGCGCGGCGGAGCCGGGCTCCCGCCCCGGTGGTCCGGCGCGGCCCGCGGTAGGTTCCGGGCCATGACCGCACCCGGAAGCTCCGCCTGGCCGCCCGCCCCGATGTCCACCGAGCGGCTCGTGCTCCGCGAGAGCGAGGACCGGGACCGTCCGGCCTTCGTCGAGTTGTTCGCGTCGCCGGAGGTGGGCGCCTACCTCGGGGGCGCCCAGCCACGCCACCGTCTCGAGCGCTCCATGCCCGAGGTTCCCGGTCGGCGCACCGGCTGTTTCGTGGTCGAACACGCCGGAGCGATGGTCGGCATGATCACGCTCGACCCGCGCGGTGCCGAGCGTCGTGGGCACGTGCGCCCCGAGGCGGGCGAGGCCGAACTCGGTTATCTGTTCCTGCCGGAGGCGTGGAATCGCGGTTTCGCCTTCGAGGCGTGCACGGCGGTCCTCGACTGGTTCACCCGCGCGCGTCCCGGCGAGCCCGTGGTGCTGTCCACCCAGAGCGCCAACGTCCCGGCGATGCGGCTCGCAGCGCGCCTGGGCTTCACCGAGGTCGAGCGGTTCGAGGAGTACGGAGCCGACCAGTGGTTCGGCGTCCGCGCCCCCACCGCACCGGCCGCGTAGAGGCGTCCCCCCGGGGCTGGACGCCCGACACGCTCCCCGCAGCAGGACGCGGCCCCGCCTGCAGCGCAGCAGCAGGCGGGGCCGTAGCGGATCCCCCGACGGGGGTGGCGGGGAGGCCGTGCGGACAGCATGCACCTGAATCCAGCCATGGGATAGATGAGTGGCGAAATTCGTATGGCTGGCGATGCCAGACCCTTCGTGCCCCCGGGGGGTCGTCACGCCCGGGTCCGTCTTGCCCACCTCGGCGAGCGGCCTCGGGCGGGCTGCGAAAGGTGACGCTCGGGCGACCGCCGGGACCGCCGGCACCACGATGACCGCCCTCCCCGTCAGGCGCGATAGCGTTCCCTCATGGGTGTGTACATGGTGAGTCTCGGTGCCGAGGACTGGTTCGGCACCGGGGAGGACGGGTGGGCCGAGGTCGCCTCGGCTCTCGACGCCGAGCTCGTACGGCGAGGCCTGCCGCCGTACGAGGACGTGCCCCCGGCGACGCGCTTCGTGCGCGGATCCGGGCTGACCTTCGAGGAGAAGCTCGCCCGGCCCATGCACGGGTTCACCGCCCTGGGCGAGGGGCGGTTGACGCCGGAGGAGTGGGAGACCCTCTGCGGCTGGTCCGTCCTCGTGCCCGTCTCGCTCGACGAGGAGATCCGGATGCCCGTCGAATCCACCGACTTCGACTCCATGATCGCCGGCGCCCCTCAGGTAAGGGCGATCGCCGAGAAACTGGCGGAGGCCGTCGCTCTGCCTCCCGAAGTCCCGGCGACCTGCGACAACCTCGACCTCAGCACATGGTTCGATCGGCACGCGGCCACCCTGGCCGGCACGCGGCCGGGCCCGTGGAGCGAGGACCTGGACGCGGCCTTCTACGTCGCGCTCTTCCTGCGCGCGGCCCAGCACTCCATCCGGCGTGGCTGCCCCATGATCTGCAGGTGAGTGCGACCCCGCTCCGACGGCGTCCGGCCCGCCGTCCTCAGGGGCGGCCGCGCCACTGAAGGACCTTGAGCGCGGCGCCCACCTCGATCGTGTGCTCGGCGAGGGGCCGCGGCAGAAGCCGGTCCGCGCGGGCGAGACGCCGGAGGAGCGTGTTGCGGTGCGTGAAGAGGCGGGCGGCGGCGCGGGTGGCGTTGCACTGCTCCTCGATGAAGACGCGGAGCGTGTCGACGAGTTCCGGGGCCGCGGACTCCAACCCGCCGAGCGTCCGCGCCACGAAGCGGTCGGCGCGCTCGGGGTCGCTGGTGAGCAGGGCGACGAGCTCCACCTCGTGGTGGAAGGCCAGCCGGGTGGGCGAGGTCAGACGCGCCAGCATCTGCTGGGTGGTCAGGGCGTCAAGATGGCTGCGGCGGAAGCCGTCCACCCCCGCGGAGGTGGAGCCGAGCGCGACGCGTACGTCCGGCAGGTGGTCCAGTGCGGCGCGCGCCGCGTCTCCGTCGGGCCGGCCGTGGACCCACAGCCAGCGCGTGGCGGCACCGGCGATGACGCTGAGGGGCCGCAGCTGACCGGCCGCCTCGGCCAGGGCGTCGGCCGCGCGGTCGAGTTGGCCCAGATCGGCGTCGGGCACGTCCGTCCAGACGATCGCGGCGGTGTGCGTCGGCTGCAGCCGGTAGCCCAGCCGGCTCTCCGCCCGCTGCCGCGTGATCGGCGCCCCCTCCAGCAGGAGCGTGACGGTCTCGCGCCGTTCGGCGTGGGTGCCCCGGGTGAGCTCGTCCCGCTCGGCGCTCATCCGCGCCGAGACCGTGCGCACGGTGTCGTCGACGAAGGCCGCGATGGAGCGCAGCGACACGTCGAGCAGTTCGCGCAGTTCCTCCGGATCACTGGTGAGCGTGCAGGCGATCTGCGTCCACATCCGCACGGCGACGCTCTCGCCGACCCGGTAGGCGTCCAGGGCCGACTCGTCCAGCCCGCGGCGGATCATGTCCCGGGCGACGGCCAGCGGCTCGTCCGTGTCGTTGGCCGGGACCGGCTCGCCCGGCGCGCGGACGTTGGACGCGGCCCAGAACAGCAGGTTGGAGCGGTTGGTGAGACGGGTCCCCGCCGCCAGGACGGGATCGGCCGCGATCTGCCCCCTGGCCGCGCCGGACAGGGTCGCCGCGTCGAGCTCGGCGAGCCAGTCGGGGGAAGGGGTGAGTGCGATCTCGGCACCCCGACGGATCAGTTCCCGGATGCGCGGGGAGGGCGACGGCCACGGCATCCGGTCATCGTAACGGTGCAGATCGTCACTCCGCCCCCCTCTCGTGGTGCACTTTGCACGTTGTCCCGGATCCGCGACGTCAGCAGCATGGACGCAGCCGTCCCTCGACACCGCCCGGAGCCGCCCGTGTCCCCGTCCTCTGCCAGGCCCGCCGCCGAGCACCTCGACGTCCTCATCGTCGGAGCCGGGATCTCGGGCATCGGCGCCGCGCGCTACCTGAAGACCGACCTGCCCGCGAAGAGCTTCGCGATCCTCGAAGCCCGCCAGGCGTCCGGCGGGACCTGGGACCTGTTCCGCTACCCGGGCATCCGGTCCGACTCCGATCTGCACACCTTCGGCTACGAGTTCAAGCCCTGGCGCGACGAGCAGTCCATCGCCGACGCCCCGCGCATCCTCGCCTACCTGCGGCAGGCCGCCGCAGAGAACGGCATCGACGCCCACATCCGCTACCACCGCAAGGTGCTCGGCGCGTCCTGGTCGTCCGACGAGGCGCGCTGGACCGTCGAGGTCGAGCGCACCGACACCGGCGAGCGCACCACGCTGACCTGCGGCTGGCTCTTCTGCGCCGGCGGCTACTACCGCTACGACGAGGGCTTCACCCCCCACTTCGAGGGCCTGGACCGCTTTCCCGGACCCGTCGTCCACCCGCAGCACTGGCCGGCGGACCTGGACCACGCGGGCCGACGCGTCGTGGTGATCGGCAGCGGCGCCACGGCCGTCACCCTCGTGCCGGCGATGGCGGCGTCCGCCGCCCACGTGACCATGCTCCAGCGCACGCCGACCTACGTCGTCCCCGTCCCGCGCGCGGACCTGCTCGCCAACACGTTCAGGAAGTGGCTCGGCGAGCGGCGCGGCTACGCGCTGTCCCGACGCAAGAACATCGCGCAGCAGCGCCTGGTCTGGCGCTTCTGCCAGCGGTTCCCGAAGACGGCGCGGCGAATGATCCGATGGATCAACGCCCGTCTGCTGCCGCCCGGTTATCCCGTCGACGAGCACTTCAACCCACCGTACGACCCCTGGGACCAGAGGCTGTGCGCCGTCCCCGACGGCGACCTCTTCCGTTCGATCCGGGAGGGCCGGGCCTCGGTGGTCACCGACCGGATCGCCCGCTTCACCGAGCGGGGAGTCCTGCTGGAGTCCGGCCGCGAGCTGGAGGCCGACCTGGTCGTCACCGCCACGGGCCTGAACGTACAGGCCTTCGGCGGCATGCGGCTCACCGTCGACGGCCACGAGGTGCGGCTGCCGGACACCCTCGCCTACAAGGGCATGATGCTCTCCGGCGTCCCGAACTTCGCCTTCGCCATCGGCTACACCAACTCCTCCTGGACCCTGAAGATCGGCCTGCTCTGCGAGCACTTCTGCCGGCTCCTGGCCCACATGGACGCCCACGGCCACGACAGCTGCCGGCCCGAGCCCTCGGACCCGGGAATGCCCACCCGCCCGCTCCTGGACTTCGGCGCCGGCTACATCCGACGGGCCGTCGACGCGCTGCCCCGCCAGGGGGACCGGATGCCGTGGCTGACCTCCATGGACTACCGCGACGACGTCAAGCTGCTGCGCTCCGGCTCCATCGCCGACCCGGAGCTCCGCTTCTCCCGAGCCAGGGCCGGAGCCCGTACGAAGGCGACGGCCTGAGCCAGGCGGACCACCCGGTCCGCCCGCTGCCGCGCGAACGGGACGGCCGCAGAGGCCGAGGCGGATCGCACGCCGGGCCACGACCGGTCGCCCGTCCCGGTGCGCCGCGGAAAACCGATGGTCGGGGGCGGAGCGTGCGCGGCAGGATGCTCCGCATGACGCTACCCACCCCCGAACTGCGCACCGACCGCCTGCGCCTGCGGCCTTTCACCGACGCCGATGCCGCCCCGCTGTACGCGCTGCAGAGCGACGCCCACGTGCTGCGCTACTGGGACTCGCCGCCGTGGACCGAACGGGCCGACGCCGAGCGCTTCCTGGCGACCTGCCGGGCGATCGAGAGGGAGGGCGGAGGCGCGCGGGTAGCCGTCGAGCGGGCCTCCGACGGCACGTTCATCGGCTGGTGCGGCCTGACCGGCTGGAACCCCGACTTCCGCAGTGCGTCCCTCGGCTACGCCTTCGAGGCCGCCGCGTGGGGCCACGGCTACGCGACGGAGACCGCGCGGGCCGTGCTGGACTGGGCCTTCGACTCCCTGGACCTGAACCGCGTCCAGTCCGAGACCGACACCCGCAACCTGGCGTCCGCCCGCGTGCTGGAGAAGCTCGGGTTCGTCCGGGAGGGGACCCTCCGGGAGGACTGCGTCGTCAACGGCGACGTCTCCGACTCCTGGGTGTTCGGTCTCCTCCGTCGCGAGTGGCAGGGGACGGCCGGTGGGACCCGGGGCGACGCCGTGCGCCGGGCGTGACGAGGCGGGGACCCGTCGCGCACGTGCGACGGTGACCGCCCCGAGTCCCTGATGCCGGGAGACACCGGTGGACGACAGGTCGACACCTGTCGTCCACCGGGTCGTCCTACTCCGCCGCCAGGCGAGGGGTGCGCGGCGGCACCGTGCGCCGGTCGCCGGTCGCCTCGAAGGCCGCCGCGAGGGCGAGCAGTTCGTTGTCGTCGTACGCGCGACCCGCGAAGGTGAGGCCCACGGGCATGCGGGTGTCGGCCATGGTGCCCATGGGCACGGTGACGGTGGGGATGCCCAGGTGGCGCGGGACGAGGTTGCCGTTGGCGACCCAGACGCCGTTGCGCCAGCCGAGGTCCGCGGACGCGGTGTCGGTGTCCATGTCCGCGGGGCCCACGTCGGCGACCGCGGGGAAGACCACCGCGTCCAGGCCGAGTTCGTCCATCCACTGCTCCAGGTCGACGCGGCGGGTCTCCTCCAGGCCGCGCAGGCCCTGCTCCAGGAGGGGCATGTCGGCCAGGGAGGCGTAGGGGCGTTCGCGGACGAGGCGGGGGTAGTCGCCGATGGTGTCGTCGAAGCCGTCGTAGCGGTCGGGGAGTTCGCCCTCCTGCTTGGGCCAGATGAGGTCGCTGTCGACGTCGGCCAGGGTGGGGAGCGCGGGGTCGCCGTTGGCGCGGAGGAAGTCGTCCCAGGACCAGGCGGACAGGTCCTCGATCTCGAAGGTGAGGTACGGGCGGCTGACGAGGCCGCGGGTGAACAGCGAGGGTGCCCCGGGGCGGTCCGACTCGTAGTTCGAGACGACGGGGAAGTCGACGGCGACGACCTCCGCTCCGGCGGCCTCCAGGTCGCGACGCGCTGCCTCCCACAGGTCGATCACCGACGGACGGGTGTCGACGCGCTGCCCGGTCTGGCCGCCGATGCCGCCGTCGGGGTTGGTGCCGGCCTCGGGGTCGGCGTTGATGTACATCCGGGGGACGCCGACGCGCTTGCCGGCGAGGGCGCCGGCGGCCGCCTGGGCGTCGGCGGGCGCGAGGGCAGGGTAGGAGGCGGGGCGCACCTGCGAGGGCGAGGGCAGCTCGACCCAGGGCTGGGCGCGCCAGAGGTCTCCGCGGGTCTCGGCGTCGTCCGCGACGAGGACGTCGAGCAGTTCGAGCAGGTCCGCCATCGTGCGGGTGTGGGGGACGACGACGTCCATGGTCGGTACGAGGGGCCAGTTGCCGCGGACGGAGATCACGCCGCGGCTGGGGGTGTAGGCGCAGAGCGCGTTGTTGGAGGCGGGCGCGCGGCCCGAGGACCAGGTCTCCTCGCCGAGGCCGAAGGCTCCGAAGGACGCTGCCGTCGCGGTGCCGGAGCCGTTGGAGGAGCCGGAGCCGTAGGCGCTGGTGAGCCAGTCGGCGTTGTAGGGGCTCTCGGCGCGGCCGTACACACCGCGCTGCATGCCGCCGTTCGCCATGGGCGGCATGTTGGTCAGGCCGATGAGGACCGCGCCGCCGGCACGTAGCCGCTCGATGGCGAAGGCGTCCTTCTGGGCGACGAGGTGCTCGAACGCGGGGGAGCCCGACGCGGCGGTGAGCCCCTTGGCGAGGTAGCTGTCCTTGGCCGTGTACGGGATGCCGTCCAGCGGCCCCAGGGTCCGGCCGGCGGCGCGGCGCGCGTCGGAGGCCTCCGCCTCCGCCCGGGCGTCCGGGTTCATGACGACCATCGCGTTCAGGGCGGTGGCCGTGCCCGGCCGGTCGTAGGCGTCGATCCGCGCCAGGTAGGCGTCGAGCAGCTCGACCGCGGTCGTCTCGCCCTTCTGCAGCGCTGCGCGCAGGTCGGCGATGCTGGTCTCCACGACATCGAATCCGCGTGGCATGTGGGTGTCTCCCGGTGGTGAGCAGGGCGCGCGGGCCGTCGGCCGCGGAGGCGCCGGGGCGGCCCGGGACTGGCGGCCGCCGCAGCACTCTCATGTTAACTAGATTTTCAGTCTAGACTAGGGGTCTAGAATTCCGGAACCTACACTGGGGACCCGAACAGCCGGAACCGAAAGTGAGCCCATGCCGACGCCCCAGACCGGGCCTGCACGGCCCGACGACCTCCCCTCGCCGCAGAACGCGCCCGGGCTCTCCGGCACCGAGACGCATGAACCGGCAGGGGGCGCGACCGGGCCGGTCGAAGGCGCGACGGAAGCGAGGGACGGCGTGACCGGGCGGACGGAGGGTGCGGCGGAGGCGACGCACGGCGAGACCGGGCGGACGGAGGGCGCGGCGGAGGCGACGGACCGCACGACCACGCCCCACCGGGAACCGGCGACCGGCCCGGCGGACCGCGCCGCCGGCGGCTCCCCGCGATCCGCCGGTCGGGCCCCGTTCGCCCGCAAGCGGCAGCCGAGCGGTGACGAGGCACGCGAGCGGGCCATGCGCGCCGCCGTCAGCGTCATCGCCGAGAAGGGCACCGCGGCCCTGCGGATGTCGGACATCGCCGCACGAGCCGGCATGAGCACCGGCCACATCCTCTACCACTTCGGCAAGAAGGACCGGCTCCTCCTCGAAGTCCTCGCGTGGAGCCAGGCAGACCTCTGGGCCGGCTACCAGGAGGCGGCCGACCAGGCAGAAACGCCGGCCGACAAGCTCGACCTGTTCATCCGCTTCTACCTGCCCCGCCACTCGGGCGACGACCGGTACGCCCTGTGGACCCAGGTGCTGGCCCAGCGCCACGACGAGGCGGGGCGGAAGATCCTCACCGAGCTCCTGGACGGCTGGGACGAGCGCCTCGACGTGATCCTCCGCGAGGGCCGGGAACGGGGAGATTTCGTCGCCGTGGACCTCCCCGAGTTCACGATCAGGGCCGTGGCCATGCTGAGCGGCCTCGCGGAGGACGTCATGTTCGGCCGCTCCCGCTGGGAGCACACCTCCGCCCACGCCTTCGCCCTCACCGCCCTGCTGCGCGAGCTCCGCCCCGCCGAGAAGGACTGAACGCGACGGGCCCGACGCACATCCTGCCCCCCGCGGCCTCGGCCGCCTTGGTGCCTACGACCCGCTTGCTGGTCCGGGGCGGCGACGGCCCGTAGTCCTAGACGGTGTGGGCGAGCGCGCCCGTCAGTCGGCTGCGACGTCGGTGGCGCGGGGCGGCCCGTCGGATGCGGAGTCCCAGTCGTCGCAGTACTGGATGTGCAGCTCGCGTGCGTTCCCGAGGGTGCCGTCGTTGCCGTGGAACCTGGAGCAGTAGTGGGAATCGCCCGGATGAGAGAGCGCGTGCCCGGGGCCGTTCTGAGCGACATCGAGGAAGTGCCGGACGGTGTCCCTGAACACCGGGGCGCTGCCGGTCATGAACAGGGTCTCCGCGTGGAGGTGCTGGTGGAACAGGTCCCGGTTCTCCCGGTGGTGCCGTGCCTGGTAGTCGATCCCGTCACCATCGGGGACCTCGGCCCACGGCAGGGTCACGGTCCGCGGCCGTCCGCGGTCGAGCCGGTTGCGGAGCTCCTTCCAGCGTGAAGGCGAGAACTGGAGCGAGTGGTGCATCATCACGAGGTCGAGCTGCCGCCGGCTGTCGCCGCCCTCCCGGCCGACCGGGGCGTGGTTCCGCCGCATCGAGAGGTGGACCAGCGAGCGCGGGGACGAGGCCGCCACTGCCCACAGTGCGCCGATGCGCTGAGCGGCATCCTGGTCGAGGTAGGCGTCGAGCCATCGGTCACGGTCGATGAGCACCGCATGCGCGAGCGGGCGGGCAGGTCTGATGACTTTGAACTCGGTGGATCCGAGGCGTGCCCGGTGGACGGTGAGGGCCAGTTTCATTGCTTCCCCGAGACGCGACGGCTGAGATCGGCTGCCCGTTCGCCGGATCCGATACGACGGGGAAATTAACAGAGATCCGCTCTGACCTGCGACGGAATATCGCCGTCGGATGCCCGCCGAGTCCGGGAACGGCCCCTCGGGGCCGCTCCTCGGAGCCGAGATCGCGGTCCGCGAATCCCTCGACGATGACGGCGGCTCAGCCCCGCGAAGTCCGCGGCTGCAACTGGAATCCGAAGCCGAGTGTCCCGGGGTCGAGTGTGGTGGCGCCGCCGTCGACGGTGAGCACGGCGCCGTTGACGAAGGAGGCGGCGGGCGAGAGGAGCCAGCAGACCGCCTCCGCGACCTCTTCGGGTCTGCCGGGCCGGCCGGCGGGCAGAGCCCGGGTGACCTCCTCGTACGCCGCTTCCACGCCGTCCGCACCGTCCGTGCCCGGGTCTCCCAGGTCTGCTTCGTGGGCGAACCGCGTCATGCGACGGTCGGCCATCTCGCTGCGGATCCAGCTGGGGCACACGGTGTTGGCGCGCAGCCCGGCGCCCGCGTAGTCGACGGTGAGGGAGCGGCACAGCTGGAGCAGCGCCGCCTTGGAGGTGGCGTAGGCCGCGCTCCCCGCCCCGCTGAGCAGGGCGGAGACCGAGGCCACCGCGACGACCGCGCCGCGGGCTTCGAGCAGGTGGGGGAGTGCGGCGCGCAGCAGCAGGAACGGGCCGGTGAGGTTGGTCCGCATCACCTCGTCCCAGTCGTCCAGGGCCACCTCGCCCACCCCGCCGCCCCGTCCGATGCCGGCGTTGAGGACCAGACCGTCGAGCCGCCCGTACGTGTCGACGGCGGTCTCGACGAGCGAGGCGACCGCGGAGGGGTCGCCGATGTCCGACGGGACGGCCAGCGCTCCGGTGTCCTCGGCGACCAGCCGCAGCGGCTCGGGCCGCCGTCCCGACACGACCACCTTGTGTCCCGCCCGGGTCAGGGCCCGCGCGGTCGCGGCCCCGATCCCCGTGCCGCCCCCGGTCACCACGTACACCCGCTCGTCCGCCATGAACGTCGCCTCTCCACGCCTCGTCAGCCCTTGCCCCGTGAAGATCATCTCAGGGAAGCGCCGCCGGGCCCGGACGCTGACGGGTCTCTCCACCGAACCGCCGTTCCGACAGCCCCGAGGCCCTCACCGGCCGGGGCCTCGCCGGGCTGCCGTCACCCGTTCACGAACCCGAGGACGCCGTGCCGAGGAAGCGGACGTGGGGGCGGTCGCCGGGGCCCGGGAAGGACACGACCGCCCGGACCCCGTAGACCTCCTGAACGAGTCGCTCCGTGAGGACGTCCGCGACCGGCCCGGCCGCCACCACCCGGCCCTCGTGCAGCACCACCACGTGATCGCAGTACATCGCCGCCAGGTTGAGGTCGTGCAGCGCCATGACGCAGGTCAGGCGCAGACTCGACACCAGGCCCAGGAGGTCCAGTTGATGCTGGATGTCGAGGTGGTTCGTCGGTTCGTCGAGGAGGAGATCGCGCGGATCCTGGGCGAGCGCACGGGCGATCTGCACCCGCTGGCGCTCGCCGCCGGAGAGGGTGCGCCAGGTGCGGTGCGCCCGGTCGGTCAGCCCCGTGCGGGCGAGCGCGGTCCGCACCGCCTCCTCGTCGGCGGCCGTCGTCGGCGACCAGGCGCGGCGGTGCGGAATGCGACCGAGGCGTACGACGTCGGCCACGGTGAGGTCGACCTGTGTGTCGGCGTGCTGCTCGACGACCGCGAGTCGCCGTGCGAGCACCCGGCGCGGAACCGTGCTCAGCGGATCGCCGTCCAGGGTCACGAGCCCGCTGTCCGGGGCGAGCACCCCGGCCAGCACCCTCAGGAGGGTCGACTTCCCCGAACCGTTCGGCCCCAGAAGCCCGGTGAGCGTGCCGGGGCGCGGCGCGACGGTCACGCCGTCCAGGACGAGAGCGCCGCCGGCGGTACGGGAGACGCGTGCGGCGTACAGCCCCGAGGAGCCGACGTGCGTCGCCGAGTCGGTCATGGGGTGCTCCTGGTGCGGTACAGGACGAGGACGAACGCGGGGACGCCGACCAGGGAGGTCACCACGCCCACCGGCACCTCCTGCGGGTCGAGCACCGTACGCGCGAGGGTGTCGGCCCACACCAGGAAGACCGACCCGGCCAGTGCGGTCAGGGGCAGCAGCCGGGCGTGACCGGGGCCCACCAGGGCACGGATCGCATGTGGCAGGACCAGACCGACGAAGCCGATCGCGCCGGCGGACGAGACCAGGACCGCCGTCAGCAGGGCGGTGACCGAGAGCAGGACGAGACGGGTCCGCGCGACCCCGACGCCGAGCGTCGCCGCCGCGTCCTCGCCGAACGCGAAGGCGTCCAGCGTACGGGCGTGTCCGCCGCAGACGACGAGTCCGACGGCGAGGACGGCGGCACACACACCGACGTCCGTCCAGTCCGCCCCGGCGAGGGAGCCGAGCAGCCAGAACAGGACCCCGCGGGTGGTTTCGGCGTCGGCTGCGGTCATCACGACGAACGAGGTGAGGGCGGAGAAGAGCTGCATCGCCGCCACCCCGGCCAGCACGACGCGGTCGGTCGACCCGCCCAGCGTGTGGCTGAGGACAAGCACCAGGGCGAAGGAGCAGAGCGCGCCGAGGAACGCGCCCCCGGTCACGGAGAGCAGGCCCCCGCCGGCGCCGAGGACGATGACGGCCACCGCACCGGTCGAGGCCCCGGAGGAGACGCCGAGGACGAACGGGTCGGCGAGCGGGTTGCGCAGCAGCGACTGGAGGACCGCGCCGCAGACCGCGAGTCCGGCGCCGCACACGGCCGCGAGGAGGGTACGCGGCAGCCTCAGCTCCCAGACGATGCCGTCGCGGATCGCGCTCAGCCCGGACGGGCTCCCGCCGAGGCGGGCGGCCACGACGGACCAGGAGTCCGAGACGCGGATGTCGGCCGGACCGATCGTGAGGGCGACGGCGACCGATGCGCACAGCAGGACGACCCCGCCGACCGCGGCCACCGGCGCGAGGGCCCGGGACGAGCGGGCGGAGGCACGCACCGGCCGGCCCACCGCGACGGGCCGGTCTGCCTGATCCCGGTCCGGCGGGTCCGCCGTCTCCAGCCCCGGCCGGGTCACTTCGCGAGACCGTACGTCTTGAGCGCGGCGGAGACCTTCTCGATGCCCTCGACCGTGCGGATGGTGGGGTTCATGGCCTGACCGCTGAGGATCACGTACCGCCTGTTCCGCACCGCCGTCATGTTCCGGGTGACCGCGTGCGACTCCAGGAACTCGATCTTCTTCGCGGCGCTCTCCGCCGACTGCGCCCGGCGGGTCAGATCGGCGATCACCAGCACGTCGGGATCGCGGTCGGCGACGGTCTCCCAGTTGATCTGCGGCCACTCCTCCTTCGTGTCGTCGAAGACGTTCTTCACACCGAGCGCCCCGCTGACGATGCCGGGAGCGCCGCAGCAGCCGGCCATGTACGGTCCCTGCGAGTCGGAGAACCAGTAGAGGACGGACGCGTCGCCGAAGTCCGCGCCGGCCGTGGCCTTCCCGACCCGGGCCCGGAGCTCGCCCACGAGCTTCTCCCCGCGCTCCGGCACACCGAAGACGCGGGCGAGGTCCCTGATCTCCCCGTACACGGTGTCCATGGTCAGTGGACTCGTCCGCACACCGTCGCCACCGCCGCCGTTGTCCTTGCCGACGCAGTCGCCGGGGGAGAGGTAGGTGGGCACGCCGAGCTTCGTGAACCGCTCCCGCGGGGCCACGCCGCCCTTGCCGAGGGTGTACAGGAAGGACGCGCTGACGAAGTCCGGTTCGACGTCGAGGACCTTCTCGAAGGACGGGTAGCGGTCGGCGAGCCGGGGCACGGTCGCGTTCGCCTTCTCCAGCCCGCCGAGGACCGGATCGGTCCAGGTGGCGGTGCCCACCATGCGGTCGGCGAGGCCGAGGGAGAGCAGGATCTCGGCCGATCCCTGGTCCAGGGCGACAGCCCGGCGGGGGACGTGGTCGATCTCGACCCGCTGTCCGCAGTTGTCCAGACGGACGGGATGGCCGGGGCCCGCCTGCTTCGCCTCGGGCGCGTCCGCCCTGGTGGTGCCGCCGCAGCCGGAGACGAGGGCGGCGGCGGCCACGAGCAGCACGGCGGCACGGAAACGGGGGGCGAGGGGCACAGGAGGAGTCCTTCTGCGTCAGGGCTCATGCGCGGAGCCTGTCGTACGGTGCTTCCCGGACGACGGCACGCCGTCCGGGGCGCCAGCAGGTCTTCGGACTCGGGGTCGTCCGGACGGAACGCCTTCCCGGGCCCGTCGGGACCCAGTGGCCGCTGCTCCGCCCGTCACCCTCACCGCTGCGCGTCAGCTCCGGATTCCCACCGGATTCCCTGACCCGCGCACATATCGTGTCGATACGTACAGGGGTACGACTGGCCCGGGCAAACTACCACAGGGCGATCTTGGGCCCGGAGGGCCGCCCGCCGGAAGGAATCCCAGGTGAGGGCCGTCTGGTCGCCGCTCTCGCCTGCGAACGGCCGGCCGGTGGATCGCGACCCGGCAGCCGCAGAACGGAAGCGCGTACCTCCGCACGCCCGTGCCGCCGCCCGGGTGCACCTGCCCTCGTGGGCGCATGAGAAGGATCTCTCCGGGCAGCCGAGTGGGGGAGGAGAACAGCATCCCTCCCTACCCGGTAAGGCGGTGTGATCATGGGAAGCGACGTACGGACCGGCCGTCCGAATCTGCCGGACCCGTCGGATCCGGAACTGGCGCCCCCCACGCGTCCTGTCCCTCCCGGCCCGACGGGGCCACCGCCGGAGCCCGGTCGCGAGCCCTGGCACGCGGGGACGACGGAACTGGGCACACCGCCGCCCGATCCGGTGCCTCCGAGCCCCACCCCGGTCCCCGGCCCTGGTCCCGGCCCGCAGCCGGGGCCGGTCCCCGGCCCGGTGCCCACGCCCGGCGGGCCCGACCCGGTACCCCCGACTCCGCCGCAGCCCGGTCCGGACCCCCAGCCGGGCGATCCGCGCCCGGAGCCCGGCCCGCACCCCGGGCCCCTGCCCGGGCCCGTACCGGCACCGGGCCCGGCTTTCTGACGGCTCACGCCGCCTCGGCGAACGGCATCGCGCCGGGGCGGCCCCGGGCACGCCCGGGCGTACGCGGGGCGGTACGACCGTGCGAGGGCGCCGCGTACGCCCGCCGGGTCGCCCGTCCGCGGGCGGTTCAACGCACGAGGTAGACCTCGTCCTCGTAACACCAGGCCCAGTCCTCGTCCGCGGACAGCGTCAGCGCGACCGGATGCCCGGTCCTTTCGTGATGCCGGTACGCGTGCCGCCCAGGCGAGCTGTCACAGCAACCGACGTGTCCGCACGTCGCGCACCAGAGCAGCCGCCGCCAACTCCCACCCGAGGACAGGCAATCGGCGCATGCCTCGGCCGGCGCATCCGGCGCTAGAGGGAGAGCCGCGACATGGTCGCAGGCGCGCCCGCCCTCCGGTCGGCCCCCGTCGTACGCCACGGCCCACGAAGGCCGAGGCGCGTCGAGAGGCCGGTCGGGCCGTGCGTCATCGTCGGATCGGTCCATCGCCCGATTCTCCCGCACCCGAGAGAAAGAAGCCCTGCCGAGCCCCCCGGCCCCAGGGTCCGCCCACCGCGGTACACGGTCGTTCGGAAGGCGGTGAGACGGTCGGCGGGCGCTGGAAGGGGATCCGGGGTTCGTTCGCTTCACGACGACGGCCCGTACGGCGCAACCGCCTGCATCTACGTCGCAGTGAGGCCCCTGGAGACGCGCACCGACATCGGTGGTGCCGGAGGGCCGTCCGCCGGACGTCGGCCGCCCCCGGACCGAAAGGCACGGGGGCGGCCGAGCGGAGCGTGGTCACGCGAGGGACATCAGGGGGCGATGGCCATGTCGAAGACATGGATGCCGCTGTTGTCCGGCAGGACGACGAAGTCGACCTGCTTCGCCGCGTCGAGGGGGATGGAGTGGGCGAACACGCGGTAGGCGATACCGGCGTTCCCGTACCCGCTCGGGCGGTTCCGGCCGTCGGACGACGCGACCAGCGTCGCGCCGTGCGCATCGGCGGGGGAGAAGGACCAGTTGGGGAAGCCGAAGGAACCCTTGGCGGAGGTCCCGTCCCGGTAGTAGACGGTGGCCGTTCCCGCCGCACCGCTTCCGACGCCCGACCCGAGGAAGACGAGCCGGCTGCCCTGCCCGCTCAGCGTGACCGCCTGTCCGGCACTCGCCACGTTGTCCTTCGTGCCGCTCGGCACGTCCGGCCAGGTCAGCTTCGCGCCCAGCGCGCTCACGGACGCGCCGCGGGTCAGGCCGACGGCCGCGAGCTTCTGGGCGGAGAAGCTGTTGCCCTCGCCGTCGTAGTCGCCGGGCGCGGTGTCGGACTCGTCGGTGACGGCGACCCCGTTGTAGGCGGCCTTGAGATCGGCCAGCGGCTCGCCCGTGCGCTGGGACAGCGTGCCGGTGGCGGAGCCGGCACCGTCACCGCCCTTGTACGTCGCGGCAGCGGTGAACGTACGGATCGCGAACCCCGGTCGCTGCTCCGGAACCTGGATCCTGAACTCGGTGACGACGGACTGGCCGGCGGACAGGGCGCCGCTCACGGTGCGTTCGGCCGGCTGCACCGCCCAGCCCACCGGCCCGGCGAAGGACACCTTCAGGGAGCGCATGCGGTCGGGCCCCGCGTTCTTGACGGTCACCTTCACCACCGAGATCGCGGGCCCCTGGAGGTCGACCGGGGAGATGGCCACCTCCGTCCTCGCGGCGGCGGGCGCCGGTGCGGCCGCGAGGACCGGCGTGGGGACGAGAAGTATCGCCGCCGCGGCGGCCCCGGCTCTGAGCAGGCTGATCACTCGGACTGGTCGCACGGTCTGTCTCCTTCGCGAGAGTGCGGGAAGCGGGATGGTCAGCCGACCGGGGGCATGTCGGAGGCGCGCGAGTCCAGGCCCATCCGCAGGTTGACCCAGGAGCCCCGGGTGAAGTCGGGGATCTCGACCGGACGGCCGCCCGCGGCCAGGGACTTGACGCTCAGCGGCACGGGGGAGCACCAGGCGGCCGAGTCGTAGACGTCGATGTCCGGGACGAGCCCGGCCCGCATCAGCTGCACGGTGCGCCACTGCAGCACGTAGTCCATGCCGCCGTGACCGCCGTTGTTGGCCGCGTCGTCACCGATCTTCTTCCACAGCCAGTGGTCGAACTCCTTGCGGTAGGCGTCGGCGGCACGCCAGGAGTGACCGCCGTGGTCGGGTTCGACGTAGATGCGCCCGCCGCTCGTCGCCATGACGCCCGCGTAGTCCTCGAAGATGCCGCGGCTGCCCGCGAGGGTGTTGATGCGGCTGTAGGGGCGCGGCGAGCTGACGTCGTGCTCGGCGCGGATGACCCGGCCCTTGGCGGTGTCGATCAGGCAGGTGACGAGGTCGCCGTTGACGTACGTCTCCCGCCACGACGGGTGGGAACGGGGGACGAAGCGCTCGCGGTAGTCGGCGAGGCCCCTCGGCTCGGTGGCGGTGGCCCGCAGCACCGTCATCCGGTCGCCGCGGTTGATGTCCATGGCGGCGGCGATCGGAGCCAGCCCGTGCATGGCGTAGAAGGACGCGGTGCTGCGGGTGTGCCAGAGGCGGCGCCAGGAGTCGGTGTAGTACGTGTCCGAGAAGAGCAGCTCACGCAGGTCGTGGAGATAGCCGCCGTGGCCGTTCGTGATGTCGCCGAACAGGCCCTCGTGCGCCATCTTGAGCATCGCGAGCTCGTTGCGGCCGTAGCTGCAGTTCTCGGCCAGCATGAGATGGCGGCGCGTGCGCTCCGAGGTGTCGACCAGGTCCCACAACTCGTCGAGCTCGGTGGCGATGGGCAGTTCCACGATGACGTGCTTGCCCGCCGACATCGCGGCCTTGCCCTGCCGGTAGTGGAACTCCCACGGGGTGGCGATGTAGACGAGGTCGATGTCGTCGCGCTTCAGCATCTGGGCGAAGGACTCGTCCGAACCCCCGTACTCCGCGGGGCGCGGCTTGCCGGTCGCGACGAGCCGGTCCGCGGTGCGCTTGGCGCGATCGGCCCTGATGTCGCAGACGGCGGTGACCGTACAACCGGGGACGACGGACCAGCCCTCGGCCATGCCCGACCCCCGGTTGCCGAGGCCGATGACGCCGACGCGGACGGTCCGGTGCGCCTCGTACGGCACATCGATCATGGACTTCTGCCCGGGCCTGCGCTTGGGCACGGCGGCCGGCACGGCGCCGGCCGCCTGCGTCACCGGGGAGGCCTGGGCGCCCCCGACACCGGCTGCGACCGCCCCGGTCGCCAGAGCTCCTCCCAGGACCAAGCGGCGTGAGACTGCGGGGATGTGAGGCATGCGGAGACGCTCCTCGTCCGTATCGGTGAGTGATCGGCATCACTGACGCCCAAGACTCTGGCGGGGGTAACGCGGGCATGTCAATAGATGCTCGTTAGGGCCTCATTACGAACAAGAACGAGCATCAAGGCCGCGCGCGGGTGCAGCCGTCCGCAAGGAACCCGTCCGCCCGGGCACGTCGGCGGGGACGAACGAGCAGGTGGCGCGGGCGGCGGGCGCGGCGGCGAAGAGCTTGCGGCAGGGCGCCGGGAACCGACGAGGAAGGGGTGGGAGGGGTGGCCGCGGGGAGGAAGAAGGAGAGAGCGACGGCGGGGTCGAGCGGACCCCGGGTCCTGCACAGACCTTCGCGCCCCGCGCCCGCTCGGCCGCCGGGACGCGAGGGCGGGGGGTCAAGCTTCGCGCCCCGCGCCTGCTCGGCCACCGGGACGCGAGGGCCGGGCACCGAGATCCGCCGATGCGTCCACCTGCGCCCCGAGGCCGCTGATGCGAGCCCTCGTTGCTCCACCACCGCCCGGCACGGGGCGGGCGAGGGGCCGCTAGGGTCGCCGTATGTCGAGTCCTGGAGACGTGCCGCCGGAGATCCTGAACAGGCTCCGGTCCATCTGCCGGCAGCTGCCCGAGTCCCACGAGGAGCCGGCGTGGATCGGGGTGCGCTGGCGGATCCGGGCCAGGACGTTCGCGCACGTCTACGCGCCGGACGTGGAGCGTTCCCCGGTCTACGCGCCGTACGCCACCGACGGGCGGGAGCCGGTCGTGATGACCTTTCGGGTGCCCGACGACGACCTCCTCGGCCTGACCGCACCGGGATTCCCGTACTTCCGCGCCGACTGGGGTCCGAACGTCGTCGTCGCCGTCCTCGGCGACCACACCGACTGGACCGAGATCGCCGAACTCGTCACCGACAGCTATTGCGGCATGGCCCCGAAGTTCCTCGCCGCCCGCGTCCCGAACCCGCCCCCGCTCGACTGACCCCGCGTCGCGGACTCGGGCGGGTTCCCGTCGCGGGCCGACACCGGCCTACGCGTCCGCCGCCACCCGGAAGCCGATGTGGCCCGTCGACGATTCCGGAGTGTTGGCGGTCCTGGCCGAGCAGCGGTAGCGGTTGCAGTAGGAGGCGTGGCACAGGTGCGAACCGCCCCGGAGGGCCCTGGAGGGGGAGCCGGCCGCGAAGGGTTCGGCCGTCCACTCCCAGACGTTGCCGACGGCGTGGTGCAGGCCGTGGCCGTTGGGCGCGAGCGACCGTACGGGTGCCGTGCCGACCTTCGCCTCGGGGCGGTCCGGGAACTCCCCGCGGAAGATCACGGCACGGTCCGGAGTCGGCGGCTCGTCGCCCCAGGGGTGGCGCGCCTGGTCGAGGCCGCCGCGGGCGGCGTACTCCCACTCCGCCTCGGAAGGCAGACGGCTGCCGGACCAGGCGCAGTAGGCCTGGGCGTCGTTCCAGGAGACGTGGGTGACGGGGTGGTCGAGCCGGTCGTCGGAACGGGAGCCGGGCCCCTCCGGCTCCCCGTGCCAGGCGCCCGGCACCGCCAGCCACCAGTCCGCGCCGGGCACCGGCTCGGCGCGCTCCCGCGCCTCCGCGCCGACGGAGCCGCGGAAGACGAACGAGTAGCCGAAGCGTTCGGCGTCCGTACGGTAGCCGGTGGCCCGGACGAAGGTGCGGAACTCGTGGTGGCTGACGGCCGTGGCGGCGATCCGGAACGGCGCCACCACCACCGTCCGGACGGGACCCTCGCCGTCTTCGGGGTACACGTCCTCGTCCGCCGTCCCCATCCGGAACCCACCACCGGACAGGGACAGCAGAGGAGCGAAGGCGGAGACCTGTCCCACCTCAGGGGCATCGCCGCCACCCTGCGTCCGGGACGTCCCGAGGACGACATCGCCGCCCTGCGCCCCGGCCGACGCGGGGACATCGCTGCCGCACCGCGCCCCGGCCAACGAAGGGAGATCGCTGCCGCACCGCGCCCCGCCCGACGCGGAGACTTCGCCGCCGCACCGCGCCGCGGCCCCCTCGTCGAGCAGGGGGAGGACGTTCCGGTCGCGTCCGGTGGGTCGGCCGGGGGCGCAGCATTCGCGGCTCATCGGTGTCTCTCTCCTCGGGTCTCTGCGGCGCTCTTCGGAGCGGTGGTCAGGCGGTGCGGTCGGCGGCGAGCGCGGCCGCGAGCCCCGGGATTCCGAGAGCCTGCTCTTCTGCGGGAGTGGCCTGGTGGAGGCTGTTCCGCAGCTGGTACGGGTCCGCCTGGAGGTCGTAGTACTCGCGGAACCTCACCTGCCCGGTGCCGCTCACGGTGCCGGCGGCGTCGGTGTGGAGGTCGTAGTACTCCGTGTACTGGCGGTCCTTGGTCACGTACGAGGACCACGTGTCCTTGGGATCCGCCCCGGTGCCCTGCTTCCACCATTCGATCAGCAGGTGGTCGCGGGAGTGGGAGCCGAGGAGCGAGCGGCCGTCGTGCGGGGTGTCCGGGGTGATTCCGGCGGCGTCCAGGACGGTGGGGGCGATGTCGATGTTCGCGACGATGCGGTCGTCGGTCGTGCCGCCGCCGAGGCCGCCGCCGGGCCAGGACAGGTAGAACGGCACCTCGTGGGCCGGACGGTAGGGGACGGCCTTGCCGGTCAGGCCGTGGTCCGCCCAGTTGAAGCCGTTGTCGCCGATGTAGATCACCAGGGTGTTGTCGAGCTGCCCCAGGGCCGCCAGCTTGTCCCGCAGGGCCTGGACGGCGTCGTCGACCGAGCGGAGGGTCCGCAGCTGCTTCGCGCGTACCGTGCGGCCGTCCTCGAGCGTCTGCGTGCCGTTCCGGACGTACGCGGGCTTGTCGCTGCGGTCCCCCTCGGGGACGGAGGGGCGTCCGTTCCAGGCGGGCACGTCGGTGCCGGCGTACTTGGGCTCCGGGGTGAACGGACCGTGGGAGGCGTACGGAGTGACGTAGGCGAACCAGGGGCGGGTGTCGGTCCGGGACTTGTCGATGAAGGCGAGGGCACGGTTCTTGATCACGTTGGTCGTGTAGCCCGAGATGGTCTGCACGGTTCCGTTGACGTTGAACGTGCCGTCCGTGTACGAGGGCCGCAGGAGCGCGAAGTCCTCGAAGTGCGGCGGGTTGTCGGCGATGTCCCAGGCGTTGAGGTACTTGCCGAAGAGCCCCGTGCGGTAGCCGGCCTGCTTCAGGTACCGCTGGAGCGTGGTGCGCTGATCCAGTGAGTGGGAGGCGCTGTTGTTGCGGACGCCGTGGTTGTGGGCGAAGCGCCCGGAGAAGACGGAGGAGCGCGAGGGGGCGCACAGCGGGGTGGTGACGTGCCCGTTGGTGAAGCGCACACCCTGCCCGGCCAGCCAGGCGACGGTCTTGGGCGTGGCCCACTCGGTGTGCTTGGGCTGGTCGTCGGTGACGATCAGCAGCACGTTGGGCCGCGCGGCCTCGGCGGCGCGGGCGGGGGCGGCGGCCACCGCGGGCAGGGCGGCACCGGCGGCCACGGCGGCGGCGGTGCCCAGGACTCCACGACGACTGGGGCCGGACGATCCGGATGCGCTCATGACAAAGAACCTCTCGTCTGCGGGGGTGAGGTGGGCGGAGGGCTCGGGAATGGAGGCTATGGGGGTGCCGGAGCGCATTCCATGCATGCGGTACTAAGGGTTCGTTGCCGGGGTGTTGCGGGGCGGCCGAGGGGCCGGGCGTTCGGTGGGGAGGTGGGTGGTCAGCGGCTGTCCGGGGCTCTGTGGAGGAGGCCGGGGAGGGGTGACGGATACTCGCCGGGGGGAGGGAACAGGTGGGGCCGGAGTCGCTCAGCGGATCGCCCCCAGCCTCGCGAACCGGTCGATCCGGACTCCCGTGAATGTCTCTACGCGGGTCGGCAGAGCCCGCAACATCGCATCCATAAGAGGAATTGCATCAAAGTGAGCAATCTGCGGCCGACTTGAATAGCCGTCCGTTGTGACCGCAAGTCAGTGCAGAACCGGACAAGGCGAATGAATGCCGGTGATGTGCTGCTCCCCTGTGCCGAGTTGAGGGACAACGCAGAGGAGATGAGTGGTCGCCGTCCCTGCGGATGCAAGGTACACCCATAGTGCTAGCCTCATCCCACCTACCAGGGGGGTATCACGTGAAGAGGCTACTGAGTTTCGCGTCCGCGCTGGCCGTCATGACCGGAATCGCGATTACTTCGACGTCGACGGCCCACGCCGCTACGGACAGGAGCGGCGAGGAACGGCTCAGCATCCCGACCAGCAGCGCGTGCAGGGCGGGCCGCACCGTCATGCAGGGCATGGTCGCGGGGTCGGGCGGCCAGCTCTACATCGTGTTCACCAAGGCGGGTGGGGAGGAGCCGGTCCTCTCCAGGTGGTTGCGCGACGGCTCGACCTGGGACGGGAGCAGTTGGACCTGCGCCGGGGCGCCGACCTCCATTCCCGCACTCGGCCACGGCAACGACCTCGCCTACCACCCGAACTACCAGGGGCAGGGCCCTGCCTTGATCGCGACGCAGGGAAGTCAGTCGGCCTTTCCGAGCGACGATGTGGCGATCGTCCATCTGGATTCCTCGGGAGCGATAGGCGCGAGCGAGGTCGTACATCTGCCCATCGGCAACATCAGCGGCCTCTGTTACAGCGCGACGGCGGCCGGAGGGGCCGGCAAATACGCCGCCCGCCGCGCGGGCAACCTGTGGACCCATCCTGGTTCCGGTTCGCTCACCAGCGGATGGACGCTGGTGAAGAGCAACCTGACAAGCCACGACAATCGTTCCGACCAGGGCATCGACTGCTCTGAGAACTACATCTGGAACACCAAGTCCATCAACACCTCGACGCCCGTGACCGGGTGGAACTGGGTCTACCAGTACAACTGGTCCGGAGGTGAGGTGGAGAGCGACATCGGTATTCCTGGGAACGACCTGATCGACGAGATCGAAGACATCACCCACGTGGGCAGCGACTTCTTCATCAGCGTCAACCGAAACGATGGGGCGGCCGACTCGGTGAAGGTCTTCACCCCGTGAAGTCCTTCCCTCCGCGCGGCTGAACATCCGCACCGGCCGGCGACTCGCACCCACACGCCACAGGCTCTGCTGCGGCCTGGCACCTGAGGGCGTGGCCGTCGCCGGTCGAATGCGGCCTCGGACACCGCAGTCGACCACGGCACGGCCCCTACGGCGACTTGTCGCAGACGTCGTATCGAAGGGTGCCTTCGCCTGCGGAAGAGGGGATATGGGTGGCACCAGATCGTGCCGACTGGTGTGGTGCTGGCGCCGTGTCGGTGTGTCCAGTGACAATGTGGCGGTGAGCGACGCCGCAGCCATGCCCCCGCACCGCGGACAGAATCTCCCGGTCGAAATCTCCCGGTCGAACGGAAAGCGCACGGCTGCGACGATCCGCGACTACTCCCAGACGTGGTGACAGGCGGAGAAGGGCCGGACAGCGATCACGACCCGCACGGGCGTGACGGCCATGTGTACGAGGCGCTGGACTTCCTCGTCACGTTCAAGAGGGCCAACCCGAGTGCCCGCAAGCAGGAACTGCAAGCAGCGTTCATGGGCGCCTTCGAACCGAGGCGCGTTCGGAGCGTGTTCGTCGGTGACGGCTATGCACTCCGGTTTGCGGAAGCGCAGGCGGGTTCCTTCTCGAACACGGTCTTGTCCCTTTCGGCGTTGCAGCAGCACGACCAGGCTCCGTTCGTCGTCGTCGTCGTTCGTGGAGATCGACTGGACTTCCTGCTTGCCAACTCGACGATGCTGAAGAAGGTGAGCCACAGCTCGCGGGAGCTTAGGATCGGCCGCGTTCGCGGGAGCTTCAACGGCAGCGACATCGTCCGGGAGTACGACGAACTGGCCAACACCCCGGCCAACTTCGGCGCACTGTTCGCACTCCACGCCGCGTTCTCCTGGGATGACAACGTCGAGCGCCTCGTCGAGGCAACCAACGCCATCGTCCCGCGGGACGTCCGCTTCCATCCCAGTACCGGCGACCAGGCAGTGATTCTGGCGGCCCCGGACCGTGCCGCAGCGGCTTTGGCCTCTGAGGACTTCGCTGCCATCGGGCAAGAGCTCGTCACCACGGTGAAGCACCATCGCCAGGCCATCCTCAGGCTCGCCGCGCTCGACAACGTCAACCTTCGCGGCAACGAGATCGAGCGACTCGTCACCGGAGACGGCTCCGCGCACCGACTCGACGATCTCGAGCGTCGGTATGCCGACGTTCTGCTCTCCATCGACATCAAGACCAAGCTGCTGGACCGCGCTTCCGCGCCGAAGGCGTACAACGTCAACAAGATGCTGCGATTCCTCGCGAAGCCCGACACCGTCGCCGCAGTCCTCGTGATCGGCATCGACGTGGTCGGCCACGATGTCCGCGCCGTCCTGATTCCGGTCCTCGAAAGGTCCCTTCTCGCGGCGACGAGGATCCAGCACCACTGGTCGGGCCGGGGGTCACGTGGGGTCACCCAGCTCTCGGGCCCGTTCCATCAGGTGCTCGCGAGCGGTTACAGCCCAACCGTTCCCCTCGACCAGGGCCGTGAGTTCCTGCGAGAGCTCATCGCCCTCTGAGCGCCACCGTCACCGTCGGGGCCGCCGGCACAGAAGGTGCGCGGTCGTCTCGCGAGGAGCCATCAGAGTCCACGGGACCGCACACAGCCGTGCGACGTGGTGAAGATCGGCCGGACAGGTCCTAGCCGAGCCGCTGATGCCTGCGGCCCGTCCAGCCGACGGCCACCCAAGCGCCGAAGAGGGCGATCGCCGCGACGAAACCGGCGACGGTATCGGTGAAGACGAGTGCGAGGAGCACTGAGAGCACCACGACCGTCCCCGTCGAGGACGTGGCGAAGGAGTCGGCTTTCAGGACGGCACGCAGGAATCCTGAGGGGGGCGACTCGGGCAAGGCGTATCCGATCTCTGGCAGGAACTCTTCGTGATCAACATGATCATAAAGTCCTCCCACCCTCACCGGATGCACCCGGGAACCGTCGTCCCGGCTTGGGGCGTCTCCGAGTGCGACCTCGACGGAGGCGGTGGCCGAGCATCTCGGAGGGGCTCATCAAGGGGCGTGCAAAGCACAGCACTTGACGTCAGCCCGATGCCTTCGGCGTCATGGAGGGGAGTGGAGGTGGTGTGAGGTGAGTAGCGAGGAAGACGACACGGAGAACCGGAGCGACGATCGCCCGCGAGGCAGTAGTCCAGGAATGGAGGACCGCTTCTGGCTGTGGTTGCTCGTGTTGATCGTGGCGGTTCTGTTCCTGATTGGACTCAAGCGCGGAGACGGCGGAGGAGGTCTACCGGACGGGTACACCGGCTGGCATTAGGCCGTTTCCTCTGGATCACCCCCGAGGGAGCTGGTTGTCGGTGCGGCGCGGGAGGGTCCTGGGCATGACGATGCCGGAGGGTCTTGAGCGAGTGCTGCGTGAAGTCGTCGGACGCGACATGTTCGACGCTGTCGTCATCAGGACCGACTTCAGCTCCGGGATAGTGGGTTCCCATGGATGAGGTCAAGGTCGTCGTAGCCCATTCCGAGCGCGCCACCTTGCGCGTCGGCGACGTGTTTCTCAAGGTGGACTCCGATCAGGCGCGTATCGACGCCGAGGTCGAGGCGATGTCCGTCGCGCCGGTCCCGACCCCGGAGATTCTGTGGCGACGACCGCCTGTGCTCGCGATCGCCGCGGTTTCCGGGGCGACCCTCGGGCGCCTCGGCGGGCCGCCGACCGGATCGTCGGCGGCGTGGGCCGCGGCCGGCGCCGCCATCCGGAAGCTCCACGACGCGCCGCTTCCGGACCGCCGGGGCGGGGCCGGCCGGAGCGTCGTCGCCCTCACGGCGGAACTCGACGAAGAGTGCGAGCGGCTCGTGGCGGACGGCCTCCTTCCCACCGACCTGGTGCATCGCAACCGACAGGTCGCCCAGGCCGCACTCAGGCCGTGGACTCCGGTGTTCACGCACGGAGATCTCCAGATCGCGCACGTCTTCGTCGCCGAGGACGAGGTGACGGGCATCATCGACTGGTCCGAAGCCGGCCAGGGTGATGCCTTGTACGACCTGGCGACCTTCACCCTCGGACACGAGGACCGCCTGGACGACGTCCTCTCCGGCTACTACGGCGCCGGCCACGGCACCGGTATCAGCCATGGCACCGAGGCCGGCTGCGCCACCGAAACCGGCCACGACGCGCGCACCGGCACCGGCACCGGCACCGGGATGGGCCTCGCCCCCGACCCTGACCTCGACGTGATCCGCGGATGGTGGTCGTTGCGCAGCCTGATGGCAGTGCGCTGGCTGAGCGAGCACGGCTTCGACCCCTTCGCGCCCGGCTGCGAGGTCGACGTACTGCGATCTCGGATGTGAGCGAGCGGAACCGCTCGACGCGAGAACGGCGGCCGGCGGCTGAATCCGATCGCCACGGTGGGCGAATACCCGCTGTTCAACCCTCCGGCCCTCGCGTGATCCTCTGCCTTCACGATCTCCAGATGAAGATCGTGAAAGGTCGATACAGCATGCTCAGCCACACGCCGAGGGCCTTTTTGCGGAAGGGCCTCCTGGCGGCGGGAGCCGGGGTCGTCCCCGCGGGACCGCGATGCGTCAGGGAAGGGGTTCGGGGTGGGTGACGAAGCGGGCGAGGTTGTCGGCGGAACCTCGGGGGAGGCCGGACACCGCTGAGTCCGGCAAGCTCGTGATCACCTTGCACAGCTGTTCCCTGAGGTCAGGGAACAGGGCCCAGGCCGAAGTCGGGGCGTCCACCGCGGAGAGCAGCAGGTCACCCTCGTAGAAGTACGCATCGAGCATCGGCTCGTCGAGCAGCAGGCCGACGGCGAGCGGCAGTACGTACGGGAGAGCCACCTGCTGGGAGACGAGCGTGCGGAGATCCGCCGGCCTGAGCGCGCGGAGGGGAACCTGCCGCAGGCCGTGCACCGTGCGCACCAACGGAGTCGCGTCCGCGCCGGGAGGGGCCCAGGCGGGCGGATCGAGCGCGTCGAGGGTGCGGTCGAGGTGCAGGAGACGGTCCATGCGGTCATTGTCGCCGAGCGCCGGGCGGCGGCGGTTCGCGTCCGGGACGCGCCCACCCCCACCTCGGCCGCGGAGCACCGGAAGAGGTGAGACCCGGGGAGCTCACGCCCTTGACGTGGTGCGGGCCTGCGAATCTAAACCCTTTCCGCGCCCTGGCGTCTTTGTTCCGAAGGGCTGAGTGCACGTCAGGCGCCATCATGAAGGGAGGGTGCTGCCGAATTGTGCGCCTTGACTCGCCCGTGGATGGCCCCGGAACTCGGCCGGCATGTTGGTGGAGCGGACGAGCGCCCGGCAAGTCCGGCCGGGGAAGGTGTCCAAGGCCGACCGCTGTTTCCTGAGTCTCGGCCATCTCGAACTGTGTTGCATGGCGGCGAAGTAGAGCGCGGGGGTGGAGTGGCGGCGCCCCGTGGGCGAGGGGCGCGCGGGGGCCATCGAACGGACCGCCCGGTCTGCTGATCGGGTCGGATTCACCTCTGCCGACTGACAGCGCTGAGGAGACGGGGAACTGCCCCGCCGTTGTGCGGCGGCCTCCAAGCCGGTCTCCTCCTTGCTGCCCTCATGCGTGGCGGTCCGCGCGTGAACAGAAGGGCTTCGCGCCGGATCCGCCGGTCGATGGCGCGGCGGACGGCTGAGCGCGTGGCACGTGACGGGGCGCCGCCCTTCCGGCCGTCTGTAAGCTAGATCCCTTCGGGCGCCGTCTGGGCCTGGAGTTCTGAAGGTGTGTCGATGACGCCTGGCGAGCTGCCCGTCGTGTGGAGTCTCCCGACCGAGGACGCTCGAGCCGGTTGGCGAGCCCTGTGGTGGACGGTCGGGCCGAGCAACGCACTCGGAGTGATGCTGGTCCACGAACGCAACCTCCACCGCGCTCCCCACACCCGGGGATGGGTCGGATGGCGTGTGGTGGCCCCGTGCGACGGAGTGTTGGTGGTGGTCTCGGACGGGCGGGAACAGCGCATCCCGGTGACCGGCATAGACGCCGGCACGAGCCACCTGGCCCTTCTCTCCTGGTCACGGTTCCTGCTGGTCTCGTCCCGTACCAGGCGAGACGACAAGGGGACCTGGACTCGGAACGCGATCGTGTACTCCCCCGGGGGATACCCCATGAGCCACCTCTGCATCGGCGACGACATCGAGGACGTACTCACCGACCGTGAGGGCGGCATCTGGACCTCGTACGGCGATGAGGGCGTCTACGGACTCCACCCTGCCTCATCCGAGGGCCTGGCCCGCTGGGACACCGACGGCGCACAGACCTGGGGCCCCCTGGGAGAGCAACGACTCCCGGCGTCGCCCCTCGGTGCCATCGGCGGCGCCACCGAGGGCGGCGTAGCCTGGCTCGGCTGGTCCAGCCCCGAGGGCGCCTTCGTCTCCAGGGTCGACCCTGCCCTCGGCGAGACCACCAGCTATCGCCTCCCTCAGAAAGACATCGACGGCATCGCCGTCCGTGGCACCCGCATGCTCCTCAGCCATGCCTTCCATGACCGCCCCGGCGTCGAACTGGCGCGCCTCGAACTCGCCGGCGACGCCTGGGCGGTCACCTCGCACGAACATCTACGGCTGAGCGAACCGGTGACCAGCCGGTGTGTTCAGGGCCGCGAGGGTGTCCTCTGGATCCGCGGTGGCGACACCTGGACACGGATCGAAGCCTGAGCCGCCGGGCGCGTCGAGGACCCCGGCCCTGCCGCGCGAGGCAGGGGTCACCGCTCGGCATGTGACCGGGGTAGTGCGTCCTGCGCCGCGGTCTGTAACAGCAGAGCCATGACCGGGGAGCGACGGTGTGCGCGACCTCACGTGGCCCTGCGGCCATCGGGGCAGGAAGCCCTTCAACGTACCGGGTGCTCTGAGAGGATCGGCGTATGGCCCACGCAACCATGCAGATCAACGCCCTCATCATCGACGCCCGCGATCCCGAGCGGCTGGCCGCCTTCAGGTCCGAACTGCTCGGCAGGCCCGTTGTGGGCCGGATGGGACCCTACGTGTGGCTGCAACGAGAGAACGGCTTGGGCCTGGGCTTTCAGCGGACGAACGAGTCCAAGCAGGGCAAGAACCGGATGCACTTCGACGTCACCTCACCCGACCCGGCCGCCGAGCAGAGGCGTGTCGAGGCGCTCGGCGGTCGCCGACTGGAGGAGTACGACGCCGGCGGGTTCCTGGTGATGGCCGACCCCGAGGGCAACGAGTTCTGCGTCATCCCCGAAGGCCCCTTCGAGCTCGACGACGAGGGGCGCGCGGACTATCTCGCCTGACGGCCCCCCGACCTCGGTCTTCGGCGGTCTGCGCCTCACCGGCAGTGCCAAGACCAGCAACAGCGCTGAGAGAACCAAGAGCACGGCGATCGCCGACAGTCACGGCACCCCCGACCTGAGCCGTCTGAGCCGACCTGAGCCGACCTGAACCGTCCTGAGCTGCGCTGAGCCGCTCGAAGCCCCTTCGTCGCGGTCCGCCCGTCGCGCCCGCGACTTCATATGCAACTCATATGTAAACGCTAAGGTGATCACAGTCGGGCAGCGCAGCGTATCGGCCCATGGGATCTGTGATCAGAGGCCGGGCCGTCCTGGTCAACGGCACGCTGGCCGTGCTGCTGGCCGGAGGCGTCGGCCTCGCGTATGTGTCGCTCGGCGACGAAGAGGCGACCGCCTCAGCCACCACCAGGACCACGACGGTGATGCGCGGCGACCTGACCGCCTCGGTGTCGGCGTCCGGTGCGGTGGAGACCGCCACGAAGCGGGCGCTCGCCTTCGCCGGCTCGGGAACCGTGACCAAGGTCCACGTCACGGTCGGTGCCACGGTGAAGAAGGGGCAGAAGCTGGCCGAGCTGGACCGGACCGAGGCGCAGGAGGAACTCGACTCGGCGAAGGCGGAGTTGGCCGTCGCCGCCGAGGCCGACACCAGCACCTCGCAGGGCTACGCGAGCTACGTACAGGCGAAGAACGCCGTGAGCACCGCGCAGCGGACGCTCGACGGGACGGTGCTCTACGCGCCGTTCGCCGGGACCGTCACCGCGGTGAACGGCGCCGTCGGAGACTCCGCATCCGGGTCGTCCGGAGCCTGGGGTTCCTCCGGTTCGACGGACTCCTCCTCGTCTTCGTCGAGCGGCTTCATCGAGCTGGCCGACCCCGGGAAGGTGCAGGTCACGGGTGACTTCACCGAGGCGGACGCCACTCGCCTCAAGGTGGGGCACGCGGCGACGGTCACCTTCGCCGCACTGCCGGGTGTCACGGCGCAGGGCGAGGTGTCCGCGATCGCCGGCACCCCGACCACCGAGAACAACGTCGTCACCTTCGCCGTGACGGTCACCCTCAAGGAGAAGCCCACGCAGGTACGGATCGGGCAGACCGCCAGTGCGACCGTCACCGTCTCCCAGGTCGAGGACGCGCTGTACGTTCCGGGCGCCGCGGTCACGAGCGCGGGCGGACAGACCACGGTGACCGTGCTGGAGAACGGCACACCCGTCGTCAGGACGGTGACCGTGGGCATCGCCGGCAGCACCGGCACGGAGATCAAGTCCGGCCTGGAGGAGGGCGATCAGGTCCAGCTCACGGTGGCCACCGGCACGGGCGGGAGCGGTGCGCAGCTGCCGGGCGGTGGCTTCGGCGGCGGACGCGCCCCGGGCGGCGGTGCACGATGAGCACCCCCGTCATCGAGGTCCGCGACGTGACCAAGGTCTACGGGCAGGGCGAGACGGTCGTCCACGCGCTGCGCGGAACCAGCCTGACGGTCGAGCGGGGCGACTACGTGGCGATCATGGGACAGTCCGGTTCCGGAAAGTCCACGCTCATGAACATCCTGGGTTGCCTCGACGTCCCGACGGACGGCCACTACCTCCTGGACGGCACCGACGTCAGCGGGCTCAGCGAGCGGCAGCTGTCGATCTTCCGGAACAGGAAGATCGGCTCCATCTTCCAGAGCTTCAACCTGATACCCCGGATGACGGCGCTCGCCAACGTCGAACTCCCCCTCGCCTACGGCGGGGTGAAGGCGGCCGAGCGGCGCCGGCGGGCGCTCGCCGCACTGGATCTGGTCGGGCTCTCCGAGCGGAC
The DNA here is from genome assembly GCF_043081085.1 of Streptomyces sp. NPDC014891. Classification (NCBI taxonomy): domain Bacteria; kingdom Bacillati; phylum Actinomycetota; class Actinomycetes; order Kitasatosporales; family Streptomycetaceae; genus Streptomyces; species Streptomyces sp. NPDC014891. The sequence goes on along the minus strand of NZ_JBIBWF010000004.1, from coordinate 167,159 downwards.
CGACCACGAGCCGAACGAGCTCTCCGGCGGACAGCAGCAGCGCGTCGCCGTCGCACGGGCCCTGGCCACCGCCCCTTCCCTGCTGCTCGCCGACGAGCCGACCGGCAACCTCGACAGCAAGTCGACGCGCGATGTCCTCGAGGTCCTCGACCGGCTCTCGGCCGCCGGCCGCACCATCGTCCTGATCACGCACGAGGACGAGGTCGCCAAGCGCACCAAGCGGGTCATCCGCCTGGTCGACGGCGACGTCGTGGAGGACCGCGGACAATGAACCCCTTCGAGATCCTGCGGTTCGCCCTGCGCGGCCTGAGCGCCAACAAGCTCCGCAGCGGGCTGACGACGCTCGGCATCCTGATCGGCGTCGGCGCCGTGATCCTCCTGGTGGCGGTCGGCAACGGCTCCTCCCAGCAGATCCAGGACAGCATCGCCCGGCTGGGCGCGGGCGCCCTGACCGTCTCCACCTCGACCACCGGGCAGAGCGGCGGAGCCCGTCAGGCCGGCTCGGGCGGGTTCGGCGGGCAGCAGCAGACGGACACCGGGCCGCGCACCCAGGCCAAGAAGCTCACGGTGGAGGACGCCAAAGCACTGGTCGACCCGGTGAGCACACCGTCGGTCGAGAGCGCCTCCCCGGTGGTCAACGCCAGCTCGCAGACCACCACGTACCTGACGTCCAGTCACAGCATCGGCCAGTTCGTCGGGAGCGACTCCGCGTACTTCAAGGCGAACAACAAGACTCTCCGGCGCGGTTCGCTCTTCACCGCGGAGCAGGTCGCCTCCGGAGCCAAGGTCGCCGTCATCGGGCAGACCGTCGCGGAGGAGCTCTTCGGCCGCGTCGAACCCCTCGGCAAGAAGATGAACGTCAACGGCGCCTTCTTCACCGTGATCGGGGTACTCGCGGAGTCCGGGTCGTCCTCCAGCGGCTTCCAGGACGCCGACGACACCGCCATCGCCCCGTACACCGCCGTCCAGGGCACCCTCACCAGCTACGGCGCACTCAGCCAGATCGTCGTCCAGGCCAAGACCCCGGACGCGGTCGACGCGGCGCAGGCAGAGGTGACCACCGTCCTGAACCAGCGGCACGGCAGCACCGACTTCCAGGTGTTCAACCAGGCCAGCCTGCAGTCGGCCGCCGCCGAGTCGAGCGAGACCTTCACCGTCCTGCTCGGCGCGGTCGCGGCGATCAGCCTCCTGGTCGGCGGCATCGGCGTCACCAACATCATGCTCGTCACCGTCACCGAACGCACCCGCGAGATCGGCATCCGCAAGGCCATCGGCGCCCCCCGCGGAGCCATCCTCGGCCAGTTCATCACCGAGGCCACCATCCTCTCCCTGATCGGCGGCATCCTGGGCGTCGTCGCGGGAGTCGTCGGCAGCCGGTTCGAGATCATCGGCGTTCAGCCGGTGATCGCCCCCTGGTCGATCGGCCTCGCCCTCGGCGTATCCGTCGCCATCGGCCTCTTCTTCGGCAGCTACCCGGCCAACCGCGCCGCCTCGCTGCGCCCCATCGAGGCGCTGCGCCATGAGTGAGGACAGATCCTTGACCCGATCCCCCGACCGAGACAGCGACATCCTGGCCGACTCCCCGTTCCCCGGGGACCTCGATGCCACGCTCGAGTCCGCGCCCGCGCGCAGGAGCCTGCCCGGCGTGGCGCTCTTCCTGACGGCGGGCATCGTCGCCGTCGGCGGTTTCATCGGCGGCGTGTACGCGGAGAAGGGCGACGACACCGCCTCCACCCCCCGGACGGGGGGTGGCCAGATGTTCGGTGGCGGCCAGATGTCCGGCGGCAGGCCGGAGGGAGGCGGGTCGGGCTTCCCCGGCGGCGGCCAGAGCGGCGGCGGACAGACCGGCAGCGGTCAGAGCGGCGGTCAGAGCGGCGGCCAGGCGCGCCAGGGAATGACCTTCGGAACCGTCGGCACGATCAAGGACGGCGTCGTGGAGGTCACCACCGAGGACGGCAAGACCGTCCGGATCAAGCCGGGTGACTCGGTCATCCTCCGGCCCCAGGGCTCCGGCCAGGGCGGGGTCGGCGGCGGCTCGCAGAGCGGCGGCGGCTCGCAGAGCGGCGGCGGCTCGCAGAGCGGCGGCGGCTCGCAGAGCGGAGGCTGACCGGTGGCGGCAGGGAGAAGGCGCCGGACGACGGCGCGCCAGGGACACCGGAAGGCCGCCGTGTACGGCGTGCTCGGCGCCGTCCTGATGGGCGGCGGGCTCATGACCGTCCGGGCCGAGGGCAGTACCGCCGCCCCGTCGGCCACGGAGCCCGCCACCGCTGTTCCCGACGTGGAGGTGAGCACGGACCCGTCCGCCTCCGGGACGCTGGAGAGCCCCGGCACCCGCACGCTGGCGTTCGCGACCGAGGGAACCGTGACGACGCTCAAGGTGAAGGCCGGCCAGAAGGTCGAGAAGGGAGACGTCCTGGCCCAGGTCGACTCCACCGAGACCGTCGAGAGCAGAACGGCCGCCCACTGGTCGTACGTCTCCGCCTCCCAGGAGCTGAACGAGGCCGACGAGGCGGGGTACCAGAAGGCGTACGCGTCCTATGTGAAGGCCCGCAACGCCTACCGCAAGGCGGAGCGGACGGTGGAGGGGACGAAGATCGTCGCCCCGTTCGCCGGCACGGTGACCGCGGTGGACGCCGAGGTCGGTCAGGCGGTGTCCCGGGGGCCGCGGTCCTCACCCTCACCGACCTGACCCGGCTGCAGGTCAGTGCCGACTTCACCGAGGCCGACATCGTCGACCTGAGAAGCGGACAGCAGGCGTCGGTCACCTTCGACTCCACGAGCACCACGATCCGGGGACGGGTGACCTCGGTGTCGCCCGTACCCGTCGCCACGGAGAGCTCGGGCGGCACCGGCCAGGGCGGTGGCGGACAGCAGTCCTCGACCCAGGTCGTCCGCTACACCGTCCTCGTCTCCCTCGACGAACTCCCCGCGACGGCCCGGGCGGGCCAGGCGGTGACGGTCGAGGTGCACGTCTGACCCGCCGGACCGCCCACCACCGGGGCCCGGACGACGTGTCGTCCGGGCCCCGGTGGTGGGCGAGGCCGTCAGGTGTGCGGAGGATCGTGCGGCCGTCCCAAGCGCACCCGTCGTCCCGGGTTCGGCTGTGGGGAGCCGCGGGACGCTACCGGGACTCGCGCCTGCGGCGGCGCGCACGTTCGAACTCGTCGACGTCCTTGAACCACGGGCCGTGCCGGTCGAGGGCGGCGCAGCCGCCGCGGGCGAAGGCGCTCACCAGGGTCCGGTACTCGCTCATGCCGTCGACGAGGCGGTACTCGACCGCGTACTCCGGCTCCGATCCGCCCCCGCCCTCGCGCAGCGTCGTGATGCGGGCGAGGGAGTCGGCGTAGAAGTGGACCTGGATCCCCTCGCCCCTCGCCTCGTCCTCGATGGTGAACACGTCGTTGTTCGGACGCGACCGCTCGGCGACGAACTCCCAGAACGCCGCAGCGGCGGTGCTGCCGCTGCCGTGTCGCCACTTCTGCTCGGCGTCCTTGTCGTCGGTGAAGGTCAGGGCCGTCTTCCGGCCGCCTCCGCCGCTGTCGGAATCGGCGTCCTCCTCGTCGGCGTCCACGGGAGCGTTCCTGGAGCGGGCGGCGGCCTCGCTGCACATCAGGAAGCAGACGGTCCGTACCGCGTCGTCGGCGAGTTCGGGGTGCGCGCGGCGCAGGGCCGCGCGGACCGCGGACTCCATGCGGGCCCAGTCTCCCTTGTCGGTGGCGCGCTTGCCCCGCCGCGGATCACGTCCGATGGCCATGCCCGCGGACGCCTGCTCCGCGGTGGCGATGACACGCATGACCGCCGGAAGCAGCGCGGGGCCGACGGCGTCGGGCTTCCGCCCGGGGATCGTCGAACCGTGCAGGTACTGGCCCGTGTACTTGAGGATCGCGGCGTCGAGCCGAGCGAGGACGACGCCGCGCGCGGCGCGGCGGCGGTCCGCGCGGTGCTCCTGCGCACGCTTCTCGTTCGGCGTCTCCGTCGCCGTGCGCATCGCCTCGTACACGTGGCCGCGCTCCAGGAGACCGATGTGGGCGCCGTGGGCGACGAGCCGAGCCCTGCTCCAGGGGATGCTCCGGAAGAGCGCGTCGACGTCCGCCGGCGTCCCGTGGAGGAGCGGATCGAGGAGCGCGACGGCAGCGCTCTCGTCGAGCGGACCCCGGGTCCCGGCCGCCTCGCACAGGGGAAGGACCGCGGCCCACAGCAGCAGGTGCCGGGGCAGGTCCTCCTGGATCACCGCGAGGTCGGCTTCGGTGACGGGGAAGGTGAAGGTGCGGGGCTCGTGGTTCGCGTCGGCCCCGGCGCCGAGCATCAGCTTCAGCCCGTCGTCGTCGCGGATCACCGACGGGATCCAGCCGCTCGCACGGGTGAAGACGATGTCCCTCAACGGTGTGGACCCGTTCGTCCCGCGGACGGCGGAGGGTTTCCCCGGCCGCCGGCTGAGCGGTGCGGCCGCGGCAGCCCCCTACCGCCTGCCCTCATGACCATCGTTCGCATTCGGCGTGCAGGCGCGGGTCGGTGCGCACCCAGACCTCACCGGCGGTGGCCCCGGCCGGGGCGTCCACCCGATGCAGACCGAGGAACCCGATCAGGTGCAGCAGCGCCGCGCGCTCGGCCGGCTCCTCGTCGGCGTCGTACCCGTCGAAGAAGACGTAGTACTGGTCACTGGGGTCCACGCAGCCCGAATCCGACCAGATCCGTCCGACCTCCTCCAACGCCGAGGCTTCGGTCGTCATGGCGGCGGCGCGGGCGGCACCGCGCGCCTCCGGCGACGCGTCGAGGGCGGAGAGGTCGGAGAACCACTGGCCGAAGTGGTCGAGCCCGCCGAAGCCGTTCTCGAAGAACAGCATCGCGCTCGGAAGGTAGCGGTTGGGCCGGTCGATCCGGAGGTACTCCGTCCGCCGGGGCCCGGCCTCCTCGACACGGCAGACCACACCCTGCTCCGGCATGAGCACCAGACGCTGCCCCGCCGGTTCGTCGACGATGCTGCAGGTGTCGGAGGTCCGACCGCGGAAGTACTCGGAGAACGCCACGTAGGCCTCCTGGGGATCCCCCACGGACACCTGCCGGTCGTTGCCATCGCCGGACGCGAAGACGAACTGCTTCGGTCCGGACTTGTAGGGGCGGGCCATACGCGTCCTTCGCTAGCGTGTTTCAGCGCCGCCAGCCTAGCCGAGCCCGGGGCGGACGGACCCGGCCGGGCCTGCGCCGGCGACGGCAGCTGCGCGACGACACCCGCCCCGGGCCTCAGGCGCCTCCCGTCCGCGGCGGCGTCCGGTCGCGGCGGAGGACCGGCTCACGTGACCGGCCGGTCTGCGGCAGGTGTCTCCGCCCGGAGCGACAGCCCTGTGCCACCGAGCGGGATCATGGAGCGTCAGGTGTCTCGTACGACGTCATGATCGCGAGAGTAGGTCGCGAAGCGGCTGGGGCGCGAGGCGATTGCGTACCGGTGCGCGAGGGTTCCGGCGCGAGCCGAGGACGACCCGCGCTCACGGGGCAGCGACGCCGGCAGCTCCCGCACCCCACCCGGGGAGCGAAGGCCCGGTGTGCGCCCGACGCCGGGCGCGACCACCCCGTGAGACCGACGAGCGGGGCCTTTCCGCGCTGGTCTAGGTCGGTATCTGTCCTAGTTCCGTCCTACGGTCGACGCATCGCGAGGGACCGTACGAGAGGACGAGACCGATGAGGCACACTGCCCCCGAGGGGTACACCAGCGTCGCACCGTGGGTGGTCACCGACGACACCGGTGCGTTGCTCGACTTCATCACCGCCGCGTTCGACGGCGAGGAGATCGCACGGGTTCCGGTCGAGGACGGCACCATCGGCCACGGCGAGATCCGTGTCGGCGACACGGTGGTGCTGGCGTTCGACCGACGGCCGGACTGGCCGGTCATGCCGGCGCTGCTGCGGGTCTACGTCCCGGACGCGGACGCCGCCGTGGCAGCCGCCGTCGCGCACGGTGCCCAGGTGGTCACCGAGGTCGCCGACAGCGCGTGGGGGGATCGCGGGGGGCGGGTGCGGGATCCGTTCGGCAACATCTGGTGGGTGGTGAGCCGGGTCGAGGACGTCGACCCGGACGTGGCCTGGCAGCGGATGTACGAGCCGACGTACGCGGAGGCGATGCGCGCGGCGCAGGAGACGCTGGACGTCGAGCTGAGCGGCCGGGATTCGGGAGTGGCGAGTGCCCCGCGCCGCCCGGACGTCGAGTGACCGACTCCTCGCGTCGCCAAGGCCGTTGAGCGACCGACGCTTCGTGCGGCTCCGGCCGTCGCGTGACCGGTGCCGTACGCGGTCCGGCCGTCGAGCGACCGACGCCCCGGGTGGCTCGGGCCGTTGAGTGGCACCGGTTCCTCTGTCAACGCCCCCTCTGGAAGCGGAGGTTCGGGCGCGGCCGATCACGCATTCGAAGCAGGGTATGGAAGGCTTGACGGCATGACTGACTACTCCGGAGCGCACGACCCGAGCAAACAGATGGAACCCGCGGGGGATCGCGCGAGCGAGCTGCTGGCCTCCGACGACGATCGCGAGCGCGTCGCGGAGAAGGTGCGGGCTGCCGTCGCCGTCGGCCGTCTGGACATCGGCGACCTCGACGACAGACTGTCCCGGGTCTATGAGGCCAGAACCCTCGGGGAACTCGAGGCGGCCGGCCGGGGACTACCGGACATCGGCCCCCGCGACGCGCTCGTGGTGGACCGTGCGCCGACCTCGCGTCTGGCCCTGGGCATGTTCGGAGGGTTCGACCGCCGCGGCGAGTGGGTGGTTCCCTCGCGCTTCACCGCCTGGTCGATGTGGGGCGGCGGACGACTCGACCTCAGCGACGCGCGGTACGCGGAGCAGGAGACGGTGGTCCGGGCCGTCGCGCTCTTCGGCGGTACCGAGATCATCGTCCCCGACGACATCGAGGTCGAGGTCAGGGGATTTGGACTCTTCGGGGTCTTCGGCAAGCGCGGCGCCCGGAAACAGAGCCGCCCGGGTGCCCCACGAGTGATCATCAAGGGATTGGCACTGTTCGGCGGTGTCGTCACCAAGACCCGGCAGACGGGTCACCGCCCCATCGAGAAGTAGTCGGAATTCCCCGGGAACGCTGCCGCCCGAATGACCGGGCAGGCCCTGCCCGTACGGCGTGACGGGGTTTCGAACCCCCGAATGCCGGCCGGTGCAGCCGAATGGGTTCTCTGCGGACAGCGACGCATCCATCCTCCAGGGTCGTGCGGAAACGCCAGTCGAGTCACGACCCTGGAGGAAAGAGATGCACGTCCTCATCGGTTTGATCGTCGTCGCCGTCCTGTGCGGAGCATTCGTCCTGGGGGCCGGCATCCGGGAGAACGAGTCCGAGCCCCCGCAGCCGCAATCCCACCCGGTGCGCCCCGCCACCAACCGACCCCCCGGAGAGGTGGCCGAGTACAGACGTCCCGTCGAGGTGCCCCGTACGGACAAAGCCCACCGACTGCGCCCCTACCAGCTGAGGGGCGTCACCGAGGCCGCGCAGCGCCCCGGGGACGATTAGCCGCGCAGTTGGTGCCGTACGGAAAGGGGGGATCGAAGCGTGCTCCGTGTTCCCGGGTAGACCGTTCGGGATTCATTTGTCGCCGCCGAATCCGGATGAGCTGGGATTCCACCTTCCGCCGGGCTATAGATACATGCCACGTGGAGGGGCGGCTCATCTCCCTCCGATCGACATCCCGGAGGCTCCCATGCCCGACATGAACGGTCCCTACAGCCCGGGCACCCCGTGCTGGATCGATCTGATGGTCCCCGACCAGCAGGCCGCCATCGATTTCTACAGCGACCTCTTCGGTTGGCAGGGCGAGATCGGCCCGGCGGAACAGGGCGGGTACTCGGTCTGCACGCTCAAGGGGAAGCCGGTCGCCGGGATCATGAAGGCCATGAACCAGGACGGGACCGTTCCCGACCCGCTGCCGCCGACGGTCTGGACCACCTACCTCTCCACGGACGACATCGGCGCCACGATCGACGCCGTCACCGGCGCTCACGGCACGGTCATGCTGGGGCCGATGGACGTCATGGACCTGGGCAGGATGGCGCTCATCGCCGACCCGACCGGCGCCGTGGTCGGCCTGTGGCAGCCGGGTAGCTTCCCCGGTGCGGGCATCGTCAACGAGCACGGCGCTCTGATCTGGAACGAGCTGACCACGAGCGACATCCCGGCGGCCTCCGCGTTCTACTCCGCGGTCCTCCCGGTGACCACGGCCCGCTCCGCGATGCCCGGCGCCGAGGGCTACGTCGAGTTCAAGGTCGGCGAGCGGACGGTCGGCGGGATCATGGACATGACGCAGATGCCGCCGGGGGTCCCCTCGCACTGGCAGCCCTACTTCCACGTGGACAGCGTCGACGACATCCAGGCCGCCGCCGTGCGTGCGGGCGGCACCGTCCTGGCCCCGGCGTTCGACATGGCGGCGGGCCGCATGGCCGTGCTCGCGGATCCGCAGGGCGGCGCGTTCTCGGTGATCACCGCGACCAGCCCGGAGCAGACGTCCTGACGCTTCCGGCAGTCACTCCCACCGGACGTCCAGGCACCCGAGCGGGCCCGACGACGCCCCCTCCGGGGCGTGGGCGCCCGCTCCACGCACGCGGGTCGTATCCGGTGGGCCGCTGCGGTGCGCCGAGCCTTCGGCCGCCGGCTTCGCCGTCGGCGGCGACGGCTCAGGGCGACCGTGTCGCAGTGCCCTGGAAGACAAAGAGGAAATTCTGAGTCAAACTTTCTAAAAGACCGGTTTCCCCTGCTCGTGTGAGGGGCCTCCATGCTCGACGTGCCGTCCTGGTTGTGGGTGGCGTTCGCCGTCACCGTCGTCGTGTCGCTGGCCGTGGACCTGCTGGCGCACCGGGAGGCCCATGTCATCGGCTTCAAGGAGGCCGCGGCCTGGAGCGGGGTCTGGGTGGGCCTCGCCCTCCTCTTCGGTGCGGTCGTCTTCCTCGTCCTGGGGACGGCGCCGGGCGTGGAGTACACGACCGCGTGGCTGCTGGAGAAGAGCCTCTCGGTCGACAACCTGTTCGTCTTCGCGCTGATCTTCGCCTACTTCAAGGTGCCCCGCGCCTATCAGCACCGCGTGCTGTTCTTCGGTGTCATGGGCGCGCTGGTGTTCCGGGGAGTCTTCCTGGCGGCCGGAGTCGCGGTCGTCAGCCGGTTCACGGCGGTGCTGTTCGCCTTCGCGGCCGTCCTCTTCTACAGCACCTACAAGATCCTCAAGGGTGAGGACGAGGAGTTCGACCCGGGCAAGAGCATCGCGGTGAGGCTGCTCCGCAAGATCATCCCGGTCCGGGACGAGTACTCCGGGATGAAGTTCTTCGTCCGGGAGGCCGGGAAGAGGGTGGCCACGCCGCTGCTCGCGGTGGTCGCGGCGATCGAGGCGGCGGACCTGGTCTTCGCCGTGGACAGCGTGCCGGCCGTCCTGGCGGTGAGCGACGACGCCTTCATCGTCTACACGAGCAACGCGTTCGCGATTCTGGGCCTGAGGGCCCTCTACTTCCTGCTGTCGGGGCTGCTCGACCGGTTCCACTACCTGAGCAAGGGCCTCGCGCTCATCCTCTCCTTCATCGGCGTGAAACTGATCCTCCAGGCCTCCCACAAGATGTTCAGCAGCAGCATTCCGGAGATCCCGTCACCGGTCAGCCTGGCGGTCATCGCCACGATCCTGGCGGTGTCCGTCGTTCTGAGCATCCGTAATCCCCGCCCGCCGACCGAATCCGCGGACGGCGAGGGCGGAACCGAGGGCGGCGCGCGAGCCCCGTAAAGTCTTTCCCATTTTCGGGCAAAATATCCTATTCTGTACATATGAGCAGAGACGAGCGTGCGTCGACACCGCAGGCCGGACATGTCTGCCCCGCCTGCCACGAGCCCGTGACCGCGCAGATCACGCGGCACAAGACGATGGGAGTCTTCATTCCCCAGTGGAAGTCGGGCCCCTGCCACAACCCGACCTGCATGAAGTACGTCCCCGACGCCCAGCACCCGTCGGCCGGCGGAGAGAAGCGGTAACGCGGCGGCGGACGGCCGTCCGGGATGTCGTACCCCCTGACTATCCTGACGGCATGTCTCTCTCTGTCGATCAACTGGCCGGGTACGTGGAGCGGGGTCTGGACGACGACCTGGCGCGCTGGTTCCCGGATGCGCCGCCGGTCGAGGTACCTGCCTCGACCCGCCCGGTCGAGCCCTTCCTCGGCAGGCTCCCGCAGCACGCGGCGACGGCACTGGCCGCCTTCGACCGCAAGGTGCGCTCGGGAAGCATGAGGCAGTGCCTCGACGTCTTCGACTGGTCCTACGCCTTCGACTTCGCGGCCAACGGCTGCACCGTCCTGGACAGCGACTACACCACGGAGCTCGGCGACGAGGACGTGTGGTCCCTCGGAGCCGACGGCGGAGGCGACCTGTACGTGCTGCGCACCGACGGCCGGGTCTCCGTGTGGTTCCACGAGGAGGAGGTCCTGGAGGAGGGTACGGGCTTCGACACGCTCGACGCGTTCGTGTGGTCCGCCGTGCGGTTCCGGGCCGTCCGCGCGGGCGTCCTCGATCTCGCCACCGTCGAGGCCGACTTCCGCTCCCTCGCCCAACCGGGCGCTCTGGCGCCGGGGATCGGTCTGCTGGCGTCGATGACCTGACCCCGACCCGACTCAGGGGAGACGGATGGGCGGCGGCCAACGGCCCCGGCAGGGCGTTCCGTTCGTCGTCGGTGAGACCTCGGCCGGGGCGGTACCGCCGTAGGTCAGGACGAAGTCGGCCCGGCAGGAGGGGTGGAGGACGCCTCCCCGCAGGCGGCGCAGTAGTGAGTGGCCTCGGTGCCGACCGCGGTGGCACGGTCCGCGGCGGCTCGTGCCGTGCGCGCGTCGCGGTTCCCGCTGCGGACGACGGCGATCGTCCCGACGAAGAGAAGCAACGCGACGACGGCCCCGACCGCCGTGAGCCAGGGCCGGCCCCACTCGTCGGCGTAGTAGGCACCGGCGGCCCCGGCCATGAGTGCGATCACCGTGCCCTCGGCGAAGTGCATGCACCCGCTGCTGTCGGTGGCGTCGGCGACCGTCGTCATGTCTGCGGCTCCGCACCGGGGACACACCGCCGACCCGCTCGCAGCCTTGCCGTTCACGCTGTTCGCCATGGCCCCATCATGATGCCCCTTCATGCGTCCACGCCAACTGCTCCCTGCGGGGAGGGGCGTATGACGCCGGGCGGAGGCCTTCCAAGATCGAAGTAAGGTGGTCCCTTGGGCGTGATCATGTACAAGGAAAGACGGGGGCAAGGAAGTTGAATCGCATACGGATGACCGTGGCGCTGGGTGTGGTGCTGTCCGCGGGGCTCGTGTCCGGCTGCTCCGGAGCCGCGGAGCCCGAGGCCAAGGCCGGTGGCAAGGAGACGGGCAAGGCCATCGAGTCCGCGTCGGCCGCGCCGCAGCGCCCGGTCTACAAGGGCAAGGCCGTGCCGGGACTCGCCGCGAAGCCGGCCTGGAGCCTGTCGGGCGACGAGGCGGGGAACTGCGCGAGCAAGGCGTCCGAGAAGGACACCTCGCAGCGCGACGTCTGCACGGTCGGCGACGCCGTCGTCCTCACCGGCTACGACGACGGGCCGTCGGGCAAGAGCACCTTCACCGCCCGGCTCCTCGACGCACGGAGCGGCGAACTGCGCAAGAAGTTCGAGTTCGCCCTCCCCGAGGAGACCGCCGGGAGCACGTCCTCGCCGACCACCGCCGTCGCGCAGGTGGGGGAGTGGCGGGACGGCTCTCCGGCCCTGCTCATCCGCAACCGCGTCGAGACCCCGGCGAGCGGCCTGAAGAAGGCCTCGACCCGGACCGTGCTCACCATGTACGCGCCGTCCGGCGAGAAGCTGGGGAGCTCCTCCTTCGACGAGGACACCCACATGTCCACCCCGGTCCGGAACGGCTACCTCGTGGACGCCGGCACCTCCGGCGGCGCCACGTTCATCCCGATCGGCGACGGGGAGACGCTGCGGAGCGAGGCCTCGCACATCGACCTGCAGGGAACGGTCGGCTCCGGGCTCGGCTACTACGCCCAGCAGGACATCTCCTTCCAGCCCTCCGCCGAGTGGCTGACGGCGAAGGACGTCCGCACGGGCGAGAAGGCCTGGAACACCAAGGACCTCACCCCGCCCGCCGCCATCGCGAAGCTCGTCACCTCCGACACGGCGACCAGCGCGCGACTGATGCCGTTCCGGGGCAACAAGGCCCTCCTCGAGTGGTCCTCGTACGGCGACTCCGAAGCGGTCATGACGCTGGTCGACGTCACGAGCGGCCGCCGGCTCGCCGAGGGGCCGGGCATCGACACCAACGGCACCGTCGACGACGACGGCCTCGCCGTCTCCCCGGACGGCAAGACCGCCGTGGTGCAGTACGGCAAGGGCGCGGTCGCCTGGAACACCGAGACGGGCAAGGAGCTGTGGCGCCAGGCCGCGGACGAGGTGACGATCATGCCGAACGCCCTCCCGGGCAACGGCGTCCTCTACGCCTACCTGGACGGCACGGCGGCCGCACTCGGCGCCGACGACAAGAAGCTGCTGCTCTCCGGGATCGAGCAGATGCCGCAGTTCACGACGAACGGGTACGCAGCCGTCCGCACCACCGAAGGCCTCTTCGTCTTCGCCGCCCAGCCCGTCTGACGCATCTCCGCCCGTCCGGCGAACCCCGGCCCGTCCATCGAATCCCTGCACCGGTCCCGACCGTTTGACCGGTCCGAGCGGAGGGCCGACGCTCCACACGTCGGCATCCGTCCGGATCAGGCGGTAAGGGTCATCAGGAGCAAGGGGTCCGTGGTGGGCCGGGGAGACCCCCCGGCCGGTTCCAGGGTCAGCCCGACGGCGCCGGCGTCCGCGGGGTTGCCGGTGAGGAGCACGCTCCCGCTGTCGTCGATGAATCCGGCCGGGACCATGGTTCCGTCGTGGTCGAGCCACAGCTGGTAGGTCTTCCCGGCGCCGGGAGCCGGCAGGCCGGCGGCGGTGAAGACCGCCTTGTCCTGCTGGTCCGAGGAGACGACGGTGGTGAGCGCTCCGTTCGCGGCCCTGCCGTGGACGGCGCGCGCGTCCGGCGCCGCCAGGACGGCGCTGACCGCCGCGAGTTGCTGCTGCGCCTGGCGGGCCTCCTGCCGGAGGTCCTGGCTGCTGAGCGTCTGCCACACCGCCACTCCGCCCAGGGCCGCCGCCGCCACACAGGCGGCGAGGGCCAGAGGAACCGCCCGGCGGCGCAGGAGGCCGCCGAGTGCGGGTGCCTGGCCGGGTGCCGGGATGCGCGGCGGCAGCTGGCGTACCCCCTCGATGGCTGCCAGCACCTGCGCCTTGGCCCCGGGCGGAGGTGTCTGGGAGACGGCCGAGGCCAGGCGCGCCGTGGTCTCCTGGAACTCGGCCGCTTCCAGCCGGCACGCCTCGCACCTCTGCAGGTGGGCTTCGAAGTCCGCCCGCTCGGCGTCGTCGAGTGCGCCGAGCGCGTAGGGGGCGGCAAGGGTGTGGGTGTCGGTGGCGTGGTGTTTCATGTGGTCACCCCCATGCAGTCGCGGAGCCGGATGAGCCCGTCGCGCATGCGTGTCTTGATGGTCGGAAGAGGTGTGCGCAGGGATTCCGCGACTTCACGGTAGGTCAGCCCCTGGTAGTAGGCCAGAGTCACGGCCTGGCGCTGGAGTTCGGTCAGGCCGCGCAGACAGCGCCGTACCTGCTCGGACTCCAGGCGTGCCTCGACCTGTTCGGTGACCTCGTCGAAGGCGGTCGTGTGCTCCCGTGCCGCCTGGGCGTGCTCGCGGTCGCTGGCGGCCTGGGCGGAGCGGACCCGGTCGACCGCCCGGCGGTGGGCGATGGTCGCGGCCCACGCGGTGACGGAGCCGGCTTCGGGGCGGTATCGGGCGGCCTGGCGCCACAGCTCGATCATGACTTCCTGGGTGACCTCCTCGGACTGCGCCCGGTCGCGGACGACCTTGAGCACGATGCCGAAGACCAGGGGTGCGAGGGCGTCGTAGAGGGTGGAGAAGGCCTGTTTGTCGCCGTGGGCGACTCGCTGCATGACCTCGGTGATGTCGTCGCGTCCGGTGCCGGAGGGGCGGCCGACGCCGAAGGGGGTCGGTTGGTTCACGTGTGCCGCTCCGCCCGTGGGCAGAAGGCGAAGCGGCGGCCTGGTGCCGCCGTCGGGGGGCGGGGCGTCCATCGCATGCCGCTCCTTGCGTCGTCGTGCGTACGTGACCGGACCGTCCGCGGAGGCGGCCCGGAGTGGGGAACCTGGTGGTGTGTCGCCTGTTCTTCGGAGCGGACCGGTCCGCGGATGGGGGACTCCTTGTCACCTGTACGTCCGGGGGTTGACCCCTTCGAGGGAATCGGCGGGCCGGCGCCCAACCGGAGGGCGAACGGTCGCGAAGACGGCGTGTGAGGGAGCCCGGAGCGGTTCACGGGGCCTTCCTCACCGGTCGCGCGGGACAGCCGCGCGGTCGGTCATCCTCACAGGAAGAAGTGAAGACATGGTTCTCGTGCGACGAGGTCTGGCCGTGGCCCTGGCGGCAGGCGCGGTGGTGATGGCCGGTGCGGCGGTCGCGTCCGCCGACGCCGGTGCCCAGGGCCTGGCCGCGTACTCGCCCGGCGTCGGATCGGGCAACCTCATCCAGGTGCCCGTCCACATCCCGGTCAACGCCTGCGGCAACACCGTCAGCGTCATCGGGCTGCTGAACCCGACCTTCGGCAACACCTGCGTCAACGCCTGACCTTCCGACAGACGAACGTCCCCGGTCCGCGCCGAGCAGTCGGCGCGGACCGGGGGCTCGCGGAGCCCCTCGTCCGCGGACGCCGTCAGGGCAGCTTGGCCGCCAGGACGTCCACCTTCTGGATGTCGGGGGGACCGGCGAGCAGGGTGGCCGCGATCTCCATCAGCGCTTCCGCGATCCGGCCGTTCAGATGGGCCTGGCGTCCCGCCTCGTCGTCGAAGGTGTCGAAGACCCCGAAGCTCGTCGGCCCCAGCCTGAACGAGTACCACGAGACCGTCCGGGTCTCCTGACGGGCGAGTTCCAGCGCGTTCTCCAGGAGTTCCTGGACTTGGGCCGCGTGCTCGGGCTTGGCCTCGATACGGGCCAGAAGACCGGTCTGCGTCATGGACTGCTCCCTTGTCGGTCGGGTGGCGACCGGCCGCGACGCCCTCGGAGACCGCTCCGGGGCCGCAGCGTCCTCGGCCGCTCTCGCCGTGATCCTCCTCGAGTCCGGGGCGATCCGCCGGGCGGCCCGCCGAGACACCGCTTCCCGAGTTGTGCTCCGGTTCCGGCGCGCGGTGAGGACGACCCCGACGGCGGGCGCCGGCCTCGACCGACCCGTCGCCGGCGGGGCCGCGCCCGCGTCGAACGGATCATCAGTTCGTCACCGATTCGGAGGACACACCCATCCGGGCGGCGCCGCGCGCCGAATGCCGGTCGTGAGCAACTTCCGCACCACACTCTCCCGCATCGCGCTGGGCGCGTCGGCCGGACTCGTCGCCGGCTTCACCGCGCTGGCCGTCGCCGAGCTGGTCGCGGGTCTGATCCGGCCCGCCGCCGGTCCCCTCACGGTCGTCGGCGGAGCGGTGATCGACCGGACCCCGGCCGCGGTGAAGGACTTCGCCATCCGCACCTTCGGGGAGGACGACAAGACGGTCCTTCAGCTCGGGATCCTCGCCGTCCTCGCGCTGATCGCCGCAGCCCTCGGTGTGGTCGGCCTCCGACACCGACGAGCGGGTTCCTGCGGGATCCTCGTCTTCGGGGTCGTCGGGGCGGTGGCCGCCCTGAGCCGTCCCGACTCCGAGGGCATCGGCGACGTCCTGCCGTCGCTGGCGGGGGCGCTGGCAGGAGCCCTCGCCCTGTACGTCCTGGCAGGCCGGGCCGCACCGGCGTCCACCACGGAGGAGGGTGCGAACGGGGGAGGCTGGAACCGGCGCGGCTTCCTCGTCGCGGCGGGCGCCACGGCCGTCGGCGCGACGGCAGCCGGATTCCTCGGCCGCTACCTCACCGGCCGTCAGGCCCAGGGGGCCACGGCCTCCCGACAGGGCCTGGTGCTTCCCGCACCCGCCTCACCGGCACCGGCCGTCCCCAAGGGCGTCCAGCTCAAGATCCCCGGGATCACCCCCTTCACCACCCCGAACGGCGACTTCTACCGCGTCGACACCGCACTCGTCGTACCCAAGGTCGACGCGGGAAGCTGGCGACTGCGGATCCACGGCAAGGGCGTGTCACGCGCCCGGACCTACACCCTCGACGACCTGCTGGCCCGGCCGCTCATCGAGCGGGACATCACGCTGACCTGCGTATCCAACGAGGTCGGCGGCCCGTACGCCGGCAACGCGCGATGGCTGGGAGTCCGGCTCTCCGACCTGCTGGCCGAGTGCGGGGTGAAGCCGCCCTCGGCGGGAGGCGGCGCCGACCAGCTCGTCGCCCGGTCCGTCGACGGCATGACACTCGGCTCACCCGTCGAGGACGTCATGGACGGCCGGGACGCGCTCCTCGCCGTCGGGATGAACGGCGAACCCCTGCCGTTCGACCACGGCTTCCCGGTACGCATGGTCGTCCCCGGCCTGTACGGCTACGTGTCGGCCTGCAAGTGGATCGAGGACATCGAACTCACCACGTTCGACGCCTACGACCCCTACTGGGTCAAGAGGAAATGGGCTCGCAAGGCGCCGATCAAGACCCAGTCCCGGATCGACACCCCCAAGCCCTTCGGGCGTCCCGACGCCGGAACCGTGGTCGTCGCCGGTGTGGCCTGGGCCCAGCACCGCGGCATCACCCGCGTGCAGATCCGGGTGGACGACGGTCCCTGGCAGGACGCCGATCTCGCCGCGCAGGACACCGTCGACACCTGGCGCCAGTGGTCGTATCGCTGGCAGGCCACACCGGGCGGCCACAACCTCACGGTCCGCGCCACCGACAGCACGGGACAGGTCCAGACCGAGCAGCGGACCAGGACCGTCCCCGACGGGGCAAGCGGCTGGCACAGCGTGTTCGTCACCGTCACCTAGACCGATGCCGTCCGGACCTCCGTACCCCAGACCTCTGTCGGCCTCGCCGAGCGCCGGCAGCGCAAGACCAACCCCTTCGCACAGATTCCGATCATCCATTCAAGGAGCAGTCAGCATGAACTCTCAGCGTCTCCGCCGTGGTGCCGTCGCCGTCGC
The DNA here is from genome assembly GCF_043081085.1 of Streptomyces sp. NPDC014891. NCBI lineage: Bacteria > Bacillati > Actinomycetota > Actinomycetes > Kitasatosporales > Streptomycetaceae > Streptomyces > Streptomyces sp. NPDC014891. Next base: position 150,039 of record NZ_JBIBWF010000004.1, on the reverse strand, counting down.
CGCGGCCGCCGTCCTCCCCTTCTCCCTCGCCGCCTGCTCGGACTCCGACGGCGAGGGCAAGGCTTCCGCGTCCTCCTCGGCCGCCGCCGACTCCAGCACGCCCTCGGAGGCCCCCGCCGAGACCTCCACGGCCATGGACGAGCCCTTCGGCCCGGCGTGTGCCGGCGTGCCGAAGGAGGGCGCGGGCTCCTTCGACGGCATGGCGAAGGACCCGGTGGCCACCGCCGCCTCCAACAACCCCGCCCTGTCCACGCTCGTGACCGCGGTCAAGAAGGCCGGCCTGGTCGACACCCTCAACAACGCCCAGAACATCACGGTGTTCGCCCCGACCAACGACGCGTTCGCCAAGATCCCGAAGGCCGACCTCGACAAGGTCCTCGCCGACAAGGCGACGCTCACCAAGATCCTCACGTACCACGTCGTGGGTCAGAAGCTCGCTCCCGAGCAGCTCGAGAAGGGCTCCTACGAGACGCTGCAGAAGGGCAAGCTCACCACCACGGGCTCCGGCGAGGAGTACACGGTGAACGACTCGTCCAAGGTCGTCTGCGGCAACGTCAAGACCGCCAACGCCAACGTCTACATCGTCGACACGGTCCTCATGCCCAAGTAGGAGACCTCCCGCTCACGCCTGAGACACACCCGTGGTCCGTCGTCCTCTCCGAGGGCGGCGGACCACCGGCGTCTCCGCGGCACCGGGGCGCCGGCCGCTCACCGCAGACGAGGCCGCAGCCGAGCGGTTCCCCGGTCGAGATCCACGCGTGGGACGTCATTGCTGTGGAGGTGGGCGTGGCGGTAGGACTTTTGCGGGCCGTTCGAGGGGTTGCCCCGCAGGCCCCCCATCCACGCTCATCCGGGGGTCGAAGGATCCGCAGACGCGCCTCACCGTTGAGGCGCGCGAACCGATCGGAGCCTTCCTGTGCGTACTCTTCGAGTCGCCGCCACCGCTGTGGCCGCAGCCGCGATGACCGCTTCCCTGTTCTCCCCGGTCCTGGCGTCGGCGACCGAGGCCGGCGGTGATCCGTTCGGTCCGCAGCACCGCGCCGCCGGCCACGGCCTGATCAGCGTGGGCCTCACCGCCGACCAGCGCCTCTTCGGCTTCGACGTCCGCAACCCCGCCGACACCTGGTCGCTGGGCAAGGTCAGCGGCCTCCGGGGCGACACCAAGCTGGTCGGGATCGACTTCCGCGTCCAGAACGGCAAGCTGTACGGCGTCGGTGACAAGGGCGGCGTCTACACCGTCGACAGCAACGCCAAGGCCGTCAAGGTCTCGCAGCTGACCGTCGCCCTCCAGGGCCGGTCCTTCGGTGTCGACTTCAACCCCGCCGCCAACCGCCTGCGCGTCATCAGCGACACCGGGCAGAACCTGCGTCACAACATCGACGACCCGGCCGCGCCGAACACCACCACCGTCGACGGCACGCTCACCAACCCGACCATGCCGCCGTCCACGGCCCTCGGCGTCACCGGCGCCGCGTACACGAACAACGACCTCGACGCGGCGACCGCGACGACGCTGTTCGACATCGACACCACCAACGACCGCGTCTCCCTGCAGTCCCCGGCCAACGCCGGCACCCTCGCGCCGACCGGCGGCCTCGGGGTGAACGCCGGCCCGTCGGCCGGGTTCGACATCTACTACCAGGCGTCCGAGGGCTCCAACCGCGGCTTCGCGGCCCTGTCCACCGGAGGCAAGCAGCGCTTCTACAAGGTCGACATCCTCACCGGCAGGGCCACGCTCGTCGGTGACTTCCCGGCCGCCCGTCAGATCGTCGACCTCGCCCTCCCGCTGAACCAGCACTGACCCGAACCGGCGGTGGAGGCGGGCTCGTGCGGCCCGCCTCCACCGCACGGAACACGGTCCGTGCGACACCGCACGGACGGCAGGTGGTGACCGAGGGCGTCCGGGAGCGCGGGCACGAGCCGAGCAGCCGACGAACTCCCGCGCTGTCGAAAGAACCTGAGAGGCCCTCTCACCGCCTCAGAGGAGAAGATCCACTACAGCGAGATCCTTGGCGAAGCGGTCGCGCGCGCCCGTGAACGAACCCACTTGGGGGAAGCAGGTCTCCCGGTTGCAGTAGCCCCAGTGGCACACGAGGACGCCGGAGCTGACGGTGGGCCATGTCGCTGCGTATCGAAAGCCGACAACGGGTCAGCTCACGCAGCAGACGGAAGGAAGCCGAAGATGCGCTCTGCCCGCATTCTGTTCGCCGCAACCGCCGCCGCCGGCACCCTGGCGCTCGCCGCACCCGGCGCCTACGCGATCACGTCCGGAGACTGGGACAAGGAGGACTCCTCCCACAGCCGCGACCACGACAAGCCGCACGGCGGCATGCACACCGGCTCGGGCGCCCTGTCCCTGGTCACCGCCGACGACTGGTCCAAGGACGAGCACGGCAAGAAGGACGAGCACGGCAAGAAGGACGAGCACGGCAAGAAGGACGAGCACAACAAGAAGGACGAGCACGGCAAGAAGGATCACGACAAGCCGCACGGCGGCGTCCACACCGGCGGTGGCGCCCTCACCACCGTGTCCGGTGACGAGTGGTCCAAGGAGCACGACAAGGGCGGCAAGCACGAGAAGGACCACGACAAGCCCAAGGGCGGCATGCACACCGGCTCCGGCGCCCTGTCCCTGGTCAACGCCGACGACTGGTCCAAGGACAAGGACAAGGAGCAGAAGGACGAGAACGGCTGGTCGAAGGAGAACCAGAAGGAGGAGGGCGGCTCGAAGCACGAGAAGCCCAAGGGCGGCATGCACACCGGCGGTGGCGGCCTCACGAACAGCGGTACGAGCCTGACGGGCGCCCTGGTGCTGGCCGGCGCCGCGGGCGCGTTCGTCCTCTACCGCCGCAGGCAGGGCGCCGGCTCGGCGGCCTGACGCGCAGTCGTCGCGGGGGCCGGGCGACGCCCGGCCCCCGCACACCGCCCCACGTGTTCCGACCTGATCGCGCGCACACGCCTCGAAAGGTGCTCACAGTGAAGACCCGTCCGGACTCCGCCGCTGACAAGACGCCTCGGCGTACCGCACGGTGGGTCGTTCCCGCGGTGTTCTGGACGCTGGTACTGGCGGCGCTCCTCTTCGCCTTCGGCCCGGGCATGTTCGACCAGGACGACGCCTCCCCGCCCGGGCCCACCGTCCCGGCCGCAGGCGGGAACCCTCCGGCGACCGCAGCCGCCCCTTCGGGGGCCGCGGTGCCGGGTGCGTCGGAGGCGACTCCCGGCGCGGACGCGGCGACGTCGTCGCCCGCCATGCCGCGGTCGGCGCCCACGCGCCTGATGATCCCCGAGATCGGCGTGAACGCACCGTTCACCGACCTGGAGATCGGACCGTCCGGGGCGCTGAACCCGCCTCCCGCGGACGACACCAACCTGGTCGGCTGGCACGCCGCCGGGGTCTCGCCGGGTGAGACCGGAACGGCGCTCGTCGCCGGCCACCTCGACACGGCCACCGCCCCGGCCGTCTTCGCCCGGCTGGGCGAGCTCGCCGCCGGCGACACCTTCCAGGTGCAGCGCGCGGACGGCTCCATCGCCGTCTTCCGCGTCGACTCCGTGGAGAGCTTCGACAAGGACGACTTCCCCGACGACCGGGTCTACGAGGACACGCCCCGGGCACTCGTCAGGCTCATCACCTGCGCGGGGGCGTACGACCGCACCGCCAAGGACTACACCGAGAACCTGGTCGTCTTCGCCCACCTGGAGCCCCTCGACTGATGCGGCGCCCGTCGGCCGCCCGTCGACTCCAGGGCGGACCGTGGGCCGTCACTTTCCTCCATGAAGAGAACTCAAGTTCCCTGAGTCACTCTCAGGAGTGACATGCGTCGAGCGGACCCATCCGCCGGGCGCCTCCCTCCGAAGCATCACCGGAAGACGTCGGAGTCTCCCGGTGATTGTCCGGGGCGGGAGGGTCCGGCTGGTCCGTCGTTGCGACCGCACCCCGTGTGAGAGCGGAGTCATAGGTGCGGACCGCGACGGGCCGAGGGGCGGAGGACGGTAGGGGCCGTCCTCCGCCCCTCATGCGGGCCACCCCCTACGAACGTCCCCATGCGAACGCACCCTGCGAACGCTTCCCACGCGAGCGCCCCCGTGCGAGCGCCTTCACGCGAGCGGTCGGTCCGTCGCTCTGATCGGTGCGGGGAGCTCGGTGGCTCCGCGCAGGAAGCGATCCGCGGCCGCGGCGGCCGCCCGGCCCTCCGCGATGGCCCACACCACCAGGGACGCTCCCCGCCCGGCGTCGCCCGCGACGAAGACAGCGGTGGTGCCGCGCCCTTCCCACGGTGTCGCGGCGACGGGAAGGGCCGCGAAGTCGGGGGTCCGTGCGAACGTGCCCTGGTCGGTGGCCGTGAGACCCAAGGGTACGACCAGACCGGGATCCTGGTCCGGGCCCCGGAACCCGAGTGCGAGCAGGACCAGTTGAGCCGGGATCTCCCGGTTCGTGCCGGGGAGAGGCCGCCGGTCGTCCGGGGCCACCGCGTTGAGCACCAGGGCCCGTACGGCTCCTGAAGGATCACCGTCGAAGCGCACCGTGACGGAGGAGAAGGCCCGGGGGTCGGCGCCGTCGCGGGCCAGCGCCTCCTCGTGGGCGTGGGACAGCCGGTGGATCCTCGGATGCACGAGCGGCCACGGCTCGTCGGCCGTCCGGTCCGGCCCCGGCCGGGGGTTGATGTCCAGCTGCACGACGGACGCGGCATCCTGACGCAGGGCGGTGCCGAGGCAGTCGGAGCCGGTGTCGCCTCCTCCGACGATGACGACGTCCTTGCCCCGCGCGGAGAGCGCGGCGGGCACGGGACACGACGGCGTGGCACGGTTGGCCGCGGTGAGGTACTCCATGGCGTGATGGACCCCTCTCAACGTCCTCCCTTCACAGTGGAGTTCGCGAGGCCGGGTCGCTCCGGTGGCGACCACGACGGCGTCGTGGTCGGACCTCAGACGATCCGCGTCGAGGCCGCGGCCGACGTCGACTCCGGGGCGGAAGACCGTGCCCTCCTCTTCCATCTGGGCGATCCTGGAGTCGAGGCGGTCCTTGGACATCTTGAAGTCGGGGATGCCGTAGCGCAGGAGACCGCCGACGCGGTCGGCCCTCTCGTACACCGTGACGGCGTGCCCGGCGCGGGTGAGTTGCTGGGCGGCCGCGAGTCCCGCCGGACCCGATCCCACGACGGCGACCGACCGCCCCGACAGCCTGGTGGGCCGGAGGGGAGACACGTATCCGCCTGCCCAGGCCTGCTCCGCGACGGTCTGCTCGATCTGCTTGATCCCCACCGGCTCGTCGGTCAGGGCGAGGACGCAGGAGTCCTCACAGGGCGCGGGGCAGAGGCAACCGGTGAACTCGGGGAAGTTGTTCGTGGCGTGAAGGCGCTCCGCCGCCGTGGCCCAGTCGCCGTGGGTGGCGTACACGTTCCATTCGGGGATGAGGTTGCCGAGCGGGCACGCCCCGTGACAGAAGGGCACCCCGCAGTCCATGCACCGCCGCGCCTGATCGGACACGAGCGGCAGCAGCGGCTGACCCTGGTACACCTCGTCCCAGTCCCGAGCGCGTTCGCCGGGCGGTCTGGAGGGTGTCGGTCGCCGCGGTATGCGGAGGAAGCCGGCGGGATCGGTCATGGTGCCCTCGGCGGGCCCTTCGAGAACCGGTGCGTACGGCCCTCATCGTACGTCCGCCGAGGATGCTCGGGCCTCTTCTGGCCTGGCCGGACACGCCTGAGGCCATGGGGCATGGCGCTCCACGGAGTGCGCTTCCGCGCCCCGCCACCGGGCCCCGGACGGATTCCGCCGGAAGTTCGCATGCGGTAAAACTTTCCGCCCGTCGGTCTCGAATCCCTTGTGTGAGCGTGTGCCGCAGGCCGAGGGGAGAGGCTCGCCCCCGAGCATCGCCGGGGCTGCGGCAGACACCGGACACCGTCCAGGGAGAGACCTCATGGGACCCGATCCGCTCGACACCGCGGCCGCCCCCGTCGCCGTGGCCCCGGCGCCTGTCGACGGGGTCGACCGAGAGGCGGTCGAGGAGGTGCTGACCCGGCTCATGACGGAGGTCGCCCAGCTGGAATCCGTACCGCCGGACGGCGACTTCTTCCGCGATCTGGGAGCGGACTCGCTGCTCATGGCGCACTTCTGCGCCAGGGTGCGGAAGCAGCCCGGCATGCCACCGCTGTCCATGAAGGACGTGTACCAGCACCCGACGATCAGGAGCCTCAGCGCCGCCCTGACGGCACCGGCCACCGCGCCACCGCACCACGCGCCGGAGACGCGGCGCGAGGCCCCCTGCGACGTACCGGTCCACCTGGCACCCGCCGGCGGCCCCACCGGGCTCGGCCGCCCGCACGTCGTCCTCTGCGGCCTGTTCCAACTGCTGAGCTTCCTGGGCTACGCACTCCTCATCGCGGCCATCGTCACGCGGGGGTACGAGTGGATAACGGCGGGCCACGACCCGGTCGACGACTACCTGCGCTCCCTGGCCTTCGGCGCCGCCGTGCTCGCCATCCTGTGCACCCTGCCCATCGCGGCGAAGTGGCTGCTCATCGGGCGCTGGAAGCCGGGGACGCTCCGCGTCTGGAGCCTCGGCTACATGAGGTTCTGGCTCGTCAAGACACTGCTGCGGGCCAACCCGGTGGTGCTGACGGTGGGCACGCCGCTGTACTCGCTCTACCTGCGCGCACTCGGTGCGCACGTGGGGCGCGGCGTCACCGTCCTGTCCCGCAGCGTGCCCGTCTGCACCGATCTCCTCTCCATCGGCGACCACACGATCGTCCGCAAGGACGCGCTGATCAGCTGCTACCGCGCGCACGACGCCATGATCGAGACCGGCCCCGTCACCCTCGGCCGGGATGTCGTCGTCAGCGAGGCGACGGTCCTGGACATCCGGACGGCGATGGGCGACCGCTCCCAACTCGGGCACGCCTCCTCGCTCCACGCCGGGCAGTCCGTCCCCGAAGCCGAGCACTGGCACGGGTCCCCCGCCCAGCCGTCCGACAGCGACTTCCGGGGAGTCGAGCCGACCCGCTGCGGCGGAGTACGACGCACCCTCCACGGCGTCGGACAGATCCTCTTCGCGACGGCGATCGCCGCGCCCCTGGCCGTCGGCGGCCTGGACGCCGCCCTCTCCAAGACCCCGCAGGTGGCCGCGGTGCTCGAACCCGGGCCGGCTGCCCTCCTCGACCCCGGCTTCTACGCCGGACTGCTCGCGGTCACGGCCCTCGCGTTCTTCGGGTCGATTCCGGTGGTCCTCCTGCTCGTGGCCGGCGTCGCGCGCCTGGCCGGCCGCCTCGTCGTCCCGGGGCGCGTGTACCCGCTCTACGGTTTCCACCACGCCATCCACCGGCTGTCGACGGTCCTGACCAACCGCAGGAGCCTGAACCGACTCTTCGGCGACAGCACGGCCGTCGTGCACTACCTCCGCTGGATCGGCTACGACCTCTCCCGGGTGGAGCAGACCGGTTCGAACTTCGGGACGGTCGTCAAGCACGAGAGTCCTCTGCTGAGCCGTGTGGGCCGGGGGACGATGGTCGCCGACGGCCTCTCGCTGATGAACGCGGACTACTCCAGCACCTCCTTCCGGCTGTCCCCGACCCGCATCGGTGCGCACAACTTTCTGGGCAACGCGATCGCCTACCCCGCGCGGGGGCGGACCGGAGACAACTGCCTGCTGGCCACCAAGGTCATGGTCCCGGTCGACGGGCCGCTCCGGGAGAACGTCGGCCTGCTGGGTTCCCCCAGCTTCGAGATCCCGCGGTCGGTGCTCCGCGACAGCTCCTTCGACGACGTCCGCAGCGGTCCGGAGCTGCGCCGCCGCCTCGCGGCGAAGAACCGGCACAACGCTGTGACCGTGGCCTGGTACCTGATCAGCGCGTGGTTCTACTTCTTCCTCGTCACCGTGCTCTTCGCCGCCGCCGCGGACCTGTACGCCTCGGCCGGGCTGTGGGCGTTCGCCCTGGCCAACGCGGTGCTGCTGCCGTTCACGATCGCCTACTACGTGCTCGTCGAGCGACTCGTCACGCTGTTCGCCCCGCTCGGGCCGCTGTTCTGCTCGATCTACGACGTGCGGTTCTGGAGGCGCGAGCGGTACTGGAAGGTCCCCTCGGAGGCATACCTCCGCGTCCTGAACGGCACACCGTTCAAGAGCGCCGTCTGGCGCCTGCTGGGAGTGCGCGTCGGCAAGGGCGTCTTCGACGACGGCTGCAGCCTGCCGGAGCGGTCCATGGTGACCATTGGCGACGGCTGCACGCTCAACGCCGGCAGTGTCATCCAGTGCCACTCGCAGGAGGACGGCGCCTTCAAGTCGGAGCCGAGCGAGGTGGGCCCGGGGAGCACGCTCGGCGTCGGCGCCTTCGTCCACTACGGCGTGGAGATCGGTGCGCGCGTGCTCCTGGAGGCGGACTGCTTCCTGATGAAGGGCGAGACGGTTCCGGACGACAGCCGCTGGGCCGGGAACCCCGCCCGGCCGATGAACCACGATGCGGACGGAGGCGGGTTCCGATGACGGTCACACGCGACGCGCTGCGCGAGGGCACGCCCTCCGCGACCCGATGGACCACGATTCCCCGCTGGACCACCGCACCGGTGGCAGGCGTGGACGAACGGGCCGTCGAACTCCCCGTCGGCATGGCGCTCGCGCTGGGGGAGCGGGCGAGCGACCTCGGCGTGCCGGTGTCGGCACTCCACCTGGCAGCGCACGCCAAGGTCCTCGCGGCGCTCGCCGGCGAGCGAGCGGTGACCATCGCCCGTCTGACGGCACCGGCGCGGTACGTGCCGTACCGGTCGACCGTCGCTCCCGGGACGTGGCGGGACCTCGTGGCCGCCGCCGCGCGTGAGCAGGAGCTGCCCGGGGACGGCGGACGGCCCGGGACGGACGGCGGAGGGCTCGGGACGGACGGCGGAGGGCTCGGGACGGACGGCGGACCCGGGACGCCGCCTGGAGACGACGGAGTGCCCTGGCCCGACGCCTCGCCCGGGGAGCCGCTCGGAGACGACGGAGCCCCCGGACCGGACGACCCGCCCGTTTCGAGCCCGCGGGGCGGCCCCGAGGTGCTCTTCGATCCGGACGGATACGGGCCCGCCCTGCCGCCCGGCGCGATCCTGTGCGTCACCGTGACGGAGGACGACGGCCGGCCGGTACTGAGATCGCGCTTCCGCACCGACGCGCTCGACGGCGACGCCGCCACCCGAATCGGCGGCTACCACATCACGGCCCTGCGCGGCCTCCTCGACGACCCGGAAGCACGGCACGACACGCAGTGCCTGCTCTCCGACGCGGAGATCCGCTTCCAGGTCGACGGCCTCGCCGGACCTTCGGCGCCGCTGCCGGACCTGAGGTTCCACGAGCTGTTCGAGGAGCGCGTGCGTCGGCACCCGGACCGGGTCGCGGCCGTGCACCGCGGCCGACGGTGGACCTACCGCGACCTGAACTTGCGGGCCAACCGCCTGGCGCGCGCCCTGCTGGCCCGGGGGATGCGGCGCGAGGAGACGGTCGCGGCCGTGCTGCCGCGCGACCTGTACTGGATGGCCGGCGTCCTCGCCGTCCTCAAGGCGGGCGGCACCTACCTGCCCGTGGACCCCGACTATCCGCCGGACCGCATCGCCACGATCCTGCGCCGCGCCGGGTGCCGCCTCGTCCTCAGCGAGCCCGGCAGCAGCGGGAACGCCGACAGGGCGTCCCGGCCGCCTGGCTCGCCCCTCACCGTCGTCGACGCGCCCTCCGTCGCGGAGGCCGGGGGTGACGGCAGCGACCTCGGCATCCCCGTACCCGCCGACGCCCTCGCGTACATCTTCTTCACGTCGGGCTCGACGGGCGAACCCAAGGGAGCGATGGTCGAGCACGCGGGCATGCTCAACCACCTGCTGGCCAAGACCGAGGACCTGCACATCGGCGCGGGATCCGTCGTGGCGCAGACCGCCTCGCAGTGCTTCGACATCTCCGTGTGGCAGCTGCTCGCCGCTCCGCTGGTCGGCGGACGGACGCTCCTGGTCGAGCAGGAGGCCGTCCTGGACGTCCACCGCCTCCTCCGACTCGTCGCGCAGGAGCAGGTCAGCGTGCTCCAGGTCGTGCCCTCCTACCTCGACGTCATGGTCTCGGCCCTGGAGCACACACCCCGCACGCTGCCCAGCCTCCAGTACCTCTCGGCGACCGGCGAGGCGCTGCGGGCCGAGCTGGTGAGACGGTGGTTCCGCGCGCAGCCCGGCAGCAGCCTCGTCAACGCGTACGGACTGACCGAGACGTCCGACGACACCAACCACGACGTGCTGCACCGCGCGCCGGAGGACGGCCGTGTCACCCTGGGGCGGCCGGTCCGGAACGTCCGCGTCTACGTGGTGGACGACGACCTGACCCCGGTCCCGCTCGGAGCCACCGGGACCGTCGCCTTCTCCGGAATCTGCGTCGGGCGCGGCTACGTCAACGACCCGGAACGCACGGCCGCGTGCTACCGCCCCGACCCCCACCGCCCCGGAGAGCGCCTGTACCTCGGAGGCGACCTCGGCCGCTGGCTGCCCGACGGAAGACTGGAGTTCCTGGGGCGCCGCGACGCCCAGGTCAAGATCCGGGGATTCCGCGTGGAGATCGGCGACGTCGAGGCCGCCCTGCTGCGCGTGCCCGGCGTGCGCGACGCCGCGGTCGTGGTCACCGGGCGGACGGGACACGGACGGAACCTCGTCGCCTTCCACAGCGGGGACCCGGAGCTCGGCTCCGACGACCTGCGCCGTCTGCTGGGCGACCTGCTGCCCGCCTACATGGTGCCCGCCGTCTGCCACCGGCAGGACCCGCTTCCCCTGACTCCCAACGGAAAGATCGACCGCAAGGCACTCGGCTCCCTCGCCGCGGCACGGGCCCACGGCGACACCCGTGGCGACGCCCCCCGCCCCGGGACCGAGGAACGACTGGCCCAGGCCTGGGCGGCGGTGCTCGGCACCGATCCCGCCGCGATCGGCCGGGGCGACGGGTTCTTCGACCTCGGCGGAACATCCCTGACCGCCGTACAGCTCGCCGTGGCGCTGGACAGGGTCGTGTCGCTGCGGGATCTGACGGCGGCCCCCACCCTGGCGGACCTCGCCGCCCTCATCGACGCCCGCGCCGCCGACCGATCCGCCGGCGACCGCACCGACGCGGACACCCCCTGACACGCACGACACGAACCAGGAGACCGACATGAGCACCACACTGTTCCCCCGGCACGACGCCCCGGCGACGTCCGGCCCGCCGGAGATCGAGAGCTCGGCAGGGCAGTCGGGAGCGGCCGCATGGGCGGCGGACCACCAGGCCGAGGTGCTCGCCGCCGTCGCCGATCACGGGGCCGCCCTCGTGACCGGCCTCGGTCTGCGCACCGTGCCCGACGTCGTGGCCGTGCTCACCGGGCTGGACCTGCGACCGGCCCGGGAGACCGAGGGCTTCGCCCACCGCACTTCGTACGCCGACGGCCTCTACTCGTCCGCCGCGTGGCCGCCCCAGCGGCCGATGTGCATGCACCACGAGCTGAGCTACGCCGGGCAGTACCCCGGACTGCTGTGCTTCGCCTGCCTGGAGGCCCCCACCTCGGGAGGCGCGACGGCACTGGCCGACGCCGCCGCAGTCCTGGAGGCGCTGCCCGCGGACGAGGTGGCCCGCTTCGAGGAGGAGGGCTGGGTCCTCACCCGGGCCTACCACGACGAGATCGGCGCGACGCTCGCCGAGGCGTTCGGCACCGACGTCGCCGCCGAGGTCGACGCATACTGCCGGGACAACGGCATCGACACGGACTGGCAGCCGGACGGCTCGCTCCGCACGCGCCAGCACCGCGACGCCGTCGTGCGCCATCCGGACACCGGCCGACGCTGCTGGTTCAACCAGATCGCCTTCCTCAACCAGTGGACGATGGACCCGGAGGTCCGCGACTTCCTCGTCGAGGAGTACGGGGTCGACGGACTCCCGTTCAACACCTCCTACGGCAACGGAGACACCATCTCCGCCGACACCGTCGCCCGGATCAACGAGGTGTACGAAGCCCACACCGTCCGCCGCCCCTGGAACGCCGGCGACCTGATGGTGGTCGACAACATCCGCACCGCGCACAGCAGGGAGTCCTACGAGGGACCCCGCGAGGTCGTGGTGGCGATGGCGGACCCGAAGCGGCAGACGCCGCCCGCCGGAGGAGCCGGGAGGGCGGCCTCATGAACAGCGTCCAGCCCCTGTCCGACCGGGCCCGGGCCGTCGAGTCCGTCTCGGTGCCGCCCTTCGCCGTCGTCCCCGGGCGGCAGGTGAAGGAGGTCCTCGACGGCAGGGAGCCGACGGTGCGGGACATCGTCGAGTCGACGTACCACCTGCACGCCGCCGGCGGCACGGTCAACCCCGCCTCGACCTTCCTCCGCTTTCCCGACCGCAGCACGGCGCGCATCATCGCCCTGCCCGCCTCGCTGGCCGGCGACGCCCGGGTCGACGGCCTCAAGTGGATCTCCAGCTTCCCGGGAAACATCAGGTCGGGGATCCCCCGGGCCTCCGCGGTCCTCATCCTGAACGACCCGGTGACCGGATACCCCGTCGCCTGCATGGAGAGTTCCGTCATCAGCGCCGCCCGGACGGCGGCGTCCGCAGCCGCCGCGGCGGACTGGCTCAGCCGAGGCCGCTCGCGTGCCACCCGTGTGGGATTCGTCGGTACCGGACTCATCGCCCGCTACATCCACACCTATCTGCGGAGGACGGGCTGGTCGTTCACCGACACCGGCCTCCACGACCGGTCACAGGAGAGCGCCGCGGGCTTCCGGCTCTACCTGGAGCAGTCCGGAGCCGACGGGAACATCACCGTGTACCCCGACCCCGAGCAACTCGTGCGCAACAGCGACCTGCTGGTCTTCGCCACCGTCGCCGCCGCGCCGCACATCACCGCGAGCTCCTGGTTCGACCACCACCCGGTGGTCCTCCACGTCTCGCTGCGCGACCTCGCCCCACCCGTCCTGCTGTCCGCCACGAACATCGTCGACGACCCGGACCACTGCCTGCGCGCCCAGACGTCCCCGCACCTCACGGAACAGCTGACCGGCAACAGGGACTTCGTCCGCGGCACCCTGGCCGACGTCATGGCGGGCCGGGTCTCCGTACCACCGGACACCACCGCGATCTTCTCGCCGTTCGGTCTCGGCGTCCTCGACCTCGCCGTCGGCAAGTACGTCTACGACCGGCTGGCACAGACCGGCGAACTCGCCGTCGTCGACGACTTCTTCGACGAACTCGGCCGGTACGGCTAGCCCCGCAGGGCCACCCGCCGTCCGGCCTCCGCGCCCGAAGAGGAGAGCACCGTGCCCGTCATCACCGCACCCCACGACTTCAACGAGGACGACCTCTACGTCGACCTCATGCCGACGCTCGGCCGACCGCTCTTCCTGAAGTGCGAAGGCTTCAACTTCGCCGGCTCCATCAAGGTCAAGGCGGCCGCCGAGATGGTCGCCTCGGCCGAACGCAGAGGCGTTCTGACCCCCGATTCGATACTCGTCGAATCGTCCTCCGGCAACCTCGGGGTGGCCCTCAGCGTCATCGCCGCCAGCAAGGGATACGCCTTCGTCTGCGTCACCGACTCGCGCTGCAACCTCACGACCCGACTGCTGATGGAGGCCCTCGGCGCCCGCGTGCACATCGTGTCGGATGCCGGCGACGGCAGCCTGCTGGCCGCACGGCTCAGCGCGGTCCGCGGCCTGTGCGCCTCCGACCCCCGCTACACCTGGCTGAGCCAGTACTCCAACCCGGACAACTGGAGGGCCCACTACCTGCGGACGGCACCCGCGATCGCCCAGGCCTTCCCCCGCATCGACGTCCTCTTCGTGGGCGTGGGCACCACGGGAACCCTGATGGGCTGCGCTCGGTACTTCCGGACCTGGAACCGTCCCGTGCGCATCGTCGCCGTGGACACCGTGGGCTCCGCGATCTTCGGCGACCGCCCGGGACGCCGGATGATCCCCGGACTCGGCATGAGCATGCGGCCCCCGCTGCTCGACCGGACCTACGTGGACGAGGTCGTACGGGTCGAGGAGCCCGACACGATCCGCACCTGCCGTGCCATGGCCACGCGGGGATTCCTCTTCGGCGGATCCACGGGGACGGTGGTCAGCGGTGCGACGGACTGGCTCGACGCGCACGGCGAGGAGAACCTCACCTGTGTGGCGATCGCCCCCGACCTCGGCGAGCGCTACCTCGACACCATCTACCAGTCGAACTGGGTCCAGGCCCTCTACGGCGACGACGTGCTGGACACGGACGCTGCGCCGCGGCCGGGACAGGCGCGGAGCGCGGCCCCCACGCTGCCGCAGGCCTGAGAGCCGCCCCGGCCTCTTCCGGACTCTGCCCCGCCCCCCTCCGAGCTTCGTTGCGGCCGCTGCCTGCGGGAGCGCCTCACGGGCGGTCCTCACCCTTCGTGCCGTCGTCATCAGCGCCGCGTACCGCCGCACGTGATCCCGAGGGAGTTCCCCCCCGGGATCTCCTCTGTCTCTGCTAGGCCTTGGAGCTGATGGGGATGATGCCCAGGGGCTCGGTGGTCGGCTGCTGGGACCCGCCCGCGGGTTCGACGGTGATGCCGACGGCGACCGCGTTGCCCAGGGGGCCGTCGAGGACGCGTGTGGCGCGGTCGCCGGAATCGTGCAGGAGGCCCGCCGGGCGCAGGTCGCCGGCCTCACCCGCGTACCAGAGTTCGTACACCTTGTCGCTCGGCAGCGCCGGGAGGTCGCGCGCGGTGAACGCGGCCTTGGCCTCCGCGCGGGAGACCACGACGGCGGCCTCGGCTCCGTCGGACAGCTCACCCGTGTGCACGGAGGCGTCGGGGGCGGTGAGGATGTCCGCGAAGGCGCCGACCGCGCTGCGGGCCCGCTCCTGGGCCAGAGCCGTCTGCGCGCGTGCCTCGTCCGCCTGCTCGTGCTCCCGGAGGGCGAGCGCGCCGAGGGCGGCCGCCGCCGCGATGCTCGCCGCGAGCGCGAGACGGACCCCGTTGCGGCGCAGAGTGCCCCCGGGACGGGAAGGGACACGGTGCGGGCCCCGGTCCTGGGACGTGCGGGCCACCTGTTCCAGGACACGCGCCCGCAGGTCGTCCGGCACCGGGGCGGTCTCGGCGGCGGCGAGCTCGGCCGCGGTCCGCTCATAGCCGGTGACGTCCCTGCGGCAGTCCTCGCAGCCCGCGAGGTGATTCTCGAAGGCGGCTTCCTCCGCGGGTGACAGCGCGTGGAGGACGTACGCCGCGGCGTCGAGGTGCGGATCCTGTGGCGTGGTCATGATCCGGCCTCCAGACAGGCGCGCAGCTGATCGAGGCCCTTGCGCATGCGGGACTTCACCGTGCCCTCGGGGGAGGACAACGAGCGGGCCACCTCACGACACGTCATCCCCTGGTAGTAGGCGAGCACCAGGGGCACCCGGTGGCGGCGCTCCAGGGCCGCCAGGCAGCGGTGGACGCGGCGACGCTCGTCGAGCCGTTCGACGGTCTCGGCGACCTCGTCGAAGTCCCGGTCCGTCTCGAGCATCCCGGCGCGGACCTCGCGGTCCTTGCTCGCCTGGACGGAGCGCACCCGGTCCACGGCGCGTCGGTGGGCGAGGGTGAGAACCCATGCCTTGGCCGTTCCGCGCTCGGGCCTGAACCGGTCCGCGGTCCGCCACACCTCGATCATGACGTCCTGCGCCACCTCCTCGGCCTGCCCCGCGTCCCGCAGGATGCGGCAGGCCAGCCCCATCACGGGCTGGGCGAGTGCGTCGTAGACGTCGGCGAACGCCTCCCGGTCACCGTTCGCCGCCTGGAGCAGGCGCGCGTCGAGGCCGGAGGTCGGTTCGCGTGAGTGAGGCAATGGTCTTCCCTCATCGAGCCTCGGTGGCCGGTCGCCCGGATGCCTGCCGTCGTGTCGGCCTGTTCGGGGCGGACCGACGTGTCCGACTCTGCCGCCTGTCACGGGGGAGTGCCGGTCGGGCCGCGCCGCCCGGGTGAATCTACGGCGCCCCGGGGCCTTCATGGGGCCTGCGCCGATCGTGTGGTGGGACGGGGACCCGGAGGGTGACGTGCACGGTCTTGCCGCCGATGCGGGGGACGACCCTGACGGAGTCACCGAGGTGGTGCATGATCTTGAGGCCGAAGCCGCCGGGACGGCCGAAGTCCGTGGGCTGGTGGACATCGGGCATGTCCTCGCTGTCGTCGGTGACGGCGATGTCCAGGTACGCGCCGTCCTCGGTCAGGGCCAGCCGGCAGGGGCCACGGGTGTGACGGACGACGTTGGTGACGAGTTCGGACACGATCAGGACGGCGTCGGCCGTTCGGGGGTACGCGGCCGATTCCAGCCATCGGGCCGCGGCCCGACGTGCGATGGCCGGGCTCCGCGCGTCCCAGGGCAGTTCCAGGGCCAGTCGCGTCACGCCGGGCGCCGAGGGTGAGGCGGTGATGGTCATGACTGCTCTCCGGGGGCGAGAACTTCCTGTGTGAGGGATTCGTAGCCGCCCGGACCGCGGATGACGACGGTGACCACGTGCGGGGTGCCCTGTGCGGGGCCCTACCGCCGTCTCCGAGCGTCGGCTCGCGCCCGCCACGAGAATCGGCGGCCTTGCTTCATCCGCCGGATGCCCTGCTCCGAATCCCTGATGACCCGCACGGCGAGACGGCCCTCGCACATCACGGCACGCTCGCCGGGCTCACAGAAGTCGATGAAACGAGGGAGGTGTGTCCGATGACCGCGTCCATACGTGCCCGTCGTCTGGTGGCGAGCGCCGCGGCGGCGGGACTGCTGGCCGGCGGCGCCGCATTCGGGATGTCCGGAACGGCGACCGCGGCACCCGCGCCCGCATCCGTCGCGACCGTGGTGGCCGGTGACCACCACGACCACCACGACCGGTGCGAGTGGAAGAAGGGGCACTGGGAGAAGAAGTGGGTGAAGGGCCACTGGGAGAAGAAGTGGGTCCACCACAAGACGTGGCACCCCGGCCACCACGACAAGCACGGTGACTGGCACAAGGGCTACTGGAGCCACGACCGCCAGTACAAGTGGGTCTACGTCCCCGCCCACTGGGACCACCACTGGGTGAAGGGCCACTGGGACTGCCACCACCGGTGACGGGTCGATCCGCACTCCTGCCGCAGTGAGGGCCGGGCACATGTGCCCGGCCCTCACTCTTCGGACGGCCGCGGTCCCGGCGGCTGGCGGGACCGCGGCCGATGCGAGCGGGAGCGGGTCAGACGGTGGCGGCCAGCCAGCCGATGGTCTCGGTGGTGTGCTTCCCGTCGCTCTTGGTGGCGCCGGCGTACACCTCGTTCAGACGGATGAGGAAGCCGCTGGTGGTGACGTCGTGGATGCGGATGCCGGGTGTCTCCGGGCCGTTGAACGTCTGGGTCAGGGGCAGTACAACGACGCTGGAGCCGGGCGGGAACGGCGTGGGGAACGTGACACGGGTGAAGGTCGACGTGTTGCCGCCGGCCGTCTCGATCGCGTTGTCGGACTTCAGGTCGATCTTGCCGGTCTGGATGAAGCTCATCACTGACTTCCTGATCTAGGAGGTTGCGCGGCCGACGACGCCGGCCGACGCAAGGCTGCTCCGGAGACCGCCCGAATATGCCGAGGTCATACGGACGAGTGATCGCGTTCCGGCCACCGTCGAAGACCCGGCCGCAGCCCCGGCCGCCACCCCGGCCTGAGCCCCCCGCACGGAGGGCAGAAGGAGCTGACCCCGGGTCAGATCAGGCCGGTTCGCCTGGCCACGCCCTCGGACAGCTTCATCCGTTCGTGCCCCTTCTCGCCGACCCTCTCCAGGACCGCGGCGACCAGCGACTCGACCAGGGCGAGCGCGGGCGTGAGGCTGTCGTACGGCGAGCCCGACGTCACCTGAGTGGTGAAGACGACGTCCGCGTGGGCGGCGGCCGGCGAGAGCCACGGGTCGGTGAAGACGATGACCTTGCCGCCCCGCTCGCGGGCCAGTTCGGCGATGACGGTCTTGTCGGCCTCGTAGCGCCGGTAGTCGAACAGCACGGTGACATCACGCCGTGCGAGCTGGGTGAGGAACGAGGTCCGCTCGACGTCCCGGTCGGGAAGGAACTGCACCTGGTCGCGGAACTGCGTCAGGTGCAGGCCCAGGTAGTGGGCCAGGAGATGGGTGAACCTGCCGCCCGCGACGTGGATGCGCCGACGGGGATCGCTCAGCAGCTGCACCGCGTCGTCGAACTCGTGCGGAGCGACCTCGCCGAAGGTCTGCGACACCGCCTGCTGCACCACGGTCAGGTCCGCCCCGAGCCGGGGGTCGGCAGTCTCTCCGGACTGGTCCCGGGTGCCGTGCCGGTGAGCCTCGGAGTGCTCGTACAGGGTGATGGGGGATGCCGTGCGCGCGTCGAGTTCGGCACGCAGGGCCGCCTGCAGGTCGGGGAAACCCTTGAAGCCCAGACGGGAGGCGCAGCGCAGGACCGTGGGAGCGGACACGGAGGCGCGATCGGCGATCGTGGCGACCGTCTCGAAGACCGCTGCCGGGTAGCCGGCCAGCAGGACCCGCGCGACCTTGCGTTCGGCCGGGCTCAGGTCTCCCAGCCTCTTGCGGATCTCGTCTGCCAGCGTCGTGCTGCTCATCGGGTGCCTCTCCGGTGTGTTCCGATCGCGGTGATCCGCCCGCCGCATCCGGCCGTCATCAGAACCTGATCAGCGTGCGTCGAATGTACCGCCTGTTACGTGCGCCCTGCGGGGGCCCCGAGTGACGATCCGGGAGTGCGACGGACTCCTTCCTCCGCCGCCGGTCCCGCGGCGGAGCGTCAGCTCTTGGTGAGCGTGCAGGCGTAGGCGGAGGATCCGGAACCGCTGTACGCCTCGATGTCGACGTAGTAGGTGCCCGTTCCGGAGGCGGTCCTGGTGAAGGCGACGGACTCGTCCGCGCCGGCGCCGTTGTCGACGGAGCGCTCGAGGGTGCCGCCGGAGGAGTCGAGCCAGTAGAGATCGGCGTCGTAGGCGCCGGGGACGGCGCACTGCACGGACGCCGTCTGACCCGAGCGGAGGCTCACCTTGAAGTAGTCGCGGTCACCGGCCGACTTCATGGAGCCGTTGAGGGTGGCGGGGGAGGAGAGGCCGGTGGCGTCGTCGGCCGTGTCCCGGGTGCCGTTCGGTTCGGTCTCGGTGAGGCTGCCGCCCGACGGGGAGCCGCAGCTGCTCACCGGGGTGCCGCTGTAGAGGTGGGGGTCGGGGACCCCGTTGGTGACGCTGCGCAGGTAGTACCCGCAGGTGGGTCGGTTTCTGAAGTCGAACGTCGTGCCCGGGGTGAGTCGCCAGATCTTGAAGTTCGAATAGGTCAGCGGCTTCCTGTCCACGGCCTGCTCGGGCTGGTGGTCGGCGAGGATCACGTAGGCGTCCTTTCCGTACTCGGTGGCCATGCCGTTGCGGTCGATGAACAGCGACCCGCCGCCCTCCTCGACTCCGACGGCCCAGGCCGCTCCACCGGAGGTCAGCCCGTCCTTCACCGCGCGGGCGGCGAACGCCATGCTCCTGCCCATGCGGTCACGCGTGACGAAGTGGGAGTCGTTGATGACCCCGCCGTAGTCACCCCACTGGAACATGCCGGTGGTGAAGCTGACGTAGCGGTCGTAGGGATTCGCCAGCGCCTCGCCGCTGGTCACGCTGCCGTTGCAGGCGTCGTAGACGACGGGGCTGTTGACGTGGTGTCCGGCGCTGCCGCCGCCGGATCCGCCGCCCTTGGCCACCACGGACTCCACGGAGGCTTCGAGCGCGGTTCCCTTCCAGGCGGCGTACCGGCACTGGTCGCCGCCGGCGAAGTACACGAACTCGGCGTTGCGTATGTCGGTGTTGACCTGGCTGTTGTTGCCGTCGCTCGCCGCGGTGAGGGTCCAGGTCGTACAGGAGTTGACCCCGTTCAGGCCCATGACGGTGTCGCACTCGGGCGTCTGGCTGCCGGAGCCCGGTGCCGAGCCGGCGAGCACGACGACGTCGATGCTGCCCGTCCCGCCGCGGATCTCCGCGATCGCCCTGTTCATGGAGGCGGCGACGACGCCCCCGGCCCCGTTCATCGTGAACGCGGGGCCGTTCCACGAGGCGCGGCTGACGTCGGCGGCCGAACCGAGCCGCACGCGGTCGGCGGCGGCTTCGGCGGGCTGCGGGGCGGTGACGGACATGGCCAGCGTCAGCAGTGTGACGGCCAACGCCGGGGCGGTTCCGCGAGTGAGGGGTGACGTCATGACGCGCTCCAGTGGACGGAGGGACGGGGGCGGCGCGGTGCTCGACGGCGCCGAAGACGGCCTCGGCCGGATGCGATCCGGGCCGTCGGGTTGGTAGCGGAACTTACAACCTGTCGCGCTGCACCGGAAGATGTACGGCCGAAGTCGCCGTCCTCGCCGTCTTGCAGCCCCCTTGAGTCTGCTCTGAACTGCGCCTATGTACTCCCGTCCTCTCTGAGGAGGTGGCGTTACGGCAACGTAACGCGCGATACATCTGGTCAATCTCTCCTTTCGTCTGTAACTTCCGTGCTGTGAACCGGCGGCTCGAAACCGTCGGCCGAATTCCCGAGAGGTTCGACCCGATGAACGCTCGCGTTACCCGACGCCTCGCTGCTGTCGTCGTCACGACCACGGCCCTCGCCACGCTCGCCGCGTGCGGAGACACCGACCCCGCCCCGGCCGCCGGCGGAACCGTCACCGTCAGCGGAGTCCAGATCAAGAAGGACCCCGCGCTCCACGCGATGCTGCCGGACAGCATCAGGAAGGCGGGGAAGGTCCGTGTCGCCACCGACGTGCCCTACCCGCCGTTCGAGATGTTCGTGAAGGAGGGCGGAACCGAACTGACCGGCCTCGACTACGACCTGGGCCAGGCCCTCGGGGGCAAGCTCGGCGTGACCTTCGCCTTCACTCCGCAGAAGTTCGACGGCATCGTCCCCGCGATCCAGGCCGGCAAGTACGACGCCGCCATGTCGGCCATCACCGACAACAAGGAGCGCCAGCAGGTCGTCGACTTCGTCGACTACTCCCAGTCGGGATCCGGCATCCTCGTCGGCAACGACAACCCGGCCAAGATCGCCGACCTGGACGACCTGTGCGGCAAGAAGGTCGCCGTTCAGACCGCCACCAACCAGCTCGACCTCCTCAAGGAGCACCAGGCCGAGTGCGCCGAAGCGGGCAAGGGGCGCATGGAGATCCAGACCTTCCCCAAGGACTCCGACGCACAGCTCGCGCTGCGCTCCGGCAAGGTCGTGGCGCAGGTCCTGACGAAGCCGGCCGCCGGCTGGGTCGCCAAGACCGCCGACGGAGGCAAGGCCTTCGACCTCGTCGAGGACCCGGCCGCGCCCGGCGGCTACAACGCCTCGCCCAACGGCATCGCCGTCAGCAAGCAGCAGCCCGAACTGACCGACGCGATCCAGAAGGCCCTCCAGGCCCTCATCGACGACGGCACCGTCGACAAGATCTACGGCACGTACGGCGTCGCCTCGATCGCGCTCAAGGAAGCCACCAGGAACGCGGCGGTCGACTGACGATGACCGACACCTCGACCCCCCTCAAGGCGACCGCCACGGCCGAACCGCCCGCCCAGGACCTCGAAGTGGTGCCGGTCCGCAACTACGGGCGCTGGATCGCCGCCACAGCATCGATCCTGGCCCTCGTCGGGCTCATCGGCTCCCTGGCGAAGAACGACAACCTGCACTGGGACGTCGTCGGGACGTACCTCTTCGCCGACCTGATCTTCGACGGCCTCGCGACGACGCTCTGGCTCACGGCCGCCGCCATGGCACTCGGCCTCGGCCTCGGCACCCTCATCGCGGTGATGAGACTGTCCACGAGCCCCGTGCTCTACGGACTGGCCAACGCCTTCGTATGGGTCTTCCGTGGCACGCCGCTCCTCGTCCAGATCATCTTCTGGGGCTACGCGGCAGCGCTCTACAAGTACGTGAAGATCGGTGTCCCGTTCACCGACGTCACCTTCTTCCAGGCTGAGACGAACTCCCTCCTCACCCCCGCCGTCGCCGCCCTGCTCGCGCTCGGCCTGAACGAGGCCGCCTACGCCTCCGAGATCGTCCGGGCCGGCATCCAGTCCGTCGACCACGGCCAGGCCGAAGCCGCCCACTCCCTCGGCATGCGGCCCGCGCTCACCATGCGACGGATCGTCCTGCCCCAGGCCATGCGCGTCATCATCCCGCCGATGGGCAACGAGACCATCAACATGCTCAAGATGACCGCCCTGGTGTCGGTCATCTCCGCCCACGACCTCATGTCGAACATCCAGGACGTGTACGCGCAGAACTACCAGGTCATCCCGATGCTGGTGGTCGCCAGCCTCTGGTACCTCGCGCTCGTCACCCTGCTCGGCATCCCCCAGGCATGGCTGGAACGCCGGTACGGACGCGGCACCGCCCAGGCCGGCCGCGTCTCCCCGCTCCAGCGGATGCTGGGAGGAACGGCGGGCCTGATCGGCAGGAACAGCAAGGAGACGAGCCGATGAACGCCCCCATGGTGCGCGCCGAAGGCGTGCGCAAGAACTTCGGGAAGCTCGAGGTCCTTCAGGGGATCGACCTCACGGTCGAGCAGGGGCAGGTCTGCTGCCTCCTCGGTCCGTCCGGCTCGGGGAAGTCCACCTTCCTGCGCTGCATCAACCACCTGGAGAAGGTGGACGGTGGCAGACTCACCGTCGACGGAGAGCTCGTCGGCTACCGGCAGCACGGTAACAAGCTGCACGAACTGCGCGAGCGGGAGGTGGCCGAGCGCCGCCGCGACATCGGAATGGTCTTCCAGCGCTTCAACCTCTTCCCCCACATGACGGCCGCCGAGAACGTCATGGAGGCCCCGATCCGCGTGGGCCGGGTGTCCAAGGAGGAAGCCCGCGAGCGGGCACGGCGACTCCTCGCACAGGTCGGCCTCGGCGACCGTGCGGGGCACTACCCGGCGCAGTTGTCCGGCGGCCAGCAACAGCGGGTGGCCATCGCCCGGGCCCTGGCCATGAAGCCCAAACTCATGCTGTTCGACGAGCCCACCTCCGCCCTCGACCCCGAACTCGTCGGCGACGTCCTCGACGTCATGCGCGACCTCGCCGCCGACGGCATGACCATGGTCGTCGTCACCCACGAGATCGGCTTCGCCCGTGAGGTCGGCGACACCGCGGTCTTCATGGACCAGGGAGTCGTCGTCGAAGCCGGCGACCCGCGACACGTACTCGTCGACCCGGAGCAGGAACGCACCCGCGCCTTCCTCTCCAAGGTCCTGTGAGCGCGCCCCCTCGTCAGCGGCTCAGCGCGGAGCTGCTGACCCTGGCACAGGGACGCCAGGACCAGTACCTGACCGATCTTCGGGAACTCGTCTCCATCGACTCCGGCTCCTACAGCCCGGACGGCGTCGACAAGGTCGCCGACTGGGTCCAGGAACGCCTTCTCCGACTCGGGTTCGACGTCGAGCGCGTCCGCTTCCCGGTCGACCACCGCTACCGGGCCGGTGACGCGGTCATCGGGCGCAAGCGGGGTCGCCTCGACCCCGCAGGGAACGGGCGCAGGATCCTCCTCGCCGCGCACATGGACACCGTCTTCGACGACGGCACCGCGACCGACCGGCCGTTCCACCTGAACGGCTCGATCGCACACGGCCCCGGAGTCAGCGACGACAAGGGCGGACTCCTGGCCGGACTCACCGCACTGGAGGTCCTCCAGGAGGCCTCCGTCCAGGACTTCGGAGAACTGGTGTTCCTCGCCACTCCCGACGAGGAGATCGGCTCACAGGTCAGCAGGCCCCTCATCGAACAGACCGCGCGCGGCATGCACTACGGCCTCGGCCTCGAGTGCGCCCGGGAGAACGGCGACCTCGTCGTCGCCCGCAAGGGCGTCGCCGACTTCCGCCTGACCGTCACGGGCCGCGCCGCGCACGCCGGGATCGAGCCGGAACGCGGAGCCAACGCGGCCCTCGCCGCCGCCCATCTCACCGTGGAACTGCAAGGCCTCAACGGACACTGGGACGACGTCACCCTCAACGTCGGCGTCGTCCGCGCCGGCACCCGCCCCAACATCGTGTGCCCCGAGGCCGAACTGCACATCGAGGTACGCGCCGCCACCGCGGCCGACATGCAGCGCGCCATTCGGGCCATCCACCAGGCCGCGGCCCACCCCGCCGTGCCCGGAACCGCGATCACGGTCGAGCAGATCGACCTCTGCCCGCCGATGGAGGACACTCCCGCCTCACGGCGCATGTTCGACGCGGCGTGCAAGGCGGCCGCCGAGTACGGGGTGCGCCTGGGCGCGGCGGCCACCGGGGGAGTCGGAGACGCCAACCTCATCGCCGGCACGGGAGTCCCGACCCTCGACGGCCTCGGTCCGGTCGGAGGCGCCGACCACACTCCCGGCGAATGGCTCGACACCTCCAGCGTTCCGCACCGCGTCGCGATGCTGGCCTGCCTGATCGCCTCGCTCGGCACCGCCGGCAACGACTGACCGCACGCCGAGCGGACCCCCACCCCGGCCGCCCGCCACCACACCGCCCCCGGCTCGCCTTCCCGCCGCCCCGACGCGGCACGACGGGGCTTTCCTGCGGACGCCCCGCAGCCCCGGCCACCCCACCCGCACCGCCCACGGAGGCATCATGCGCGTACGTCCCCGACCCGCCCGCCGCGTCGTCCTCGCCGGCAGTACCGCCCTCGTCCTCGCCCTCCTCACCGCCGTCCCCGCGGCGCAGGCGACCCCTGCCCGCCCCCACCACCCCGGCTCCCTCGTGCTGGTGGGCGGCGGGCTCAAGGACGACAACAGCCAGGTCTACGGCGAGATCATCAAGCGCGCCGGCGGCTCCACGGCCCGTATCGGCGTCATCACCGCCGCTTCGGTGCCCGAGAGCCAGGACCCCGACGCCGCGGATCCGGACCGGTGCAGCAACTCCGCCTGCAACGGCGCCTACTACGCCGACCTGTTCAAGAAGCACGGCGCCGCCGACGCGCAGTGGATCCCCATCGACCTCGACCACATCGCGAACGCGGAATCCGCCAGCGTGGTCGCCCAGGTCAACGGCATGACGGGCTTCTTCTTCGGCGGCGGCGACCAGTACCGCTACGTCACCACGCTCCTCAACGGCGACCGGCACACGGACTCCGGAGTCCTCGCCGCCATCCGGGCCAAGCTCGCCCGGGGCGCCGTCGTCGCCGGATCGTCCGCCGGCGCCCAGATCGCCTCCGGACGCGACATGGTCACCGGCGGAGAGTCCTACGAAGGACTCCGCGACGGCAGCAGCCCCGGCTACTTCGACGACGCGACCCGCCTCGGATACCTCCCCCGGGGAGGCTTCGGCTTCCTGCGCTCCGGCCTCGTCGACACCCACACCGGCGCCTACGGCCGGGAGGGGCGCGCCCTGCGTCTCGCCGCCGACACCCACCACGACCGCGTCTACGCCCTCGAGGAGAACACCGCCCTCGTCGTCGACGACCCCGGCACCAGACACGAGCGCCTGTCCGTCCTCGGCCCCAACGGCGTCGCCGTCCTCGACCTGCGCCGGGCACACGCCGACGACACTCCGGCCGGCTGGTCCCTGCACAACGCCCGCTACTCCTACCTCACCCACGGCGACCGTTACCTCGCACGCACCTGGTCCGCGGTCCCGGCATCCGGCAAGAAGCGGCTGGTTCCCCGCGACACCACCCCCGTACCGGAGAACCCCGACGTCTTCTCCTCGGCGGCCAACCCCGACGGCAGGCCCTACGCGTTCCGCGGCACCGCCCGCGCCCTCGCCGTACGCACCCAGAACCGGGCCACGGCGACGACCTACGAGACGCAGCCGGGCTTCACCGTCACCTTGACCAAGCCCCACGGATTCACGGCGTGGTCCGCCACCGAGAGCGACCCGCAGACCCTGATCGGCCTGCAGATCGGCATCTCGCCCAGGTAGCCGACGCCGTGCTCCGCGAGGGCGGGAGGACCGCCCTCGCGGAGCCCGACCGCGCCACGCTGAGGAGCCACGGCCCGCGCCGTCCCGACGCCGCTCCCGCCGAGGCCGGCGCCGTGACCCCGCAGGCGTGGCCGATACGTGGGCCCAGGGGCTCGCGCGTTCCCCTCGGATCAGTCCTCGCTGCTCCACTGCCGGCCCGGCGCGTAGGAGCCGAAGCTCCACTCGTGGCCCTCCGGATCGAGCACGCGTGCCCGTCTGCTGCCCCAGTCGGTGTCCTCGGGCGCGAGGACGGATCGTCCGCCTGCCTGGACGGCCCGGTTGTAGAGGTCGTCCACGTTCCGGGTGACGAGGTACAGCCCGCCACCGGTGGAGTCGCCCTTGAGCGCGGGAACGTCATAGGCGGCGTTCGAGGTGGCGAGCATGACGACTGCCTGCCCGAGGCGCAGCTCGGCATGGACGACCCGGCCGTTGTCGTCGGCCTGCCGCGCGACGCTCTCGAAGCCCAGGTGCTCGAGCCAGCGCATTCCGGCGGGTGCGTCGTCGAAGCTCAGGTAGGCGTGCAGTGTCACATCCGGTTCCATGGCCGAGAGCTCCTCTGCTTCCGCGTCGCCACAGCCGTAGCCGTCGAGCACGGGCTGGTGGCCGAACCGCCTGTGCGGTGCTTCCGATGACTCTTCCGCCGACGCTCGCGTTCGGATGCACCGCACCGGAATCCGTGGGGTCCTCGACACGGGCTGTTTTCGAGGGACAAGAACGCCCGGAACAAGGGGGAACAGCATGGTTCACAGCCGAATGGAGGTCTCGCCGGCGGACAGTCAGCGCATGCGCTGGAAGCTTGGCGGGGCCGGGTGGGCGACCTGGTCGTGGTCGGTCGGCGGTTCGGAGCAGACGGTTCTCGCCTCGTACGTGGGGCCTGAGGCTCTGGCCGGTTTCATGGAAGGTGTCCGGTCTCTGCTCCTGTGATGCGGGGCTACCTTCGTGACGTTCTTCGGCGAGCCGAACGGGACTCGCGTCTTCTTCAACCAGTCGGAGAACCTGGTCTTCGTGCAGATCGTGGAGTACGCGCATCTGCGTGAGCCGTCGACCTGGTGGTCGGACGGGGGTGTGGGCGGATCGCGTACCGGTGGAGGCGTTCGTCGACGCCTTCCTGGTCATGATCGAGGAACTGCTCTCCGAGCACGGGACCGACGGCTACAGGAAGCGCTGGGGCTCAGACTTCCCCGCGTCGGAGTGGGCGGCCCTTCAGGCGGCGTGCAGCCCTCGCGCACTCCAGAGCAGCCGTACCGTCGGCAACCGACGGTCTCTGGCCGGGAGTCAGCCGGATTCGTCCGATGCCGCCGGAAGGACGGAACCAGGAGCCGCCAGGGCCGCGAGCTCCAGGGACCGCAGCATCGCCTCGCGGTCCGCCGGCTCGTGCTCGTCCGCGGCGGCGGCCGCGTACAGCACCTCCTGGATCTCGGCGGCCGTCAGGCTGCGCGCCTCGGCCGCGGCCAGCAGGCCGTCCGCCCGGCCGCGGGGCAGGCCGCGCTCGGAGGCGATCAGATCGCGCAGCAACTCCTCGCGCACCGCGAAGCGGCTCATGCCGCAGTCGAGGCCGTCGTCGTCCAGGTCGGCCGGATAGGGCGCACGCGCCCAGGCGCCCTTCTCGTACCAGTACACGCAGCCCAGCTCCCAGCCCTCCGAGAGCGCGCGCAGGTGTGCGTACGGCAGCCAGTCCGGCGCCTGTGCCAGCATGTCGACGGCGGGCTTGTGCCACTTCACGGCGCTGGACTCGTCCTCGCCGTACAGCAGGTAGCGCCCCTCACCCAGCCGCTCGAACGTCCACCAGGTGCTGCCGCGATCGTCGAGATGCAGACCCCGGTCGTCGATCCACGTGCCGCCACGGTGGACGCCCCGGGCCTCGGCCCCGGCCGTGGCCTCCAGCACGGCGACCAGGGCCCAGCGCGCCCAGAGCACATCGGCTGCGGGCAGGTTCTCCGGCCGCCCGGGCCTGTCGATCGCCATCACGTCCCCCCGTCCGTCCCGCTTCGGTGCAGCGCCGCGTCACGGCAGCACCATGATCGTAGAACAGCCCCGGTCCCACCCGCATCCGTCCGTCCCGGGCCGGCCGAACAACCAGAGGACAGCGCTCGTACGCGGCAGTGAAAGCGACCGCACGACGGCGACGGACGCCGAGTTCCGCAAGCATTCTGCCGATGCGAGGGGTGAGCGATTCCTTACGGAGGACGACCGATGATCGTCAAGAAGCTTCATGAAGCCGGACTGCGCAGTGAACACGCCTACGCGGCTGCCCTGGGATCGATCGTGTTGTCCTTCGTCTCCTGGTCGGCCTCCAGCAGGCGCGAGGACATCGAGCGGGCTGACCGGTGGGGGATATTCGTCGGGGAATGGGCGCCGACGTTCTTCGGTCTCGGACTGGCTCTGGCCACCTACGAGCGAAGCGAGACCGAGTCCCCGTACACGTTCGACCCGGCCCGCTGACACGACAGCACCGGTATGGGGAGTCGCAGGCATGGAATCGGCAAGTCCGGCGATATCGGCCGAGCGCCTCGTACGGCGCTTCGGAAACCTCGTGGCGGTGGACGAGGTGGACCTCGCGGTGCACGCCGGAGAGATCTACGGATTCATCGGACCCAACGGTGCGGGAAAGTCCACGCTCACGCGTGTGCTCTGCACTCTGGCGGCCCCCTCGTCCGGCAGAGCCACGGTCGCCGGACACGACGTCGTCACGCAGGCCGACAGCGTGCGACTCCTCATCGGCGCCGCGCTCCAGGAGGCGGCGCTGGACGACCGGCAGACGGGGGCGGAGATGCTCGCCCTGCAAGGGCGCTTCTACGGTCTCTCCCGCGCTGCCACGCGTACCAGAGTCGCCGAGCTGACCGACCTGATCGACATAGGCGACGCACTGGGCAGGCGCGTGGGAACGTACTCCGGCGGCATGAAGCGGCGTCTCGACGTGGCACTGGCCCTGGTCCACCGCCCCGTAGTCCTCTTCCTCGACGAACCCACCACGGGCCTGGACCCCGCGAGCAGATCCCGGGTCTGGCAGGAGGTGCGACGCCTGAACACCGAGCTGAAGATGACGGTGTTCCTCACGACCCAGTACCTGGAGGAGGCCGACGCACTCGCCGACCGCGTGGGCATCATCAGCCACGGCAGGCTCGTCGCCGAGGGAACACCCGAGGAACTCAAGCGATCCATAGGCGACGACGTCATCACCGTGCGGCTCACGGGTTCTCCCGAGACGGCCCGGCACGCGCTGCGATCGCTCCCCGTCGTACAACGGGTCGAGGCGGTCGGGACCACGCTCACCGTCAGCGTCTCCGACGGGCCCGCCGCGATCACGCCGGTGGCCGTCGCTCTGTCCGGACTCCCCGATCTGGACGTCCAGGAGATCTCCCTCCGCAGGCCGTCCCTCGACGACGTGTTCCTCTCGGTCGCCGGGGAACACCTCTCCCAGCCGGGCGCCGCGACCCTCGAGGACGAGGCCGGCTCCGCACCTCCCGGAGGACACACATGAGCGTCCTCCACGCACCGCGTACCGGGCCTCGCGAAGAGGCACGCAGAGCCGGGTTCGCCAAGGACGTCGTCTCCGTCTCCATCCGAGCGCTGCGCTCGATACCGCGCGACCTGGAGACGGTCGTTCCCGCACTGATCGTCCCTGTTTTCTTCTTCGTCGTGAACATCGGCGCCCTGGAACCGGTGGCCGAATCCAGCGGCGTCACCGACTTCCGGGCGTTCCAGCTGCCCGTCGCCATCGTCTTCGCCGTGACCGGGATCTCGCGCGCGAGCGGGCTCGTGACGGACATCAGCGGCGGCTACTTCGACCGGCTGCTCCTCACCCCCATGCACCGGACCGCCCTGCTCATCGGCCTGATGGTCGCCGACCTCGCTCTCGTCATGGCCCTCTGTGTCCCCGTTCTGATCCTGGGATTCGCGGTGGGAGTCGAGTTCGTCACCGGTCTCCTCGGCGTGATCGTGTTCATCGTCGTCTCGGGCCTCTGGGGGCTCGCCTTCACCGGATTCCCCTACGCCATCGCGCTCCGGACCGGCAGTCCCGGCGCGGTCAACTCCTCCTTCCTGCTGTTCTTTCCCTTCGCCTTCCTCACCACCGCGTTCCTGCCCCAGCAGGCGCTGACCGGCTGGCTCGCCACGGTCGCCGACTACAACCCGGTCACCTATCTCCTCGCCGCCCTCAGGTCCCTGCTGACCCAGGGCTGGGTCTGGTCCGAGCTGTGGCCGGGCCTCCTCTCCATACTCGGCGTGGGCGCCGTCAGCTTCACCCTCGCCTTCACCGCCCTGCGGGGGCGGGTCGCCCGGGGCTGAGCCCTCGGGCGGAACCCGCACTCTTCCGCCCCGGGGACTACCAGTTGGGTTCGAGGCCGGGCACGTTGGCCGGCAGCGGCAGCTCGCGCGGGTGAATGAGGTAGACCACGCCGCCACCGCCGGACGCCGACAGCCAGACGCGTTCGAACTCCCCGCGCGGGTAGATCCGGCGCACCTCTTCGTCGGTGGCCGACAGCGGGTCGTTGACCACCACGTCCCCGTCGGCCGTGAAACCGCAGACGATCTTGATGCTGCCGGCCGGCGAGAAGCCCGCGCCCGCGAGTTCGCCGATGCGGAAGCTCTGCGCCGTGGCGATCGGGATGCCCGCGCTGATGAAGCGTTCGAGCTCGTTCAGCGAACGCAGCCGCGTGACCATCCCGTGGAGCCCGTAGCGAGCGGGATGGGCGGCGTTGAAGGCCCAGTTGCCGCACCCCTTGTACGCGTAGTCGTAGACCGCCCGCGCGGTGAAGTCGACCTGCGGCGCCGTGTCCGCCGGGTCGATCCACGTCATCTCCCCGTCGGCCGGGCCGTGCCCGAAGTACTCGACGAGCATCGACGTGCAGGCCGGAGCCGACCAGGCCTCCCCGCCCCCGTCCCACTGCGGACTGTGGCCGGTGTGCAGTTCCTGGGATCGCCGCGGGACGTCGAGGACCGTGCCCCACGCTCCGGCGGGACCGCTCACCGGCTGTCGGTGGTCGGGAGGCGTCGACGAGGCGGCGAGATGGAAGGCCCGCACGACGGGCCCCTCCGAGGCGTCGCGGGTCCGCGCGAGCCGGACGTCCAGCTCATAGGCCCGGACGGGCCGGCCGGGTGCCGCCACGAACACGTCGACGTCCACCGCTCCGAACGGGCCCGCCTGGCCGGGCACGGTGGTGCGGTGCACCACCTCGTCGCCCGAAGCCCAGTGCGCCATGACGTACCAGGGAGAGGCGTCCCCCTCCTCGTCGCGTACGCGAAGCCTGACCATCAGGCGGGTCCCGGCGGGTGCGAGCGCCGTCCACGAGGGGATCAGCTCCTCGGCCGGGAACGGCAGCTCGCGCCAGCCGGTCGAGCAGGTCGCGTACTGCCATGCGAGGGCGGCGTGGCCGTGCTGGTCCACGAAGGTCTCGTCGCCTTGGACGGTCTCCAGGCGCAGCGCGCCGTCCGACCACGCCGTGCCTCTGAGGACGACGTCGTCGAAGTGACGGGCTTCCGACCAGCGGTGGAGCACCGCCCGAGGCACGGTCGGGTCGTCGCTTCGCCCACGGTTCTCGGCTGTCACGGTCTGCCTGCCGCTCTCTCGTAGCTCCGGTGCGACCCAGTCCGATGCCGGTGCCGGGGCGGGCCCACATGGTAACGGCCGGGAACTGCCGGCCAGCAGCTCCGAGCGGCCCCGGGTTCGCCCCTCGTCCCACACGTTCCTCCTTCGTGCCGTGGTGTCGACGGTGAGACGACGGGCCGCGCAGCGGTCCGAGGACGACCGCGGCCCGAAGGGCGCCGTGGGCGCGCGCCGGTGACGAGGTCGCGGCGACACGGTAGGTTCCGGCCGGTGAGGAGACGATCGACACGATGTCCAGGCCTTCCGCGGCGGGCTGGACAAAGGGTTGTTGCCGCCGCGGGACGACGAGGGCGAGCATGGGCCGCGGCGCGTCCACCGCGATGCGGACCGCGTCGCCCTCGTGACGGCGGCCCGGCTGTCGGCGGCGACCGCGCGGACCGCCCGGTCCGGGACGGCACGCGCCCGTCCCGGCCGCACCACGATTCCGGACAGGGCGGTGTCCGTCCGCCCTCTCTGTCGCCACCTCGCCCGCGGAGGCCCGCATGTCACCGAAACGCACCGCCGGTTCCACGCCCCTGCCCGCCCTCGGCCGCCGCACGGTGCTCGCCGCCATCGCGGCGGCCGGCTGCACCACCGCCCTTCCGTCCATGACGGCCCACGCCGCGGCTCCCCCCACCGATTCCCGCGCGCCCGTCGAACGGCAGATGCGGGGCATGTGGATCGCGTCCGTGGTCAACATCGACTGGCCGACGCGTACCGGCCTGGACGCCGCCGCGCAGCGTGCGGAGTTCACGCGGCTGGCGGACGACGCCCTCGCCTGGGGGTTCAATGCCCTGTTCGTCCAGATCCGCCCGACGGCCGACGCCTTCTGGCCCTCGCCCTTCGAGCCGTGGTCGCAGTGGCTCACCGGAACACAGGGCCAGGACCCCGGCTACGACCCGCTGGCCTTCATGGTAGAGACGGCCCACACCCGCGGCCTCGCGTTCCACGCCTGGTTCAACCCGTACCGCGTCTCGATGCAGCCCGACCCCTCCGCTCTGGTTCCCGGGCACCCGGCCCGCACCCACCCGGAGTGGACCGTCTCCTACGGCGGCAAGCTCTACTACGACCCCGGTGTGCCGGCCGCGCGCCGCTTCTGCCAGGAGGCCATGCTCGACGCCGTCCGGCGCTACGACATCGACGGCGTCCACTTCGACGACTACTTCTACCCGTACCCGGTGGCAGGCTCCGACTTCCCCGACGACGCGACGTTCCGTACGTACGGCGCCGACTACGCCGACAAGGCCGCCTGGCGCCGCCACAACGTCGACCTCATGGTCCGTGAGATGCGGGACGCCGTACGCGCCGCGCGTCCGGACGCGCTCTTCGGCATCAGCCCCTTCGGGGTGTGGCGCAACGCGACCACCGACGCCCGCGGCTCCGCCACCGCCGCCTTCCAGTCGTACGACGGCCTGCACGCCGACACCCGGGGCTGGGTCGAGCGGGGATGGCTCGACTACATCGCGCCGCAGGTGTACTGGCACATCGGACTGCCCGTGGCCGACTACGCCGTCCTCGCACCCTGGTGGGCCGAGGTGGTCCGCGACACGGACACGGAACTCTGGATCGGGCAGGCCGTCTACAAGTCGGGCGCGGCGGGACAGCCTGCTCCCTGGCAGGACGGCAAGGAGCTCACACGCCACCTGACGCTCAACTCCACACTCCCGGAGATCGGCGGCGACCTCTTCTTCAGCGCCAAGGACGTCCGCGAGGACCGCGTGGGCGACTTCGCTGCCATGCGGCTCGCCCACTGGGGGCGGCCCGTCCTCGGCCCGCTCCCGGCCCGTCTGGACAGGGGCCCCCTTCCGCCCCCGCCCACCGTCGAGATCCGGCGGGAGGCCGGCACCGGCGCCGCCACCCTTCACATCACCGCGCGGACCCACGGTCGCGGCGACACCCCGTTCCAGTACGCGGTCCACCGCTTCCCCGGCAGGCCAGGGCACCGCCCCGACCGCGGGAACGGCACCCTCGTCGCCGTGGTGCCCGGCGGGAAGCACGCCGTCTACCGCGATTCCACGGCACCGGCCGCGTGCTGGTACGCGGTGTGCGCCGTCGACCGGGTCCAACGACAGGGCAGGATGTCCCGACCCGTCTTCTGACAGGCCCGGTTGTCACCGGCCGCTCCCCGCGCGGGGAGCGGCCGACCAGCCGCGCGCTCCGCTCGTGCTCCTCGCGGCGAAGGCGCGGAACGTTCACCGCCCGGGCCTGGACATGCGGTCGACAGGCGGAGTCCCTTCCTGGACCATGCGTCCCATGCCTCTCACCGTTCGCGATCTGCTGGCCATTCCCTCCCTGCGTCTGCGTCTGGTGGCCGGCGGTACGGGCCTCGGCAGAGTGGTCGAGGCTGCGCACGCGACCGAGAACACCCGCCCCGCCTCCTGGCTCGAAGGCGCCGAAGTGGTCATGACCAGCGGCCTGTTGCTGTCGGCGGACGCGTCCGACTGCTCCGCGTACGTCGAAGAACTCACCTCGGGCAAGGCCGCCGCCCTCATCGTGGGCGTGGGCCCCGGACTGCCCCTGCAGTCGGTGCCGGACGCCCTCAGCCGGCACGCCGAGCACCTCGGCATGCCCCTGCTCACCGCGCCCGCGAGCGTCTCCTTCGCCTCCATCACCAAGGCGGTGTTCGGGGCGCGCGCGGCCGAGGAGCGACGCCTGCTGGAGCGCACCCTGCGCACACAGCGTCGCCTGTCGTCGGCGGCGGCCTCCCACGACGGGCTGACGGGGCTGCTCTCGTCCTGGTTCCAGGCGGTGAACTCGGGCGTGGCCGTGTGCGACCCCTCGGGGCGGCTCCTCGGCTCCGCCGGAACCGACGGACAGAAACTGCTGACCGACGCCGCACCCGTCATCGACACCGTCTCCCTGCACGGCCTCCGGGGAAGCGGCGGTGCGGACCTGCCGTGCGGCAAACTCGTGGTCCAGCCGCTCGGCACCACCCGCCTGCGAGGCTTCCTCGTCCTCCTCGACGCAGACTCGCCCGAGGCCCGGCTGCTGATCAGCGTCCTCGTCTCGCTGCTCTCCGTCGAACTGGAACGCCGCCACCTCGCCGACGAGCCGCAGCGCCGTCGCCGGGCGGCCCTGCTCGCCAGGCTGTTCCACACGGACATCACGGCGGACCGGGCACGGGCCCTGCTGCGCACGGCGGACGTCCCCTCCGCGACCGTCCGGGCCGTGGCGGTGCGGGCCGCCGGCGAACCTGTCGAACTCGCGGCGGACCTCGCCCTGGCGGTGCCGGGGGGACTCGCCCGCGTGACGGGCGACACCGTCGAGATGGTCGTCTCGGAGGAACTCGACACGTCGGCCGTGCTCGGCCGGTTCGCGCCGGGCCGCCCGGCGGGGATCGGTCCCGCCGTCGCACCCCAGCACGCCGCCCTCTCCCTCCGGCAGGCCATCGCGCTGCTCTCCTCCAGCGCGGAGCTGGGACGCCCCGTCAGCGCCTCGGAGGCGGGATCCGTCAGGCTCCTGCTCAGCCTGGGGAGTCCCGCGACACTGGCGGCGTTCGCCGACACCGTACTGGCCCCGCTCGACGCCGCCGACCCCGTCGGCGAACTCACCGAGACACTGCGCGTCTGGCTGGAGACGAACGGCTCCTGGGCGGAGACCTCCACCCGGCTCGGCCTGCACCGGCACACGGTCCAGAACCGCATAGAGAAAGTGGCCAGACTGACGGGAAGACAGCAGGACCGCGCTGAGGACCGGATCGACCTCTGGCTCGCGCTGACGGCACGAGCCGTCGGCACCCCCGCGCCCCATCAGCGCAGACACCGGAACGCCGTCCCCCAACAGGGCTGAACAGTCGAAGCCGCCCGAGAGCGGATCGACATTCCGTCCATGTCCAGGCGCCCGCCCCGCTTCCTACCGTACGCCTGCCGGTCGAGCCGGCACGGAACACGGCCGAGGCGGTCCGCCTGCCCCCGCGGGAAGGCGTCTGCCGAGGCCGGCGGAGCCGACAGGCGTGCGACCGGAACCCGGATCGGCACACGTATGCCGCGTCGCGCCCACGGGGGACGGGGGGCAGCGAACCCCGGCGGCCACCGGTCCGTGCTCCACACGTGTGATCCGTGCCGGTGGACCGCTTTACCCCCACCCGTCAGACAGGAGAATCAGCATGAGAATCCGGTCCGTCCTGACAGCGCTGGCCCTCGTCCTCGGCGCACTCCTCGCACCCGGCGTCGGCGTCCTCACCGCCGCCGGCGAGGCCCACGCGGTCACCAAGATCAGCCACGCCACGGCCACCTCGATGTTCAGCTCCTCCGGGATCACCTGGTCCTCGTCCGGCGGCTGCTCCAACCGCAACGTCGCCACGTGCACGTCCTTCGACCAGCTCAACCTCGCCACCGCCCAGGGCGCCCAGACCCTCAAGAGCGCCAGCCGCTGCGCCCTGAACATCACCGGCGGCACCGAGACCGGGCACGCGAGCGGCACCTACTCGCACTGGAACGGCTACAAGCTCGACTTCGGCAAGGCGACCTGCCTCACCAACTACGTGAAGAACACGTTCACGTACATCGGCGTCCGCGGCGACGGCGCACCGCAGTGGAAGTCCGGGGCGGGCAACGTCTACGCCGACGAGGGCAACCACTGGGACGTGACCTTCTACAACTGCGGCGGCTGCTGACCCACCGCGAGATCCGCACGCGCGCCGGCCCCACGACGGGTCGCCGGCCTCCGGAGCCGGACCTGACGCCCTCCGCCGAACACACCGCTCGGCAGCGGGCGACGCCGGCTCCGGAGGCGCATGCGGGCGACGTGATCTCCCGCGTCCGCATGTCGCGAACGCCGGAGAGAGGCGGCGTGCGCACCCTGGAAGCCCCGACCGCACGGACGGGGGCACGCACCACCGACCACCCGAGCGGCTTCACCGACTCACCGCATCTGGAGCAAAGTTGACCCAGGACCTCTCCCGCCGCGTCGCGCTGCGCGCGGCAGTCGGCAGCGCACTGGTACTGCCCCTCGTCCAGGCAGGCGCCGCACAGGCCTCCACCCCCCTCCCGCCGACGGAGCGCGGACAGACCCCCGTGACCCACCCCCGAGACCCCGGCGCCGTGTACGGCCCCGAGGCCGCCCGTACCGCGCACGCCGAACCGCTCAACGCCGCCGTCGAATGCGCCACGGCCCGTGGGGAGCGCCGCTGATGGTCACCTTCGTGACCCGCGCCCAGTGGGGCGCCCGGGCGGCCCGGAGCACCAGCGGCGACATCACCCCCGCGCAGGGCGGCGTGGTCGTCCACCACGTCGACGCCGTCAAGGTGGCCAGGGCCGACCACGCCGACTGCGCCGCCCAGGTCCGAGGCATCCAGAACTACCACATGGATGCGAACGGCTGGTCGGACATCGCCTACAGCCACCTCGCCTGCGTCCACGGCTACCTCTTCCAGGGGCGCGGCGAGTACGTGCGCACGGCGGCCCAGGGCACGACGCAGGGCAACGACGACTGGTACGCGGTCTGCGCGCTGACCGGCGGCACCAACGGCGCCTACGACGTCATCACGAGCCAGCTGATCGACGCCATCAGGTACGGCATCAACCGGCTGCGCGCGTCCGGCGGAGCCGCCCAGGCCATCACCGGCCATCGGGACCACCACGCGACGGAATGCCCGGCCGCCCTGTACGCCCGGGTCGTCAGCGGCGAGGTCGATCCCGGCGGCGGCCCCCTGCCGTACCCCGGGGTCACCTTCCGCCGGTCCCCGGCCACCGTGCACGCGAGCGTGGCGACCTGGCAGCAACGCATGAACACCGCCCACGGCTTCGCCCTCACCGTGGACGGCCAGTACGGCCCGGGCTCCGACGCGGCCTGCCGCACCTTCCAGTCCCGCAAGGGCCTCACCGTGGACGGTCTGGTCGGCCCGACCACCTGGGGGGCGACGTTCGCCTAGCCGCCCCCCCGGCCTAGCCCCCCCGGCCCGCCGTGGCCGGCCCCCGGACGCCCACCGACCACAGCGCGGGGGCGTCCGGACCTGCGCCCGGCGCGGGAGGCCGTCAGTCGGCCATGCTCTCCAGGAGGAGCAAGCTCGCACAGACGCTGGACACGCGGCCGCCGGGCCTCGCGTCGAACAGCCCGACGGGCCACCCACAGGACCGCGGGCGCACACCCGCCCCCGCGCGCCGTACGGGTGCGATCCGGACATTCCCCGTCCGGGGCGGCCGGCGGCGCAGGCCGTCGGCCTGCTTCGCCTTCGCCGGGACGCACCGGATCCGGCCGCGGCGCCCCGGAGTGCGCCCCCTGTGCACCCGGTGCTGTGTTCCGCCCGGGGCGGCAAGGGCAGAGGGGTGGGGGTGATGGCTCGCGTCGTGCACTCCTGGCACGGCGGAGAACCGAAGGGGTGGGAATGATACGCGTGACGGTGGTCTACGAGGCGCAGCTGCTGCGGACCGCGCTGGTCGAGATGCTCAGGTCGGGCGGGGTCGCGGTGGTCTCCTCGCTGCCCCGATGGCCGCACGGGCCGGCGACGGAGGTGTCCGAACCCGACGTGTACGTGGCGGACGCCGCGTGTCTGCCGTCCTCGGGGATGCGGCCCGTGACCGCCGCCGCTCCGCCCTCGGGCGAGGGGCTGGGTGTCCGACCCGCCCTGTTGGCCCTCGTCGCCGGCCAGCGGCCGGGAGTGCTGCGGCGGGCCCATGCCGCGGGCGCGAGCGGCTTCGTCGACCAGAACGCCCCGAAGTACCGATTACTGGAGGCCGTGCACCGTCTGGCCCAGGGAGAGCGGTACATCGACGACACCCTCGCGCTCGGGTTCCTCCAGGCCGCGGAGATGCCCCTGACCCGGCGTGAGCTGAGCGTCCTCTCGCTGGCCGCAGACGGAGCGCCGGTCGCCGAGATCGCCGCGACGCTCTTCCTGACCAAGGGCACGGTCCGCAACTACATGGCGAGCGTCATCCGGAAGGTCGGCGCCCGGAACCGCGTGGACGCGATCCGGATCGCCCAGGGCGCAGGCTGGACCTGAGCGAGTCCGCGGTGTCCGCGCGGGCGCGGCCCCTCACTCCTGACCCTGGCCCCAGTGCCCCACCAGATCGCGGTAGAGGGCGGAACGCGCGAGCAGCTCGTCGTGCGTTCCGTACCGGGCCCGGGTGCCGTCGAGAACGAGGATCCGGTCGGCCCGGAGCGCGGACGACAACCGGTGGGCGACCACGACCAGAGCCCCCGGCCGCGCCCTGAGGGCCCGCTCGGCCCTGGCCTCCGCTACCGGGTCCAGGTGGCAGGTCGCCTCGTCCAGCAGGAGGAGCGGCGCGGGGGCCAGGTGGGCGCGCCCCAGCGCGATCAGCTGGCGTTCGCCGAGGGACAGGGCGTCGGGCGTCAGCGTGCGGTCGAGCCCGCCCACCCGGTCGACGAGCGGTGCCAGGCCGAGCGCTTCCACGGTCCGGTCGACGGCGGCCCGGTCGGCATCGGGCCGCAGGTACCGCAGGTTCTCCCGAAGGCTGCCCGTGAAGACGTACGCCTCCTGGGGGATCAGCGCCCGCAGTGAGGCGAGTTCCGACGGCGGGCACGCGGCGACGGCACGCCCGAAGAGCCGGACGTCGCCCCGATCGGGGGTGAGCATGCCCGCCGCGACGTGCAGCAGGGTCGACTTGCCGATCCCGCTCGGGCCGACGACGGCGAGGTGCTCCTCGTGACCGACGGTCAGTTCCAGTGCGTCCAGCACCGGGTGTGCACCGGGGCCGTACGCGGCGCGCACGTGGCGCAGCTCCAGCGCCGCGGCCGTCCGGTCCGCACGGCGCGGGCCGGACGGGACGGTGGCGGAGGCCGGGGGAGGGGGCGGGGGCAGCGGCCGGGTGAGGCGGTCGAGGACGACGAAGAGCCGTGCCCCCGCCGCGCCCAGGACGGTCATCAGGGTGTGCAGCGCGGGCAGCAGTGCCTGGAGGACGTAGGTGAGCGCACCCACCACGGCTCCGGCCGTGACGCCCTGACGGAGGAGCCACGGCGTCGCGACGAGCAGCAGGAGGACCGGCAGCTGCCCGGCCGTCGCCACCGAGAAGGTGCGGACGGACGCCCAGCGGGCCAGGGCGCGCTGGGCCGCGGCCGCCTCGTCGACGGCACGGCGGTTCTGCGCGGCGGTCGCCGCCTGGGCACCGCAGGCCACGACGTCCCGCAGTGCGGTGCGCGTGATCTCGGCGCGCCGGCCGACTGCCTCGTCCGCGTCGAGGTACCGGTGCTGGGCCCGCGCCATGGGCCGCAGGGAGGCGGCGAACAGGGCGAGGCCCAGGACCAGGGGCGGAAGCACGACGAGCAGGAACTGCGGGGCCAGCGACAGCAGGCCGGCGAGGGCCCCCGCGGCGACGAAGACGAAGGAGCGGGCGGCGAGCACGAGTCCGGCGAAGCTGTCCCGGGCTATCTCGGTCTGACTCGTCAGCCGGGACACCGCGGCGGGGTCCCCAGAGCCGCCGACCGTGCTCGTGGCGGTGCGCAGCGCGCGTACCACCGACCCTCGTACGAGCTGGTCCCGCAGCGGTTCCGTGAGGTGGGGGAGCTGGGCGAAGACGCCCCGGACGACGGGAGCGCCGAGCAGGATGGCCACGGCGGCCCCCGCCAGCCAGAGCAGACCGGTCGAGGGCGTTCCCCTCAGGAATCCGTCGTCGAGGGAGCGGGCCACGCAGTAGCCGCTGAGGAACGTCTGCGCGGACTCGGCAGCCGACCAGGCGGCCAGTTTCGCCAGGACGCCCTTGCGGCGCATGAGGAGGGGGCCGAGCCAGGCCGTGACGCGTCGGGCGGAGTCAGCCTCGGTGGCGGTGGCGGTGGCGGTGGCGGTGGCGGTGGCGGCCGCGCCCCGCGGTCCCTGCGCCGGGTCGGTGCTCGGCGCGGGCGTCATCCGTCCGCCCTCCGTCCCCGGACGGCCGATGACGTCTCCAGCGCACCGGAGCCGCCGCTTTCCGGGGGAGCATGGGGCGGGGTGGCACCGCGCGGGGTGTCATGCTCGGCGGTCCCGCTCGAGGGGTCCGCAGGCCGGGCCTCCGCGGCGAACACCGCGCGGTACTCCGGTTCCTGCCAGAGCAGGCTGTGCGGTCCGGATCCCCGTACCCGGCCCGCCTCCATCCAGACGACCAGGTCCGCCCGTGCCGCCGTGGACACCCGGTGGGCCACGATGAGCCTGGTGCACGACCTCGACGGCGTGGCGAGGGCGGTCTCCACCTGGCGTTCGGTGGCCGTGTCCAGGCTCGACGTCGCGTCGTCGAGGATCATCAGCCGGCCGCCACCGATGAACGCCCGTGCCAGGCCCAGACGTTGGGCCTCGCCCCCGGAGAGGGGGGCGTCGTCCACCGGGGTGTCGTAGCCGAGCGGCAGATGTCGGACGAAGGCGTCGGCACAGGCGGCCGTCGCGGCCTCCCGGACGCTCGTCGGCGTGGCCGGGCTCCGGGAGGGCCCCACCCCGGCGGAGAGCGAGGCGCGGATCGTCGGTGTGGCCCCGCCGTCGAAGACGGGCCGCGCGAACGCGTACGAGATCGCCCCGCGCAGCTCAGCCCGGGACAGTGCGGCCAGTTCGACGCCGTCCAGACGGACACTCCCGCTGTCGGGGTCGGTCAGCCGGCCCGCGACGGCGGCCAGGGTCGACTTGCCCGCCCCCGAGCCGCCCACGACGGCGACCGTCGCCCCGCCCTCGATCGTGAGCGTCACGTCGGTGAGCAGCGGGACGCCGCCGCGCGTCACCCCCACGCCGCACAGCACCAGATCTCCGGGACCGTCGGGCGGCAGGGCCGCGGAGCCGTGCGACATCGGCCGCAGATCGGCGAGTTCGGCGGTGCGGCGCCCCGCGCCGCGCGCTCGGACCAGGGTGCCGAGCGGTGCCGCGATGCCACCGACCCCGGCGGCGAGCGCCGCGTACCGGGAGGCGGCGAGCAGCCCGCCGACGCTGACCTGGCCGGCGGCGAGCGCGATGCCCGCGACCGCGACGACGGCCGTGGTGAGCAGGGGCAGGAGGACGCCGCTGCGAGCCACGGCGCGGCCGTGGACGAGCCACATGCGGGTGCCGTGCCGTGTCATCTCCGTCAGCGGGGCGAGGACGCGCTCCTCCTCGTGCCGTGTCGTGTCGGCGGCGGCGATGGTACGGGCGCCGCCCAGCGCTTCGGCCAGTCGGGCGGCGACGGCGCCCTGGGCCCGCTGGTAGTGGCCGACCGAGTCGGAGGACTGGAGGGCGAACGCGCGGAGCAGCAGCAGGAGGAGGGGGAGACCGGCGAGGAAGACCGCGGCGGCCCAGGGGTGGATGAGGGCCAGGGCGACGAGTGCGCCGAGGGGCACGAGCACGGACGACACCGCGGTCGCGAGTGCGGCCGGGGCCGTGCCGCCGTCGGTGGCGTTGACGCACAGCCGGGCGGCGACGTCGCCGCCCGAATGGGGTGCCGCCCGGTGGGGCGCGGCGCCGAGGAGGCCGTCCAGGGCGCGGAGCCGTATCCAGGCGGTGGCGCGGGCGTTGGTGAGCTGTGTCAGCAGGACGGAGCCGGTCTCCAGGAGCACTTCGGCCGCGAGCAGTACGCCGGCCCACAGCAGCCACGTCCCGGCCCCGGGCCGGTCGCGGAGCAGCAGGTCCAGGGTCCTGCCGGCGACCGCGGGGACCGCGAGCGAGCAGGCCGCTCCGGCGACCGAGCAGAGCAGCAGTGCCGCGGTGATGCCCGTCGTGTGCCGCACGGCGCCGCGGAGCAGCCGGTCGGAACCGGTGGGCGAGGACATCCGGCCTCCTCTCTTCCCCTCCGGCAGCGGTGTTCCCGCCGGGCCGCCGGTGTCGGGGCCCGACGGCCGGAGCCCCGGGAGCAGCGCTCCCGGGGCTCCGTGGCTCCTCACCGGCGCGGAGGGCGCGCCGTGCGGGAAGCCGGATCGGGTCAGTTACAGGTCGTCACGCTGAGGCTGCTGTCACCGCAGAGGAGGAGGCTGGCGCGGCTGCCGGTCTCGACGTCGCCGATGGCCTCGTCCTTGGGGGTCTCCAGCGACTGAAGGTCGAAGAGGTTCATGATCGTTTCCTTTCGTAGGGGACGGGTGGTGCGGGGCGACCCCGTCACGGGGCCGGTTCGTGGGGCCGCGGCAGCGGCGGAAGGAACGGCAGCTGGGCCGGGCGGTCGCCCAGTGCCGAGGAGAGGGCGAGCAGGACTCCCGCCGTACCGGTGGAGAGGTCCATGGAGAGACGCATCATCTGCTCGCCGGGGAAGGCGAGCCGGCCCCGGTACGCCATGGCGTGCCAGCTCAGGCAGCCGACCTGGCGGCGTACGTCCTCCGGGGTCGTGCCGGGCCCGCCCACGTTCGTACGGGCGAGGTGGAGCACCATTCCGGCGACGCCGCGGAAGAGACCGGGCTGGGCGTAGAAGGTGGCCTGCGCCGCCCGCACGATCTCGCGGCGCGCCCGGTCGAGGGCGTCGTCGTGCCGGTGGATCAGGTAGTCGTCGATGACCATGCCGATTCCCACGCTGCCGGCGCCGAGGTACGGCATCGTGCGCCAGCCCTCGTCGACCTGCAGGGTCCCGGAGGCGCCGCGGACGCAGCGGCTCAGGTCGTCGTGGAGCGCCTCGGCGGCGAGGTCGAGGAGGGCGGTGTCCCGGGTGCGCTCGTAGAGGCGCACGAACAGGAGGGCCCGTCCGGCGGAGCCGTGCAGCAGACCCGTACGCGCGGTGCCTGCCATCCCCGCCGGTCGGGCGGGTGTCCGGTGCGGGCGGGCGGACAGCTCGGCGCAGCGCAGGGCCGCCGTGTGGAAGCCGCTCTCGCCGGTGGCGGTGGCCATGGCGTCCAGCGCGAGGCCGACACCGGCCGTCCCCGCGTACAGGTCGGGGGCGAGACCCTCGTGGCCCTGCTCGGCGACGAGCGAGGCGAGTTCGAGGGCGGCCGCCGTGTGCCCGAGCCGTTCGAGGGTCCACGCGACGCCGGCCAGCCCGTCGTAGAAGCCGAGCGGTGTGCCGGAGTCGGGCTGCTTGGCGTGCCGCAGGAGCCGGTCCTCGGCCTCCGGACATCGGGGGGCGCCGCTCTCGTGCAGGGCGTGGAGGACCCCGGCGGTGCCGTGTCCGACGTTCATGCCCCCGCCGGCCGTCGCGAACTGGGCGATGTCCCCTGGGAAGAAAC
Source organism: Streptomyces sp. NPDC014891 (assembly GCF_043081085.1). Lineage (NCBI taxonomy): Bacteria > Bacillati > Actinomycetota > Actinomycetes > Kitasatosporales > Streptomycetaceae > Streptomyces > Streptomyces sp. NPDC014891. The sequence goes on along the minus strand of NZ_JBIBWF010000004.1, from coordinate 106,599 downwards.
GATCCTCCCTCTCGGGTGTCGCCGACGCCAGGATCGCGGCCACCATCGAGTCACGGCTGTTCGGCCAGTCGCCCGGCTCCGCGGGCAGGAACCGGGAGCGGTCCGGCGGACGTACGGGCGGCCGCGCGTTCCCGTCGGCCGGGTCGCGTGTGATCTCCCGGACCGCCTCGTCCAGGAAGCCGGGAGGCAGCGGGAACCGCGCCGCGGCGGTCTCCGCCAGGTGCGCGGCCTTGCCCCGGTCCACCGCGAGCAGACTCGTGAGCGGGATGAACAGCGCGATCCGGAGGCACGCGAGGGCGTACCGGTCCACATCGAGGCCGCGTCGGTCGGCGGGCGCCACGAACGCCGGGTTGGCGACGGTCTGCCGGCCGCCCTCCGCGGCGGGCCGGGCCGCCTCGAAGTCCAGCAGGGTCACCGAGGACTCGTCCTCGGACACCATGATGTTGAACAGGTGCAGGTCGTTGAAGACGATCCCGCGCTCGTGCACCGCGGCCACGGCCCGCTCGACGAGCCCGTGGATCCGCAGGGCCCACTCCGTGTACGAGGCGAGCCGCTCCTCCGGCGGATCGGCCTCCATCAGCGGATGCCGCCGCGCGAAGAAGGTGTTGAGCGGCTTGCCCTCCACGAACTCCAGGGCCAGGAAGTGGTGCTCGCCCACCGTGAAGGCGTCGAGGACCTCCGGTGTGCAGGCCAGCCCCGAGAGCCTTTCCAGCGCCTCGCGTTCGCGGTGCAGCCGCGTCACGGCGTCCGCACCGTCGGCGGCGAGGCCGGCGTACGGCCGGGCCTCCTTCAGGACGACCCGCCGCCCGGACCGCCGGTCCCTGGCCTCGTACACGCCGCCGCCGTTGGAGAAGTGCAGGGCCTTCTCGATGTCGTACGGCATGTCCTGGACGGTCACCGAGGCCCTGGCCTCCAGGTGCGGACGCAGGAAGGCCGGGGGAGTCACCCAGGCGGGCACGTGGAAGACGGGATCGCGCCGGTCGGGCACGAGCGTGCCGGACCCGTCCTCGACGGCCGGCCGCAGTTCCCCGTGCTCGTCGTAGCAGTGCCGGAGGGTGAAGCTGCCGTACCGGAGGTGCACGGGCCCCGCACCCCACCGCAGATCGCTGAGGATGTACGGCCCCTGCCGCCCCTCCAGCAGCGACGCCAGATCGGCGGCCAGCCGCCCGCACTGCTCGTCGTCGGCCGGGTAGACGGTGATGAACTTGCCGCTCGCCGAGCGGTCCGCGTACTTGGCGTTGCGCTGGTGCAGCAGGTAGCGGCCGGGGACGAACTTGAACGCGACGCCCTGTCCCAGACAGTACGCGCGGACCGTGTCGAGGACCTCCTCCGCATCGTCCAGACGGGCCGAGACGTGGATCTTCCAGCCCTGCGAGGGGAGCGTGTGGTCCAGGGGGCGCAGGGCGAGCCAGTCGCCCGTACGGTGCGACGTCCAGCCCTCGGGTACGGGAAGGGTGGCGGCCCGGTAGAGCGAGCCACCCGCGCCCTCGGCGAAGACCAGACGGTGCGGCGCGTCGTAGAAGTGACGGTCGGCGTCGCAGAACACCGCGTACCCCTTGTTCACTGCGCACTCCCTCGGTCGGTGACGGACACGACGCTGTCACGTCCCCCGAGGGCCCCGACAGTCGCCGCTGTCACCTTCCACCCATGCGGAACGCACAGGTAACAACCGCCCCGAGGACGCACCGGTCCGCACGACGGGCGCCCCACCGCCGGTCGACGGCGGTGGGGCGCCCTGAGCCCCCGGCAACCGAGGGAACGGTGGGACGGGTTGTCGGACGACAGCCGAAGGCCCGTCGGGCCGGTGGCGGTGACCCCGTCGGACGACGGGCGACGGCCCGTCAGACCGTCGGCGGTGGCCCGTCGACGAGCGCCCGCGCCGCGGCGTACTCCTCGCGGGCGGCCTGCTCCGCGACGTCCAGATAGCCGTACGCGTCGGCGCCGACCGGAATGCGCAGCGGCGTGGGCCCCTCGGCGTGGACGAGGGACAGGACCCGCGCGGCGTAGTCGTCGGGACGCCCGGTCTCGGGGCTGTCGGCGAGTCCGCGCGCGCCTTCGAGCATCTCGCGGTTGGTCACGTCGTAGGCGGGGACCCGGTGCGCGGCCTCCGTCATGGCGGTGCCGTAGCGGGTGGCGAACATGCCGGGTTCGATCACCGTGACGCGGATGCCGTGCGGGGCCGCCTCCACCGCGAGGGCCTGGCTCATGCCTTCCAGGGCGTGCTTGGCGGCCACGTAGGCGCCGAGGCCGGGGAAGGCCATCCGGCCGACGATGGACGAGACGTTCAGGATGTGGCCGTGTCCCTGGGCCCTCATCAGGGGCAGGGCGAGCCGCGCGAGTCTCCAGGGCCCGACGACCAGGATCTCCAGCTGGTCCCGGAGCTCGGCGTCGGAGACCTCCTCGACCGCGCCGAACAGTCCGGCGCCGGCGTTGTTGACGAGGACGTCGATGCCCCCGAGACGGTCGACGGCCGTCCGGACGGCCTCCTCGCAGGAAGCGGCGTCCCGCAGCTCCAGCGGCACCGGGACGATCCGGCCCGGCCAGGCGGACCTGAGGTCCTCCAGGTCAGCCGTCTTGCGGGCGGTGACTACGAGTTGGTGCCCCGCCCGTGCCGCCGCGGCGGCCAATGCCATGCCGAGGCCCGAAGAACACCCCGTGATCAACCAGCGTCTGCCCATGGATCCCCCGTACGGGTCGCCGAAGTGATGACGCGCGGACGGCCCTGCCCCCCGCGCGCCGCCGGATGTGCCCCGTCCCGTCCGTCGCGGACGGGACGCGTTTCATCGTGGAGGCGAGATCCGGCCACGACCATCCCTCACGGAGGGGCGCGCGGAGGCACGGACGGGCGCAGCGGCGCCCGCTCCCCGACCCCTCCGGCACCGCGCACCACCTGCGGCGGGGCACGGATCCCGCGCCGCAGCCGTCGGGAGCATCCGGAAGCCGATCTCCCGGCCCGAACACGGCCGGCCGGTGGCGTCGTCCGCATGCTCGAACGTCGCAGGGATGCCCCGGGACATCCGGGGCACCCGTACCCCAAGCCCCGCACGCGGCGGCCGAATCGGCAGCTACGTACGGAGGCGACCACCGCTCCGGGCCGTCAGGCCCGCACCGGGCGGGGAGCGAAGGGCGGAACACCGCTCGCCGACGACGAGGCGGACGGCAGAGGCAGACGACGGGAACGGAACACAGGGAGCAGCGAGATGCAGGTCCGTCCGTGGCGCGTGCAAACCGACTCCCGGCTGACGGCTCACGCGGTCGCCGGCCGGTACCGGCTCGACGGCCTGCTGGGAAGAGGGGGCGTGGCCGACGTGTACGAGGCCGTGGACCTCCGGCTGCGCAGGCCCGTCGCCGTGAAGGTCTTCCGCTGCGGCGACACCCGGACGGAGGAGCACTGCGACGGCGAGGGACGTCTCCTCGCGCAGCTGCAGCATCCCGGTCTGGTGACCCTCTTCGACTCCGGCCGCGACGAGGGCCGTCCCTTCCTGGTGATGGAGCTCGTCCGGGGGACGACCCTGCGCCGGCGCCTCGCCCGCTCCGCGCTCACGGTGTCCGAGACCTGCCGCATGGGGGTCGCGCTGTCCTCCGCGCTCGCCCACGTGCACGGAAAGGGGATAGTCCACCGCGACGTCAAGCCGTCGAACATCCTCCTGGACCCCACCGACGCCCCGCGCCTGACGGACTTCGGCATCTCCCGCCGCTTCACCACCGACGACCCCGCGACCACGCCCGACGGCACCGAGAGCGGCGCGGCCGCCCCGGCCGCCGACGGCGAGGACATCCTCATGGGGACGGCGTGCTACATGGCTCCGGAACAGGCACTCGGCTGGACCACGGGACCGCGGGCCGACGTCTACAGCCTCGGACTCGTGCTCCTGGAGGCGCTCAAGGGCGAACGGGAGTACGACGGCCAGCCCCTGGAGGCGGCCCTCGCACGGCTGCACCGCCCGCCGGTGCTGCCCGACGGACTCCCCCCGGACCTCGGCGAACTCCTGAAGGCCATGACGGCGCACGAGGCCGCCCACCGACCCGACGCCCGTACCTGTCAGAAGACTCTGGCGGCGCTGCCGACGACCGACGCACGCGACCCCCGCCACGCCGCGCAGCCCGTGACGGCACCGACCGGCCCCGCGGCCCCGTCCCGGGCCCGCCGCTCGCTCTTCACGCTCACGAGGACGGAGCCGAAGACCGGGACGCCGCACCGCCCCGGGCGACTGCTCGCCAAGAGCGCGGCCCTGGCAGCCCTCGGCGTGACGCTGACGGGGTCCATCGGAGCCGCCCCCGTCGGGAGCCGGAGCGATGTGCAGCCGTCGCACGGTCGCGTGACCACCCACCAGCTCCAGGACGGCGCGAAGCCGACGAAGATCGACTGATCCGGGCCGTGTGAACCGGCGTTTCGCGAGCACACGTAGCAGCAGAGAACACGACGGCCATCGGCCGCACCGGAGGAAGGAAGAGGACATGACTCGTGACGTCTGGACCTATGCGGAGACCGCGACCCACGCGACAGAGGTGGATGTGACGGGATTCAAGGTCGAGTGCTCCGACGGCGGCATCGGCAAGGTCGACAGACACTCGGCGGAGGTCGGCAGCAGCCACCTGGTCGTGGACACCGGCCCGTGGATCATCGGCCGCCAGGTCGTCATCCCGGGCGGTGTGGTCACCGCGGTCGACCTCGCGACGGAGACCGTCTACCTGAGCTGCACCAGGGAACAGGTGAAGAACGCCCCCGAGTTCGTGCCCGGCCAGAACGACGACGCGGCCGGACAGCACAAGATGAAGTTCGTCGACTACTACCTGGCGTTCTTCCGGTAGGACCGCGGTGCAGGAGGCGGGTGCGGGGGCACGGCCCCGGCACCCGCCTCCTGCGTGTCGGCGGCACGGCCCCCGCACCCGCCTCCTGCGTGTCGGCGGCACGGCCCCCGCACCCGCCTCCTGCGTGTCGGCCGACACGCCGGGCGCGCGTCCCCCCGCCACGCGGCCGCGCCACGTCATCGTCGACCAGGGGCCTTCAGAAGATCGTGGCGACGATCCGCCCCGCGATGGTGAAGGCGTGGGTGCCGTACACGGCGAGGACCGCGACGGTGGCGGCCAGGAGGAGACCGAGCGGAACGGCCCAGGTGAGGCGGATCTTCATGCGTGCTGCCTTTCTGTGACGGGTACGGGGCGCGTGTCGGCGCCCACGGTCAGGACGGTGTCGCATCGGTCGCGGACCGAGCTGTCATGGGTGGCGATGACGACCGCGCAGCCTTCGTCGCTCATCGCGCGCAGGATGTCGACGACGAGCGCTGTGTTGTCCTCGTCGAGTGCGCCGGTGGGTTCATCGGCCAGGACGAGGGAGGGCTGCTTGACGATGAGCCGTGCCAGCGCGACCCGTTGCTGCTCGCCGCCGCTGAGCCGGTGAACCCGGTCCTTCTCGCGGCCGGCGAGTCCCACGCGCGCAAGGGCCTCGGCGATCGTCGGGCCGCCGGCACTCCTGCGGCGCGGTGCGATGGCGATGTCGAGGTTGGCGGCGACGGTGGCGTTCTCGATCAGCGCGTAGTTCTGGAAGAGGTAGCCGAGGACGTCGCGGCGGTAGAGCCGGGCGGCGCGCGGGCTGAACTTCGTGACGTCGCGGCCCTCGTGGCGGATCGCGCCCGAGCTGGGGGCGTCGAGCAGTCCGAGGCAGTTGAGCAGCGTGGACTTGCCGGAGCCGCTGGCGCCGACCAGGGCCAGCAGCCGTCCCGGCTGCACGGTGAAGTCGAGTCCGGACCAGAGGGTGCGCGATCCGTAGGCTTTCGTCAGGTTCTGAATCTCGATCACGAGGTCTCTCCGGTGGAGCGGTGGGGGCGGGTCACGATTCGGTGGCCCCTTCCTTGATGATCCTGCGGTGGAAGACGACCAGTGCCAGGAGGACCGCGGCGACTTCGGCGGCGACGAGCAGGCCGTTCGCCGTGAGGTCGAGACCGGTGAGCCTGACGGGAGGGGCGAGCGGCGCTTCGCCCCGGGCGGCGACCTCCGCCGCTGTCCTGTTGCGCCACCACACCTGCACGGGGACCCAGGCGGTGAGCAGGACGGCCAGGGTGCCCTCGACCAGGAGCAGGGGGCGGTGCACGGCGGCGAACCGCCAGCCGCTGATGTGCCGGGCGAAGATCGCCTGCGCGTTCCTCCGGGCGTGGACGATGCAGGCGCCGACACCCGTGATGAGGAGGACGGAGACCGCCAGGGCGAGGTTGAAGAGCTGGAGCCGGAAGTCTGCGACGAGGTCGCGGAGCATCATGGCCGCGTTCTGGCCGACCGGACTCATGCCGGTGACGTACGTCTCCAGCCGGTTGTCGGCGATGCCTTCCGTGACATCGGCGGGCTCCTTGAAGACGAGGCTCTGCTGGGAGGCGTAGGACATGTAGCCGCGGTCGCTCAGGTAGGGGGATCCGTCGGGGAACACGACGAGGACGGGGTCGGTGACGAAGGACTCGTCGGCCCCGGGATTGGTCTTGCTCTGGAGCCGTCCGCGCGGGTTGTAGGTGAACAGGCGCTGCCCGTCCCGAACGGCGACTGCCGTCACGTTCCGGGGCGGGACGCTCCCCGGGCTGCTCGGGTTCAGCAGTTCCGGGACCTTGCCGAGCAGGCGGGTCGTGTAGCGCTCCAGGCCGGTGGGGACGAGCAGCCGGACGCGCGCGGGGTCGGCGGTGGTCGGGGGCAGGCGGTGACCGGCCGCGTCGAGGACGTCCTGGGCGGCGAGGTAGGACTCGTTGACGATCAGGAGATCGCGCTCGGGAAGCGCACCGCGGTCGCCGGAGTTCCGGAAGTTGCGGTGACCCGCGACGATGACCTGGCCCGCCGCGTCCGCTGTCCGCAGCCAGCCGCCCACCTGCTCGGTGAGGGCCTTGAGGCCGCCCTCGCTCGCCACGCTGCCGTTGAGAGCGAGCGCCGTGGTGTCCCCGGCCTCCTGGTAGGCCTCGATGCTCGTCTGCCGGACCTCGATGTTCTGGCCCGCGAGGACGACGTCGCCGCAGATGCCGACCGCGAGCAGCAGGGCAGGGATCCGGACGAGGTAGGTGCTGGTCGTGGCGGCACGGGCCGGCAGCTCCCCCTTCAGCGCGCGCAGCAGCGTCGTCCTGAGGAGCAGGCGCAGCGTGATCGCGTGGACGGCGAGGGAGACGAGCCCGAGGGCCACGGCGAAGCCGAGGGACAGGAGGGCGAAGGTGCCGAACCAGGCGAGGCCGTTGTAGAGGCCCAGCAGGACCAGTGCGAGGGCGGCCACCGTGACCAGGGACAGGCCCCAGAAGGGAGCGAGGCGGCGCAGGTCCCAGCGCAGCATCTGTGCGAAGGAGCGGCCCTGGAGCCGTTGGACGCCGTAGCCCTTGGCGCTGAGCATGACGCCGGCGCCGGTCGTGGTCACGACGACGAGGAGGACGACCCACAGGGAGCGGAGCAGCGCGCTCCCGGAGTAGACGGGGGTGAGCTGGTCGAGGGCGAAGGGCTGGTAGACCCCTGCTTCCAGGCCGAGTCCGGCGAAGGTCCGGGCCAGGTCGTCGGCGGCCTGCTCGGAGCCGAAGACGTAGTAGTAGCCGCGGGGGTCCCGGTTGCCCAGCTCGGCGACGGGATGGACGTCGGTGCGGTAGTCGCGGTCGAAGGCGGGGTAGCCGTCGCGCACCCATGCGGAGCGTGGTCCCCCGGAGGCGAAGTAGAGGTGCCGTCGGCTGTAGGGCTCCTTGAGGTCGGGCACCTCTCGGGCGACCGAGACCTCGTGGGAGGCGGCGAACTCGCCCATGACGGCGGTGATCCGGGTGCCGCTGGTGGCCCCGGTGCTGTCCGTCACCCAGACGACGGCGGAGTGCCCGAGGGCCCAGCGCCCGTCGGAGTCGCGGAGGAACAGGAAGGAGAGGACGGCGGCGAACGCCAGCACGGCGGCGTGGACGAACGTGATGCTTCGGTGCAACATGGCGGACCCAGTGGGGGGGGAGGGCGGAGCTTCGGGGGCAGAATGGGGGAGGGGCGGTCCGCCCGCGGGGACGGACGAGGTCACTACCGCGGGCGAAACGCTGTCCTCACCGCAGCGGGGGCTGGGCTCTCACGCCCGGCCTCCGCTCAGCAACGGGTGTTGTAGTACGCCTTGTTGCCCGAGAGGGCGACGGTGGCGCTCGTGATGCTCCACGAGTCGGCCGAAGCCTCGTCGCTGTCGATGTACTTGCCGACGGACGTGGAGCCGTGGCAGACGGACGGGTGGTAGTAGTCCGACCACACGGTCGCGGTACCCGCACCGTGGTCCCACTCGCCGCCCTCGGCCGGGTAGGTGATGGTGGCCAGGGCCGGCGCCGCTCCTGCGATGACGAGCGCACCGGTCGCGAGGGCGACCTTCAGGCTCCGCTTGATCTGCATTTCAGCACTTTCCTTTCGGCTTGAGAACGATCTTGATCGCGATCGACGGAAGATTCGCAGGTGCCCTGAACACCTGTCAATAGCCTTGTGAACAGCGGTGATTGCCCGGCTTTTTCATCCACTGGGGGTTGTCTCACGACACATCCCCCGCGCCGCGCGGCCGAGGGATTTGAGGGGTGCGGAGCGATGCGCCTTCGATTCCGGATGTAGTCCCCAGGCGGCGGATAGGGGCGGGTCCGCCACCCTGCGAGGCGCGAACGGAAGTGGGTCCTCGCCGGCTGGACCGCGGCAGGGGGATCCTCCGGTACGAGTCGCCACGGCGGGTTCCCGTCCGTGAACGACCGCGGTGTCGCCTCCGGCTGATGCGAGGCGAGGGCAGTGCCGACGCGGGGGAGGGGACCCGTCCTCGGTGGGAGCGGGCGGCTCCTCGCTCCATCGGCCGCGCGCCTGGTGTGAGTCGACGACATCATCACGCTGCAGGCCTTGTGGCGCCAGAAGCTGATCGCGACGTACGTGCCCCCTCTTGCTCTCTCGTGAGGCCGTGACGCCAGAGCGGTCATCGCGGCGGAGCTCTCCGTCGACAGTCGGGGAATAGGGGGTGAAGTGTCGGCACACCGCTCGCACGTGCAAACCAGCCTGCGAGAGAAGGCGGGCGATTCGCCGACGTCTCGGGGACATCCACCGACCTGTCGGAGGCCCGGTGCGCCTCCGACCGAGCCCCGGTCACAGCCGAGCCGCCACAGCCGAGCCGGCGCATCCGTCGCCGCTGCTCCCGCCTCCCGAAGTCCCCTATAGCCTGCGTGCATGCAGCGGATCCAGCGGGCCTGCGGCGCGGTCATCGGCTCAGCCGTGGGTGACGCGCTGGGCGGGCCTTTCGAGTTCGGCCTCCCCGGTGTCTTCTCGGCGCGGTTCCCCGCGCCGGGGGCCGGCGGTGAGATGAGCGGGGGCGGCGGCTGGGACCCGGGGGAGGGGACGGACGACACCCAGATGGCCGTCCTCGTCGCGGAGTCTCTCCTCGAACGGGACGGCCTGGACCTGCCGGACGTCTTCGCCCGCTTCCAGCGGTGGGCGGCGTCCGAGCCCAAGGACATCGGTCTGCAGACGGAAGACGTCCTCACCAACGGCATGCCCTGGGACCTGGCGGCCGCCCTCCACTTCCAGACCAACCACCGTGCCGCGGGAAACGGCGCTCTGATGCGGGCGACGACCTCCGCGGTCTACTTCGCCCGCGCCGGAACGGCAGCCACGATGGACGCGGCCCGGCGCATCGCCGCCCTCACCCACGGCGACCGGGCCGCCTGGGAAGGCACCGCCGTCTACCACGAACTCATCCGCGTCACCATGGAGGGGGCCGACCCCCTGGCGGCACTCCCGGACATCCTGGCCCTCGTCCGCCCCGACCATCGCCGGCGCTACAGCACCGTCCTCGACCCCCGGTGGCACCCCGACCAGGCGACCGAGTTCAACGGCGCCGTCTGGCCGTGCCTCGGCTCCGCCGTATGGGCCCTGCGCACCACGACGACCTTCGAGGACGCGCTACGTGCCGCGATCGACCTCGGCGGCGACACGGACACGGTGGCCGCGGTCACCGGAGGCCTCGCCGGGGCCCACTACGGCCTGGAGGCCGTACCCGCCCGCTGGACCGCCCCACTCCACGTCCCCCTGCCGGGGTTCGACGGGCGGGTCCTCAGGCTGCCGGACCTGCTCGACCTCGCGATCCGCCTGGAGACCTGACCGGCGACGAGGGAGCGGCGGCCCTCCGTGGGCGCCGAGCCCCTCCACGCTTCCGTCGGCGAAGGGCCGGCCGGGGAGGGGTGCATCCGAGCAGGACCGGAGGGCAGAAGCTCAGGTATCCGAACGGCGGGATCGTTGCAAGGAGCCCTGGTGTCCGACGTGTCCAACCGAGTGACCGCACATGGCGGGAGGGCGTGGGCCGCCCTGATCGGCTTCCTCCTGGCGGTCTACGCCGTCGCCGCGGTGGGCGCCCTCGCCTCGGCGGATGCGGCGACCGTCTACACCTCACTGGACCTGCCGCCCTGGGCGCCTCCCGCGTGGCTGTTCGGCCCCGTCTGGACCGTGCTCTACGCCACCATCGGTGCAGCCGGATGGCTGGTCTGGCGGCGACAGGCCGCACCGCGCAGGAAGCCGGCGATCACCTGGTGGGTCGTGCAACTGGCCCTCAACCTCGGCTGGACCCCGCTCTTCTTCGGGCTGGGCGCGTACGGCGCCGCCCTCATCGAGATCCTCCTCCTGGTGGCGGCGACCAGCCTCACGATCTCGTACTTCAGCCGCGTGTCCAGAGCCGCCGCGCTCCTGCTCGTGCCCTACCTGGGCTGGGTGTGCTTCGCCACGGCCCTCAACGCGGCGATCTGGGTGGCGAACGGCTGACGGACACCAACCGTCGCCGCCCCGATGCCGCGCCGACGACTCGGAATCCAGACAACTCGGAGATTCCGTGCACAAGTGAGGAGTGAGCGCAGGAGAAGGGGGCAGGCGGTCGGTGCGCTGCGCCCCCCGACCTTGAAAGGCCTTCTATGTCCTGCGTGTCCAGCCTGATCGCCGTGCGCCTCGATGCCGGCGAGAGCACGGTGCCGCTCTTCGCACGATTCGCCTACTCGGCGGACCTTCCGTACGCCGTCCAGGCCGACTTCCTCGACGGACTGGCCGTCCTGGCCTCCTGGCAGTTCGACCGGACGATGCTGGCCGACGGGCTGCGCCGACCCGTGGGCGAGGGCGATGTGACGTTCCGTCCCCATCGGGGATCCGGGGGCCACGAGCTCCGCATCGGACTGGGCGGTCCCGCCGAGAACGAGGACGGACAAGCGGTCCTCTTCGCCGAGGCCAGGGCGCTCAAGGGGTTCCTGCGCCAGACGTACGACGTCGTCGGGGAAGGCGAGGAGTCCATGGACCTCGACGCGCTGCTCGACGAGATCCTGGCCCGCTGACCCGAGGAGCGCGACGACGATGGCGAACGACCCGTGGGGCTTCGACCCCTCGTGCGGCGAACTGGGCGACCTCGACCTCACCGGATGGAGGGTCGAAGCCGCCGACGGACGGGTCGGCGAGGTCGACACGTACTCCGATGTCACCGGCGAGGCGTTCCTCGTCGTGGAGGCCGACGGATGGATCTTCGGAAAGGTCATGATCCCCGCCGGCGCGGTGACGCACCTCGACCCGGCCGGACGCACGCTCCGGCTCGACCTGAGCCGGCAACAGATCGAGGACGCCCCGCAGTACCTGCCCGACCAGCACCACGCGGACCCGGAGTACCGCGCGGAGATCGCCGCGTACTACTGGGAGAACGGGCCCTGCTAGCTGGCCCCGGCCCGGCGGCCGGGGCGCGACGGGCGACCGGCCGTCCGCCGCTCAGCGCAGCAGGGCGGTGAGGAGGTCCGTGCCGAGGGTCGCGAGGTGCGTGTGGTCGAGGGAGTACTGGACGTAGCGACCGTGGCGCCGGGCGGTGAGGAGGCCCGCTCGGCGGAGGACGGCGAGGTGGCGGGAGACCTCCGGGGGAGAGAGCCTCCAGGCGTGGGCGAGTTCGCCGTTGGTGTGCGGGCCGCGGGCGAGCGTCCGGAGCAACCGCAGGCGTACGGGGTGGGCCAGGGCTTCGAGCCGGAGAGCGACGGTCTCCTGCGGCACGGGGTGTGACGGGCCGGATTCGGCCGCGGGGTACTGCACGACCGGCTGCCGTCCGGGTGCGTGGACGACCACCAGATGGGGCCGGCCGTAGGCGCTGGGGATGAAAGTGACGCCTCGGTCGTGGGCGGTGGTCGTGTTGTCCTGCAGCTGGTCCACGACGATGCTGTCGCCGTCCGGTGCCAGGGTCACCGCGCTGGAGACGGAGCCGAGAGCCGCCTCGATGCCGTGTCGTCTCAGCAGGTCGTTCTTCAGCCGCAGGTCGGTGGCGAGTTCCACGGCGACGGCCGTCCAGGCGGTGTCGAAGAACGCCTCGGCGCACTGTTCGAGGGTGCGGCGCACCTGCGCCCGCACGGCGGCCGGATCCGCGAGGAGCCGCGCCGCGAAGGCTTCCTGGAGCGCCCCGCGTGCTTGGGCGAGATCCAGGGCGTGCTCGCGCGCGGCGCGGTCGGCGAGCGGCGACGGCGACGGTGCGGGGAAGTGGATGCGGTCGTTGCCGCACGTGGTGGTGAGTGCGGTGGCGACGTAGCTTTCGTCGTCGATCCGGTCCAGGTCGTCGAGCTCCTCCGTCAAGGTGCCTCGGGGACGGGCGGGCACGAGGAAGTCGGCTCGTGAGGAACGCCAGAGGAACTGCGCCTCGCGCAGGCGCCGGTCCAGCTCGGGCGGCATCGCGGCCCAGACGTCGTCGGCCCACCCGGCCAGCCGCGGGTGGTGCGCCGGTTCGGCCAGGACGTGCAGCATCGCCGTCAGCTCGGCCAGTGGGGAGGCGGCGAACCGCAGCCTTCCGGCGGGCAGCCCGGCGATGTCGATCCGCAGCGTCATCCCCCCATCATCGACGGCCGGCGGCCTATGACGCCGCCGGTTGACGATGTGCGTCAACCCGCGTGCCGCATCGGCGCCCCGGCATCAGCTTGAGCGCATGGCAACCACCCCACGGATCCGACCCCACGCCCTCCTGCACGCGTCCGGAGGCCCCCGCTACGCCGCCGCCCTCGCCGTCGACGCGCTCGGCACCGGCTTGTTGCGGCCGTTCCTGCTCCTGTACGGAGTGACGGTCCTCGGGCTGTCCGCGCCGGCGACCGGCATCGCGATGACGGTCGGCATCGTGGCGGGGCTCCTGTGCATGCCCGCGGTGGGGAGATGGCTGGACCGGGGAGCACGCAGCACCGCCGTCGCGGCGTCCATGCTCGTCCGGGTGCTGGGCGTGGTGCTCCTGCTGGCCACTCCGACGGGCAACGCGGAGCTCTTCACCGTCGCGGCGCTCTTCCTCGGGATCGGCAACCAGGCCTGGCCGGCCGCCCACGCAGCCCTCGTCGCGACCATCGCCCACGGTCGGGAGCGCGACGCCGCCCTCGCAGGAGGGCGCGCCCTGCGCAACGCCGGACTGGGAGTGGGCGCCCTCCTCGCCACCGTATGCCTGACGGGTGGCACCACCGCGCTGCGGCTTCTCGCCGTCGTCACCGCCGTCGCCTACCTCGCCGCGGCCGCCCTGACCTGGTCCGTCCACGTGCACGCCCACCCGACCCGACCCGCCGGGCGCTCGGCCGGAGCCGAGCACACGGCTGACGAGCCTGCGCCCCGGATGCGTTCACTGCTGGCCGCCAACGTGATCTACGCGTTCTGCCTCAACGTCCCGGAGATCGCGCTCCCTCTGGTTCTCGTGACACAGATGGACGCCTCCCCGATGTGGCCCGCGGCCATCTTCGTGAGCAACACGGTGCTGGTGGTCACCTTGCAGATTCCCGTCACCGTCCTGCTGTCCCGCTTCCCCCGCCGGTCCGTCCTGGCGGTCGCCGGTGTCGTGCTGACCGCCTCCTACCTGGGGTTCCTCGCGGCCGTGTCCCTGGGACACGGCTGGGCCGCCCCGACGATCGCGGCGGTGTCCGTGGTCTGCACCCTCGGCGAGATCGTCTACGCCGGCAGTGCCACCGCGCTCGTCACCGCTCTCGCCCCGGCGCACGCGCTCGGACGGGTCCTCGCCCGCTTCCAGCTCTCCACCGGCTTCGGGCTCGCCGTCTCACCGGCGGCCATCACCGCCCTCGCACCCCACGGCCCGGCCGCCCTCTGGGGCGGCCTCGCCACCGCGACGCTCCTGGCCGCCTCCGCCGTGGCCCACTGACGTGGCCCCACGGGGTGTCGCGGGGGACGCTCCGTCGAGCCCGGCACCGGGCCGACGGGCGAGGGCCGACTGCCGACAGGCGTGACCATGCTGCGGACGGAAGGACGAAGGCGACACCGGCGCGCTCTCGCATGGGCGACGTCACCGCCGTCTTCTGAAGTAGCCGTTCTGATGGAGCTTGTAGAGGACCCAGGGCAGGAGGGCCGCCCACACGGCGAGGAACGCCCACTTGAACCAGGGTGGGCCGTCGGGGCGGTTGTCCTGAGCCAACTGGGACGCTGTGATGAGGAGTTCCGTCATGCACGGCGGCTACCCTCGCCCACGGACGGCACGCACCGCATCCGCGGAGGCGGATCGGCGGACCGTCCGCGGGGCGCGTCCGGCCGCGGCGTTCTTGCCGCCGACCCCTCCCGTACACACGCCCTACGGCTCGACCTGCCCGAGCCCCCGGGGAGGAAGCTCCCACCGTGCCCCGGCACCTCAGCTCGGTGCCAGCCGCCACAGCGGTGCCACCCGCCGGGCCGGTGAAGTCGCGCTCAGGAAGCGGAACAGCGTGTCGGCCTCGTCCGGGGTGAGGCCGAGGTCCTCGGTGATCCTGCGTGTCGTGACGTAGGCGAGGCCCTCGGCGCGGCGAGCGCGTTCGAAGGCGAGGTACCGGTCCAGGACGGCATCGGGTTCCCCGGGAGGGCGTGGGGCGGTGGGGGCGGGGAGGAGGGCGGCGCGCCGACGTTCCCGGGCTATCTCGGAGAAGCCGCAGACGGCGTGCGAGACCTTCTCGGCGGCGTCCAGGCTAGGACACAGCGCGAGGGCCCGGGCGAGCGGGCTGAGGCGGAGCGCGTCCTCGCAGGCGAGCCGGTACACGAGGTGCGAGGAGTCCTCCAGAACGACGGGGGCGGGCGCGTCGCGGGTGCCGCAGACGCCGCGGACGCCACGCGCCGCCGCGACGAGCATCGCGCCGGCCTCCGAGGGGTGCCAGTCGAAGACGGGCAGTACGTCGTCGGTGTCCTCGGGTGCCAGGGCGAAGGCCGGGGCGCCGAGACGCGGCGCCAGGACGGACCGCGGTACCTCGTTGTCCAGACCCGGTCCGGCGACGTGCACGGTGGTCGACAGGCCGGTCGCCGCGCAGGCGGCCAGGGCCAGCGCGTCGCCGAGCGGACTGCGCAGGGTCGGTTCGTCGCCGCGCGCGACGATGTCGCCGCCCACGTCCACGAGGTCGACGTGGGCGGCGCCGCACCAGCGGGCCGCCGCCTCGATCTGACGGGTGAGACCGATCGTCCCGTCGTACGGGTCGAGCAGTCCCAGTGCGGGCCGTAGACCGCCGGCCAGCCGGGGGAGGAGCGAGCCGGCCGGGGCCCTGGGCGCGGTGCGCGGGGTGACGAGTGCGAGGCCGGGCGCGGGGTGGTCGAGCGCCGTGAAGTCCGCGATGCCGCGCGGCCCGGGCACGGGATCGACGACCAGTCGTTCCCACGCGTAGGTGAGCACCAGGGCGGGAGTGTGCCGGCCGTGGATCGCGGTGTGCACCATGGCTGCCGTGATGGCGTCGCCGCCGCCTCCCGCAGCGATGAGAAGTCGCTTCATGCCCCCCACACAACCCCATGGGCGTGCGCCTCGTCAGCCGTATCGGGTGGTCCGGACCGCCCGTGGGCCGTGCCGGCGGCGGCATATCGGGACGAAGTACTTTCTTCGCGAAAAGTGCAGACGAACATCTAGAGCGTGAAACACATCTTTTGCTGATCGCACTACAGATATCGCCTCTCCGACCGCTCTAAGGTGCCGAGCTGTCACCACCCGTGACGACCCCTCAGAAAGCGAGACACTCGCCCATGAGCAAGATCATGCTTCCTTCCCCCTCCCTTCCCGCAACGGCCCCCGCCGAGCGGGAGACCCCCTACCAGCAGTACGTCTACGCCTACCCGCACCAGAAGGCCTACCGCCTCCTGGAGGAAGGCCCCCTCCTGAGCGACCTGTGGTCCGGCGAACGGCTCGACAGCCTCTCCCTCTACGCCCACGTGCCCTTCTGCGAGATGCGATGCGGGTTCTGCAACCTCTTCACCCGCACCGGCGCCCCCGAAGAGGTCACCGCCGCCTTCCTGGACACCCTCGCGCGCCAGGCCCGCGTCACCAGGGAAGCCCTCGACGCGCAGGGCCATCCCTTACGCTTCACCCTCGCCGCCTTCGGCGGGGGGACCCCGACCTACCTCACGGCCGACGAACTCACCCGGCTCTGCGACATCTCCGAGCACATCATGGGTGCCGACCTGCAGGCGGCGTCCTGGTCGGTCGAGACCTCGCCCGCCACGGCCACCCCCGACCGGCTCTCGGTCCTGGCCGAACGCGGCGCCACCCGCCTGAGCATCGGCGTACAGAGCTTCCTCGAGGACGAAGTCCGCGCCGCCGTCCGCCCGCAGAAGCGCCAGGAGGTCGAGTCCGCCCTCGCCGCCCTCCGCGACGCCCGGTTCCCCATCCTGAACATCGACCTCATCTACGGCATCGACGGCCAGACCGAACGCACCTTCCAGGTCTCCCTCGACGCCGCCCTCGCCTGGGAACCCGAGGAGATCTACCTCTACCCCCTCTACGTCCGCCCGCTGACCGGCCTCAGCTCCCGCCACGCCACCAGCCCCGCCGACTGGGACGACCAGCGACTGCAGCTCTACCGCTTCGGCCGCGACCACCTTCTCTCCGCCGGATACGAGCAGACGTCCATGCGGGTCTTCAGGCGCCTCGGCAGCGCCGCAGTCGAGGACAACGAGAACACCAGCATCAGCGAGTACAACCAGCAGGCCGGCATGGTCGGCCTCGGCGTCGGTGCCCGCTCGTTCACCACGGACCTCCACTACACCACCGACTACGCCGTCGCCGTCCCCGAGGTGCGCCGCATCATCGACGACTACATCGCGACCCCGAGCGAACGCTTCCGCCGCGCCCAGTGGGCCTTCGCCATGAACGACGACGAACGCCGCCGCATGTACGTCCTCCAGCACCTGCTCGAATCGACCGGACTCGACGTCACCCGCTACGAACGCCACTTCGGCACCCGCTTCGAGGACGACTTCACCACCCAGCTCGACACCCTCCTGACCCGCAACTGGGTCCGCGCCGCCGGCACCGTCCTGCTGCTCACCCCGGAGGGGATGGCCCGCGCCGACGCGATCGGGCCGCGGTTCTTCTCCGACCACGTGCGCGCGAACATGAGCAGCTACCAGGACCGGTAGACAGCCGCCGGGTCCGTCGAGCGGCCCGGCCCCGTCACCGACCGACCGGCTCGGACCGAGGCTCCCGGACCGCCTTAGGCCGGCGCCCCGGCAACGAGACGGCCACCAGCCCGCCCAGCAGCAGCAGGCCGCCCACGACGGCGACCGGCCCCGGCCGTTCACCGAGCAGCAGCACACCCAGCACGGTGGCGACCAGCGGTTCGGCCAGGCTCAGCGTCCCCACCGTGGCGGCGCTGAGCCGCCCGACCCCCCGGGTGAACAGCAGATACCCCAGAGCCGTCGTCCCCAGCGCGAGCCAGCCCACCAGCGCCGCCCCGCGCGCGGTGAACAGCCCCTCCGAGGAGACGAGGAGAAACGGGGAGACCACCAGTCCGGCGCACACCACACTCACCGGTGCCGCCGTGTCCAGATCACCGCCCCTCGCGCCCACCTCCTTGGTCGCCGCGATGTAGACCCCGAAACTGGCCCCCGCCACCACCCCGAACACCACACCGAGGACGTCCGCCCGCCCCGCACCGCTGGGCAACAGCAGCAACGCGATCCCCACGACCGCGCACAGGGTCCCCGCACTCCACCGCCTCGACAGCCGCTCACCGGACAGCGCGAGCCCGCACACCCCGGTCACCACCGGCACCACGCCGAACGCCGACGCCGTCGCCAGCGCCGCCCCCGAACGCTCGACCGCCTGCAGAAAGCACACCTGGAACGCGGCGGTCACCAGCACGCACACCACGACCCACCGCCGCACCCCGCGCACCAGCAAGGTGCGCAGCCCGGCCGGCCGCACCGTCACCACCGCCAGCACCAGCCCACCGACCAGCATCCGGGCCGCGCCCAGCGACACCGGATGGGCGCCGCTCCCGGCCCAGACCTGCGCCGGCCCCACAGTGCCCCATAACACCGCGGCCACCAGCACCAACACCACACCGCTCACACCGACCCCCTCCGTGGCACAGACGGGGCGAACGTACCGGCGCCCACCACCCTCGGGCCCCTGGCAGAACCCATGAGATCCGGCGCGCGCGACCGGCGGATACGACGCTTCCGCACCGTACGGCGCGGTTCCCGCCCGGGAACCGACCTCGGCGACCCGCAGGCCCGGCAGCCGGGCCGGAGCCCCGCACCGCGGCGCCGGCGCAGGATGTCAGGCCGTGTTCAGGACAAGGGCGTGGGCCGTCGCGGGGGAGGCAGGGCCCGTAGCAGTTCCCACAGGGGCGTGGAACCGCCGGCCCAGGTGGCGAGAACCGTGCGATTGACGAGGTGCAGGCGTTGATCGCGGGCGAACTCGGTTGCCGGCCCGGTGAACCGGCCGTTCGTCACGAGGACGATCACGTCGCCTCCGTGGACGGGCCTGCCGGTGCCGTTGAGGACGTGCAGGTCCGGCGTCCCGATCGCGGCCCCGGCGAGTCCGTCCCGCCGGTGCTTGCACTGGATGACCCACCGTCTCCCGTAAGGGTCGGTCGCCTTCACGTCCGCGCCGTTGTCCCGGGCGCCGCCGACCTGCACGGCATCCGTGCATCCGTCGCGGTACATCAGATCCCGCACCGCGTGCTCGAACTGTCGATGATGCAGCGAATCCAGATGCGTCAGGGCGTATCGCAGCCCCTGAGACCGTACGCGTTCCCACTGGACAGCCCGCTGCCGCCGTACGACCCGGACGGCCACCGCGCCGCAGGCGAGCACGGCGAGGGTGACCGGGATCCACGGATGGGCGGCGAGGAACCGCATCAGGCCTGTCAGCAGCAGCCACACGAGAAGGCCGGCACCGCCCAGGAGAACGAGCTGTTCACTGCCGGCGTTCTTGCGCGAGCGTCGCCTCGCCGGGCGGCGCCGCGCAGGGCGACGGCTCACCTGTCGCCCCCGCTTCGGTCCCACTTGATCGGGTACGACACACTCGGGTTCGGCCGAGGAGGAGTCTGCTTCGTCCCCGGCCACGTGATCGGATAGGACACCGTCGGCGCCGGACGGGGCGTCGACCGGCCCGAGTCCGGCCACTTGATCGGATAGGTGGTTCCCGGCGACGACCGGGGCGCCGGCGCCCGTTCCGTCCCCGGCCCGCTGCCCGTCGACGTGGGTGAGCCGCCGAACAGGACGACGACCGCCACGATCCCGATGGCCAGGGCGGTCTGCTTCCTCGTGCCGGCCGGCGCTCGCCAGTACGACCGGACCACGGTCCCGTTCCGCCTGATGTATCCGCTCACTAACGGCACAGCTTTCCCTCCCCCTGGTCGCGGGCCGCATCCCGCGCAACGACCAATCTAGCGACTGCCACTGACAGGTGGTCACCTGTCGGTCGCGTGAGGTGATCTCGGGGCGGTCCCTTGAGGGGTCCGGCGGCGGCCGTTTCGGCCGGGGGGAGGGGGCGAGGCCGGGGACGAGGGGCGTCAGGCGGGGACGACGAGCGGCGGGTGGTCCAGCACCCGAGGCTTGTACTCGACGAGCTGGATGCTGTTGTCGAAGGTGCGGTGCTCGACCATCTCGAGCGCCACGTCGGGATATCCGTCGTAGATGCGTTCCGCGCCGGTGGCACCCGTGATCACCGGGAACATCACGACGCGGAAGCGGTCGACGAGCCCGGCGCGCAGCAGGGAGCGGGACAGGCTGAGGCTGCCGATCGTGCTGAGGAGCCCCGAGCCGCTCGCCTTCATGGCGCGGACCGCTTCGACGGCGTCGTCGCGGACGAGGGTGGCGTTCGCCCAGTTCAGCGGCTCCTCGAGCGAGGAGGAGAACACGAGCTTCGTCGCTTGCGTGAGCTCGTCGACGGAGGCTTCCTCCTCGGGACGGAACTCGTCCTGCCCCGGCGGGACCTCGCCCGCGGCGAAGCCCGACATCAGGCGATAGGTGTTCGCTCCCATCAGGTAGGTGGGCTGCGGCTGTGTGCCGAGCCATGCGAGGTACTCGGGGCCTTCGAGACCCCAGAATCCGGGCCATCCCTCTCCCGACGCGTAGCCGTCGAGGGAGGTGATGAAGTCGACGAGAAGCTCCGACATGGCGGTGTCCTTTCCTGGGCTGTCACCAGCTTGGACCGTCCGGGAAGGGCAGACTCATCGGCCGCGCCGCAGAGCGCGAAAGATCGACGGCTAGACGCCGGCCTGGTGGCGGAGGCCGGTGAGGGTGAGGTCGAGGGCGGAACGGAACTGGTCGGTGTCGTCGTGGCCGTCGAACTCGTCGACGATGTCGTGGATGAAGGGGAAGTCCTGGGGAGCGAGCTCTCGCCAGGTCCGCGCGAAGCGGCCGAGGTACTCGTCCCGGTCGGTCGCGCCGTCGAGGATCTCCTGCGGTGGCTCCTGGCCCATGTCGACGGCGGAGCCGACGACGACACCGATGACCGCCGAGACGGCGTGGAAGCGCTGGCGGGCGGTGAGGTCCAGTCGGAGGGTCTGCCGGCCGAGCATCTCGTAGATGCGCAGGGAGTTGCTCTGCACGTCGGTGTTGCGCATGAAGTACGCGCCGAGCCACGGCCGGCGGACGACCGCGTCGAAGAGGGTGACCGCCATCGCGCGCAGGTCGTCGATCGCGTCCTCGGTGGGCGGAAGCTTCTCCAGGTCGGCGAGGACACCGGCCATGACGTGGTCCGTGGCGAGGTCCAGCAGCTCGTCCTTGTTCGCGACGTACCAGTAGATGCTGGCGACCCCTCCTCCCAGGCGCTGGGCCAGGGCGCGGAAGGTCAGGGCCGGGGCCCCCGCCTCGTCGAGCAGGGCGACCGCTTCGCCCAGGACGGATTCCATTGAGTGCGAAGCGCGTCGGCGTCCCCCGCCGGGGCGGGACTGCTGGCGTGCCATGGCGTGCACCTCTCACTGGTGGACCGGGCTTTTGCATTGGATCGAACGCTGTTCTATCGTACCGCATGGAACATCGTTCGATACTCGAACCACGTTCGATCGAAAGGAGTGCGCCATGACCACCGCCACGCTCACCCCCTCACCCCGCACCTACCCGTCGCTGCGCGCGGCGTGGATCCCTCTGGCCGCGCTCTGCCTGGCCTTCTTCGTCGAGATGGTCGACAACACGCTGTTGTCGATCGCGCTCCCCACCATCGCCCGCGATCTCGGCGCGGGCACGACCGCACTGCAGTGGGTGACGGGCGCCTACTCCCTCACCTTCGGCGGGCTGCTGCTCACCGCCGGGTCCATCGCGGACCGGTTCGGGCGCCGCCGCGTGCTCCTGATCGGGCTCGCGGCCTTCGGGACACTCAGTCTCGGCGTGCTCCTGGTCCACTCCGCGGGAGGCCTCATCGCCTTGCGCGCGGGGCTCGGCATAGCCGCGGCGGCGATGGCACCGATCACGAACTCACTCGTCTTCCGCCTCTTCGACGACCGTGCGCTCCGCACGCGCGCCATGACCGTGATGATCATCGTCGGCATGTCCGGATTCGTCCTCGGCCCGCTGCTCGGCGGCACCGTACTGGCACACGTCTCCTGGCAGTGGCTGCTCCTCGTCAACGCCCCCATCGCGGTCATCGCCGCTGCCGGTGTCCGGTTCGGCGTCTCGGCCGACCGGTCGCAGGACCTCACCAAGGACTCCCTCGACATGCCGGGCGCCGTGCTCAGCGTCGCCGCCCTCGGTCTCGCCTGCTACTCCCTGACCAGCGGCGTGGAGCACGGCTGGCTCTCCACGATCACCCTCGCGTCGATCGTCGGCGCCCTCGCCGCAGCGGTCTGGTTCGTCCGGCACGAGCGCCGCACGGCCGCACCCATGCTCGATCTGCGCCTCCTGTCCCGCGGCACCGTCCGCGGCGCCGCCCTCGCGCAGATCGGCACGTCCATCGCCATGGCCAGCGTCATGTTCGGCCTGATCCTGCACTTCCAGTACGCCTACGGCTGGAGCCCCGTGCGCGCCGGCCTCGCCAACCTGCCGATCATCGCGACCATGCTCCTGGCCACCCCGCTGTCGGAATGGCTAGCCCGGAGGTTCGGCCACCGCGTCGCCTGCCTGGTGGGCGCCGGATTCCTCGCCGGGGCGCTCGCCGGCCTCGCCTGGGGCGTCGAGCACGGCTACGCCGTCATCGCCCTCTGCATGGTCCTCATGACCATCGGCCTGCGTACCGTCATGACGATCTGCGCGGTCGCCCTCGTCGACGCGATGCCCGCCAACCGCACCTCCCTCGGCACCGCACTCAACGACACCGCCCAGGAGGTCGGCTCCAGCGTCGGCACGGCCGTCGTCGGCACCCTCATCGCCGTCCTGGTCACCACGCAGCTCCCCGCCGGCACCTGGAGCGGCGACCTCGTCGCCTCCTTCTTCCACGGCGAGCGCATCACCTACGCCCTCCTCGCGATCGTGGTCGGCCTGATCGCCGCCGGCGGCGCCCTGAGCCTCACCGACTCCCGCTCCGTGGAGGAGCACCCGGGTGAGGAGGCCGCCTGACCCTGCCCGCCTCTGTCGGAGGCGAGCTGCCCGGCACCGCCACGGGGTCGCCCGCGTCCGCCCGGCGCTCGGGCGGGCGCGTCAGAAAGCGCGTACACGTCCGCCCCCGCAGCCCGGCCCACGCACGTGACTGCCAGGGTTCGTCGGGGGAAGCAGCTTCTCCATGAGGCTCATCAGTGAGGGGCATCGGTCGGACGCGGCGGTCGCACGGCGGTGGCCGCGGTACTGCGGAGCCGCTGTCGCGGTGGCCGCGGCAGCAGCGGCGGGGTCGAGGTCCGTCGACCCGGACAGTGCCTGGTACCGGGCGCTGCGCAAGCCGCCGTGGCAGCCTCCGGCGTGGACGTTCGGAGCGGTGTGGACGCCGCTGTACGCCTCGCTCGCCTTCGCCTGCGGGCACGCGCTCGGGGGCGACAAGGCGCAGGGCCGGGCGATCGCCGCACGGTTCGGCGTGAACCTGGCGCTGAACGCGGGGTGGACCTGGCTGTTCTTCGGCCGCCACAGCCCGCGGGCGGCCCTGGCCGGTACCGTACTCCTCGACATGAGCAACGTGGAGCTGATCCGTCGCCTCGCCCGCACCGACCCGGTGGCAGCCCGAGCGCTCGTCCCCTACGCGCTCTGGTGCGCGTTCGCCACCGCACTGAACACGTCGATCACCCGACGCAACCCTTAGCCCCGGCAGCCCCCAGCCGCTCCGCCCATACCGGCCGGCCGGGGGACTTCGACCGCCGAGCCGGCCCACCTACTCCTCGTTGATCATGTCGACATGTCCCGACGTCGGGAGGCTGGTGAACTCGCTGTCCCACCGCTCGCCGATCTCCCGCAGCTGCTCCGGTGTCGGTGTTCCGTGAGTGGCGTCGTTCAGCTCCGCCATCTCCGCGAAGAAGCCGTCCATGGCCGGGGAGGCGATGAAGAAGAACGTCACCGGTTCGTCGCAGGTGTTGTACGGACGGTGAACGGACCCGCGGGGGACCACCATGAACTCGCCCGCGCTCAGGTGGAACGTGTCCTCGTCGACGTCCAGGGTGAGTCGCCCGGAGGTGACGTGAAACGCCTCCTCGTGCTCGTGGTGGACGTGCGGGGGAGGACCGGGAGCGTGCGGTGCGTGGGTGTACTCGATGAGCGAGTAGGCGCCGTGGGTGACGTCGGCACCGAGCTTCACCGTCATGGGAGTGCCCGTGGGACCGGGGAAGGACGTGCCTCCACCGACCGGGATGATGCGGAGCTCGCTCACCGTGCATCCCTCCAGACCGCACCGAGACGTCATTGTCGATCGTCCCTCTCCGCACCGACGGCAGCAACATCGCGCGGTGCCCCGCATCGGATCGGACGGGGAGTCCCGCTCACGGGCATGGACGCCCCCCCCGCGAGCCCCGAGGCGCTCGCCGACGACCAACGCATGCCCCGCGTCACCGCATCCGCCGCCGGCCACCGTGGCATGGATGAGTGCTCGGCGGGCATTCGCTGCTCAAGCAAGACCACGACATTCCACGCGACAGACAGCGATGAGGGGAGTCCTGCATGAACAACGACATGTGGAGCTACGTTCCGACAGCCGGGCACGGCCCGGACAGTGACCTCACGGGGTACAAGGTCGAGGCCACCGACGGACAGATCGGCAAGGTCGACAAGCATTCGGACGTGGTCGCCGACCAGTACATCGTCGTCGACACCGGTGTATGGATCTTCGGCAAGGAAGTGCTGCTGCCTGCCGGTACCGTGACGGCCATCGACAACGAGGAACGCCGGATCCTGGTCTCGCTCACGAAGGAGCAGATCAAGAACGCCCCGGAGTTCGACAAGGAAAAGCATTTGGGCGACCCCGCCTACCGCGACCAGCTCGGCGGGTACTACGGGTCGGGCCACTGAGCCCGCTCCTGACCGGTCGGGGACACGAGGTCAGGAGCCCGATCCGACGGCCTCTCGGCTGGGCCGCACAAGAGGCTGTCACCGGATGGCTATCGCCGTCTGCGTGACTGCACGTACCAAGCTGCCACCAGACCGATCACGACGAGAACTATCAGTATCTTCATGGCGACATCCTGCCCCGGCGTGGTCGTCCCATGCTCCCGCCGGGGCCGGGGCCGGGGCCGGGGCCGGGGCCGGGGCCGGGGCCGGGGCCGGGGCGGTGCAGGCGCTGCCGGCACTGCCCACGTACTGCACCAGGACCGGACAGTCGTCGGGATCGGCCAGGTGGGTCAGTTGTGTGACGGTCTCCTCGCGACTCGGCGCCGCGGGACCGCCGTTCACGCGGTTGAGCACCCAGCACACCGAGCGGCTGTGGCTATCTTGCGGGGATGGACATTCCATCCTTCGACGAAATCCGCGCGATGCACCTGAAGCACTCGCCCCACGCCGAAGCATTCGAACTTGTCTTCACGCATTGCGAGATCGTCTGGAAGGTGGCCGAGCAGTTCATCTCCGTCTCGGACTGGGGCGTCGACCCTGATCTGGTACGAGCGGGCTGCCTGCTGCACGACATCGGGGTGTACCGCCTGTACGGCTCCGAGGGGCGAATCGACGTTCGGAACTACGTACGCCATGGACTGCTGGGACATGAAATCCTGGAATCCGAGGGCCTGCCGGAGGAGCTGTGCCGCTTCTGTTCGTGTCACACCGGGGTCGGGCTGAGCAAGGAAGACGTACTCACTCAAGGCCTCCCTCTGCCGCCGGCCGACTACATCGCAGTCACACCGGAGGAGCGACTGGTGATGTACGCCGACAAGTTCCACAGCAAGACCACACCGCCGAAGTTCGTCTCCCCGGACACCTACGCGACGTACGTGAGACGCTTCGGCCAGAACAAGGTCGAGGCATTCGCTGAACTGCGCGCACAGTTCGGAGACCCCGAACTGGAAGGCCTGGCCGCCTCCTACGGCCACCACCTGACCTGACGAACGGTCGGACGCAGCGAGGGGCGGGACGACCGGCTGACGTGATCTGGGCGGACTGTGCACGCCGGAACGCCCGCTGAGGCCGACCGTCGGAGATTCCGTCGAGCACCTGCTTGTCGACGGAGATCGGGTGGTCTTCTACGGCGGCTACGGCGAGGAGACGGATCGACTGGCTCACGGCAAGCTCACCGAATCATCGGTGGAGCCGACGGACGTCGCCGAACTCACCCTCCCTGACGGCACTGCCCCGGGCCGCCGACGGGTCGTCGCCAGAGGAAGCAGGATCTACGTCCAGGCCGAGCCGTGCACCGCGTGGGGCATGCTCGACCTGAGCAGCTGACTTCCGACGCCGGCTGGTCGCGTCAGCTGGGTGTCCTCCCCGATGACGACCTGATGGTGGGGGGTGGGGTTACGGCAAGATAGATCCAGTCCCGAGCTCGATGCCGGGGCCTGTGCGACCCACCCCCCATTGCCGCGAGTCCCTCAGGATCTCCGTCCGGCCCATCAAGGCTGTGATCGTATCCCGGGCCACTGACAACTGGGCCGATCCGAGGATCGACAACTACCAACTACTGGTACGGCAGTCGACCCGCCGGGTCGGCCAGCCCACGCGAGCTGGCCCTTCTGCACGACCGCACGCTGGTCAATGAGGCCGCAAGCAGGTCTACGGCACTCAGATGTGCCGCAGGCAATGATCCGCCGGACAGGCCCGCACCCCGCACGCGGAGTGAGGACGGCCGCACGGGCCGGCGGAAGCTGATCGACGGGAGCGATTGCGGACCCTACCTGTCCGCATCGAAGGTCATGGTGGGGGAGTGGCCGGAGAGGCCGGTGGCGAGAGACTCAAGGAGTCGGCATGACGTTTCTGGTGGCGGGCGCGACCGGCACGGTCGGGCGGCAGGTCGTGGCAGCGCTGCGGGAGGCCGGGGCGCCGGTGCGGGCGCTGACCCGGCGGCCCGGGGAGGCCGCGTTCGGCCGGGGGGTCGAGGTCGTCGGCGGCGATCTGACCGACGCGGCGTCGCTGGCGCCGGCATTGGACGGTGTGGCCGCCGTCCACCTGATCAACTTCGGCGGCGACGGCTACGCCCCGCTGGAGAACGGCGGCGAGCTGGTGGCGATGATCGAGGCCGCTGGGGTGCGCCGGGTGACCATGCTGGCCGGCTGGTCGGAGTCGACTCTGGAGCCGGCCGTGCGGGCGTCGGGTCTCGCGTGGACCACGGTGGCGCCGACCGAGATCATGGCCAACGCCCTGGAGTGGGCGGACGAGGTGCGCGCGGGACGGGTCGAGCGACCGTATGGGGACTCGCGTACCGCGATGGTGCACGAAGGGGACATCGGCGCGGTGGCGGCAACGGCGCTGCTGGAGGACGGGCACGCGGGGGAGGAGTACCTCCTCACCGGCCCGGAGCGCATCTCGCTGCGGGAGAAGATCGCCGTGCTGGGCTCGGCGGTCGGCCGTGAGGTGGAGTTCGTGGAGCTGACCCCGCACCAGGCGCGCGAGGCGATGCGGGCACAGGGCGTGCCGGAGGACATGATCGACTTCCAGCTGGAGGTGTTCGCCGAACCGCCGGTCGCGTACAACACCCCGAACGGCGTGGTCGAGAAGGTCACCGGACGGCCGGCGCGCACGTTCGCCCAGTGGGCGGAGCAGAACGCCACCGCGTTCCGGTGAGCGTCCTGCGGCCCGCTGCCGGCGTCGGCGGCGGGCCGCGGTCTTCGGTCTAGCCGGGCCGGACGGTGGTGACGGACGGCTCCGCCTGGTGACGGGGGCGAGCGCGCCACCCGTGCGCCGGGCACGCTCGTCGACCTGGCCGCCGCCGACTCGATGCCGTGCCCGGCCGGCGGCGGACTCTCCGGGACGGGCCCGGGACGCCGCGCGCGTCCGGGCCCGTCCCGCACCGTCCCAGGTCAGCGGACCCGGACGGAAGCGACCAGAGTGTTGAGGTCCGGCCACAGCTTCTTGTTCGTCTCCGGCAGTACGACCCACAGCACCGAGGGGCGGACCCGCCCGGTGTCGACCACGAGGACCGCGTTCAGGTCCCTCGTGGACGGCACCCCGCGCTTGTGGAAGTGGATCTCACTCACCAGCAGCCAGGCGTCGTGTCCGTCGACCTTCAGCGGCTGCGAGGCGACGTCGACCAGGATCGCCTGGTCACGGGGGTACTCGTAGCGCCGCCGCTCGTCCATCACCGCGCCCGCCACGCCACGCAGCTCCCCGGTGCCGCCGGCCGCGGCCATGATGTCCTCGTCGACCTGCGTGGACTTTACGAGTGCGCGCTGGCGCCCCTCCTGCTTGCGGGTGAAGCCGTCGAATACCGGATCCAGCGTCTGGCTCCGGTCCCACGTGCCGCCCAGCTCCGCGTACTCCAGGGAGGAGTCGGTGACGGTGCCGATGACCGGCGAGCCCTTGCCCGGGTAGTCCGGCACCTTGACGGTCCCGGTGAGCCGCCGCTCCTCGGGCAGCGGGGAGGCCCCGGGGGTGAGAGCGGGCACGGCGATGCCCCGCCGCGGGGCGTCCGCGGTGCTGCCCGCGCAGGTGGCGGACGAGGAGTCGGGTGTGCTGTGCGCCTGCTGGACCACCTTGCCGCCGACCAGCACGGTGCACGTGAGAGTGCCCCCTTCCTGGTACTCGCGGCTTTGAACGTCCAGATAGAAGTCGGCGCCCGCGGCCAGCTCGACGGTCTTGCGGTACGGCAGGACGACGAGCCCGTGGGTCTGGTGGTTGCCGTTCGCCTCCCCGACGATGAGGTTCACCGAGGGGTGGTCGCCCGTCGCGATGTAGGTGACCTGGACCCGCTGTGGTTCCTTGTCGGGGGATGCCCCGTCGTCGCTCGGGTCGCCGACGGCCAGGGCCAGGCCCACCGCGCCCAGCGTGACCACCTCGAAGAGGATCACCAGGGCGCCGACCAGGTAGAACCCGCCCGGGATCCGGTCGAAGGTCTTCCGGCCGCGGCCGGAGTGGAACGCGCGTCTCGGCTGGGATGTCTGCGTCATGTCGTCCTCCCCCTCACGCCCGGCCACTGCCGCCGGACCGGCGGTCGGCCGGCCCGTCGGCGAACCGCGTGGCCAGCAGCCCCGCCTCCCGCGCCTCGTCCAGCATCCGGTGCAGGTCCTGGAACCGCGACCGGTCGACGAGCCCCTCGATCTCGGCGACGGCCAGCTCGTCCCGCACCGTGTTCACCACCAGCTCGTGCATGTCCTCACCGAGTTGCTCCAACTCTCGTACGGCCTCCCACTCGCGGTACGCCGCATCCGCGGCACGGGTGTTCTCGGCGTACAGCTCCAGCGCCTCGACCCGCTCCTCCAGCGCACTCGACGACAGCCGCAGCGCCTGCCGCTGCGTCCGCAGCACCTCCTCCACGCGCGAGCCGGTGGCGTCCCCGGCAGCGGTGCGCACCCGCTGCGCCAGCCGGGTCAGCTCGGCCAGGCGCTGGGCGATCTCGTACTGCTGGGCCGGCAGCGTCACGTCGTTGGCGATGTCGTCCAGCAGCCCGTCCCGGTCGACCTGCGACTGGAGTACCGCCGTCACGGCGGCCTGGGCGCGCTCCATACGGCGCAGCGGCGAGTGGCCCAGCAGCTCGCGCAGGGAGTCGTCGCCGAAGTCCTCGGCCAGGTAGTAGCGTCCGTGGCGCAGCCGGGCCACCCGCTGCCGCTCGTCGGTCCCGCAGCCGAGGACGACGATCAGCAGCCAGGACAGCAGGTGCACGCCCACGACGGCCAGGACGAAGGCCTCGAACCCGAACCGGACCCCGACCCAGATCAGCCCCGCCTGCGCCGCGAGCCCGACGGCCAGGCCGGGCCACACGCCGATCAGCGCCCACAGGATCGTCACCGGCAGGAGCGCGCACACCGCGGATGCCCCCAAGGCCGTCCAGATGTCCGACCTCGTACGGCCGCCCAGTCCCGGCTCCTCGGGCAGCGGCCGCGTGGCCGGGAAGAGCCCGTCGGCGGACTTCTCCAGCAGCGCGCGCTCCGTCTTCTCAAGGGCCGGATCCACGACCGGCCGCAGCGCGATGTCCTGCGCCATTCAGCAACACCCCCACATGTCGGGGGAGATCGTGACACACGACGGAGGGGCTCTCCACGCCACCGCTGTTCCCGGCAGCTGACTGAGACGTGAACCACGGCCGCCGTCGGTCGACCCGGTACGCGTGCACCACATCTGCTCAAGTGGCGAGCACTCAGGCAGGGGCGTCGGATCAGGCCGCCGGCAACGGCAGGGCCCTCTGGTCCCAGCTCGGACACCCAGGGAGCAAGTAGCCCTCCGTGAGGCTCTGATGGGTCCTGGTCTGCCGTTCCTGCTACTGCGCCCTGTCACCCTCGCCCCCTGGCATCCCCGCCCCCTGGCATCCTTGCCCGGTAACCGCCCGCCAGGAAAGGGACCCCCGTGACCGTCACCGTCCACATCCCCGAAACCCTCCGCGACGAAGCCACCGCCATCTCCGCCGGCGCCGCCTACGCCCTGAAGACCCTGGCCCTCCAACTCGCCGAGAACCCCCGCCTCGGCACCCGCCACGGCCGCCTCGGCCTCTACCAGGCCGTCATCGACCACGAAGCATTCGACGACTGCCCCGAACTCACCATCAGCTATGCCTACGGCCCACCCCTCACGGGCCTCGACCACGTCGAGATCCGCGGCCTCGAAGCCCACGCCCCCCAGCACGCCCCCCGCCCCGCCCCGGTGCCGGTCCACCTCGCCGACCCCCGCACCGGCGAGCCGGCCGCCCGCGAAGTCCGCGACGCCTTCACGCGCATCACCTCCTGGCTCACCCACAACGCCCCCGCCACCCACCACTCCCTCCTCCCACCGGCCACCGGCACCGACCTCCACGCCCTGAAGGCCGACCTCGGCGTGCACATCCCCGCCGACCTCGACGCCCTGTGGTCCCAGTGCGCCGGACAGCGCGACGAACCCGGCACCGGCTTCCTCCCCGAACACGGATGGGCCCTCATGCCCCTGGAGTCGGTGCGCGAGGTCTACCACCGGCAGATGGCCTGGCAGGCCGAACACACCGGCGAAGCTCCCTTGTGGAAGCCCTCCTGGGTGCCGTTCGCCTCGTGGACGGCCACCGACACCAGCTACGGCCTCTACCTCGACACCGAAACCGGCGAGATCGGCTCCTGGGACAGGACCGCCGTCCGCACCGCCCAGGCCCGCACCCTCACCGTGCTCCTCGAAGAGACCGCCGATCGCCTGAGCCGTCCCACCCTCCACCCCGGCGCACAGCCCCGCGTCGAGGCCGGCGCCCTCATCTGGGGCAGCCCCTGAGCACCCGACCACACCCCGCACACGCCGAAGGCCCGGACAGGAGGAGACCTGTCCGGGCCCTCGACACAGAGAAGCGAGCGCTACGAGAACCCTACTTCTGCTTCCACTGGCACGTCGTGGCCACGCCCGTACAGTGGTTGAACCCGGGGGTGTCGATGAAGAACCCGTCCCCGTCGGTCAGACGCCACAGCTGCGGCTGAAGCTTGTGGAACGCCCCCTGGTTCTCCGAGGCGTTGATCGCAGCCCGCCCGCACCGCTCGGTGCCCTGCGGCCCCTTCGTCGCGTTGCGGATGTCCGCGAACAGACCGAACGACGTCGAGCCGTCACCGACCCCGTTGAACGACCAGTCCGTGTACAGCTGCGCGCACTGGTCGCCGTCGGTCACCTTGTTGACGCCGCCGGGGAAACCGCCGGACTCGTGTGTGGAGGCCGGGGCGTACTCGTCGCAGTCGGTCGCCGGGATCACCGGATCGGCCGCGTGCTTCGTCCACGACGTCGGGCACACCACCTTGCGCGAGTCGGTCGTCGACCACGGCTGCCCGGACGCGTTCTTCACCTTCGTGTCCGTGCCGAGGTAGTGCACGAGGCTGTCCCACTTCACCGAACCGGCATGGTCCGGCATCATCTCCTGCATCAGCCAGTAGTAGCCGCCGGCCGACGGGTAGGAGTTCGTGTCGACGGTGAACGTCGGCTTGAAGTACGGCAGCACACAGCCAGGGGTCACCGAACCACGCGAGATGTCGTCGCAGCGCGGCGCCAGCTCCTGTACCGCCGGAATCCCGGAGGACCCGAAGTCCGCGGTGGCATCGACCGAGTCGGACGCGTCGACGGTCGCGGTGATCTTCCACTCCAGGTCGATGGTCTCCTTGCCCGTACCCAGCCAGCGCGTCACCACGGTGCCCCACGCACCCCGGTAGTCCTGGGCCGCGTCGTAGTCCCAGTTCGCCTCGGTTATGGGGTTGGCGCCGTCGTCGGTCCACTGCACCGGCGCCACGTCACACGCCGAGCAGGAGGAGTCCACGTCCCACGTCATCGTGACCCCTTCGAGGGCCTGGTCGATGAACGTGGGGATGATGACGAGCTGCTGGTCGAACTCGGCGAAGTCGCTCTGCGACTCGCTCTTGTTGCGGTAGGTCTTGATCCGCTGTTCGAACAGGAAGTTGCCCCTGCCGATCGCGGGCTTCTTCGGGTCGGCGTCGAAGAACCACAGCTCGCCCTCACCCAAGGTCTTCAGGCAGGCCTCGGTGCGGTTCATGTAGTCCTTGCCCTCGGGCGCATCGGTGCACCACTTGACCAGGTCCACCGCCTCGTTGCCGCCCGGCGTCCCCGCGGCGGCTGCGGCACCGGCCGCCCCCTTCGCCGCCTTCTTCGACATCCGGGCGCCGTCGTCACCGTCGAGGTCGACGGCCGTCTTCCTCGACTTCCCCGGCGCCGGCGCCTTCGGGTCCTTCGGGGCATCCGCCTTGGACAGGGTGAAGCACACCGTCCTCCCGGAGCCGTCGACCTGCGAGCAGTCCTCCTTGTCGAAGTCGGACCGCTTCGGCTCCTCCTCCGCGGAAGCCGGCGCCGACGGGGAAGCGGACTTCGCGGCCGGCGACGCGGCGGGGGTGGCCGAACCGTCCGGATCGGTCCGCGTGAACTCGATCGTCTGCTGCTCGGTCGAGTCGATCGGCGCGTCCGTCATCCCCGAGGGGAACATGACGTACGGCTCGATGCGGAACTTCGCCCACGGCGACCAGGTCGTCTCGTACAACGACCCGTCGAAGGCGTTGGTGTGGAACAGGTAGTCGGTACGAGGCTTGAGGACGCCGTAGTCGACCTGCATCTTCGCCGTCGCACCCGAGGCCGTGTACGGCGAGACGAGCACGCCGTAGGGGTTGGCGTCGGTGAGCTTGACCTTCTTGTCTGGAGTGCCGTCCGCCTTCGCCGTCCACACCTCGAACGTCAGCGTCGACTTGTCCCCGTCCGCGTCGGTCACCGTGTTCTGGAGGACGACCTCCGGCGCGATGACCCGCCACGCGGATCCGACCTTCTTGAACTGCGGACCGGCCGACGGCGCGGTACCCGACTTCGGCCGCGACCCGGCCAGAGCCGCCCGCGCCCCCTTCTGCGTCTTCTCTGGCCCATGTACCTGCGGGGGCGCCGGAACCTCGGTGGCCACCTGAGGCGCGGCCGTGGCGGTCGTACCGCCTGCGAGAACGGCAAGGACGGCACCGGCTGCGAGGCAGCGTAGTGTCGTCGTTAAGCGTTGGCGTCGCAACGATCCTCCTGATGAGGTCATGACAATGTCGACGCCAAGATCATCACGAGCAGACCTGCGGGCCAACCCACAAGATCACCATGTTGCGCGGCCCGCACTCGTAGAGTCACACAACGACCCCCGGGGACCTCGCGTGTTCCATGACCCGGACCCGAGAAGGGTCCGGCCTGGGGGCATCGGTGCGGCGAGAAGTGCGACTTCGCCTCATCCGGGCCGGGGTTGGAGGGTCAGGGCGGTGCCGGTCGACATATCGTGCGCGGCGACTGCCTGCAGCAATTCCCGGTGCCGGAGTCCGGAGGCCGGCGCATGTCGATGCGCGCCACAGCCGTCCCCGCCCGGCATGACTCTGACCACCCCGCCCCGTGCTCACCGGAACGAGGCGGGCACGGAACGGCCGGCCGGTTCCCGCGCCTCGGGCAGCTGTGACAGCTCAGTCCTGTGTCCGGCGGGCGGGATCGGCGTGCGACAGGAGGAACTCGGTCGCCCCGGCGATGGCCTCGGCGGAGGAGGCGTGGACCGCCTCGGACTCCTTCTCCTGCTGGTCCGCGGCGGTGGCGGTGAACCACCAGGCGTCGGCATCCGGGTCGTGGTGGATGACGGCGATGCCGCCCGCGTACCTCAGCGGGACGGACTCGCCGGCAGCCTTCTTGGCCACTGCGTGCGGCCACTTGAGGCGGGCCGACTGGCGCTTGATGCCGCCCCAGGCCGCGCCCAGCTGCGCGTAGTTGGCTCCGCTGCGGCCGGCGACGGTGGCTGCGCTCTCGGCCAGTCGGTCAACGGACAGTTTGGCTTCGTACAGCGACCTCAGCATGGCCAGCTGCACATCGGGGGCGGCCGTGAGCGCGGTGTCGAAGGGCTTGCCGGCGGCGCGATAGGCGAGAGCGCGGGTCGAGATCCCCTCTGCCAGTGCCCGGACCGCCTCCAGCACCTTGTCGTCCATGGCGAACGAGTCGCCCTCGGTGGGCTCGGACCAGGCGGGCTCTACCAGAGTCATCGCGGCGGTCCAGAAGTTCTCGTCGTTCCTGTCAGGGGTCGGGATCACATCGTCCATGCGACAAGATTACCTGTCGCGATCGTGCGTGACAAGTAAAACTGTCGACTGTCGGGCGGAATGCTCAGGTGGGATGCCTCGACGGCCGGCCGGACCACTATCCGGCGAGCGCGTACGGCGCCCCTCACGTTGCAGCCCCAACACCGCCCTCGCCGTCTCGCACTGGCGAGAGCAGGCATGATCCTTCCCTCTGGCATTGCCATTGAACATGTTCAATAATCTGTTCCTGAGGTGGTCGGGCTCACCGTGCTCCGTGTCGTGGTGAGCGTGCGGATGGCGTGTGTCGGACCCCTCTCCCTGCTCTTCGAGGAATGGTGGCGATCTGTCATGAGTGCTCGGCGCACCGTCCGTGCCGGCCGGAAGGCGACTGTGC
Organism: Streptomyces sp. NPDC014891; assembly: GCF_043081085.1. Lineage (NCBI taxonomy): Bacteria > Bacillati > Actinomycetota > Actinomycetes > Kitasatosporales > Streptomycetaceae > Streptomyces > Streptomyces sp. NPDC014891. The sequence goes on along the minus strand of NZ_JBIBWF010000004.1, from coordinate 72,060 downwards.
TCGCCTACCTCTACGTCGGGTTCATCGCGGCGGTGTCCGCGGTCCGCGGGATGGCCGGAGCCCACAGCGACCAGACCCAGGCTGTCCTGTTCTTCCTGTCCTTTCCGGGCTCCCTCCTCGTCACCGCCTTTCTTCTCCTGCCTCTTGGTGCTCTCGCGGGCGGCAGTGGCGGTGCTGAGACCGTCAGCCCGTACGGATCGATGCTCTACCTCGTCGGCGGTGCCGCCCTCAACGTCCTCGTCGCCTGTGCGGCGGTGAAGGCCTTCGGGTGTCTGCGGAACGCCCGCCGATCTGACTGACGCCAGGCCGCGAGCGTCGTGGGGACGCAGGCGCTGCCCGGGCGGTTGCCCGATCAACACGGGGCTGTTCTTGCTCGCGGTGGGAGATCCGGGCGTCCCCGTTCTTGTAGACGGCGTCGAAGACGGTGTCCGCTGCCGCCGTGAGCGCCTGTGGTGTCGCCGGCGGACGAGCCACCTTCGCCGTCAACTCGGCCTGGCGGCAGCGCGCTCCTCTGTGTCGGTCACCTGTCGAGGAGCGGTCGGGTCATGGGTGACGGGTGGCTGGAATGGCGATGTGACGCTGACCGGATAGCGACGGACAGTGGTGGCGGCCACCCTGCACTTTCGGTCGTGGCGAATGCCCGGTTCATGACTTTCGCTGCTTTCAGTCGTCGATCAAATCCGGAATCGACCCCTAAACGGTGCGAACGAACGTCATGCGGAGGGTCTGGTTCCTGGCCGTGTGCGAAGGAAGATCGCGGGCAGGGCGGCGGATCCATGGCCCTGGCGTGACAGTTTGTGTGCGCTCGGTGGCCAGTGGGGTCACCGGTGCGCGCATCCTGTGGGGGGATCCTTGTGAACTCGCGTGTCTCGGGCACGCCTTCGTGGCGTGCCCGCAAGAAGACCGCTCGGCTGGCCACGCTGGCCGTGATCACTACCGGCGCTCTGGCCCTGTCCTCGCTCCCGGCCGCGACCGCGGTCGCCGCCGGGCAGGAGGGGGCGCCTGCCTCGTCCGCCTGGGGCCGGGACGGTGGCGAACCCGTCGTGCCGGAGGTGCCGGTGGGTACCAACGCACCGGTGCCCAGTGAGCCGTCGGCCGCTCCGTCGCCGGAGGAGGCCGCCTGGCGCGCGGCCCAGAAGCAGCGCCGTGACGGCGGCGGGCCGCAGAAGTCGGCGCGCTCGGAGCTGGGGGTGCTGACGTTCGTGCCCGAGGGCCAGGGTGAGGTGCCCTGGCACCGCTACTCCGACACCCGCCTGACCGACGCCCTGGTGGCACGGGTGAACCTGTCCAACGGCAACCTGATGCTGGCCGCGACCGACCTCGACATCGCCGGAGTCGGCCAGAAGCTGCAGCTGACCCGGACCTACAACTCCTTCACCGGCCCGTACGGGCAGGTGGAGAACTGGTGGCAGGGCTACGAACGGCGCCTGGACCCGATGTTCACCGACGAGGTGGTCCACTACGACGCAACCGGTGCCACGGCGCGCTTCACCAAGAACGCCGACGGCACGCTCGCCACGCCGCCCGGGTACAGCAAGGACCTGAAGAAGAACGCGGACGGCACGTACACGCTGACGGACCGCAAGTCGGGTTCGAAGGACACCTACTCCTCCGACGGCGACCTGACGAAGGTCACCGACAGGAACAACGGGACGATCACCGTCACCCGGCACGAGCAGAACGCCGAGAACACCGGCTTCAAGCTCACCGAGGCGCGTTCGGGCCGCTGGGTCGACCTCGTCAAGCAGGACGGGACACACTGGCAGGCCGCCGACAACGCCGGCCGTACCGTCTCCTACGAGCTGTCCGCACCGGACGCAGCCGGCGAGGGCGGCGGAAACCTGGTCAAGTCCACCGACGCCGACGGCAAGTCCACCCTGTACACCTACGACTCCTCGAACCGGGTCGCGAAGATCACCACTCCCCGGGGCAACGAGACCCTGTTCCACTACGACGCGCAGAACCGCGTCGTCTCCATGCAGCGGTCGACCACCAGCGGCGGCGGCCCGACCTGGACGTACTCGTACAACACCGCGTACCCCTGGCAGGCAGGCACCACGACCGCGGTGGACCCGGACGGTGACACCACCGTCCACACCCACAACGCGGACGGTGAGATCACCAAGGTCACCGACCCGCTGGGCCACAACCGCTCCACCACCTACCAGAACCGCCTGACGCAGACGGCGACCGACGCGATGGGCACCGGCACCGGCGGGACGGGGGGCAACGTCACGACCTACGGCTGGGACGCGCGCAACAACCCGACCTCCGCCACGCTGCCCACCGGCGCGAACGCGTCCGCCCAGTACCAGACGGTCGCCGGCACCGACCTGCCGACCAGCATGAGCGACGCCGACGGGCGCAAGGACACCTACGCCTACGACACGGCGGGCAACACGCTGTCGGTGACCACCAGCGGCACCGAGGGCGGGCAGCGCTCCTACACCTACAACCCCGCGACCCCGACCTGCGGCGGGTTCCAGGGTCAGCGCTGCACCGCGAAGGACGCCAACGGCAAGACGACCTCCTTCGCCTACGACACCAAGGGCAACCTGACCAAGGTCACCCCGCCCGCACCCCTCGGCGTCACCACCTACACCTACGACGCCCTGGGCCGCACCGCCACCTCCACCGACGGCCGCGGCGTCAAGACCCTCTACACCTACGACCTCCGCGACCGGATCACCAAGACGGACACCTCCGGCTACGCCACCGTCACCTACACCTACGACGCCGACGGCAACATCGCCTCACGCACCGACGGCACCGGAACCACCAGCTGGATCTTCGACACGCTGAACCGCGAGACGATCCGCACCCTCCAGGACGGCTCCACCACCACTCTCGCCTACACCCCCGGCGGCGGCGAGGTCGACTGGTACACCGACCCGAACGGCAAGACCGACTACACCTGGGACAAGGCCGGCCGCCTGACCGAACTGCTGGACCCGGCGGGCAAGAAGACCACCTACGAGTACAACAACAACGACAAGCGCACCAAGACCACCTACCCCGGCGGCACCACCCAGAGCATCACCCTGGACCCCTCCAACCGTCCCACCGCGATCAAGACGGTCTCCGGCACCACCACCCTGGTCGACCTCGCCTACACCTACAAGTACGGCACCGGCGGCACGACCGACGGCACCAAGATCCGCACCCGCAAGGACAACACCACCCAGGTCACCACCACCTACGGTTACGACAGCCAGGGACGACTGAGGAACGCCGACGCCCAGAAGACCGGCGAGACCCCCGTCTCCTGGAGCTACTCCTACGACAAGGCCGGAAACCTCCTCACCGGCAGCACCATCGGCAACACGAGCTACGGCTACAACGACGCCTCCCAGCTCACCTCCAAGGACGGCGTGACCACGGGCTGGTCCTACGACAAGGTGGGCAACGAGACCTCCGCCGCACCCTCAGGCGGCACCGCCCGCACCAGCGAGACCTGGACCGACCACAGCCAGCTGAAGTCCATCAGCACCGCCGGCACCGCCCGGGCCCTGACCCACGCGGGCACCGACAACACCGAACGCACCAACCTCGCCGGCACGGCCTTCCACCACACCGCGCTCGGCCTGACCGGCACCACCACCGCCGGAGCCGACACCGGATTCATCCGCGAACCCGCGGGCACACTCAACTCCGTGCGCAACGGCGGCAAGTCCTCCTACTACCTCACCGATGCCACCGGCAACGTCCTGGGCCTGGTCGACGAGGCCGGCAAGCGCACCCACACCTACGCCTACACCCCCTACGGCACCGCCCACAGCAACCCCGTCGAATCGTTCACCCAGCCCTACCGCTACGCCGGCGCCTACCTCGACCCCACCGGCCTGTACAAGATGGGCGCCCGCTACTACGACCCCCACCTCGGCCGCTTCACCCAGCCCGACCCCTCCGGACAGGAGGCCAACCCCTACCTCTACGCCGAAGGCGACCCCGTCAACCGGATCGACCCCACAGGGCTGGCGGCGTGGGACGCCCTCGGGCCGATCGGCGATCTCGTACAGGCCGGCACTCACCTCGCGGAAGGCGACACCAGCGCACTGTGGGGCGATGTCGCAGGCTTCGCTGCAGGCGCTGTAGCGGGAACTCTGTGCGGTGCGGCAGTAGCCGCGACGGCTGCGCCGACGCTCGGGGCATCCATCGGGGCCACCGCGGGCTGCTACGCGATCTCCTGGAGCGCGAGTCAGATCGCTCAAATGCCCTTCCAGTAAACCAGCGCCGCCCTCCGGGGGTCAGCGACCCTGACCCCCGGAGCCACCGGCAGCGTCGAGAGAACGAGGTGTGGAAATTGGAGCAGGTGAACATCTCCTTGCAGCGCAAGGCGCGCGTCAGGAAGCTCGTGAACATCGTGCGTGTGCTGGTCGTAGCGACGGTCGCGCTGTCCGTCTACCTGATGGTCGCCGGCATGGTCGCCGGCGGCGTGACACTGCTCGTCATGATGGGCATCGCTTGGGCAGTGTCCGAGATGGTGCTGCGCAAAGCCGACTCCTGAGCCGGTACCTGTCACGTCCGCTGCGGAGATGACGGATCCCGCAGTCCCCGCCCGCGACGCCTCTGCCGGGGGCCTTGCGACAGCCTGCCGCGCTGGGGGTGGGTTCTGCGGCCCGCCGGGCCGTGGCTGCGGTCCCGTCCGACCGGGCGGGACCGCGTGCCGTATCCGCGAGGGAGGAGTCACACCCGGGCGCGGCGGTGCTTCTCGGCCAGGAGCGAGGTGACGCCCAGGGCCGCCGTGAGCGTCGTGCACAGCACGATGGCGACGCCGGAGTCGGTGAACTTCAGCGCGGCCGCCGACAGCAGACTGGCCACGCCGTAGCCGGCCCCGGCCGCCGCGTACAGCAGGGAGAAGCCCGTGGCCCAGACCCGTTCCGGCAGCTGCTCCTGCAGCGTGAGGTTACGGATGATCAGCAGGGGGCTGTAGAGCAGACCGGCCACGGCGAAGGCCGCCGCATAGCTCCACGGGGTACGGGTCCACGCGGGCAGCGTGAGGACCGCGGCCATCGTCAGGAGGAGCACCAGGGACTGTGTCTGCGCGCTGCCGGGCCAGCGGCGGCCGCCGTACACGAGACCGGACAGTACGCTCGCGACGGCGAAGGCGGTCAGCACCGGTCCGGCCAGGGCTTCCGAGGAGCCGATGTCGGTCAGCCGTGCGGGCAGGACGACGTCCACGGTGCCGACGAGGAACATGATCCCGGCGGACAGCACGGCGGTGGGCCACATCAGACGGAGGACCTCCACCGCACTCTCCGTGGGAGCGTCGTCGGGGCTGGGCTGCGGGAGCGAGCGGTGCGGGATGCGGGAGGCGAACAAGGCCGGGAGACCGGAGAGCACGGCGAGCACGACGACGGCACCCACCGCGGACACCTGGACGTACAGCAGGGACACCAGAGGCGGTCCGAACGCCCACACGCTCTGGTTCAAAGAGCTCTCCAGACTGAGCGCGGTGCGCCGCAGGTGCGGTTCGGCGGTCGCCGCGAGCTGGGCGCGCAGGCCGCCCGGAGCCCCGGCGGCGGCCGCCCCCGCCAGCGCGGCCAGGACGGCGAGCACGGGGATCGGCGCGCTCGACGCCAGTGCGGCCAGGGCGGCGAACGCAGCGGCCTCCAGCAGCAGGGCCAGACGCAACTGCCCGACGAACGGCCGGGTGTCGAAACGGCGCCCCATCAGCGGCGCGCCCGCAGCCTCCCCCAGAGCGTGGGCCGCGGCGAGGAGACCGCCGGCGGCGAAGGAACTGGTGGCGTGCCCGAGCAGGACTAGGGCCAGCGGGGCCATGACGACGGGCGCCCGGACGAGGGCCGCGGCGGTGTACCAGATGCGGTTGCCGGGGCCGGCGAGGACGGCGCGGTAGGTGGGTGCGGGTTCGGTGGTGGTCATGAAGTACCAGCCCAGTCATTGCGGGAACATATGTATGTGGTCTTCGTTTGGCCGGGTCTACGCTGGTGGTATGGCAGTGACTGCGGTAAGCCCGGAGAGTGAGGAGCTACGGATCCTCCTGAACAGCTGGCTCATTCCGAACGACACGAGGCAGCCGACGGAGACGCTGCCGCAGCTCATGCGTGATGCGCGGGGATGGGTCGCTTCCTTTCCTTCGGTGGCCGTGCCCGGGGCGGGCGAGCGGACGGAGTTCCTGCGGCTGCGGGACGACCTGCGGGCTGATGTCGCCGACCGCTCCTGCGCGCGGCTGGACGTGTGGCTGACGGACCGTCCCCAGGCGGTGGGGCTCGCCGCGGACGGCTCTCTCGTCTTCCGCGGCCGGTCGGGCTGTGTGGAGGGACTGCTGCGGCTGGCCGTACGGGTCGTGGCCCAGGGCCGCTGGCGACGGTTGCGGATGTGCCCCGACTGCCGCTGGGTCTTCTTCGACCAGTCGCGCAACAACTCCCGTACCTGGTGCAGCATGACCGCCGGCGAGACGGGCCGGGCCTGCGGCAGCATCGCCAAGGTGCGGCGGATGCGCGGCCGCAGGGCCGGGCAGCCGCAGACCTCGTGAGCGGGGGCCGGTACCGGGGGCGGGGCACCGTCGAGCGTGCCCCGCCCCCGGTACCGGCGTCAGACGTGCCCCGCCCCCGGTGCCCGGCGTCAGAGGTTCTCGGCCAGACTGCGCAGACGTTCCTCCGTACGGGCCGCGGCGGCCGGGGTGTCGCCGTGCACCAGGTACTGCACGGTTCCGGTCCACGGCGCGTCGTCGACCAGCAGCAGGGCACCGGTGGATCCGCCGCCGGGGGAGAGCTGCGGATCCTGCCCTATCGCCCAGGCGAGCTTGCCGAAGTCGGTGCACGGGAGGTCGTTGCGGGTGAGCACGGTGTGGTGGGCCATGTAGCCGTCCCCCAGCAGGTGCCGGGCTGCGGCGTCGACGTGGGTGCAGCCGCCGACCCGTGCGTTGACCTCGTTGAACAGCAGCCGGCCGTCGGCGGTGAGGATCGAGTCGCAGTTGACGTAGCCGCGGTAGCCGGTGGTCTGCAGATAGCGGGCCATCTCCCGCGACCAGTGGAGCATGGTGCTCTCGGCGGGGGCGGGCAGGTCGAGCGGTGGAATGGCGAAGCCGTTCCACACCGGTTCCATGCGCATGTCCCCGTGGTTGAGCACGGTGGGCGCCGCGGGCGGCGCCGGTACGTCGACTTCGCTGTACAGCGTGCGGCTGTGCGGGAAGTAGGTCTCCACCACCGTCTCGCTGGGGCGCAGTCCCGCCGGGAAGTCGCGGGTGGCGGCGACGGCGGGGAAGGTGCCGGCGAGCAGACGCTCGACGTCCTCCACGGTCGAGGCCGAGGTCACCCGATGGGTGGTCGAGGCTCCGAGGGCCGGGATGTCCGGGTCGTGGGTGAACAGGACGTTGCCGTACCCGCTGGCGCTGAAGTCCTCCTTGACGATGACGGCACCGGTGTGGGGCAGCAGGTCCAGCACCGCACGTGCCGTCGCCGCCCGGCTGCGGCACACGCGCCCCGGAGCGACGGGGACGCCGATCCCCTCCGCCCAGATGCGGAAGAACGACTTGCTGTTGAACACGTCCGCGCCGCCCTGGTCGAAGAAGGCCGGATGCGCGTCGGGGGACAGCTCCAGCCGGCGGGCCAGTTCGGCGATGGTCCGGTCGTACAGATAGGGGAGCAGCTGCCAGTCGGGACCGGTGAGCTCGCGCAGCCTGCCCAGGAGTCCGGGCGAGAGCAGGGTGTCATGGTCGAGGAAGGCGACCTCCTCCGCATCCGCGCCCGTTTCCGAACCCGCGCCTGCTCCGGCCCCCGCGCTCAGGAAGGTGACGGTGGACAGGTCCAGGCCCAGGGTGGCGGCCAGGTAGTCGCGGAACTCCTCGGTCAGCGGGCGGTGGGTGAGCAGCGCGTCACCGTCGCGCAGCAGCCAGGCCGTCCTGGTCGAGATGGCGTGCTGCTTGGCCGCTCCCTTGGCGCCGAAGCTCTCCAGGGCGCAGCCGAACATGTACTCGGAGGTCACGTTGCCGATGATCAGACGGGGCATGGGGGTTCTCCTTGCGCGCGGTGGGTCAGCTCGTGGGCCGGGCGGCGAGCCTGGCGGTGAAACGGGCCCGGTCCACCACGGCCCGGCCGTGCGTGCCGCGCAGGACGACGGCCTGGCCGTCGCGCCCTTCGACGTCGAACCGGAGCTTGGAGCCCTCGACCGCGGCGAGGGTCGCCGTCAGGGTGACGGTCTCCCCCACGGGGGTGGGTGCCAGGTGGGCGGAGTCGTGAGTCAGGCCGAGCGTCATGGATCCCTCGGGGAGGTGGTCCTCCAGCACCTTCATGGCCGTGATCTCGCCCAGCCAGAGCAGGACGGGGGTGGCCAGGACGTCGAGGCCGTTGCCCCAGTTGCTGGCGGCCTCCGCAGCGGTGACGGTGTGGGTGACGGTGGCCGTGGTGCCGATCAGCGCGCTGAGATCGGTCCCGGTGGTCGGGGCGGTCATGTCGGGTCTCCTCCTGGAACGGTCGGTGTCGGCGGTACGTGCTGTGGGGTACGAGGACGCGGGTTCACGCGGCGTGCTGGAGGGAGCGCATCTGGTTGAAGACGTTCTTGCGCTGCATCTCCGCGGTGCCGCCGGCGATCACGGCGCCCAGGGCGTCCTTGAGCGCCTTGGTGTGCGGGCCCTCCATGTAGCCGAGGTGGCCGTAGACCCGCAGGGCGGTCTCGGTGCCGAGCTTGAGGGTCTCGCCGGCGTGGTACTTGGCGACCGAGCACATCAACGAGGCTTCCGGGCGCTGCTGGAGGAGAGCGTCGAGAGCCCCGTAGGAAACCCAACGGGTGGACTCCAGGGCGAACTTGGCGTCGGTGACGCGCCCCTGGACGTACTGGTGCTCGCCGATGGGGACGCGGAAGGCGTGCCGCTGCTGGGTGTAGGCGAGGATCTCGTCGAGCATCGGATCGAGGTAGGACGCCGCGAGGATGCCGTACAGCAGCCGGTCCAGGGCGATGGTGTCGTAGATGAGGTCGACGCCGCCGCCGATCTCCCCGAGGATGTTGCGGCTCTCCACCCGGACGTCGTCCAGGGCGATGGGGCCGGTGGGGCTGGTGCGGTTGCCCATCATGTCCTCGGGGGCCCCGCGGGTGACCCCCTGTGCGTGCAGGTCCACCAGGAACAGGGTGATGTCCCGCTTGCCCGCCTCGGGAACCCGGCCGAGGATCAGGGCGAGGTCGGCCGCCGGACCGTTGGTGATGTGGTCCTTGTGACCGGTGAGCCGGTAGGTGCCGTCGGGGGCGGAGGTCGCGGCGGACTTGATGCGGGTGACGTCGGAGCCGCCCGTGGTCTCGGTCAGCGCGGTGGCCCCGACCTCGCCGCCGAGCAGGCGCGGAATCCAGTACTGCTGCTGGTCGGGCGTGCCGTACGTGGAGATGGACCGGATGAGGCCGGCCTGGGCGACCATCGAGAGGCAGAAGCCGAGGTCCCGGCCGCCCGCGGCGACGCCCTCGAAGGCCGCAGCGAAGTCCCACCAGGTGCCGCCCGTGCCGCCGAGCTCCTCGGCCACCGGCAGCTTCCATATGCCGGCCGCACTGAGTTCCTGCCAGGAGTCCAGGTCGAGACGGTGCTCGGTCGTGCAGTCGTCGGCGCGCTTGGCGACCGTGGTGGCCGCGAGATCGTGAAAGCGGGTGCGCAGCGCGGGGTCGGAGAAGTGCGTGATCACGTGTGGGGTCCTTCCGGTCGAACAGCTCGAACAGATGAGGGGTGAAGGGGAGACTTCAGTGGGACAGCGCAGCGAGCTGCGGCGTCCTGGCACCCGGCGGCGCCAGTTCGGTGCGCTCCACGGCCCGCTCCAACCGGGCCAGCAGATCGTCCACTTCGCCGTCGCCGATGGTCAGAGGCGGGGCGACCATGACCGACTCGGTGACGGGGGTGACCCCGGCCGGGTAGAGCAGCAGGCCCTCCGCACGGGCGCTCTCCACCAGGTCGAGCGACGTGCCGGGGAAGCGGTCGGGGTCGGACTGCACGCCCAGGGCCAGCTGCAGGCCTGCGCCGCGCACATCGGTGAGCAGACGGTGGCGACCGGTCAGCTCCGCCAGCCGCTCCTGGAGCCGGGCACCGGTGCGGGCGGCCCTCGCGGGAACGTCCTCGCGTTCCAGGTACTCCAGTACGGCGGCGGACGTCGCGGCCGCCAGCGGCGCTCCGGCCATGGTGTGCCCGAACAGGACGCTGCCCAGCGGCGCGTCGAAGGCGGCGGCGATCCGATCGGACACCAGCACGGCGGCCACCGGCACGAACCCCGCCGACAGGCCCTTCCCCAGCACCATGACGTCCGGGACGATGCCCGCGTGGTCGCAGCCGAACCAGCGCCCGGTGCGGCCCAGACCGGTCATGACCTCGTCCGCGACGAGCAGGAACCCGTGCTCGTCGGCGAGTTCCCGCAGCCTGACCAGGGTGCGGGGGTCGGTGGGCACCGCACCGGAGGAGGCCCCGCCCACCGGCTCGATCACCACGGCGCCGATCCGGTGCGGCCCGATCTCCATGATGGCCTCCTCCCAGTCCTGGGCGTCCGCGCGCAGCGCGCCCTGCGAGGGGCGCACCCGGGCGACCGCCGTCTGGTTGGTCAGCAGCGGGGTGAGGTTCGTACGCCGCAGGGGGTGGCCGGAGGCGGCCAGGGCGCCCGCGGTCATGCCGTGGTAGCTCGGCTCCTCGGTCAGCACCACGCACTGGAAGGGCCGGTAGGCGGTGGCGTGGTAGAGCGTCGCCAGACGCAGGGCCGTCTCGATGCCCTCCGACCCGGAGTTGCAGAACTGCACCTGGTTGAGGTCGCCGGGGGCCAGCCGGGCGAGGTGCGCGGTCAGTTCCTCCAGCGCGGGGGAGCGGAACTGGGTGCGGTAGGTGAAGCAGACCTCGTCGATCTGCCGGTGCATCCGCTCGGTGACCTCGGGAACGGTGTGGCCCAGGTTGACGTTGATGGCACCCGAGCAGCCGTCCAGATAGGCGGTGCCTTCGGTGTCGTAGAGGTAGACGCCGTGGGCCTTGCTGACAGTGGGAAGCATGGTCTCTCCGTACGTGGGGTGGCGGTACGTGAAGGAGGAAGGTGCGCCGGTCGGGCGCGGGTGTGGTGCCTTCGGCCCCGGGCGGGGCGGGCGGTGTCAGTACCAGGTGAGGACGACGGCGCCGGCGGTCATGCCGCCTCCGACGGACGCCAGCAGGATCCGCTCGCCCCGGGCGAACGGCCTGCGCGTGTGCTCGTGCGAGAGCGTGAGGGGAATGGAGGCCGCGGCGGTGTTCCCGTAGTCGGGAGCGGTGAGCGCGAGCTTGTCCTGCGGTATGCCCAGTTCCCGGCCCAGAGCTTCGACCAGCCGGGTGTTGCCCTGGTGGAAGACCACCCGGTCGATGTCGCCGACAGTCAGCCCCGCGTGGTCGAGGGCTTCGTGCACGGCCTTGGGGACGAACTGCAGGCCCCAGTCGCGGACCGCGCGCCCGTCCATCCGGAACAGGTGCTCGCCGTCCGCCACGCGCTGCGCGGTCAGCGGTTTACGGGTGCCGCCGGCCTCGACCCGTACCAGGGAGGTGCTCTGACCGTCCGCCAGCAGGGCGACGGCGTGGATGCCGAACCCGTCGGGCACCGGACCCAGGACGACGGCGCCCGCTCCGTCGCCGAAGAGGCTGACGGTCTTGCGGTCCGTCCTGTCCATGATCGTCGAATACTTGTCGGCGCCCACCACCAGGGCGCACTCCTCGCCGTCCTGCTGGGCCAGCATGGCGCGGGCGGTCGCCAGGGCGTAGAGGAAGCCCGAGCAGACGGCGTTCACGTCGAATGCGGGGAGGACGGGCAGGTCCAGGCGCTGCTGCACCATGACGGCCGTGGCCGGCTGCGGCTGGTCGGGGGTGGAGGTCGCCGTGATCAACAGGCCGATACGGGTGCGGAGCGATGCGTCCTCAAGTAACGGAGCGGCGGCTTCCGCTGCCATCTCCGAGGTCGCCATGCCGGCCGGGGCGTAGTGCCGCTCCGAGATGCCGGTGCGGGCGGCGACCCATTCGGGGTCCGTTCCGGCCCATTCGCTGATCTGCTGGTTGTCCACCACCACCGGCGGCACGTAGCCGCCCACGGACAGGATTCCGATCCCCATCGGGGCTCCCCTCTGACGTCGTACGCACCGTCTGGTCCCGGTGCGTCGCTGATGTTTACCCGTGTACTCGATAGCCGGTAAACACAATCCTGCTGTCTGACGTGATGAAACCGACGTTTGACGCACGGTCACTCGTACGGGTGTCGCGACCAGTGCGAATGCGCGCGGGTGCGGCGCCTGGTCCGGGAAGCGGCGAGAAGGACCGCTACAGAAGTGACAAAGACCCCGAGAGAAATCCGGCCGTCTCTGACGGAGGTCCAACTCGGCGAGGCACGTCGAATCCACACATCCCGGCCACGCGTGACTCACCCGCTGGAAACGTGCGTCTGACAGGCCGCGAGCGGCCTCCGGGGCACAGCGAGCGCCGCATCAGGGAACATGCGCCCGCCCTGAACCTCGGAGCGCGCTGCGGAGCCGCCCTTGCCGGATCAGACAGAGATCGGCTTGCGGTAGCGGACGTACTCGTTCTGGCGCCTGAACCCCACGTCCTCGTAGAGCTCGTAGGACCGGTGCGGATTCGCGGTGCCGGTGTACAGCCGGGCGGTCTCGGCACCGTGCTCGCGAAGGCAGCGCAGCCCGTCCAGGAGCAGGGCTCGCCCAAGCCCCAGACGCCTTGACTCCTTCCGGACGCTCAACTCTTCGACTTCGCCCACGGTGGCGTCCTGCCGACGGATGGAGCACAGGGCGACACCGACGATGTCCTCCCGATCCCAAGCAGCCCGCCAGCAGGTCGGGTCGGCCGTGGCGAGGAAGCTCTCGAAGGTCCACCTCTCGGTGAAGGCGGCCTCCGCATACGAGTCGACGACGGTCCTCCAGGCCGCGCGGTAGCTGCTCGGATCGACGGCTCCGACTCGGATGCCGGCAGGCAACGGCTCGGTGTCGGGAAGCTGCCGGAGATCGGCCAGCTCCAGCTCCACCAGACTGAAGACACGCCGGTATCCCGCATCGAGGAGCAGCGCCGTTGCATCCTGTTGAGAGGCCCTCGCGTTCGCGCCGAGCACGGCCGTCTGTGCGGTTCCGTGCTGTCGCACGAGCCGGCGGATACGGCCCTCTGCCCAGTTCAGCATGGCTGAGCCGATGCCCTGGCCGCGGTGCTCGGGCAGCAGATAGCCGCGGTGCAGGTACAACCACGTCCCGTCCCGCTCCTGCCACCGCCTGATCGTCGAGTAGCCGACGACACCGCCGTTGTGCTCCACCAACGCCTGGTACCCGGATGGGTCGTCGAGCCTGGCGGAGGCTTCGGCGATCTCGGCTGCCGTCGGGAGACCTTCCACGACCGAGCGGGCGTCGATCCGGTCCCGCTCTGCACAGCCGAGCCGCACGGCGGCCATGGCGCCGTCGTCGTCGTGGCCGTGATACGGCCGGAGGACGTAGCCGGGCAGCTGCCCCAGCGATGCGGGCCCGTTGCCGTTGCTCACGCTCACATCAGACCCCGTTACGTCGGCTGCGCGGTGTCGTCGATGACGGAAGCGTAGGCCCGCCGATCAGACGGCAGAACTCGTTTTCCACGGCATGATCGTTCGCGGGGGTCGAACTCAGCTCGATGCGGTGCGCGCACGCATGCGGTGCGCGGTCCGCAGCCCCTGTCTGGCGGCGGTTGCCACGAGGCCGCCGAGGGTGGTTCTGGCGAGGTCGTGGGCGGCGAGGCGTTCCAGCGCCGGCAGGGCACGGTCGTCGGCGGTGGAGCCGAGAGCGCGGCATGCCAGTGCCCGGAGGTCCGGGTCCGGATCGGTGGTGAGGGTGATCAGGTCGTCCACCACCGGCGGGCCGAATGCGGCGATCGCCGAGGAGAGATAGCCGGTCTTCGGGTTCCGGCGTTCCATCATGGCCTGCCAGAGCGCGGCGAGTGCCTGGTCGCCGCCGATCTGGCCGAGTGCCCGGGCGGCACTGCTGCGGACCCACTCGGTCTCGTCGTTCAGCCGGGCTGTCAGGGCAGGCACAGCGGCCGGTTCCTCGAAGACGCCGAGCGCCTGGCAGGCGCCCTCGCGGACCATCGGATCAGGATGCTCCAGCAGTGCGGCGATCAGCGGAACGGCCCGGCGGAAGCCGAGTTCGGCACAGGCGAGCGCCGACCACCGCACCCCGCGGTGCCCGGTGTCGGCGAGCGCGCGCAGCAGACCCGGTTCGACGCTCGCGTCGCCGAACAGGTCGATCCGGTTGAGCGCCTTGGTCCAGACGGTGACATCCTGCGTCCGGTGGTCGGAGACGACCCGGGACAGAGCTGCTCGGGCCTGCGGATGGCTGAGCTCGGCCCACTCCAGCAGGGCGTCGATCGCCCGCAGCCGGATGGAGCGGTGCCTGCTCAACTCGGCCGCGTGGACGGTGACAAGGGAAGTCAGCCCGTCCGGCGGGGGGCCGAGAGCGTCTCCGAGCGGGCCCGCGAGCGGTGGTTCCAGCTCGCTCAACCGCAGGGCCAGTGGGCCGATTCGGGTACCGGCATCCGCGTCGTAGAGCCCGTCCCCTCGCAGGTTCGCGGCCAGCTTGCCGACCGTACGGAACAGGAGCCATGCCGGGTCCGACGGGGAATCGGCGAGGGCGTCGAGTCGGCCGGACATGGCCGCGGTGACCGCGGTCGGCGCGCGTCCGCTGGCCTCCAGGACCGCCTCCGCCCAGGCGAGTGGCTCGCCCTGACGCTCGAAGAGCTGGCGACCCCACAGGCGGAGGACGGCGTCACGGTGGTCGGTCATTCCGGGATCGTTCCAGCAGGGCACACCGACAGCCAAAGGATTTTCCCGTGAACCCCTGCACACGGCAACTTGACACGGAACGCGACGAACAGCGAGAAGACGCCCGGGTTGTCGGCAGTGTCGAGTGGAACCAACACCGCCGACGACCGGGGGCTCTGCCACGCCACCATCCCAGCCGACCGGGAGTTCATGGCCCTTCAGAGGGAGGATGAAGAAGGCTCACGGCCGACTCACTGCCGACTCACGGACGACGGCGGCGACCATCACGCCATCTCGGCATGGACCGCCTGCACAACCTCACCCTCACCGGACGGGCCGGCGGACGGAATCTCCACCCACCTTGCCCTGACTCCGACGGGTCAGAAGAACCCTCAGTTCAGAAGGAAATGTGGCGGAGTCGTGACTACCACACCCACCATTGCTGATAAGGATTATCCGACGGCACATTCTTCGGATTGAGATAGACGTTGCCCTTCGCGTCCGAATCGAGGGCCAAGCCGTTGGTGGCGATCAGGTTGTATCTCTGGCTTCCGAGATACTCTTCACGCCAGTCTGCATCGACACTGTTGCAGGACCCCGTAACGATACCTTTAGACCCGCTGCGCTGAAGACAGCGCTGAGTCTGCACGTTCTCGATCTTGAAGGTTCCGTAGTTCGTCCACTGGAATATCCACTGCTGGTACGGATTGCTGTGATCGCCGGCGCAGCCCTTCGTGTACGCGTTGCCGTTGTAGTCGGAATCCAGGCACAGGCCGGTGCGTATGTTCTTGATCTGCTGCCCCACGGCCATGGTGCCGACTTCCGTGGCGCTCGCGTTGCCGGTCGTGCCGGCCAGCAGGGTGACGCTTGCCCCAATTGCTGTTGTCAGGGCTGCGACAGTCCTTTTCGTTCTCATACGGAATCCCCTCGGCTGTGACGGTCGGATGCAGATCTTCTTCGATCGCGGTACGGCCCGTTCAGACGGATACGTAACCTGAACCGAGCCATTCTGAGAGCCAGTATCGTTGCCCGTGCTAACGTTCCACTAACGTTGCACAACTGCAACGCGAGGTGCTCTTCGAAATCCAGAGTTGGCTCCTTGGATACTCTCTCCAGGGCGCCGCATTCCGGTAGTCGCGACCCTCCCGCCGGCGAACGCACGTAACCCTCTTCCAGGCGCCGCGCTGCTCGATGTCGAACTACCGCTGTATGCGGGGGCGTTAGCGGCGGGTTGGTGAAACGTTAGCGGCGGGGCCCAGAGTTGGCCTTCCTATCGGTCCGGCCGTATGGATTGACTGTGATGCAGGCCGGTTTCAGGGAAAGAGGCAGAGTTGAACCTGTTGTCCATGAGAAGGTGGAGAGCGGTCGTTCCTGTCATTGCCGCCTTACTCGGCTTGGCTCAGCTGACTGTCGCGTCGCCGGCCCGAGCGAACACGTCTCAGATCTGGACTGTCATGGATTGGGACATCACCAGCCTTCAGCACGGCGGAGGGCCCCTGGCCGCCCTGCGGTACGACGACATGCTGGGAGAACTCAGGAGGCATGTGGACTCCAGGCCCGGCAATGCGCAAGGAGGGCAGCTCGCCCAGACGGAGGCGCGAACGGGGCGGTATGTTGAGATCCGAGTGTTCGACGGTGGTGAACACTTCCTCAGCCTGTTCTACCGAACGGACAACCTCTACCTGGACGGCTTCAGTGTCCTAGGTGAGAACTACCGGTTCAGTAACGCGCAGCCTGCGCTGGTTCAGAACTTCCATGGCAATGGGAACATGTTCACCACCATTTATGGCGGGCACTACGGAAATGGCGGCTTGGATGCCAACGGTCGCCGAGGGGACACCTCGTTCGACTCGCGGAACCTGCGAAATCAGTTCGTGGCGCTGAGGGGTTTCACCTACGGCACCCGCAACAACTACACTCTGCACCTCGCGAACATCGTTCAGGCGACTTCCGAGGCGGCCCGTTTCGGGTGGATCAGGAATCGCATCTCGAACACCATCAGGAACGGTGGTGAGAACGACGGGTATGGCTGGCAGACGACCCTAGGGCCGTTCGGAATGGCGCTGGAGACCAGCTGGTCGCCCCTGAGCAGGCTGGCCTTCCAGACACGCAACGGCGGCACTGGAACCCCGGTAGTCGTCCATGGACAGCGCTACGAGAATCTGACGGACATGATGCGCGGGGATCCCCCGGCGCGTCCGGCCCTCTCCTACCTTCTGGGACTCGGCAGCCAGGCGCTCTAAGGGCTCGCAAAGGGGGCGGGGCGGGAGTGGGAGCGGAGGCACTCGCGCTCCCGGTTCTCCTCACCCCGGCGCCGCGCCGTCTCCCGTCCTGAAGGAGGGGGAGCGGCGCGGCGCGGATGGCTGAGGCCGTCACCTCACGATCGGTCCGCACCGGTCCGGATCAGGACCGATGCCCGGTCCACGTCCGGGTACCGGCCCGTCAGAAGACCTCGTTGTAACCGGACACCTCGGTGAACACCTGGCCGGCCCGCCGCGGCTTGAACGGGACCCGCCAGTCGCCCGTACCGGCGTAGAGGAACGACTCCGAGCCCTTGGGGCGGGCGAAGAGGTCGGGGTGGCCGTCCTGGTTGACGTCGCCGACGCCGATGAGGCCGGCGTAGGTGCCCCAGCCGCCGCCGATCCGGGTACGGGCGGCGAAGGTGCCGTCCCCCTTGCCGAGGTACAGCCACAGCACCCCGGCCCTGTCCCTGGCGACGAGGTCCCCGGCGGGGCCGCCCGCGAGATCGCCGACGGCGGTGATCTGGTTGTAGACCCCCCAGCCGGCGCCGACCCTCTTGCGCGTCTCGAACGGGCTGCCGGTGCTGCCGGTGGACTTGTAGAGCCAGAGGACACCGGACCTGTCGGCGGCCACGACGTCGGACCGGCCGTCCCCGGTCAGGTCGCTGCCGCCGCCGACCTGGTCGTAGGTCTGCCAGCCGCCGCCGACCCTCACCCGGCCGAGGAACGGCTTCGCCGGGTCGCCGGAACCCTGGTAGAGCCAGAGCACGCCGTCCTTGTCGCGGGCGAGGGTGTCGGTCGTGCCCGTCCCCGCGATGTCGCCGACCGACTCCAGCCGGTCGTAGCCGCCCCAGCCCCAGCCGACCGGCGTCTCGTCCGTCTCGACGAGCGCTCCCCACCGCTCGTCGTAGTTCGCCTGGGCGACCCAGAGGCGGCCCGAGAAGTCCCGCGCGAAGATCTCGGGGTCGATGTTGCCGCTGTAGTCGTGCGCCGTCGGCTTGCGGACGAGGGTGATCGTGCCGGAAGCGAGGGCGGACCTGCCGACGCCGTCGAGGGGCACGGCCTCGATCTCCCAGGTGTACGCGCCGCTGACCCCGGACAGCCAGGGGGACCAGAGGTCCTCGCCGTGCCAGGTCCAGCCGACGGTGTCCGGCCCCAGGTCGGGGTGACGGCCGCCCGGCTCCCAGATCAGGATCTCGTTCGACGCGCCCGTCCCCGCGTGGGTGAGCTTGAGGTACACCCGGGTGTTCTTGCGCGAGAAGCGCCACCGCAGGTCCACCGCCTTCTGCCGGTCGAAGTCGGCCACCGCGGGAACGTCGGCGCCGAGGTAGGCGACCGAGGTCGGCTCCCCGGTGGCGGCGACCTGCTCGGCGACCGGCCGCCCGTCCGTGCCGACCGTGACGCGGTAGAGCCCCTCGCCGTGCTCGTGCGTGCCGCCCCTGACCAGTACGGAGCCGTCAGGGCCCGGGACGAGCGACGACATGTGCTCCAGCAGCTGGTCCCCGTAGTCCTCGGGGTCGGTCAGCGACCGCACCGAGAGGGGACGGTGCACGTCACGGCGCGTGTCGTGCCCGAGGACGTAGGGGCGCGCGGTCAGCAGCCAGTGGCCGACGAGACCGTACTGGACGAGGCTCTCGCGCGGGATCCGCCGCGTCTCGCTGCTTCCCCTGGTGCCGATGACGATCGACGGCCCGGCCTCCTCGTCCCAGACCAGGTGGCTGTCCGAGAGTGCCCCCGACACCCGCTGGGTGCCGGTGGCCGGGTAGGCGTCGGTGACCGCGCCGGTGCGGACGTCCACCGCGAGCCGGTGGTACGTGCGGGCGCCCACCGGCCCGGCCGCCGCGACGAGGGCGAACGAGGACGAGGAGACGCTCGTCACCGAGAAGCCCACCGTGCCGGCGGGCAGTCCGGTCACCGTGCGCTCGTCGAGGCCGGCGCCCGCCCTGGTGAGGAGGCGCGCCTCCATCGTGCCGTCGGCCTGCTTGACCCCGACCACCAGGGTCGCCCCGACGGCTCCCCGGTAGACGTGGTCCTCGCCCAGCGAGTTCAGGTCGATCCGCACGGGCGCCGCGCCCGTGGCCATGTCGTGCAGCGTCACGACCCGGAACTTGGTGACGTCGGTGGCGTGGTCCCCCGTCACCACGACGTCCGAGACCGCGCCGCGCAGCGGGCTCGACGGCAGCACGGTGGAGGTGCCGTCGGCGTAGCGGGTCCAGCGCAGCTCGGGGGCGGCGCCGTTCGTCCGTGACAGGAAGCCGGTCGTGCCGGCGCCGACGACCTCCGCGTTCCGCGGGAACGGGACGGTGGTCGTCTGCTGGTCCGCGCTGTCGGCCGCGGTCGCCGGGACCGGTGTCGCGGTCGCCGGGACCGTGGACAGGATGCCGCCCGTGGCGGCGAGGACCGCGGTGACGGCCGCGGCGGTCATACGGCGCCCGGGCACGCGCCCGGGTACACGAAGGTGCTTCACGAATTTCCCTCCCCTAGAGGGGAGGAGAGTAGCGGCCCCCTCCGTCCCACCTCGCGCCGCCCCCCGGGCATGATCGAAAAGCGAATCCCCAGGTCGTCGCAGGGAGCCCGGCCCGATCCGGAGGGGCAGGCCCCGGCCGCCCCGGAACCGGCCCGCCCCGGAAGGCCGTTCCCGGCCGGCCACTCCGTGTCGGCCCGCTCCGACCGCTGTTCCGCGGACGGGCCGAACGGTGCGCTTCCGTCACTCGCGGGCTCCGTCGGCGGGCGGGAGGAGTGGCCCCAGGGGGCCGAGGTCGAGGTTGAGGTCCTGGAGGGTGTAGCCGTGCTCGGCGCACAGGTCGCTCAGCGCGTCGTGCAGCGCCATCAGCGTGGCGCCCAGCTCCTCCTCCTGGTCGTCGGTGAGGTCGCCGGCGTCGACGCGTCGCAGCGCCTGTCGCTCGATGAGCTGGCGCAGGAGTTCCACGACGGTGAGGACGAGTTTCAGGAGGTCCTCCTCGACCGACTCGTGGTCGGTGCGGAGCCTGCGCGCGGGGCGACGGGGTGCGTCGGCGCCGGCGGGGGGCGCCCGCACGAGGCGGAACGCGTCCCCCAGAGCGCCACCGATGTCGTCCATGCGCGGCGGCCCGCCCGGGGCCCGCCGCCCCTTCCCGCGGTCCGGGCCGGTCCCGGTCACGGCCTCCTCCCCGCCGACGGGCCGAGCGGATCCGCCTCCGAGCCGACGGACACGATCAGCGCCCGGAGGGAGACCCGGACCAGATCGATGTCGGCGATCGAGAGCACGATGTCCCCCGACAGCACCACGCCGCCGCTGAGCAGCCTGTCGAGCAGGTCGACGAGGGCGACCTGCCGGTTCGGCAGGGACTCGACGGGCCGGGGGGAGCTCATCGCACCGGCCCGTCACCCGTGGAGTCCTCCCGGGGCGGCTCCGGGGGCGGTGGCGGCATGGCGAAGGAGTACGGGGCCCACGGACCGGTCACCTCGACGCGTACGCTGTCGAGGTCGCTCGCCACGGCGGCGAGTGCGGTGCGGAAGTCGCCGGCCAGGTCGTCCGGGACGAGGTACGCGTCGTTGAGGACGTTCTCCTCGGGTCCCGCCAGCGCGCCGCGCTGGGCAGGATGGCGCACCCGGTGCGTACCGAACCGGGAGACGAGCGCGTCGATGCGCTGCGCGGCCTCCTGGGCGTTCCGGTAGTGGTCCTCCCTGGCGTGGTGCTGGGCCCGGCGGCGCCGGAGGTACGCCATGCCGGGACTCTGCGTGTCCGCGCTCCTCGTCCGGTCGGCCGCCTGGTCCTCCGAGGCGTCCTGAGAGCCGATGTACAGCTTGACGCCCCATTCGCTCCGGTCGCGCAGCAGCGCGATGCGCTCGGCGAAGAGGGCGTGCTGGGCGGCGAGAGCCTCCCGTGCGCGCCGGTCGTCCTGGTACAGGGTGGCGAGCCGCAGCGGGAGGACGCTGCCCGCACGGGAGAGGGTCTGCACCACCTCGTGATGGGCACGGGCGATGTCCTCCAGCCATTCCATGTCCTCGAAGCGGGCCTTGAGAGTCCGTTCGTCGAACTCGTCCGCTGCGACGCGGCTGATGACGAAAGCGACGCGGTGCGGAGACTCGGCGGGCTCGGCGGGCTCCTCCACGACGAGGAGCGACACGGCCCTGCCCGAGACGCCGCGGACGTCCTCCACGGCCGTCCGCACCCTCCCGGTGTCGGGGACCACCGCGTAGACGTAGGTGAGGCTCGCCGGGGCGGTCATGGGCTGCGCCTGCGTCGGGCCGCTCCCTTGGGCGGCGGCGTCCCGGCGGCGGGGCCCGGGGGCTCGTCGTCGGTCTCGTACGCGTACGCGTCGTCGTCCTCTTCCGGTTCCTCGACGTCGAGCTCCCGTACCCCGGGTTCCGCGTCCCGCTCACGGCGCCGGAGCGGTTCGGCACGGCGGGCCCCGCCGCCGATCCCCGCCTCGCGCCTCAGCTCCTCCAGCTCGGCTCGCAGTAGGCGGTTCTCGCGCTCCAGGGGGCTGCCGCTGTGCTTCGATGAGAGCGACGGATCGTGCTCCCACCAGTCGATTCCCATCTCCTTCGCCTTGTCCACGGAGGCGACCACGATCCGGAGCTTGATCGTCAGCAGCTCGATGTCGAGCAGGTTGATGCGGATGTCTCCGGCGATGACGATGCCCTTGTCCAGGACGCGTTCCAGGATGTCGGCGAGATTGGCGGAGGAACTCGGCCCGTACGGCGCCGGGGAGGCCCTGGAGGGCGCGGACCCGAAGCGGTCGGGCAGGGGATCGGACACGGCGGTGTTCCTCGCTTCCGGTCAGGGGCTCTGCGAGCGGTGGGCGTCGATCTCTTCCAGACGGTCCAGCAGCTCGTCCTCGCAGCGGTCGAACGTCTCCTGGGAGATCTCCCCTCGGACCAGCCGGTCTTCCAGTTCCGCCAGCTCTCGCCAGACGGGGGCCGGGTCGTAGTACTCCTCCTCGGCCCTGTCCAGCACGCGCTGCGCGACCCAGGTCGCTCCGCGCACCGGAGCGAGGGGAAGTGTGAGCAGCGATGTCAGCAGCCCCATGCGTCTGCCTCCCTCCTCGACTCGCCCGCCCTGCCCGGTCACTCCACGAAGCTGTACGGCGGCAGGGGGCCGTTCAGCCGGAACTCGACGCCGTCTCCGATCTCGCGGGCCAGGTTGCCCTCGGCGATCAGGAACTCCTCCCGGCGGTCGTCCGGGACCAGCAGCGAGAAGTTCAGGAAGTCCGGCTCGGACGCCCGCCGGACGGTGTGCTCCCGGGCGAACGGTACGAGGGCCTCGATCAGCCCGGATGCCAGGGCGTCCTGTCGGACCTGGACCTGACGAGCAATCAGTTCCCCAAGTGTCAAGGGGAGTTGTGGATCGATGTCGCCGCTCCGCATGCGTTCGTTGAGCGCGCGGGCCTCGTCGTCCTCGCTCAGGATCTGCCGCAGGAGCACTTCCTCGTCTTGTGACGCGCGCACGTGGTACTCGGCACATCCGCCGAGCCGTTCGAGATTGGCCAGGAAGCCTTCGGCGTCCTTCTGGAGCACCTCCTCGACGGTCGACTCGTCGGGGGCCGTGTATCCGAACTGGAGCGGCAGGACGGGGCCGCCGCGCATGAGGTGATCCTGCACCTCGTTGTGGATCGAGAGGTCGCGCCGCTTGGGACGGATCGTTTCGGCGACGTCGCTGACCACGGCGCACAGCGGACCGGAGGCGACGGGGCGCACGGGAGCGGGTTCCGAACCGACGCCGGACAGACCGTCCAGGTCGAGTGGGTGGTCGTCCGCTGTGATCGCGTAGACGTACAAAGCCATCGGTCACTCCTTCTCCCGTCGTGTCGTGCGTCGGGAGGCGGGCCGTCGGCGTCGGGGTGCGGACTCCTCCTCTTCCTCCTCCTCGTCCGGTTCTTCGTCGTCGCGGGACTTCCCGGTCAGGGACTCCGTCACGGCCTCGACGGCTCCGGTGAGCGCGCCCTTCGACTTGCCGCGGGCTCCCCCCTCCATCATCCCGCCGACGACTTCGGGGAGCTGCGCGGGAGCCTTGCGGCCGGCTTCGAGGTCGAGCCGGTTGCACGCCTCCGCGAAGCGCAGATAGGTGTCCACGCTGGCGACGACGATCCTGGCGTCGATCTTGAGGATCTCGATCCCGACGAGGGAGACGCGCACGAAGACGTCGATCACCAGGCCGCGATCGAGGATGAGCTCCAGGACGTCGTACAGGCTGCCCGTGGAGGCGCCACCGCCCCTGCTGACGGCGCTGCCGCCCTGCGGCACCATGGTCATGGTGCCTCCTTCCGCGGCCGCACCGGGTTCAGAACGGCCGATCGATCATTCCGCGGCTGTAGCGGCGGGTTCGTTCGAAGGAGATCAGCGCGCCCGCCTCGTCCAGGGAGACCCGGTAGCTGGCCAGCACGCTCGTCGTGTCGGGGATCCGCTCCAGTTCCACCACTTCCACTTGTGCCTCCCACCCCGTGTCGACGGGCTTGAGCGAGGAGACGGACTCGGGGTTTCTTCCGAGCAGTTTCGCGAGTTGCTCGATAGCCGCCGCCATCGCCGAGCCCGCGTCCACGGACTTCGCTCTGCTGGGCGCCGCCTTGCGCCGAGTGGGAGATCGTCGCTCTTCGGCGGGGCGTGAGGTTCCCCGTCGAGGCCGATCCGGATCCACCGGGCTCATGACACTCCGCGAGACGAATAGCAACTAAAGGCTAGAATTTCATGCTATAGGGATAAACGCCATGCCCGGGAGGGCAGGCTCGTTCCCCACCGCCCCGGAGGGGCGTCCCCGCGCGGCTTCGCCGGTCGTACGGCTTGGTCCTGGGCGTTCCACGCGAGCAGCGGAACGGTCGCGCCGCCCGGTGAAGGGACAGGGGTCATGGAGGACACGACCAAGATCGCCCTGGCGGCCGCGGTGGCAGGCGGTTACGTACTGGGACGGACGAAGAAGGCTCGCCTCGCGTTCACCGTGGCGACCTATCTCGCCGGCCGGCGCTTCGGCCTGGAGCCGGGACAGCTCGTGACGCAGGGGCTCAACAAGCTCAAGGAAGTACCTCAGGTCGCCGAGATGGGCGAGCAGTTGCGGGGTGAGGCGCTGAACGCCGGACGGCAGGCCCTGAGCGCCGCGGCCAACCGCAAGCTCACCGATCTCGCCGACTCCCTGCACGAGCGGACTCTCGCGATCGGCAGCGGCGGCGGTCGGGACGAGGAGGAAGACGAGGACGAGCGGTACGACGACGCGGACGAGGAGTGGGAGGACGAGGAGGAGCCCGAGGACGAGTACGCCGACGACGAGGAGTGGGAGGAGGACGAGGAGGAACCGGAGGAGCCCGAAGAGGCCGAGGAGGACGAGTACGACGAGGAAGAGGCGGACGAGGAGGAACCCGAGGCCGAGCCGGAGCCGCCGAGGAAGCGCCGGTCGTCCGGCACGTCCTCCCGCTCGCGTTCCGGAGGGAGCACCGCCTCCCGCTCGCGGTCGGGAACCACCGGGTCACGCGCCCGGACGTCGGCCTCGGGACGCGGATCGACCTCCCGCGCCGAGAAGGCCGCACCGGCCAAGAAGGCGACGGCGAAGAAGGCGCCCGGTAAGCGGTCGGCGCCGAGCCGGAGCACCGCCAAGAAGGCCGCACCGGCCAAGAAGAGCGCCCCGGCGAAGAAGGCCGCACCGGCGAAGAAGGCGGCCCCCGCGAAGAAGACGGCCGCGGCCAGGAAGACGGCGGCGAAGAAGACGTCCTCGGCTCGCAAGCCGGCCGCGAAGAAGGCGGCAGCGAGCAAACCGGCCACCAAGAAGGCCACGGCACGCAAGTCCGCCGCCAAGAAGACCGCGGCCAAGAAGACGACGACGCGCAAGACCGCGTCGCGGAGGTAGGTCATGGCAAGCGAAGACCGCGACCGCGACCGCTCCGAGAAGTCGGAATCCGGACTCGACCGGCTGTTCGGCGAACTGGGCGAGTTCCTCACCGCACAGACCGGTCAACTGGCCGACAAGGCGACGGACAAGCTGGGGGACGTCACCGACCAGCTGAACGACGTGGCCGAGAACGGCGGGAAGCTCACCGACATCGGCGGCCGGCTGCTCCAGGGCGACTCCCCCGTCAAGGCCGTGGTGGGCCAATCCTTGAGCGGGCTGAAGGACAAGGTCACCGAAACGGCGTCGAACCTGTTCGGCGGGGGCAAGGGCAAACGCAAGAGCGGCAGCCAGAAGATCACCAGCATCGTGGAGACCATCGACGTCGGAGCGCCGCTCAGCCGCGTCTACAACCACTGGACCCAGTACGAGGATTTCAGCGGCTTCACGAAGGGCGTCCGCAACGTCTCCCAGGGCGACGAGACGAGCAGCGACTGGAAGGTCAAGGTGGGGCCCTCCACCCGCAGCTGGAAGGCGACGGTCCAGGAACAGGTACCCGACGACTGCATCGTCTGGACGTCCGAGGGCGCCAAGGGTTCGACGCGGGGCTGTGTCAGCTTCCACGAACTGGGCCCCACGCTGACCCGCATCCTCCTCACCGTCGAGTACTACCCTTCCGGCCTGTTCGAGAAGACGGGCAACCTCTGGCGGGCCCAGGGCCGGCGGATGCGGCTGGACCTGAAGCACTTCCGCCGGCACGTCACCCTGACCGACGACGAACCTGAGGGCTGGCGCGGGGAGATCCGCGACGGCGAGGTCGTCCGCTCGCACGAGGAGGCCCTGGAGGAGGAGAACGCAGCCGACGAGGACGGCGAGGAGGAGGACGAGGGGCAGGTCGAGGGCGAGGACCGCCCCGACGACGAGGACGACGGGCTGGACGAAGAGGACGAGGACGGGTACGAGCCCGGCGAAGAGGACGAGCAGGACGCGGACGAGGAGTACGACGAGGGCGAGCCGGACGAGGAGTACGACGAGGACGACGAGGGTTACGCCGACGACGAGGACGAAGAGGAGGAAGACGACGCCGACGAGCGCGAGACCGCCGGGGGCCGGCGGCGCGGGCGTTGAGCCGCGGGTCGTCCGGGCCACCCGTTCTACGGGGTGGGTGACCCGGACGGTCGGCCGTAGAGGGAGCTTCGGGAGGTGACGGGCTCCCCTCGGCGTAGGCCGGACCTGCCCCCGATGCGCTGCCGACTCGTGAAAGGAGCGGCCTAGGTGGGCCGCTCCTCCGGTCGTCCACCACGGCGGGTGCCGCCGTCCGTCCGGTCGGTCGACCGGACGGGCAGTGCGAGGCCGGGGCCGTGATCTGCGGATCAGCGCTTGAACGCGTCCTTGACCTTCTGTCCCGCCTGCTTGGCGTCGCCCTCGGCCTGTTCGGCGCGGCCCTTCATCTCCAGGCTCTCGTTGCCGACGACCTTGCCCGTGGTCTCCTTCACCTTGCCCTTGGCCGTCTTGGCCGCGTTCTTGGCTTTCTTCCCTCCGGCCATGTCGCTCACCTTCTCGCGCGGAGTGCGCGTCCCAGGTCGGGGCGCCGAGTGGCCACTGCCCCGGATCCGGGCCTCCATGCGGGGCCGTCGACGAACAAGGGCAGGTGCCGAGGTGTCGGCCAGGACCGCGCGGCGGGCGCCGACGTTCTCGCCGCTCGCGGTGGTGACCCCCGGTCGCGGTGTCGGATCGCAGGGTGACGGCGGCGACCCGCTCGCCGCAGCGCTGCAGGCCGGCGCTGCAGGCGGTTCGTCAGCGCGCCGGTGAGCGCGCCTGCGCCTGCGGGGACCGGGAAGCCGTGGCTCTGCCCGAGCATTCGCGGCCACCAGACCGTTGGGGCCCGCGCCGATCACCACCGCGTCAGGCACGGCCTCTTCCCCTGCGTGCGGCGTCAGTGACCGAGGGCGGTTCTTGAGCTGCTGCTTCCTTATGGTCGAGCGTCCCCCGATGCCGCGCTGCCTGGCCTCTAGGTCGAGGTCGTCCTTGGTGCGATCCGACGATGAGCCGCGGGCGCCGGACTTCTCACCGCCGCGCGACGATGAGCCGCGGCCGCCGCCGGACCTCTCGCCTCCGCGCTGCGAGGCGGACTTGCCCCGGGGTGGAGCTGCGGCTCGCGGTCTTGCTCCCTCGCGAGCGCGCGCGTTCCTTGTTCACCATCCGTGAGGCCATCTCCTTGGCGCGACCCTCGGACGTCGTCACGGACCCGCCGAACCGATAAGCTGCAGAACGGCGTGTTCCACGCGGCCATGGGTGGCGGGGTGGCCGAAGACGCCGTCCCTGCCCAGCTCGCCCAGGGCCGCCGCGATGGTCTCTCCCTGGTCGTAGAGCTCGATGACGCGCGGATCGATGTACGACGCCCGGCACACCGCCGGCGTATTGCCCAAGTACCCGCTGACCTCGCGCACGGCGCGCGAGACGACCCTGCTGCGGCGGGCGGCGGAGGCATCGGTGGTGTTGTCGGACACGGCCAGAGCCACCGCGGCCAGAACGGTCGCGTACCAGGTCCTGAAGTCCTTCGCCGTCACATCCTGCCCCGACCCGTCCCGCAGGTAGGCGTTGAGGTCGTCGCCGTGGAGCTCGTGCCACTTCGCGCGCTCCCAGTACACGAAGAGCCTCGCGTCCGAATTACCGCGCCGCAGCAGCGCACGGACCACCTTGTACGCCTGATCGTCCACGAGCGCGCGCGTGACCTCCTTTCCGGACTTGGCCGGGAAGTGCAGATGGATCTCCCCGCCTCGGCAGTCGGCGTGTTCCCTCAGCAGGGTCGTCAGGCCGAAGCTGCCGTTGTCGCGCGCGTAACCGTCTCCGCCGACACGGAGGAATCCCAGATCCAGGAGGCGGGTCAGGCAGGCCAGAACACGGGCCCGGGACAGTCCGCGCCCGGAGATGTCGCTGTCCACCTGCTGCCTCAAACGTGGCAGCGAACGGGCGACGCGCCGGACGTGCTCGTGCTTGGCGGCGTCCTGCCGCTCGCGGAATGCGGGGTGGTAGAGGTACTGGCGCCGGCCCGCGGCGTCCGTTCCCACCGCCTGGATGTGACCGTTCGGCCAGGGACAGACCCAGACGTCCTCCCAGGCCGGAGGAATGACCAGGGCGCGTACGCGGTCACGAGCGTCCGGAGGCAGGGGCTCGCCGTCCGTGCCCAGGTAGCGAAACCCGCGGCCGTGGCGCACACGACTCCATCCCGGCTTGCTCGGATCGCTGGTCCGCAGCCGCACCCTCAGTCCTCGTCAGGGTGGGCCTGCGTACGCAGGACCCACGCCTGCCCCGTGCAGTCGTAGGGGAGCGGGGGGAACCGATGCCCTCGCACATCGGTGCTCTTGCTCCACAGATGCTCTCTGCCGCAATCGCATGCGTAGATCCCGCTCTGCGTCACGATCTCGCCCGGCTTCCACTCTTCCCTGTCGTTCATGGTGGGCCTATGCCCCGGTATGGCCGGTTCACCCGACTACTTTCCAGTTCAAGGATCAGGGCCCGCGATGCCCGGAGGCACTGATCGTCGTCTCGGGCGCCATACAGGAGAGGAGACATGCGGTGACGGGGGAGGTGGGGTGCTTGCGGGGGCTCCACTCGGGCCTGCGTCTCCTGCTCCAGATCACCGGCAGCCACCACTCGGTCGTCACACCCGTGAGTGAGCGTGCCCCCGCCCGCACGGAGAGTGCAGCGGCACTTCGGTTCACCCACCGCCTGCGGCACGCGCGCGTCCAGCTCGGCCGCCGACGCGGGCATCGGCTTGTGGCGGCGAGCGGCCGTTGAGGCCGCGTGGTCCGAGCGATGCTACGGGCGGGCCGGAACGTCGCAGGCGCGTGCGTTTTCAGCGGTGCTCAGTTGTCGGCGAGTGCGACGAGCCGCGGGTAGGCCAGCTGTGTGGAGATGCGTGCGATCAGGTGGACAGGCACGTCGGTGCACTGTGTTTTCAGGATGTCGTAAGCGGGGGCGTAGGCGGCCTCGTCCTCGACGGCGGTGGGAGGCATCCACCAGATGAGGAGATGTGCGTGCCGACGGGCACCGGCCTGCGTCGCGTAAGGGACTTCGTGGACGAGCAGCCGCGCCTGGTCGGGCGGGAGATTGGCGATCAGTTCCTCTGGTGTCCAGTTCGCCTCGGCCTCCACGTCCAGCGTGCTGCCGGTGAGCCTCAGCACGACGGTGTTCACGTCCCGGTGCTCCTTCACCCGACGAAACGCCTCCGGGCAGCTGTCTGCGAGTTGAATGACCGGGCTGTTCATGGGAGCTCCGTGGCCGGTGAGAGGTGGAGCAGGACGCGGCGCGGAGCCGCTGCACGCGCCGAAGCTCCGGCTGTGAAGGGATGCCGGCCTTCGGCGTACTGCCCCGGGGGCGAGGCCCTCAACCCACGGACCTGCTTGCCGACACCGGCCTTCTTCAGCAGTGTGCAGACACTTGGCAGCGCCTCTCGCACGGGCGGTACGAGATCGACTTCCTCGGGTTCGTAGCTGTGCAGATCGAGAACGAGGCACGCTGTTCGGCCCATGGTGATCGCCTCCGTTCAGGCCTCTGCCCGCCGGGCCGCCGTGCAACCCCCGATATCAGCCCTCGTGCAGGACCCGGACGCTCGTGGCCTGCGGGTCGACGGCGTCGGGAACGACCATCCCGGCCTGCGCACCGGTGCGCAGATAGGCGAAGACTTAGCTGGTCAGACGCTCCCCCGGCAGGACGGAGGGGATCCACGGCGGGTAGGGCGTGATCATTTCCGCGGCGATCCGGCCTGCGGCAGCTGCGGAGTCCACCTGCTCGGTCGGCCCGAAGAACGCATCCCGGGGAAGCATCGCCTGTTTTAGGCGCAGTCCGGCCGGTCCGCAGCCAGTCGGCGGCCCGGTAGCCGGTGACCTGCCAGGCGCCGATGTCCATGATGATCTGGAGCGGGTCGAGGTCGCTGGCCTTGCCGGGGCCGCAGAAGTCCTCGCGGCTGTGCACGCGGATGCCGCCGATGCCCGCGATCCGGGAGCGGACGTCGTCCGCGAGGGCCAGGGCGTGGTCGTGAGGCTCCGGCCGTGTTCGACCACCTGCCGACGCCGGCCGTCGAGGGCTGCGTAGACCAGGACGGAGGGGCTGGTGGTGTCTGGAATGCGCTGCGTTGCCCACGTGTGGGCTTGAGTCTGTGGGGCATGCGGGTCGCGAGCGCTTGGGGCGCTCGGAAGTGCAGAGCCTGCCGACCTCCCCCCTCCGGCAGCCTCTGGGGTGGAGGAACGGCCCGCACCCGATGAGGAGCGGGCCGTCGGCCTGCGGCCCTGGAACGCCCGACAGCTGACTCACACCCATCCCTTACTTCTGCCGGTGCCCGTCCGGGGGCTTGCGAATGTCGCGCCGCCCCACGGCGTACGCCGATGCACGTGAACGGCCGGGCGGTCAGGCGGGGCCGGGACGGGACAGCCCGGCCGGGCGCGGCGGTCGTCAAGTGCGCGATAGGGGGCGTGGGAGAGAGGGGAAAGACGATGCTGCACAGAGCGGGGAACGCCATCGCAGCCGTGGTGGGGCGCGTGGGCAGGGGACTGCGTTCTCCCGGGCCGGAGCGAGACGATCTCGTGCTGGGGGCGAAGAGCGTGGGAGCAGCCACGACGGCCTGGATACTCGCCCGACACCTGCTGCCCGCGGCCGTGACGACCTTCGCACCCTTCACCGTTCTGGTCGTGCTGCAGGCAACGGTCTACCGGTCGGTACGCGAGTGTGCCCGGTACCTGATGGCCATGACCGCAGGCGCCGTCCTGGCCGCCGGCCTGGCGGCCTGGGCCGGCATCCACTGGTGGGCGTTCGCCTCTCTGATGCTGCTGGGCCTGGCCGTCGGCAGATTCCGCCCCTTCGGAAGCCAGGGCGCGCAGGTCGCCGTAGTCGGGCTCTTCGCCTTCTCCGCCGGGGGAGGACGCCTCGACTACATCGGCCACCTCACCGCATCGGTCGCGATCGGTGCCGCCTGCGGAATCGGCGCCCATCTTCTCCTCGCCCCCGCCCGGCACACCCGCCGCCATCAGGCGTCGGTCGCCGCCGTCTGCCAGGACGTCTCCGCCGCCATACGCTTGCTTGCCGACGCGTCGGGCACGGGAGACGGAGACGTGGACGCAGTGGGACGCCTGCGCGGAGAGTGGCGGCGGCTGGCGTCGACGTGCGACCGCCTGCACGGTGAGGTGGACGCGGAGACGGAGAACTCCCTACTCAATCCGCGTCGCACCGTCGACCCCCGCGATGAAGCCATGCCGCGGGCCCGCGAGGCGCTGACCATCATTCAACGCTCACTTGACCACCTGCAGTCCATGACGCGCACCCTGGAATACGCTCTGGCAGACGGTCACATCCAGTCCGTGCCGCCGTTGTTCCGTTCCGAGTACGCGGAGTTCCTGCATCGCGTGTCAGACGTCCTGGAGGAGATAGGGCAGTCCGACCGGACCGACTCCCGGCGCCTGGAGGAACTCTTCGACGTCGTCGGCGAACACCTGCGCCATCTGCAGCAACCGCATGTGGATCAGGCCGCGCCCACTATCCAGGGGACGTTGCTCACGGACGCTTCCCGCCTCATCGCCGACGTCCGCTCTCATCTCCACATCATCGCCGCGATCGCGTGACAGCCTCAGGTGTGGCGCGCGGATCGCTGCCTCGGCGCTCAAGAGGGTGACCAGCCGAAGCTGATCGCGCCCGGGCGATGAGTGTGTGGTCGCAGGGTGGCAGCCGATTCCGCCGTCGTCGGACGGGAGGACCAACATCTTGGACCGCCCCGGCAGCCGGCTCTGAGACATGGATCTCCTCAGAGGCCCTCCCCGCGGCGGTACCGGGACGGGCGGACGACAGGTGGGCGGTACTCGTGTCCTGCCGTGGACTGCCGTGTGGGCAGCGGACTTTCAGCAGCAGGGGGTGGTGTGGGATGGTCGCAGGACACCAGCCTGGTCTGGTAGGAGACCCCGAGCCGCTCGCGCAGGCTCTCAGCAGAGGGCCGGGACGCGGTTCGGGTGGTCTTGCTGGTCTGCGCGTGACCTCACGTCACGCTCCTGGCACCCCGCAGCCGGGGTGCATCGGGCTCGACCCTGATGAGAGGGGCGAACCATGAGCGATCTGATCCTCACCACCCACGAAGACTCCGACGCCACCACCATCACAGTGGCCGGAGAGATGGACCTCACGTCCTGCCCCGCCCTCGAGGAGGCCATAGGCCGCGCCTCCCTGGCCGACAGCGCACCGCTGTGCATCGACATGTCCCAGGTGACCTTCATGGACTCCTCGGGCCTCAACCTCCTGCTCCAGCTGCGCCTTCGCCTCGCTGACGGCGGGAACCGACTCGTGCTCACCGGCGTGCGGGAAGGAACGATGCGGGTGCTCACCCTGACCGGCGCCGACGCCCTCCTCCTGCCTGCGGGCACGCTCGCACGCGGGTAGAGCCTCCACGGACGAAGCCGAGGTAGGCCGCGGCGCGAACGCTCGCGGCGGCTGGACCCGGCCCGGAGGACAGCTGCGAAGACGACCACACGCCCCGGCCCGGCCCAACGCCTGTTGGGCCGGACTGGGCGACCAGGGTGAAGGGGGCCGGTTGCACGCCGCGAGGCGTCAGCCGGGGACGCCACTTCTTGCCGGGTCCAGGCACACCGCGCGGCGGGGGCGTCTGTGGCGCGTGGGGGAGTGGGCAGGGAGGAGGGAGATCGCCAGGATGCTGGGGACGAGGACCAGCAGGCAGAACGTCATGTCTCCTCCCTGGCCGGCCCCCTCCCGGTGTGTAGGTGGGAGGTCGGCGGGGATCCCCAGGCCACGCCCGCAGGCGCTCTGTCGCGGGTGTCACTCCGGTCAGGCGCAGACGGCGCCCTCTGCTGTCCCACGTACGAGCGGAAGTGCCGCTGGTGGTCGCATCCGGGGCCGCGACCGTCGCAGGAACGCGAACGCGGTGAATGCTCTGAAACCCCCATCTGATCCGGTGGCATTCGTTTCACGCTTCGACGGGGAACAGAGGCGTGGTGCCCGTGAGGTCGAAGAGTTGGCGCAGCTGGGGCGGGACGGGGCCGACGAGGGCGAGTCGCCCCAGGCCCTGTCGGGCGCGAAGGAGGGCGTGGATGACGGAGGTGTCGCCGAAGACGACGCCCGAGACGTCGAGCCGGACGCTGGTGGCGTCATCCGCGCCGGCGTCGGCCAGGGCGCGGTGCAGGCATCCGACACTGTCCATGTCGAACTCGCCGGCCGCCACCAGCTCCGCGGTGCCGTCGAGCCCGGTGGCCCGCCGATAGACGCTCGCCCCGCCCGGCGCGCTGTAGATATGCCCTCCGCCGGAGGAGGCGTGCAGCACGTCCACCGGGGAGTGGCTGTCGTTCATCACGAGGACACACCTCTTATCACGTCGGGACCCAGAACCCCGGCACTCCTCGTAGGTGAGGCGTAGGAGCGCCAAGGCCGGTCGGTGACGGCGAGGGCGATCCCGAGCCCCTCGCACAGCCGGCGCATCCGCGCGAGCACGCTGAGCGAGGCACCACTGGCTGGGCCGGCCGCCAGATGCAGGCGCACACCCAGGGGCCGGTGGGAGAGAAGCAGACGCTGTGCGTGCTGTACAGCGGCGGCTCGGCCGGTGACGTCGAGATCCGGGGGAAGGCTCAGTGCCAAGACTCGGCCTTCGATGACGTGCTCCACAGACATGCAGGGCTGCTTTCACCAGACCGGCAGCGCACCATGGCCTCACCACAGGGGTGGGGGAGCACGGCCGGGAACGGGTCGGATTCACGTTGTGACGGGGGCCGTCACAAGGGACGTCAACGACCTGAGCCAGGGAGGGGTTCCCGGCCGTTCGACCAGCGGAAACACCAACCCTCCGCGGTTGGAATGAAGCGCTTGACCTGCGCGTCCACTGGCCTTCGGTACTCCTCACGATACGCCTTCACTTGGACCCCGCCCGAACGTCACCGACACCCCGCTGCTCTCAGCACTCCTGAAGCCGCTCGGCGCCCCGTGCCCCAAGGCAGGAGACCGGGCCGCATCCCAGGCCCGCACGATGCGCCGACGCCGACCCGGGCCCCTAGCGAGCCGCGCACCGTCACTGACGCCCTCGCCCAGCTCACCGCCCCCGAGACAGGCACGGAATCATGCAAGACCGGTTCTTCGGGGTATTGCGCTTGTTACTGGGCGATCCGGGCAGGCGACCAGAGAACCACCGTGCGAGTGCCGCCGCCGGCAGTCCGCCATCAGGCGAAGTCGAGCCCCAGCGTGTGCGGCGCCGTACCGCTATGGAGGTCCTGTATGTCTCTCTCCGCTCAGACCAGCCCGCTCGCTGCCCTGTCCGCGGCCGGAGTGTCGGTCTGGCTCGACGATCTGTCCCGGGAGCTTCTCGCAGGCCGGGAGCTGAGGAAGCTGATCGCGGACCAGCACGTCGTGGGAGTCACCACGAATCCCACGATCTTCGCCTCGGCCCTGTCGAAGGGAGACCGCTACGACGAGCAGCTCCGGGGCCTGGGCCGGGCAGGAGACAGCGTCGACGAGGCGGTCTTCGCCCTGACCACCGACGATGTCCGCGATGCCTGTGAGGAACTGCTCCCCGTGTACGAAAGGAGTGCGGGGATCGACGGCCGGGTGTCCATCGAGGTCGACCCCCGCCTCGCCCATGACTCCCATTCCACCGTTGCCATGGCCCACCGGCTCTGGGAGACGGTCGACCAGCCGAACCTCTTCATCAAGATTCCCGCCACCCGGGCAGGGCTGGAAGCGATCACCGCGGTCACCGCCGAAGGCATCAGCGTCAATGTCACACTGATCTTCTCCCTGGACCGCTACCGCGACGTGGTGCACGCGTACCTGCGGGGCCTGGAGCAGGCTCAGGCCAACGGCCACGAGGTGGCGGACATCCACTCGGTGGCCTCGTTCTTCGTCTCCCGCGTTGATGTCGAGGTCGATCGCCGACTCGAAGCCGTCGGTACCCCGGAGGCCTCGGCGCTCAAGGGCAGGGCCGGAGTCGCCAACGCGCGCCTCGCGTTCCAGGCCTACGAACAACTCCTCGTCGACCCGAGGTGGCAGCGCCTCGCCGCGGCGGGTGCCCGTACCCAGCGCCCGTTGTGGGCGTCCACCGGCGTCAAGGACCCGGCCCGGCCCGACACGATGTACGTCAGCGAGCTCGTGATCGCAGGCACGGTCAACACCATGCCCCGCGGGACGCTGGCCGCGTTCGCCGACCACGGAACCGTGCCCGTGCACCCGCCCACCGTCGAGGACTTCACAGCCGCCAAGGACCACTTCGCCGCACTGGAGCGGGTCGGCGTCGACTTCCGTGACGTCACCGACACGTTGGAGCGCGAGGGACTGGCCAAGTTCGAGGCGAGCTGGAGCGAGCTGGGCGAGTCCGTGGCCCGCGAGATGCGCGCGAAGCCCGACACGGCGGTCGCCGGCTCCGAGAGCGCTGACCTGCTGGCGATCTACCTGGGCGATCACTACGCCGCGGCCACCGGCGGCCTGGAGCTGTTCAGGCGGGCCGCGGACGCCCGCAAGGGCTCGCAGGACGGCCGTACGCTCGCCGGGCTCGCGGACCAGATCGACCAGGACAGGAGCGCACTGGCCCGGATCATGACGGATCTGGGCGTCTCCACCAGCCACTCCAAGACGGTCGCGGGCTGGCTGGCGGAGAAGGCGGGCCGACTGAAGACCAACGGACACCTGCTCACCCGCTCCCCGCTCAGCGACGTCCTGGAAGCGGAAGCGATGCTGACCGGTGTCCAAGGCAAGGCGGCCTGCTGGCGCACGCTGCGCGCCTTGGCCGCCACGGACAGCCGGCTCCACACCGAGGACCTCGACACGCTGCTGGACCGCGCCGCGCAGCAGAGCGCCGCGCTGGAAGAGGTTCGCGCCGCAGCGGCGGCCCGGACACTGGGATCAGCGGATAACGCCACGTGAAGGCGCGATCGAGGGCGGCCGCCAGGACCACACGTCTCAGCCGCCGGGGCGCATCATCCACCAACCGCGGGCGGCCCGTCGGCCCGGTCCGTCCGCACGACGAAGGGACAGCCTGATGAGCGAGCAGTCCGGCGAAGCACAGGGCGCCAGGTCCCTGGCGTATCCGGTGGCCGAGAGCGCCGCGTGGGACGCCGTGGACGTGCGCGCGGTGGACACCGCACGACTCTTGGCGGCCGACGCGGTCCAGCGGGCCGGCAACGGGCACCCGGGGACCGCCATGAGCCTGGCCCCGCTGGCGTACCTGCTGTTCCAGAACGTCATGCGGCACGATCCGACCGACGACCAGTGGCTGGGCCGGGACCGCTTCGTGCTGTCCTGCGGCCATTCCAGCCTCACCCTGTACATCCAGCTGTACCTGGCCGGGTACGGACTCGAGAAGCCCGACCTGGAGGCGTACCGCACCTGGGGCTCGGCCACCCCGGGCCACCCGGAACACCGGCACACCCGCGGCGTGGAGATCACCACCGGCCCGCTCGGCCAAGGCCTGGCCGGAGCGGTCGGCATGGCCATGGCGGCACGGCGCGAGCGCGGACTGCTCGACCCCGATGCCGCACCTGGCAACAGCCCCTTCGACCACCACGTCTACGTCGTGGCGTCCGACGGCGACCTCATGGAGGGCGTCACCGCCGAGGCCGCGTCCCTGGCCGGCCACCAGGAACTGGGCGACCTCATCGTCTACTACGACTCCAACGACATCTCGATCGAGGACGACACCGACGTCTCCTTCAGCGAGGACGTCCCCGCACGCTTCGCCGCCTACGGCTGGCACGTACAGACCGTGGACTGGACAGCCGACGGCACGTACGTCGAAGACGTCGACGCCCTCCTCGCGGCGACCCGGACGGCCCGGGAGGAGACCGGCCGACCGTCGCTCATCATGCTGCGCACCGTGATCGGCTGGCCGGCCCCGACCAAGCAGAACACCGGCAAGGCGCACGGCGCCGCTCTGGGCGAGGAGGAGGTAGCGGCCACGAAACGGCTGCTCGGCTTCGATCCCGAAGCACACTTCACCGTCGAGGACCACGTACTGGCCCACACCCGACAGGTCGTCGACCGGGGGCGACGGGCTCGCGCCGACTGGGACGAGCGGTTCACCGCCTGGCAGCGCGAGCATCCGGACCGGGCCGCGCTGCTCGACCGGCTGCAGAAGCAGGAACTGCCCCACGACTGGCATGACGCACTTCCCTCCTTCCCCGCCGGCGCAGAGAAGGGCATGGCCACCCGCGCCGCCTCGGGCGCGGTGCTCAGCGCGCTCGCCCCGGTGCTACCGGAGCTGTGGGGCGGCTCGGCGGACCTGGCAGGCAGCAACAACACCACCATGGACGGCGAGCCCTCCTTCATACCGGTCGACCGGCAGACCAAGACATGGAAGGGCGGTCCCTACGGCCGGACCCTGCACTTCGGCATCCGCGAGCACGCCATGGGCGCCATCCTCAACGGCATCGCGCTGCAGAGTCTGACCCGCCCCTACGGCGGCACCTTCCTGACGTTCTCCGACTACATGCGCCCCGCGGTCCGCCTGGCGGCGCTGATGCGGCTGCCCGCCACCTACATCTGGACCCACGACTCCATCGGCC
Organism: Streptomyces sp. NPDC014891; assembly: GCF_043081085.1. Lineage (NCBI taxonomy): Bacteria > Bacillati > Actinomycetota > Actinomycetes > Kitasatosporales > Streptomycetaceae > Streptomyces > Streptomyces sp. NPDC014891. The sequence continues at coordinate 34,784 of NZ_JBIBWF010000004.1, read as the reverse complement.
TGGGGGAGGACGGACCCACCCACCAGCCCGTCGAGCACCTCGCCGCCCTGCGCGCCATCCCCGGCCTCGACGTCGTACGCCCTGCCGACGCCAACGAGACCACCGCCTGCTGGCAGGCCATCCTCGAACACCAGGACCGCCCCGCCGGGCTGGTGCTGTCCCGACAGAACCTTCCCGTCCTGGACCGCGACAGCGGCCGGTACGCACCCGCCGCCGGGGCGCGCCGCGGCGCATATGTACTGACCGACCCGGACGACCACGCAACACCGGAGGTCATCCTGATCGCCACCGGATCCGAAGTACACGTCTGCCTGGACGCAGCCGATCTGCTGACGCACGAAGGCCTGTCGGTGCGCGTGGTGTCGATGCCGTGCCGCGAGTGGTTCGCCGAACAGCCTGAGGACTACCAGGACCACGTCCTGCCGCCCGACGTGCGCGCCCGGGTCAGCGTCGAGGCGGCCGTCGGGCAGAGCTGGCGCGAGATGGTCGGCGATGCCGGCCGCATCGTCAGCCTGGAACACTACGGAGCCTCCGCCGCCTACCAGCGCCTCTACGACGAGTTCGGCATCACCGCGGCAGCTGTCGCCCAGGCCGCCCGGGACAGCATCACCGACACACGACGTGCGCCGCGGCCGGGCGGACGACAGCAGACATCCACCCCCACCACTGGAGGCACCGGCGACCGCCCCTGACCGACTGCCGCCACCACCTGGAAAGAAGCCACCCACACCGCACCAGACCCCGAGCCGTGCCCGCGCGGGCACCGCCGCCGGCCCCGCTCTCAGCACCAGGAATGCCCCTGCGACGATGATGACGACGGTGCCGTCCTGGGATCCGGATCACGGGCGCGGGAAGCGGGCGCGCGGGGCGTCGATACACGTGTCCCGGGACGTGGGTCCGCCGAACCGGAGTCGGTCGTAGGCCGTGAACTCCGGTTCCAGTATGTCGAGTTCGTCGATGAGCGCGTGCAGCCGCTCAGACCACTGTGTCGTAACGGCGTCTGGCTCGTTCGCCGCGGCGCTGATCGCGGTTGTCAGGTAGTCCTTGCGCTGGATGGCGGCGGGGGTCACCGAGTGCAGGCACACGTACTGTCCGCTGAGATACGCATGCCACTCCGCCTTCCCGGAAGCCGGGTCTGCCCAGTGAGCGGTGAACCACGCTTCCAGCAGCTCTACGCCACCGGCTTCGTCGGCGAGAGCGAACAGGTCGGCCGGCACCATCTCAGCACCGTCGGAGCGCAGATACCCCGGAAGCGGCAGATGCTGCCCCAGCATCAGCCGACGGGCCGCATCGGCATCGCGGCCATGGGCTGCGCACAGCTCCTCCAGGGAGACGAACTGCGCGCTGACATATGCGTCATCGTCATCCGTCATCGGGTGGTCGCCGTTGACTTCGCGGTACCGCTCGGCGAGCTGCTGCTTCAGGACTGTCTCCGGCATGGGGTCGCCTCCGGCGTCTACCAGCGCGGGCATCTCCCGCACAGGACTCGGGACGCTACCGGCGGGATGGTTCGGCACTCACCGAACCATCGACGAGATCACGACGGCACGAGGCCCCATCTGCTGCTGATCACCTCAGTCGCGCACATCGTCCGGGGTGATGGCGAGAGCCGGGGGGTGTGCGTTCTGTCTGGTGGGGCAGGGGATGAAACAGGGGCGGGCCGCATGGCCCGCCCGGGAGACACAGCATCGGAACGACAGTGATCAAGAGGAGTCCGCTCATGACTGACGCCACTCAGGCCCCCGCACCGCACACCGTGCCCGGACTGGACCCGGTGGAGGCCGAGCGGGTCGTGGACGCCCTGCAGGGACGGCTGCACGCTCTCAACGATCTGGCCCTCACCCTGAAGCACGTCCACTGGAACGTCGTCGGCCCGCATTTCATCGCCGTGCACGAGATGATCGACCCGCAGGTGGACGCCGTGCGGGAGATGGCCGACGCCATGGCGGAGCGCATGGCCGCCCTCGGCGGGGTCCCGATCGGCACCCCGGGCGCCCTCGTCGCGGGGCGCACCTGGGACGACTACGAAGTGGGACGCGCCGACGCCGTCGCACACCTCGGCGCACTGGACCTGGTGTACACCGGCGTCATCGAAGACCATCGAGCCGCCATGAAGACGGCCGGCGACATCGACCCGGTGACGGAGGACATGCTGATCGGGCAGCTGGCGAAGCTGGAGCAGTTCCAGTGGTTCGTCCGCGCCCATCTGGAGAGCGGCAGCGGCCGCCTCAGCACCTCTGGTGCGCACACGCTCAGCGAAGCCGCCGGCCAGGCCGTCCGCGCATCGGCCGAGGGCGCATGACCGCAAAGTGCCGGCCGTTCTCGGGCACTGCCGCCGGGTGACAGACGAGGTGGCCGACGGCGCCCGTCATGAGACGTACCCCACCCCAGCGGAGCACACCCTCGCGTACCCCCGGGAAGCAGCCCTCCCGGGGGTACACGCATCCTCGCACCTCCCGCTCAGACCGGCGGGCGCGGGCACTCCGGCAGCGCCGGCCGCTCCCTGGTGCGCACGGCGGGCAGCCAGGCCACCCGGGGACCGGACCCGGAAGGGAGCCGGACGCGGAACCAGCGGGTGGACCACCGGGCCTCCTCGTCGACGATGGGCTGCCCGTCGGGGACCTGGCAGTCGGCGGCGAGCACATCGCCGTGCCACACCCTGGTCGGCACGACGTTGTCCGCCGTGTACGGCCGTACGGGATCGATCGCCAGCCCCAGACTGCACCCGGGGTGCCGGTCGACCCGCTCGCGGCAGCTCCGCTCCGCGTTGAACACCCGGACCGTGCCGGCCGTCGAGCCCACGACGCCGGGCGGCACGGACCCGACCGGCCGCACCGCGTCCGAGCACAGGGTCGCGGCGGCGACCCCGCACATCGCGGTCGCGAGGACGGCGGCGCGTGCCCGGACCCGCTGACGCCCCCCGGCGGGCGCCTCCTGACGGCCGGCGATGCGGGCGAGCAGGCTCTCGGCGCTGTGCGGCGCCCGCGCCTCGTGGGTCGGGGCGAGACAGTCGGCGGCCAGCTCCCGCCAGAACGGCGGCACCGCGTGGTCCATCCGCAGCGGCGCCCGCCCCTCGCCGTACTCCTGGACCGCGGCACCCCGCGCCACCGGCGTCGCGCCGGAGAACGGCGAACCGCCCGACGAGAACACCTCGTGCACGACGATGCCCAGGGCCCAGATGTCCGCGGTCGGCCTGATCCGGACGCCGAGTTCGCCGAGGGGCGCCCGCCAGCGCTCGGGCGGCAGATAGTCCAGGGTGCCCATCGGCGGGGCGTACCCGTGGGTCCCCGTCAGCTCGGTCGCGAGGCCGAAGTCCGACAGCTTCACCGAGCGGTCGGCGCCCAGCAGGACGTTCTCCGGCTTGAGGTCGGCGTGGACCCAGCCCGACCGGTGGAGATGCGCGAGCCCCTCGCAGATTCCCGCGATCAGCGGTCCCCGGTCCGCCTCGGGCACCCCCGCGTCGAGGAGCTCCCGCAGGCTGCCGGAGGCCCGTTCCATCACGAGCACGATCGCGCCGTCCACGGCAGGCCGGTCGGGCGCCGCGAGCACGAACGAGCCGAGGAGACCGATCAGCCGGGGATGCCCGACCCTGCTCCCGAGCTCGACCTCGCGGCGGGCGGACTCCATGATCCTGCGCGCCTGCCGGGGCGCGAGTCCCGCGGTCGGCATGATCTTGAGCGCGACCTCGGCGGGGCCCGCGGGCGCGCCCGCGGGGTCGGCGGCGGACCGGCCCGCGGGCCCCTCGGCCGGCCGCGCCGCGTAGACGGTGGACCATCCCCCGGACCCGATCAGTTCGGAGACCACCCAGCCTCCCACCCGGTAGCCGGGCGGGAGTTCGTCCGTACGGTCGTGCCCCGCGATCCCTCCCGGGACACCCGGGGAGGTCACGACGCGCCCTGCCGCTCCCGCCCGCCGGCCCCCGTCAGGGGCGGCAGCAGCGCGAGGTGCTCCTCACGCACGAGCCCGAACCGCAGGGCGAGCCCGACGATCTCCTCCCGCTTGCCGTTGCGGCGGTCCCCCTTGCCGGACTCCCCGGTGGCGGGGCCCGCGATGCGCAGCTTCTCCTCGGCCAGGTAGTCGATGTGCGAACTGACCGCCCGAGCGGTCAGCGTGCCGCACGTGACGTGCTCCCTGAGCCGCTCGACGATCTGCGGGGTCGTGGGCACCGCGACCCGGGACTGGTCCCGCAGACGCGGCTCGCAGAGCGCGACGAGAACGAGGAAGTACGTGGCCGTCTCGTCCAGGGAGTACGCGGTCACCGTGCTGTTCCCCCAGGGGACGTCCATGGCCTCCGGGTCGAGGAACACATGGTCGGGGGCGAACACCTGGAAGGAGACGGTGGCGTCACCCCGGGTGGGCAGCACCACCCGGGAGAACTCGAACGGGATGGGCGCCCCGACCCGGCGCGGCGGAATCCTCAGGTACTCGCCCGCGCCCTCCGGGTTCTCCACCAGATAGCTGTGGCCGGCGCTGTAGTTCGTCAGCTGCCAGTGGTCCTGGGTCACCCGGATCTCCCCGGCGAGCCGCGAGATCGCCGGGTCGTCCAGGACCAGCTCGACGGGGACCGCGGCGGAGCCCCGTCCGAAGCGGGCCACCTCGCCCGGGCCGAGCCGGAGCGTCACCGCGTCCCCGCCCGGCTCGCCGCCGTCGGCGCCTCCCGTACCTCGCGGCAGATGGACGACTACGCCGCTCACCCGTTCCCCCGTTCCCCCGGCCGTACTCTCGGACGAGCCGAACGATACTCATCCGTAGGGAGAGTTCACCGTCGTACTTTGGCCACCTCTTCCGGACGGGCCGCCCGGCGGCCGGAGCCGCCCGCCACGACGGTGCGCGGGGCGCCCCGGAGCCGCTCGCCCCGTGGCTCCGCGCGACGCGGACCGTCGGGGACCTTCTCGCCGGGCCCAGATCATGTCGGCGCCGTGAAATGAGCCGCCATGTGGGACTGTTTCCGGTCCTCCGCCGAGCAGTCGGGAGGTGGAGCGTGCACCGGGGAGAGCGGGAGAAGGGCCGTGTCCGCGGTTCGCCTGGGCGGCGGACCGGCCGGGCCGGGGCCGGCCGCCGCCACAGGGCACGGGGCCGTACAAGGTGGGCAAGGTCACCGTGAACGGCGGGCGGAATCCGGGGCCGGGGCCCTCACAGGCGTCCGGGGGCGGCCTGTGTCACCGTTCACGTGGCGAGATCCGTACGCTCCGCTCACAGGGCGGGAGCATGCGACACCAGCGGCGCCACCGCACGCTCGCCGAAGGAGGCCCACGGCCGCCACCCGCCGCTCGGCCGCTCCTGGACACGGGTCCGGATCCGCCCCGCGGCGGTCACGGCGAAGACGTGCAGCCGCCCGGCCGGGTCGCGTACGGCCGTGGGGGTGGCGACGAGCCGGACGCCGGGCTCGCCGAACTCCCGCTCGGGGCCCCAGTCACCGCCCGGAGCGAGCTGCCAGCGGTGACTCAGCCGGGCGCCGCCCGGAGCGAGCGAGAACGCCTCCAGACGGCCGTCGGCGTTGGCGGCGAACGCCGGGGCGGCGGCGCTCCACCCGAACATCGGCAGCCACGCGTCCCAGCCGCCGCTCGGCGCGGTCTGCCGCCGGGTGAAGGTCCCGACGCCCGACGGCCCGATCGCGGCGACCGCGAGCCGGCCGCTGCCGTCCTCGGCCACTCGGGGCGCGGAGCCCGCCGCCGTGCCGTACGGGTGCCATGCCGGGGTCCACGGCCCGCCGGGGGTCTCCTGCCACCGGTGGACGATCCCGGCGCCGCCGGGCGCGAGGGCGAACACCTCGAGCCTGCCGTCGGCGTTCGCCGCGACCACCGGTGGCGCGCCCGCCGCCGGACCGAAGCCGGGTTCCCAAGGGTCCCAGGCCAGTGCCCCGGGCGACCGCTGCCGGCGCCGTGCGAAGGACGCGCCGCCCGGGCTCAGGGCGAAGACCTCCAGCCGGCCGGCCGCGTCACGGACGACGGCGGGCGCGGCGCCGGCCGGGCCGCCGAACCCCTCCCAGTCGTTCCACCCGCCGTCCGGGCGCTGCACGCGGCGATTCAGGTGGGTGCCGCCCGGGGCGATCGAGAACACCTCCAGCCTCCCGTCGGTGTCGCGGCCGAGCGAGGGAACCGCGCCCGCCGGGCCGCCGAACGGCTCCCACTCCGACCAGCCGTCGCCGTACGGGTCGAGCTGGACGCGCCGCAGCATCGAGCGGTCGGCGGCGTCGAGCGCGAACAGCGTGAGGCGGCCGTGCACGTCGAGCCCGGCCATCGGGTGGTCGGGGCTCTGCCACGGGACCGGAGTGTCGCGCCACTGGAGCGGCGCGAGGAACAGTCCGTTGCGGAACCAGCCGGCCGCGCTCGCGTACCAGGTGCCCCTGTCGTCGACGACCTCGACGGCGTGACCGGCCACATGCCCCGCGTACCCGGCGAGTTCGAAGCGGAAGGGGTCCCGCGACGCCAGTACGTCGGTCCCCTCGTAGCCGCCCCGCGGGCCGATGAACAGGTAGTACCAGCCGTCCCGCCGGACGACGAACGGAGACTCGGTGACCGAGACGGTCGCGTCCGTGCTCGCGTCGGTGAAGACGACGCCCGGCTCGCTCCAGTGCGTCAGGTCGGCGGACCGCCGGTGGGCGACGACGTGGTGCCCGCCCGGACCGGAGAGCTCCGTGTAGTACATGACCCACTCGTCCCCCACCCGCAGCACCATCGGGTCACGCGCCGCGAGGCCCCGGAACAGCGGGCCGGACGGTACCCGGGTCCAGGTGAACAGATCGGTCGACGTGGCCAGGTTGACGGCCGCCCCGCTCGCGCCGCCCGCGGCGTAGAACATCCAGAACGTGCCGTCGGCCTCGATGACGTGCGGCGCCCACAGGTGCTCCTCGCCGAAGTAGGACGGATCGACGGTGAGGGCGTCGGCGTGAGCGGTCCACGGACCCAGCGGGCTCGGGGCGGAGGCGTGGGCGAAGGAGATCTCCGCCGAGCTGTCCGGCGCCTCGCCGCGCGGCGCGCTGGCGCCGACGATGCCGAAGACGTGCCAGCGTCCCCGCGCCCTGATCAGCGTGTGGTCGTTGAGATAGCGCGGGCCGGCGGGGGTCGACGGGTCGTGGACGTACGCGAAGGGGCCCGCGCCGACCCACGAGGGCGCCGGGGCGTCACCGGTGGGCGCGGCGACGGCCGGGGAGAGACCGAGCAGGGGCAGCGCCCCGGCTCCGGCCGCACCCCGCAGCACACTCCGTCTGCTGATCGGAAACACGGATCTGATCCCTCCGCGTGAGTGGTCAGCCCTGGCCGGGGCCGGGGGAGCCGCCCAGCCACTCCCAGCGGGACCAGCTGGAGAACCCGGTCTGCCAGATGTGGAAGGTTCCGGAGGGATTGGTCCCGAAGACCTCGATCCGGCCGTCGGCGTTGGAGGCGGCGGTGACCTCCGTACCGCCGGAGCCGAAGGGGGCCCAGTCGCTGTAGGGGGCGTTGACGGCGGTCTGCCAGCTGTGCATGGCGGTGGTGCCGTTCATGGCGAAGACCTCGACGCGGCCGTCGGGAGTGCGTTCGCTGGTGAGCTGCGCGTCGGCCGGTCCGCCGGTGCGTTCCCAGCCCGACCAGCCGGAGGGCCCGGTCTGGTACCGGTGGAACACGCCGACCGGACCCGAGGCGAAGACCTCCAGGCGGCCGTCGGCATTGTGATCGACGGTCAGGTCGTGACCGCCCTCGCCGAACGCACCCCACGCGGACCAGCCGCCGCTGGGCGCGGTCTGGTAGCGGTGCTGGAAGGTGCTGCCGTTGAGGGCGAAGACCTCAAGGCGTCCGTCGGGAGCCTTCCCCATCTCCACCCGGCTGTCGGCGGGGCCGCCGCCCGTGGACTCCCAGCCCGACCAGCCGCCGTCGGGGGCGAGCTGATACCGGTGGAACAGCCCGACCGGGCCGGAGGCGTAGACCTCGATGCGGCCGTCCGCGTTGACCCCGGCCGCGGTGTCCCGGCCGCCCTCGCCGAAGCCCTCCCAGTGCGACCAGCCGCCGGACGGGCTCAGCTGCCAACGGTGCTGGAAGGTGGTCCCGTTGAGCGCGAACAGCTCCAGCCGGCCGTCGGCGTTGGGCGCGAGCGCGAGCTCGGCGTCGGCGGGACCGCCCAGCGACTCCCAGGGCGACCAGTCGCCGTTGACCTCCCGCTGCCAGGCGTGGTGGATGCCGTCGGTCCCGGCCGCGAACACCTCCAGACGCCCGTCCGCCGACCGTGCCGACACGACCCGGCCCGACTCCGACGGATACACGAGGGGCTTCGGCCGCGGCCCCGTGCCCGGGGTACAGGGCAGCACGACGCCGCGTTCGGCGAGATAGACCTCGGGGTCGACGCCGTAGGAGGCGGACGAGTCCCCCCAGATCCGCAGATGCAGATGGGGGCCGGTGGAGTTCCCCTCCGAACCCATCAGGGCGATCTGCTGGCCGGCCACGACACGGTCGCCGGCGAAGACGTCCCGCCGGGACATGTGCCCGTACTCGGAGATCCGCCCGTCGGGCTGCTGGATCCGGATCCACTGGCCGTAGCCCGGCTCGTACCCGGAGATGGTCACCTCGCCGTCGGACACGGCGTGGATCGGCGTCCCCACCCCGTTGGCGATGTCGACGCCGTTGTGGCCGGAGTGGAAGTGCTGCGACACCGGCCCGGCGGCCGGGCACGCCACGGTGGAGGCGGCCGATGCGACCGGAACGGCTGGAGCGGTGGATCGGACGGACGCGGTGGAAGCGGTGGTCCGCGCCGCGGCCGGGGACGTGGGCACCAGGGCCGGCAGCAGCAGGGCGGCCGACGCCGCGAGCACGGAGCTCACCGCGCGGCGGGAAAGTCCACGAAGCACAGGAAGCTCCTCCAGGGGGCGCGGGCCGCTGACCGGGTGGCGCGAGCGGGCGGTAGGGAACGTAGCAACGCCCCGACGGCCCCGAGACCCCGGAAGGTTACGGAGTGACAGCCGGCCCCGCCTCGGGTACGGGACCGCCCGCCGGCGGCGTTCCATCATCGGGATTTCATCGCCCCTTCCTAGCCTGACCGCGTTCGCACGAGGAGCGGTACGAAGGGGAGGACGGGCCGATGGCACGGACGCGAGCAAGAGCGAGGCTGCCGGTGGCGGTGGCGGCCGCCGTCGCGGTGATGAGCACGATGGCCGCCACGGGCTCCACGGCCGCCACGCGGCCGGCGGCGGCAGGACCGGACAGGCCGACCATCCGGTACACCGAGTACGGCATCCCGCACATCATCGCCTCGGACTGGGAGGGCCTGGGCACCGGCTACGGATACGCGGCGGCCAGGGACAACATCTGCACCCTGGCCGACACCTATCTGATGGTCAACGCCCAGAGGTCCCGATATCTGGGGCCCGACGGCCGGGCGAGCCCCGGCCAGAACCAGAACACCACCACCAATCTCAAGAGCGACCTGTACTTCCAGCGGATCAAGGACGACGGGGTGGTGGAGCGGCTGATCGCACAGCCCGCCCCCGACGGCCCGGAGCCCGAGGTCAAGGAGGCCATCCGGGGCTACGTCCAGGGATACAACCGGTTCCTGTCCGAGACGGGCGTCGACGCCCTCACCGACCCGGCCTGCCGGGGCGCCGCCTGGGTGCGGCCGATCACGGAACTCGACGTCTACCGGCACGCGCACGCCGAGATCATCATGGGCAGCGCCGACGCGCTCCTCGACGGCCAGGTCGACGCCGCGCCGCCGGGGGCGGCGTCCGCCCCCGCGAAACCCGCGTCCTCGCCCCGGGAGATCGCGGCGAAGATCAGTTCCGCGCTGGCGGTGAGCCGGCAGCAGAGCATGGGCAGCAACGCGCTGGCCGTCGGCTCGCAGGGCGTCTCCGGCGGCACCGGCATGCTGCTGGCCAACCCGCACTTCCCGTGGCAGGGCAAGAACCGGATGTGGCAGAGCCATCTCACCATCCCGGGCAAGGTCAACGTCTCCGGGGCGAGCCTCCTGGGACTCCCCGCGGTGAACATCGGGTACAACGACGACGTCGCCTGGAGCCACACGGTCGCCACGGTCGCCCCGTTCGGGCTCTTCGACGTCCAGGTGGATCCGCTCAACCCCACCAAGTACCTCGTCGACGGCGTCTGGGAACAGATGACCTCGCAGCAGGTCACCGTCGACGTACGGAAGCCGGACGGCTCCCTCGGCAAGGTCACCCGGACCCTGTGGTCCACCCGGTACGGCCCCGTCACCACGTCGATGCAGGGGGTGCCGCTGCCCTGGGTGGTCAGCGCGCACGCCGTGCGCGACGTCAACATGAACAACCTGCGGGCGCTGAACACCTGGTTCCGTCTCGACCAGGCCAAGGACGTCGAAGACGTCGTCGACACCCTGGAGACCACGCAGGGCGTCCCCTTCTTCAACACGATCGCCGCGGACCGCAAGGGCAAGGCGCTGTACGCGGACATCCAGGCCACCGCGAACATCACCGACGCGCACGCCCAGTCGTGCCTCACGATGACCGGCCAACTCCTCTTCAACCAGCCCCTGAGGCTGCCGAACGTGCCGCCGATCTCCATCTTCGACGGCAAGCGGAGCGCGTGCGACTGGCCCGACGACCCGAACGCGGTCGCGCCGGGACTCCTCGACCCGCGCAAGCAACCCCGCCTGATCCGGGACGACTTCGTGGGCAACGCCAACGACAGCGCCTGGCTGGCCAACCCCGACCAGCCGCTGACCTTCCCCCGGGTGATGGGCGACGCCCAGGCACCCCGCTCACTGCGCACCCAGGAGCTCATCCTGACCGCCCGGAAGCGGATCGACGGCACGGACGGGCTGCCGGGCAGGGGCTTCACCCCGGAGACCATGGGGAAGCTGCTGTTCGCCGACAACAGCCGAGCGGCCGACCTCGCCCTCGACGCCACCGTGGCGATGTGCAAGAGCGTGCCCTTCGGGCTCATCCTCGTGGACGGCACGCTGGTCAACGTGAGCGAGGCGTGCCCGATCCTGGCCGCCTGGAAGAGCCACGACTACACGGCGGACAGCCGGGGTTCCCTGCTGTTCGCGAACTACTGGGCCTCCCTGCAAGGCGGACAGGGCATCGAGAAGCTCCCCTGGCGGGTCCCCTTCGACCCCAAGGACCCGGTGCACACACCGAATTCGCTGGACTCCGGCAGCTCCGCCGTCCGCGACGCGTTCGGCCGGGCCGTCCTCGCGATGCGCAAGGCGGGCATTCCGTTGAACGCGCCGCTCTCGGACGTACAGAGGGTCACCCGCGGCGGCGAGCAGATCCCGATCCACGGGATGATCGGCGAACTGGGCGTACTCAACGTGATCACCATGGGCCAGGCCGATGGAAAGACGGACGTCGTCTTCGGGTCCAGCTTCATCCAGCAGGTCCGGTTCACCGCCGAAGGGCCGCCGCAGGCCCGCTCCGTCCTGGCCTACTCCCAGTCGGCCGACCCCAACTCGCCGCACCACGCCGACCAGACCAGGCTCTTCTCGGCCGGCCAGTGGGTGACCGAGCGGTTCACCGAGGAACAGATCGCGGCCTCACCGGCCCTGGTGGTCAAGGTCCTCGACTGATCCGACGCACGACATCCCAAGCGCAGACAGAGCATCACAAGAGAGGGAGCACCGTGAGAAGTACAGCGAACGTCCGGCGCACGGCGCTGGCATGGGTGTTCGCCGTCCTGGCCGTGGTCACGGTCATACCGGCGGCCTCGGCACAGGCCGCCGACGACGGCACGCCGCCCCCGATGGCGAACGGGTTCGGCCTGACGCAGGTCGGCACGGCGACGGGCAACGCGACCGAGTTCTACCTGACCGTGACCACGCCCGAGGTCGCGGAGGAACAGCACATCAAGATCATTCTGCCGAAGTCCTACTACGACGACCCGAACCGGCGCTATCCGGTCATGTACTTCCTGCACGGATCACCCGACGACCCGATACAGCAGAACTATCCGGCGCTGCGCATGTCGGACCGGATGATCACCGTCATCCCGGACGGCGGCGCCCGGGGCTGGTACACCAACTGGCTCAACCAGAAGACCGCCGCCGGTGCCCAGAACTGGGAGAACTTCCACCTCAAGCAGGTGATCCCGTTCATCGACGCCAACCTGCGGACCATCGCCACAAAGAAGGCCAGGGCCGTCGCCGGCGTCTCGATGGGCGGGTTCGGAGCCCTCCACTACGCCCAGGCGCGCCCGGACCTCTTCAGCCAGACCGCGTCCCTGTCCGGCGACATCGACCTGTCGGTACGGTCCATGGACCTGCGCCTGGCCGTCGTCGCCTCCCTCGTCGCCTACGAGCCCTCCGTGGACAGCGACGCCGCGTTCGGCTCGCCGTACCCGGTGTTCAACGCCGACTGGCGGTTCAACGAGGTCGACCCCTCGCAGCACATGGACCGGATCAAGCAGGGCGGGATCGGGGTCTCGATCTACGTGGGCAACGGAGGAGGCTCGGTCACCGAGCTGGAGTTCTGGCTGGAGGGCGCGGCCAAGCACGTCAAGAACGCCATGGACGCGCTGGGCATGTCGTACCACTACGTGAACTACGGCGACGGTTCCGGCTGGGGCACCCTGTGCAACGGCGGCCACAACGCCGGCTGCTGGGAGGAGGACCTCCGGGACCTGATTCCCCGGCTGGAGCGGCACTTCGCCTCCTGACGCCACGAGCCCGCCGTCGTCCCGTACCGCACGAGCGGCACGGGACGACGGCGGGCTCGCACCCTCCGCCGGCGGGCCTGCGCGGTCCGCCAGCGGACCCGTCTAGCCGACCGCCGGTACGGGCCGGCCGACGGGCGCGCTCCGGGCAGGCGCGGAGGCGAACCGGGCAGGCGCGGAGGCGGACCGGGCGGGCGCGGCGGGCCTGCCGACCGCCGGGCCGGGGCCGTTCAGCCAGCCCCACTGCGACCAGCTGGCGAACCCGGTCTGCCACCGGTGGTAGACACCGGCACTGCTGGTGCCGAACACCTCGATGCGGCCGTCGGCGTTGTTGCTCGCGCCGATCGCGGTGCCGCCGGTGCCGAAGTTCTCCCACGGCGAGAACGGCGCGTTGGGGGCGGTCTGCCAGGAGTGGCTCGCCGCGTCGGCGTTGATCGCGAACACCTCCACCCGGCCGTCGACCGACCGCGAGGTGGTCAGCTCGGCGTCGGGCAGCCCCCCGGTGCCCGTGCCCGTCCATTCCGACCATGTGGTGGGGCTGGTCTGCCAGCGGTGGAACACCCCGTCGGCGTTGGAGGCGAACACCTCCAGCCTGCCGTCCTGGTTGTGGCTCGCGGTCACGGCGTGCCCGCCCTCGCCGAAGTGCTCCCAGGCGGACCAGTCGCCGTTGACCCCCGTCTGGTACAGGTGCCCGAAGGTCGAGTCCGACAGCGCGAACACCTCGAGCCGTCCGTCGGGCGCGTTCTCCATGGCGAGCCGCGCGTTCGCCGGGCCACCACCGGTCCCCTTCCAGCCGGACCAGCCGCCGCTCGGCGCGGTCTGCCAGCGGTGGAACACGCCTTCGGCGTTGGAGGCGAACACCTCGATGCGGCCGTCGGCGTTGTTGCCCGCCGCCAGCCGGTACCCGCCGGTGCCGAAGGTCGCCCAGCCGGACCACCCCGCACTGGGCCCGGTCTGCCACATGTGGTCGAGCGTGCTGCCCGACAGCGCGAACAGCTCCAGCCGGCCGTCGGCGTTGGCGGCCACCGCCAGCTGGGCGTCGCGCGGGCCGCCCGCGAACCGCCACGGCGCCCAACCGCCGTTCACCTCGTTCTGCCACGAGTGGTAGACGCCGTCGGCGCCCGCCGCGAAGGCCTCCAGGCGCCCGTCGGCGGACCGGCCCGACACCACCCGCCCGGAGCCGTACGGGTGCCGGGGACCCGTGCTCATCCCGGACCAGAGCGCGTTGGCGATGATCACGGCGTCGCCCGCCTCCAGGCCGTACTTGTACCGCAGGTCCTCACGCGGCCGCTGCACCTGCCAGCACACGTCCCCGATCGCCACGTCGTTCCACGAGCCGCCGGGGAACATGTCCTCCATCGCGTCGAGGAACGCGTTGGTGGCGTAGACCGGGTCCAGCCGCTGCGCCTTGCTGCCCCACCAGTCCTGCTGCTGGAACAGCCCGATGCTCGTGTAGTCGACGGCCTGGGAGTAGTTGTTGATGTCGGTCTCCACGATGACCGTGGCGATCGCGATGGCCGCGGCCCTCGGGTTGAGCCCCCGGTCCTTCACCGCCTTGGTCACCATCCGCGCACAGGACATCCTGTAGGGCGTCAGCAGGCCCCGCATCCGCGCCCCCATCTGGGGGTTGAGCTGGCCGGCCATGATGCCGTCGGCGGCCGACGGGCCGGCCGGGTCGCAGGGCTCGGTCGGTATGGCCAGGGCGTCCGGTCCCCTGAAGTACCGGGAGACGCCGTAGTGGTCGTCACGCGGGGCCGGTCCGGGGTCCGGCTGGGCCACGGCGACCGAGGCCGTCAACCCGACGACCAGCGCCCAGACGCCGGCCAGCAGGGCCAGCCTGCCGAGCATGCGTGTGAAGCCGGTTCCTCTCATCGTGTGCCTTTCCGTCATGCATTCAGGTGGTCGGCGGCCGACAGTAGGAGGCACCGATGAAATGCCGATGGAATCGATTCCCGAGCGCGTTTCATCGGGATGTCATCGGCCGCTGCCAATCTCGTCGTACGCAGGCCGAACACACGGGAGGATCGACATGCGAGCGAAGAGGATCAAGGCCGCGCTGGCCGGAATTCTGCTGACGGCCGGGATTTCGGTGACGCAGGGCGCCACGGCGCAGGCGGCGGCGACGGCCCCGTGCGAGGGCACGTACACGATCGTCGTCGGCGGGACGGGAAGCTCGTGGAACAACGACGGCTTCTCCGGCAACATCCAGCAGCACGTGGGATATCCGACCCAGATTCCCAACGGCGCGAGCGCCCGGGCCGGTGTCAACGAGCTCAACCGGCTGGTCCGTGACCAGCGGGCCGCGTGCCCGTGGCAGCACGTGAAGATGGGCGGATACTCCCTGGGCGCCGCGGTCGTCCACACCTGGGTCACCGAGAACTGGCAGACGTTCGGCAATGTCAACGCCATTCTCATCGCCGACCCGAAGCGGCAGGGAAATCCCGGCGCCAACGGCGGATCCGTCCCCTTCGGCGGAATCGTCGGCGCCCCGCTGGCCGGTGCCGACCGGTTCTTCGGCAACGTGCCGGTCAAGACCATCTGCCACTGGGACTACGTCTGCGACGAGTCCGCCGGAATCTGGACCTACCCCGGCAACCACGTGAGGAACTACCCCAACGACTTCAACATGGACTTCCACAACGACGTCGCCAACGAGCAGTGGTACAACGGCGCCTGGTATCCCGCGTCCTGGTGATCACGCGAAAGCGGTGCGACCGCCCGAGGGAGTGAGGCCGAGGCCGATCTCGTCACCGCGCAGGATCATCTCGTGCGTCCGCCGCAGGGTCCGGCCGGGGGAGACGCCCAGCTCGTCGGCGAGGCCGCGGCGGGCCCGGTCGAACACGGTGAGGGCGTCGGCCTGGCGGCCGTCGCGGTACAGCGCCCGCATCAGCAGCGCGGCCACCGGCTCGTCCAGGGGATGCGCGGCGGACAGGGCGAACAGCTCGGAGATCGCCTCGGCGTCCCGGCCGAGCCGCAGCTGGCACTCCACCTTGCGCTGGACGACGGCGATCCTGCGCCGGGTGAGCCGCAGCCGCTCCAGCTCGGCGAGCGGCCCGGGCAGACCGGCCAGCGGTTCCCCGCGGAACAGGTCGAGGGCCTGGGCGCACAGGCGGACCGCCTCGGCCGGTTCACCCGCGCGCTCGGCCGTGCCGATGCCGACGAGGAGCTCCTCCATCCGCGCCACGTCCACGTCGACCGCGCCCGGAACGAGCCGGTATCCGTGCCGGGCGTGCTCGATGACCGAGCCGGGACTGTCCCCGATGCGCAGGGTCTTGCGCAGGCGGTAGACGTACACCGGCACCACGTTCGCCACCGGCGCCTCCGTGCCCCAGACGTCGTCGAGCAGTTCCTGCCGGCTCAGGGAGCGCCCCGCGCACAGCGCCAGGGTCGCGAGCACCGCCTGCTGGCGCGGATGCCCCAGGTTCAGCGGCCGCCCGTCGTGCCACGCCCGCAGCGGTCCGAGCAGGGAGATCCGCACCGCAGGACCGGCCGCCCGGCCGGCCGCCCGCGGCGCCGCGCTCACCGGCTGCGTACGGGCGCCACGGCCGGGGACGACCAGGCCGCAGTCGAAGGCGTGGACGATGGCCGCTGCCCGGTCGCGGAGCCGGAGGGTGACGAGTATCCGCGCGAGCAGTTCGGCCACGACGTCCTCGGGGATCGCGAGGGCGGCGGCTATCTCGTCGTCCCGCAGGCCGCAGCCGACCGCGGAGAGCACCTGGCGCTCCCGCTGCCCGAGGGCGGTGGCGGCGGGACGGCGGGCGAGGGTGGCGGTCGTCGGCATCGTTGCTCCCCGGGCTCCGGACTGGTCGGATCTGGCGGGCGCCGTCGACACGGTAGGACGGGGAGCACCGGGCTGGGCATCCGGAACGATCCGGAGTGACACGCGCGATCTACGGCGTCACGCCTCTCCGCCGCCCCACTCGCCGTCCCCGGTGCCGGGCCCGCAGTCGCCAGTTCGCCCCACAGCGATGAGGGGCCGGCCGAGAGGCCCTCCCAAAGGAGGGCGAGGAAGCTGCTGAGGGGGGGGTGGCGCTGGGGCCGGGCGTCGTAGTCGATGCCCTCGGGGTCCCGGTACTCGGCCGGACTTGCGAGAGGGGCGGGCGGGGGTGGGGTCAGGCGAAGAGGTTGTATGTCCGTTCGGACGGGGTGTGGTTCACGGTCTCCAGGGCGTGGAAGGGGGCACGCCAGTCGCCTGTGGCCCGGTGGACGCCCGCGGACCACCAGCTGCCGCTCGGGATCGTCAGGTGGAGGTCGGGCCTGCCGTCCCGGTCGATGTCGCCGGAGCCGATCAGGTCGTTGTAGGCGCCCCAGCCGCCGCCGATCCGTGTGCGGGCGGCGAAGGTGCCGTCACCCTTGCCGAGGTAGAGCCACAGCACGCCGGTGCGGTCGCGGGCGACGAGGTCGCCGGCCGGGCCGCCTGCCAGGTTACCGGTGGCGGTGACACGGTCGTAGCCCTGCCAGCCGCCGGCGCCGATCAGCCGGCGGGTGGCGAAGGGCGCCGACGCGACTCCCGTGCCCTGGTACAGCCACAGCCGGCCCGATGGGTCCGTGGCGACCAGGTCGGGCCGGCCGTCGCCGGTGAGGTCGCTTCCGCCGGTGAGTTTGTCGTACGTGTTCCATCCGTCGCCGATCCGGGTCCGTGCGGTGAACGGCGCCTTTGCGTCGCCGGTTCCGCGGTACAGCCACAGCACGCCGCTCCGGTCGCGGGCCACGAGGTCGGGGAAGGCGGTTCCGCCGAGGTTCCCGGCGGCTTCGATCCGGTCGTAGACCTGCCAGCCGGACCCGACCGGCGACTCGGGATTCTGCTGGATCTGGTCTTGTCCGGTGTGGTGGTACATGTCCTGGATCCACAGCCGGCCCGCGGTGTCGCGGGCCAGGACGTCCGGCGACCCGTCGCCGTCGTAGTCGTGTGCGCCGGAAGTACGGGTCACGGTGAAGGAGCCGGACGCTTTGAGGTCGGGCCCGATGCCGTTGAGCGGGGCGGCGGTGATCTGCCAGGTGTACGGGCCGGGTGAGGCCGCCGTCCAGAAGCCGGGCTGATCGTGCCACTGGAGCTCGCCGGACCAGTCGAACCGCATCGGCCGCGGGTTCTCCTCCCGTGTCGACGGGCCGACGTTCCGGGTCAGGGACTCGCCGGTGCGGGTGTTGCGCAGGGTCAGCGTCATGTCGACGTTGTTTCTGCTCAGGAACCAGGACAGGGAGAGCTTGCCGCCCGTGCGGTCCAGATCCACCGCCGCGGGAACGGTGTGGCGCAGCAAGGTCACGTGTGTCGGCGCGCCGGTTGCGGCCAGCCGGGTGGCGACCGGGATGCCGTCGGTGTCGGGAGCGATCCGGTAGAGGCCTTCACCGCCGCTCACGCTGCCGCCCATGAACCCGTGGGCCTCTCCCGGCGCGTCGACGCCGGACACCGTGTGGTCGAGGAGCCTGCGAGTAGCGCTCCCGGTCAGGCTGCGGGCGGTCACGGCGATGACCGGATCCGCGCTGGAGCCGAGGAGCCCGTCGGGCCGTGAGTAGGTGACCCACTTTCCGACCAGGCCGATGACGAGCCTCCCCGCCCTGGCCACGGGGAAGCGCTGCGCCTTCTGGGTGGCACGGTCGAGGACGACGAGGCTTGTGGAGGCGTCGGCCTCGGTCTCCGTCCAGGCGACGTATCCCAGGGACAGGGCGTAGGCGAAGCTGTCGAAGGAGCCGGTGGCCGGGAGCCGACGGGAGGAGGTGACGGCGGCGGAGGTGAGGCTGAGGACCGCCCAGTGACGGGCGGTATCCGAACCGGTGGTGTACGACAGCAGGGCGTCGTCACCCGCCGCCGCCTCGACGGTCAGGCGGGCCGCGTCCGCCGGCAGGCCGGTCACCGTCCGGCGCACCGGCCCGTCCGTGCCGGGGGAGTAGAGCTCCAGCGGGCCGTGGCCCGACAGGTCGCCGCGGACGAAGAGGGTGGAGCCGACGGCCCCGGCGTAGCGGTTCGCGGCCATCGGGAGCGAGAACAGCTCCTTGCCCGCCGCCATGTCCCTCAGCGTGACGGTGCCGTATCCCTGATCGACCACCACGTCGGAGTCGAGGGAACCGGTGACGGAGTGCCCGAACGCGAAGGTGGTCACCGCGCCGTCGGCCAGCCGGGTCCAGCGCTGGAGCTTCGCCTCGCCGGCGTCCCGGCTGAGAAAGCCGGTCCGCCCCAGGCCATGAATGCTGTC
The DNA here is from genome assembly GCF_043081085.1 of Streptomyces sp. NPDC014891. NCBI lineage: Bacteria > Bacillati > Actinomycetota > Actinomycetes > Kitasatosporales > Streptomycetaceae > Streptomyces > Streptomyces sp. NPDC014891. The sequence goes on along the minus strand of NZ_JBIBWF010000004.1, from coordinate 16,003 downwards.
GCCGGGCTTGAGCGCAGGGGCCGTTGCGTCGGCGGTGCCCGCCCGCAGGGCGGCCGGGGCCGCCGCGATCGCAGGGGCCGCCAGGCCGCCCGATATCACCGCGAGGGCAACGGCGACGGCGGTGGTGAGGCGGTGGGTGGTGCGGTGGTGCAGCGTCACGGAAGTCCTAGAAAGGAGAGGAGGGACCAGAAGATGAAGGGGCATGGGCCTGCGCGAGGGCGTGAACCGTGGACACGGCCGTAGCGGCCCTTCACTGTGGGCCGGACCGTACCGTCAACGGTGAGGCGCCGGTCGGGGTTGGTTGAGGTGATGCAGACGGATTCCTCCCAAGGTCCATGGCCAAGCGGTCGTGCGCCTGACTGAAGGACTCATGGGAGACGCGCAAGGTTGTACGGCTGTTCGCCGACGGGAACCTGGTTCGTCAGGTGCAGTACGGCGCGAGATGAACCCCCTGGGCGTTTTGCCGTTGAGCGGTTCCAGACATCGTGCTGGCGACAGAGGTGTGCTCCCGCGAGGGCCTTGTTGTCTACCGCACGGGTGCCGGCGAAGCTGAACGGCCAAGGTGTGCAGAACCTCGCCGGCCATGCGGCCCGCGGTGTCCCTGAAGACGCTCAAGTGCAGGAAGACGGTGCGGGGGACAGTGTCGCCGACACTGTCCATGCGCAAGAATGCCCAGGCATCCGGCCTGTGACGCCTGGCCTTCAACAGCACGGAAGGACGACTGTGTTGGTCACCCTCGTCACCGCCGCCTTGGCGATCCTCGGCACACTCCTGGGAGCGATCGTCTCCGGCCGGTTTCAGGAGCGGGCCGCCGAACGGGCGGTGCGTGTGGGGCACAGCGAGACGATCCGGCGCGACCGCCTGGAGGCCGTCACCGCGCTGGCCGTGGCCGTCAGCGACCACCGCCGGACCCTCTGGAAGCGCGGCGAGGCCGTCCTCGAAGGCGGCGACGTCGGCCTGGTCCAGGCGCTGCGTGCCGAGAGCCAGGCGACTCGGGCCGCGGTGGCCCGCCCGCTGGTGACGATGCGCGTGCTGATCACCGACCCGGCAGTGCGGGAGGCGGCCGACCGCATGATCACATCGACCTACGCGATCCGTGAGTCGCTCGACAACGCCCAAGCGCTGGCCGCCGCCCGGCAGGAGGCGGTGGCCGCTCACGACGAGTTCGTGGACACCGCCGCCCGCTACCTCACCACCCAGATCGCCTGATCGGGTTCTCGACGGCGATGACGAGTCGGGCGTCGGTGACTGCGCAACCTGGGCACAGCAAGCTGCGATCGTGACGAACAGCGGGGGTTGCGCGACGGCACGGCGCTCTTTGCGGGGGGCCTTGTGTGCAGGTCTAGGGTGTGAGGGTGTCTGCTCGTGTCCACGCCCTGGCCCACAAACCGTTGACGGTCGCAGCTGTTGCTGACTTCATCGGCTACCCGTCCGAACCGCCGGTACCTGAGGACGTTGTCGAGGAGGCGGTGCGACGACGGGGATGGAGCTGGGAGCACTCCCTCGTCTGCGATTCCCTGATCACCGACCATGGCCATGTGCTGTGCAGCGAGAGCTACGTGCCCTTCGGGCAACCCGACACCCGCCACCTGCTGGTCTTCGGTGAGGTCTACCCCGTCGACGAACACGATGACGAGATGTGCAACGGCCCGTGGCTGTTCCCTCTGCTGGAGGACTGGCGCAAGCAGCCGGGCTGGACCGGGAGACTGCCGGCCACGGTGGAGGACTGCGAGAGCGTTCTGACGAGCGCGGCCCAGTCTGTGACCGGATGCATGGGCTCCGCCCCAGAGCGCACCATCGTGTCGGACACGGCCACCGTGGTTGGCCCGGCCATGACCCACCGCGTGTGGCGTACCCCCTCCCATGCCCTGGTCCTTGGACCACACGCCGATAACGGCCCCTACGGTTACCTCACGCACCTTCAGCTGTCACTGACACCGCTGGTGTGTGCACCGAACCTGCCGGCAGCGGACGACACCGACGCATTGAACCGGTGGATCACCGCCCACGTCGACTGGTGAGCCCGCAGCCCGTACTTGCGGGTCCGCGTGGCGTAGGGCTGGTGCCGCTGCCCACAGGACGCCAGCTTGGCCGCGGGGCCAGCCCGGGTCCGATTCAGGACTGGCCGGTGAACGGGACGGCCATGTCGCCGATGTTCTGGGTGAGGAGGCCGACGCATCGGTCTTGGGCGTCATCAAGGCGGCCGTAGACGTTCTACCGGTGCCGACCCGGATGCGGCAGGCGAAGGGCTTGTCGGTGAGGAGCTGACAGTCGTAGTGCGCGGTGTGCCGGCGAGGCCGCGGGTGGCTGCGGGGCGGGTTCGCGCTGCCGGTTCTGAGCGTGCCGGTCGTCTGCCCGGCCTCCTCTGGTGGGAGTGGCTCGCCCCGGCAGCCGGTCAGCGTGGGGCGGCTCCAACGCTGCTTGCCCAGACCCGGATAGGCACCGCCTCTCGCTTGGCTCTGGTCGGTTCCGAGTGGTTCTGCACGCCTTCCAGGCCCGACCAGCCCGTGACGCCCGGCTCGCTGTCGGCCAGAAACCCCTCGATGACGGGCCCGAGGTCGTCGGACTGTTCGTAGGCGCCGCCGAACGGCAATGCTTCCGCAGCCACCGATCCCGTCGAGCATCGCAGCTGACCAGTCTGCTCCTCATGCCACACGTAAAAAGTCGCCACCCCGGGGAAGCCCAGCTCACGGATACGGACCTGGATGGCTGATGCAGTCCGCTCGAAGGCGGCCACCACTGCGGAGACGGACAACGACCTCCTGTCCTCGTCCTCCGCGCTCAGCCACCAGGTGTTGGTCTCCCACTCCACCTGACGGTCAGCCGGCTCCAGCGCCAGGGGCTCGTCCGCCACCTCAGAGATCCACGTCAACAGCACCACAGCAGTATTCCCGCATGCCTTCGGCCTGGGAACCGCCATAGGAAACGACGTCTTAGAGGTCGGTTTTGGCTTGAGTGCCCGTATATCTAGCGATTCCTAGAGTGCGAGACTGTGGTGCGGGTGAGGCTGGGGAGGTGCTTGATGCCCGTGGGCCGGTGGATGCGGCGGATGGGACGGGAAGTGATGTGCGCCTGTCTCATCCCAGGATGTCCGGCCCTTCGGGCCGTGCGCTTCCGTCGTCACCCCTGTGCGCCTGGACGCACTCGGCCGGCGGCGGTACGACCGAAGCATGTCGAAGCGACGTCCGTATCCGAGTGACCTGTCCGATGCCCGCTGGGAGTTGATCGAGCCAGTCCTGTCCGCTTGGCGTTTCGAGCGCCGGGGCAGGGCCCTGGCCTTCGGTCGGCCGCCTGAGCACGATCTGCGCGACATCATGGACGCGATCTTGTACGTGGACCGGACCGGGGTCCAGTGGCGCTACCTTCCGCACGACTTCCCCCACTGGAACACGGTCTACGGCTACTTCGCCAAATGGGCGGACGAGGGCGTGTTCGCCCAGCTCAACGGTCTGCTCAGGCAGCTCCTGCGGGAGAAGGAGGGACGGGACGCCCAGCCCTCGGCCTGTGTGATCGACGCCCAGAGCGTCAAGACCTCCACCAGTGTCCCCGCCTCCGGCCAGGGCATCGACGCCGGCAAGAAGATCGTCGGCAGGAAGCGGAGCATCGTCACCGACACGCTCGGCCTCCTCCTTGCCGTGCTGGTCACCGCGGCGAGCGTGCAGGACTCCGTCGCCGGCACCGTCCTGCTCGACCAAGTCGCCACCGACTACCCGGGCATCCGCAAGGTGTGGGTCGACGGCGGTTACCGCCAGCACCTCGTTGAGCATGCCGCCACCCTCGGCGTCGACATGGAGATCACCGCCCGCAAGCCCGGGACCAGGGGCTTCACCCCGATCCCCAAACGCTGGGCGGTCGAACGAACCTACGGCTGGCTCATGCTCCACCGCCGCCTCGCCCGCGACTACGAAACCCTGCCCACCCGATCCGAATCCATGATCCACATCGCCATGACTGGCCTCATGGCCCGCCGCCTCACCAGCGAGAACACCATCTCCTGGCGCGACCCGAAGAAGGCCACAGAACAGCCCATCACGGGATGAAACATCGGGCGAAAACGACCACTTAGATGACGTGGATCCGCTTCAGGTTCCCCGTCGCCGTCCCGGATCATCAGGTGGTGCCCCTTGGCGTGCTGCCCTCGATGAAGTCGAGCAGCAGCACGGCCCGGTTGATGACGTCGGTGTTGCTGATACCGCTCGCCGTGACGAGTTTCCCGTCCGCGGTCACGGCGAGCGGGCACAGGGCTGGCCGGCCCTTGATCGACAGCATGTGATGGGCTGTCACCAGGGTGGATTGCGGCTCCTGGATCGTGCCGCTCTTTCGCGTGTCCTACCGGAGGGCGCCCGGTCCTGCGATGACCCAGCGGGCGTCGACAGGCTTGACCCAGGAGTCCTTCGCATAACCCCGTCGATGGCGGCGTCCCTCACGACGGATCGATTCTGTTCTCTTGGGGTGGGCAGGTAGGGCAGCGGGTCAGAACAGCAGGGAGCCGTCGCTGAGGAACCCCCAAGGCGCTTGGATCCTTTCCGAGTGCGGGAAGGGGTCACGCCAGTTGCCGCTGCCGCGGTGGAAGCTGAGGCTGCCCGAGCCGCCGCCGGTCACATGACGGACGACAAGGTCGGCACGGCCGTCGCGGTCGGCGTCGCCGACGGGGATCAGGTCGGTGTAGTAGCCCCAGGTGGTGCCCACCTGGGTCCGGGTGGCGAAGGTGCCGTCCCCCTTGCCGAGGTAGAGCCAGTCGTCGCCGTTCTTGTCGCGGGCGATGAGGTCTCCGGCCGGGCCACCGCCGATGTTCCCCGTGGCGGTGACCTTGTTGTAGATCCCCCAGCCGCCGCCGACCCGCACGCGCGGCTGGAAGGGCGAGCTGAGGGAGCCCGTGCCCTTGTAGAGCCACAGCACACCGTCCTTATCGGTGGCGAGGAGGCCGCGGCGACCGTCGCCGCTGACGTCGAGGCCCGCGGTGAGGTGGTTGTAGATTCCCCAGCCGCCGCCGACCCTCGCCCGGGTCGCGAACGGGGCCGAGGCTGTGCCGGTGCCCGGGTACGACCACAGCACGCCGCTCTTGTCCCTGCCGAGCAGATCGGCGTGGACGGTGCCGCCCAGATCTCCGGGGGTGACGATCCGGTCGTAGGTGTCCCAGCCGGATCCGACGACGACCTCCGACAGGGTGCCCTGGCTGCCGCTGTTGAGGACCTGCCGGGCGTCGAAGACGGAGAGCCGGCCGCCGCTGCGGAAGAGCAGGTCGGGCGCGGTGCTGTTCGAGAAGTCATGCGGCCCCGGCTGTCCGACGACCCGCAGCGTGCCGTTCCGCTCGGTCGTCGGGCCGATACCGTTGGTGGGCGCCGTCGTCATCCGCCAGGTGTAGTCGCCGAGGGGGGCAGCCGTGCCGTCGTCGAGCCGACCGTCCCAGCTCTGTGCCGCGCCGCGGGTGGCGATGGTGAGGATGGTCCGGCGCACGCCCGTGGCCGTGTGCGTCAGCTCGATCGTCAGCTTCCCCGTGCTGATGCCGGTGGCCGTCCACGACAGCGTCGGGTCGCCGCTCGCCAGGGTGAGGTCGACGGTCGCGGGGATGTTAACGCTGGTGACGGTGTGGGCGAGGGGGCGGCCGGTGCTCGCCACGAGGGCCGCGGCCGGGGTCCCGTCCGGGCCGGTGGTGACCCGGTAGAGGCCCTCGCCGTGCTCGAGGGTGGCGCCGTGGACGAGCAGTTCGCCGTCGCTGCCGGGCAGGATGCGCAGTGTGAGGTCGAGGAGCTTGACCGTCCGGCCGTCGGTCAGGGAGCGGGCCGTCAGCGCGTGCAGGGGGTTGGGGCTGTACGACCAGGACCCCTCCCTGTCGGCGTACGTCACCCAGTCCTCGCCCAGGAACCCGAGCACCATCCGGCCACCCGAGCCGATCGGGACGCGGATGGACTCCTGCTGGCCGCGCGGAGCCACCCGGAGGGTCCGGGGGCCGCTGCCGTAGACGCCCGACTCGAACCAGGCCAGATGGGAGTCGGAGGCGGTCAGGATGGGGTTGTCGCCAGAAGCCGTCAGGACCTGGTCGCCCACGACCCGGGCGGTGGCGACGTCCACCAGGGCCGCGCGCGAGTCCGTCTCCCCGGGAACCGCGTAGCGGATCACCAGAGTGTTCGGCCCGTTCACGAGGAACTCGACGTTCTGGGCGGCCGACGGAATCCCGGTGACGACACGGTCCTCAAGCGTGTCGGCCGGCTTGCCGACGAGATGGAGATCCACACCGCCCGCCGCGCGCGGGACCCGCATGACGAGGGTCGTGCCGTGGAGCGAGGCCAGCGTGGCGGTCGCGCCCAGGGAGCTCGTGTCGATGACCGTCGGGGCGGCGCCCGTGGCCATGTCGTGCAGCGTGTACGTGCTGCCCTCGGTCTTCACGATCACGTCCGTGCCGAGCCCGCCCCGGTACGTGCCCGCAGGCAGAACGGTACTGACGCCGTCCCCGTACCGCGTCCACCGGTGGACGGCCGCGCCGGTCACGCTGTCCTTGTGCGAGGTCAGGAACCCGGTCGGCCCGTGGCCCAGGACCACGGAGTCCGGCAGGAGCGCGGCGACGCCCTCCGGGGCCGCATTACTCGACACAGTGGTCATCGTCGTGGCCTCGGGAGTCGCGGCGCCCGCCGCGCCCGCCGTGAGCGTGCCCACGCAGGCGGCGGCGAGGGCCACGGCGACGGCGGCGGTGAGTTGGCGGCGGGGCGCACGGGTGTGAGACAAATCAGTTCCCCTCAAGCATCGTGAACGCGGCGATCCATGCCGCACCCAACATGACCTCTGAGGGCGTCGCAACGTTGTACGACCTGCCCGTGCTTGGCCCCGGGAACCGTCAGCTCACCGAGGCCAGCGGACGGCGCGGTCACGCCCGCTGGCCAGGGATTCTCCGCGTGGTGCTCATCGGACCCCGTGCTGAGAGCCCTTCGATGCTCTTCTGCAGCCCGACCCAGCACGGGCGCTTTGGGGACATCACCCATGCCCGCCAGGTAGGGCTGGTCAGGCGCTGGGAGGGTGGCCCAGCAGCCGAGATCCTCGCGGATGCCGGCATCTTCGCCTACCTGACCACCGACTCCGTCCTGCATGGCGACCGGGCCTGCGGCTTCCTCCAGAGGGCGGCCTGCTCGACCCCGTCGTGGGCATCTGGTCCCTGCTGCGACGCGGCTGGCTCTCCGACGCCGCCTTCGCCACCCCCGAACACCTCATCCAGCGCATCCGACGCGGCCTACGCTCAGACCCGCCTGAACAACCTAGCGGCATTCAACCTCAGTAGGGTAGTGCGGTAGTAGACGGCCCCAGCAGGACCCGGTCCGGCAGCGGCAGACACCATGGCCGGCCACCACCAGGCCCGTTCCCGCCCCGTTCCTTCACCAGCCTCGCGGCCGTCTCCACCCACGCCGGTTCAGCCCGCAACACCCCACCCATACAAGGGAAATGCCCGAAACTGAGCCTTCCAACACCCTTTAGGGCGGGGTGGACGCAGGCCTAGATTTCCCGCTTACTAGAAGAAGGCAGTGCTGGAAACGCGTGCCTTGTAGAATTTGGCGTCATATCCGTATCCTGAAAGTTCCTTGTCCTCAACCCACGCGCCGGCGCTGTTGAAGAACTGGATGCGATGACTCCACCATTGTTCTGTTGACCGCATCCAGAAGGAACTGCCTGAGGCGACCCTGGAGTATGACTTCACGCCGCCTCCCGAAGGTGTCCAGCTGGTTATTGCCCCAGTGGCTTTGTTGACTCTTTTGACTACCCCGGTCCCGGAGATCAGTAGATAGCCGGGGTCGCTGTAGTCGGTGTCCAGGCTGTGGCCGTCGAAGGCTGCGGGGAACTGGTATACCCAGTCTTCAACAAGCCTTGTGTTGAGGTGATCACCGGTGACCCTGTACCTGGCGAGCGTCCACATACCGAGGGCCCAGAGATACGTTCCGTCGTACCAGAGACCGTGCGCCCCCTGGAACTTGATCTCCTGGACCCTGGTCAGTGTGCTGAGGTCGCCCGGCTGGGTCGGGGCGTAGACAGTCAGAAAGCCGGGCCAATCAATGCGAGATGATTCAGCCGCAGATGCCACCACAGTGGCACCGAGGTGCGGGATGTGCTCGATTGCGTGCGGGTTTCCGTATGGCCTGGCCGACCAGAGCAGTGTGTCATTGTTGCCGAAGTTGACAATGCCGGCTTTTCCATACCCTGCGGTGACCAGGGCAATCCATCCGTAGGCGCTGGTATTACGGAACCTGATGTCTGAAAGATTTCTCCAGGTATTCACCCCGTGCTCGTCGATCGCTACGGGAGGGGTCCATCTCCAAATCTCATTGGACGGAGTCCAAGCCTTGTCACGGGCATGGAGGAGTATCTGATTCTTTTCTTGTTCACAAAGAGCGATATGGTACGTTTCGGAAGCTTCGGCGCCAAAGGCGCTACCCGCTCCAGCGAGCGATGCCGCCGGTACGCCGACCGCTGCCGCGCCAATCCCTCTCAACAATGTTCTGCGGTGCACTGGTTCCCCTCCCAGAGTGTTCACAATGCGGCAGCCTTCAACAGAGTTCACAGGATGTCAACTGAGTGTTGACCTCCGGTCGTCTCATGCGGTGTCGAAGCCGTGAGGCCGGACCGTACGGCGAACTCCCCTACACATCCCGCGAATGGCACGCTCACGTTGTCGGGCGTCCGCGATATGTACGGCCAGCGCAGCGGCCCCGGCCGATCGCCCACCACGCCGCGCCCACTCCTGGTCTGCGACGCCCACCAAGGCCTTGCTCACGGCTGTCACCCCGTCATCCCAGCCACCCGCGAACATCACGCCCCGGAAGGCCGGCGCCATCCCGTCCAGCTCGACTACCTCACTGGGGACGGCTGAGGGTGGCCGCATGGACCTCGCATCGTGATCCACGCCCCAGTCCCGATGACCCGCACGGAGGGCCCTGCGTCCATGTCGACGGCACCATCCTCGGCATGGCGCACTCCGTGTGGGACCTACGCGAGTTCCTGCGTCGGGTCGAGCTGCCGGGCTGGGGGACATCCACCTCACCGACGAGGGGCTGTTCCGGTGGGAGGGCGGCGGCCCCGAGGCCTGGGCGGAGTAGTCACGGGGACCGGAGGATGAGGTAGTCCATCCACCCCAGCTCCCACCTGTCGACGTGCCAGCCCTGGCATAGCTCGGCGATCTCGGCGGCGGGCAGGGCGCTGGATTGGCGACCGGCGTCGAGGGTTTCGCGTTCCAGGACCGGGAGGACGAGGTAGAGCAGGCCGCCCGGGCGGAGCATTCCGCGCGCCATGTCGAGGATCCGTGGTCTGCCGTCGAGGAACTGGAAGGAGAGGCGGAAGGAGACGACATCGAGGCTCGTCGGCGGGATGCCGGGCGGCGGTCCGGTCTGGATGTCGTGCTGCACCCAGCGCGGGCCCTGCGCGGAGGAGCGGGTGCGGGCCGTGAGGAGGGCCGCCGCGGATACCTCCAGGCCCGTGACGCCGTACCCCAGGGAGTGCAGGGCGCGAGCCAACTGCCCGGTTCCGCATCCGACGTCCAGGGCCCGTTGGCCTGGCTTCGGGTTGGCGTGGTGGGTGAACATGGCGATCTCGGCGTCGCAGACCTGCCGCCAGTCGTGGCCGTCGTCGTAGATCGGGTTCCAGTACTCGGCCGTGTTCCTGTCGCTCACGGGGTTCCCTTCCGTACCTGGGGGCGGCGGGGTGTGCGCGCCCTGCGCTGGTCGCGGCAACGGTGGCCCGTTTGAAGTGGGGGACGGGACGCCGTCGTCGTCGCGGGTGGTCAGGGCTTTCTGTGGCGTCCGGTGCCGGGTGCCAGGGGTGACCGGGTGGTCGGCAGGGCATCGGTCTGCGGTGGCTCGGGCGCCGGGTTGAGCATGCGGCAGGCTGCCGCGTAGTTGTCGACCGTCGTCACGGGCTGCCAGGCGTGGCCGTCCCATTCGACGATCAGGCGCGGGGCGTCCGGGCTGGTGTGTGCGGCGCGGTGCGGGCCGTGTCCGAGGTGGACGGCCTTCCGCTCGCCGATCGGCCTGAGCCGCTGCTGTCTGTGGGCGGCCCACTCGTCCAACGGCTCGTCATCGCCCATCGTCGTCCTCCTGGTCCTCGGGCTGCGTCGGCTGGTCAGTTGTCGGTCGGGCAGGAATGGGTCTCGGGCGTGAAGGCGGGCAGCGACGGGTGCGGAGCTGGCGCGTAGGGGTCCTTGCAATAGGGCTCGTCGAAGAGGTCATTGCCGAGCGGCTTGCGGTTCCTCCGGCTGCTGGAAGCCATAGACGTCCCTTCGTACGGTGACCACAAGGTCACCGTACGGGGTCCCTGAGTGCGGCCACCACGTCGGCGTCCATAGCCCATCTCTGTTCGGACGCCTAGGCCCTGTGTCGAAAGTTGCTGAGAGGCAACGTTGTGGCGGGCTGGAGCGTCCATGGGATTGCCGGACTCGGCTTGGCCAGGGTGTGTTGAGGGGACTTGTGGAGCGGGGTAAGGGGAAGCAGGACGGTTCGAGGCGAGAGCTGAACGCTTACGAGAGGGTTCTCGCAGAGGAGCGTCGCGTCGTGCGCGAGATGTTCCGCGTGAGCATCGGTGGTGCCCATGCCGGTTTCGTCATAACGGTCTTCATCGTGGTCTTGTTCATTGCCATTGGCGGCACCGCGTGGGCATTGATCCTTGGCGGAGCGGTTGCATTCTGGTTCGCCGCCGCCCTTATCGCGGTTGCCGGTGGCGGTCGCCGCGGGTGGGCCGCAGTCAAGCGCGCTTGCATCTTGACTTTCGGCTGGGCCGGCTGGCTGTGATCGCCGCGAGGGTATGGCGGACACACGAGCAGGTAGTACCGGCAGCTCCGTCCGTCACAGCCATTCTCCGATCGCGGCGACAAGGACGGTGGCTTCGAAACGAACGGCGAGCTTGTCGAATCGGGTGGCGACCGCCCGGTGTCTCTTGAGCCGGTTGATCCCGCACTAGACCGCATGGCGCTCGCGGTAGTCGACTGGGTCGAAACGCGGAGGTCGGCCGCCACGGGAGCCGAGCTTCTGCCGGTTACGTGCCTGGTCAGCCTTGTCGGGGATGGTGCAACGGATCCCCCGGCGACGCAGGTAGGCACGTTCTTGCGGGAGGCATACGTTTTGTCCGCCCGCACGCGATCGGGGCGGGCGCGTGGCCGGCCCGCACCGATGCGGGGCACGCGGACCTTCTCCAGCACGTTCTCGAACTGAGGCGATTCCCCGCGCTGACCGGCCGTGATCACAATCGACATGGGCTTTTGCCTCTGCTCAACGGCCAGGTGCAACTTGGTGGTGAACCCGCCGCGTGAACGTCCGAGCCCGTGATCTCCGGGCTCAGTGAACACGCCACCCGGCGGCTCCTTTTGCAGGTCACCCTGCTTGCGGGCCCCGGCCGCATGCTGATGGGCGCGGCACCCAGTGGAGTCGACGCTCAGGTCCCACACGATCGCACCCTTGGCATCGGCCTGGGACTGCAGCCGGGTGAGGACCCGCTTGCGGAGATTCTGAAGGCCCAGCACATCCTGCTGGCCGAGGGGCGTCTGGTCTGGGGCGCTCTCGTGCAGGCGAACAGCGCCCTGTTCGCACGTGGCCGGGACGATCTTCCGGCGGCCGTAATCTACAGTCCTGACACCGCGGTGTTCGACGACAGTCCCGGTCTGCTCCTCGACATCGCGCAGGAGCTGTACCGGCTGAAGGGGACCGGCCAGCGGGCTCCGGAGCTCGCCGCGTTCTCCCGCATGATCGCCAGCGAGATGGACCGGGAGATGCAATTGGAGGTACCCCGGCAGCTGGCTGGCAGCGCCACCGTCTACTGCACCGACATCATCGTCGCCCGCAGGCACCTGCCGGGCCGGGTACTGAACGAGCAGGTCGTCCCGCTGTTCATCGCACCTGAGCGCACCGCGATGACGATGATGCTGCCCAGCCGCTTCTGGCCCACGTCGACTTGACCCTTGCGGGCCTCACTGGTCTGCCCAGATGTCCCGGAGGCCTCGGCGTATGCAGGGACGGCATGCGTACTGACTCCCGCCGGGACCGCTCATCTGCTCGCCCCAGGCGATCAGCTTCACGTCGCGGGTCGGCTGGTCGCAGAAGTGGCAGATGGCCACCGGCCCGAGAGCGCCGGCTTTCTCCAGCGGGCCGAGGAGTGTCTGGAACGCCAGGCGCAGGGCGCTGGAGTCGGTGAAGACCGGGCTGTCGTCCAAGGGGTAGCGGTGCCAGGCCATCGAGCCGCAGCCGTATGATCCCGCTCAGCGTCACCCATGCGACACCGCTGCCGGTGAGTCTCAGGCTGCGGAGTGGAATGGGCGGGCGGGTCCCGCCCTACCGGCGGCGCAGAAATCCAGGGCCAAGGTCACCCTGCCAGGAAGACGAGCAGCACGAACAGTGCGAGCAGGGCGGCGCCCGCCAGCAGGGGGAGAAGGGTGCCCCACTCCCGGATCCGGAGCTGCCTGCGCTCGGCGCGGGACAGCGGCGGGATGGTCGCCGTGCCCGCCCGGACTTTCGCGGCCAGTGTACGGACTGCCTCGGCTGGATACTTGTCCACCTTCTGTGTGCCCTGGAAGCCGCCATGGCCCGTGACCCTGTATGGATGCAGCGCCTTCTCCAGGGCATCCCGCGAGGTCCCTCTGGGGAAGAGTTTCCGCACCTCGTGGATGTCGAGGAATCGGCGCTCCGGTGTATCGGTCACGGTGCCCCCTCCGGCGTACGGAGCGCCATCGTGGGTAAGGCCCGGGCCGCCGGTCAAGGCCGCGCGATGGCCTCGTGGAGGGGGGCCGCGGGCAGCTTCTGGTGGCTGCGTACTGGCGTACTAACCTCACGCTGCGCCAGCTCGCGCCGCTCTTCGGCGTCTCGAAGCCCGCAGCCGGCCGCATCGTCAGGCAGGTCGGGCCTCTTCTCACGTTCCGGCCCCGAGAGCGGTTTCGCAGGGATGCCGTGCTCATCGTGGACCGGCACTCTGGTTCCCATCCGTGACCACGCGGTGGCGGAGCGGTCCAAGAACTACCGCTACTCGACGAAGCACCAGGTGGTCGTCGATGCCGGCACCCGGCTGGTGGTCGTGGTCGGCCGACCTTTGCCAGGTAACCGCAACGACTGCAAGGCGTGGGAGCCTGCCGGGGCGAAGGACCCCGTCGGGAACACCACAGTGATCGCCGACGGTGGCTATCGAGGTGCCGGGCTTGTCAGGCTAGGGCGGCGATCGAGTACAGGGACCGTCATGGCCGCGAACGTACCCTCCGACCCCCGCTCGGCGCCGGATGTTCGGCGCACATGACCGGTTGGCGACGATCCGGGCACCTTGGATTACCCGCTCGCCCCCTGGAACGTGGAAACGCGAGGCGGACGACATCATCCGCCCGCCCGGCCGCCGCCCGGGTGTCCGGCCTGCCAGCTCCTTGGCCTTGCCCCTTCTCGGCGATACGGCCCGGCGGAGGAGGGAGGCAGGGGGGTGGGGTACGGCAAGATACCTCCAGTCCCGAGCTGGATGCCGGGGCCTGTGCGACCCACCCCCCATTGCCGCGAGTCCCTCACGATCTCCGTCCGGCCCATCAGGGCGGTGATCGTATCTCGGGCCACTGACAACACAGCCGGTCCGAGGATCGAATAACTACAAACTCCCAGCACGTCGCGGAGATTCACGTCGAAGCGGCCCCCCACGGCCGCCCTGCCTGGTTCGGTGCGGAGGAGGCCGACGGCACCACCTGGCTCATGATCATGGACACCGCAGGGGGCACAACGTCTGTGAGGGCTTCTCGTCAAGTGGCCTGCCATACCGTGGATATTCGAGGCATGGGAACGCCGCGGCTCGTATGATCCCTCGCAGGACGGGGCTCGTAGCGCAGCGGTTGTCGCGCCTTCACCGCATGTGGGAGGACGCCGGTTCGAATCCGGCCAGCCCTGTCCTTCCTCTTCTCCCGATTCCAGTTGGAGACCGGGGGCCACACCGGGGCAGGCGCCCTGGTGTACCGACTTCGGTGCGCAGCAGCAGAACGCCCGCCAAGGAGATATCCGCATGAAGGTGACCCGCCACGCCCTCGTCACTGCCGCCACGGCTGTCCTCGCCGGCGTCGCGCTCGCCGCCTGCAGCCCCGAGTCGTCCGATCCGGCGCCGACGCAGACGGCCACCACACGGCCGACGACGGCCGCGCCGACCACCGAGCCCCCGGAGACCACGGAGCCGACCGAGGGGGCGACCGCGGAGGCCCCGGCCGCCGAGACGGCCGAGGTCCCCGACGTCGTCGGCATGAACCACGCCGAGGCGCAGAGCCTTCTGCGCAGCCAGGGGTTCATGGTGAACGAGGAGGACGCCAGCCCAGAGGGTCGCATGATCCTGAACAACTCCAACTGGAAGGTGTGCAGCCAGGATCCGCAGCCGGGCGCGACGGACGTTCTCCGTGTCGCGATCTACTCGGTCAAGCTCGATGAGTCCTGCTGACCTGACAGACGGGGGGAGCGGTGCTTGTCAGCGGCGGCCCTCTGGGTGCGACGAGGAGATCCACCGGCGCCGCAACAAGGTGGAGCGGACGATCACCTGGTTGAAGATGGTCCGGCCGATCAGCCGGACCGGTACCGGGTGGCGGTTGGTCCGGATGCTGATCTGGCTGTAGCGGTCGACCCGCAAGGTGAAGGGCGCCCGCCGTCGGTGCGTAGTCGGCCGCCCGTTGTCCGGGGGAGCCTGCGCCAGGGGCGTGGGCCGGTCAGCGCTGTGTGGTGTCGCCGAGCAGGTTCCTTGCCCATGCCGCCCGTCGTGTGCCCGCCGGATGCGGCAGGCCCTGGGCCGATGCCACGGCCCGGGTCAGCTCCTTGGTGCACTCCGGTGTCCTGCCGAGCCGGTGCAGGGCCGTTGCCAGGGCGATCCGCGCCTCGACCTCGGCGAGCCGTTCGCCCGTGCGCTCGGCTCGCCGCCTCGGCCCCCGCCCGTCGCATCGCGATACCGGGGGCGTCCCGACATGAGCTCCGCCCACGCCACCAGGACCAGGGCGTCATCCGCGTGACCGTCCAGAGCCCCCAGCGCCTCCTCCGGCCGGCGCGCGCGTACCGGGCCAGCTCGGCACGGGCCGCACGCACCTCGTGCCCCGCCTGCCGGTGCGCGTGCGGGTGGCGCGGCGAGCGCACCGTCTCCCTCGACTGGGAGGAGGTCGAGCGCGTCGGCCGCGACGCGTACGACGTCTCCGGGCCGGAGGAGCGTGGGAGGCGCACATGGACGATGTCGCCACGCGCGCACTCCCGCTGCCGGACGATGTCGCAGGCCTGCTGCACACCCTGCGCGAGCGCCTGGACGAGCTGGTCGACGAAGAGCCGGTCATGGTGCTGAAGGCGGCCGAGAACCTGGGGCGATCGTTGCCGAACTCGGGCCGCTCGCCGCCCGGTACATCAAGGTCGACGCCGTCCCGCTGCCCCGCCTCGCCGAGGCCCTCGGCACGACGGAGAAAGCCGCCGGATCCCGCCTGACGCACTACGCCTACCTCAGCGGCTGAAGCCCCGCGCCTGACCAGCCGTACCGGCCGACCCCCAGTCGTTGAGGCGGCGTGCCTCCCGAGTCGCGATTCCTGCCTCGCGCCCACCGATCACCGGCTCCAGCCGTAGCCGGGCCTCTCGCACGAGGATCTGTGTGCGGGCTCGGCCGCCAGACCGGCCGCCGCCTACCGGAAAGCAAGCTGACGGGCGGTCGACTCCGCGCAGGCGGGACCGGCTGGCAAGAGCACCCGGCTGCGGCTGCGGGGCGCTCTTCATGAACGTTCAACGGGCCCTCAGGTCGGGTATTCAACTCGGCCAGGAAGGGGGGCTCACATGACGACTCAACCAACAAGGGGTCCAGGGCCGAGGCCTCAACCCGCGGCACCGGCGGCGGCGCCACCCGGGGCACCGGCACCGGCGCCACCCGGGGCACCGGCACCGGCGGCGGCGCCACCCGGGGCACCGGCACCGGCGGCACCACCTAGAGCGTGTCTCTTTGATCAGTTGATCAGTTGATCGGATGTGTCTGTCCGATTAGTGATCACTGATGCGATGTGGGACCGGATCGAGCCGCT
>NZ_JBIBWF010000003.1:45209-798565 GCF_043081085.1 Streptomyces sp. NPDC014891 | reverse complement strand
ACCGCGGCGGCGAACGGCACGATCTTCGCCTCCGCGAGCGCACGCACCGACTCCCGGAGCATGTCGTGCTCCTCGGAGGGCCGATACAGGTCGAAGTCCTTGCCCATGATGTGGAGCTCCCCTAAACGCTTGTGGCACTGAGTACCCTCAGCAAAACACACTCAGTGCCATGACGCCAGAGCGCCCCGACGCGGATATGCGTCGGGGCGCTCGGGGACCGGCTGGTCGGTTTTGTTAACCGGGAGTGTCGGCGAGATGGACTTCGTCCCGCCGGAGCCGGCTGGCGTCGTACTCGGCGCCGAGCTGCACGGCACGGCCCTCGGTCATGTCGAGACGCGGCAGCAGGGCCGGGGTGCAGATGCTCGGCAGGAAGTGCTGGAGCAGGACCGAGACCCGATGGGCCAGGTCGTTGCGATCGCACAGGATCTGCGACATCGCCTGGATGCCCGAGAAAGCGCCCGAGAACAGCTCGGCGGTGTCCGTCACGTCCACGTGGACGAGCAGCTCCCCCCGCGCCTTCGCGACCATCAGGATCTCCGACACCTGGTCGATCCACGCCCGGAAGGGAGCGGCGCGGTCGACCCCGGTGGCACCGCTGTCCAGGGCCAGGGCGACACTCGCCCGCACCAAGGCGTCGCGCTGCAGGCGATGCGTCAGCAGGAAGGCCTGGTCCGCGAGTTCCTGGAGCTTGACCTCCTGGGGCGTCAGGGGCACGTCGAGCATCTGGGCGTCGAGAACGCCGACGGCGAGATCTTCCTTGGAAGCAAAGTGGAAATACAGAGCCCCCTTGGTCACCCCGGCGCGCACCAGGATCTCGCCGATCGTCGTCCGCTCGTAGCCGCGCTCCGCGAAGACGGTGGCGGCCGACTCGAGGATCACCCGTCGGGTTCGGATTGCACGCGCTTGCTGCGCCAAGGCGCCTCCTGCTGTCTCGCTGTCTGTGCTCAACGTGTGACGTGAAGCATTGAAAAGAAAACCGCGCTGTACGTATTCTAATTCGGGCGGACACACCGCCCAGGGGCGCGGGGTTGCAAGGGGGATCCATGGATCGGAACGGACGAGGAACGGCTGCACACGTCCCCGGGGAGTTCGTTCACCGGGCGGATCCCGCGGACATCATCCCCACAGGGTGGACTCAATTGCGGGAGAATCGGTTCTCCGTCTCCGCCCGCTGGCCTGCCTCACACCCTTTCTTCTCTCCGGTGGCAGGGGACCGTCACGACCCCGTGTTGGTGGCCGAGACGATACGCCAGACCACCATGCTGATCGCTCACGCGGAGTTCGGGGTACCCGTGGACGACCAGTTCGTCATGTGGGGCCTCTCCTACCGCGCCGATCCCGAGGCGCTGACCGTCGACGGCCTCTCCTCCGACGTGACCGTGGACGTCGTCTGCTCCGACCTCAGCAGCCGGGGCGGCCGCCTCCGCGACCTGCGGACTACCCTCGTGCTCACCCGCGACGGACGGTTCCTCGGCACCGGCACGGCCCAGGCGCGCTGCACCTCCGCCCTCGCGTACCGCAGGATCCGGGGCGAGCGGATGGCCGCGCTCGGCCGCCCGGTCCCGCTGATCCCCGCCGTGGCGCCCCACCTGGTGGGCCGCGAGCACAGCCGGGACGTCGTCCTCGGGCCGGGCAACCGCGCCGACCAGTGGCAGCTGCGGATCAACACCGACCACGGCACCCTCTTCCGGAGACCCAACGACCACGTGCCCGGCATGGTGCTCCTCGAAGCGGCCCGGCAGGCCGCGACGGCGACGATCGGCAGCGAGACGTTCCTGCCCGCCGTGATGGACGTCTCCTTCTCCCGCTACGCCGAACTCGACAGCCCCTGCTGGATCGAGACGGAGGTCGTGCCCGGCGCCGACCCGTCGGCGACCACCGTCCGGGTCGAGGGCCGGCAGGAGGACCACTCGGTCTTCCGCTGCACACTCACCTCCCCGTCGCGCGAACTGGCGGTGGCCGGCGCCGGTCTCGGCAGCCGGCTGGCGGGCTGAACCGGATCGGAACGATGGCACCTCACCTCCTGATCACCGGCGCGACCGGCTTCATCGGCGGCCGGGTGGCCGCCGCGGCGGCGTCGGCCCGGGAGCCCGCGGGCGTCCGTCTGCTCGTCCGCCGCCCGCCCACCGGCCCGGGGGAGTCGGCGCGGCCGCGGACCGAGACCGTCCTGGGCGACCTCCGGGACCCCGCGTCCCTGCGCCGGGCCTGTGCGGGGATCGACGTGGTGGTCCACTGCGCCTCGATGATCGGCGGGGATCCGGAGGAGGCCCGCGCGGTCAACGACGCGGGGACCCGGGCCCTGGTCGAGGCGGCCACGGCCGCCGGGGTGACCCGCGTCGTCTCCCTGAGCACCGCGTCCGTCCACGGCCGCGGCCCCTTCCGGGCGGCCGCCCCCGGCACCCTGCCGCTCGCCCCGGTCTCGGCGACCAGCCGCACCCGCGCCGCCGGCGAGCGGTACGTCCTGGACGCGGGCGGGACCGTGCTGCGGCCGCACCTCGTGTACGGCGCCGGCGACCGTCTCCTGATGCCGGGCCTGGTCCGGCTGCTCGCGGCGCTGCCCGCACCGCTCGACGGGGGCTCCTCGCTGCACTCCCTGATCGACGTGGACACCCTGGCGGGCGTCCTGCTCGGCGCGGCGCTCTCCGCCGCGACCGAGCCCGGCCCGTACTACGTGCAGCACCCCGAGCCGGTCCCGGTCGGCGAACTGCTCGCCGCCGCCGAGGACCTGCTCACCCACCGGACGGGGCGGACCCGCGGGCCCGCCGTGGACCTCGGCACGGCCCGCGCCCTGCTCACCGGCGTCCCGTTCGCCCAGCACCACCTGGACATGCTCGCCGTCGACCACTGGTTCGCCGACGACCGGCCGTGGCGGGACCTCGGCCGCGATCCGGGACCGGGCTTCGCCGCCGGTCTCGCCGGCCACCTGCCCTGGTACCGGGGGCTGCTCGCCGGGTCCTGACCGCCGCCGCGTCCGGCCGACGGCCCGTCAGGCCACCGGGGCGCGGGCGGCGGGCACGGACGCGTTGCCCGCCGGTTCCAGGTCCGCGAGCACCGCGGGCGCGGCCAGCGCCGGCAGCAGCGCCCGCCACATCCCGGTGACGGTGCCGGGCGCGAGCCACTCGGGGTTGTCCCGGCAGAGGGCCTCCAGGCCGACGGTGGCGGCCACCACCGTGCGGACGAGGTTCTGCTGGCCGCCGTGGCCGCCGGCGAGCAGCCCCTCGTCGGCCGCCTCCGCGAGGCGCTGCTGGACGCAGCTCTGCCACTCCTGACGCAGGTTCAGATCCGTGCGGCAGCCCCGGGAGCAGCTGAGCCGGTAGCCGGCGCGGACCACGATGTCCTCGCGGAGCAGCCGGGCGAGGGCGTGCGTGGTGTCCGCGAGGTTCTGGAGGGCGTTCGCCCCCTGGCGGTGCACGAGGCGGGCCGCCCTGCGCAGGGCGTTGGACGCCTCCTGCTCGACGGCGGCGGCCACCGCGGGCTTGTTCTCGAAGTGGAAGTGGAGCGCGCCGGGGCTCACCCCCGCACCCGTGCTGATCGCCGACAGTCTGGCCAAGGCGTAGCCGTGCTCGTCGAACTCCCTGGCCGCCGACCTGATCAGCGCCTCTCGGGTCCGTGCGGCCCGCTCTTGTTTGGTCACCCGTGGCTCCAGTAACACCGTGCGTCGCACCGGAACGGGCGCCTCGTCGCTCCGTACCGCTCGACGACTCCAAACCGACTGCTTGGTATTGTACGAGGTTTTCGTGCGGCCTTGAGCAGTTCGGTGGGATCGGCGACGACGCCCGCCGCCCGGCGGATGCGGGCGCCGGACGGGGGCGAAGGCGGGGGAGCGGAGGCGGGGGAGGTGGCGGTGTTCCGGCGGTCGGGAGGGAGCGTCCGCAACAAACCGAGACACAGGTTTGTCTCGGGTTGCGGGTTGCGGGTTGCGGGTTGCGGGTCACGGGTCGCGGGTCGCGGCAGCGCCGCACCCGGCGCGCGGGTCAGGCGTGAGTCTGGGACTCCTCCGCCGCGGTCGCATGCGTGGCCGTCGCCTGCGTCGTCGCGGTCGTCACCACCACCACGCCGGCGAGCAGCACCACGTTCTTGACGACGAACTCGCCGACCAGGGTGAGCAGCAGCGGGTTGGAGTGCGAGAAGGCCACCGACGGGGTGAGGACGAGCACCGCGAAGGTCCCGCAGAGGTGGCCGGTGAGCACCGGCAGGGCCAGCGCGCGGGCGCGGCCCGAGACCAGCCAGAGGCCGAGCGCCACCTCGGCCCAGCCGAGTGAGGGCACGAACCAGCCGCCCGCGGGGAACGGCAGGACGTCGACGACGAGCGCGGCCGCCGGGCTGAGCCCGACGACCTTGAGCACCCCGAACCACACGAACACGCCGCCGAGGCCGGCCCTGAGCATGCCCAGGCCGTACCGGTGCAGCCGCGGGGCGAGCCGGTCGAAGCGGCCGAGGGAGGCGGCGGAGGAGTCGTACGCCGGGGTCGCGGTCCCCGGAGCGGGAGCGGTGGAAGCAGGGATCACCTGGGGGGAAACGGTCATGCGCGGGCATCTCCATCACGAGTCGACGCGGGGGCCGGGCGGGGCCGTGCGGGCGGATCGAGGCCGGGGGCCGAGGCGAGCCGGGGCGGCGGACCGTTCGGATCACGCCGAAATCCCGGCAGGAGGTCGGACGCCGTGAGCCACGCTAACCACGTCCCGAGCACCCCCGCGACGCCCATCGGTTCCTTGCATGACCGCGATGGAAGAAGTCGATAGGGCGTTGCCGCACGCGATCAAATCTCGCCAGCCTGAGCACTGTTCGAGTTTGTGTGTGATTCACGGACCCGGACCGCGTCCATCCGCTCCCGGCAGCATGCGAAGGAATCCACGGATGTCCCACCGACCCGCCGCTCCCGCCTCCACCACGCCCCCCGCGGCCCGCACCGCCCTCACCCGGCGCCGGGTGCTCACCACGTCGGCCGCCGCGGCCGGAGCGCTCGCCCTGCCCGGCAGCGCGGCCTGGGCCGTGCCCACCAGCTTCGAGGCGGAGACGCGCACCGGCCGCCGCCGGCCCGGCGCCGTGCCCGACCCCAGCGTCGTCATCCGTTGGAACCAGGCCGCGATGGACGCGATCCTCGGCCGCTACCAGGCCGCGGGCAACCGCTTCGGCCCCGCCACCGTGAACGCCCGCGCCCTCGCGATCATCCACAACGCCATCTACGACGCCTGGGCCTGCTACGACCACTGTGCCGTCGGCACCCGCTTCGGCGGCTCCCTGCGCCGGCCCCGCTCCGAGCGCACCCTCGACAACAAGAACGAGGCCATCAGCTACGCGGCCCACCTCGCCCTGCTCGACCTGTACCCCGAGTACAAGGTCGCCATCGACAACATGCTCCGCAGCCTCGGCCACGACCCCGAGCTCACCGACCCCCGCCGCAACAGCCCCGCCTGGATCGGCCGCCGTACCGCGCGGGCGGTCCTCGACTTCCGCCACGGCGACGGAGCCAACCAGCTCGGGACACCCGCGTACGCCGACACCACCGGCTACCAGCCGCGCAACACCCCCCAGACCGCGGGTGCCTTCGACCCCGCCACGGTCACCGACCCGGCGCACTGGACCCCGCTGATCGTCGGGGGCAAGATCCAGCGCTACCTCACCCCCCAGTTCGCCGTGATGAAGCCCTTCGCCCTCAGCCGCCCCGACCAGTTCACGGTGCCGGCCCCGCCCGCGTACCCCTCGGTCCGGATGACGGCCGCCATCGAGGAACTCCTCGACATCAGCGCCAACCTGACGGACGAGCGGAAGGCCATCGCCGAGTTCTGGCTCAACGACGACGTGACCCCGCCCGGTGCCCAGCAGATGTGGGGACGGTACGTCTCCGCGCGCGACGGCCACGGCGTCGACGAGGACGCCCAGATATTCTTCGGCCTCAACATGGCCGAGTGCGACGCGGCCATCGGCTCCTGGGCCGTCAAGGCCCAGTACGACTTCGCCCGCCCCTCCACCCTCATCCCGTTCGACCGGCGCGGCCGGCAGATCCCCGCCTGGGGAGGACCCGGCCGGGGCACCGTGACCATGGACGGCCTCGACTGGCAGGCGTACGTGGCCGTCCCGCCGTTCCCGGCCACCGTCTCCGGGCACAGCACCTTCTCCGGCGCCGCCGCCGAGTTCCTCCGCCGCTTCACCGGCTCGGACTCCTTCGGCGACTCGTTCCGCTTCAAGGCGGGCGCCTCCACCGTCGAGCCGGGCCTCACCCCGCGCACCGACGTCGTCCTGCACTGGCCCACCTTCAGCGAGGCCGCCCGGCAGGCCGGCATCTCCCGGGTCTACGGCGGCATGCACTGGAGCTTCGACAACGAGCCCGGCATCGAGATGGGCCACCGCATCGGCAAGGTCGTCCACCGGCAGGCCATGCGGTACTTCGGCGGCACCCACCGCTGACCCGACGGGCCCGTCCCGCGGGGTGGAACCGGCACCCCCGCGGGACGCGCCGCCCGCGGCGCCGTCCAGCGGTCCGCCCGTGACGCCCCCGCGCATCGGTCGCCCCGCCCGGCCCCACCCGACCGCCCCGCCGTGACGCCCCACCCCGCCCCCGCCCGCCCCGCCAAGGAGAGACCACCGTGAGCAACCAGACCCGGACCCCCACGGACGCGGCGACCCCGCCGGCCCGCAGCCGCTGGGCGGGCGGGGCGCCGCCCTTCCCGGGCGGCCGGCCCGCCGCCCTCGGCACCCTCGCCACCGTCGTGTCCCTGGTGATCCTGGTCGCCCTGGGCGAGGCCACCGGCCAGCTCCTGATGATCGCGCCCCTGGCCGCCACCGCCATGATCATCTGCAGCACCCCCGTGCTGCCGCCGGCCCAGCCCCGCGGCGTCATGCTCGGCCAGGTCGGCTCCGGCGTCCTCGGCCTCGCCGCCGTCGCCCTCTTCGGCCGTTCCCTCTGGGTCGCGGCGGTCGCCGCCGGCCTGAGCGTCGGCCTCATGCTGCTGCTGCGGGCCGTCCACGCGCCCGCCGCCGCCACCGCCGTGCTCGCCGTCCTCCAGGACCCCGCGCCGCTGCGCTTCCTCGTCCTGCTCGCCGTCGGCAGCGCCCTGCTCGTCCTCGTGGGCCTGATCGCCTCCCGCCTCGGCGTGATCGGCAAGTACCCCGCGTACTGGTGGTGACCGGACCCGCCCGGCACCACCCCCCTCACCCCGACCGCACGTCCGCGTACTCACTCTCAACGGAGCTCCCGTGAACCGAGACAGACTGCTCGTCAGCTGCGAGCAGATCATGGAACAGCTGCGCGACCCCGCGACCGGGGACGAGAACACGGTCCTCGTCGAGATCACCGACGGCGGCAGCACCCTCGGCCGGATCCCCGGCTCGGTCCGCCTGGACTGGACCGGCGACCTCCAGGACCCGGTGCGCCGCGACGTCATCGGCCCCGAGGCCTTCGCCGCGCTCCTCGGCCGGCACGGCATCTCCCGCGACCACACGGTCGTCTTCCTGAGCGGCAACAACAACTGGTGGGCCGCCGCCGGGTACTGGCAGTTCCGCCTGTACGGCCACCGGGAACTGCGGATCCTCGACGGCGGACGGCTCCGCTGGGAGGCGCTCGGCGCCCCCCTCACCCTGGCCGCGCCGGACCGCGCGCCCGTCCGCCACCCCGTGCCGGTCGCCGACGAGACGATCCGCGCCCGCCGCGAGGACATGCTCGACCACATCGGACGCCACCAGCTCCTCGACGTCCGCTCCCCGGAGGAGTACCTCGGGCACAGCAACACCCCGCCCGGGGTGCCCGAGGACCTCGGCGTCCGCTGCGGCCACGCCCTGTCCGCCGAGCACATCCCGTGGCACAGCGCCGTCCGCGCCGACGGCACCTTTCGCGACGACGCCGAGCTGGCCGCGGCGTACGCCGGCGTCCGCACCGACGTGCCGACCGTCGTCTACTGCCGGGTCGGCTGGCGCTCCGCACACAGCTGGTTCGTACTGAGTGAACTCCTCGGCCTCCCCGACATCCGCAACTACGACGGTGCCTGGCGTGAGTTCGGCTCGCTCATCGGCGCCCCCATCGTCAACGGGCCCCAGCCGTGGGGCCCCGACGGCATCCCGTCCATCGTCGCCCAGCGCGACGCCGCCTCGGAGGTCCGCGCCCATGCCTGACGTGACCGTCTTCCGCAACGTGCTCCGCAACGGGTTCGACCAGACCGACCTGCCCTGGGTGCCGTGGACCGAACCCGGCCGCGTGGGAGTCGAGTTCGTGGTCCTCTGGGGTCCGGACGCGGCCGAGGAGGAGGACTCCGCCTCGCTGCTGCTGCGCTTCCCGCCGGGCGCGCACGGCGACTTCCACGAGCACCTGGGGCACGAGCTGATGCTCGTCCTCGACGGCACCCTGGACCACAGCGACGGGCGCCGCTTCCACCGCGGCGACCTCGTCGTCGAGGAGCCGGGCACCCGCCACCAGATGTCCAGCGCCGAGGGCTGCACCGTCCTCGCCGTCCGCGCCCGCCCGGCGGCCGCCCGCACACCCGCGGACGGCGAGATCACCACGGGCGTCGGCGCCGCACAGCCCGGCGCCTGAGGCGCCCCGCGCGAGCGCCCGCCCCCGCGCGGTCACGGACCGCCGGGCCCCCGGCCCGGCGGCCCGCGGCCTCGCGCCGGCCGTACCCCGCACCCCGCGCGCGGCGGTCCCCGCCCGCCGGGGCCCGCCGCACCGCCCCGGGCGAGGCCGCACCACGCCCGTACACCGCACCGCCCGGGTCCGTACGGACACACCGCCCGCCCCGCACGGCGTCCCGCTCGCGCCGGTACGGGACGGAGTCGTGTCCGCGGCCCGCCGCGCCCCGCTCCGGCGGCTCCCCGAGCCGCGCACCACACCGCACCGCACCGAGCCGCCCCGCGCACCGCACGGCATCGCATCGCACCGCACCGCAGTCCCGGCTCGCCGGGCCGTGCCGTGCCGAGGCCGCCGGCCCGAACCGCCGCTACCGGCCGGGCCGGTGGCGCGCCGCACCGCCCGCGCGTCCCGCACGGAGCCCGCGCCGCCGGCACGGAGGCCGTGCCGCCCGCACCACCCCGCACACCAGCCCGCCCGCACCCCTACCGGAGAGACGCCATGACCCCGTCCGCACGGCCCCAGCCCCTGCGCAGCAGTCCCGAGCCCTCCCGTCGGGTCCTGCTCACCACCGGTTCCTCCGACGCCCACACCTGGAACCTGGTCCACCTCCAGCTCTTCCTGGAGGAGCACGGGCACTCCGTGCTCAACCTCGGGCCCTGCGTCCCCGAGCAACTGCTCGTCGACACCGCCCGGATGACCAGCCCGGACCTCGTCGTGCTCTCCTCCGTCAACGGCCACGGCCACCAGGACGGACTGCGCGCCGCCCGCGCCCTGCGCGCCGACCGCAAGACCCGCGCCCTCCCCATGGTCATCGGCGGGCTGCTCGGCATCTCCCCGGAGGGCGCCGCCACCCGCACCGCCGAACTCCTCGACGCCGGGTACGACGAGGTGTACGCGGACGGCACCCCGCCCACCGCGCTGCTGCGCCGGCTGGCCGATCTCGGCGGTGCGTGTACCGGGCGGGCCGCGGCTTGACGACCTCCGCCCCGCCCCCGCCTGCCCCCGGCGACCTCGGCGCCTTCGTCCAGGAGTCGGCCGCGGCCGGTGAACTGGTCGTCCAGCCCCGCATGGGGATGGTCGCTCCCGAGGTGATGGCCGGCGGAGTCGCTGCCGTCGCCGCCCTGACCGAAAGGACCGTCGCCACCCTCACCATCGACAGCTACACCCGCGTCGGCGACCACGCCGCCGCCACCGCCGCCCTGCGCGACGGGCGGCCCCTCAACGGGTTTCCGCTGGTCAGCCACGGACCGAAGACCACCGCCCGGGTCGCCGCCGCGGCCGGACGCGGCACCCCCGTCCAGGTCCGGCACGGCTCCGCCGACCCGCTGGCCATCTTCCGCACCATGGCCGCCGCCGGGCTCTCCGCCTCCGAGGGCGGCCCCGTCTCGTACTGCCTGCCCTACGGGCGCACCCCGCTCGCCGAATCCGTCGCCGCCTGGCGCGACTCCGTCCAGTTCCTCACGGAGGAGAGCCGCGCGCACGGCCGCCGGGCCCATCTCGAATCCTTCGGCGGCTGCCTCCTCGGCCAGCTCTGCCCGCCGTCGCTGCTCGTCGCCGTCTCGCTGCTGGAATGCCTGTTCTTCGCGGCCAACGGCGCCACCAGCGTCTCCCTCAGCTACGCCCAGCAGACCCATCCCGCCCAGGACACCGGCGCGCTCACCGCGCTGCGGCTGCTCGCCGACGAGTTCCTGCCCGCCTCCGTCGACCGCCACATCGTGCTCTACACCTACATGGGGGTCTACCCGAGGACCGTGCCCGGCGCCCGGCTGCTGCTGCGACGCAGCGCCGAACTGGCCGTACGCGGCGGGGCCCAGCGGCTCATCGTGAAGACCGAGACCGAGGCCCACCGCATCCCGACGGTGGAGGAGAACCTGACCGCGCTGCGGATCGCCGCCGACGCCGCCCGCTCCGCGCCCCGGCGCGGCACCCGGCAGGGCCCCGGGTCCGCCGCGGGGGCCGACGCCGAGGAGACGCTCGTCGAGGCGCGCGCCCTGGTGACCGCCGTCCTCGGGCTCTCCGACGACCTCGGCGTCGCCCTCCTCAAGGCCTTCGACCGCGGGCTGCTCGACGTCCCGTTCTGCCTGCACCCCGACAACCGGGGCGCCGTCCGGTCCACCGTCGCACCGGACGGGCGCCTGCACTGGACGGACCTGGGCGCGCTGCCGCTGCTCACCACCAGCAGGAGGACCGTACCCATGACCTCGCGCCAGCTCTCCGGCATGCTCGGCCGGGTCGCCCGCGAACACGACCAGGCCGCCGCATCCGACCCGCCGCCCGAACCGCGGCCCCGGGACGCCCCCGCGCCGTCCGCGGCGCCGCTGCGGATCGCGTTCGTCGGCATGGGCCCGCGCGGCCTCTCCGTACTGGAGCGGCTGGCGGCCCGCTGCGCGGCGACCCCGCCCGCGCGGCCGGTCGAGGTGTTCGCCGTGGATCCGTACGAGGCGGGGGCCGGGCGGATCTGGCGGACGGACCAGTCGCCGTGGTTCCTGATGAACACCCCCGCTCAGGAGGTCACCATGTTCTCCGGGCCGGCCGACGACGGACCCCACCGGCCGGGTGCCGGACCGACCCTCGGCGAGTGGTGGGCCGAGGACGACCCGGCGGCGGCCGAACCCGAGGGGTACGCGCCCCGCGCCGTCTACGGCCGCTACCTCACCCACGTCATGCGGCGGATCGAGGAGACCCTGCCGCCGTCCGTCACCGTCCACCGCGTTCCCGCCCGGGTGATCTGCGCGGACCGCGCACGAGGCGGAGACGGCGGGCACCGGCTGAGACTCGACCGCGGCGACGTCCTCACCGTCGACAGGATCGTCCTCGCCACCGGCCATCCCGTCACCGAGCCCGACGCGGGCGGGCGCGCCTGGACCCGGTTCGCCCGCGAGCACAGCACGCCCGCCCGCCCCGTCCGCTACGTCGCGGGCGGCTCCGCGAGCGAGATGCCGCTCGCCGACATCCCGGCGGGCGCGAGCGTCGGCATCCTCGGCATGGGCCTCACCTTCTACGACATCCTGACCGAGCTCACCCTGGGGCGCGGCGGTACGTTCACCGAGGGCTGCGACGGCCTGCTCTACCTGCCCAGCGGCAAGGAGCCCCGGATCCTCGCGGGCTCCCGCGGGGGAGTGCCGCTGCTCACCCGGGGCGCCAACCAGAAGGGCCCCGAGCACCGTTACCGGGCGCGACTGTTCACCGCGGAGCGGATGGCGTCGATCCGCGCGGAGGGGGCGCCGCTCGACTTCGAGGCCTCGGTGCTGCCCTGGCTGCTGGCCGAGGTCAACCTCGTCCTCCTCGCCACCCGGATCCGCCAGGTCCACGGCCCCCACGCCGCCGAGGAGTTCACCGAGCGCGCCGTCCAGGTCCTGGCCGACCGGCCGGACGCCCGACCCGACCCGCGGGTCCTGGAGCGGCTCGCTGCCGGCTACCGGGTCGACACCCGTCCCCTCGCCGGGCTCGACGTCCTCGCCCGCCCGTTCGGCAACCGCCGCTTCGGCTCCCCCGCCGAGTACCACAAGGTGCTCACCGAGTGGCTGCGGGCCGATCTCTTCGAGGCACGCCAGGGCAATGCCGACGGGCCCCTGAAGGCGGCCGCCGACGTCCTGCGGGACGTCCGCCAGACCATCCGGACGGTCGTCGACTTCGGCGGACTGACCCCGGCCTCGCACCGCTGGTTCCTCGCCGAGTTCGGTCCGGTGGCCGCGATGGTCTCCACCGGGCCGCCCCCGCTGCGGTCCGAGCAGTTCCTCGCGCTGCTCGCGGCCGGGGTCCTCGAACCGGTCGGCCCCGGAGCACGGTTCGGCGCCGATCCCGTCGAGGGGCGGTTCGCCGTGGAGTCGGCGCAGGTGGAGAACTCCTGGGTGCCGCTGGACGTCGTCGTGGACGCGCGGGTGCCCGGCACCGATCTGGCAGCCGACCGCGACCCGCTGATCCGGGGACTCCTGGCCGACGGGGAGATCCGCACCTTCACCAACGCGGTCGACGGGGCGGAGGAGTTCGCCACGGGAGGTCTCGACTGCACCGACTCCCCGTTCCACCCGGTCAGGGCGGACGGCTCCGTGGACGCCACCACCCATGTGCTGGGCATCCCCAGCGAGTTCGCCCGGTGGTTCACCCAGGTCGGCAGCGGCCGGCCGGGCCCGTGGGGCTCCTTCACCCGGGACGCGGACGCGATCGCGGAGGCGCTCGTGGCGGCCGCGGAACCGGCGGGCACGGTCCGGACGGCGCACCGCCACGTGCTGCTCGGGGGCGCGGGGTGAGCGGCGCCGTCCGGACGCCCGCCCACGAGGAGTACCGGGCGGCCCGCGACCTGCTGCTGCGCCTGCGCGGAGACCGGGAGGCGGCCTGCGCCGCCTTCCGGTGGCCGCGCGCCGCGCACTTCAACTGGGCCCTCGACTGGTTCGACGTCCTCGCCGAGGGGAACGACCGGCCCGCCCTCGAACTCCTCGGGCAGCCCGGACCGGACGGCGGCGTCCCCGTCGTCGACCGACTGTCCTTCGCCGAACTCGCGGCCCGTTCCGGCGCGTTGGCCACGACGCTGCGGGAGCACGGCGTCGCGCGGGGAGACCGCGTCCTGATCCTGCTCGGCACCCGCGCCGAGCTGTGGGAGACCCTGCTCGGCTGCATCAAGCTCGGCGCGGTCGTCGTCCCCGGCTACCAGGACCTCACCCGGGCGGAGGCGGCGGACCGGATCGACCGGGGCTCCGTGCGGCACGTCGTCGCCGCGCCCGGGCTCGTCGACCTGCTCGACCCGCTGCCGGTGCCGGGCCTCCGGATGGCCGTCGGAGCGGGCGAGCGGGCGGGCTGGGTCCCGTATCCGGACACCCGCGGCCCCGGCCGGCCCCGCTTCGTCCCCGACGGGCCGACCCGGGCCGCCGACCCCTCCTTCTGCTACTTCACCTCCGGGACGACCTCGCTGCCCAAACTCGTGGAGCACAGCCACGCCGGATACGGCGTCGGGCACCTGTCCAGCCTGTACTGGAGCGGGCTGCGCCCCGGCGACCGGCACCTCAACCTCTCCGCGCCCGGCTGGGCGAAGCACTCGTGGTCCAGCTTCTTCGTGCCCTGGGCCGCGGAGGCGACCGTGCTCGCCCCTCCGGACGGCGGGCTCCCGCCGGCCGTGCTGCCCGGCGTCCTCGCCGGGCACGGAGTCACCAGCTTCTGCGCGCCGCCCAGTGCGTGGCGTTCCCTGCTGCCGCACCTGGACGCGGGTGCGGAGGCGCCCCGGCTCCGCGAGGCGACGGCGGCGGGGGAGCCCCTGACGGCGGAGACGGTGGAGCGGATCGCCGCGGCGTGGGGTGTCCGGGTCCGCGACGGCTACGGCCAGACGGAGGCGACCGCGCTCATCGGCCGCGCTCCCGGCGCCGACGAGCCGCTCGCCCCGCTGGGGCACCCGCTCCCCGGCTACCGGATCGTGCTGCGCGACCCGGACACGGGGGAGCGGGGCGATGCCGGCGAGGTGTGCGTGGACCTGACGGACCGTCCGCCGGGTCTCATGCGGGGGTACGCGGGGCAGCCCGCACGCACGGCGGAGGCGTTCGCCGACGGTCTGTACCGCACGGGCGACCGGGGCGAGCGGTGCGCGGACGGCTCGATCCGGCTGCTCGGACGGCTGGACGAGGTCTTCAAGTCCCACGGCCACCGGGTCTCCCCCATGGAGATCGAGGCGGTGCTCCGCACCCACCCGGAGGTGGCCGACGCGGCGGTGGTGCCGTGCGCGGACCTGGAGGGCGGCCTCGCGCCGTACGCGGTCGTCGAACTGCGCCCGCAGCGGCGCGCGCTGATCACGGATGTGCGGGGGCGCATCGGTGCGGAGCTGCTGGCGCTCGCCGCCGAGCGGCTCGCCCCGGTCTTCGTCCCCCGGGGCGTCGAGGTGGTCGCCCGCCTTCCGCGGACCCGCTCGGGCAAGGTGCGCCGGAACGAACTGCGCCCGGGGGCACCCGCCGCGCACTGACGGGCGGGGGCCCGGGCCCGCTGACCCGGATTCCCTGCGGATCGTGCCGATCGGGCCCTGCTCGCGGGCCCGATCGGCACGACTAGACCGGTTCCGTCTCCCTCTCCGCCGTCCGGAGCAGGATCTCCGCGACGCCCCGGGCCCGTACCGCCGCCTCGGACGTCCCCTCGCGGAGGGCCGTCACGATGGCGCCGTCGCCGAGGAGCGCCAACTGGCGTGCCAGGGACTCGTGTTCGCGGTAGCCGCCCTGGGTGAGGAGCCGGTCGAGGACCGCGATGACCTTCTCCTTGTGCTCCGCCGCCACGTGGTGCGCCGGACTGTCCGGATCGGCGGTCTCGACCATCGTGTTGATGAAGGCGCAGCCGCGGAACGAAGCCGCGGCGAAGCGTTCCGCGAGGCCGTCGAAGAGGGCGAGCGGCAGCTCCTCGGGGGTGCGCTCGCTCACCGCGATCCGGCCGTCCAGCCAGGCGCGCCACATGCCGTCACGGCGCCGCAGGACCTCGACGACGACGTCGTCCTTGCTGGGGAAGTGGCGGTAGAAGGAGGCGCGGCCCACTCCGGACTCGGACAGGATCCGCTCGATGCCGACGGCCCGGATCCCCTCCTCGTAGAACAGACGCTCCGCCGCGCCGAGGAGCCGTTCTTTCGCGTTGGTGGCCATACCAGACGGTACCACTCGGTGCCGTATTGACGATCCCGAGGGGAAGGGGAGTGGCCGCCTCCCGTTGCGCCAGACGGAACCGATCGGTACCGTCTCGATGGTACCGATCAGTTCCGTCTTGGTCCGGCTCAAGGAGAGCTCCATGCCCCGCCTGCCCCAACTGACCGTAGAGACCGCCGACGAGGAGCAGCGCGAGCTGCTCGAAGGCACCCTCAAGCAGCTCGGCAAGCTGCCCAACCTGTACGCCGCCCTGGCCAACGGCCCCGCCGCCCTGCGCGGTTACCTCGCCATGCGTGAGGCCCTCGTCGGCGGCAGCTTCAGCGCCCGCCAGCGCGAGCAGCTCGCGCTCTTCATCGCCCAGCACAACGACTGCACCTACTGCGTCTCCGCGCACACCCTGCGCGGCGGCAAGGTCGGGCTGAGCGAGCAGGAACTGCTCGACACCCGCCACGGCACCGACGCCGGCGACCCGCACATGGACCAGGTGCTCCGCTTCGCCGGGGCCGTCATGGCCACCGGCGGCCGCGTCACCGACGCCGCGCTGGTCGACGCCCGCGCCGCCGGCGTGACCGACGCCGAGATCGCGGAGATCGTCGGCCACGTCGCGCTCAACGTGCTGTCGAACTTCTTCAATCACGTTGCGCAGCCGGACTTGGACTTTCCGTTGGTCCCGGCCCAGCTCGCCGAGTAGAGTCTTCGCGGCCGAGCAGGGGTGCCGGGCGCGAAGGGGCGTCCGGCACCCCTGCGGCTTGTGCGACAACCGACTGGGGCGATCGAAGCGGGTGGACGACCAACCACCTGGTGCGAGGAACTGCCGCCTGCGCGGCAGGGGGGAATTTCACGTGGACATCGACGCAAGAACCCTTCGGACCTTCCGCGAGGTGACCCTGACCGGGTCCTTCACCCAGGCGGCACGACGCCTCGGGTACTCGCAGTCCAGCGTCACGGCACAGATGCGTGCCCTGGAGCGGCAGGTCGGCGAGCCCGTCTTCGAGCGGCTCCCCAACGGCGTCCGGCTCACCCGCGCCGGCACCGTCCTGTGCGAATACGCCCGTCAGATCCTCACCCTCGTCGGTGAGATGGAGACGGCCCTGCGCCGTCCCGCGGCCAATCCGCCGCGGCTGACCGTGGGCATCGTCCCCGCCCTCGCGTACGGACAGCAGCTCGCCCGGGTCACCCACATCGGGCGGCGGCTCCTCTCCGGAGTCCAGCTCGCCCTGCGCGTCATGGGAACCGCCGAGGTCCACGACGCCTTCCGGGCCGGCGCCATCGACGGCGCACTGGTCCTGACCGTCGTCGACGCGGAGGATCCGACTGCCCAGCTCGCCGACCCGGCGCACGCCGAGCGCTCCGACGAGCTGACCGAAGTACGGCTCCAGGAGGTCGAGTTCATCCCCGTCACCAGCGTCGGCCACCGCCGCGCCGGCCTCGGCCGCCAGGTCGTCATCGCCGACCCCGACTGTCCGTCCCAGCGCTGGCTCCCCGAGTTCCTCCGGCTGCGCTGCGACAGCCCGCCCGAGATCCATGAACTCGGCTCCATGGCCGGGGTCCGGGCCGCCACCCAGTCCGGCCTCGGCTGCGCCATGCTCCCGATGGCTCTCGCAGCCTCCCACCAGGAGGCCGGGGGGCTGCGTCCGCTCCCCGGCGTGCCCCGGATGCGCTGGAACGCCTCCCTGGTCCTCGGCCGCTCCGAAGCCCGGCCGGCCCTCGACTGGCAGAACCTCACGGAGACGCTCCGCCAGGCCACCGCCCTCTCCTGCGCGGTCCACCCCGGCGAGCCCGGCCCGGCGAGCCCGGTCGACGTGCTCGGCGACGCGGCCCCGGCCCTCGACCCGGACCCCAGCATCGCGTCCTGACACCCCGCCCGAAGACCGGTGCCACGGCGCACCGCCGCCTCCCCCCGGCCCCACCCCCGACCGGGTCCTCAAGGGAGCGACGGCGCGCCGTGGCACCTTTCCCCTCCCTCCTCGTCCGAACGCGAGGAGGGAACGAGGCCGCTACAGGCCGGGCCCGTTGTAGGCGCCCCGGTGCGGCTTGGCGGTCGTGGACACCGGGTTGCCCCAGTAGTCGAGGCCCCCGCTGCCGCTGATCACGGAGCCGTTGCCCAGCGCCGGCGAGGTCGCGCGGAGCCGGTAGCCGTCGGCGGACGCGAGCGAGTCGCCGCCCGTCCCCGGGTTCACGAAGCGCGGGTCGCCCACGATGCCGTTGGCGGTCGGCCGGGGCACGCCCTGGAAGACGTTCCAGAGCCAGGAGATCCCCGCGGCGGTCGGCAGGCGCGAATCGGCGGTGCCGACCCAGATGTTGTTCTCGACGACGCTCTCGTCGGGCAGGGTGATGCTGAATTTCCGGTCCGTGCAGTAGAGGACGTTGTTGTACAGGTGCAGGGCCGACCGGCCCGCGCTGACGCTGCTCATCCGGCAGTCGTTCTCGGAGACGTTGTAGCGGACGACCTGCCGGGCGCCGCCGATGGTGCCGCAGCCGTCGCAGTCGAGGAAGAAGCCGCCGATGTTGTCGCGGCTGAAGTTGTACTGGATCAGGCAGGTGCCCGTGTTGCCCCAGTCGCAGTCGAAGGCCTGGCTGTCGGCCACGGACATCCGGGTGATGCCGTACACGGCGTTCTTCTGGATGGTCGGGTTGTGGTCGCCGAGCACCCAGATCCCGGCGAAGTTGCCGCCGGAGAAGGGGTAGACGCCGTTCCCCACGCCGGAGGCGGTGTTGTACTGGATCATCGGGGAGTCGGCGTAGCTGGCGATGATGCCGTCGCCCCCGACGTCCTTGACGACGTTGTGCTCGATCAGGACCCCCGAACCCTTGACCGCCATGGCGCCGACCCGGATCTTGAGGCCGCCCCCGCCGGTGTCGGTGATCCGGTTGTCGTGGACGTGCACGTCGTGGAGGGTCGAGCCGCCGCCGCTCGCCCCCGTGACGATGCCGGCGGACTGGACGTAGTCCTCGGTCGTCGGACTGTTCTTGTTCGTCTGCCCGGCGACGCGGTCGACGAGCACGTGGCCGATGTCGAAGCCGCGGTGCGCCCGGCCGTCGGTCGCGGAGATCCGGATCCCCGTGCGGCGCGCGAGGGAGGCGGCCGGGTTGGTGATGTGGAGGTCGCTGATCCGCCAGTGGTCCTGGTCGGTCAGGGAGACGGCGTCCGGAGCGCCGCCGCCGTCGATGACGGGGAGGGCGCCGGTGCCGTACCGCGTGAGCGTGATGGGAGCGCCCGCGGTGCCGCTGCCCTTGGGCGCGAGGGACCCGGTGCAGGTGGTGCCGGACGCGAAGGCGAGGGTGTCGCCGGCCGTGTACGTCCTCCCGTTGGCCTGGGCGATGCTGTTCAGCGGCGCGGCCTGGCTGCCGTCGCCCGCTGCCGTGCGCGAGCAGTCCACGTACGTGGTGCCCCCGGCGGCCGAGGCGGGCGCGGTGGGGAGGGCGACGCTGCCGGTGAGGGCGAGGACGACGGCGAGCAGCGCGCCGACGGCCGCACGCCGCCCCGGAATTGCCTCCATGGTCATGACGCGACACCTTTCTCGAGGTCTGGTGCCGCCAGAAGCTAGGTGCGGCCGATGACCGAGTCAATGAAGAAGTGTCGAATGATCGAATATCGATCGGGGAGCGGTTGATTGGTCGACTTCTGTCGACGACCTCCCCGCGATCGGCCTGGAACCGGCCCTCGGTGCAGCAACGGCAACGGCAACGGCAACGGTGATGGTGGCGGGGGCCGTCTGCCCGGGCGGCGGGGCCTGGCGGGGGACGGAGTGAGGCCCGGTGCCGGACACGGGGGATCGCCGGCACCGGGCCTCTGTTGAATATTCTACGAGACGTGGAGGAGTGGTCTGCACCACCTGTCCTCTGCCCGGGCCGGCGTCCGGACCCGCCACCGACCGGCCCGCCACCACGGGCGAACGTCGGGCGTACGGGGTAGAAGTCGTCTGAGGCGCGGATGCGGCCGGGCGGGGCCCCCGCCCCTCGCCCGCCTCCGCCGTGGCGACGAGGAGGTGGCCGTGGAAGGCAGGAGCAAAGGGTTCGTGCATTCCTTCAACCGTGCCGGCGGGTACGGTTTCGTCGTCCCGCTGAACTCCGAGGAGCAGGTCTGGTTCAGTGCCGAGGACATCGAGGGCGAGGTCCGCACCCTCTCCGAGGGCCAGCAGGTCTCCTTCGTCCTGGTCCTCGGAGACGGCCGCTTCGAGGCGAAGGAGCTGCGGATCTGACGGCGGCGCCCTTGACGTCGGTCCGGACGGCTGCCCACGACGACGGCGCTCGCGGGGGCCGCGCGCACATCGCCGCGCACGCCCCCGTCCGGCCCCCGCGCGCCGCTACTCGCCCGGAGCCGGAGGCAGCGCGTCCATGAACGAGCTCACCGAGAACACCGCGCGCCCCGGCCCGGCCGGGCCGTACCCGGGCGGAGCGGTCAGGCCGTACTCCTCCAGCGTCGCCGTGTACGCCTCCAGGAGCCGCAGGTGGTACTCCAGCGGCGCCCCGTCCGGGTTCTCGCGGCCCAGCGGGGTCGTGGGCTCCGGGCACCAGGTGGTGAACCGGGGGGTGATCCCGCGCGACATGAAGAACCGCAGGCCCTCCCGGGTGGAGGCGATCGCCTCGTCCACCGTGAGGAAACCGGAGGGGCGGGCCATCTCGACGCCGGCGACGAAGTTGGGGATGACGTTGCGCGGCCCGAAGACCTCGGCGGAGTCCAGGATCCGGCGGTGCCACTCGTCCCGGCCGATGTAGCGCTCCTTGCCGGGGCAGTACAGCTCGAACAGCCGGCGGTCCCACACCTCGTAGTTCGGGTGGTAGATCCGGATGCCGTAGTCGTGGAAGCGCTGCACGTCCTCCTTCGGCAGGGCCTGCGCGACGACCTTGCCGATCCAGCGACCGGGGAAGCGCTCCTCGATCGCCCGCGCGTACTGCCCGTAGAAGTCCGCCTCGTCCTTCCCGCCCACCTGGGACGTGACGGCGCCGCCGGTGAGGGTGTAGGCGGTCGAGGTGCGGGCCGTGTCGTGGCGGTCGATGATCTCCAGGGCCTCCAGGACCTCGTCGACCGGCTTCACCCCGGTGTACGGGCGGCCCGCCGCCTTGTGCTGCCGCCAGTTGTGGTTGATGTCGCAGTACTGGCACTCCTCCTTGGCGCCGAAGTACTGGCAGACGCGGAAGACCGTCAGGTAGATCAGGTAGCCCCACTGGATGGTGGGCGCGACCTCCATCACCGACTTCCCGTTCGTCAGCGGGTGCCGGTAGTACTCCGGCATCGGCGGCAGCCCGACGTCGGCGATCCTGACCCCGTCGAGGAACAGCGCGAGCGCCCCGTCGGCGTCCGGCGCCACCCGGTAGGGCGACGACGGGTTGACCCGTACGGACACGACCGTGCGGCGGAGCCCGTACGGTCCGCCCGTGAGCACGATCTCCTCCGGCGGCCGGTTCAGCGCCGCCTCCCCGAGCTCCGGCAGCGTCCGGTGGTCGAAGGAGAAGATGAAGTACGACTTCGGCTTCACCTCGCCCCCTTCGTTCCCGGACAGCGCGGACGGGTCGAAGGCGAGCCCGCCGCGCAGCAGGTCCTCCTTGAACACGGCCTCCGCCGGAACTCCGGGGAAGCGCTCCATCAGGGACTCGA
The DNA here is from genome assembly GCF_043081085.1 of Streptomyces sp. NPDC014891. NCBI lineage: Bacteria > Bacillati > Actinomycetota > Actinomycetes > Kitasatosporales > Streptomycetaceae > Streptomyces > Streptomyces sp. NPDC014891. Next base: position 777,798 of record NZ_JBIBWF010000003.1, on the reverse strand, counting down.
CGACGGCGGTACGGGTCGGGGCGGCGCTGGACAAGGCGGATCTCCAGGTGAGAGACGACGGAGCCGACACACCTCACGCTACGCGCGCCCGCCCCGGCCGTGTCGACCGGGACCCGCCGGGCCCCCGGTTCCCTTCCGGAAGGCGTCGCGCCCGTCCCGGTGCGGGAGGAGGGTCGACGACCCGGTCGGGGGAACGCCGACGGGCGGCGTCCTCCGGCCGGACCGGAGGACGCCGCCCGCGGGGCGGACCGCATCAGAGGCTTCGGGCGGTGATGTCGCCGTACGAGGTGGTGGCGTGGACGGTCAGTCCGGCCGGACCGGCGTTCTGGAGCGCGTTGTGCACGCGGCCGTAGCTCGTACCGGCGTCCAGGACGGCGGAGACGCCGCGGGCGGCGCCGACCGTGATGTCACCGGCGGCCGTGCGCAGGACGACCGTGCCGCCCTTCGCCTCGGCGATCCGGAGGTCGCCCTTCTGGGTGCTGATCTCGGCCGAGCCGCCGAGACGGCCGACCGTGATGTCGCCGGCGAGCAGGCTGAGCCGGGCGCTCGCGGCCTCGTCGAGCTTGACCGGGCCCTGCGCACCCTCGAAGACCACGTCGCCGAGTCGCCCGACGCCCCGGAGCTCGGCGGCGGCCGTCCTGGCCTCGACGCGGGAGCCGGCCGGGAGCTGGACGGTGACCTCGACGGAGCCGGAGTCGCCCAGGATCCGGTTCCTGGCGGGGGCGGCGGCGATCCGCAGGACGCCGTCGGCGAACTCGACCGAGACCTGGTCGACCGCCTTCACGTCGGCGCCCTTGGCGGGGTTCGCGGGGCGGACGTCGACGGTGGCGTCGGCGCGGTCGGCGGCGATCAGCTGGATGCGGCCTGCGGGGATGTCGAGGACGGCGGTGACGGCGGCGGTGGTGGCGAACGTCTGCATGGTGCTTCTCCTTCGGTCCGGTGCGCCGCCCTGGTGGCGACTCGTTGTTTCCGATGAGTGAAAAGCTACGTTGCGTTCACGATGCTGGCAACAGGCTCGTTGCGTATGAGTAGGAAAGAGGCAGGTCATGGTGAGTATTTCATTGCAATGGAGCCGTGCTTAACGCAACATGGGTGGCTCTGCTCGTTGCAATGGACTGCGAGTGAACGCTAGGGTGGGGCTCCCAGATCCATCGAAGGAGGCCCGATGCCGGGAGGCAGGCTCACCCAGCAGGAACGTCAGCAGATCGCGCTGGGACTGGCCGACGGCCTCGCCTACGCCGAGATCGCCCGGCGCCTCGACCGCCCCACGTCGACGGTCACCCGAGAGGTCATGCGGAACGGCGGCCCCACCGGCTACCGCTCCGACCTCGCCCACCGGGCCACCGGGCACCGGGCGCGGCGCAAGCAGGCCGTCCCGCGCGATCCGCGGGCACCCGTCACGGCGCACGGCCGCGACGCCGAGGCCGTGCACGCGTACGAGGAGGTCTTCACGACCGTCCTCATACAGTCGGGGACGCCCAGGATGATGGCCCGGGTGATGGCCTGCCTCTGCCTCACCGACTCCGGCAGCCTCACCGCCGCCGAGCTCGCTCAGCACCTCCAGGTCAGCCCGGCGTCCGTTTCCAAGGCGATCGCCTTCCTCGACGGCCAGGGGCTCGTCCGCCGTGAGCGCGACGAGCGGCGCCGCGAGCGCTACGTCGTCGACGACGACGTCTGGTACCGGTCGATGATGGCGAGCGCCCGCGCCACCCTCCACATCGTCGAGACCGCACGTCAGGGCGTCGGCGTCCTCGGCTCCGGCACACCGGCCGGCGACCGCCTCGAAGGGATCGCCCGCTTCCTCGAGTTCGTCTCCGAGAGCACCGCACGCGCCGCGGAGCAGGCCCGCGCGATCCTCTCGACGAGATCCGAGGGCGCGACCACCGCGGACGCGAGCGCCGAGGGCGCGACCGTCCCTGAGGCGACCACCTCGGGTGCGGCCACCTCGGGTACGGCCGTCCCGGAGGCGGCCGCCCCGGGCGTGACCGATTCGGATGCGACCGCCCCGGATGCCGACCCGCCCGCGGCGACGGGCGCCGGGGCGGTCTGAGCACGGCGGAAGCGGCGACGGCGGAAGCGGCGGACGGCGGCCCGCGCCGTCCGCCGCTCCCGGCCGGAGGCCGCCCGGGGTGCCGCGGGTCCCCTCCGGCGGCCGCCCGACGTGCCGCGGGCCCCCGGTCTGGCTACGCTGCGCAAGGAGGGCGCGAAGCGGTTCCGCCCGGGCGACCGGGGGAGCCCCGCCCGCTCGCCGCAGAGGCCGCACGAAGCGAGGAGCCCGATGACGATCCCCGCGACCCCCATGGACACCGTCACCCTGGAGCGGCACATCGCCGCCGGCCCCGAGACCGTCTTCGGCCTCTTCGTCGACCGGGCGAAGTGGCTGTCGTGGATGGGGGTCGACGGGACGTTCGACTTCGGGCCGGGAGGGTCCTACCGCACCCGGGTCACCGGGGAGGACGTCGCCGCCGGCCGCTTCATCACCGTCGACCCGCCCCGGCGGATCGTGTTCAGCTGGGGCTGGGAGACGGGTGCCATGCCTGCCCCGCCGAGCTCCGAACCCGTCCCGCCGGGCACCAGCACCGTCGAGATCACCCTCGAACCCGCCCCGGAGGGCACCCTCCTCCACCTCATCCACAGCGGCCTGCCCTCCTCGGAGGCCTGCGAGGCCCACGCGGAGGGCTGGCAGCACTACGTCGACCGGCTCGCGATCCGGGCCGAGGGCGGTGACCCGGGCCCGGACGCCTGGGCGCGGGGTGAGCCGGGGAACGGCCCCCGCGCCCCACAGGACTGCTGAACCTCCGCCCCCCGGCGAGACCACCGCCGGTCCGGCGCGTGCCGTGCCGGTCAGGCGCTCACCGGCAGCGCGGCCCGGCCCTGGGCCGCGGCGCCGAGCTCGCGGACCTCGTGGAGACCGAGTCGCAGATACGCGGCGAGGTCCGCCCGCGGCGCCTTGCGGACGAGCTGGCGGATCGCCTGCATGGCCTCCCAGGCCGAGGTGTGCGCCAGGGAAGCGCCCCAGGCGTCGCCGAGAGCGTCCGACAGATATGCGCTGAAACCGAGCTGAAGGGCCCCGGCCCTGCGCCGCTCCTCCTCGTCCGCGTCCAGAGCCCGTACGAAGAATCGTTCCGCCTCCTCATGGGGAAGAGCGGCGCGGATGATGCGCAGATACGGCGCCACCAGCGACGCGACCTCGGGGCACTCCCCGCCGGGAACGACCTGGTCGTCGGGAACGGGAGCGGCGACGTGTGAACGAGTCTCAGTCATGCACCTATCGATACGTCATCTCATCTCAGGAACGTCCGTGGCGCGCCCACGCGCGACACCGGTTCGCCCCACGGAGGCAGGCCCGCCACGGAGGCAGACCCGCCACGGCGCGGCGCCTGCCGGGGTCCGGCATCCGCCCCGGCACGGCGCCTTCCCGCCCCGGCACCAGCCCCGCCCCGGTGCCCGACCGGGCCGGGCCGGGCAGGACCGGGCCCGGCCGACCGTCGGCGCGCCCGCCGTCAGGCGCTCGTCAGCACCACGAGCTGCCGGGTCGCGCGGGTCATCGCCACATAGCGGTCGACCGCCCCCGCGATCCCCGTGCCGTACGCCTCCGGGTCGACGAGGACCACCAGGTCGAACTCCAGGCCCTTCGACAGGCTCGGCGTGAGCGACCGGACGCGCGGCCTCGGCCGGAACCGGGGAGCGCCGATGACGCACGCGGTCCCGTCATCGTGGGCGTCGAGCCACTCGTCGACGACCGACTCCAGCTCCGCCACCGTGCCGTGGACGACGGGGACGCCGCTGCTGCGGACCGAGGTCGGCACGTTCGCGTCCGGCAGGGCCGCCCTGATCGCCGGCTCGGCCTCCGCCATGACCTCCTCCGGCGTCCGGTAGTTGATGCTCAGCGACGCCACGGTGATCCGGTCGAGCCCGACCCGCTCGAGACGCTCCTGCCACGACTCCGTGAAGCCCTCCCGCGCCTGGGCGCGGTCCCCGACGACGGTGAAGCTGCGGGACGGGCAGCGGAGCAGCAGCATCTGCCACTCGGCGTCCGTCAGTTCCTGCGCCTCGTCCACCACGATGTGCGCGAACGGACCGGCGAGCAGGTCCGGTTCCGTGCCGGGCAGCGCGGCCTCGTCGACCAGGCTGTCCTTCAGGTCCTGCCCGCGCAGCATCGTCACCGCGCCCTCCCCGTCGACGTCCGCCGCGAGGACGTCGGCGATGACGTCGGCCATCCGCGCGCGCTCCGCCTCCACGGTGGCCCGGCGGCGCCGCTCGCGCCGTGCCGCCTGCGGGTCGCCGAGCCGGTGCCGCGCCGCGTCCAGGAGGGGCAGGTCGGACACCGTCCAGGCCTGCGCGTCCGCCCGGCGCAGCGCCCGGACCTCCTCGGCGTCGAGCCACGGCGCGCACTTCCGCAGATAGGCGGGGACCGACCACAGGTCGCCGACCAGATCGGCCGCCTCGATCAGCGGCCACGCGCCGTGCAGCGCCCCGGCCACCTCCTCGTCCTGCCGCAGAGCCCGCCGGAACGCGTCCTCCGGCACGTCGTCGCCGAGCTTGCCCAGGAGGATCGAGCCGAGCTCCTCCCAGATCTGCTCGCGCGCCTCGTTGTGCGGGGTCCCCGCCTCCGGCGCGTCGAACGCCTCGGCCCAGTCGCCCGCGGTCAGCCGGACGTCGGCCCAGTCGGTCGAGACCGTCATCCCGTGGGCGGGCGGCTCCTCGTAGAAGCGCACGGCCGCCTCGATCGCCCGCACCATGCCGACGGACGACTTCAGCCGGGCCGCCTCGGGATCGCGCTCGGCCGCGGCCGTGGCGCCCTCGGCGACGAGGTCCCGCACGGTGCAGGTCTGCACGCCCTCCTCGCCGAGGCTGGGGAGCACATCGGAGACGTACGCCAGGTACGGCTGGTGGGGGCCCACGAAGAGAACGCCGCCGCGGCGGTGCCCGAGGCGCGGGTCGGCGTACAGCAGGTGCGCGGAACGGTGCAGCGCGACGACGGTCTTCCCCGTGCCCGGGCCGCCGTCGACGACCAGGGTGCCGCGCGACCCCGCGCGGATGACGGCGTCCTGGTCGGCCTGGATGGTGGAGAGCACGTCGCGCATGCGGGGCGAACGGCTGCCGCCCAGACCGGCGATGAACGCCGACTGGTCGTCGAGCGCCGCGTGCCCCTCCAGACCGTCGGCGGTGAACACCTCGTCCCAGTAGTCGCCGATCCGGCCGTCGTGCCAGCGGTACCTGCGGCGGCTCGCCAGCCCCATCGGTGCGGCGTGGGTGGCCGCGAAGAACGGCTCGGCCGCGGGCGAGCGCCAGTCGACGAGGAGACGCCGGCCGGAGCCGTCGGTGAGGCCGAGACGCCCGATGTACACGGGCTCCGCCGCACCGGCGCCGTCCGCGCCCGAGGGGCCGGCGGGGTCCGCCGCGCCGACGATCCGCCCGAGGCACAGGTCGAGACCGAAGCGGCGCAGGGTGCGCAGGCGGCCCGTCAGCCGGTGGACCTCCGCGTCGCGGTCCATCGCCTCCCGGCCCACCCCGCCCGGCGCCCTGCGTACGGCGTCGAGCCGGTCGGAGAGTTCGGCGACGGTCTCGTCGAGGCACCGCGCCACGGCAGCGAAGTGCGCCTCGTCGCCGGCGATGAGCGCCGGGTCGGTCTTGGCGGAGAGGCGGTCGGGAAGGCCGAAGGCACTGGCGCCGCGGGACTGGTCCACCGACGAAAGCACACGCACGAGGTGAGTCTCATTTCTGCAGGTCCGTGACTGAGGAGTGCGATTGTGCGGTACGGCGGGGGCCTTGCCGCAAGCCCCCCTCTGCGCTATAAGTTGTAAGTGGCGAGAGGTGGGTTCCCCCTCTTGCCCTTCTTCTTTCGCCCCTCCGCCGGTGGAATGGGGCCATGGCAGACACGGTTTCCCGCACCCGCCCCGCCGCGCGTCCCCGTCCTCCCGGCGCCGAGGAGGCCGCGACCGACCTGATCGTCGTCGGCGGCGGTCCGGCCGGCTGCGCCGCCGTCCGCACGGCGGCGGGCGTGGGCCTGCGCACGATCCTGATCGAGCCCGACGCGCTCTGCGGCACCCTGCACCGGATCCCCGCCCTGGACAACGTCCTCGGCGGCTGGACCGGCGGACCGGAGTTCGCCGCCTCCGTCGCCGCGGAGATCGCGGGGACGCGGCTCTGCCGCCTCGAACTGGGCAGCCGCGTCACGGAGGTCGACGCCGACGACGACCGCGTCACCGTGACCGTCGCTCCCGCGTCCGCGGCACCCGAACCGCCCGGAGCGCCGGCCCCGCGCCGGGAGCCCGGCGGGCGGACGTTCACGGCTCCGTACGCCGTCATCGCGACCGGTGTCGTCCCTCTCGGGCCCGGTGACGTCCCCTGGATCACCACCTCGGCCGGCCCGCCGCCGCCCCCGCTGCGGGGGGCCGACGCGACGGCCCGCACGATCCTCGTCCTGGGCGGCGACCGGCCCGTCGGCACCTTCCTCCGCGCCCACCCGGCCACCCGGACCCGCCTCCTCGTCGCGTACCCGCCGCCGGACGCGTACAAGACCGACGAGGTCCGCGACGATCCGCGCGTCACGCTCCTCCCCGTCGAGCACGTCACGCTGACCCGGAACGGCCCGGACGGGGTGACGGCGGAGCTGACGTGCCGCGGCGGGGAACGCCGCACGGTCACGGCGGACGCCGTCCGCACCAGCATCGGGAGCGCGCCCCGGCCCCCCGCCGGAGCGCTCCTCCGGGCCGCGGACGGATACTGCCCGCCGGCCGACCAGCACCCCCGCGTGCTCGTGGCCGGAGACCTGCGCGCCGCCCGCTACCAGCGGATCATGACCGCCATGGGATCCGGCGGCGAGGCGGCGCTGCAGGCGTACTACGCCTCGCTCGCCCCGCCCTCCCGGTGACGCCCCGCTCGCCCCGCCTCACCCGCGGCGCGGGGCGGGCGGGCCGTTCCTAGCGCGGGGAGACCGAGCCGTCGTAGACGTGGTCCGGCGTGATCACCGAGGTGATCGCGCGGGCGAGCAGGGTGGACGGCTCCTGGCCCCCCACCTGGGAGTCGGTGGTGAGCATCAGCACCATGGTCGCCTTCTCCGAGGGCAGGTACACCGTCACGGTCTCGTAGCCGGGAATGGATCCGTTGTGCCCGATCCAGCCGTTGGCGTCGAAGATCCCGAGGCCGTAGCTCAGGCCGGGGAAGCCGGTGGGCCGCATCGTGAGGCGCTGCGCCTGCGTGCCGGGGCTCAGCAGTTCGCCGGTGGCCAGGACCGGGGCCCAGCGCCGCAGGTCGTGCAGGTCGGAGATCATCGCGCCGGCCGCCCACGCCCAGCTGGGGTTCCAGTCGGTGGCGTCCGCGGTCTCGCCGTCGAGCGTCTGGTCGGTGTAGCCGCGGGCGTGCGGCTCGGGGAACTCGGCGCCCTCGGGGAGGAGCGTGTGCCGCAGGCGCGCCGGGCGGAGCACCCGCCGCTCGATGACGTCGGCGAGCCGCTGACCGGTCACCTTCTCGATCACGAGGCCGAGGAGGACCAGGTTGGTGTTGGAGTACTGGAACTGCGCGCCGGGCTCGAAGGTGTTCTTGTGCTTGAAGCCGTACGCGAGCGACTCCTGCGGAGTGAACGAGCGCTGCGGGTCGCTCAGCAGGTCGTGGGCGAAGTCCGCGTCCGCGGTGTACGGGAAGAGACCGCTGCGCATCCCCGCCAGCTGGCGCAGCGTGATCCGGCGGCCGTCGGGAACGCCCCGGACGTACCGGGCGATGGGGTCGTCGAGACCGACGCGGCCCTCGTCGACGAGCTGGAGCAGCGCGGTGACCGTGAAGGTCTTCGTCTCGCTGCCGATCCGCACGAAGGAGTCGGCGAACATCGGCCGGCCGGTGGCCTTGTCGGCGACCCCCGCGGCGTGGACGTAACTCCCCTTGCCCGGCATCCAGACGCCGACCACGACACCGGGGATGCCGGCCTGCTCGCGGACCTCCGCGATCGTCCGGTCCAGCCGGGCGGTCAGCTCGGGCCCCAGCCCGCCGGGCGGGCAGTCCTCGCCGTGCCGGTCGGCGACGGCCGCGGCGGCGACGGTCGTGGCGGGAGCCGCCGCCACCGGGGCGAGCACGGAGGCCACGAGGACCGTCGCGGCGAACAATCGGCGAAAGGGGGGACGGGCCATCTCGGCGGACCTCTTCCAGGGGCGTGGTCAGGGACGGCCACATCACCACCGCCGCCCCGGCACGGCGGGCGCCCGCCCGCCCGCCGCCCGCCGAGTCCACTCGTTCGGCGCCACAGGGGTCACCGGGGCGGCCCTGGGGCGCCCGGGACCACGCCGACCGGGCACCGGCCCGGGCGCCCCGCGCACCCGTCCGCGCCCGCGCGCCCCGGGGGATCCGCGCCCGTGTCACCCCGCCCGCACCGCCCCGGGGAGACGCGGGTGCGGCCCGGCGCGGACGCCCCGGCCCGCCCGGCACCGGGCGAACTCCCCGACAGGCCCGGATTCTCGGGGAATTCCGCCCCGGGGACGGGCCCGGGCCTGGCACGCTTGCCGACGTGAGTTACGTCGTAACAGTGGAAGCGCGCCTGCCCGACGACGCCGACGAGTTGGACGCGCTGCAGCAGGTCGGCGCTTCCGCGCTCCTGGAACAGGGCTTCGACGCGGTGGAGGGGATCGAGGGCCCCGACGGGATCGAGGTCGACGTCCTGGAGGCCCTCGTCGCCGTCCACCCGCGAGGGGCGGTCGTCAAGGTGTTCGTCCACGCCCCGACGCTGGAGACCGCGGAGGACGCGGTGGGCTCCGTCGCCGCGGAGGTCCTCGAACGCTCCGAACTCCTCGCCGACTGGCTGGTGGAGAGCAGCGAGGTGCGGCTCCCTCTCGACCTGACCCGGGAGAGCCTGGAGGCCGCCGACGGCCCGGACGCACCGCCCAGCGACCTGCGGGTCCGCCGCGCCCGGCACACGGCCGGGGCGGACCCCGCCGGCTCCGCCCCCTCCCTCGACCTCACGGGCCCGGGCACCGACCCCGCCACGGGGGCGGACGGCGACGACGACGACCGGGACCGGGCCGATCTGGACGCCCAGCTCCGCGCCCTGGCGCCGCGCCTGGCGTCCTTCGGGGCCCGCTCCTTCGGCGAACCCGGCTCCGCGGAACGGGAGATCCCGGCACCCGGTTCCGGTGAGCGGGAGGTCCCGGCCCCCGGCTCCGCGGATCGGGCCGGGCTCCCGGCCGGCGGGCGGAGGGCCGGATTCGGCTCGCCGGCCGCCGAACTGGCGGCCGGAGCACTGGTGTACGCCTCCGAGGTCCTCATAGACGAGCTCTACGACGACGTCCGGACCCTCGCCGACGAGGAGACCACCGTCGCGGAGTGCCGGGCCGAACTGTGGCACCTCGCCCGCCTGCCGTCGCGCTTCGGCCTGGCGTACGACGAACTCTTCGCGCGCCGCTTCCTCGTCACCGCCATAGCCCTCACCACCCGCTTCACCGACGGGAGTTTCCGCCGGCTCGGCTGCCTCGCGGAGGAGCTCGCCCTGAACCTCCTCCTCCAGCAGGCGCGTTCCACCCTCGACCTCTACGGGCTCCTCGGAGAGGAGGTGGCGGAGTCCCTGGACCGCTTCGCCCACGAGGTCTCCGAGGACATGGACCTCGCGTCCCTCTACGACGAGGAGGAGGACGGTGCCGACGGGTACCCCGCCGCCACCGCGTCGGTGATCGGCACGTGGTTCACCCCGTTCGACGCCGAGCGGTACGTACACCCGTACGCCGTCGACGAGGAGGCCGGCCGGGCGGACTCCCACGACTGACACCCTCCTCGGCGCCTGGCTCCGGATCCAGCTCCTGTTCGTCGCGTCCGTCGCCGCCCTCGTGGGTTTCAGCCTGCTCCTGGTCTTCGTCCTGGACCGCCCCTTCGCCGGGGAGCTCAGCGTGAGCCCGGCGTCGTACAAGGAGGGGGCCCTGGAGCGCTACTGGTAGCCGCCGGCGTGGCCGCCAGCGGCTCCACCGGTCTCCTCGGCTCCGTCGGTTCCTCCGGTGTGCAGGACGCGGAAGCGTCCGGGCGCCGCCGGGTCCCGGTCGACGACCTGGACGGGCGGCCACGCCCACTGCCGGACGCCGATGCCCGGGACGCGGGAGAAGCGGATCCGTCCGCGGGTGCCCTCGGTGTCGACGGACGGCCAGGAGCGTGCGACGGCGTCCCGGTCCGTGCCGTGCGCGCGCAGCACGTCGGCGAGGACGGCGACGCTGTCGTAGCCCTCGAAGGAGACGAAGGAGGGATCCTCGCCCAGCCGTTCGCGCAGGTCCGCCGCAACGCGGGTGCCGAGTGGGCCGAGTCGCCCGGGCAGGTAGCGGAGGAAGGGGACGGCGGCGCCGTCGTCCCCGAGGAGAGCCGCCCAGCCCGCGAACTCCGGCTGGCCGGCGGGCGCGCCGACCAGCACTCCGGCGAGGCGCCGGTCGCGGCGGACGGCCCGGACGAGCGGCACGGCCGGCTCCGGGTGCCCGACCAGCAGGAGCAGCGCGGTGGCGCCGTCGTCCGCGAGGGCGTCGCAGACCGCCGCGGGCGGGAGCGCCCCCGCGTCGAGCCGGACGACGGTGCCGCCGCGCGCGGCGAGGTGGTCCCGCAGGATGCCCGTCCCGGCCGCCCAGTAGACGCTGTCCTGGGCGGCGACGGCGACCCGGCGGTGCCCGGCGGCCAGCAGGAAGTCCCCGTAGATCCGCCAGCCGTGGGACTGCGCCGGGGCGAGACGGGCGACCGCGTCCGTCGGCCCGTCGGTCAGCGCGTCGAGGACGGCCGACGAGCAGAGGAACGGCAGGCCGAGCGCGTCGGCCCGCGCGGCGGCGGAGCGGGCGACGACGCTGTGGTACTCCCCGGTCAGGGCGGCCACCCCGAGGGCGGACAGCTCCTCCACGGCGGCCTCGGCCCGCCGCGGATCGGCGGCCGTGTCCCGGACGACGAGTTCGAGCGGCCGGCCGACGCCCGACCCGGACGTGTCTGTCCCTCCGGGCCCGTCGGTGCGGATCCCGCCGGTGTCGTTGACGTCGCGTACCGCCAGTTCGAGACCGGCGAGCAGGTGCCGCCCCGCCTCGACCCAGCCGGGCAGGGACAGCGGGACGAGAGCGCCGATCCGTACGGGCGGGGGGCCGTTCTGCGCCGCACCGGGCGCCGGGGATGCCGTCATGGCGGCCATTGCACCCAGCCGCGCGGCGGGGGAGCAAGCGAATATGCGAGCCGGGGCGGATCAGGGCGCGAGGCCTGCGGGTGTCGCCCGTCGGCGTCGAGAGGGGCCCGCGGGGGTCGCCGGTAGGGTGACCGATCATGACCGTCGCTCGTTCCCTCGCCCTGTTCGTGGTCGCCGCCCTCTTCGAGATCGGCGGTGCGTGGCTCGTCTGGCAGGGCATCCGCGAGCACAAGGGGTGGATCTGGATCGGCGCCGGTGTCGTGGCCCTCGGCCTGTACGGCGTGGTGGCGACGCTCCAGTCCGACGCCGACTTCGGGCGGGTGCTCGCCGCGTACGGCGGGATCTTCGTGGCCGGGTCGATCGCCTGGGCGATGGTCGCGGACGGCTACCGACCGGACCGCTACGACGTCGTCGGCGCCCTGGTCTGCCTCGCCGGGATGGCCGTCATCATGTACGCGCCGCGCGGCAACTGACCGCCCACCGGCGCCCGTAGGACGAGAGGCGGGCCGCCCCGGTCGCGGCGGCGGGCGGAGGGTCGCCCCCGGTCGCCGCCGCCCCGGTCACAGCGGCACGATCGTCGCCTCGGTCGCCTTCACGCTCGTCCAGACGGACACTCCCTCGGCGAGGCCGAGTTCGGCGGCCGCCTGCGGCGTGATCTCGGCGACGAGGTCGGGGGCCCGGTCGGACGCCACCAGGACCCGGAGCCGGCTGCCGCTCGCGACGATCTCGCGCACGGAGCCCGGCCAGACGTTGCGGGGGCTGCCCGCCGGCTTCTCGCGGTGCACGGACACCGCCTCGGGCGCGACGATCGCCAGCGCGGGGGTGCCCGGCGGCGGCGGGTCGGTCGCGACCAGGGCGCCGCCGCCCTCCAGCGCGAGTCCCTCCGGGGTGGCCGTGCCGGGCCACGCGTTGCGGCCGAGCATGCGGGCGACCCACGGGGACCGGGGATGCCGGGTGACCTCGGCGGGCGCCGCGTCCTGGAGGGCCCTGCCCTCGTCCAGGACCAGGACGCGGTCGGCGAGCGAGACCGCCTCGACCGGGTCGTGGGTGACGATCAGGCAGACGCCGCCGAACTCGCCGAGATGGGTGCGCAGGGTGTGCCGTACATGGGCGCGGGTGGTCTGGTCGAGCGCGGCGAGCGGCTCGTCGAGCACGAGCAGCCGGGGCCTGGCGGCTAGCGCCCGGGCCAGGGCGACGCGCTGGGCCTGCCCGCCGGAGAGCTGGGTGGGGCGGCGGTGGGCGAGGGGACCGACCCCGAGCCGATCGAGCCAGATCCGGGCCGAGCGCCGGGCCTCGGCCCGCGGGACGCCCTGGGCGCGGAGCCCGTACGCCGTGTTGGCGAGGGCGCTCAGGTGCGGGAACAGCGCGCCGTCCTGCGGGACCCAGGCCACGTGCCGGCGGTGCGGGGGCAGGGCGGTGACGTCCTCGTCGCCGAGCCGCAGGTCGGCGTGGGCCCGGGGGGTGAGGCCGAGGAGGGCGCGGAGCAGGGTGGTCTTGCCGGCGCCGTTCGGGCCGACGACCGCGATGGTGGTGCCCGGGTCGGCGTCCAGCGTGAGCCGGGTGAAGCCGGTGACCTCGGCGTGCAGCGCCCAGCGTTCGGCCTCCGCGGCGGCGGGCGCCGGCGGGTCCTGCGGTACCGGCACCGCGGCCGGTTCCTCGGGGCCGGCCTCCGGGGCGGGGCGGGGGCGGCGGTCCGAGGGGGTCCCGGTCCAGCGGCCGCGGAGCGCGATCAGCACCCCCATGGCGATGGCGAGGAGCAGGAGCGAGACGGAGGTGGCCGCCTCGGGCTCCTCCTGGAGCAGGAGGTAGACCTGGAGCGGCAGCGTCTGCGTCGTCCCGGGCAGGTTCCCGGCGAAGGTGATCGTGGCGCCGAACTCGCCCAGCGCCCGCGCCCAGGTGAGGGCAGCGCCGGCGACCAGGCCGGGCGCGACCATCGGCAGCGTCACGGTGAAGAAGACCCGTACGGGGGAGGCGCCGAGGGAGGCCGCGGTCTCCTCGTACCGCGGCCGCAGTCCGCCGAGGGCGCCCTCCAGGCTGATGACGAGGAACGGCATCGCGACGAAGGTGGCCGCGACGACGGCCCCCGAGGTGTGGAACGGGAGGGTGATCCCGAAGGTGCGGTCGAGCCACGGCCCGAGGAGCCCGCGCCGGCCGAAGGCGAGCAGCAGGGCCACACCGCCGACCGTCGGCGGCAGGACCATCGGCAGCAGGACGAGGGAGCGCACGAGGGCCTTGCCGGGGAACGGCACGCGGGCCAGCAGCCAGGCGAGCGGCACCCCGAGGAGCAGGGAGAGCCCCAGCGCCCAGAACGACACGAGCAGGGAGAGCTTGAGCGCCTGCACGGTGCCGGGGGAGCGCAGGTGGTCGACGAGCTCGCTCCACTCCGTCCGGACGAGGATGCCGAGCAGCGGCAGGGTCAGGAACGCCACGGCCAGGAGCGCGGGCACCGCCAGCGCGAGGGGCGGCCGGGTGCCGGACGCTCGTGCGGCTCGTTTCATCGATGACACCCCGCGGAGAAGAGGAAGAAGGGGCCGCCCGTCCCCCCGGATCGGGCGGCCCCGGTGATCTGTGGGACCGGCAGCGGTGGTCTGGGCGGGGCCGGCCGTGGTCTGGGCGGGGCCGGCCGTGGTGAGGCGGTACGGCGCCGCAGGGCGCCGGCCGGTGCGCTCGGCCGCGGGTCGGCCCGGGATCAGGTGCGGTCGATGTGCACGCTGGTCGACTTCACGCGGGCGGTGGCCTGCATGCCGACCTCGAGTCCCAGCTCCTCCACGGCCTCACGGGTGAGGAGGGAGACCAGGCGGTGCGGCCCGGCCTGGATGGTGACCTGGGCCGCGATGTCGCCGAGCTTGATGCCGGTGACGATCCCCGGGAACGCGTTGCGCGCCGAGGTGTACGACGGGTCGTCGTCGTCATCGCCCTGCGCGATCTCCACGGAGAACTCCGCGAGCGACTTCCCGTCGATCACGCGGCGGCCGCTCTCGTCGCGGTGGGTCGCCACCCTGCCCGCGTCCGCCCAGCGTCGCGCGGTGTCCGGGCTGACGCCCAGCAGACGGGCGGCCTGCCCGATGGTGTAGGACTGCATGTGCGACACCGTAGGTCGTGCCTCTTCTCATCTGCAACAACGTCGTCGGTCCCTCCATCGTGAATGCGAGGCGCCTTGGAGGATGCGACGACGGCGCGTGAGCGCGCACCGGGCCCGGCGCCCGTCCCCTAGGCGCCGGGGAGCCGGGCGCAGGTGCGGCAGGCGCGGGCCGAGGCGGCCACCCTGGCGTGGAGGGCGATGACGGTCGCGCCCGCGGCGACGCACAGCGGCCAGCTCGCGGCGAGGGCCGAGGCGAAGGCCAGGGTGAGGGCGCTGACGGCGAGGGCCGCCGCGGTGGCGGTGCCGGTCCAGGCCACCACCAGGGGGAGCCGGTCCGGGGCGGGGAGCCGGCGGGCGAGCGCGCCGGTCGCGAGGAGCGCCGCCGCGCCCACCAGCGCGGCCGCCGCCGCGAGGCCGCTGAGATGGGCGACCAGCACCTCGACGGCGCCCGGGGGCCGGTGACCGGACGAGCCGTTCCAGGCGCTCACCAGGTACCAGCAGCCGAGCAGCAGCGGGGCGACCAGCAGCACCGTGCGGGCGGTGTGACGGGCCTGCGCGACGGTCAGCTCCTGCTGGAAGCCCGGAGCGAGCTCGGCCACGCTGCCGAACTCGCGCACCGCCTGGCGCGCGGCGCGCTCACCGGCCTCCCGCGGCCCCTCCGCCCGACCGTGAGGGCGCTCCTCCGACAGGTCCCGCGCGGCGTCGACGAGGCCCTCGCGCAACTCGTGCAGCAGACGCGACTTGACCCGGGCGGGCCCGTGCAGCGCCGCCGCGAGCGCGGCGACGTGGGCCTCGATGGGATCGGCCGCGAGGGTGGTCGGCGGCGTCATCAGGCGTGCTGCGGGCCGGTGCCGGGGGCCGGATCCAGGACGGCGCCGATGGCGGTCGTGAACTCCTGCCACACCGAGCGCTCCTCGGCGAGACTGCGGCGACCGGCGTCGGTCAGCTCGTAACAACGACGCCGCCGCTCACCGTCGGCCTCCCAGACACTCCGCAGCAGCCCGAGCCGTTCCAACTTGTTGAGGGCGGGATAGATGGTGCCCTTGCGCAGTTCGAGAACCCCGTTGCTGCGCTCCTGAACCGCGGTGATCACCGCGTACCCGTGCAGCGGCCCGGATTCGAGCACGGACAACAGAAGCCCGTCGAGGTGTCCGCGTACCGCACTCGCCTTCATGGTCAGGCAGCCTACCCAAGCGCGACCCTGCCGTGCTACTTATAGGTCGACAGCCAACCTATTGGCTGGCGATCCATGCCGGGACGGCCTTCGACATCGTCCGGGTGCGGGGTGCCGGCCGGTCGAGAAGGGCACCCCGGTGACCAAGTTCCTGCTCTCCGTGCACGTCCTGGCCGCGATCCTGGCGATCGGGCCGATCACGGTCGCGGCCTCGATGTTCCCCCGCTTCGTCCGGACGCCCGACGCCGACGGCGACGGTCCGCCGGGGCAGAACCTCCGTACCGCCGGACTCCTGCACCGGGTCTGCCGCGGGTACACCGTCCTCGGCGTCGCCGTTCCGGTCTTCGGCGTCGCCACCGGCGCCCGGCTCGGGGTCCTCACCGACGCGTGGCTGCTCGTCTCGATCGCCCTCACCGCCGCCGCCGCGGCCCTGCTCCTCCTCGTGATCCTGCCGGGCCAGCAGCGCCTGCTCCCCGCGGCCGCGGGGGAGGCCGACAGCGTGGCCGGCGGTCCCGGTGCCGCGGAGGCCCGGCGGGCCGGCGCCGCGCGGCTCGCGATGGTCACCGGGATCTTCAACCTGCTGTGGGCGGTCGTCGTCGTGCTGATGATCGTGCGCCCCGGCTCCACGACGGGAGCCTGAGCGCCGTGCCGACCCTGCCGACGCTCCGCCTGGCCGCCGCCGTCGAGGCGTTCTCCCTGGCGCTGCTCCTGGGCAACCTCCTCACCGTGCACGCCGGGTGGGTCACCTCGCTGGGCGGCCCGACGCACGGCACGGCCTACCTGGTCACCGTCCTCGCCGTTCGGCTCACCCCGGGCCCCGCCGCCCGGCGGGCCCGACCGCTCGCCCTCGTCCCCGGCATCGGCGGGCTGCTCGCCCTGCGCCGCCTCCGCGCGGGACGGCCCCCGGTGCCGACCGGGTGAGCCCCGGTCCGCGACCGCCCGAACGGGGCCGTGACACCCTCATCGGCGCGGTGACGCACTAGTTCAGCGGGCCCACCGCGAGACCGCCGACCCCTGGTTCGGATTCGGCAACGAAGCTGATACCAGGCAACAGTGACGACCCGTCAAGGCCTGGCTCATCGTCTCGGCGTGGTGAGCGGCATGACGGCCGGCCACGGCGCCAGGTCGCGATCAGTCGCGCGGGCCGGGGTGCCCCTCCCGTACGAGGAAGGGGGCGTGCCCCGGGGCCGTGACGGCGCCTCCCGGCCCCCCGAGCGCGTCCCGGGCGCGGGTGCGGAAGGTGCGGCGGTAGGTGTCCGGCGGGACGCCGACCGTCCGGGCGAAGTGGCGGCGCAGGGTGGTGGCGGTGCCCATGCCCGTCGCCGTCGCGATCGTGTCGACGGTGTCGTCGGTGGTCTCCAGCAACTCCTGCGCGTACCTGATGCGTTGGGTCAGCAGCCACTGCAACGGCGTGGTGCCGGTGACCGCCCTGAAATGGCGCCCCAGATGCCGCGAGCTCATCCCGGCCCGACGGGCGAGGTCCTCCACGGTGAGCGGCCGGTCCAGCCGCTCCAGCACCCACGGGAACAGCGCGGCCAGCGGATGGTTGCCCGGAGCGGGTACGGGCGTGGTCACGAACTGGGCCTGGCCGCCGTCCCGGTGCGGAGGCACGACCAGGCGCCGGGCGACGGTGTTGGCGACCGCCGCACCGTGGTCGAGGCGCACCAGGTGCAGACAGAGGTCCATGGCGGCCGCCTTGCCCGCGGAGGTGAGGATGCTGCCGCCGTCCACGTAGAGGACGTCGGGATCCACCGTGATCCGGGGATGGCGCCCGGTCAGCACGTCGGTGTGTGCCCAGTGCGTGGTCGCGCGCCGTCCGTCCAGGAGGCCGGCGGCGGCGAGTACGAAGGCGCCCGTGCACAGGGAGGCCACCCGCGCCCCGGCCTCGTGGGCCGCCCGCACGGCGTCGACCAGCTCGGCCGGCGGGTCCCGGTCGACGTCGGCCCAGCCGGGGACGATCACCGTGTCGGCCCGTACGAGGTGGTCGAGTCCCCGGTCGGGCTCCAGCAGGAAGCGGCCGACCCGGACGGGACCCGGACCGCACAGGGCGAAGTCGTACCAGGGGTCGACGAGATGGGTCAGGTCCGAGCCGAAGACCTCGACCGCCAGGGACAGTTCGAAGTGCAGCATGCCGTCGGTGAGGGCCAGCGCCACGGTGGTCACGTCCGGAAGTGTACGGGTCGCGTCGTTCCGGACACTCGTGCGGGCGGATCCGGCGCGCCAGGATCGTTCCGACGGAGCGCGGCACCCCACCCGGGGCCGCGGCGGAGCACTCGGCGTGGAGGAGCGGTCTCATGGGATCGGGTCGGCAGGTGGCGGTCTTCGGTGCGTACGGACACACCGGCAGGTTCGTGGTGGCGGAGCTGGTGGAGCGGGGCTTCGTCCCCGTGCTGTCCGGCCGCGACGCCGGCAGGCTCGCGGACCTGGCGGACGGGACCGGTCTGGAGGTCCGGCCGGCGACGGTGGACGACCCGGACGCGCTGGACCGCGCGCTGGCCGGCACGGCGGCCGTCGTCAACTGCGCCGGGCCCTTCGCCTCGACGACCGCCCCCGTGATCGAGGCCGCCCTGCGGGCCGGGATCCCGTACCTCGACGTGGCCGCCGAACTGGAGGCCAACATCGACACCTTCGCCCACTTCGCCGACCGGGCGCGGGAGGCGGGCGCCGTCGTCGTCCCCGCGATGGCCTTCTTCGGCGGCCTCGGCGACCTGCTCGCCACCGCCGCCATGGGCGACTGGAAGGAGGCCGACGAGGTGCACATCGCGTACGGCCTGAGCAGCTGGCACCCCACCGCGGGGACGCGGCTGTCGGGGGCCGTCTCCCGGGAGCGGCGCGGCGAGGGGCGTCTGCGCTACACCGGCGGTCGGTGGGAGCACCGCATCGACGCCCCGCCCACCCTGACCTGGGACTTCCCGCAGCCGCTGGGTCCCCGGCCGGTGATCGGGGAGTTCACGATGGCCGACGTGGTGACCGTCCCCCGTCATCTGTCCGTCCCGGAGGTCACGACCTACATGACGGCCGAAGCCGTCCGGGACATCGCGGACCCCGGCACCCCCGCGCCGACCGCCGCCGACGGCAGCGGACGGTCCGACCAGACCTTCCTCGTCGACGCGGTGGTGCGGCGCGGCGGTGTCGAACGGCGGGCGGTGGCCCACGGCCAGGACATCTACGCCGTCACCGCCCCCCTGGTCGTCGAAGCCCTCGTCCGCGTCCTCGCCGGCCGCACCCGTACCACCGGTGTCGCCGCCGCGGGCGAGATCTTCGACGCCCCCGACTTCCTCCGAGCCCTCGCGCCGCACGTCACCCTCCTGTCGCACGTCACCCTCGCGCCCCACCCGTAGCTCCGGGCTCCGGGCCTTCGTGGGGCGGCCGGCCCCGGGCACGCGCGTCACCGTCCTGATCCCCGGGGCCGAGCCCGGGCACCGGTGGCTGCGGCTGCCGCAGAGCCAGTGGGGCGCGGTCCTCGCCCACGCCGTCCGCCGCGACACCGACGCGGTCGTCCGCAGGCCGAGGTGCCGGCTCGGAACCCCTCAGGCCGTCGCGGCCAGCCGGGCCTCGAATCCGTCCAGGATCGTGTCGAGGCCGAACTCGAAGGTGCGGTCGGGGGCCGCGGTGTACTCGGCGGCGGCGCTGCCGTCGATGCGCTCGCGCAGGCGGGGGAAGGCCATGGCCACCTCGGTCGCGGCCGCCATGGTGTCCGCCAGCTCCTTCTCCGGGTCGCCGCTGCGGCTCAGCCGCCGGGTCAGCGAGACCCGGGCGGCGGCGCCGAGGGCGCTGCCGAGGACGTACACGAAGACGGTGGCGGCGGCCCGGTCGGCGTCCGCGGGGGCGAAGCCGGCCCGCTCGTACAGGGCGAGCGTGTGGTCGTCGAGGCGGGACTTCCCGTGCCCGTACAGCAGGTGGCTGCCGAAGGCCTGGCCGAGCCACGGGTGCCGCGTCAGCACGGTGTGCATGCTGCCGGCCAGGGCGGCGGCGGCCGGCCGCCACTCCGTCGCGTCGAGGTCGGGCAGCGCCACCTCGCCCCACACCGTGTCCCCGGCCAGCCGGACCAGCTCGTCCTTGGTCTTGATGTGCCAGTAGACGGCGGTGGCGGCCGTCCCGAGGCGCGCACCCAGGCTGCGCATGTTGAGACCGTCGAGCCCCTCGTCGTCGAGGAGCTCGATCGCCGCGCGGACGATCTGGTCGGGGGTGAGGGTGTTCCTGGCCATGCCGGGGACCCTACGTGAACTCCGTACGGGAACGGAGCGCAGGTGACGGGGAGCCCGGGGTCACGCGGCCTCCCGGGCGGAGCCGGAGGCGGCGAGCGTGCGGGCGACGTCCGACGGCGTGCCGCCGAGTCCGTCGCGGACGTGGCTGACGGTGTTGACGACGACGGTCGAACCTGGCGGCAGGCGCCTCAGTGGTGCGCGTGGTGCCCGTGGTGTTCGCCGTGCGGGGCCGCGGTCTCGGTGGTGTGCACGGTGAACGCGGCGGTGCGGACGACGCCGTCGTGCTGGAAGTCCAGGAAGAGCCGGTAGGCGCCGGCCGTGGGCGCGACCGCGAGGAAGCGGATCGCGGGTCCGGGGGCGGTGGTGCCGTCGCCGGGGTGGCCCTCCGGGTGCACGTGGAGGTAGCCGAGGTCGCCGACGCGCAGGGCCACGAGGTGACCGTAGGCGGCCAGGTACGGCTCCAGATCGGTGACGGGCTCGCCGTTCCGGCTGACGGTGAGGGTCAGCGGGCTCGCCTCGCCGGGCACGAGCGCACCGTCGAGGGCGACGTCGTACGCGCCGATCCGCGCGGTGCGGGCGGCCTCGGGGAGCGGTATCGGGGCGTAGGCTCCGGCGACCGCGACGTCGATGCCCAGGGTCAGGGTCCCGTCGTGGCCGGCCGGGTGGATGTCGGCGAAGAACCGCCAGTCCCCGGGCTCCAGGTCGAGCGCGGTGCTCCAGTCGCCCTTCTCGTCCCGCACCGGATGCACGTGCTGGAACCCCGCGGTGTCGCGTCGGACGGCGATGAAGTGCAGATCCTTCTCGTGCTCGGCGACGAACTCGGTGACCGGCCGCCCGCCGGGACCGAGCACCCGGAACCCGACGCGCTGCCGCGGACCGGCGGCGAGGATCGCGGAGTCGACGTCGAGGGTGTACCCCTCGGCCGACACGGCCAGCCCGCCCGCCTGCCCTCCGCCGTGACCTCGGTGAGCGACGTGGGCGACGTGGGCGCTGTCAGCGCCGTGACCGCCGTGACCGCCGTGGTGGGTGGTGGGGTCGGTGTGGGCGCTCATGACATGTCTCCCCGCTGTGATCTGCCGCGGCGCCGCTCGCTGCGGACGATGATCATAACCTTATACCCCCTGGGGGTATCTGTGACAGGGGGAGATCCCTGGGCGGGGCGTCGCCTTCGCGGGAATGTCGAACTACCGGCGCTGTGCGGTGACGAGGTAGTAGTCGAGGATCTGCTGCTCATAGGCCTTCAGGAAGTTGCGTGCCCAGGAGTCAGGGGCGGTCAGTCGGGACAGCCATGCGTCCCACCCCGCCCATACCTGAGGACCCAGCGACTCGACCCGCACATCGGAGAGTCCGGAAGCCGTGAGTGCGTCCGTGAGGGCTCCTACGGGACGTGCGATGTCCAGGCCGTTCTCGAAGGTGTCCAACAATCGCGAAAGGGCTGCGCCCTGACTGGCCGCGTCGACCCCGGCCGTGAAGAAGCTGGCGACGGCGACCCGTCCACGCGGACGCAACACGCGAGCCGTCTCGGCTGCGAAGGCCCCCAGGTCGGGGAAGTGCTGGGCGGCCTCCACGCTCACGACCACGTCGAACTCGGAGTCTGCGAAGGGCATGAGCTCCGCCGCACCCTGGACGAAGCTCAGGCGTGCCGGAACCTGCTCCAAGAGGGCGGCGTGCGCCTCCTGGGCCCGGCTCAGCTGAGCTGAGTGGATGTCCATACCCGTGACGTCTGCGGGACCCCGCTCGTCCAGGGCCAGTGCGCAGCCCATGCCGAGCCCGCACCCCACTTCCAGGAGACGCATCTGGTCCATCGGTGCCGCGGCGTCCCATACGCGCCGGTAGAGGTCCTGCTGGCTGCGGATCCGATCCGCCACGCTGAGCGGGGCGTTCAGGTCGATGCCGCGCCAGTATCCGAAGTTGATGAACCCACCGGCGAAGATCGGCTCCCCGCTCAGATTCGCAGGGCCGTACGTCTCCTGCACCGCGGGACGCATCACGGGGAAGGAGTCCTGGCTGGCCGCGGAGTTGGACCCGGCGGATTGACACGGATTGCCCGGGACTCTCGTTCCGGACGCGATGGAGGCAGGGGGATCGGTTCCGGTTCGCGGTCTACATCTACAGCCAGTCCCTCTTCTTGAAGACGAGGTACAGGCTGGTGCACACGACGGCCATCAGCAGCGTCCCTCTTCTGCACCTCCTGGCTCACCGGGCAGGACAGGGGGTTCGTTCCGGGTGGATCGGGAGGGAAACGGGCCGGCGCCCTCCCGCGTCACCCGGTTGCGGACCGTATCTGTCCGCAAGCCCGAGTAGCGTGCCGGTCATGGCCCTCAAGACGACCCACCCCGTGCTCGGTGCCCGCGCCCTGAACCGTGCCACCCTCGACCGCCAACTGCTTCTCCGCCCCGCCTCCCTGGGTGTCCCGGAGGCCGTCGAGCACCTTCTCGGGCTGCAGGCCCAGAACACCAAGCCCCCGTACTACGCGCTCGCCGCCCGCCTCGAAGGCTTCCGGCCCGAGCAGCTCTCCGCACTCATGGAGTCCCGCGCCGTCGCGCGCATCGTCACGATGCGCTCCACCGTGCACACCCACACGGCGCGCGACGCGGTGGCCCTGCGCGGGCTCGCGCAGCCCGGGGCGATCGACCGCGAGCTCGCCCTCTTCGTCTCCCGCGGCGGCCTCGACGGCGTCGACCTCGACCGGCTGGCCGAGCTCGCCCGCGGCCTCGTCGAGGAGCGGCCCCGCACCCCCAAGGAGCTGCGCGAGGAGCTCCTCCCGCACTGGCCCGACGCCGATCCGCAGTCGCTGTCCGTCGCCGCCCGCTGCCTCCTTCCCCTGGTCCAGGTCACCCCGCGCGGGCTCTGGGAGCGCGGCGGCCAGGTCGCGCTGACCACCGCCGACCGGTGGTTCGCCGACTCCGACGGGCCGGCGGCCGGCGGGCCCGCCGATCTCGACGAGACCGTCCTCCGCTATCTCGGCGCCTTCGGGCCCGCCTCCGTCAAGGACATGCAGTCCTGGTGCGGCCTCACCCGGCTCGGGCCCGCGTTCGAGCGACTGCGGCCCCGGCTGCTCGCCTTCCGGGACGAGCGGGGCACCGAGCTCTTCGACCTCCCCGACGCGCCCCGCCCGGACGAGGACGCCCCCGCACCGCCCCGTCTCCTCCCCGAGTTCGACAACCTGCTCCTCTCGCACGCAGACCGCACCCGCGTCGTGCCCGCCGACCTGCGCGGGCGCACCTGGAGCGGCAACCAGGCCCACCGGGTCTTCCTCCTCGACGGCTTCCTCGCCGGCATCTGGCGCCTCGACGAAGGCAAGGAGCGCACCACGCTCACCCTCGAACCCTTCGCACGAGTGACGCGTGCGGATCGTGCCGCCCTCCTCTCGGAGGCGGAGCGGACGCTTCTTCTCATGGCCTCGCCCGGTACTGCCTACGACGTTGTGATCGACGGGAGTTGACAGGGCATTGAGTCGATCCCGGCGGCCGGCGGGAAGCCCGTTGAGGGAAGTCCCGTGATGTGACAGGCTGTTCGCTCTTGCGTTCTGTGAACGTCTTTGGGCACGGGGGGGATACGTTCATGGCGGTGACGGTGCCGGACTGGGCGGACACGCTGCTCGACCTGGTGGGGGTGAACTGGCCGAACGTCGACGAGGACGTGTACCGCGACATGGCGGACGCGCTGCGGGAGTTCGCGGACGACCTCGCCGACGACGGGCAGCTCGCCAACAACCACATGGAGCGTCTGCTGTCGTCGGGGCACGGCGAGGCGATGGACGCTCTGAACGAGCACTGGTCCAAGGTCAAGGGCAAGCACCTCAAGGACATGGTCTCCGCGGCCCGTACGATCGCGGACGCGCTGGACCTCGCGGCGGGCGCGATCGAGGGCATGAAGTGGAAGGCCGTCGCGGAGCTCGGGGTGCTGGCCGGGCAGACCGGTCTCGCCATGGCGCTGATCCCGGTGACCGGTGGTCTGTCGGCGCTGCTCGGCGCGGGAGCGATCGCGTTCACGAAGAAGCAGTTGTTGAAGCTGATCACGCAGGCGATGGAGGAGGCCGTCGGCCACATCGTCTCGGTCATGACCGAGCCGGTCGTCGCCGCGCTGGAGAACATGGCGGCGGACCTGGTCGTCCAGGTGAGCATGGACGCGCTGGGCGTGCAGAACGGTGTGAACCTCGACCAGACGCAGCAGGCCGGCAAGGACGGCTTCGACCAGGGCGTGCAGGGCGCCAAGGAGGGCATGAACCTCGCCTCCGCCGGAAGCGGTGCCGGTGGTGGCGGCAAGGGCTTCCACATCGAGCACGACGAGCACGACCAGGCCGGCACGAAGCTGAACGGGGTGAGCGTCGGCCTCCACGGCAAGACCGCGGGCAAGCTGACCAAGGCCAAGGGGCACCAGGGCCGTAACAAGGGCCGGGACGACATCGCCGACGCCCTCGACCCCGTCATCGAGAAGGCCATGGGCGCCCTCGTGAAGTCCGCGAAGACTATGGGCGACCACATCGGCGAGACCCTCCCCAAGGCCGTCAAGCAGATCTCCAAGGACCACAGGAACAACGATGACGACACCGCCGCCCGCCTCGCCCGCCAGCGGAAGAGCCAGGAGGACGCGAAGGACGGCGCCGGCGGCCCGGGCGGCGGGAACCCCGGAGGCACGGGCGGCGGCAAGCCCCCGACCGGAGGTGGGGGCCGGGGCGGCGGCGGTGGCGGAGGCACCTCGGACGGCACCCCCCTCAACCCCCAGCCGGGCTGGCACGGCCAGTCCGCCCAGGGCATGAAGCACCACCGGCGGGACGCCCTCGACGTCAGCCACCTCAGCGAGGAGGACCAGCGCAGGGCCCTCGTCGGCGAGGCCGACCGGCTCGCGAACGACGCCAGGAACCAGCCGCAGAGCAACCCGTACCCGGAGGGCAAGCACCGGCTCAAGACGGCCTGCGCGGGAACCCTCCTCCACGACGGCACCCTCACCGCGCACACCAGCAGCACCACCACCGGGGA
The DNA here is from genome assembly GCF_043081085.1 of Streptomyces sp. NPDC014891. Classification (NCBI taxonomy): domain Bacteria; kingdom Bacillati; phylum Actinomycetota; class Actinomycetes; order Kitasatosporales; family Streptomycetaceae; genus Streptomyces; species Streptomyces sp. NPDC014891. The sequence goes on along the minus strand of NZ_JBIBWF010000003.1, from coordinate 753,233 downwards.
CTCCGCGATGTCCACCCACCCGGCGCTGCAACAGATCCTGGACCGCGTGAAGAACGACATCACGTCGGAGAACGAGAGGCTGGGCAGCGGCCACGGGAAATGCGCGGAAGTCTCCCTCATCTCGGACCGGTTGCACCATATGGATCCGAACGGCACCGGGATCGTCACGGCCGAGGACGTACGGAAGGCCATGGAAGGGTCCCGCGTCTATTCCGTCCAGATCGGCGACATGCGCCCCGGGGACGACCAGTTGCTGCACGGCGCGTACAAACCGCCCTGCCGGTCCTGTGAGAGAATGCTGCCCCTCGCCGGCGTCATCGCGCACCACTGAGAGAGAGCCTGGACATGCCGAGAATGACAACGGAGGAAGTCGAGGCGGCGCTCACCGAGGCCGGCTGGACACGCGGGCGGGACATCGGCGGGCAACTGCCCGAACTCCTCGGTGTCGTCACCGAACGCTTCGCGGAGGAAGGCCATCCCGTCGAGGCGTTCACGGCCGCGCGGGACTTCGTCCGGGAATTCGGCGGAATCCGCCTCGTCATTCCGGGAACACCGCCCGACGCCGTCGGATTCACCCCGCACTGGATCTACGAGGAGAGCGCCGAGGACGTCGCCGAACTCGCCGCGAACGTGGGGAAGAAGCTCTTTCCCGTCGGATACGAGTCCTTCGACGGCTCCATGGTCCTCATCGACGAGACGGGGCGTTTCTTTCTCATGCACCACACCGGTCCCTATTTCCTGGGAGCGAACACGTACGAGGCCATCAGCTGTCTGCTGCGCGGCCCCCAGCAGGAAGCGCGGGACTACTTTGTCTGACACCGTTCCGGGAACCGCCGCCTCCCTCCTCGTCCAGGGGACCGTCACCAGCCAGACCGATCTGACCGGTGACGGCGAACCCCGACTGCACCCCGCCGTCGCGGAGTTCTTCGACGGGCTCGCCCCCGGGCGGCGCGAACCGTTCCTCGGGTACTGCGCCGAGTCCGCGCTCGTCTCGGACCGGCTGTACGCCGTGGACGCCCGGCGCGCGGACGGCAGGGTCACGACCCTCGCCGAGGCGCCCGCCCACTTCGCCGGCGCGGCCCTCGTCGCCCGCAAGGTGCGCCCCCACGGGGACCCCGAGCACGGCACGCCCGCGCCCCTCTGCCGGTCCTGTGCGGCCCTGGCCGAGACGCTGGGCATCACGGTCCTCCAGGGCGCCTGACGGGGGCGCCGACGATGACGACCGAGCAGCGGCAGAGCCCGGCGGACGGCCCGTCGTCCGGGCGGACCATCTCCGTTCAGGGCGGGCCCTCGTCCGGGCGGACCATCTCCGTTCAGGGCGGCCCGTCGTCCGGGCGCGCCGCCGACGACCCCCTCGTCCTGGCCGGCTGGTACCCTGGGCGGGACGCCGGGGAGGCCGCCATGCTCGCGGTCCTCAGGACGGCGGGCATGGGCCCCTGGGTCCTCTTCCCCGCCGCCGAGCGCGCCGTCCGGGAGTTCCACGGGCTCCGGCCGGGGCCGGCGGCGCACGGGGGCCGCGAGGTCGCGGCGACCGGCTGCGTCGTCGACCCCGAGGAGGCCCGGTACGACGGTCCGTCCCTGCGCGGGCTCGCCGACCGGCTCGGTTCCCGCCTCTTCCCGCTCGGCCGCACGGCCGCGGCCGCGCCGCTGGCCGTCGACGAGGAGGGCCGGCTGTTCTCCCTCGGGGCCGGAGGCGCCTGGCTGCACGGCGGGACCGTGCGCGAGGGGCTCCTCGCCCTCGCCGAGGGCGTGCGGCCCGTACGGCTCCGGGTCCGGGAGTGGCAGTGGCCCCTGCGGGCCGAGCCGGCCGACCTGGCGGCCGGCGTCCGGGCCGCGCTCGTCGCCGTCTACGTGCTGCACACCCACGGGGTGTTCGGCGCCCGGACCCTCCGCCTGCGGGCCACCACGCTCCGAGGGATCGGCGTGACCGTCCTGGAGCAGGACTTCCGGCTGCGCGGCGGCCCCCTGGAAGCCAACGCGCCTTCCCTGGCCGAGGCGATGGAGACCGCGCTGTCCGGTCTGGCGCAGACGTCCGGCTCGTGCGAGCTGGTCCTGTCCGTACCGGCACCGCCGGGCACGGCCGGGCCGCCGGCGGACGTCGGCTGCGCCGTCGCGCTCGGCGGCCCCGACGGCTTCGCCCTGACCCTGACCGCCGGTGCGGGAGCCTCGGTCGGCCCGCCGGCGACCGCCCTCGAGAACTGCGTGACGGCCTTCGACGCCTGGTCCGCCGCACTCTGAACACCCCGCGGATGCGCGGGACGCGGACGGCGGCCCCGCTCGCCCCCCTACGGCAACACCCCCACCCGGCGGGCCGCCACCACCGCCTCCAGGCGGGTGTGCGCGCCCAGTTTGCGCATCGCCGAGCGCAGGTAGCCCTTGACCGTCTCCGGGCGCAGGCCGAGGCGGGTCGCCGCCGTCGCGTTCGTCGCGCCCGAGGCCACCGCCGCGAGGACGTCCGTCTCCCGCGGGGTCAGCGTCACCCCCGGTACCCCGCGCGGTGCCCCCGAGGCCGTCTCCAGGCGGCCGCAGACCGCGAGCAGCCGCTGCCGCAGCTCCGGGTCCGGCACCCGCGGCGCCAGCTCGCGCAGTTCCCCGTACGCCTGGCGGACCTCCTCCCAGGACGGCCCCGCGGCCGGCGGGGCCGCCAGGCGCTCCACCTCGTCCCGGACGGCGAGCGCCTGCTCCACGTCGCGGGCCGCCGCGACCGCCGCGTCCACGACCCGCTCGCCGATCGGAAGGGCGTCGCGCAGCGCCCCGTACAGGACCCCGCGGACCTTCCGGCGTACGACGACGGGCACCGCGATCACCGAGCGCAGGCCCTCGGCGGCGACCGGCCCGTCGTACTCGTGGGTGATGTGCCGGGCCGACGGGTAGTCCGTCACCGCGCACGGCCGCGACAGGGCCAGGCACTTCCCGCCCAGACCCGAACCGGTCGAGATCGCCAGTCCGTGCAGCGCCGGCGTCACCGCCCCGCAGGTCTCGCCGATCCGCATGGCCCGCCCGTCCTGGAACAGCCCGCCGAAGACCACCGGCAGTCCGCTGCCCCGGCGCAGCCGCAGCAGCGCGGCCCGCAGCTCCGCCGTTTCCCTCTGCTCGGACACGGAACCACTCCTTCACCCCCGAACGGGGGTAGTGAGACCTGGGTCACCGATTACACGATGTCCTGGACCGGTCCCGCAACGAGGAGGACGAATGACGGCGCAGAGCGCGACCCGTGCGACGGAGGTGTTCCGGGCCGCCCGGGACTTCCTGCTCCAGCACCGCGAGGACTACGAGACGGCCTACCAGGGCTTCGCGTGGCCCCGGCCGGAACGGTTCAACTGGGCGCTCGAATGGTTCGACGTCATCGCCGAGGGCAACGACCGGACCGCCCTCCACATCGTCGAGGAGGACGGCTCCGAGGCGAAGGTGTCCTTCGCCGCGATGTCCGCCCGCTCCGACCGCGTCGCGAACTGGCTGCGCGCCCGGGGCGTCCGCGCCGGCGACCGGATCATCGTGATGCTGGGCAACCAGGTCGAGCTGTGGGAGACCGTGCTCGCCGCCATGAAGCTGCGCGCCGTCGTCATCCCCGCCACCCCGCTCCTCGGCCCCGCCGACCTGCGCGACCGCGTGGAGCGGGGCCGCGCCCGGCACGTGATCGTGCGCGCCGAGGACACGGCCAAGTTCGACGACGTGCCCGGCGACTACACGCGGATCGCGGTCGGCAGGGCCGGGGCGGACTGGCTGGACTACGCGGACGCCGCCGGGGAGTCCGCCGGCTTCGAGCCCGACGGCGTCACCCTCGCCGACGACACCCTCATGCTGTACTTCACGTCGGGCACGACCGCCCGCCCCAAACTGGTCGAGCACACCCACACCTCGTACCCGGTCGGGCACCTCTCGACGATGTACTGGATCGGCCTCCGGCCCGGTGACGTCCACCTGAACATCTCCTCGCCGGGCTGGGCCAAGCACGCCTGGTCCAACCTCTTCGCCCCGTGGAACGCCGAGGCGACCGTCTTCGTCCACAACTACACGCGCTTCGACCCGGCCCGGCTGATGGACGAGATGGACCGCCACGGGGTGACGAGCTTCTGCGCCCCTCCGACGGTCTGGCGGATGCTCGTCCAGGCGGACCTCGGCCGGCTGGCGACCCCGCCGCGCGAGGTGGTGGCCGCGGGGGAGCCGCTGAACCCCGAGGTCATCGAGTCGGTGCGGCGTGCCTGGGGCGTCACCGTAAGGGACGGCTTCGGCCAGACCGAGACCGCCGTCCAGGTCTCCAACAGCCCCGGCCAGCGGCTCAAGGAGGGCTCCATGGGACGCCCGACCCCCGGCTTCCGGGTCACTCTGGTCGACCCGGTGAGCGGACGGGCGGACGTGCCGGAGGGCGAGATCTGCCTCGACCTGTCCGGCCGGCCGGTGGGCCTGATGACCGGCTACCACGGAGACCCGGAGCGGACGGCCGAGGCGATGGCCGACGGCTACTACCGCACCGGCGACATCGGCTCCCGGGACGCCGAGGGCTACCTCACCTACGTCGGGCGCGCCGACGACGTCTTCAAGGCCTCCGACTACAAGATCAGCCCCTTCGAGCTGGAGAGCGCGCTCCTGGAGCACGAGGCCGTCGCCGAGGCGGCGGTCGTCCCCGCCCCCGACCCGCTGCGGCTCGCCGTCCCCAAGGCGTACGTCGTCCTCGCGGCGGGCTGGGAGCCGGACGAGGAGACCGCGAAGACGCTGTTCGCGCACTCCCGCGCGGTCCTCGCCCCGTACAAGCGCGTCCGCCGCATCGAGTTCGCCGACCTGCCCAAGACCGTCTCCGGCAAGATCCGCCGCGTCGAACTGCGGCGGCTCACCGCCGAGGGCGGCGGCAAGGAGTACACCGAGGGGGACCTCGCATGAGCACACCCGGCACCGCCGCGCCCACCGAACCCTCCTACGCCCACGGGGTGTCGGAGACCCCGCTCCTCGGCGACACCATCGGCGCCAACCTGGACCGGGCCGTCGCCGCCTGGCCGGAGCGGGAGGCGCTCGTCGACGTCGCCACCGGACGCCGCTGGACGTACGCCCGGTTCGGCGCCGACGTCGACCGGCTGGCCGGCTCCCTGCTCGGCAGCGGGGTCCGCAAGGGCGACCGGGTCGGCATCTGGGCGGTGAACTGCGCCGAGTGGGTGCTCGTGCAGTACGCGACCGCCCGGATCGGCGCGGTCATGGTGAACATCAACCCCGCCTACCGGCCGCACGAGTTGGCGTACGTCCTCGACCAGGCCGGCATCACCCTGCTGTTCGCCTCACTCGCGCACAAGACCAGCGACTACCGGGCGATGGTCGAGCAGGTCCGCTCCGCATGCCCGGGGTTGCGCGAGGCGGTCTACTTCGGCGACCCGGGCTGGGACGCCTTCCTCGCCCGCACCCCGGGCGAGCTCCGCCCCGAGCCGCTGTCCTGCGACGAGCCCGTCAACATCCAGTACACCTCGGGGACCACGGGCTTCCCCAAGGGGGCCACCCTCTCCCACCACAACATCCTCAACAACGGCTACTTCGTCGGCGAGATGATCGCCTACTCGGAGCAGGACCGGATCTGCGTGCCGGTGCCCTTCTACCACTGCTTCGGCATGGTGATGGGCAACCTGGCGGCCACCTCGCACGGCGCCTGCATGGTGATCCCCGCGCCCTCCTTCGACCCGGCCGCCACCCTCCGGGCCGTGCAGGAGGAGCGGTGCACCGCGCTCTACGGCGTGCCGACGATGTTCATCGCCGAGCTGAACCTCCCCGACTTCGCCGACTACGACCTGTCGACCCTGCGCACCGGCATCATGGCCGGCTCGCCGTGCCCGGTCGAGGTGATGAAGCGGGTCGTCGCCGCGATGAACATGGCGGAGGTGTCGATCTGCTACGGCATGACCGAGACCTCGCCGGTCTCCACCCAGACCCGCCGCGACGACGACCTGGAGCGCCGGACGGGCACGGTCGGCCGGGTCATGCCGCACGTCGAGGTGAAGGTCGTCGACCCGGCGACCGGCCTCACCGTCGGACGCGGCACGGCGGGGGAGCTGTGCACCCGCGGGTACAGCGTGATGCTCGGCTACTGGGACGAGCCGGAGAAGACCGCCGAGGCGATCGACGCCGGCCGCTGGATGCACACCGGCGACCTGGCGGTGATGCGCGACGACGGCTACGTCCAGATCGTCGGCCGCATCAAGGACATGATCATCCGGGGCGGAGAGAACGTGTACCCGCGCGAGATCGAGGAGTTCCTCTACGGGTACGCGAAGATCGCCGACGTCCAGGTGGTGGGCGTGCCCGACGAGCGCTACGGCGAGGAGATCCTCGCCTGCGTGATCCCCCGCGACCCGGCCGACCCGCCCACCCTGGAGGATGTCACCGCCTACTGCCGCGACCGCCTCGCCCACTACAAGATCCCGCGCCGGGTGGAGATCCTCACCGCGTTCCCGATGACGGTGAGCGGAAAGGTGCGGAAGGTGGAACTGCGGCAGCGGTACGGCGACGGGGGCGGCGGACCCGCGTGAACCCGGGCCCGGCCGGGCCGCCAGGCTGCCGCCCACCGCCCACCGCCCACCGCCCGGCGGTCCGCCCGTCTAGCCGCCCTGCCGGGCCTCCAGGGACTCCGGAGCGCCCGCGCCCGCCGGAGCGGGGTCCACCTCGCGGCGCATGCACACCCGGGGCCAGACCGAGAGGCCGTGGGCCGCCTCCGCGCGGCTGATGGCACGCAGCCCCTCCGTGAGGGCCGGGTCGGATGCGGCGAGCGGGCGGAAGCCGAGCCGCGCGTAGTACGGCGCGTTCCACGGCACGTCGGTGAACGTCGTCAGGGTCAGGGCCGCCAGGCCCTGTTCCCCGGCGGTCGCCGCCAGATGCTCGATCAGCGCCCGGCCGACGCCGCGGCGGGCGGCGTCCGGATGCACGGACACCTGCTCGATGTGGGCGGAGCCGTCGACCGTGTCGGTCAGCAGGTACGCGACCGGGCGGTCCGCGGCGTCCACCGCGACCCACGCCCGGCCCGCACGGCGGTAGGAGTCCAGGACGTCGAGGGGCAGCGGGTCGTCGTCGGCGATCGCCGCCATGCCGAGGGTGCGGAACGGCTCGCCCGCCGCCCTCTCGATGTCCTGGAGCAGCGGGAGTTCGGCCGGAGCGGCCGCTCTGATGCGCATAGGACAGTATGGCGCGGCCTCACCCCGAGCGGTCGTCCGGAACCGGACCGCGTTCCTGCGGCGGCCGGTTCCGGTCCACCTCGCCCGGCCGGTCCAGCAGCCCGCCGTCCCGGGAGAAGTGGGGCAGGAACAGCGCGAGCGCCGGGTCGCCGTACAGCGCCACGTACAGCTGGACCAGCCGCCCGTCCGTCACCTCGCGCCGGTGCTCCGGCAGCGGATACCGCTCCCGCAGGCCGGTGAGCAGCCGCCGCGCCGCCCGGGTCGCCGGCGGCAGCCGCAGCAGCAGGGCCGCCGCGAGGAGGACGGGCAGGGCACCGGCCGCGAGCGCACCGGCCAGACCGGTGCCGGACGCCTTCGTCGCGTACGCCCCCACCGCCACCGTCAGCGGGACGCAGCCGAGGAGGGCCCGGCCCGCCCAGAGCCGGGCGGGCGGCCGCAGCAGGCCCGCACCGCGCAGCTCGCGGCCGAGCGCGTCCACCGCCCGGCGCGCCTCGGGGCGCACCGTGAGGTCACGCAGCGCGAAGGCCCGGTGGAGCGCCCCGTGCACCCCGAGCTGGACGGGATCCCGGGTGCGGCCGGGGCCGCCGTTGGCCCGAATCGTATGTTTGCGGCCGGCGGCGACCGCCCCGCGCTGGTGCAGGGCCACGAGCGCCACGGTGACCGCCGCCCGCCGGCCGCCGCGCAGCAGCGCGAGGGCCTGCGGCGGCGGTACGTCGTCCGGACGCGGCGCGTCGCCATCCTTGCTGCGGGTTCGCAACAGCGCGGCGGCGAGCAGCAGTTGCACGCAGGCCGCTCCTATGAACCACCACATCCCCGTCGGCATGAGGCCCACCCCCCGAGGGTGTTGTGCCCGGGGGAGCGTGATCGTCACGCGTGAATGGCCGGTTTCGGATGCCGAGATGCTGTGGTGGTACGTCCCCGGCGGGCCCCGGCTTCCTCAGGCGGCGCCCGACGTCAGCCCTTCGGCGGCGGCGTTCACCGGCTGGGGGGTGCCGGTGAGGTCGAGCACGAACAGCGGAAGGCCGAGCTCGGCGGCGCGCGAGCGGGCCTCGGGGGTGTAGCCCGCGAGCGAGAAGAACACGCTCACGGCGGAGGCGCTCAGTCCGTTGAGCCAGAGGCACTCGACGGCCCGGAGCCCGGTGGGCCGGGTGCTCGGGTCGACCTGGGCGACGAGCCCGGGCGCCCGCAGGTCCACCCCGGCGGCGGGGCGCTCCTCGGGCTGGACCACGTCCCGGAAGCCCAGCCAGCGCAGGTAGCCGGCGGCCGCGGCGACGGCGTCCCGCGCGGTCCGGATCGTCAGCGGCCGGAAGTCCCCGCGGGCGGGGGCCGGGCGCGGGGAGGCGAGAGGCGGCGGCAGGTGGGAGGGGTGGCGCTCGGCGAAACCGCGGGCCGCTCCGGGACGGGGCGGGCCCGTGGGGCGGTCGGGTGCGGGGTCGGACCGGCCGGGTCGCGGGTCCGCGGCGGGACCCGGCGTGAGGGCTCCGGGGCCGGTGCCGAACCAGTCGGAGCCGGTCTCGACCGGCCGGGGGTCGTCCGTACCGGGGGAGGCGTCCGGCAGGCGCGGGTGAGGCATGCCCGCGACGAACGGCCCGGGTGCGCCGAACGGGCGGGGCGCGTCGAACGGGCCGGGTGCCTCGGCCCCCTCGGACGCCTCCGTGGTGCCGAAACCGTCGGAGGGATCGGCGAGGCCGTCGGCGCCGGGCGGATCGTTCCGGCGGAAGCCGCCGGGCGGCGGCACCGCGGGTGAGGACGGTGAGGAAGAAGGGGAGGAGGTGGCGGCCGCCGCCGGCCTGGCAGCGGGCGGTGGACCCGGCGGTGGGAAGGGGGCCCGGTCGACGTCGCCCGTCCCGGGCCGGACGGGGCCCGCCGCGGCACCCGCGCCGCCCGCCTGCGTACGCGCGCCGCCGTCCGCGCCCGGCTCCGTACGTCCACCGGCACCCGCGCCCGCCTGCGTACGCGCGCGGTCGTCCGCACCCGCGACCGGCTCCGATATCGCGCCCGCGCCGGCGCCCTTACCCGCGCCCGATCCCGCGCCCGTACGAGCGCCCGTGCCCGGAACCCCCGCCCCCGGTTCCGTACGTGCCCCCGAACCCGCGTCCAAGCCCGCGCCCGCGCCCGCGCCCGCTCCCGTACGCGCGCCCGGTCCGCCGGTCGGTGGGACGGCGTGGCGGCCGCGGCCCGCCTCCGGCCAGGGGCCCGGGCCGGCGACGGCGCCCTCCGGGGGCCCGCCGGCCGTCGAGGGCTCCGGGGCCACCGGCTGCACCGGCACCCGGAGCACCGTCCCGCACGTGCAGCCCAGCTCCGGGTGCGGCCAGTCGTTCGTGCGGCCGCATGCTCCGCAGCGGACCGCGACCCACTCGTCCGCCCAGTTCCGGCGGGTGATGGGTTCCGCCGTCGCGCCCGCGGTGAGGGGAGGCGCCACCGGGCTCCCGCACACGCAGGGGAACACGGGTGCCGCGTACGCCTGCGTGCGCAGGCACTCCGGGCAGTGCACCGGTACCGACTCGCCCACAACCGACCCCCTGTCGTTCCGTCCCATCGTCCACCCGACGGACGCCCCGGGGGGAGGTGTTCGGCCACTTCCCCGTATCCCGACGGTCGGACTTCTCTTGACGGCTCTCCGGACCCCGACCTACATTGCTTCCGTATAGCAGAACAGCATTTCCGCATTACGGAAACAAGCCGCTCCGGGCTCTCGAGCCGACCGGTGGGCTTGGATCCGCCCGGCCGAAGCAGGAGCACTCCCATGCCTCGTATGACCGCCGCCGCAGCGGCCGTTGAGATCCTCAAGCGCGAAGGCGTCACCACCGCGTTCGGCGTGCCCGGCGCGGCGATCAACCCCTTCTACCGCGAGCTCAAGAACGTGGGCGGCATCGGCCACACGCTGGCCCGCCACGTCGAGGGCGCGTCCCACATGGCCGAGGGCTACACCCGGGCCAAGGCCGGCAACATCGGTGTCTGCATCGGCACCTCCGGCCCGGCCGGCACCGACATGATCACCGGCCTGTACTCGGCGATCGCCGACTCGATCCCGATCCTGTGCATCACCGGCCAGGCCCCGGTCTCGAAGCTCCACAAGGAGGACTTCCAGGCCGTCGACATCGCCTCGATCGCCAAGCCCGTCACCAAGGCCGCGACCACCGTCCTGGAGGCCGCGCAGGTCCCCGGCGTCTTCCAGCAGGCCTTCCACCTGATGCGCTCCGGCCGTCCCGGCCCGGTCCTCATCGACCTGCCGATCGACGTCCAGCTGACCGAGATCGAGTTCGACCCGGAGACCTACGAGCCGCTGCCGGTCTACAAGCCGCGCGCCACCCGCGCCCAGGCCGAGAAGGCCCTGAGCTTCCTCCTGGAGGCCGAGCGCCCGCTGATCGTCGCCGGCGGCGGCATCATCAACGCCGACGCCACCGACCTGCTCGTCGAGTTCGCCGAGCTCACCGGCATCCCGGTCATCTCCACCCTGATGGGCTGGGGCACCATCCCGGACGACCACGAGCTGGCCGCCGGCATGGTCGGCGTCCAGACGGCGCACCGCTACGGCAACGCGACCTTCCTGGAGTCCGACACCGTCATCGGCATCGGCAACCGCTGGGCCAACCGCCACACCGGTTACAACCTGGACGCCTACACCAAGGGCCGGAAGTTCGTCCACGTCGACATCGAGCCCACGCAGCTCGGCAAGATCTTCGCCCCGGACTACGGCATCGCCTCCGACGCCAAGGCCGCGCTGGAGCTCTTCATCGAGATCGCCAAGGAGTGGAAGGCCGCCGGCCGGCTCCCCGACTTCTCCGCCTGGGCCGCCTCCGCGCAGGAGCGCAAGGCGACCCTGCAGCGCCGTACGCACTTCGACAACATCCCCCTGAAGCCGCAGCGCGTCTACGAGGAGATGAACAAGGCCTTCGGCCCGGAGACCCGCTACGTCACCACCATCGGCCTCTCGCAGATCGCCGCGGCCCAGTTCCTGCACGTCTACAAGCCGCGCCACTGGATCAACTGCGGCCAGGCCGGCCCGCTCGGCTGGACCATCCCGGCCGCCATCGGCGCCGCCACCGCGCAGCCGGACACCCCGGTCGTCGCCCTCTCCGGCGACTACGACTTCCAGTTCATGATCGAGGAGCTGGCGGTCGCCGCCCAGCACAAGGTCCCCTACGTCCACGTCCTCGTGAACAACGCCTACCTCGGTCTGATCCGTCAGGCGCAGGGCGGCCTGGGCATCAACTTCGAGGTCAACCTCGAGTTCGAGAACATCAACACCCCGGAGATCGGCGTCTACGGCGTCGACCACGTCAAGGTCGCCGAGGGCCTGGGCGTCAAGGCGATCCGCGTCACCGACCCCGACAAGCTGGGCGAGGCGTTCGAGCAGGCCAAGAAGCTGGCCGTCGAGCACCAGGTCCCGGTCGTCGTCGAGGCCATCCTGGAGCGCATCACCAACATCGCGATGAGCAAGACGGTCGACATGAGCGACGTCACCGAGTTCGAGGACCTGGCCACCGAGCCCGGTCACGCGCCGACCGCGATCAAGGCCCTCCAGGTCTGATCGTCCCCCTCTCCGGAGGGACCGACCCCCGCCCCGAGGAGCACCGGGGCGGGGGTCTCCGCGCGTCCGGCCGCCGGGGCCGTACGGCGCGGCGGGCCCCGCCGCTCAGCGCGGGCCCCGCCGCTCAGCGCTGGGCCCGCACCAGCACCGCGCCCGCCTCCGTCCACTCGTACAGCACGGACCGGCCCGCCCGGCCCCGGCGCACGAGCCCGGCGTCGAGCAGCACCCTCAGATGCCGGCCCACCGAGCCGAGGCCCTGTCCGGTGAGGGCCACCAACTGGCTCGGGGACAACGGCGATCCGAGCCGTACGAGCACCCCGGCCCGCGCCGTGCCGAGCAGCGTCCCCAGCGCCTCGGGCACCACCGTTCCCGCCGCGTCGGACAGAACTCCCGCGCAGGGATAGACGATCGCGCTCCGCTCCGCACCCTCCCAGGACACCCAGCCGGTCATCGGCGTCACCGGGACGAGGAGCAGCCGCCCCCGGACGAGCGTCCGCGCGGGATAGTCGCGGTCGTTGACCTGGAGCCGCCCGTCGCCCAGCCAGCGCATCTTGCCCGGGCACAGCTCGTCCAGCGCCGCGGCCCAGCCGTCCCGGCTCAACCGCGCCGTGCGCGCCGTCACGTCGGCCTCCAGGATCCGCCGCCGGCGCGCCCAGTCCGGCAGCACCGTCTCCCGCCACACCCAGCCGAGCACGGCCGCGAGCCGCTCCGGCAGATCGCGTGCCGAGCGCAGCGGCTCCGGCACCGGCCCGCCGATCGCCACCGCCAACTGGTCGACCGCGGCCGCCGGTTCGGTCGCGAGGACGGCCGCGACCTCCTCCTCGAAGGACCGCTCGCGGTCCCCCGGAGGCGTGGGCGTGAGGAAGTCGGCGTTCCAGGTGGGCCCGACGGCCGCCCGCACCAGCAGCGCGTCGAGCGGCTCGGCAGCCAACCGCTCCCGGTACGCGGGCAGATGGCGCCGGAACCAGGACCGCTCGCCCGGGTGCGTGGACGCCCCGGCGTGCAGCGTCTTGAGCGACGCGACCGTCTCGGCGAGCGGGGACAGCAGGAACGCGCTGCCCGCCAGGGTGTCCGTGCCGATCCGCCACCAGCCCATGTTTCGCCTCCCCGCGAAACAGTACCGAGCACCGGGGGTCCCGCGGAGACTCCCCGCATGCCCCGCTACCGCGTCCTCTTCGGCACGCCCGAGTTCACCCCGCTCTTCCTCACCGGCGCCGCGCACACCGCCGCCCAAACGATCGCCGGACTCGGGCTCGCCACCCTCGTGTACCGCGCGACCGGCTCCCCGCTCCTCTCCGCCCTGGCGCTCTTCGGGCCCTCGCTCGCCCAGCTGGTCGGCGCGACCACCCTGCTCTCGGCCGCCGACCGGCTGCCGCCGCGCGCGGCGATCGCCGGGATCGCGCTCTTCTTCGCCCTGGGCACCGCCGTCCTCGCCGTCCCCGGGCTGCCGGCCTGGGCGCTCTTCGCCGTCCTGTCCGCCGAGGGGCTCGCGGCCTCGCTCGGCGGCGGCGTGCGGTACGGCCTCCTGCACGAGATCCTCGCCCGGGAGCACTTCCTGCTCGGCCGCTCGGTCGTGAACATGGCCGCCGGCGTCTGCCAGATCGGCGGGTTCGCGACCGGCGGCGCCCTGATCGCCCTGCTGTCCCCGCGCGGCGCGGTCCTCGCCAGCGCGGGCCTCTATCTCGCGGCCGCGGTCCTCGCCCGCACGGGCCTCGGGGAGCGCCCGCCCCGGGCGGCGGGCCGGCCCTCGGTCGGCGAGACCTGGCGCACCAACCGTCTGCTGCTGGCCCCGCCCGCGCGGCGCCGGGCCTACCTGGCCCTGTGGGTGCCCAACGGTCTTGTCGTGGGCTGCGAGTCCCTCTTCGTGCCGTACGACCCCGAGCGCGCCGGTCTCCTCTTCGCCTGCGCGGCCTTCGGGATGCTGGCGGGGGACACGGTCGTCGGCCGCTTCCTGCCGGCCCGGCTGCGCGAGCGGATCCGCTTCCCGCTGCAGGCCCTGCTGGCGGCCCCGTTCCTGCTGTTCCTGCTGGATCCGGCACTCCCGCTCGCGCTCCTGGCGGTGACGGTCTCGGCGACCGGGTACGCGGCGAGCCTCCTGCACCAGGAGCGGCTGACGTCCCTGGTGCCGGAGGAACTGGGCGGTCACGCCCTCGGGCTCCACGCCTCGGGGATGCTCGCGCTGCAGGGGGTGAGTGCGGCGCTCGCCGGCACGCTCGCCCAGTTCACGTCGCCGCGCACCGGGATGGTGCTGCTCGCCCTCGCCTCGCTCGCCGTCACCTGCGCGCTGGCGCGGGCCGAGCGTCCGGCGGTCAGCGGGACGCCGACGAGCGGATCACGACCGTCTCCTCGCAGGGACCGTCGGCGAACAGCTTGAGCGTCTCCACCTCGTCCTTGTCGGCGGACAGGCCCCAGCGCAGCTTCGTCGCCACCCAGTCCCCTAGGTAGCGGCAGTACCGCGCGGTGTCCGCGGGGACCCAGTCGGCCGGGTCCCGGCCCGCCCTGTCCCGGAGGCTGCGGGCGGTGACGGCGACGAGGGTCGCGGGGGCGCCCTGGTCGTTGGCGAAGCGCTCGCGCCGGGCCACGGTCCAGCCGGCGGCCCCCGACTCCCAGGCCTCCGCGAGCGGCACCAGGTGGTCGACGCTGAGCGCCGCCGGGTCGGAGACGCTCTGGCCGTCGTACGGCGAGGTCCAGCGTCCGCCGGTCAGCGCGCAGCCGGGCCCCGTCGCGGGGGCGTCGACGGCCTCGGCGAGCAGGACCTCGGAGCGCGTGTCGCAGCCGTCCGCCGGGTCGAGGCCGGCGTTCCAGTGGGGGAAGGCGCCCGCCGTGAAGCCGTCCGGGGCCTCGGTGGCCTCGGTGAGCCCGGCCAGCGCGTCGGGCAGCATCACGACGTTCGCGGAGAGGGCGGGGGAGGGGACGGCGAGCGGGGAGAGGACGAGGGCGAGCGGGGTGAGCCCGCGCAGCGCGTTCTTGATCATGTACGAGTGGATAGCGCCGGCGGCGGGTGCGGTGGGGCCGCATCGCGAGGCGCTCCTCCGAGCGGGTGAGGATGTTCACCGCAGAAACGATGCCCTGGACGAGGGTCCCAAGGGTGCGGAGGGGCCGCCCGACCGGATGACGTGCCTGGCTGCCCGACCGGACGACGTGGACGGCTTCCGGACCGGACGACGCGCCCGGCTTCCGGGCCGGGCGGTGTGCTGCGCCGCGGAGACGAAGAAGAGCGCGGAACCAGGGACCGTAAACCTGGTTCCGCGCTCTCCGGCTTGTGACCGCCCGACGGCACGAGGCTGGCGCGACAGGACGTTCGCGCCGCCGGGCGGAGTCTGGAGGGTTCCTCCGGAGGGATCCGTTCGGGGACCCCTCGGGAGGGCGTTGGGACCGCGGCGGTGCCGACGGGCGGCCGGTGGTCCCCTTCTTTCAGGTCAAGAAGGGGGACCGGTGCCCTTACCACCGCACTGGCTCGGCGCCGCCGCGGTCCTCACGCTTGTCCGGATCACCGGCCACCCCTCATCCGGGTCGGCGATCCGGACCACGTACGGCACTGACCTCCCGTCAGGTGCCGTACGCAGTCTGGGTGCTGTCGGCCGTCAGTCCTGTCGCAGGGCTTCGACGGCCTCGGCCACGCGCTTGCCGTAGTCCGCGTCGGCGGCGGCGAAGTGCGCGAGGTTCTTCTCGATGACGTCCTCGCGGGACACCTGGGACAGACCGCCGGCGATGTTGGCGATCAGGCGCTTCTTCTCGTCCTCGGACATCAGGCGGTAGAGCTCGCCGGCCTGGAAGAAGTCGTCGTCCTTGGTGTGCTGGGGCGCCTCGTGGGTGCCGGTCCAGCCGTGGATCGCGAGCGGGGCGGAGAGCGCCGCGTCGGTCTGGGCCGGGCCCTGGTACGAGTTGGGCTCGTAGTTCTTGTCGTAGCGCGAGCCCTGGCGGGTGGCCATGGCGCCGTCCCGGCCGTAGTTCTCGGCGACGGTCGCCTTCGGGGCGTTCACCGCGAGCTGGGTGTGGTTGACACCGAGGCGGTAGCGGTGGGCGTCGGCGTAGGCGAAGAGGCGGCCCTGGAGCATCTTGTCCGGCGAGGGGCCGATGCCCGGGACGAAGTTGTTCGGGGAGAACGCGGCCTGCTCGACCTCGGCGAAGACGTTGTCCGGGTTGCGGTCGAGGACCAGGCGGCCCACGCGCTGCAGCGGGTAGTCGCTGTGCGGCCACACCTTGGTGAGGTCGAACGGGTTGAAGCGGTAGTCGGCGGCCTCGGCGGCCGGCATCACCTGGACGTACAGGGTCCAGGAGGGGTTCACGCCCCGCTCGATGGCCTGCAGCAGGTCCGTCTGGTGCGAGTTGGCGTCCTGGCCGACGAGCTCGGCGGCCTGGTCGGCGGAGAGGCTGCGGATGCCCTGGTTCGTCTTGAAGTGGTACTTGACGAAGAAGGCCTCGCCCGCCTCGTTGGTCCACTGGTAGGTGTGCGAGCCGTAGCCGTTCATGTGGCGGTACGAGGCGGGGATGCCGCGGTCGCCCATGAGCCAGGTGATCTGGTGGGTGGCCTCGGGGGCGTGCGCCCAGAAGTCCCAGACGTTGTCCGGCTCCTGCTTGCCCGTGAAGGGGTCGCGCTTCTGGGAGTGGATGAAGTCGGGGAACTTGATCGGGTCCTTGATGAAGAACACCGGGGTGTTGTTGCCGACGAGGTCGTAGTTGCCCTCTTCGGTGTAGAACTTCAGGGCGAAGCCGCGGGGGTCGCGGACGGCGTCCGCGCCGCCGAGGGAGTCGGCCACGGTGGAGAACCGGATGAACGTCTCGGTCTTCCTGCCGACCTCGCCGAGGAAGTTCGCCTTGGTGAAGCCCGTGACGTCGTCGGTCACCTCGAAGTACCCGTACGCGCCGGAGCCGCGGGCGTGCACCACGCGCTCCGGGATCCGCTCACGGTTGAAGCGCGCGAGCTTCTCCAGCAGGTGCTGGTCCTGGAGGAGGAGAGGGCCACCGACGCCGGCGGTGGCGGAGTTCTGGTTGTCGGCGACGGGGGCGCCGGACTCGGTCGTAAGCACGCGCTTCGACATCGTGACCTTCCGTACGGGAGCTCTGGTGACGGTGCGAGGAGCGTAAATTCGGCTCGAACGTGACGTCAACAGTTTGTTGAAAATGAAGTGTGGTGTTCCGGTCGGCGGCGGCGCCTGGGCGCGACAGGACAGTTGTCAGCGCCGCCGCCGACCGGAAATCTGGGGCCCCCGTGGGCGGGGGCGCGGGGTCAGACCTGCTGGCCGGAGAGGCGCTCGACGGCGCGCAGCAGGGCCGAGTGGTCCAGGCCGCCGTCACCCTGGGCGCGCAGCGAGGCCACGAGCTGGGCGACGACCGCGCCGACCGGGAGGGCCGCACCGACGTTGCGGGCGGCGTCGGTGACGATGCCCATGTCCTTGTGGTGCAGGTCGATGCGGAAGCCGGGCTTGAAGTCCCGGTTCAGGAAGTTGTCCTTCTTGCGGGTCAGCACGGTCGAGCCGGCCAGACCGCCGTTGAGGACGTCGAGCGCGGCCTGGAGGTCCACACCGGACTTCTCCAGGAAGACCACGGCCTCGGCGCAGGCCTGGATGTTGACCGCGACGATCAGCTGGTTGGCGGCCTTCACCGTCTGGCCGGAGCCGTGCGGGCCGCAGAGCACGATGGTCTTGCCGAGGGCCTCGAGGACCGGGAGGGCCTCGTCGAAGTCGGCCTGCTCGCCGCCGACCATGATCGAGAGCACGGCCTCGATGGCGCCGGCCTCGCCGCCGGAGACGGGCGCGTCGATGACGCGGATGCCCTTCTCCTTGGCGTTCTTCGCCAGGTCCACGGAGGTCTGCGGGGTGATCGACGACATGTCGACGATGAGCGCGCCCTGCTTGGCGTTCTCCAGGATGCCGTCCGGGCCGTAGGCGATGGCCTCGACCTGGGGGGAGGCGGGCACCATCGTGACGATCACGTCGGCGTCCTTGACGGCCTCGGCGATCGAGGCGGCGGAGGTGCCGCCGGCCTTGGCGAGCCGGTCCAGCTTGTCCTGCTCCAGGGTGAAGCCGGTGACCGAGTAGCCGGCCTTGATCAGGTTCTCGGACATGGGGGAGCCCATGATGCCGAGGCCGATCCAGGCGATCTTGGGAAGGTTGCTCATGAGGGTGCCTCTCGAAAACTGGTCGTACGGGGGAGGGTCGCGGAGCGGGAGGGCCGCCGGCCCGGGGGCCGGCGCTCGGGGGTGTCCGCTCAGCGGGCCGGGCGGGCCTCGGCCGGGAGCCACTCGAAGGACGCGGCGGCGTCGGCGGCCTTGTACTCCAGGCCGATCCAGCCCTCGTACCCGGCCTTCTTCAGCTCGTCGAGGAGCTGCTCCAGCGGCAGGTCGCCGGTGCCCGGCGCGCCGCGGCCCGGGTTGTCCGCGATCTGGACGTGGCCGGTCTTGGCCGCGTACTCCGCGATGACCCGGCCGACGTCCTCGCCGTTCATCGACAGGTGGTAGATGTCGAGGAGGAACTTGGCGTTGCCGAGCCCGGTCGCCTCGTTGACCTTGTCGATGACCTCGATCGCGGAGGGGGCGCTCACCAGCGGGTAGAGCGGCGACTCCGGCTTGTTGAGGGTCTCGACGAGGAGGATCGCGCCGATCCGGTCGGCCGCGCGGGCCGCCAGGACCAGGTTCTCCAGGGCGAGGGCGTCCTGGACCTGGGGGTCGACGCCCTCGACGCGGTTGCCGTAGAGCGCGTTGAGCGCCTTGCAGCCGACCGAGGCGGCGAAGTCGGCGGCGACCTCGATGTTGGCGCGGAAGCGGTCCGACTCCTCGCCGGGCACGGAGAGGGCTCCGCGGTCGGGGCCGGGCAGCTGCCCGGCGTAGAAGTTCAGGCCCACCAGCTGGGTGCCGGCGTCCTCAAGAGCCTTCTTGAGGGCGTCGAGCTCGCTCTGCTCGGGGGTGGCGGTGTCGATCCAGGGCCACCACAGCTCGACCGCGGTGAAGCCCGCCGCGGCGGCGGCCGCGGGACGCTCCAGGAGCGGGAGTTCCGTGAAGAGGATCGACAGGTTCACATCGAAGCGCTGGTCCGTGTATCCCATGAGGGGCGGCGCTCCTTCCGTATCGCGGAAGTAAGTTTCTGTCTGACGGAATGTTGCAAGGCGTGGGAGGTGCTTGTCAAGAGGTCCCCGCAGGTCCGGGGCTCCCGTAGGCCCCCGTGGGGCCGTAGCGTGGGGCCATGGTGCGTTTGAGAGTGGAGTTCACGACCGAGCCGTTCGACCTCGACGAGGCCCCGGCGCACGCGGTCGTGGCCCGTGAGGTCATCCAGTCGGCGGAGCTCGACGCGGTGGACGTCGGCCCCTTCGGCAACACGGCGGAGGGGGGTGCCGACGCGGTGCTCACCGCCGTCGACGCCCTGCTGCGCCAGTCGCTCGCGGCCGGTGCCACCCGTGTCTCGCTCCAGGTCAATGTGCTCGGGGAGGGCGAGAAGTGAACGATCACCCGCTGGTCGCTGCCGTGAAGCCGCTGGTCGACGCCATGGGCGCCGAGCTGCTCGTCCCCGCCCAGGCGGGGGCGGACGACGTCGTCCTGTCCTGGGAGGGGGAGGACGTGCTCGCCGTGCGACTGCCCCAGCTCTCCGACTCCCTCGACCACATCCTCGCGGCGATGGAGCGGAGGCACGGGATGCCGCTGGCCGATCTGGACCGCAAGGCCAAGCAGGAGGCCGTCCGCCTGCTGGAGGCCCGCGGGGCCTTCGCGGTGCGCCACGGGGTGGAGACGGTGGCGGGGGCACTGGGTGTCAGCCGCTTCACCGTGTACAACTACCTCAACAGGGAGACCGCCCTGAGCAGGGAAAAGCCCGCCAAGGCCGAGTAGTTGATCATGCGTGATCCAAGGCCGTCGTCCGGATGTCGGGACGACGGCTTTTGCGTGGCCGAGTTTTCAACAAAGTGTTGACGTTGTGTTGCGGAGGGCGTTAGCTATCCGCAGCCCGTCCGACGCACAGCGAAATACAGCCACGGAGGCTTCCCGTGACTTCAGGTACGACACCGGGCCTCACCCGGTTCAACACCTCCGCGGACAGCGAGGCCCTCGCCGCGCTCCACGAGGTGTGTTCCAGTTCGGCGTGGGGGAGCAAGATCCTCGCCCAGCGCCCGTACTCCACCGCCGAGGCTCTCTTCCTCGCCAGCGACGCCGCCATGGCCGAGCTGACCGCCGAGGACCTTGCCGAGGCGATGACGGGGCACCCGCCGATCGGTCGTCCTAAGGCCGGGGACCCGACCTCCTCCCGCGAACAGAGCGGGATGGCCGGCGCCTCCGCGGAGCTCAAGGCCGAGATGCTCGAACTCAACCTGGCCTACCAGGACTCGTTCGGACACGTCTTCCTGATCTGCGCCACCGGCCAGACCGGTGAGCAGATGCGCGACGCGCTCCGGAAGCGGATCGAGAACTCGCCCGAGGAGGAGCGGGAGATCGTCCGCGCCGAACTGGGCAAGATCAACCGCATCCGGCTGACCCGACTCGCAGAGGAAGAGAGCTCCGCATGAGCACCGACACCACGGCCTCGGTGTCCACCCACATCCTGGACACCAGCATCGGCCGCCCCGCCGAGGGCGTCGCCATCACGCTCGCGGCCCGCAGCGGCTCCGACGCGGAGTGGGTCGCGCTCGGCGGCTCCGCCACCGACGCGGACGGGCGCTGCAAGGACCTGCCGGCACTGCCGGAGGGCACCACCCACGTCCGTCTCGACTTCGAGGTCGAGACGTACTTCTCCAAGAAGCAAGCCGAGGCGCAGCAGGACGCCCCCCGCGTAAGGGACAGCGGTGCGTTCTTCCCGGAGGTGGCGATCACGTTCGCCGTCACGCCGGGCGAGCACTACCACGTACCGCTGCTGCTCAACCCGTTCGGCTACTCCGTATACCGAGGGAGCTAGCAGACATGCCCACGATTCTCGGCCAGAACCAGTACGGCAAAGCAGAGAACCGCGTCGTCAAGATCACGCGGGACGGCGACACCCACCACATCAAGGACCTCAACGTCTCCGTCGCCCTCTCCGGCGACCTCGACGACGTCCACCTCACCGGCTCCAACGCCCACTGCCTCCCCACCGACACGACGAAGAACACCGTCTTCGCGTTCGCCAAGGAGTACGGCATCGAGTCCGCCGAGCAGTTCGGCATCCACCTCGCCCGCCACTTCGTGTCGAGCCAGGAGCCGATCAAGCAGGCGCGCATCCGGATCGAGGAGTACGCCTGGGAGCGCATCGCCTCCTCCGAGGCCAACTCCAAGTTCATCGGCGCCGACGAGGTCAACCACTCCTTCGCCCGCAAGGGCCAGGAGACCCGCGTCACCCAGATCACGTACGACGGCTCCCGCTGGGAGGTCATCTCCGGCCTCAAGGACCTCGTCGTCATGAACTCCACCAACTCGGAGTTCTGGGGCTACATCAAGGACCAGTACACGACGCTCCAGGAGGCGTACGACCGCATCCTGGCCACGCAGGTGTCCGCCCGCTGGCGGTTCAACTGGACCGACGACGAGCAGCGCATGCCCAACTGGGAGCGGTCCTACGAGCAGACCAAGAAGCACATGCTCGAGGCCTTCTCGGAGACGTACTCGTACTCCCTCCAGCAGACGCTGTACCAGATGGCCACGCGCATCATCAACCACCGCTCGGAGATCGACGAAGTCCGCTTCTCGCTCCCGAACAAGCACCACTTCCTGGTCGACCTCGAGCCCTTCGGCCTCAAGAACGACAACGAGGTCTACTACGCCGCCGACCGCATGTACGGCCTCATCGAGGCCACCGTCCTCCGTGACGGCGCCACGGCGCAGATCCCGGTCGACATGACCAACCTCTAAGCGGCGTCCGAGTGACCGGCCCCCGCCCGCCCGCAGTCGGGCGGGGGCCGGACCGGACCGGAGGGATTTCCATGGCACAGCCAGCAAAGGGGCCGGCATCCGCCGAAGGCCCGTGTTCCACCCCGCCGGACACGACCCACGGGGTCCACCCGGTGGACGAGAAGCTTCCTGCCTCGCGGCTCGTCCCCGCGGCGCTCCAGCACATCGCCGCCATGTACGCCGGCGTCGTCACCCCTCCGCTCATCATCGGCCAGGCCGTCGGCCTCGACGCCGCCGGGATGACCCGGCTCATCGCCGCCAGCCTGCTCATCGCCGGCTGTGCCACCATCCTGCAGACCCTCGGCGTCGCGGGCTTCGCCGGCAACCGGCTCCCGTTCGTCAACGCCGCCTCTTCCGCGGGCATCGCGCCGATGCTCGCCATCGCCGAGACCAGCGCCCCCGGCCACGAACTCCCCGCCATCTACGGCGCGGTGATGGTCGCCGGAGTGTTCTGCCTCGCCGTCGGCCCCTTCTTCGGCAGGCTCCTGCGCTTCTTCCCGCCGCTCGTCACCGGCGTCGTCATCACCCTCATCGGGGTCACCCTGATGCCCGTGCCCGTCGGCTGGGCGCAGGGCGGCGACCGGACCGCCGCCGACTTCGGCGCCATGAAGTACCTGGCCCTCGCCGCGTTCACCCTCGTCGTCATCCTGCTCTTCCAGCGCTTCGGCAAGGGCTTCGTCAAGCAGATCGCCCTGCTGCTCGGCCTCTTCATCGGCACCCTCGCCGCGATCCCCTTCGGGATGGCCGACTTCACCGCCCTGCGCGAGGCCCCCGTCGCGGCCCTGCCCGCCCCCTTCGCCTTCGGCACCCCCGAGTTCCAGCCCGCCGCGATCCTCTCCCTGTGCATCGTGATGCTGGTCCTGATGACCGAGTCCAGCGCCGGCATGCTCGCCCTCGGCGAGATCTGCGACCGGCGCAGCGACGGCCGGACCATCACCCGCGGACTGCGCACCGACGGCATCGCCACCCTGATCGGCCCCGTCTTCGGCGGCTTCCCGACCTCCGCCTTCGCCCAGAACGTCGGCGTCGTCTCGCTGACCCGGGTGCGCTCCCGGTACGTCGTCGCCGTCGCCGGCGGCGCCCTGCTGGTCCTCGGCGCCTTCCCGGTCCTCGGCGCGGTCGTCTCCATGGTCCCGATGCCCGTCCTCGGCGGTGCCGGCATCGTCCTCTTCGGCTCGATCGCGGTCAGCGGCATCCGTACCCTGTCGGAAGCCGGCCTCGACGACAGCTCCAACATCATCCTGGTGGCGGTCGCGCTCGGAGCGGGCATCATCCCGCTCGCCGCGCCCACCTTCTACGCCGACTTCCCCGCCTGGGCGCAGACCGTGCTCGGCTCCGGCATCAGCGCCGGCGCACTCGTCGCCGTCCTGCTGAACCTGTTCTTCCACCATCTCGGCACCCGGAGCCGTCACGCGGCCCCGGCACTCAAATCCTCCTAGGGTCCTGCCGTGCCCACACCATCCCCGAGGAATGAAGGAAGCACCGCCATGGCAGCACCTTCGGCAGCCCAGCGCATCGTCATCGAGAACGCGGCGATCGCGACCGTCGACGCGAACGACACCGAGTACGCCTCCGGCTACCTCGTCGTCGCGGACAACAAGATCGAGTCCATCGGCGCCGGCAAGGCTCCCGAGGGCCTGGAGAACGTGGTCCGGCGCATCGACGCCACCGGCCATCTCGTCACGCCCGGTCTCGTCAACACCCACCACCACTTCTACCAGTGGATCACCCGGGGCCTGGCGACCGACCACAACCTCTTCAACTGGCTCGTCGCCCTCTACCCGACCTGGGCGCGGATCGACGAGCAGATGGTGCGCGCCGCGGCGCAGGGCTCGCTGGCCATGATGGCCCGCGGCGGTGTCACCACCGCCATGGACCACCACTACGTGTACCCGGTGAACTCCGGCGACCTGTCCGGTGCCATCATCGGCGCCGCCTCCGAGATGGGCGTCCGCTTCACCCTCGCCCGCGGTTCCATGGACCGCAGCGAGAAGGACGGCGGCCTGCCGCCGGACTTCGCCGTCGAGACGACCGAGGGCGCGCTCGCCGCGACCGAGGAGACGGTGAAGAAGTACCACGACGCCTCCTTCGACGCGATGACCCAGGTCGCCGTCGCCCCCTGCTCCCCCTTCTCGATCTCCACCGAACTCCTCCGCGAGGGCGCCGCGCTCGGCCGCCGCCTCGGCGTGCGCATGCACACGCACGGCTCGGAGACCGTGGAGGAGGAGAAGTTCTGCCACGAGCTCTTCGGCATGGGCCCGACGGACTACTTCGAGTCCACCGGCTTCCTCGGCGAGGACGTGTGGATGGCGCACTGCGTCCACATGAACGACTCCGACATCGCCGCCTTCGCCCGCACCAAGACCGGTGTGGCCCACTGCCCCTCCTCCAACGCGCGCCTCGCCGCCGGCATCGCCCGCGTCCCCGACATGCTGAAGGCGGGCGTACCCGTCGGCCTCGGCGTCGACGGCACCGCCTCCAACGAGTCCGGTGAGCTCCACACCGAGCTGCGCAACGCGCTCCTCATCAACCGGCTCGGCGCCCACCGCGAGGCCGCGCTCAACGCCCGCCAGGCCCTGCGCCTCGGCACCTACGGCGGCGCGCAGGTCCTCGGCCGCGCCGACAACATCGGCTCCCTCGAAGCCGGCAAGCTCGCCGACTTCGTCCTGTGGAAGATCGACGGCCTCGGCCACTCGACCATCGCCGACCCGGTCACCGCCATCGTCTTCGGCGCGGCGGCACCGGTCACGGCCTCCTTCGTCAACGGCAAGCAGATCGTCGAGAACGACCGCCTGCTGACCGTCGACGAGGACGCCATCGCGCGTGACGCGCGCGCGGAGGCGCAGCGCCTGGCCCGCATCGCGGCCCGGGGCTGACCCTCCCCACGGAGTCCTGCCGAGGGGGACGGCCCTCGGCAGGTCGCCGCGGACCCGAGCGGGGTCCGCGGCAGCCCGACCGGGAGGTGCCGTACGCAGAAGACGTACGGCACCTCCCGGGACGGTGACCCTCACCCGAACCCCCACCGGGCACCCGCTCCCGCGCCGCGTACTCCCCGCGTGCACCGCACCACCCGCAACGAGCCGCACCTCCTGCACCCCGCACCGCATCGCTCCACCTCCCTGAACCCCGCGTCACCGCCGACGCGTAACCGACCGGAGGAACCGCCGTGGCCGAAAAGCCCCAGGTTCGCAATGCACAAGCCGCAGGCTCCGCCCCCGCCGACCGCGAGACGCATCCGGTCGACGAGAGGCTGCCCCCACTCAAGATGCTCACCAGCGGCCTCCAGCACGTCGCCGCCATGTACGCCGGCGTGGTCGCCCCGCCCCTGATCGTCGGAGCGGCCGTCGGCCTCTCCGGTACCGAACTCACCTTCCTGACCGGCGCCAGCCTCTTCACGGCCGGCCTCGCGACCTTCCTCCAGACGCTCGGGGTCTGGAAGATCGGCGCCCGGCTCCCCTTCGTCAACGGCGTCACCTTCGCCGGCGTCGCGCCGATGCTCGCCATCGTCGACACCACCGACGACAAGGCCGACGCGCTGCCCGTGATCTTCGGCGCGATCATCGTCGCCGGACTCCTCGGCTTCCTCGCCGCCCCCTGGTTCTCACGGCTCGTGCGGTTCTTCCCGCCGGTCGTCACCGGCACCGTCATCACCCTCATAGGCGTGTCCCTCCTCCCGGTCGCCTTCGGCTGGGCCCAGGGACCCAACCCCGCGGCCGACGACTACGGTTCGACCACGTTCCTCTCGCTCGCCGCCATCACGCTCGTCGTCGTCCTGCTGCTCCGCCGCTTCACCCGCGGCTTCGTCAAGCAGATCGCGGTCCTCCTGGGCCTCGTCATCGGCACCGTCATCGCCATCCCGTTCGGCGTCACCGACTTCTCCCCGGTCACCGAGGCCGACATCGTCGGCTTCCCGACGCCGTTCCACTTCGGCGGCCCGCAGTTCGCCCTCGCCGCGATCATCTCGATGTGCGTGGTCATGCTGGTCTCCATGACCGAGTCGACCGCCGACATGCTCGCCCTCGGCGAGATCGTCGAACGGCCCGCCGACGAGAAGACCATCGCGGCCGGACTGCGCGCCGACACCCTCGGCTCCGCGCTCAGCCCCCTCTTCAACGGCTTCATGTGCAGCGCCTTCGCGCAGAACATCGGCCTGGTCGCCATGACCCGGATCCGCAGCCGCTTCGTCGTCGCCGCCGGTGGCGGCTTCCTCGTCCTGATGGGCCTCTCGCCGGTCGCCGCCTCGCTGATCTCGGTCGTCCCCCGGCCGGTCCTCGGCGGCGCGGGCGTCGTCCTCTTCGGCTCGGTCGCCGCGAGCGGCATCCAGACCCTGGTCAAGGCGGGCCTGGAGAAGGACAACAACGTCCTGATCGTGGCCGTCTCGCTGGCCGTCGGCATCATCCCGATCACCGCGCCGGAGTTCTACCACGCCTTCCCGGAGACCGCGAAGATCATCCTGGACTCGGGCATCTCGACCGGCTGCGTCGCGGCCGTCCTGCTCAACGTGGTCTTCAACCACCTCGGCAAGGGCCGGGACGACGACGAGGTCACCGCGCCCATGGAGCCCGGCGAGGAGATCTCCGGGAGCCGCGACGCGAAGGCGGCGCACGTCCACTGAACCCGCCCGACGCCCCACCGGACGCCCCGGCCCCCGCGCACCCCGCGGGGCCCGGGGCGGCCGTGCCGTGCGCCGAGCCGGCCCGGGGCCGCCGCTCGACGCCGTCCCGCCGCACCCCGCCGGACCGGCCCGCGGCCGACGGCGGAGCCGAGCCGGGGAGCCCTCCGCGTGGCCCGGCGGGCGGCCGGATCGTCCTGATCAACCCCAACACCTCCGCCGCCACGACCGCGATGATGACCGCGATCGCCCGACGCGCCCTGGGAAGCGGACGGTCCGTCCGCGGTGTCACCGCCGACCGGGGCCCGGGCATGCTCACCGACCCCGCCGCCCTGCGGGCCGCCGCGCCCGGCGTCCTCGCCGCCGGCCTCCGCGCCGCGGCCCGCGGCGACTGCGCGGCCCTCGTCGTCGGAGCCTTCGGCGACCCCGGCCTGGCCGCACTGCGGGCGGCGACCGACCTGCCCGTGGTGGGCCTGGGCGAGGCGGCCCTCCGGGAGGCGGCGGCCGGCGGGACCCCGTTCGGCGTGGCCACCACGACTCCGCTCCTGGCCGAGGCCGTCGCGGCCCGGGTGACGGAGCTGGGACTCGCCGACCGGTACACCGGCATCCGGCTCACGACGGGCGACCCCGAGCGGCTCTCCGCCGACCCGCGGGCGCTCCTCGACGCGCTGGAACGCGCGGTGCGCGCCTGCGCCGAACGGGACGGGGCGCGCGCCGTCGTCATCGGCGGCGGCCCACTGGGCGACGCGGCGGAGGCGCTGATCGCCCGGTGCGCGGTCGACGTCGTCGCCCCGATCCCCGCGGCCTGCCGGACGCTGACACGCCTCCTCGACGGCTGACGGCGCCGCCGACCGGCCCCCGGCCGACTCCCGTCCGACCGGCACGGGGCCGTCTGGCCCCTGGCCGATAGACCTCCGCCCGACGGAAACAGGCTCGCCCTGCACCGGCTGCACGGACCCCCGTCCGACGGACCCTCGCCCGCCCGGCACCGGCCCGACGGACCCCGGTCCGACGGACATCGGCGCGCCCGGCACCCGCCCGCCCGGCACCGGCCACACCCGGCCCCGCCCGCCCGGCACCCGCCCGTCGAACCCCCGCCCGGCCGTGCCCCGCCCCCGCTCACCGCTCCACCGCGATCCTGCGCCGGCACTCCGGGGCCAGGGCCGGGTAGGCGGAGGCGATCGCCTCGTACAGGCGCCGCCGCAGGAGACGCTCGGCCTCGCCGCGCCCGGTCTCCCCGTACAGGCCGTCGAGCAGCGCCTCGTACCGTCCGAGGGCGTGCCGGAGGTAGCTCACCTGCCATCGCGCGAGCGCCCCGGCTGCCGCCCCCTCCCGGGGCGCCGTCCCGGGGCTCCGCGCCGCCAGGAGCCGCCGGTGCCGGACCGCCCGCCGCTCCAGTTCGGGGCCGGGGAGCCGGGGCACTTCGATCGGCTCCGCCCGGACCGCGGCGAGCACGGCGGCCCTGCGCCGCTCGGCGTACACCGCGGCGGCCGAGGAGCGGGCCGGTGAGAGCGCCGTGCCGGCGAACTCGGGCGTCCGCTCCACCGTCTCGACCCGGGCCAGCAGGTAGAGCCGCAGGGGCGCGGGGGACCAGCGGCGCGGGTCGCGCCCCTGTACGTCGGGCGTGCCGAGCAGGTCCCGCACCATCGTGTCGGTCCAGCCCCGTCGGCGTACCCCGGCGTGGCTCACATAGGTCGTACGGTCCGTCATGATTCCCCCAGATCTGATTACGGAGAGTGATGTTCTCAGTGAAGCGCACCCCACTGACAACGCCCCCTTGCCCTGCTCGGCCCGACTGTGCGATATAGGTCTGGACCTTTCCGACGGACGGAGGCCGGCCCGTGCAACGCCCGCTCACCGCATGCCTGTTGACTGCTCTCACGCTGACGCTCGCGCTCGCCGGCTGCTCCGGCCCGACGGCCCCCGAGGCCAAGGACACCAGAGCCCCCACCGTCCCCTCCGGCGTCACCGCGACCGCCGGCAGCGCGAGCACCGTGCACGTCATGTGGAGCGCCGCCACCGACGACCGGGCCGTCACCGGCTACGCCGTCTACCGCGAGGGCCGCAAGGTGAAGGACCTCCCCGCCACCACCCTGATGACCGACGTGGTCGGGCTCGCCCCCGCCACCCCCCACCGCTTCACCGTCCGCGCCCGGGACGCCGCCGGCAACGTCTCACCCCCCAGCCCCACCGTCACCGCCACCACCCTCCGCGCCGCCGCCGAGGACCGCACGCCCCCCACCGCGCCCGGCGCGCTCCGCGCCACCGCCGACGGCGGCCGCGCCGCCACCCTCCGCTGGTCCGCGTCCGCGGACGACACCGCGGTCACCGCGTACGACGTCTACCAGGCCGACGTCCGCATCCACACCGTGCCCGGCGACGCCACCACCGCCCGGGTCACCGGCCTGCGCCCGGGCACCGCCTACGCGTTCACCGTCCGCGCCCGCGACGCCGCCGAGAACTCCTCCCCGGACAGCGCCCCCGCCGACCTCACCACCGCCGCCGCCCCGGGCGCGCCCGCGAACACCGCGCCCACCGGGCTCACCGCGACCGCGGCGAAGGGCGAGATCACCGTCACCTGGACCCCGCCGGACACCGGCGCCCCGGTGACCCACCACGAACTCCACCTCAACGGCCGGTTCGCCACCACCATCATCTGGGGCGGTGAACCGCCCCCCGGCCGCGCCACCTACACCTTCCCCGTCCAGGACCCGCCGGGCACCCGCTACACCGTCACCCTCCGCGCCCGGCTCCCTGACGGCACCTGGGGCGACTTCTCCGCCTCCCGGACGGTCGTGGTCCGCTGACGCCCCGACGCCCGCGTCCTCCGTCCGATTCGTCCCCCGCCGAACTACCCTGGGAGGCGTGGCCGAGACCGTTCTCACCAACACCGGGCTCGACGGCTTCCTCGACGGAGCACCCGAGCGCCGCGACCCCGTCTTCGTGCGTGCCGCCGAGGCGGTGCTCGGACTCCTCGCCCTCCGCGGGGCCGACCGGGAGACGGGCGTGCCGGAGCCGACGCCCGGGCTCGTCCGCCGACTCCTCGTCGAGGACCTGCCCGCGTTCGTGTACGCGCCGCCCGGAGCGCTCGCCGCCTACCCCGCCGTGGTCGGGCGGCTCGCCGCCCGCTTCGACGGGGGCCGGGGCGAGCGGGTCGCCGAGGCCGTCCGCGAGGCCACCGGGGACTTCGAGCGGGCGATGACCGACCCCGGGAACCTGACCTGGCACCGCTGGTACGCCTCGCTCCTGCGCGCCTGCGGTGCCGACCTCGCCGACCCCGAGGACGTACGCCGCCGCCTCGCCGCCCTCGACGGGGCGCCGCTGCCCGACGGGGTGCACCGCGCCGACCTGATGGGGCGCACCGCCCTCGCCGACGTCCTGCTCGCCGAGGCCCTCACGCGCGCGTACGTCCGGGACGCCGAGGCGCCGCCCGCCGCCGGGCCCCTGCTAGTCGACCACGACGTCGCGACCGGCGTCGGGCACGTCGCCGCCGCCCTGCGGGACCGGTGGACCGCCGCCGGGCTCTCCGAGCAGCTCGCCGGGCCGTACGCGCGGTTCGCCCCCGGCCCCGACGCCTTCCCCCACCTCGTGCTGGCCGACGCCCTCCTGGACGAGCACCTCGACCACTACGGGGACATCGCCGTCCCCGTGCCCCCGCCGCCCGCGGTCGACCCGGGGCCGTTCGAGGCGGACGCGGACACCCTCATCACCGCCGTCGAGGAGCTGTCCGAGGAGGAGTTCGAGCCCTACGGGGGCGAGGCCCCGCACCTGCTGTACGTGGCCTACCGGCGCGGCTGCTCGGCCGAGTCCGTCGCCCGCAAGGCCGCCGAGTACGAGGACTGGGCCGTCGACCCGGCCGTGGAGGACCTGCCGGTGGCCGTCCCGGCGGCCCCGCCGGAGGAGGACGCGGGCGGTTCGCCCGGGCCCGCGCACGCGGTGCCGCCCGTCCCCGAACTCGCGCGGCTGCTCGGCACGGCCGACCTGACGGAGGCCGACCGGGCCCGACTGGAGGGCCCCGCCCGGGACCTCGCCACCGTCCTCGACCGGCTCGCCGCCACGGGGCTGGTCTTCCGCACCGGCGACGCCTTCGGCCTCACCCCGCGCGGCGCCGGCGTCGTCCGCTACCTCCTCGGGGTCCGCGGGATCGCCGCCCCCGACGCCGCCGAGGCCCGCGCGTGGTCCGCGCCCGAGGCGGTGGCCGCCGCGGTGGGCTGGCCCACCTGCGTGGCCGCGCGGGTGCTCGCCGACTGGCTCCACGCGCGCGGGAACTCCGCCGACGCCTGGTCCCGGCTGCTCGGCGCCCTCGGGACCGTCCACGCCGGCACGCCCGACGCCGCCGCCACCCGCGGGCTCTTCACCGTCCTCGACACCGCGGCGGCCCCCTCCGAGGCGCTGCACGGAGCCGTCCGCGACCCGGTGGTCGGCGCGTACGCCCATCAGGCGCTGCGTGCGCGGGGGGAGGCCTCCGACCTGATCCAGGTGGGCATCTCGGCACGCGCGCTGTTCGTGCTCGACGCCCTCCCCGCCAAGAAGGGCCCCCTGGAGTCCCGTCGGGCCGCGTTCGACACGGCGGCCGCCGCCTGGCCGGGCGGCTCGGCCGCCCTCGTACGGGCCATGCGGGCGGCGGACCGGCACGAGGCCGAGCGGGCGCTGGGCCCGCTGGGCCTGGCGCCGTAGGGAGTGTCCTGTCGATCAACGGGAACGGGGACAGGGCCCCGCCGCCGGTGCTGTGCGACACCGGGGCGGGGCCCTGTCCGAACGCTGTCCGACCGCTGTGCGGGCCGTCGGGGCAGCCGTACTGCTCCGAGTCAGCCGACCAGCTGCTCGTACGCGGGGAGCGTCAGGAAGTCCGCGTAGTCCGCGTCGAGGGAGACGCGGAGGAGGAGGTCGTGGGCCTGCTGCCACTTGCCGGCCGCGAAGGCCTCCTCGCCGATCTCCTCGCGGATCGCGGCCAGTTCCTCGGCGGCGACCTTGCGGGCCAGCTCCGGAGTGGCCTTCTGGCCGTCCTCGAAGACCACGCCGGCGTTGATCCACTGCCAGATCTGCGAGCGGGAGATCTCGGCGGTGGCCGCGTCCTCCATGAGGTTGAAGATGGCGACGGCGCCGAGGCCGCGCAGCCACGCCTCGATGTAGCGGGTGCCGACCTGGACGGCGCTCACGAGGCCGTCGTAGGTGGGCCTGGCGTCCAGCGAGTCGATCGCGATGAGGTCGCCGGCCGCGACGGAGACGTCCTCGCGGAGGCGGTCCTTCTGGTTCGGCTTCTCGCCGAGGACGGCGTCGAAGGAGGCCATCGCGATCGGGACCAGGTCGGGGTGGGCGACCCAGGAGCCGTCGAAGCCGTCGCCGGCCTCGCGGTCCTTGTCGGCCTTGACCTTCTCGAACGCCACCTTGTTGACCTCGGCGTCCTTGCGGGACGGGATGAAGGCCGCCATGCCGCCGATGGCGTGCGCGCCGCGCTTGTGGCAGGTCTGCACGAGGAGTTCGGTGTAGGCGCGCATGAACGGGGCCGTCATCGTGACCGCGTTGCGGTCCGGAAGGACGAACTTGGCGCCGCCGTCACGGAAGTTCTTGACGATGGAGAACAGGTAGTCCCAGCGACCCGCGTTCAACCCGGCGGCGTGGTCGCGGAGTTCGTAGAGGATCTCCTCCATCTCGTACGCGGCCGTGATGGTCTCGATGAGGACCGTGGCGCGGACGGTGCCCTGCGGGATGCCGACGTAGTCCTGGGCGAAGACGAAGATCTCGTTCCAGAGGCGGGCCTCCAGGTGCGACTCGGTCTTCGGCAGGTAGAAGTACGGGCCCTTGCCGAGGTCGATCAGGCGCTGCGCGTTGTGGAAGAAGTACAGGCCGAAGTCGACGAGCGCGCCCGGCACGGGGCGGCCGTCGAAGGCGAGGTGACGCTCCTCCAGGTGCCAGCCGCGGGGCCGCATGACGACCGTGGCCAGCTCGTCGGCCGGCTTGAGGGCGTACGACTTGCCCGAGCGCGGGTCCGTGAAGTCGATCTTCCGGCTGTACGCGTCGATCAGGTTGAGCTGGCCGAGGACCACGTTCTCCCAGGTCGGCGCGGAGGCGTCCTCGAAGTCGGCGAGCCAGACCTTCGCGCCCGAGTTCAGCGCGTTGATCGTCATCTTGCGGTCGGTCGGGCCGGTGATCTCGACACGGCGGTCGTTCAGGGCCGCCGGGGCCGGCGCGACCTTCCAGGAGTCGTCGGCGCGGACCGCCGCGGTCTCCGGCAGGAAGTCGAGGGTGGACGTGCGGGCGATCTCGGCGCGGCGCTCCGCCCGGCGGGCGAGGAGCTCGTCCCGGCGCGGGGTGAACCGCCGGTGCAGTTCGGCGACGAAGGCCAGGGCGGCCTCGGTGAGCACCTCCTCCTGACGCGGCAGGGGCTCGGCATCGACGACGGCCAGGGGGGACGGCGCTGGTGCGGACATGAACTGTCACTTCCTTCAGCGGACTTCACGGGCGGTGCCAGACGGCCGCCGGGCGTCGCGGGACGGCACGCAGTGCCGCTGGCGCCGAGATACGGCCGCAAGCGCCTTCTGAACGGACAGGCGCTTCTGAACAGTGGATACTAGTTTCCTCATGGTGGAAGTTCAATGGTTTGTTGATGTCGAGATTCTCCGGATCGACAGACCATGGCTCCGGGTGCCACGCCGTTCACTCCAAGTGCCCCAGATCCTCCTCCGTATCGATGTCGTAGGGCTCGGCCACATCCGAACAGTCCACGGAGGTGATCGCATCCCGGTGGGCCGCCAGATAGTCCCGCGCGCCCCGGTCGCCCACCGCGAGCTCGGCGATCCCCGCCCAGTGCGCGGCGCCGAAGAGCACCGGATGCCCCCGCTCCCCGTCGTACGAGGCCGCCGCCAGCGACTCCCGCCCCTCGTACGCCGCCCGGACCCGGGCCACCGCCTCCGCCCCGATCCCCGGCTGGTCCACCAGCAGGACGAGCGCCGCGTCGACCCCCCGCGGATCGGAGGCCAGCGAGGCGAGCCCCGCGCGCAGCGAGGAGCCCATGCCCTCACCCCACCCGGGGTTGTCCACGAGCACGCACCCGGGCAGCTCCGCCCGCTCCCGTACGACCCCGGCCGACGCCCCCAGTACCACGTGCACCACCTCGCACCCGGCCGCTCGCAGCACCCCCACGGCGTACTCGACCAGGGGCCGGCCCCGATGGGTGAGCAGCGCCTTGGGTCGCCCCCCGAGCCGCCGTCCGCCGCCGGCGGCGAGCAGCAGCCCGGCGACGCGGGGCGGGTGGACATCTGTTCGGACGAACGTTGTCTTCATGAGGACTGCATACCTCATCAGGCGGAATCACACGGTCGCCTGAATTACCCGGGCGAAGGGTGGCGCGGCGGGGTGGCGAAGGAGTTAACTGACCCGCAACTCACGGCGCCCGACCACCGCCCGGGGTCGGCTCCGAGCGCTGCTCGGGGTGTCCGGAGGAGGGCGTTCTGCGCACAGTGCCGTGCGAGGGGGAGAACCGTGTTGCGAAGCGTGGGGCAGAGGCGAGTGACCGGCGAGGGCGTGGACCCCAGGGTGGCCGAACTGCGGTCCGCGGTGTCCCGGCTCCGACGCGAGCTGGCCGCCCACCGGGTCGAGTTCGCCGACCGCGGCATCGCCGAGGACGAACTCGCCGCCCTCGACGCGATGGCCCTCAGCGGGGCCCCCGAATTACGCCGGCTCCGCCGCTCGCTGCTGCTCGTCGCGGGATCCGTCGGCTCCGTCAGCGCACTCGCGGACGGGCTCGCCGGGGTCCGCCGCGCGGTCGAGCTCTTCGGACCGCCCGCGCCCCCGGCACCCCGCCCTCCGCTCGACTGACCCGCCGGACCGGATCCGGCGCCGGACGCCGCCGGGGAGGCCCTGGGGGTCGTCTTGTCGATCAGCCCCCGCGAGCCCGGCCTGATCGGCAAGACACCCCCTAGCGTCTGATCAGGCGGCGGGCCGTCGCCGCCGCCACCGCCGCCGTCCGCGAGTCCACGCCCAGCTTCGCGAAGACGTGCACCAGGTGCGACTTCACCGTCGCCTGGCTGAGGAACAGCACCTTGCTGATCTGCTGGTTCGACAGGCCCTCGCCCACCAGCTGCAACACCTCCAGCTCGCGCTTGGTCAGCGCCTCCGCCGGGGTCCGCATCCGGTCCATCAGACGGTGCGCCACCGTCGGCGCCAGGGCCGACTGCCCCGCCGCCGCCGTGCGGACCGCCGCCGCCAGCTCCTCCGGCGGCGCGTCCTTCAGCAGATAGCCCGAGGCGCCCGCCTCCACCGCCGCGAGGATGTCCGCGTCCGTGTCGTACGTCGTCAGGACCAGCACCTTCGGTCCGCCGGGCGCCGCCGTGATCGCCGCCGTCGCCTCCGAGCCGTGCATCCGCGCCCCGAACTGCAGGTCCATCAGGACCACGTCCACACCCCCCGCCCCGGCCAGCTCCACCGCGCGCTCGGCCGTGGCCGCCTCCGCCACGACGGCGAAGTCCGGCTCCGTGTCCAGGACCGCGCGCAGGCCCGCCCGTACGACCGGATGGTCGTCGGCCAACAGCAGGCGGATCGTCATGCGCTTCACACTCCAGCGGGGAGGGGGAGGGAGACGGCCACGGCCGTGCCCTGACCGGGGGCGGACTCGACGGTGAACGTGCCGCCCAGCGACTCCGCGCGCGAGCGCATCGCGGGAAGTCCGAAACCGCCGTCGGAGGACGGCCGGACCGCGGCGGGGTCGAAGCCCCCGCCGTCGTCGACCACGTCCAGGGTCACCGAGGCGTCCATGAACGACAGCGTGATCTCCGCCCGCGACGCGCCCGCGTGCCGCACCGTGTTCGCGAGCGCGGACTGCGCGATGCGGAGCAGCGCCACCTCGTAGGGGGTCGGCAGCCCGGCCGGCGTACCGCTGACGGAGAAGCGCACCCGCGGCCCGGCCCCGGGCTCGCACAGCCGCTCCAGGGCCGCCGCCAGGGAGCCGTGCTCCAGGTCCGGCGGGGCCAGCGCCCGGACGAAGCGCCGGGCCTCCGCCAGATTGCCCTGGGCCTCCCGCCGGGCCCGCTCGATGTGGCCCGCGGCGGGGGAGTCCGGCGGCAGCGCCCGCTCGGCCGCCCGGAGCAGCAGCTGGATCGAGGACAGGCCCTGCGCGAGCGTGTCGTGGATCTCGCGGGCGAGCCGTTCCCGCTCCGCGAGCGTCCCCGCGTGTCGCTCCGCCGCCGCCAGCTCGGCGCGCGTCTCGATCAGCTCCTCGATCAGCCTGCGCCGCCGCTCGCTCTCCCGGTAGAGGGCCTCGTAGCCCAGGACCGTCGCCACCGCGACCGCCGCGCCGAGCAGCGGCCCGATGAAGACGCCCGGGTTGAGCGCGGCGCCGTGCCCGACGTACGAGAGGATCGCCGCCACCGCCGTCAGCGCGACCACCGGCAGCGACCAGCGGGCCGGCAGCAGGTGCAGCTGGAGGAAGTACAGCGGGAACGCCAGCCACAGGGCCTCCGGCGTCACGTACAGCATCGCGAGCCACGACGCGCCCAGCACGGCCAGCCACACCGCGGCGGCCCGCTGCGACTCCCGTACGGACGGCAGGAGGGAACCGGCCGCGTACACCGTGCCCGTCACCACCGCGAGCACCGTCCCGGCGGCCGAGTGGGCCCGTACGGCGGCGAGCGCGAGCAGGCCCGCCATCAGCAGGTGCAGACAGAGGCGGAGCGCCCGCAGGACGGGGGTGAGGGACCGCCGGGCGGGGTGGGGGGAGGAACCCAGGCCGGGGTGGGGGGAGGAACCCAGGCCGGGGTGGGGGGAGGGACGCGCATCCATGTCCCCTCCAGCGTAGACAGCGGCGGGCGATCCGGACTCAACCGAAAGTTTGATCGCGGAGCCATCTGTGGCGCGATGCCCGGGAAGCACCTCCCGCACCACTCTGGTCGGCATGTTCGTGGCATGGAGAGACCTCGGATTCGCCAAGGGGCGATTCGCCCTCATGGGCACGGTGATCGTGCTGATCACCCTGCTCGTGGGACTGCTGTCAGGGCTGACGGCCGGACTCGCGCGGGAGAACATCTCGGCGATCACCGGCCTGCCCGCCGACCGGCTGGCCTTCGCGGCGCCGCCGTCGGGCCGGTCCGCCTCCTTCACCGACTCGACGGTGGCGGAGGGGCAGTGGCGGGCCTGGGCCGGGCGGCCCGGGGTGACGGCGGCCTCGCCGCTCGGCATTCGCACGCTCAACGGCGCGGCCGGCGAGCGGACGGCGGCCGTGTCGGCCTTCGGCGCCGAGCCGGAGAGCGGGCTCGCCCCGGTGGCGCCCGCCCCGGGCAAGGCCGTGCTCTCCGAGTCGGCGGCCGAGGAGCTGGGCGTCCATGTCGGCGACACCGTCCGCCTCGGGCCTGTGGAACTGGCGGTCGAGGCAGTCGCCGGCGACGCCTCGTACAGCCACACCCCGGTGGTGTGGACGACCCTCGGCGACTGGCAGCGGCTCGGCCGGACCGGCACCGCCGACGAGGACCAGGCGACCGTCATCGCGCTCCGCGGCGGCGGGGAGACCGACTGGGCCGCCGGCGACGCGGCCGTCGGCACCGAGGCGCGGACCGTCGACGGGGCCCTCACCGCCATAGGGTCCTACCAGGCCGAGAACGGCTCCCTCCAGCTGATGCGGGGCTTCCTCTTCGCCATCTCGGCGCTCGTCATAGGAGCCTTCTTCACCGTCTGGACCATCCAGCGCAGCGGTGACATCGCCGTCCTGAAGGCGCTCGGCGCCTCCACCCCGTACCTCTTGGGGGACGCCCTCGGCCAGGCGGTGCTGATGCTCACGGCGGGCACCCTCCTCGGCACGGGCCTCGCGGTCGGCATCGGGGCGCTGGTCGGCGGCGGGACCGTGCCGTTCGTCCTCGAACCGCCGACCGTCCTCGGGCCGGCCGCCGTGATGGTGGTGCTCGGCGTGGTCGGGGCCGCCCTGTCCATCCGGCGGATCACCGCCGTCGATCCCCTCACCGCGCTCGGGAGTGCCCGATGAGTCTCGTCCTCGAAGCCGTCACCCTCACCTACCCCGACGGCGACGGGCGGCTGACCGCGCTCGACGCGGTCTCCCTCGACGTCCCCGCGGGCTCCCTCACCGCCGTCGTCGGACCCTCCGGCTCCGGCAAGTCCAGCCTGCTCGCCGTCGCGGCCACCCTGGTCACGCCGGACCGCGGGCGGGTCGTCGTCGACGGCAGGGAGACGGGGGAGCTGGACGCGGCCGGGCGGGCGGCGCTGCGGAGGGAGCGGATCGGGATCGTGTTCCAGCAGCCGAACCTGCTGCCGTCGCTCACGGCGGCGGAACAGCTCCAGGTCATGGCGCACGTCTCGGGGCGGCCGGCGCGGTCGGCCCGCGGCCGGGCCCTGGAACTCCTCGACGCGGTGGGCCTCGCGGACCTGGCCGGGCGCCGGCCGCACCAGCTGTCCGGCGGGCAGCGGCAGCGGGTCAACATCGCGCGGGCCCTGATGAACGAACCGGCCGTCCTCCTCGTCGACGAGCCGACGAGCGCGCTGGACCACGAACGGGGAGCCGCGGTGATCGAGCTGCTGGCGGGGCTGACGGTGGGGAGGGGGACGGCGACGGTGCTGGTGACGCATGACAGGGGGCATGCGGGGCGGGCGGACCGGGTGGTGGAGGCCAGGGACGGCCGGCTGTCGGCCCCGATCCCCGCCTGACCCTCCCCGTCGGCGCGAGCCGCGCCGGGTGGCGGCGTGCGCCGGGGCGTGGGGGTCCCCCGGGCGGAGTCCGGGACCCCCACGCCCCGGCGGGACGACCGCCCCCGCGGGGCTACGCTCCGCCGTTGCCCGTCGTGTTCGCCAGCGCCGACGACAGTTCCCGCGCCACCTCCTGGAGGATCGGCACGATCTTCTCCGTCGCCGCCTCCGTCACGCGGCCCGCCGGGCCCGAGATCGAGATCGCGGCCGCCGTGGGGGAGTCGGGGACCGGGACCGCGAGGCAGCGGACTCCTATCTCCTGCTCGTTGTCGTCGACCGCGTACCCCGTCTCGCGGACCGCGACGAGCGCGTCGAGGAAGCCCTCCGGGGTCGTGATCGTCTTCTCCGTGGCCGCCGGCATGCCGGTGCGGGCCAGCAGCGCGCGGACCTCCTCGGCCGGGGTGTGGGCCAGCAGTGCCTTGCCGACACCGGTCGAGTGCGGCAGCACCCGCCGGCCGACCTCGGTGAACATCCGCATCGAGTGCTTGGACGGCACCTGCGCCACGTACACGATCTCGTCGCCGTCGAGCAGCGCCATGTTCGCGGTCTCGCCGGTCTCCTCGACGAGCCGCGCCAGGTACGGGCGCGCCCAGGTGCCGAGGAGGCGGGAGGCGGACTCGCCGAGCCGGATGAGCCGGGGGCCGAGCGCGTACCGCCGGTTCGGCTGCTGGCGCACGTACCCGCAGGCGACCAGGGTGCGCATCAGGCGGTGGATGGTGGGGAGCGGGAGTCCGCTGCTGGCGGAGAGCTCGCTCAGCCCGACCTCGCCCCCGGCGTCGGCCATCCGCTCCAGGAGGTCGAAGGCACGCTCAAGGGACTGGACGCCCCCGCTCGCGGCGGGCTTGGCGGCGTCGGTGGTGCTGGCGCTGGACGTCGGCACGTCAACGGTCCTTTCGGGGCAGGCGGGCAAGGCAGCAGCCTACCGGCCCATCGGCCGGGGTACATGGTCCTGGTGTCGGCGTCCGCGCCGGTCAGGACGTGTTTGTCCGGTGTCGGAGACGGCCTGGAGCCGTCCGGGTCGCCCCCGGGCTGTACGGAGCTACGTTCTACTGTACGGAATTTGCATTTCACTTGGTGGAAACATCCAAGTGGACCACAGCGCCGCCCGGCATCCTCGCCGATGCTGGAAGTGTGCCCTTGACGACATGTCGTCCGGAAGTGAAGACTCCTTCAACAGTTCGTTGAATTTCTTCGTGAAGCACTGGAAGAGGGGTACGGGTGGACGTCAACCTGGTCCTGCGCTCGACGCGTGTCATCACCCCCGAGGGGACACGCCCGGCGTCGATCGCCGTCTCCGGAGGGACGATCGCGGCCGTGCTGCCGTACGACGCCGAGGTACCCGCCGGTGCCCGGCTCGAGGACGTCGGCGACGACGTCGTGCTGCCCGGACTCGTCGACACCCACGTGCACGTGAACGACCCCGGCCGCACCGAGTGGGAGGGCTTCTGGACCGCCACCCGCGCGGCCGCCGCCGGCGGCATCACCACCCTCCTCGACATGCCGCTCAACTCGCTGCCGCCCACCACCACCGTGGAGAACCTGCGCGTCAAGCAGGAGGTCGCCCGCGCCAAGGCCCACGTCGACGTCGGCTTCTGGGGCGGCGCCCTGCCCGACAACGTCAAGGACCTGCGCCCGCTGCACGACGCCGGCGTCTTCGGCTTCAAGTGCTTCCTGTCGCCCTCGGGAGTGGAGGAGTTCCCCGAGCTCGACCAGGAGCAGCTGGCGACCTCGCTCGCGGAGATCTCCGGCTTCGACGGCCTGATGATCGTCCACGCCGAGGACCCCCACCACCTCGCCGCCGCGCCCCAGCGCTCCGGCGGCGCGTACGCCGACTTCCTCGCCTCGCGCCCCCGCGACGCCGAGAACACGGCGATCGAGAACCTGATCAACCAGGCCCGCCGGCTCAACGCCCGCGTCCACGTCCTGCACCTCTCCTCCTCCGACGCGCTGCCGGTCCTCGCCGCCGCCAAGGCCGAGGGCGTCAAGGTCACCGTCGAGTCCTGCCCGCACTTCCTCACGCTCACCGCCGAGGAGATCCCGGACGGGGCCACCGAGTTCAAGTGCTGCCCGCCCATCCGCGAGGCGGTCAACCAGGACGCGCTCTGGCAGGGGCTCGCGGACGGCACCATCGACTGCATCGTCTCCGACCACTCCCCGTCCACCACCGACCTCAAGACGCCCGACTTCGCGTCCGCCTGGGGCGGCATCTCCTCCCTCCAGCTCGGCCTGCCCGCCATCTGGACCGAGGCCCGCCGCCGCGGCTTCGACCTCACCGACGTCGTCCGCTGGATGTCCGAGGGCCCGGCCCGCCTCGCCGGCCTCACCCGCAAGGGCGCCATCGAGGCCGGTCGCGACGCCGACTTCGCCGTGCTCGACCCCGAGGCGACCTTCACCGTCGACCCGGCCGAGCTCCAGCACCGCAACCGGATCACCGCCTACGCGGGCAAGACCCTCAACGGCGTCGTCACCTCCACCTGGCTCCGCGGCGAGCGCATCGCCGACCACGGCACCCTCGCCGAGCCCTCCGGCCGCCTCCTCGAAAGGAACAACTGACCCGTGAGCACCGGCATACCCTCCTTCACCGGCGACGCCAGCCCCTACGGCGGCGGCGACCCGTACGCCGACTACCGG
Source organism: Streptomyces sp. NPDC014891 (assembly GCF_043081085.1). NCBI lineage: Bacteria > Bacillati > Actinomycetota > Actinomycetes > Kitasatosporales > Streptomycetaceae > Streptomyces > Streptomyces sp. NPDC014891. Next base: position 712,782 of record NZ_JBIBWF010000003.1, on the reverse strand, counting down.
ACGGCCGACTTCCCCTTCACCCAGTACGCCGACCTCGCCGACCGCCGCCTCGGCGCGGGCGTCATCGCCGCCAACGACGAGTTCTTCGCCGAGCGCGAGAACCTGCTCAAGCCCGAAGCGGCCGAGTTCGACCCCGAGCACTTCGGCCACAAGGGCAAGATCATGGACGGCTGGGAGACCCGCCGCCGCCGCGGCGTCTCCGCCCTGCAGCCGCACCCCACCGAGGACGACCACGACTGGGCCCTCGTACGGCTCGGCGCGCCCGGCGTCGTCCGCGGCATCGTCCTCGACACCGCCCACTTCCGCGGCAACTACCCGCAGGCCGTCTCCGTCGAGGCCGCCTCCGTCCCCGGCTCGCCCTCGCCCGAGGAGCTCCTCGCCGACGACGTCAAGTGGACGGTGCTCGTCCCGCGCACCGCCGTCGGCGGCCACGCGGCCAACGGCTTCGCCGTCGACGTCGAGCAGCGCTTCACCCACCTCCGCGTCAACCAGCACCCCGACGGCGGCATCGCCCGCCTCCGCGTGTACGGCGAAGTGGCCCCCGACCCCCAGTGGCTCGGCGTGCTCGGCACCTTCGACCTCGCCGCCCTGGAGAACGGCGGCCAGGTCGAGGACGCCTCCGACCGCTTCTACTCCCCGGCCACCAACACCATCCAGCCCGGCCGCTCCCGCAAGATGGACGACGGCTGGGAGACCCGCCGCCGCCGCGACAAGGGCAACGACTGGATCCGCTACCAGCTCGTCGCCGAGTCCGAGATCCGCGCCGTCGAGATCGACACCGCCTACCTCAAGGGCAACAGCGCCGGCTGGGCCGCGCTCTCCGTCGCCGCCGAAGGCTCGGAGGAATGGACCGAGATCCTGCCCCGGACCCGCCTCCAGCCCGACACCAACCACCGGTTCGTGCTCGACACCCCGGCGGTCGGCTCCCGCGTCCGGATCGACATCTACCCGGACGGCGGCATCTCCCGCCTCCGCCTCTTCGGCTCCCTCACGGACGCCGGCACGGCCCGACTCACCGCCCGCCACCAGGAACTGGGCGGCTGACCGGACCCACACACGGGAAGGCCGGGGCGCGCCCCCGGCCCTCCCGCCACGAACTGGGCGGGTAACGACACCCCGCCCGGCCCGCGAGGGCGCACCGGCCCGACAGCACCGGTGCGCCCTCGCGTACCCCTTTCTTTGAGGGCTCGGTTCGCCTCCGGGCGCCCGGAGCCGGGCTCACGGCCCCGACCGTGCTCGGCCCCCTCGTTCCTCGGGGGCCTGCGCGCGCTCGGGGTCGTTCCCCCGGCGGCGCCCTTCGGCTCACTCGCCGGTCCTACAGGTGAGCCCCCCCCGCCTCCGGGCGCCCGGAGCCGGGCTCACGACCCCGACCGTGCTCGGCCCCCTCGTTACTCGGGGGCCTGCGCGCGCTCGGGGTCGTTCCCCCGGCGGCGCCCTTCGGCTCACTCGCCGGTCCTACAGGTGAGCCCCCCCGCCTCCGGGCGCCCGGAGGCGGGCTCACTCGCCGGTCCTACAGGTGAGCCCCGCGCCTCCGGGCGCCCGGTGCCGGGCTCACGGCCCGCGCGGCCGCCGTCACGCCGCGTGCCCGCCGTCCACCGTGAACTCCGCGCCCGTCACGTACCGGCCCTCCGGGCCCGCCAGGAACGCCACCGTCGCGGCCACCTCCTCCGCCGTGCCGAACCTGCCCAGGGCCGTCAGGGCCGCCTGGTCCGCCGCGTACGGGCCGTCCGCCGGGTTCATGTCCGTGTCGATGGGGCCCGGGTGCACCAGGTTCGCCGTGATGCCGCGGCCGCCGAGTTCCCGCGCCAGACCCTTCGTCAGGCCGATCAGCGCCGTCTTGCTCAGCGCGTACAGCACCCCGCCGGGGCCCGGCACCCGCTGGGCCATGCAGCTGCCGACGGTGATGATCCGGCCGCCGTCCCCAAGGTGCCCGGCCGCCGCCTGCGCGGCCAGGAACGCCGCCCGCACGTTCACGGCGAGGACCCGGTCCACGTCCGTGAGGGCCAGGGACTCCAGCGGTCCGAGGACACCGACCCCGGCGTTGTTCACCAGCACGTCGAGCCGGCCCAGGGCGTCCGCCGCCCAGCTCACCGCGCCCGCCGCGTCCCCCGGATCGGCCGCGTCCGCCCGCAGCGGCAGCGCCCTCCGCCCGGTCGCCTCGATGCGCGCGGCCACCTCCTTGGCGCGCACCTCGTCCCGGACATAGGTGAAGGCGACGTCGGCGCCCTCCTCCGCGAGCCGCACGGCCGTGGCCGCGCCGATCCCGCGGCTGCCGCCCGTCACCAGGACCGCCGTGCCGTTCATCGTGGACATCCCGATTCCTCCGTAGCAAGAAGCCATAAGTGGTTGCGGGTTCAATGAAAGTCGTCCGGGCTCCGGGAGGCTGGCGGGAATCGGACGGCGACCCCGGCGCCGGGCGCGGGCCCCGAGCCGGCCCGGAAAGGTGTAGCCACCACCGGCCCCTCCCGGTACGGTGATCGCTCCACGTGCGAGCCGTCGAAGTCTCCACCCCACCTCAAGAGTTGGAGATGCGGCCGCCATGTCAGCTTCGTCGACCGCCGCCCCGCTGTCCCTCGGCGCCCCCCGCCCGGCCTGGCTCACCGACCTGCCCGTCCTGCTCGTCGCCGTCGTCTGGGGCGCCAGCTACCTCGCGGCCAAGGGCATCACCACCACCCACACCGTGATCGCGGTCCTCGTGCTGCGGTTCGCCGTGGTGCTGCCCGTCCTCGTCGTCGCCGGCTGGACCAGGCTCCGGGCCCTGAGCGCCGCCCAGTGGCGCGGCGCCGGAGCGCTCGGACTGATCCTCGGCGGGATCTTCCTCCTGGAGACCTACGGCGTCGTCCACACCTCCGCCACCAACGCGGGCCTGATCATCAGCCTCACCATGGTCTTCACCCCGCTCGCCGAGGCCGCCGCGACCCGGGTCCGGCCGCCCCGCGCCTTCCTGGGCGCCGCCGCGCTCTCCGTCCTCGGCGTGGTCCTCCTCACCCAGGGCGGCGGCTTCACCACCCCCTCCCTCGGCGACCTGCTCATGCTGCTCGCCGCCCTCGCCCGGACGGTCCACGTCCTGGCGATGTCCCGCATCAGGGCGGTCCGTTCGGCCGACTCGCTCTCCCTGACCACCGTGCAGCTCGGCTCCGCCGTCGCCGTCTTCGCCGTCATCGCGGCCTTCCCCGGCACCGGCGCCACCCCCTGGGCGGTGGCCCTGGACTTCGGCCCGCGCGAGTGGGCCGGACTGCTCTTCCTCTCCGTCTTCTGCACGCTCTTCGCCTTCTTCGTGCAGATGTGGGCCGTCCGCCGGACCTCCCCGTCCCGGGTCAGCCTCCTCCTCGGCACGGAACCCCTCTGGGCCGCCGCCGCGGGCATCGCCCTCGCCGGCGACCGTCCCGGCCTCCTCGGCCTCGCCGGGGCGATCCTCGTGCTGGCGGGCACCGGTTGGGGCCGCCGGGCCGCCGACCGCCACGCCGGGTAGGTTGTCCGACCATGCGTTCACTGGTCTACGACAACGAGTTCCGCGCCAAGGCCCGCCGCACCCAGGGCTGGGGCCTCGGGCTCTTCACCCTCGCCGCCCTGTGCTGGGTCTGGCTCGGCGTCATGCTCCTCACCCCGTACGAGGACGCCGACGGCGGCGGCAGCCCCTGCCCCGCCCTGCTCACCAGCGAGTACGTCCACGACAAGGAGTGCGTGGAGAGCCGGGACTGGCCCGGCACCCTCGCCCTCCTCGGGATGTCCGTCCCCTTCGCCGTGGTCGGCGGAGCCCTCTACACCAGCGGCTCCGTCTCCCACCGGATGGCCGAGCACCTCGCCGAGGTGACCCGGCTCGACGCGGCGAGCACCCCGCGGGTCTGACCTCCCGGGCGTACGCCGCTCAGGACTTCGCCACCCGGTCCGACACGATCATGAGCACCAGGCCCAGCACGGCGATCACGATGTTGGCGAACAGCTCACGGCCCTCCAGGAACCACACGTTCTCCGTGAGGAACCGCGTCACGCCGAGGAGTCGGAACCAGCCGTCCGTCAGCTCGCGCACCACCCCGGCCACACCGAAGAGAGCGAGCAGGAAACCGGCGACCTCGAGAAACCTTTTCATAAGGTGATCATGGCGCTGGCGGGCGACCGGCCGCGTCCGCCTCCGGGTCACGGGCCCCACGACCGAAGTATCGACCTCCGCGACTTCGGTAGCGGCCCGGCCGCCGCTGCCCCGCCCGGCGCCTCCCGCTGCGTACATTGCCGCTATGAACCGCACGGACCGGCAGCGCTGGCTGCTCCCCTCCCACCTGGCCGGACCCGGTGGGAACGAGGAGGGCAGGCCCCGCCGTACCGTCCGCGACTGGATCGTGGACACCTCGATCTTCCTGCTCGCGGCCCTCGTCGGCCTGATCGCCGCCGACACCAGCGCGCAGTACACCAGCGGGGCCGTCACCATCGTCGACCAGCTCCTGGGCGCCGCGGGCTGCTGCGCGCTCTGGCTGCGCCGCCGCTGGCCCGCCGGGCTCGCGCTCGGCCTCTCGGTGCTCAACCTCGTGGCCCCGGTCGCGGCCGGCGCCCTCCTCGCGAGCCTCTTCAGCGTCGCCGTGCGCAGACCCTTCCGCGAGGTCGCCGCGATCGGCACGCTCGCCGTCGTCACCTCCACCGTGCAGGCCTTCATCCGGCCCGACCCCACCACCAACACCGGGCTCTCCATCGCCCTCGGCTTCACCCTCATCCTCCTCGTCACCGCCTGGGGCATGCTCGTCCGCTCCCGCCGCCAGCTCGTCGAGGCCCTCCGGGAGCGCGCCCGCCGCGCCGAGGCCGAGGCCGAGCTGCGCGCCGCCCAGGCCCAGCGGCTCGCCCGCGAGGCCATCGCCCGAGAGATGCACGACGTCCTCGCCCACCGCCTCACCCTGCTGAGCGTGCACGCCGGAGCCCTGGAGTTCCGCCCCGACGCCCCGCCCGAGCAGGTCGCCCGCGCCGCCGGCGTCATCCGCGACAGCGCCCACGAGGCCCTCCAGGACCTCCGCGAGATCATCGGCGTGCTCCGGGCCCCCGGCGAGAACGGCGACGGCGGCGACCGGCCGCAACCCACCCTCGCCACCCTCGACGCGCTGATCGACGAGTCCCGCGAGGCCGGCGCGGACGTCGTCCTCGACACCACCGTCGGCGAACCGTCCACCGTGCCCGCCGCCACCGGCCGCACGGTCTACCGCATCGCGCAGGAGGGCCTCACCAACGCCCGCAAGCACGCCCCGGGGACCACCGTCACCGTCACCGTCCGCGGCCGCCCCGGCGAGGGACTCACCGTCGACGTCCACAACCCGGCCCCCGACGGCCCCGTCCCGCCCGTCCCCGGCTCCGGCCAGGGACTGATCGGACTCACCGAACGCGCCGTGCTCGCCGGCGGCCGGATGGAGCACGGACCCGCCCCCGACGGCGGATTCTCGCTGCACGCCTGGCTACCGTGGCCCGCATGACCATCCGGCTGCTCATCGTCGACGACGACCCCCTGGTCCGCGCGGGCCTCACTCTGATGCTCGGCGGCGCCGAGGACCTCCAGATCGTCGGCGAGGGCGCCGACGGCCGCGAGGTCCCCGAACTCGTCGCCCGGTACGCCCCCGACGTCGTCCTCATGGACATCCGCATGCCGCATGTGGACGGGCTCACCGCCACCGAACGGCTCCGCGCCGAGCCCGGCGCACCCCAGGTCGTCGTCCTCACCACCTTCCACGCCGACGAGCAGGTGCTGCGCGCCCTGCGGGCCGGCGCGGCCGGGTTCGTCCTCAAGGACACGCCGCCCGCCGAGATCCTCGCCGCCGTCCGCCGGGTCGCCGCCGGGGACCCGGTGCTGTCCCCGGCGGTCACCCGCCAGCTCATGACCCATGTCGCGGGCCGGCCCGAGCGGTCCCCGCGCGAGGCGGCCGCCGGCCGACTCGCCGAACTCGCCGACCGCGAGCGGGAGGTGGCCGTCGCCGTCGGGCGCGGCCTCGCCAACGCGGAGATCGCCGCCGAGCTCTACATGAGCGTGCCCACGGTCAAGACCCACGTCTCGCGCGTCCTCGCCAAGCTGGGCCTCAACAACCGCGTCCAGATCGCGCTCCTCGTCCACGACGCCGGCCTGCTCGACGACGACGGCCGGAAGTGATCGTTTCGAGCCGGTCCCGTTCGGATACCCTGCGTCGATGTCCGTCATCGAACTGGGGGAGTACGGCGCGGACTTCACCGCGGATCCGTACCCCTTCTACGCACGACTCCGGGAAGCCGGCCCCGTCCACGAGGTCCGGATGCCCGACGGCTTCCGGTTCTGGCTGGTCGTCGGCCACGAGGAGGGGCGTGCCGCTCTCGCCGACCCCCGGCTCGCCAAGTCCCCGTCCGTGATCGGCGTACGGCCGCCTGAGGAGGACGTCATCGGCGTCCACCTCCTCGCGGCCGACGCTCCCGACCACACCCGGCTGCGCCGCCTGGTCACGGGCGAGTTCACCGGCCGCCGGGTGGAGAACCTGCGGCCCAGGATCGAGCGGCTCACCGCCGACCTGGTCGACGCGATGGAGCCGGCCGGCCGCGCCGACCTCGTCGACGCCTTCGCCTACCCGCTGCCGGTCACCGTCATCTGCGAGCTCCTCGGGGTCCCCACGAAGGACCGCGACACCTTCCGCCGCTGGTCCACTGAGCTGGTCAGCCCCACCGGCGAGGAGGACTTCTCGCGCAGCATGGTGGACTTCGGCGCCTACCTCGACGAGCTGATCGAGGACAAGCGGGCCGCCGGCCCCTCCGACGACCTGCTCTCCGGCCTGATCGCCTCCCGGGCCGAGGACGGCGACCGGCTCTCCGGACCCGAACTCCGCGCCATGGCCTACCTGCTGCTCATCGCGGGCCACGAGACGACCGTCAACCTGATCGCCAACACCGTCCGCAACCTGCTGACCCATCCCGACCAGCTCGCCGCGCTGCGCGCCGACCCGGGTCTGCTCGACGGCGCGATCGAGGAGTCCCTGCGGTACGACGGGCCGGTCGAGACCAGCACCTTCCGGTTCAGCCGGGAACCCGTCGCCCTCGGCGGCACCGAGATCCCGGCCGGCCGGCACGTGCTGGTCGCCATCGGAGCGCTCGACCGCGACCCGGCCCGCTTCCCCGCACCCGACCGCTTCGACGTCCGCCGCGACACGCGGGGCCACCTCGCCTTCGGGCACGGCGTCCACTACTGCCTCGGCGCCCCGCTCGCCCGCCTGGAGGGCCGCATCGCGCTCCGGACCCTCCTCGACCGCTTTCCGAAGCTGGAACTCGACCCCGACGGCGAGGCCTGGGAGTGGCTCCCCGGCCTCCTGATGCGCGGCACCCGTCACCTCCCGGTCCGCTGGTGACCCCCCACCTCGCCGCCCGACGCCGACCGCCGGGTCCCGGGCCCCGCCGCATGCCGCGGGGCCCGGGGGCGGCCCTCACCTCTCCCGGCCCGCACCTCCCCCCTCGGTGAGGGCCCGCCCTCCCGGCCGGGGACCCGTCAGGCGCGGGGCTCGCAGGGGGTGCAGCAGGCGGGTGCCGGTTCGACGCACACGGTGACCGCGTCGGTGTTGTCGGACGGGTCGGGGTCCTTCTCGGCGGCGGTGACGGTGGCCGTGTTGGTGACGCTGCCCGGCCGGGTGGCCTTGGCCCGCACGGTGAGGGCGGCGCGCGCGCCGGCGGCCAGCGCGCCGACGGACCACCGGCCGGTCTCCGGGTCGTAGCCGCCCGCGTCGGTGTCGGCGGACAGGAGGACGAGACCGTCGGGAAGGCGGTCGGCCACCGTGACGCCGGAGGCCGGGCTGGGACCGGAGTTGTGGACGGCCAGGCGGTACGTCACGGTCTGGCCGACCGTCACGGTGGTCGCGTCGGCCGCCTTGGTCACGGCCAGATCGGCGGCGGGCCTCACCTCGGTCACCGCCTCGTCGGAGGTCGACGTCAGCGGCTCCGGCGTGGAGCCGAGCCGGTTCTCGTACGCGGCGACGGCGGTGTTGGTCACCCGGGTGCCCGCCGTCTCCAGACCGAGGGTGACCCGGTACTCGACGGTGGTGCCCCCGGGCAGGGCGGCGGTGTTGGCCAGACTCCCGCCCTGGGTGGCGGAGGCTCCGGTGCCGAGCCGGAAGACCACCGTGTCGCTCGCGGCGTCGTACGCCGCCTCGTCGTCACCCGCCGGATCGGACTTCACGCCCGCGTTCGGGCCGTCGATGATCCGGAGCGAGCCGGGAACGTACGTCGTCCCCGGAGGCAGTACGTCGGTCAGGGTGAGCCGTTCGGCGGCTCCGCCCCCCTCGTTCCTGGCGGTGATCCGGTAGGTGACGACATCGCCGACGTCCAACGGGCCGGCCGGGACGGCGGTCTTGGTGAGCACCACGTGGGGAGCGGTGCCGAAGAACACCCCGTCGAGGAAGTTACCGACTCCCCGGTTGCCGCCGGCCGCCGAGACGGACCGGAAGGCGAACCGGGTGACGGTCTGCCCGGCCGGGACGGTGTAGGTGCCGGTGTAGTACCCCCACGCGGTGTTGCCGTCGGTGATGGAGCGCTGCTCCACCGTGTTGCCCGGAGCACCGATGTCCAGGGCCATCGTGTCCTGTCCCTGCCGGCCGCGGTGGTACAGCCGCCAGTACAGCTTGGTGCCCGGGGTGGTGGGCAGGTCCTGGTAGAGGGTGGAGACCTGGTTGGCGTTGAGTTCGGCGAACTGCTCGCCCTCCGCGGAGGGCACGCCGTTGAAGCCGGAGTGCCACAGCTCGACCATGTGGTCCGTGGCGGTGGTGAGCCAGCCCGGGACGTGCCGCGGAGCCTGGGTCTGCGAGGCGTCCGGGAGGAACGCCATGTCGGTCACGGACGGCTGCTCGAAGCTTCCGTTGACGAGGGCGACACGGAGGGGGACGGAAGGAGGTGTGCTCATGGTGACGTCTCCGATCGGTCGACGGTGCGCGGGGGCCCCTCGGCCCGGACACGGGCCGAGGGGTGGGAACGCCCCGTAGCTCACCGCCCCCGCACCGCCGGGTACAGCGGGGCCCGAGGCCTCCCGGCCAGCACCGGCGGCCGGGTTTACCCGCGGCGGACACCGCGTGTGACGGTGCTCCCGCCCGTCGCCGCCTCCCTCCGGCGATCCCACCGGCCACCCGTGGACCACGGCGCACGCGGGTATCTCCCGCGCTGACCGGATGACATGGCACTCTGGCGTTCACGCGCCACCGGAACGAGTGAACCGGTGATCGCCGAGTTGACGCTTGGCGGCAGTCGGGCCGCGTCGACCGGCGGTCCCCGGTGCCTCGCACGACCGTGGACCCGACCGCGACCGGCCGCTCGACCGCCCCGGCGGTCCGGCGGTCCGGCGACGGGAAGGGCAGCCCTAGGGGGTGTCCGCCACGCGCCCTAGCCGATGTCCGCCACCCGCACCGGGCGCCGCTCCCGCCGCGACCGCTCGCAGGCCTCCGCGATCCGGAGCGCCGCCAGGGCCTCCCGGCCGTCGCAGGGATTGGGCGCCTCGCCGCGTACCAGGCGCACGAAGGCGTCCAGCTCCGCCTCGTACGCGGGGGCGAACCGCTCCAGGAAGCCGGACCACGGCTTCCCCGGCGGAGCCGGCGCCCAGGGCTCCACCGAGGTGAGCGGGGTCCGGTCGTCCAGGCCGACCGCGATCTGGTCCAGATCGCCCGCCAGCTCCATGCGGACGTCGTACCCGGCGCCGTTGCAGCGGGTCGCCGTCGCCGTCACGAGGGCGCCGTCGTCCAGCGTGAGCAGCGCGGCGGCCGTCGACACGTCGCCGGCCTCCCGGAACATCGCGGGCCCGCCGTCCGACCCCGTCGCGTACACCTCCACGACCTCCCGCCCGGTCACCCAGCGCACGACGTCGAAGTCGTGCACCAGGCAGTCCCGGAAGAGACCGCCGGAGAGGGGCAGGTACGCGGCCGGCGGCGGCGCCGGATCGGAGGTCGCCGCCCGTACGGTGTGCAGCCGGCCGAGCCGCCCCGAGCGGACCGCCTCGCGCGCCGCCCGGTACCCGGCGTCGAAGCGCCGCATGAAGCCGATCTGGAGCTCCGTGCCCGCCGCGGACACCGCCGCCAGCGCGGTCGCCGTCCCCGGCACGTCCAGGGCGATCGGCTTCTCGCAGAAGGCCGGCAGCCCCGCGCCCGCCGCGCGGGCGATCAGCTCCGCGTGCGCGGCCGTCGCCGAGGCGATCACCACGGCGTCCAGGGCGTGGGCGAACAGCGAGGGGACGTCGGGCGCGGCCTCCGCCCCCAGCGCGCCCGCGACCCCGGCCGCCCGCGAGGCGTCCGCGTCCGCCACGACCAGCGACCCGACCTCCGGGTGGCGGGCCAGCACACCCGCGTGGAAGCTCCCGATCCGGCCCGTACCGATGAGTCCGATGCGCATGGCCCCACCGTGGAGCCGTCCGCCCCCGGTGTCAAGGATTTGTCAGGACAACCGGACGTCACGACTTCCCGTCATCCACGCACCGGGCTACGCTCCCCCCGTGTCCAAGCAGTCCGGCTCCTCCCTGCCCCCGCTCTCCGTGGACCGCAGCAGCCCGGTCCCGCTGTACTTCCAGCTGGCCCAGCAGCTGGAGAGCGCCGTGGAGAACGGCACGCTGACCCCGGGCACCCTCCTCGGCAACGAGATCGACCTCGCCACCCGCCTCGGCCTCTCCCGCCCCACCGTCCGCCAGGCCATCCAGACCCTCGTCGACAAGGGCCTCCTGGTCCGCCGCCGGGGCGTCGGCACCCAGGTCGTGCACAGCACGGTCCGCCGCCCGCTGGAGCTCAGCAGCCTCTACGACGACCTCGACGCCGCCGGGCAGCTCCCCGCCACCCGGGTCCTGGTCAACCGCGTCGAGCCCGCCACCGGCCCGGTCGCCGCCGCCCTCCGGCTCCCCGAGGGCAGCGAGGTCGTCTACCTCGAACGGCTCCGCACCGCCCACGGCGAGCCCATGGCGTACCTGCGCAACCACCTGCCCGCCGAACTCCTCGGCCCCGGCGGACCGGACACCGCGCGCTTGGAGGCCACCGGCCTCTACCGGCTGCTCCGCTCCGCCGCGCTCACCCTGCACAGCGCCCGCCAGGCCGTCGGCGCCCGCGCCGCGACCGTCGCCGAGGCCGCCCTGCTGGACGAGCGGGAGGGCGCCCCGCTGCTCACGATGGAACGCGTCACCTTCGACGACACCGGCCGCGCCGTCGAGTACGGCTCCCACCTCTACCGGGCCGACCGCTACACCTTCGAGTTCCAGCTGATGGTCCGTCCGTAGGCCGTACCCCACCGGCGGACGGGCCGGACACCCGCCCCCTGGCGAACGCCACGACCCGCATGACCGATACTGCAATGCACGCCTGCAATGCACGCAAAGGACACAAAGGAGGGCACGGCCTCGTGACCAGGCTTCGGACAGGAGGGGTACGCGCCGCAGTCGGCGCCGTGCTCGCGCTCGCGCTCACCGGGGCGCTCGCCGGGTGCAGCAGCACCGGCGGAAAGCGCGCGGAGGACGCCCGCAAGGCCGCCGAGGCCCAGGGCAGGGCGGTCGTGGACACCCCCCGCTGGACCTTCGCCATGGTGACCCACTCGGGCGACGGCGACACCTTCTGGGACATCGTCCAGAAGGGCGCCAAGCAGGCCGCCGCCAAGGACAACATCAACTTCCTGTACGCCCACAGCGACGAGGCCCAGCAGCAGGCCCAGCTGATCGACTCGTACGTCGCCAAGGGCGTCGACGGCCTGATCGTCACGCTCGCGAAGCCCGACGCCATGAAGGGCGCCGTCGAGAAGGCCGTCAAGGCGGGCATCCCGGTCATCACCGTCAACTCGGGCGCCGAGCAGTCCAAGGCCTACGGAGCCCTCACCCACATCGGCCAGGACGAGACCGTCGCCGGCGAGGCCGTCGGCGAGGAACTCGACAAGCGCGGCAGGAAGAAGGCTCTCTGCGTCCTGCACGAGCAGGGCAACGTCGGACACGAGCAGCGCTGCGCCGGAACGAAGAAGACCTTCGACGGCGAACTGGTCAACCTCTACGTCGACGGCACCAACATGCCGGACGTCAAGGCCTCCATCGAGGCCAAGCTCCAGTCGGACAAGGACGTGGACGCCGTCGTGACGCTCGGCGCCCCCTTCGCCGACGCCGCCGTCCAGGCCGCCAAGAGCGCCGGGAGCAAGGCCGAGATCGACACCTTCGACCTCAACGCCAAGGTCGCCGCCTCCCTCGAGGCCGGCACCCTCGGCTTCGCCGTCGACCAGCAGCCCTACCTCCAGGGCTACGAGGCCGTCGACCTCCTCTGGCTGTACCGCTACAACGCCAACGTCCTCGGCGGCGGCAAGCCGGTCCTCACCGGCCCGCAGGTGATCACGAAGGACGACGCGGCGAAGCTCGTCGAGTACGCCGAGCGGGGCACCCGATGAGCTCCACCGCACCACCGTCGGACGGACTCGACCACGTCGACGAGAGACTGCTGCGCACCACCCCGCTGAAGAAGCTGCTCGCCCGCCCCGAGCTCGGCTCGGTCGTCGGCGCGATCGCCGTCTTCGTCTTCTTCTCCCTCACCGCCGACAGCTTCCTGAACCCGTCCAGCCTCGGCACGGTGCTCTACGCGGCCTCCACCCTCGGCATCATGGCGGTGCCCGTCGCGCTGCTCATGATCGGCGGCGAGTTCGACCTGTCCGCCGGCGTCCTGGTGACCAGCTCGGCCCTCGTCTCGTCGATGTTCAGCTACCAGATGACGGCGAACGTCTGGGTCGGCGTCGGCGTCTCGCTGCTCGTCACCCTGGCCATCGGCGTCTTCAACGGCGTCATGCTGACCCGTACGAAGCTGCCCAGCTTCATCATCACGCTCGGCACCTTCCTCATGCTGACCGGCCTGAACCTCGGCCTCACCAAGCTCATCAGCGGCACCGTCTCCACCAAGAGCATCGCCGACATGGAGGGCTTCCCCTCCGCCCGCGCGCTCTTCGCCTCGCAGCTGACCATCGGCGGCGTCGAGTTCAAGGTCACCATCCTCTGGTGGTTCGGCCTCGTCGCGCTCGCCACCTGGATCCTGCTCCGGACCCGCTTCGGCAACTGGATCTTCGCGGTCGGCGGCAGCGCCGACGCCGCCCGCGCGGTCGGCGTCCCGGTCCACCGGACGAAGATCGGCCTCTACATGGGCGTGGCGCTCTGCGCCTGGATCTCCGGCCAGCACCTGCTCTTCTCCTTCGACGTCGTCCAGTCGGGCGAGGGCGTGGGCAACGAGCTGATCTTCATCATCGCGGCCGTCATCGGCGGCTGCCTGATCACCGGCGGCTACGGCTCCGCCATCGGCTCCGCGATCGGCGCCCTCATCTTCGGCATGACGAGCAAGGGCATCGTGTACGCCGAGTGGAACCCGGACTGGTTCAAGTTCTTCCTGGGAGCGATGCTCCTCCTGGCGACCCTGCTCAACGCCTGGATCCGCAAGCGCGTGGAGGCCACCAAGTGACGGAGACGACCGCGCCCCTCGTCGAGCTCGACGACGTCAGCAAGTACTACGGCAACATCCGCGCCCTCGAAGGGGTCTCCCTGGAGGTCCGCGCCGGCGAGATCTCCTGCGTCCTCGGCGACAACGGCGCCGGCAAGTCCACCCTCATCAAGATCGTCGCCGGCCTCCACCGGCACGACACCGGGACCTTCCGCATCGAGGGCGAGGAGGTCACCCTCGCCAACCCGCGCGACGCCCTCGACCGGGGCATCGCCACGGTCTACCAGGACCTCGCCGTCGTCCCGCTCATGCCGGTCTGGCGGAACTTCTTCCTCGGCTCCGAGCCCACGAAGGGCTCCGGCCCCTTCCGGCGGCTCGACGTCGGCCTGATGCGGACCACCACCCGCGAGGCGCTGCTCCGCATGGGCATCGACCTGCGCGACGTGGACCAGCCCATCGGCACCCTCTCCGGCGGCGAGCGGCAGTGCGTGGCCATCGCCCGGGCCGTCCACTTCGGCGCGAAGGTCCTCGTCCTCGACGAGCCGACCGCCGCCCTGGGCGTCAAGCAGTCCGGCGTCGTCCTGAAGTACGTCGCGGCCGCCCGCGACCAGGGCCTCGGCGTGGTCCTCATCACCCACAACCCGCACCACGCGTACCTCGTCGGCGACCGGTTCGTCCTGCTCAAGCGGGGCGTGATGGCCGGCAGCCACAGCAAGGGCTCCATCACGCTCGACGAGTTGACCCGCCAGATGGCCGGCGGCACCGAGCTGGAGGACCTGCGGCACGAGCTGGAGCGGCCGTCCGCGACGTGACGGACCCCCGCGGCCCGCGCCCGGGGTAACGGCCCCTTGACACCGCACCTGGCAGAATCGGAGCCGATGAGTACCTACCGTGACCTCGCCCACCGGGGATCGGCCCGGGGCACCGTGCTGCGGACCGTCGGCTCCCGGGAGCGGCGCTCCCACCTGACGGCGCCGCGGGTGCCGACCGTCGGCATCGACATCGGCGGTACGAAGGTGATGGCCGGCGTCGTCGACGCCGACGGCAACATCCTGGAGAAGCTCCGCACGGAGACCCCGGACAAGTCCAAGAGCGCCAAGGTCGTCGAGGACACCATCGTCGAGCTGGTCCTGGACCTCTCCGACCGGCACGACGTGCACGCGGTCGGCATCGGCGCGGCCGGCTGGGTCGACGCCGACCGGGCCACGGTGCTCTTCGCCCCGCACCTCGCCTGGCGCAACGAACCCCTCAGGGACGCCCTCCAGAGCCGCCTCGCCGTTCCCGTCATGGTGGACAACGACGCCAACACCGCGGCCTGGGCCGAGTGGCGCTTCGGCGCCGGACGCGGCGAGGACCACCTCGTCATGATCACCCTCGGCACCGGCATCGGCGGCGCCATCCTGGAGGACGGCCAGGTCAAGCGCGGCAGGTTCGGGGTGGCCGGCGAGTTCGGCCACATGCAGGTCGTCCCCGGCGGCCACCGCTGCCCCTGCGGCAACCGCGGCTGCTGGGAGCAGTACAGCTCCGGCAACGCGCTGGTCCGCGAGGCCCGCGAGCTGGCCGCCGCCGACTCCCCGGTGGCGTACGGGATCATCGAACGGGTCAAGGGGAACGTCCCCGAGATCACCGGACCGCTCATCACCGAGCTCGCCCGCGAGGGCGACGCCATGTGCGTGGAGCTGTTCCAGGACATCGGGCAGTGGCTCGGCGTCGGCATCGCCAACCTCGCCGCCGCCCTCGACCCCTCCTGCTTCGTCATCGGCGGCGGCGTCTCGGCCGCCGACGACCTGCTCATCGGCCCCGCCAGGGACTCCTTCCGCCGCCACCTCACCGGCCGCGGCTACCGCCCCGAGGCCCGCATCACCCGCGCCCAGCTCGGCCCCGAGGCGGGGATGGTCGGCGCCGCCGACCTCGCCCGCCTCGTCGCCCGCCGCTTCCGCCGCGCCAACCGGCGCCGGGTGGAGCGGTACGAACGGTACGAGCGCTACGCCCAGGCCCTGCGCAGCGGGACCTCGGGCCGGGCCGCCCGTACCCCCGAGGATCCGCCTTCATGACCCTGCCCCACCAGTCCACCCCGCCGCGCGACCCCGGGGGCAAGCTCCCCGAGGACCACCGGCACATGATCCGCCGCCGCTGGCTGACCGCCGTCATCATCGTCCTGCTCGTCGGCATCCCGGCCGGCTACCTCGTCATCTCCGCGGGCCAGAGCCGCGACAGCGGCCGCGACAAGGAGCGCGAGTCGTCCGCGGCGGGCCTCCAGGACAACTGGCCCTCGCTCATGAAGCGCCGGATCTTCGAGGTGCCGATCCCGGCGGGGGCGTGGGACGTCGCGTACTACGAGACGAGCAACTGGAAGACCAGCCGGCTGTACGTGCAGTTCTCGACCACCGCCGCCGGTCTGGACGCCTTCCTGGCCGAGTCCGGCACGAGCCGCGCGGCCCTCACCCCGGGCCGCATCACGGTCGGCGACCGCGACGCCGACATCGTGGGCTGGCGCTTCGCCGAGGGCATGAGCTGGGCGGGCACGACGGTACGGCGCGAGGAGCCGCGCCCGGCGACGGACCTGACGGTCGACCTGACGGAACCGGCGTTCCCCCGGGTGTACGCGGTCTCGACGACGAGTCCCTGAGCGGCGCCGGGGCCGCGGGGGAGGGCCCGCGCCGGTGCGAACGCCCGGACCGCGGGGCCGGGCGTCCGCTTCCCCCGTGCCCGTGCGGCCCGTGGGGTCAGGCGTTCTTCTCCATGCCCGGGCGCAGGCGGGCGAGCAGGTCGTAGAGGGTCGCGCTCTCGGTGGCGTCGAGGGTGTCGAGTGCGCCGCTCGTCGCCTGCATCTCCTCGCGCACGCGGCGGATGACGTCCCGGCCCTCGTCGGTCGCCACCACGTTCTTGACGCGGCGGTCGGAGGGGTCGGGCTCGCGGCGGACCAGGGCGCGGGCCTCCAGGCGGTCGACGATGCCGGTGACGTTGGAGGCGTCGCAGACCAGCAGGGTGGCCAGGGCGCGCATCGGCAGCGGGCCGTCGAGCTGCGCGAGGACCTTCGCCTGGGTGGAGGTCAGACCGTGGTGCGCCGCGGCGGACGCGAAGTCGCGCCACTGGGCCGTGCCGATGGCGGCGAGCAGCTCCATGAGCTGGAGTCTGGTGGGCCGGGAGGTCGTCGCGCTCATGGGTCGAGGGTACTCAGAACACTTGACATTATCAATTGTTTACTTGACCACCTCAAGCATTCCGGTCTACCGTCGCGAAGTACTTGACGACATCAAACATCGATGATCTGAAGCTCCCGCGCCACCGGAAAAGGCCCCTCCCTGCCATGAGCCACGCCCCCACACCGCCCGCCGCCGACCCACGGCGCGAGACGGTCGTCGTCTTCGCCCTGAGCCTCGCCGCCATGGTCGTCTCGATGATGCAGACCCTGCCGGTCCCGATCCTCGGCCTCATCCGCACCGACCTCGGCACCTCGACCGCCGACGTCAGCTGGGTCACCACCGCCACGCTGCTCTCCGCCGCGGTGTTCACCCCGCTGCTCGGCCGCTTCGGCGACCAGCACGGCAAGAAGCCCACCCTCGTCGCCGTCCTCGGCGTCATGGTCGCCGGCTCGGTCGTCGCCGCCCTCGCGACCTCGCTGCCCCTGCTGATCCTCGGCCGCGTCCTCCAGGGCGCCGCCACCGCGATCTTCCCGCTCGCCCTCTCCGTCCTGCGCGAGGAGGTCAGGCCGCAGCGGCTGCCCGGCGCCATGGCACTGGTCAGCGGCACCCTCGCCTTCGGCAGCGGCCTCGCCCTCGTCGCCACCGGCCTGCTCACCTCGGGCGCCGACGCCGACTACCGCAGCGCCTTCTGGATGGCGACCGGCTTCGCGGCACTCGCCCTCGTCGCCGTCGCCCTCCTCGTCCCCGCGACCCGCCACAAGACCGGCGGCCGGACCGACCTCCTCGGCGCCCTCACGCTCGGCATCACCCTGCTGCTGCTCCTGCTGCCCGTGTCGCAGGGCCACGAGTGGGGCTGGGCCTCGGCCCGGACGCTCGGCAGCTTCGCCGGCGCCGCCGTCATGGCCGCCGTCTGGGTCCTCGTGGAGCGCAAGGTCCGCGAACCCCTCGTCGACATGAGGATGTTCGTCCACCGCCCGGTCCTCATGGCCAACCTGGCCGGCGTCCTCGTCGGCTTCGGCATGTTCGCGAACTTCCTGGGCGTCTCGTACCTGGTCCAGATGCCCCAGGCCCTCACCGGCTACGGCTTCGACGCGTCCATCCTCCGCGCCTCCGTCCAGTTCCTGCTGCCCGGGGCGATCGTCTCGCTGCTCGCCTCCCCGATCGGCGGCCGGCTGGTCCGGCACCGCGGCCCCCGCGCCGCCCTCGCGCTGGCCGCGGGCCTCGGCGCCGTCGGCTTCGCCTGGCTCGCCCTCGACCACGGCCACACGCTCTCCGTCATCGGCGCGGGAATCGTCGTCGGGGCGGCCGTCAGCTTCGGATACGCCGCCATGCCGGCCGTCATCATGTCGAGCGTCCCGCACCACCAGAGCGGCATCGCGAACGGCATCAACTCCATCTCCCGCTCCACCGGCAGTGCCATCGGCAGCGCCGTCGTCACGACGATCCTCGCCTCGCAGACCGTCGCCCACCTCCCGGCCGGAGTCCCGCCGCTGCCCGCCGAGTCGGGCTTCACCCTGACCTTCTGGATCGGCGCCGCGGCGTTCGCCCTGGTCGCTGCGATCGCGGGCCCCGGCCTGCGCGCCCGGGCCGCCGGGCCGGCGCCCGTCTCCGCCGGGGAGGCGCGGGGTCCGGCCACCGCGGCCGCCCCCGCCGCCCCCGCCGCCCCCGAGAAGGCGGCGGCGTCCTAGCGGGCCCGAGGGCCGCCGACACCCTCCGTGTAGGCGGCCTCACCCGGAGTCGCTCCGGCGAATCTTCACAGCGTGCGAGTGGAGGGGATCCTTCCCCTTGCCTCGTCCATCGGCCTTCCGGCCCCCCGCCCGTCGATTGAAGGGCGTATGTCCCCTTGCGTTCCCGGGGGTCGCCGGAGGGCCGATTTCTGTTACTCGATCCTGCGGAGAAGCTGTGACGATCCCCGGGCGATCCGTCGCGCAGATCGAAACGCACTCCGTTCCGGTGACGAATCCGTGTGCCACGACCCGTCAACTCGGTTGGCCGGAAAACCCGTTCGCGTGCTTACATCTGCACATCGCGGCCGCCGTGTGAACGGTGCCTGATTCCGGCCGCGACAAAGAAATTCACACGAATTGAAGGGTGCGCCTCCATGCGTAACGACATCGAGACCCGTGAGATCGCCGACGCCGAGCTGGACGCCGTCTCCGGCGGCCTCGCCATCTCCGGTGGCCTCGCCGGCGCCGTGGTCGGCGACGTCAGCACCGTGCTCGGCACCGTGACCTCGCTCCAGACCGTCCAGGGCGTGCAGGCCCTGCCGGGCGTCGTCACCGGTCTCGCCGGTGTCAACGTCGGTGTCGCCGGCCTCTGAGCGACATCTTCGTGAACCCCGGAACGATTTCCCGTTCCGGGGTTCACGGCTGCCTTTCCCGACCCTCGCGGTCGGGGAATCCACCGGGAATTCGGCAGGCCCGTGAAGAATGCGTTCGGAGGAAGGTTCCGTGCAGTTCCGTCAGAAGGCGCTTTCCAAGCTGCAATCGCCCGAAGAACTCGACCTGCCGGTGCGGTTGGCCCGCCCGCAGGGGCGACTCGCCCTGGCCGTCACCGTCGTCGTCATGGCCGCCGCGACCTTCTGGGCCTTCACCGGATCCGTACACGCGAAGCTGAACGCGCCCGGCGTCCTCACCCGGGCCGAGGGCAGCTACCTCCTGCAGAGCCCCTTCGCGGGACAGATCACCGCCGTGCGCGCCGAGGAGGGCCGGACCGTCGCCGCCGGCGCGCCGCTGCTCACCGTCCGGACGCCGCAGGGCGACCGGGACGTCCGCGCGATCGACGGAGGACGGGTCACCAGCCTCCTCGTCAAGACCGGACTTGTCGTCACCACCGGCGCCGACGTCGCGACCGTGGAGCGCGTGAAGGACCCGGACGACCCGCTGGTCGCCATGCTCTACGTACCGGGCGGCAGCGGCGCGACGATCCCCGTCGGCGCCCAGGTCGACCTCGGCGTCCCCTCCGCGCCCCGGCAGCGCTACGGCGTGCTCCGCGGACGCGTCGAGGCGGTCGGCCGCGTCCCCCAGACACCCGCCCAGATCAGCGGATTCCTCGGCGACCGGTCCCTCGCCGAGGAGTTCGCCCGGGACGGCGACCCCGTCGCGGTCCTCGTCCAGCTGGAACGCTCGACCGCGACCCGCTCCGGCTACCGGTGGTCCAAGGCCGACGGCCCCCCGTACGCCGTCGACTCCACGACCCCCGTCACCGCGACCGTCCACCTCGCCGCAGAGCGGCCCGTCGATTGGCTGCTCCCGTGACCGCGCCCGCCGACACGAGCCGGACCCCGCGCCCCGGGCCCGGCGCGCGCCGGCGCCACCGCCCCGCACCCCGCGGCGGCGACCGCCGCCGCGCCGCGCCGTCCGGCCGGAGCCCCCGGCGCCGGCCCGTCCCCAAGGGCCGCACGCCCCGCCCCGTGCGCACCCCCACCGTGCTCCAGATGGAGGCGGTGGAGTGCGGCGCCGCCGCGCTCGCCATGGTGCTCGGCCACCACGGCAGGTTCGTCGCCCTGGAAGAGCTCCGCATCGCCTGCGGCGTCTCCCGCGACGGATCCCGCGCCAGCAACATCCTGAAAGCCGCCCGCGGTTACGGCCTCACGGCCAAGGGCATGCAGATGGACCTGGCGGCCCTCGCCGCAGTGGGGCCGCCGGCCGTCCTCTTCTGGGAGTTCAACCACTACGTCGTCTACGAGGGCATCGGCCGCCGCCTCGGCCGCCGCGGCGTCCACATCAACGACCCCGCCAAGGGCCGCCGCTTCGTACCCATGGACGAGTTCGACACCAGCTTCACCGGCGTCGTCCTCACCTTCGAGCCCGGCGAGGGCTTCCGCCGCACCGGCCGGAAGCCCGGCGTCATGCGCGCGATGCCGGCCCGGCTGCGCGGCACCTCGGGCACCCTGCTCGCCGCCGTGCTGGCCAGCCTCCTCCTGGTCGTCGTCGGCGCGGCGATCCCCGCGCTGAGCCGTACGTACATCGACATGTTCCTGATCGGAGAGCAGACGTCGCTCCTCGGCGTGCTCTTCGCGTCGACGGCTGCGGCCCTGCTGCTCACGGCGGTGCTCACCCACCTCCAACAGGCGAACCTGCTGCGCGGCCGCGTCATCTCCTCCACCCTCGGCAGCGCCCGCTTCCTGCGCCACCTGCTCCGCCTCCCCGTCTCCTTCTTCTCCCAGCGCAACCCGGCCGACCTGGTCCAGCGCCTCCAGTCGAACGACGCGGTCGCCGAGACCCTCGCTCGCGACCTCGCCGCCGCCGGCGTGGACGCCGTGGTCGTCGTCCTCTACGCGGTGCTGCTCTGGACGTACGACCCGCAGCTGACGCTCGTCGGCATCGGCGTCGCGCTGCTGAACGTCCTGGCCATGCGGATCGTGGTCCACGTGCGCGCCACCGACACCCAGAAGCTCCGCGCCGAGAGCGCCCGGCTGACCAACACCGCGTACAGCGGACTGCAGCTCATCGAGACGATGAAGGCCACCGGCGGCGAGGACGGCTTCTTCCGCCGCTGGGCCGGTCAGCACGCCGTCACCCTCGACGTGCAGCAGCGGCTCGGCGTCCCCAGCATGTGGCTGGCGATCGTGGCGCCGACGCTCGCCGCGCTCAACAGCGCGCTGATCCTGATGATCGGCGGCCTGCGCGCGGTGGAGGGCCACCTCTCGGTCGGCCTGCTCGTCGCCTTCCAGGCCCTCGTGACCAGCTTCACCACACCGATCACACGGCTCAACGGCGTCGCGGGCCGCATCCAGGACTTCGCCGCCGACGTCGCCCGCCTCAAGGACGTCGAGAACTTCCCCGTCGACCCGCTGTACTCGCGGCGCGAGCCGCCCGCCGCCACCCGCCGGCTGACCGGCCACGTGACGCTGGACGGCATCACCTTCGGCTACAGCCCCCTCGACGCCCCGCTCCTCAAGGACTTCTCGCTCGCCGTCGGCCCCGGCCGGCAGGTCGCGCTCGTCGGCGGCTCCGGCAGCGGCAAGTCCACGGTCTCCCGGCTGGTCTCCGGTCTGTACGCACCCTGGGAGGGCGCCATCCGCATCGACGGCATGCGACTGGAGGACATCCCCCGCGGCGCGCTCGCCGCCTCCGTCTCCTTCGTCGACCAGGACGTCTTCCTCTTCGAGGGGACCGTCCGCGACAACATCGCCCTGTGGGACCCCTCCATCCCGGACGAGGCCGTCGTCGACGCCCTCCGGGACGCCGCCGTGTACGAGGTGATCGCCCGCCGGCCAGGCGGCATCCACAGCCGGGTCGAGCAGGACGGCCGCAACTTCTCCGGCGGTCAGCGCCAACGCCTGGAGATCGCGCGGGCGCTGGTCCGGCGCCCCAGCGTCATGGTCCTCGACGAGGTGACCAGCGCCCTGGACGCGGCGACCGAGCGGCTCGTCATCGACAACCTGCGGCGCCGGGGCTGCGCCTGCGTGGTCATCGCCCACCGGCTGAGCACCGTCCGCGACAGCGACGAGATCGTCGTCCTGGAGCGGGGCACCGTCGTCGAGCGCGGCCGCCACGAGGACCTGCTCGCCGCGGGAGGCGCGTACGCCCGACTGGTCAAGGAGCACTGAGGTGACCTCCCCCCACCCCGCACCCGTCGCCGCCGACCCGGTCGTCGCCGCCCTCGGCGGGCTCGGCACCCCCGTCGACTGCGCACAGCTGCGCAGCCTCTCCCTGGAGGGGCCCCTCGTCCTCTGGCTCGTCGTCGAGGGCGGACTCGACCTGTTCGCCGTCGACGCGGCGCAGGAGGGCCACTGGCACTTCCTCGGCCGCCTGGCCCCGGGCGCGCTGCTGCTCGGCCCCGCCGAGGGCCCCGGCCACACCCTGATCGGCCGTCCGCTCCAGGGCTGCCTGCTGCGCCGCATCGAACTGCGCCGCCTGGCCCCGCACGGGCCGGGCGAGGCCGGTTACGGCGCGTACGGCCAGGACGTCCACGGCGGCGAGCCGTACGGCTACGGGCCGGACGCCTCCGCGTACGGCGGCGGGTTCGCGGGGGTGGGGTACGGGCCGGGCGCCCATGGCGTCGCCGGGGCGCCGCTGAGTCCGCTGGAGAACGCCTTCGCGCTCGGCGTCGGGCGCGGACTGCGCGTCCTCTACCAGGCGCCGCTGGAGAGCCGCGCCACCACCGGCCCGGGCACGGCCGACGACGACGTGCTGTGGATGCAGATCGCCCCCGGCAGCGTGCAGTACGGCGCCGTGTACGAGGGGTACGACACCGCGGCCGCGCTCCTCGTCGACGGGGAGATGTGGCAGGGCATGGTCGACCAGCAGTACCGCCTGCTGTACGCCCTGGACGACTGGATCGAGCAGGTCGAGCGTGCCCACGAGGACCGGACGGCGGCCGGCATCGAGGCCGGCGAGGCCGCCCGTACGCAGGCCGACCGGGCTCTGCTCGCCTCGATCGGCCGCCCCGGCGGACGGCCCCGCGGGGTCGCGGCGCGCGGTGGGGGCGACGACGCGGCCTTCGCCGTGTGCCGGCTGGTCGCGCGCGAGGCGGGCGTCTCCCTGACGGAACCGGCCGGGACCGCGGCCGGCGCGGGCCGTGGCGACCCCGTCGAGCGCCTCGCGCTCGCCTCCCGGATCCGCACCCGGACCGTCCGGCTCCAGGGCCGCTGGTGGCGCGAGGACAGCGGGCCGCTGGTGGGCCGCCGGGAGGAGGACGGCGCGCCGGTCGCGCTGCTGTGGCGGCGCGGCGGGTACGTGGCCGTCGACCCGGCGACGGGGCGGCGCGAGCGGATCGGCGCCGCCCACGAGGGCGCGTTCGAACCCGGCGCCGTCATGTTCTACCGCCCGCTGCCGGAGGGACGGCCGGGAGTGCTGCGGCTGGTCCGCTTCGGGCTGCGGGGGACCGGCCGGGACCTGCGCGGCCTGTTCCTGGGCGGTCTGGTGGCGGTCGGGCTCGGGGCGCTCGTCCCCCTGGCCACCGGCCGGGTCCTCGGCGCGTACGTCCTGCAGGCCGAGAGCGGACTCATCGTGCAGACCGCGTGCGCGCTCATCGCGACCGCCCTCGTCTCGGCCGCCTTCATGCTGCTGCAGAACATGGCGATCCTGCGGGTGGAGGGCCGGGTCGAGGCGACCCTCCAGCCGGCCGTCTGGGACCGGCTGCTGCGGCTGCCGGTGACCTTCTTCGCAGGCGGTTCCACCGGGGAGCTGGCGAGCGCGGCGATGGGCGTCAGCGCCATCCGCAGCGTGCTCTCCGGCATCGGCTCGGTCTGCCTGCAGGCGAGCACCGTGGGGGCGGTCAACCTCGTCCTGCTCCTCTTCTACAGCGTGCCCCTCGCCCTGGTCGCGCTCGCGATGCTGCTGGTCGTCGCCGGCCTCTTCCTGGGGCTCGGACTCTGGCAGCTGCGCTACCAGCGGCGGCTGCTCGCGCTCGGCAACAAGCTCAACAACCAGGCGTTCCAGACCCTGCGGGGACTGCCCAAGCTGCGCGTGGCCGCGGCCGAGAGCTTCGCCTACGCCGCCTGGGCGCGGGAGTTCGCCCGCACCCGGGAGCTCCAGCAGCGCATCGGCCGGATCAAGAACGCCGTCACCGTGCTCAACGCGGTCTGCCCGCCGCTGTGCATGCTGGTGATGTTCATGCTCCTCGCGGGACCGGCGCGGGGCAGCATGTCCGCCGCCGAGTTCCTCACCTTCAGCACCGCCGTGACGATCCTGCTGTCCTCGGTCACCCAGCTGACCGGCGCGTTGATCTCGGCCGCCGCCGTGCAGCCGATGTTCGAGCAGCTGGGCCCCGTCTTCCGGGAGCCGCCCGAGGTGCGCGGCTCCAGCACGCAGCCGGGCGAGCTGAGCGGGGCGATCGAGGCGAAGAACGTCTCCTACCGGTACACCGAGGACGGGCCGCTGGTCCTGGACGACGTGTCGGTACGGGTGCGGCCCGGTGAGTTCGTCGCCATCGTCGGGGCCAGCGGCTGCGGCAAGTCGACCCTGCTGCGCCTGCTCATCGGCTTCGACCGGCCGGTGGAGGGCGGTGTGCTCTACGACGGCCAGGACCTGGCGGCGCTCGACCGGGCGGCGGTGCGCCGCCAGTGCGGCGTCGTCCTGCAGAACGCGCAGCCGCTCTCCGGCTCGATCCTCGACTGCGTCCGGGGGGCGGAGCCGTACACCGCGGAGGAGGCCTGGGAGGCGGTCGCGATGGCGGGGCTCGCCGAGGACGTCAAGGCGATGCCGATGGGCCTGCACACCATGCTGTCCGACGGCGGGGGGACCGTGTCCGGCGGTCAGCGACAGCGGCTGATGATCGCGCAGGCCCTCATCCGCAAGCCGCGGATCCTCTTCCTGGACGAGGCCACCAGCGCCCTGGACAACGAGGCCCAGCGGGTCGTCATCGAGTCCACCCGGGCCCTGCGCGCCACCCGCGTCGTGATCGCCCACCGGCTCTCCACGGTCATGGACGCCGACCGGGTGGTGGTGATGGAGGAGGGCCGGGTGGCGCAGCAGGGCCCGCCCGCCGAACTGCTCGCCGACGCGGGCGGCGCCTTCCACGCCCTCGTACGCCGCCAGCTCGGCTGACCGGCCTCCGCCCTCGCCGGGGGCGCGCCCGGACCGGGCACGTCCCCGGAATCCGGGCCTCCCCCGGGCAAAAGCCGGAATGCCTCGACGGAAGCCCTTTCGATCGGGGAAGCTGTCTCCAACAGGCCTTCAAATAGGCGTAGTTGAGCAGTTTCCGTATCATTCCGGGGGAGAAGATGACAAGACTCGCGCAGAGATGGTTCGCCCGCACCGCAGGCGTCGCGGCCGCCACGTTACTGATGGCGGGCGGTACGGCCGGCGCCACCTTCGCGGCGGAGACCGACACCGCCACCACGTCCATCAAGGCGTACGACCCCAGCGTCAACAGCACGGCCAACTTCGCGGTGATCGCGACCACGCACCCCGACACCGTGGGCTGCAACGGCTACAACGTGACCGGGACGGGCACCGCCGCCGGCAAGCCCACCACCGGCGGGACGTGGACGCAGGACGAGGTGGTGTGTACCGCGACCATCCCCGGCAAGTACGACATCAAGGGGACGGCGACCATCACGGAGGCCGACGGGGACAAGCTCACCCTGACCTACCAGCTCACCGCGCCGCTGACCGCGGACACCCTGGTCTACCCGACCGGCACGTTCACGATCACCGGGGGGACCGGCAACTACGCCTTCGCGACCGGCAGCGGCAAGATGAACGCCCGGGTCAACCTCCTGGACCACGACCACGTCACCTCCAAGATCATGGGAGAGATCCTGTTCACGGGCTGATCCCGGCCTGATCGAGCAGCGGCGTGCGCCGGCGGGTCGCCCCGGGGCACGCCGTCGGAGCCGGTCCCGCCTCGGGGCCGGCTCCGTCCTTCTGACGGCCCGACCCCCGCTGGGAGGAACGCCCGCCGGCCTGCGTGTCGTTGGCGCCGGGCGGCGAGGTCGACGGAGCGGGACTCCGGGGGAGTCGAGGGTGTCGAGGCGGTGAACGGCGGGGCGGCTCCCGGGCGGTGAGCGGCGGGGCGGCGCCCCGGAGGGCCCGGCACCGGAACCGCGCCCGCGGGACGTCGCCCCCCGGCCCGTCGGCCTCAGGCCCCCAGCCGGTCCGCCGTCTCCGCCAGCAGCTCCCGCTGCCCGTCGGCGTCGAGACCGAGCTCCCGTACCAGCCGGAGCGTCAGCACCAGCCTGGCCTGGAGGGCCGCCTCGGGGTCCGGGAGCCCGCCGGCGGGCTCCTCGTCCCCGTCGAGGCCGGCGGCCAGCAGCGCCTCCAGGAACGCCGGGTCGAAGTCCTCCGCCCCCGCGTCCAGCGAGCCGAGGACCTCGGCGACGTACCCGTTGATCTCCCGGGGCTCCGCACCGTGCGGGAAGCGCCGCCGGGCCGCCGTCCCGAAGGCGACGCCGACGGCCCGGCCGTACGCGGGACCGGCGGGATCGAGCGCGGCCGACTTCTGGGCGAACCCGATGAAGTCGAAGGCCAGCAGCGCGCCCAGCACGTCGAGTTCGGTGGAGGTGGCACGGGTCATGAGGGCAGGCCTTCGGTCGTGGGCGGAGTGGTCGTGGCGTCCTCGCCGCGGGCGCCGGCGGTGATCGCCCCCGCGATGTGCTCGGCGTCCCGGCCGACGAAGCCGATCAGCGCCGAACCGCGGGTGCGCATCCGGTACAGCCCCAGGTAGTAGCTGCCGGGGACCGCACCCACGCCCTCGGTGTGCCGCGGCTGCCCCTCGTCGTCGAGCATGTCCGGGTCGAGCCAGCTCCAGTCGGTGCGGAAGCCGGTCGCCCAGATCACCGTCGACGGCTTGACGCGCTCGCCGTCCGCGGTCAGCAGCTCGGCGCCGTCGGCCGCGGTGATCCGCCCGACCGTACGGATCGATCCCGCCGCGACGAGCCCGGGCACCCGGTCGCCGACCACCGGGTCGGGCGCCTGCATGCTCACCGGCAGCCGCATCACCCCGAGCACGCTCATCCACCAGAACATGTCCCGGCCCACGACCGTCTGCGGCAGCGGCGGGGAGACCGCCCCGCCGCAGCTGAGCACCACCTCGTGGGTCCCGGACAGCTCCGCGGCGATCTGCCGGCCGGAGTTGCCGTCACCGACGACCACCACCGTCCCCGGCGCCAGCTGCGCGGGGCTCCGGTACTCGCTCGTGTGCAGCGCGGACACGTCCGCGCCCAGCGCCCCGGCGAACTCCGGGACGCGCGGGACGCCGAACGCCCCGGTCGCGATCACCACCCGACCGGCCCGGCACACGCCCCGCGTCGTCCGCAGCAGGAAGCCGTCCCCGTCCCGCCGCACCGACAGCACCCGGTGGTCAGGCAGCACCGGCAGGTCGAACCGTTCGGCGTAGTCCCGCAGGTACGCCACCACCTCGTCCTTGCCGGGGTAGTGGCGGCCCTCGCCCGGGAAGGGCAGGCCCGGCAGCCCGGAGAACTGCGCCGACGTGAACAGCGTCAGCGAGTCCCAGCGCCTCTCCCACGTCTCGCCGATCTCGCCACCCGCGTCCAGCAGCACGCACTCCACCCCGGCCCGCCGCAGGTGGTACCCGACGGCGAGCCCGGACTGGCCCGCGCCGACGACGGCGACCGGCACGGAGGCCGGCAGCGCCCTCATCGGCCCGCTCCGGCGCCCCTGGCGGGATCGCCGCCGCTCCGCCGCCGTATCGGGGCGGCCTGATCACTTCGCATACCGATCGTCCTCACGTCGTGGAACCGGTCCGTGGAACCCGAGGACCGGTCCGGGGCTGGTCGGCCGGGCCGCCGCGCGGGCGGCCCGGCAGGGTCGGTTCAGTGGGCGTCGAGGGCCCGGCGCAGCTCGTCCGCGAGGACGCGCAACCGCTCCCCGCGCATCACCGTGTAGTGGTCGCCGGGCACGTCGACGAGGGCGGCGTCACCGGGGAAGTACGCCATCCAGCGGGACGCCGTCTCGACGGACGCACCGCCGTCCGCCGCCCGCAGCGACAGCACCCGTCCGGCGAAGCCGCTGGGCGCGTACCGCAGCAGGGCCCGGTAGTTGCTCTGGAACCGGCCCACGATGGAGCTCAGCGTGTCGAGGTCGATGTCCTCCGACAGCGCCCCCGCCGCACGCGCCTCCGCGTGCAGCACCTCCACCGGCGGACGTCCGTCGAACGCCTCCGCCGGCAGCTCCCACGCCACCCCGGCCAGACCCGCCAGGTCCCGGGCGAACCAGGACAGCAGCACCTCGTCGGAGACCGGCGCGCCCTCGGCCGGCCCGGGCCGCTCCATCAGGTCGACCACGGCGAGCAGCTCGACCTCGGCACCCGCCGCGGTGAGCTGGGCCGCCATCTCCAGGGCGATCACCCCGCCCATGGACCAGCCGCCGAGCCGGTACGGGCCCTCGGGAAGCGCCTCACGGACGGCCGCGACGTAGTGGGCGGCCATCTCCTCGACGCTCGGCAGTTCCCGGTCCGGGAGCTGCAGCGCGTAGAACGGCTGGTCGTGGCCCAGGAGTTCGGCCAGCTCCGCGTAGCACAGCACGTCACCGCCGACCGGGTGGACGAAGACCAGCGGAGTCCGCCGGCCCGTGGTCCGCACCGGGACGAGCGCCCGCCGGCCCTCCTCGCCGCTGCCGGCCTCCCGGACCGCCTGCGCGAGCAGCTCGATCGTGGGCCGGGCGAACAGGCTGGACAGCGGCAGGCTGCGGCCCAGACCGCGGGCGATCCTGGCCATCAGCCGCACCGCGAGCAGCGAGTCCCCGCCGAGGTCGAAGAAGCTCGCGGTCACCCCTATCTCGGCCACCCCGAAGAACTCCGCCCAGATCTCGGCGAGCCGGCGCTCCACCTCGTCGCGGGGGGCGACGAAGCCGGCGCCCTCGACGGCGACCTCGTCGGGCGCGGGCAGCGCCGCCCGGTTCACCTTCCCGTTGTCGCTCAGCGGCAGCTCGTCCAGGACCAGGATCCGCTGCGGCACCAGGTGCTGCGGGACCACCTTGCGCAACGCGTCGGTGATCCGCTGCTCGGAGTCGTCCCGCCCCTCGTCGAGGACGACGTACGCGATCAGCCGCTTGGGACCGTGCTGCTCGCCCGCCGCGACCACCGCGGCCGCCCGCACGCCCTCGCACTGGGTCAGAGCGGCCTCCACCTCGCCCAGTTCGATCCGGTAGCCCTGGATCTTGACCTGGGAGTCCTGCCGGCCGAGGAACTCGATGGCGCCGTCCGGCAGGAAGCGCCCCAGGTCGCCGGTGCGGTAGAGCCGCTCACCGGTGACCGGGTGGTGCAGGAACGCGGCGGCGGTCTTCGCCTCGTCGTTCAGGTAGCCGCGGGCCAGGCCGACCCCGGCGATGTAGAGGTCGCCGGGGACCCACACCGGGCAGGGGCGCAGGGCGGCGTCCAGCACATGGAAGCGCTGGTTCCGCATGGCTTTGCCGTAGGGGATGCTCACGCAGTCCTCGGAGACCTCCCCGATCGGGTGCAGGATCGACCAGATCGATGCCTCGGTGGCGCCACCCAGGCTCCACAGCTCGGCGTCCTCCAGGAGCAGCCGGATCCGGCCCGGCAGCGTCACCGGGATCCAGTCCCCGCTCATCATGACCAGCCGCAGCGGCAGCCCGGAGAGCCGGTTCGCCAGGGCGTGCTCGGTGAACATCTCCATGAGCGCGGGCACGCTGTTCCAGATCGTCACCCCGTGCTCGGTGACGAGCTCCGCCCACCGCGCGGGCTCGCGGTGCGCGGACGGCTCCGGCAGGACGAGGGCGCCGCCCGCCGACAGCAGGCCGAAGACGTCGTAGACAGACAGGTCGAAATGCATCGCGGACAGTCCGAGGGCGCGGTCCGCCGCGGTGACCCGATAGCGCTCGTTGACGTCGACGATCGTGTTCAGGGCCGCGCCGTGCTCGATCATCACGCCCTTGGGCAGACCCGTGGATCCCGACGTGAAGATCACATAGGCGAGGTCCGTGGGCGCGGCGCCGGACGGCCCCAGCGGGTCCGCCCCACCGCCGCCGGCCGCCGCACCGGGCTCGTCGACCCGCACCACCGTCCTGGCCACGTCCCGCGGCCAGTCCGCGACCTCGTCCACCCACGGCTGGGTCACCACCTGCGCGATCCCGGCGCTGTCGAGCAGCACGTGCAGCCGCTCCGCGGGCACCCGGGCGTCGATCGGCACGTACGCCGCACCGGCCCGCAGGATGCCGAGGGCGGCCACGACCTGCTCCCAGCCCTTGTCCATGACGATCGCCACCAGGTCGCCGGGGCCGGCCCCCCGGTCCCGCAGCCGCCGTCCCACCTCGGCGGACCTGCGCTCCAGGTCCCCGTACGTCAGGGTCAGCGAGCCCGTGACGACCGCGGGCGCGTCGGGCGTCTCCGCCGCCCGGGCGAGCACCGCGTCGTGCAGCAGCCCGCCGGGCACCGGCCCGTCGGTGGCGTTGGCCTCGGCCCGTACCTCCAGGTCGGCGACCGGAGCGAGGGCCGGCCGGGGGCGCCGCCAGGCCGCCGGATCGCGGGACAGCTCGCGCAGCATCCGCTGGTACGCCGCGAACATCGCGTCGACGCAGCCCGCCGGGAACAGCTCCTCGATCACGTCCCAGTTCAGCAGCAGCTCACCGGCCTCCTCGACCGCCTGGTGGTCGAGCCACACCTGGGGGGTGCGGACCGAGCTGCTCACCTGCCGGCCGTTCTCACCGATCCCGGCGAGGTGCCGCACGACCCCGCCGCGCTCGCCGTCCTGCTGTCCCTCCATGTTCACCAGGCTGGTGAAGACGACCGGTGCGGCGGCCCGCACCGACGCGCCGCGGGCCCGGTTCAGCTCCCGGAGCACCTGCACACCGCTGACCTGGC
The DNA here is from genome assembly GCF_043081085.1 of Streptomyces sp. NPDC014891. Lineage (NCBI taxonomy): Bacteria > Bacillati > Actinomycetota > Actinomycetes > Kitasatosporales > Streptomycetaceae > Streptomyces > Streptomyces sp. NPDC014891. The sequence continues at coordinate 682,016 of NZ_JBIBWF010000003.1, read as the reverse complement.
TGTGCTCCATGTCGCTCCACAGCCGGCGCTGGACGTCCGCGGCCCGGGTGGCGAACGCGTCGGTCGCCGAGTCGCGGATCTCCAGCATCAGGGTCGTCGAGAACTGCCCGACGACGTCGCCGACCTGCGGGTGCAGCGGCAGCCGGTTGAAGTAGAGCAGGTTCAGGCAGAAGTCCGGCGTGGCACTCCACTCCGCGACGACCTGCGCGTACGCGGTGCACAGGGCCGCCGAGGGGCTGACCCCGGCCGCGGCCGCGTGCTGCTTGAACCGGTCCCAGTCCGCCCGCTCCAGCGTCGCGCCGCGGTGGGTGAACACCGGCCGCTCCAGGCTCGACGGACTCACGGCCAGCGGGAGCTGCGGAGCCGGCGGCAGCGTGTCGAGCCGGTCCCGCCAGTAGGCGAGGGCCCGGTCGTACTCGGGGCCGCTCTCCAGCGCCCGGGCCTCCCGCACGTAGTCCCGGTAGCGCAGACGCAGTTCGGGCAGCGTCTCACCGCGGTAGTGCGCGGCCCACTCCTTGAACAGGATCGACGTGCTGAACCCGTCGATGATCAGCGCGTCGAAGCCGGCGTGCAGCCGGATCACCCGCTCGTCGATCCGGGTCACCCGCACGTCGAACAGCGGCCAGCTCGCGGTGTCGAAGACCTGGTGCCGCATCTCCTCGTGGACCGCGACCAGTTCGGCCTCCCGCTCGGCCGGCTCCAGCGCGGAGGCGTCGGTCTCGCGGATCACATAGCCGGGGACCGTGCGCCGGATGCGCTGCTCGCCTTCGGCGGTGAAGACCGCCCGCAGCATGTCGTGCCGCTCGATCATCGCCCGGAAGGACGCGCCGAGCCGGTCCAGGTCCACGTTCTCCAGGTCGATCTCGATCTGGAAGTAGGTTGAGGTGTTGCCCAGTTCGAAGGCGTCGCCGCGACCCACGAGGTACGCCTGCTGGAGGTCCGTCAGGCCGAACGGCCGGTACCGCTCGGCGTCCTCGTCAGCGGGGGCGTCCGGTCCGACGGGACGCCCCGCCTCTTCCTCCGTGTCCTCCCGGACCCCGGCGTCGGCGCCGAGGGCGGTGAGGACGTCACCGGCGATGTCGTCGGTGCTGCGGCCGTCGAGGAACGCCGACATCGGCAGCAGGACCTCGAACTCCTTGTTCAGCGCGGTCCTGATCTTCATCGCGATCAGCGAGTCCAGGCCGAGCGCCTGCAGCGACTGCCGGGCGTCGAGCCGGGCCGCCGTCGTCCCGAGGGCCCGGGCGACGGTACGGACCACCAGGGCCCGCACCGCGTCGGGCGACCCCGCGGCCTCCGGCACCGGGGTGCCGACCGGCGCCGGAGCGGTGACGGTCTCGGCACGCGGCGGCGCCGCGGGCTCCGGGGCTGGTGCCCGCACGGCGGCGGGCGCCTGCCGCACCGCCGCGGCCGGGGCCGGCTCGGCCGCCGTCTCCGAACGGGCCGGCGCGGCGACGAACCGGACGCCGTCGGCCTCGGCCACCAGCCGGCCGTTCGCGGCGACGAGCCGGATGCGCGCCCGCGTACCGCCGTCGAACAGTTCGGCGTGACACCGGAGCCCGTCCTGGTGCCCGCCGCGGTCGTAGTGGACGAACCGTTCGAGGCCGGCCGGCACGAGGGCCGGGCCGTCCGCCGGGAAGCAGGCCAGGGCGGTCTGGAACATCGCGTCGACGAGCCCGGGGTGAAGTACGTACGGCTCCGTCTCGGCGGGCGATGCGGGACGGATCCCGGCGGTGGCCTCGCCCCGGCCGAGCGTGATCCGCTCCACCCAGCGCACGGCCGACCCCAGGTACAGGCCGCGCTGCCACAGCAGCCGGTACAGCTCCTCACCGGTCAGCTCGCGCCCCGACCCGCCGGCGGCGAGCGCCACCGCCGGCGCGGGGGCGGCACCCGAGCGGGCCGCGGCCCGCGCGTACAGCTGCCAGGCGCCGGACGCGTCCTGTGCGTGGTAGTCGAACCGGGTCCCGTTCACGACGAGTTGAGCCGCGCGCCCCGCACCGGCCGGCGCGAGCGCCAGATCGGCCGGGAGCTCCAGGTCCTCGACCGACACCGGGCCCGGTCCGGCGAGCTCGGTGACCGCCTCGATCAGCGACTCGACGAGCACGCCGGCACTGACCACCGGACGGCCGCCGACCACGAACTCGGCCAGGCAGGGATGCGCCGACGGGTCGAGTGCCGGGGCGAACTGCGCCTCGGCGAGCGGCGACGACGGCAGCCGCGTGCCCAGCAGGCTCCCCGCGGCGGCGTTCACCGCCGGCCCGGTAGCGGCGGTGCGCACCGAGGGGGCTTCCGGCCGGAGCCAGAAGTGCTGGTGCTGGAAGGGATACGGGGGGAGCGGCGTCGGGTGGGTGCGGTACGGGTGGAGGAGCGCGTGCCAGTCGACGGAGGCGCCGTGGGTCCATGCTTCGGCGGCGGCGTGGAGGAAGCGCTGGTGGGTGCCGTCGTTGCGGTGGAGGGTGCCGAGGGCGGTGCCCGTGCCGGTGCGGCCCTCGGCGAGGGTGTCGGCGATTCCCGAGGTGAGGACGGGGTGCGGGCTGACCTCGATGAAGAGGGTGCCGGGTGTGGTGAGCCCGTTCACCGTCTCGGAGAGGCGGACGGTGCTGCGGAGGTTCTGGAACCAGTAGTCGGCGGTGAGCCGGGTGGTGTCGAGCGCGCCCGCGGTCACCGTCGAGTGGAAGGCGACGGCGGCGGGGCGGGGGGTGATGTCCTGGAGCCGGGCGGTCAGGGTGCCCTGGATCTGGTCGACGTGGGGCGAGTGGGAGGCGTAGTCGACGGGGATGCGGCGGGCCCAGGTCCCGTCGGATTCGCAGCGCGCGAGGAGTTCGTCGAGGGCCCTGGTGCGTCCGGCGACGACGGTGGAGTGGGGGCCGTTCACGGCGGCGACGGTGAGGTCCGGCCGGTCGGTGAGGAGGTGCCGGGTCTCGTCCTCGGCGAGGTTGAGCCAGGCCATGCCGCCGTCTCCGGAGAGGGCGGTGAGGGCTTGGGAGCGGAGGGCGATGACGCGGGCGCCGTCGTCGAGGGTGAGGGCGCCGGCGACGACGGCGGCGGCGATCTCGCCCTGGGAGTGGCCGATGACGGCGGTGGGGTCGGTGCCGCAGGAGCGCCAGAGGGCGGCGAGGGCGATCATCATGGCCCAGGAGGCGGGTTGGACGACGTCGACCCGGTCGAGGCCGGGGGCGTCGGGGTGGTCGCGGAGGACGTCGGTGAGGGACCAGTCGACGTAGGGTGCGAGGGCGGTCTCGCAGTCGGCGATGGCCTGGGCGAAGACGGGTGAGGTGTCGAGGAGTCCGACCGCCATTCCGGCCCACTGCGATCCCTGCCCGGGGAACACGAACACCACGGGACCACCCGGAGTCCGGCCCGGCTTCGCACCGGTGACGGCCGCCGTGACCGGCTCGGCCTCGCCGGAGGCCAGTGCGTCGAGCCCGGCGAGGAGGCCGTCGAGGCCCTCGGCTCCCGGGACGACGGCGCGGGACTCGAAGGCGGAGCGCCGCGTGGCCAGGGAGAACGCCACATCGGCGGGCCGGATCCCGGGCCGGGCGCGTACGAACGCCGCGAGACGGCCCGCGGTCTCCGATAGCGCGTCGGCGGAGCGCGCCGACAGGACCCACGGCAGGCCGCCCTCGGGACGCTCGGTCGCCTCCTCGGCGGCCGGTTGGGTGGTGGGGGCTTCGGCGAGGATGACGTGGGCGTTGGTGCCGCTGATGCCGAAGGAGGAGACGCCGGCGCGGCGGACCCTGCCCTCGGTGGTGGGCCAGGGGCGGGGTTCGGTGAGGACCTCGACGCCGCCGGACTCCCAGTCGACGAGTTCGCTGGGCTTGCCGACGTGGAGCGAGGCCGGCACTTCGCCGTTTCGGAGGGCCATGACCATTTTGATGACGCCGCCGACGCCTGCGGCGGCTTGGGCGTGGCCGAGGTTGGATTTGAGGGAGCCGAGCATGAGGGGGTGGCTGGTGTCGCGCTGGCTGCCGTAGGTGGCGAGGAGTGCTTGGGCTTCGATGGGGTCGCCGAGGACGGTTCCGGTGCCGTGGGCTTCGACGGCGTCGACGTCGGTGAGGGTGATGCCGGCGTCGGTTGCCGCGGCGCGGATGACGCGTTCCTGTGCGGGGCCGCTGGGGGCGGTGAGTCCGTTGGAGGCGCCGTCCTGGTTGACGGCGGTCCCGGCGACGACGGCGAGGACGTCATGCCCCAGCCGACGCGCGTCGGAGAGTCGTTCGACGACGAGGACGCCGACACCCTCCGCCCACGCCGTGCCGTCGGCGTCCGCGGAGAACGACTTGCAGCGTCCGTCGGCCGCGAGGCCCCGCTGACGCGAGAACTCGATGAACGTGTGCGGCGTGGACATCACCGCGGCCCCGCCGGCGAGGGCGAGGGAGCACTCACCGGACCGCAGGGCACGCACCGCCAGGTGCAGGGCGACGAGCGACGACGAGCACGCGGTGTCCACCGTCAGGGCCTGACCCTGGAGACCCAGGGTGTAGGCCACCCGCCCCGAGGCGACACTGCCGGCCGTACCGGTCAGGAAGTGCCCCTCGGCCTCCTCGGGAAGCCGGCCGCCACCGCCGTAGTCGTGGTACATCACCCCGGCGAACACACCGGTGTCGCTGCCGTGCAGCGTGCCCGGCTCGATCCCCGCCCGCTCCAGGGCCTCCCACGACACCTCCAGGAGCAGACGCTGCTGCGGGTCCATCGCCAGCGCCTCGCGCGGCGAGATGCCGAAGAACGCCGGGTCGAACTCGCCCGCGTCATGCAGGAATCCGCCCTGCCGCACGTACGAGGTGCCCGCGTGGTCCGGGTCCGGGTGATAGAGCGCGTCGAGGTCCCAACCCCGGTCCGTCGGGAAGTCCGAGACGACGTCACGCTGCTCGGCGACGACCTGCCACAGGCCCTCCGGCGAGTCCACCCCGCCCGGGAAGCGGCAGCCCATCCCGACGATCACGATCGGATCGTCATCGGTCCGCGGGGCGGCCGCCGGTACGGGCTCCGGGGCGGCGCTCTCCGCACGCTCCCGCGCGAGGGCCAGCGTGAAGTCGACGACGGCGGACGGCGTCGGGTGGTCGAAGACGAGGGTGGCCGGAAGGCGCAGTCCCGTCGCCGAGTTGAGGCGGTTCCGCAGCTGGACGGCGAGCAGCGAGTCGACCCCGAAGCTCTTGAACGGCAGGTGGGGGTCTATCCCGTCCGCCGAGTCGCGGCCGACGACCGCGGCGAGCTGGGCGCCGACGAGGTCGAGCAGCAGACGGCGGCCCTCCTCCTCGGACAGCCGGCCGAGCTTCCGGCGCAGACCGGACTCGCCGGAGCGCCGCCGGGGGACCCGTACCAGCGCGCGCAGCACCGGGGAGAGGGTGCCGTCGAGGGCGTCGGACCGGAGGGCAGCCGGGTCCAGCCGGGCCGGCACGAGCATCGCCGAACCGTCGCCGAGCGCCCGGTCGAGGAGGGCGAGGCCCTGCTCGGTGGAGAGCGGGGCGATGCCGCGGGTCGAGAGGGTGCTCTCGTCCAGATGGCCGGTGAGTCCCGTGCGTTCGGCCCACAGGCCCCAGGCGAGCGAGGTCGCGGGGAGCCCGGCGGCCCGGCGGCGCGCGGCGAGGGCGTCGAGGAAGACGTTGCCGGCGGCGTAGTTGGCCTGGCCCGGATTCCCGAGGACGCCCGCCACCGAGGAGAAGAGGACGAACGCGGCGAGGTCCTGCTCCGCGGTGAGTTCGTCGAGGAGCGCCGCGGCGTCCACCTTGGGACGCAGCACGGCGGCGAGCCGGTCCGGGGTCAGCGACTCCACCACCCCGTCGTCGAGCAGGCCGGCGGTGTGGACGACGGCGGTGAGCCGCACGCCGTCGAGCAGCCGGGCGAGCGCCTCCCGGTCGGCGGTGTCGCAGGCGGCGAGGGTGACCTCGGCGCCCGCGGCGGTCAGTTCGGCGGCCAGTTCCGCGGCGCCCGGTGCGTCGGCGCCGCGGCGGCTGACCAGGAGGAGGCGGCGGGCACCGTGCTCGGCGACCAGATGGCGGGCGACCGAGGCGCCGAGGACGCCGGTTCCGCCGGTGACGAGCACGGAGCCGTCCGGGTCGAGCGGGACGGCGACCGGGGCGGCGGGGGCGTGACGGACGAGTCGCGGGGCGAGGAGCGTGCCGGCCCGCAGCGCGAGCTGCGGCTCGGCGAGGACCGCGCCGGGCACGTCGGCCGCGTCGTACGCGGACTCCGGGTCGGTGTCCAGCAGCGCGAAGCGGTCGGGGTGTTCGGACTGGGCCGTCCGGACCAGCCCCCATACGGTGGCCTGCGCGGGGTGCGTGACGTCGGGGCCGGCGGCGCCCTCGGTCAGCACCAGCAGCCGGGAGCCCGCGAAGCGGGCGTCGGCCAGCCAGCCCTGCACCAGGTCGAGTGCCCAGCCCGCCGCGCGGTGCGCGGCACCGGCGAGGCCGGCCCCCGTGCTGTCGGAGTCCTGCGGCGAGCCCGGACATCGTACGGCGACGATCTGCGGAACGGGATCCGGTACCTCGGCCAGCGCGGTGACCAGGCGGGCGTCGACGGGCGTCGCCGCGGCCGTCACCGGCTGCCACTCCAGGCGGAACAGCGCGTCGGCGCCGTGTCCTGCGGCCGGATCGGCGGTGAACGGCCGCATCGTGACCGACTCCGCGGAGAGCACCGGGCGGCCCGCGCCGTCGGTGACGCGCAGACTCACCCCTTCCTCGCCCCGGGGGGCGAGCCACACCCGCAGCGCGTCCGCGCCCTCGGCGAACCGGGTGACGCCGGACCAGGAGAAGGGCAGGACCGTGCCGCCGTCCTCGCGCAGCAGGCCGACGGCGTGCAGGGCCGCGTCGAGCAGGGCCGGGTGGACCCCGAAGGACGCGGCGTCGAGCTCGGCCGGCAGGGCCACCTCGGCGAAGACGTCGCGACCGGCGCGCCAGGCGGCGCGCAGGCCCTGGAAGGCGGGCCCGTAGTCGTAGCCCGCCTCCGCCAGGGTGTCGTAGCGGGTCTCGACGTCGATCTCGCGGGCGCCGGGAGGCGGCCACTCGGTGAGTTCGAACCCCGTCGCCTCGTCGTCGGTGTCGAGCAGGGCCGCGGCGTGCCGCGTCCAGGGGATCCCGGGGTCCGCGTCCTGCGCCCGGGAGTGCACGGCCAGCTCCCGCTGCCCGTCCGCGTTCGGCGGCTCGACGGTCACCCGGAGCTGCACGGCCTCGTCGGCCGCCAGCACCAGGGGTGTCTGCAGGGTCAGTTCGGAGAGCCGCCGCCATCCCATGCGGGAGCCTACGGCCATCGAGAGTTCCAGGAAGGCGGTGCCGGGCAGCAGCACCGTGCCGTGCACGGCGTGGTCGGCGAGCCACGGCTGGGTGTCGAGGCCGAGCCGCCCCGTGTACACCAGCCGGTCCTCCTCGACGAGCTCGACCACCGCGCCGAGCAGCGGGTGCCCGGCCGGGTTCAGACCGAGCCCGCGGGCGTCCGTCGCGGCCGGTTCGGGCTGGAGCCAGTAGCGCTGGTGCTGGAAGGGGTACGGGGGGAGCGCGACGGTCCGGGCCCGGTAGGGCCGCAGGAGCGAGGGCCAGTCGACGGCGGCGCCGTGGGTCCACGCCTCGGCGGCCGAGTGGACGAACCGTTCGAGACCGCCGGCGTTGCGGTGGAGCGTGCCGACGGCGGCTCCGGCGTCGCCGAGGGTCTCGGTGATGCCGGAGACGAGGACGGGGTGGGCGCTGACCTCGATGAAGACGACGTCGGGAGCGGCCATTCGGGCGACGACCTCGGCGAGGCGGACCTTGCTGCGCAGGTTGCGGAACCAGTAGGCGGCGTCGAGTCCGGCGGTGTCGAGGACACCGCCGGTCACGGTGGAGTGGAAGGCCACGGAGCCCGATCGCGGGGCGACGCCCTTGAGTTCGTCGGCGAGGACGTCCCGGATCTCGTCGACGTGGGGCGAGTGGGAGGCGTAGTCGACGGGGATGCGGCGGGCCCAGGTCCCGTCGGATTCGCAGCGCGCGAGGAGTTCGTCGAGGGCTTCCGGCCGGCCGGCGACGACGGTGGAGGAGGGGCCGTTGACGGCGGCGACGGAGAGCTGTCCCTGCCAGGCGGTGAGGATGTCCTCGGCCTGGGCCTCGGGGACGCCCAGCCAGGCCATGCCGCCGCCTCCGGAGAGGGCGGTGAGGGCTTGGGAGCGGAGGGCGATGACGCGGGCGCCGTCGTCGAGGGTGAGGGCGCCGGCGACGACGGCGGCGGCGATCTCGCCCTGGGAGTGGCCGATGACGGCGGTGGGGTCGGTGCCGCAGGAGCGCCAGAGGGCGGCGAGGGCGATCATCATGGCCCAGGAGGCGGGTTGGACGACGTCGACCCGGTCGAGGCCGGGGGCGTCGGGGTGGTCGCGGAGGACGTCGGTGAGGGACCAGTCGACGTAGGGTGCGAGGGCGGTCTCGCAGTCGGCGATGGCCTGGGCGAAGACGGGTGAGGTGTCGAGGAGTCCGACCGCCATGCCGGCCCACTGCGATCCCTGCCCGGGGAACACGAACACGGCTCGCGACGCGGACACGCCGTTCTCGCCGTCGACCTCGCGCGAGGCGAGCGCGTCGAGACCGGCGAGGAGCCCGTCCCTGCCCTCGGCTCCGGGGATCACGGCCCGGGACTCGAAGGCGGACCGCTTGGCGGCCAGCGAGAACGCCACATCGGCCGGGCTGAGCCCGGGCCGTGCCCGGACGTACGCGGCCAGCCGGCCCGCGGCCTCGGCCAGCGCCTCACCCGAGCGCGCCGACAACGTCCACGGCAGGGTCGAGCCCTCCAGCCCGTCCAGCCCGCCCTCGGGACGCTCGGTCGCCTCCTCGGCTGCCGGTTGGGTGGTGGGGGCTTCGGCGAGGATGACGTGGGCGTTGGTGCCGCTGATGCCGAAGGAGGAGACGCCGGCGCGGCGGACCTTGTCTTGGGTGGTGGGCCAGGGTCGGGGTTCGGTGAGGACCTCGACGCCGCCGGTTTCCCAGTCGACGAGTTCGCTGGGCTTGCTGACGTTGAGGGTGGCGGGGAGTTGGCCGTGTTGGAGGGCCATGACCATTTTGATGACGCCGCCGACGCCTGCGGCGGCTTGGGCGTGGCCGAGGTTGGATTTGAGGGAGCCGAGCATGAGGGGTCGGCCGTCTGCGCGGGTGCTGCCGTAGGTGGCGAGGAGTGCTTGGGCTTCGATGGGGTCGCCGAGGACGGTTCCGGTGCCGTGGGCTTCGACGGCGTCGACGTCGGTGAGGGTGATGCCGGCGTCGGTTGCTGCGGCGCGGATGACGCGTTCTTGGGCGGGGCCGCTGGGGGCGGTGAGTCCGTTGGAGGCGCCGTCCTGGTTGACGGCGGTCCCGGCGACGACGGCGAGGACGTCGTGTCCGAGTCGACGGGCGTCGGAGAGTCGTTCGACGACGAGGACGCCGACACCCTCCGCCCACGCCGTGCCGTCGGCGTCCGCGGAGAAGGATTTGCAGCGTCCGTCGGTGGCGAGGCCGCGTTGGCGGGAGAACTCGATGAAGATGCCGGGGGTGGACATGATGGTGACGCCGCCGGCGAGGGCGAGGGTGCATTCGCCGGAGCGGAGGGCTTGGACGGCGAGGTGGAGGGCGACGAGTGAGGAGGAGCAGGCGGTGTCGACGGTGAGGGCGGGGCCTTGGAGGCCGAGGGTGTAGGCGACGCGGCCGGAGGCGACACTCGATGTGGTGCCGGTCAGTCCGAATCCGGCCGCACCCGCCGCCGCCTCACCCAACCGCGGACCGTACTCCTGGGCGATCGCACCCAGGAACACCCCCGTGTCGCTGCCGTGGAGCGTGCCGGGCGCGATCCCCGCCCGCTCCAGGGCCTCCCACGACACCTCCAGGAGCAGGCGCTGCTGCGGGTCCATCGCCAGCGCCTCACGCGGGGCGATCCCGAAGAACGCCGGATCGAACTCCGCGGCCCCGCTCAGGAACCCGCCGTCGCGCACGTAGGACGTACCGGAGTGGTCCGGGTCCGGGTGGTAGAGCGCGTCCAGGTCCCAGCCCCGGTCCGTCGGCAGCCCGGAGATCACGTCGCGCTGCTCGGCGACGACCTGCCACAGGCCCTCGGGCGAGTCCACCCCGCCCGGGAAGCGGCAGCCCATACCGACGATCACGATCGGGTCGTTGGCGCCGGCCTCCAGCTCGCGGACCCGCTGACGGGACTGGTGGAGGTCGACGGTGAGGCGCTTGAGGTACTCGACGAGTTTGTCGTTGTCCGTGGTTGTCATGGCGAAGATGCCCCCGTAGGCGTCGTGAAGCTGTGCGTGTGCGCGGTCCGGGCGCGGCAGGCCCCGGGACGTGCCGGGGCGTGCCGCGCGCGGCGGACAGGAAGGGCGGACCGGGGTCCGGTCCGTGCGGAGCGCAGATGGAGTCGTGGTGGGAGGGGGAGTGGCGGTCAGAGTTCGGAGTCGATGAACGCGAGGAGCTCGTCGACCGAGGCCGACTCGACCCGCGCGGCCAGATCCTGTTCGGCGGACCGGGTCCGCTGGGCCGGGACGCGGGCGACCAGGGCCTGGAGCCGCTGGACGATCTCGTCCCGGACGTCGTCCCGGGTGTCCACCGGCAGATCGGCCAGGGCCGCTTCGAGACCGTCGAGTGCGACCAGACCCGGCACGGCGTCCGGATCGGCCGAGCTGACGGGGTCCGGTTCGGCCGGGGCGAGTTCGGTGAGCAGCCGGGCCACGACGGCCGTCGGCGTGGGGTGGTTGAAGAGGAAGGTGGCGGGCAGCCGCAGATCGGCGCTGGTCTGCAGCCTGTTGCGCAGCTCCACGAGCGTCAGCGAGTCGCAGCCCAGGTCCTTGAAGGACCGGTCGGCGGGAATGCCGGACGCGGAGGAGCGGCCGAGCACCGCGGCGGTCTGCGCCCGGACGAGGTCCAGGAGCAGTTCCTCCCGCTCGGCCCGCCCCAGGGGGGAGAGCCGGTCGCGGAGGGTCGCGGTCGTGGGGGCCGGGGCGGCGGCCGCCGCCCCGGAGGGGCGCGGCGCGGTCGGCGCCAGGTCCCGCAGCACGGCCGGCAGCCGGTCGCCCAGCGTGCCGAGGGCGGCCCGGTCGAGCGGAGCGGGTACGAGCACGGCGGCGTCCAGGCGCAGTGCCGCGTCCAGCAGGGCCAGACCCTCGGTCCGGTCGATGGGAGCGAGCCCCGTGCGGGCGAGCCGGCGCCGGTCGGCCTCGGACAGCGAGCCCGCCATGCCGGCGGCTCCCGGTCGTCCCGCGGTGTCCGCCCACATGCCCCAGGCCAGGGACAGTGCGGGAAGGCGCCGGGCCCTGCGGTACTGGGCCAGGGCGTCGAGGTAGGTGTTGGCCGCGGCGTAGTTGCCCTGGCCGGCGCCTCCGAGGACCCCCATGACGGAGGAGAAGAGGACGAAGGCCGCGAGGTCCTGGTCCGCGGTCAGCTCGTGCAGGTTCCGGGCCGCGGTCGCCTTCGCCGCGAGGACGGTGTCCAGACGGTCCGGGGTGAGTGCGGTGATCACCCCGTCGTCGAGCACGCCCGCCGCGTGGACGACGGCGGTGAGCCGCACGCCGTCGAGGAGGCGCGCGAGCGCCTCGCGGTCGGCGGTGTCGCAGGCGGCGAGGGTGACGTCGGCACCCGCGGCGGTGAGCTCGGCGGCCAGCTCCAGGGCGTCCGGCGCGTCGGGCCCGCGGCGGCTGACCAGGAGCAGGCGTCGGGCACCGTGCTCGGCGACCAGGTGCCGGGCGACGAGCCCGCCCAGCGCGCCGGTGGCGCCGGTGACGAGGACGGTGCCGTCCGGGTCGAGGGCCGGGGGCAGGGTGAGGACCACCTTGCCGATGTGCCGTGCCTGGCTGACGTGGCGGAACGCCTCCGGGGCCCGGCGGACGTCCCAGGTGCTCAGCGGAAGCGGCGTGAGCGCGCCCGACGACAGCAGCGCGAGGACGTCCGTGAGGAGGGCGGCGATGCGGTCGGTCGTCTCCTGCAGCAGGTCGAAGAAGCCGTAGGCCACGCCCGGGTGATCGGCGGCGACTCGCGCCGGATCGCGCAGGTCGGTCTTGCCCATCTCCACGAAGCGGCCGCCGCCGGGCAGCAGCCGCAGGGAGGCGTCGACGAACTCGCCGGCGAGCGAGTTCAGTACGACGTCCATGCCGCGGCCCCCGGTGGCCGCGGCGAACGCGGGCTCGAAGTCCAGGGTGCGGGACGACGCCAGGTGGGCGCCCTCCAGGCCCAGCGGCCGCAGGGCGTCCCACTTGCCGGGCCCCGCCGTGCCGTACACCTCCGCCCCGAGGTGCCGGGCGAGCTGGACGGCGGCCATCCCGACGCCGCCCGCGGCGGCGTGGATCAGGACGCGCTCGCCCGCGGACAGCCCGGCGAGGTCCACCAGGGCGTGGTAGGCGGTGAGGAACACGATGGGCGCGGACGCCGCCTGCGCGAACGTCCAGTCGGCGGGCATGGCGGCGACCCGCCGGTGGTCGGCGACGGCGACCGGGCCGAACGCCCCGGAGAACAGGCCCATGACCCGGTCGCCGACGCCGAGGGCGGTGACACCGGGGCCGACCTCGGTGACCACGCCGGCCCCTTCGAGGCCGAGCAGACCGGGGTCGCCGGGGTAGAGGCCGAGCGTGTTCAGGACGTCGCGGAAGTTGACGCCGGCGGCGCGCACGGCGATGCGCACCTCGCCGTCGGCCAGCGGGGCCCGCGCCTCCGGGCAGGGTTCGAGCGCCAGGTGGTCCAGGGTCCCGCGCTCACGGACCCCGAGCCGCCAGGCGGTGCCCCCGGCCGGGGGCACCAGCGCGCCGCCCGCCGTCGCCCGGCCCAGCATCGGCACCAGCGACTCGCCCTCGCGCACGGCGAGTTGCGGCTCGCCCGCCACGAGCGGCAGTGCGGTACGGCAGTCCGCGAGCGACTCCACGTCGAGGAGTCCGACGCGTCCGGGGTTCTCGGTCTGCGCCGAGCGGGCCAGACCCCACACGGAGGCGGCGTCGGGGTCCACGTCGGCGTCCGCCGTCGTGGCCACGGCGGACCGGGTGACGAGCACCAGCCGGGAGTCCCCGAGGCGGTCGTCGGACAGCCACTCCCGGAGCAGGGCCAGTGCCCGGTGCACGACGGTCGGCGGGCCGAGGGGGGCGTCTCCGGCGCCCGCGTCGTCACCGCGGGCGCCGAGGCCGGTGAGCGGCGCGAGGACCACCGCGGGAGCGGGAAGCCCCTCGTCGATGGCCCGGCCGAGGGCCGCGAGATCGGCGTACGGCGCGCCGGCGCCCAGGTCCGCGGAGCCGAGGGCGACGGCCGACGGGACCGCTCCGGGGTCCGCCGCGGCCGGGACCCAGTCCAGCCGGAGCAGGGACCGCGGTACGGCCACCTCGTCGCCGACCGGGCGCAGCACGAGCTCCCCCACCTCGGCGACCACCGCGCGGGACTCGTCGAACAGGGTCAGCGACACCGCGTCCGGTCCGGTGGCGGTGATCACGGCGCGGGCGGCGCGGACGCCGGGCCGGCGCACGGTCACGCCGTGCCAGGAGAACGGCAGCAGACGGCGGTTGCCGTCGTCGAGGGCCGTCATGACGATCGGGTGCAGGGCCGCGTCGAGCAGTGCCGGGTGCAGTCCGTACGACGCGGCGTCGGTCACCGACGGCGGCAGCGCGACCTCGGCGACGAGGTCCTCGCCCTGCCGCCACGCGGCGCGCAGGCCCTGGAAGACCGGCCCGTAGGCGTACCCGGCGGCGGCCAGCTCGTCGTAGCACCCGTCGACGGCCGGAGGCTCGCCCTCGCCGGGGTACGGGACCGCCGCGGTCGCGTCGGCGGGGTCGTGCGGGGCGAGCACGCCGGTGGCGTGCAGGGCCCACGGCTCGACCGCGCCGTCCGGCGTCTCGGCGCGGGCGTGCACGGTGACCGCCCGCTGCCCGTCCGCGTCGGGCGCGGCCACGACGACCTGCGCCTCGATGCGGCCCTCCTCGGGCACGACCAGCGGGGCCAGCAGGGTCAGTTCGGCGACCCGTGGCGTCCCGGTGGCCGAGCCCGCGCGGCCGGCGAGTTCGAGGAACGCGGTGCCGGGCAGCAGGACCGCACCGAGGACCGCGTGGTCGGCGAGCCAGGGGTGGGTGCGGCGGCCCAGCCGGGCGGTCAGCACGACCTGCCCGGACGCGGCGAGTTCGACGGCGGGGCCGAGCAGCGGGTGACCGGCCGCCCCCTCGGCGCCGCCCGCGGTCAGCCAGTACCGCTCCCGCTGGAAGGCGTACGTGGGCAGGCCGGGCGTGGGCCCCGGGCCGAACACGGCGTTCCAGTCCGGGCCGCGCCCGCGGACGTGCAGGGTGCCGAGCGCGGCCGCCAGGGTGCGGTCCTCGGCCCGGCCGCGGCGCAGCACGGGCACGAACGCGAGCGCGTCGTCGTCCAGGCAGTCCCCGCCCAGGCCCGACAGCACGCCGTCCGGGCCGAGTTCGAGGAAGGTCCGCATCCCGAGGCCGTGCAGCGCCGCGAGCCCGTCTGACATCCGCACTTCCCGGCGGACCTGCCGCACCCAGTAGTCGGCGGTGACCTCGACGGGGGCGCCGGTGACGGTGGACACCATGGTGATGCGGGGCTCCGCGTAGGCGACGCCGGCGGTGACGGCCGCGAACGCGTCGAGCATCCCGTCCATGCGGTGCGAGTGGAAGGCGTGGCTGACGACGAGCCGGCGCGTCTTGCGGCCCGCCGCGGCGAACGCCTCGGCGACCTGCTCGACCGCCTCGACGTCACCGGAGACGACGACGGCCAGGGGGCCGTTGACGGCGGCGACGCTCAGCTCGTGCCCGCGGCCTTCGAGCAGCGGGAGCACCTCCTCCTGCGAGGCCTGCACGGCCAGCATGGCGCCGCCGGCCGGCAGCGCCTGCATGAGACGACCGCGCGCGGCGACGAGGGTGCAGGCGTCCGGCAGGGTGAGGATCCCGGCGACGTGGGCGGCGGCGAACTCGCCGATGGAGTGGCCCAGGACGGCGTCCGGGGCCAGGCCACGGTGTTCGAGCAGCCGGAACAGCGCCACCTGGAGGGCGAAGAGCGCGCACTGCGTGTTCTCGGTCCGGTTCAGCGCCTCGGCGTCGCCGAACATCACGTCGCGGATCGGCGATGTCCCGGGCAACGCGTCGCGGCGCGCGTCGAGTTCCGCGCACACCTCGTCGAGGGCTGCGGCGAAGACCGGCTCGCTCGCGTACAACTCGCTTCCCATGCCGACGCGCTGGCTGCCCTGACCGGTGAACAGGTAGGCGAGCCCGTCGTCGGGGCGGGCCGTGCCGAGGGCCAGGGCGGAGTGCGTCCCGCCGCGGCCGAGCGCGGCTAGCGCCTCGACGGCCTCGGAACGGTCCTCGGCGGTGACGGCCGCCCGGTGCTCAAGCGCCGTACGGGTGGTGGCCAGGGAGCGGCCCAGGTCGCGGACCGCCACCTCGTCGCGGGCGCCCAGCGCGTCGGCGAGCGCGGTGGCCTGGGCGCGCAGCGCCGCCTCGGTCCGGCCGGACAGGACCCACAGGGGCGAGCCGTCGTTCCCGGACTCGACTCCGGACACAGCGGCCGGTTGGGTGGTGGGGGCTTCGGCGAGGATGACGTGGGCGTTGGTGCCGCTGATGCCGAAGGAGGAGATGCCGGCGCGGCGGACCTTGTCTTGGGTGGTGGGCCAGGGTCGGGGTGTGGTGAGGACTTCGACGCCGCCGGTTTCCCAGTCGACGAGTTCGCTGGGCTTGCTGACGTTGAGGGTGGCGGGGAGTTGGCCGTGTTGGAGGGCCATGACCATTTTGATGACGCCGCCGACGCCTGCGGCGGCTTGGGCGTGGCCGAGGTTGGATTTGAGGGAGCCGAGCATGAGGGGTCGGCCGTTTTCGCGGGTGCTGCCGTAGGTGGCGAGGAGTGCTTGGGCTTCGATGGGGTCGCCGAGGACGGTTCCGGTGCCGTGGGCTTCGACGGCGTCGACGTCGGTGAGGGTGATGCCGGCGTCGGTTGCTGCGGCGCGGATGACGCGTTCTTGGGCGGGGCCGCTGGGGGCGGTGAGTCCGTTGGAGGCGCCGTCCTGGTTGACGGCGGTCCCGGCGACGACGGCGAGGACGTCGTGTCCGAGTCGGCGGGCGTCGGAGAGTCGTTCGACGACGAGGACGCCGACGCCTTCGGCCCAGGCGGTGCCGTCGGCGTCCGCGGAGAAGGACTTGCAGCGTCCGTCGGTGGCGAGGCCGCGTTGGCGGGAGAACTCGATGAAGATGCCGGGGGTGGACATGATGGTGACGCCGCCGGCGAGGGCGAGGGTGCATTCGCCGGAGCGGAGGGCTTGGACGGCGAGGTGGAGGGCGACGAGGGAGGAGGAGCAGGCGGTGTCGACGGTGAGTGCGGGGCCTTGGAGGCCGAGGGTGTAGGCGACGCGGCCGGAGGCGACGCTCGATGTGGTGCCGGTCAGTCCGAATCCGGCCGTACCCGCCGCCGCCTCACCCAACCGCGGACCGTACTCCTGCGCCATGACACCGGCGAACACGCCCGCCTGTGTGCCGCGCAGGGAGTCCGGGGCGATTCCCGCCCGCTCCAGGGCCTCCCAGCAGGTCTCCAGGAAGGCGCGCTGCTGCGGGTCCATCGCCAGCGCCTCACGAGGGGAGATCCCGAACAGCTCGGCGTCGAACTCCGCCGCCCCCGCCAGGAACCCGCCGTCGCGGACATACGTGGTGCCCACATGCGCCGGGTCGGGATGGTAGAGCCCGTCGAGGTCCCAGCCCCGGTCCGTCGGGAAGCCCGAGACGACGTCGCGCTGCTCGGCGACGACCTGCCACAGGCCCTCGGGCGAGTCCACCCCACCGGGGAAGCGGCAGCCCATCCCGACGATCACGATCGGATCGTCGTCCCGGCCCGCGCGGTCCTCGGGGGCCGCGGTGTCGTGCCCGCCCCCGGCCAGCAGGGCGGCCAGGGCGGCGGGGCTGGGGTGGTCGTAGACCACGGTGGCGGGGAGTCTGCGGCCGGTGGCGGCGACGAGGCGGTTGCGCAGCTCGACGACGGTCACCGAGTCGATGCCCAGTTCCTTGAACGTCCGCCGCGGTTCGATCTCGGCGGGCGAGTCGTAGCGGAGCACGGCGGCGGTGTGCGCCCGGACCAGCTCCAGGGCGGCGGGCCCGGTCAGCGTGCGGGCCGGTTCGCCGTCGGAGGCGTCCGGCGTCTCCCCGGCGGCCTCCGGCAGGGGCACGCCCGCCGAGTGTGCCGGCGCGGTGCCCGCCGACGGCGGACCGAGCGGATCGGACTCGGCCGTGATCCAGTGGCGCCGCCGCTGGAAGGCGTACGTCGGCAGCTCGGCACGGGTGGCGCCGGCGGGCAGGACGGCGGACCAGTCCACGTCCGCGCCGTGGCAGAACGCCTCGCCGAACGCCGACAGGAGCCGCTGCCGGCCGCCCTCGTCGCGGCGCAGGGTGCCGAGCGCGGCGACCGGCAGGTCGGCGGCCTCCGCCGTCTGCTGGACGGCGAGTGCGAGCACGGGGTGCGGGCTCATCTCGATGAACAGCTCGTGCCCCGCGGCGAGCAGTCCCCGCACGGCGGGCTCGAACCGCACGGTCTCCCGCAGGTTCCGGTACCAGTAGTCGACGTCCAGCTCGGACCCGTCGAGGACCGTGGCGGTCACCGTCGAGTGCAGCGGTACGACTCCGGTACGCGGTGCGATGCCGGCCAGCTCGGCCGGCAGGGTGTCGCGCACGGCGTCGACGTGCGGGCTGTGCGAGGCGTAGGCGACCGGGACGCGCCGGGTACGGACGTCCTCGCCGTACCGGGCGGCCAGGGAGTCCAGGTCGGCACCGTCGCCGGCGACCACGGTCATGCCGGGGGAGTTGACGGCGGCGACGCTCAACCCCGGATGTGACACGAGGTCTTCGCGCACCCGGTCGGCGGGCAGCGAGACGGTCAGCATGCCGCCGCCGCGTCCGGCCAGCGCGCCGAGCGCCGCGCTCCGCACGGCGACCAGGCGGGCCGCGTCGTCGAGGGTGAGGGCGCCGCTGACGGTGGCCGCCGCGATCTCGCCCTGCGAGTGGCCGACGACCGCGGCCGGTTCGACCCCCGCCGCCCGCCACAGCGCGGCCAGCGCGACCATCACCGCCCAGAGGGCCGGCTGGACGACGTCGTCGCGGTCGAGTGCGGGTGCGCCGGGGCGTCCGCGCAGCACATCGGTGAGCGACCAGTCGCGGTACGGGCTCAGCGCCCGCTCGCAGTCCTCGACGACCCGGGCGAAGACGGGTGCGGTGTCGAGGAGTTCGGCGGCCATGCCCGCCCACTGCGAGCCCTGGCCGGGGAAGACGAACACGGCCCGGCGGACGGCCTCGTGGCTGCTTCCGGCCACCGCCCCGCGGTGCACACCCGCGTCGGCGACCGCGTCCACGGCGGCCAGGAGTTCGTCGCGGCCGGATCCGACCAGGACGGCCCGGTGGCCGAAGACGGTGCGGTGGTGCGCGAGGGAACGGGCGATATCGGCCGCGCCGAGATCGGGGTGTCCGGCGAGAAAGACGCGTAAGCGGTCCGCCTGTGCCCGGAGGGCCTTGTCGGTACGTCCGGAAAGGACCCAGGCGAGCGGCTGTGAAGGCCCGGAAGAATCGGAACCGGCCGGGGAGTTCGGCTGTTGTGGCGCGATACCGACGGTTGCCGCGTCGTTCTCCGGCCGCGATCCGAGCACCAGGTGGCAGTTGGTCCCGCCCATTCCGATGGAGGTCACACCGGCGATCAGAGGTCCGTCGGGATGCGGCCAGGGGCCGGTTTCCGTCGCGGCGGCGATCCGGAGATCGGCGAAAGGGATCTGCGGGTGGGGCGTCTCGAAGTTGAGGGTCGGGACGAGCTCCCGCGCGGAGAGGCAGAGAATCGTCTTGACGAGGCCCGCGATACCCGATGCGCCTTCGAGGTGACCGATATTGGTCTTGACGGACCCGAGCCTGAGAGGATTCTCCGGAGAGCGGGAGGAGGCGAAAACGGCGCCCAGAGCAGCTGCTTCGATGGGGTCGCCGACCCGTGTGCCCGATCCGTGTATTTCTACGTACTGTGCTTGTTCCAAGGGTATTCGCGCATTGTCCCAGGCATCGCGTATCACGCTTTCCTGGGCTTTTCCGTTGGGAGTGGGGAGAGTGTCGCTCGCGCCGTCGCTGCCGACGGCGCCGCCGTGCAGCACGCAGTGGATGCGATCCCCGTCGGCCAGGGCCCGGCTGAGGAGTTTCAGTGCCACCACCCCGCCGCCCTCGCCCCGCACGTACCCGTTCGCCCGGGCGTCCAAGGTGTGACATCGCCCGTCGGGCGAGAGGCTGCCGAAGGCGGCCAGGGCGTGGGTGCTCTCCGGTGCGAGGTTGAGGTTGACGCCGCCGGCGAGTGCCACGACGGACTCGCCGCGGCGCAGACTCTCGCAGGCCAGATGCACTGCGACCAGCGCGGACGACTGCGCGGTGTCGACGACCATGCTCGGTCCGCGGAGCCCCAGGACGTACGAGACCCGGTTGGCGATGATGCCCCGGTGGAGTCCCGTCACGGTGTGCGCCGAGGTGGCGGAGGGGCCGGCGGCGTGGGTCACGGCCGTGTAGTCGTCGGCGATCGCGCCCATGAAGACGCCGGTGGCGGTGTCGGCGAGATCGGCCGGGACGATGCCGGAGTCCTCCAGGGCCTCCCAGGCCAGTTCGAGGACGAGGCGCTGCTGCGGGTCCATCGCGGCCGCTTCACGCGGAGAAATACCGAAGAAATCCGCATCGAACGCATCCACCCGGGGCAGAAATCCACCGGGGCGCGGGGACCCGTCGCCGAGGGAGGCGAGATGTGCGCGATCGGCGGGCGGCGCGGCAATGGCATCGCGGCCGTTCCTGAGGAGGTCCCAGAATTCGGCGGGGTTCGCCCCGCCGGGAAAGCGGCAGGAAAGTCCGACGACGGCGACCGTCCGGTCGTCGCTCCCGCCCGGCACCTGCTGCGACGGTCTTTCCTGGACCGTCGGCTCCTGGTTCTCCGCCGCACCGCCGGAAGATCCTCGTGCCGCGCTGTGTGATGGCGTTGCTGCCGCCTGAATTTGGGCATGGCGGATCATGATGTTGTTGCTCCCCCCGTGAAGCACGATCAACGGCACGGCCGACTCGGCGGCCCAGCCTGACTCAATCTCAATTCGGACCCTAGCATCGAGTCGGCGCTCCGTAAACCAATGGCCAGGGCGCGGGAGTTGGTTCAGGAATCAATATGCCGGTAATCGGGGGGAGCGGCATCGGGGGCCTGTGTCGCGTACCTGCCGGGTTAACCGATGGGAAACATCCCGTACGAGCGCAGCACGGTGCTTTCCCTCCCCGGAAGAAGTGTGCCGACGGGGAACGGCGGGCATTCCGGCGCCCTGTGACGCCCCGGCCCGGCGCTCTCGCCCCGGTCATTCGGCAAGGGCGAGAATCAGCCGGACCCGGCGTCCGGAAGACCTGGCTCCCCGACCGCGGGGAAGCCGTCGGGTGGCGGCGCGCGCCACCCGTCCACCGGTCCTCGGGCCTGCCGTGGACCGCTCACCGGGAAGCGGCCGGGACGCTTCCTTCGGCCGCCGGCTCGCCCGCGGCCTTCGCCGCCGGGTCCGCCTTGGTGAGGGTGCAGACCCCGTCCACGCACTGCCGCTCCAGCCGGCCGCGCGAGATCGTCTGCGCCAGACCGACCATCCAGCAGGTGGGGCAGCCGCGGAAGGCGATGAGCGCCAGCGGGGCCGCGAGCAGGGTGGCCGGTCCGGCGACGGGCACCATGGCGATCGAGCCGATGATCAGCCCGAAGCCGATGGCACCGCGCGCCAGGTGGCGCGGGACGGACTTGCTGGCGAAGTTCAGGTCGTTCGCCGGGGCCTTCTTGCTGACCCGGATCTGGTCGCCCTGGGCGGGCTTCACGATGTTCACGGTCGTGACTCTCCTCCGACGAGGTGGTCGTTGGCTCGATCAGGCCGCCTTGTCGGTGGCCTCATCGGGTGCTTGGTCGATCGTTTCCAGTGACTGACGGACCGCCGCGCGCGCCCGGTGCAGCCGGGACTTCATCGCGGCGTTGCTCAGACCGAGGGAATGAGCCACGGTCCGGCCGGGCAGGCCCTGCACGTCCCGCATGATCAGGACCTGCCGCTGGTCGCGGGGCAGGGCGCCGACCGCGGCCGCGATCCGCTCCACCTCCAGCCTGTGCAGCACCGCCTCCTCGGCGGAGGGCTCCGCGGAGCCCTCCGGCCCGGGCGACGGTTCGTCGGTGCGACGGACGAGCAGCCGCACCTGCCGGAGGCATTCGTTGCGCACGATCCGGAACATCCATGAGGCGAGCGCGCCGGTGGCGCGCAGGCTGCCGATCTTCCGGTAGAGGATGATCAGCGCCTCCTGCGCCGCGTCCTCGGCGTCCTGGGGTGAGGCGCACAGCGAGTTGGCGAACTTGCGCACATGGGGCTGCGATTCCATGACGACGGTGGTGAGCGACGTGACGTCGCCGTCCTGAGCGGCCTTGATCAGCCGCTCGTCCGGCCAGGAGAAACGTGGGTTCATGTGGCTACTCATACCCGGCGGGCGCCTCGCGCGCAGGCACTCGTCAGCTTCGGCTCTTGAAGCGCCGCATGAGGTGCCAGCTGCACGCGCCCACGAGCAGGACTCCGATGACTACGAGGGCCGTGACCATTGTGTTCCTCCTGTTGCCTCGCCGGCCCGTTCGGCCGGTACACACATAAGAGACGGCGGGGTCCCCAGAGGATTCAGCTCCGGCGAAAGTTTTTTCCGTGGATCGCGCGGAGGGCCGCACCGCCCCGCTCCCCGCGAGGCGGACGGCCCTCCTCCGGCGGTGCTACCAGGAGGACTTGGTCACTCCGGGCAGCAGTCCCGCGTGCGCCAGCCGGCGGGTGTCGATCCGGGAGAGGCCGAACCTCCGCAGGTGGCCGCGGGGCCGGCCGTCGACGGCGTCGCGGTTGCGGACCCGGGTGGCGCTGGCGTCGCGCGGCTGCCGGTCCAGCTCCTCCCGGGCGGCCCGGCGCTGTTCGGGCGTCGACGAGGGGCGCCGGAGGGCCTCCTTGAGCTCCGCCCGCCGCGCGGCGTGGCGCGCGACGACCTCCCTGCGCCGCTCGTTCCTCACGATCTTGCTGCGCTTCGCCATCAGACCTTCCCTCCCCGTGCCCTGATCCGGGCGACGGCCGCCTCGATCCCGATCCGGTCCACGGTCCGGACGGCCCGCGCGCTGAGGGTCAGGCGGACGGTCCGGCCCTCGCCGGGCAGCCGGTAGCGCTTGTGCTGGATGTTCGGGTCGAAGCGGCGCGGGGTGCGCCGGTGCGAGTGGGAGACGCGGTGGCCGAAGCCGGGCTCGGCGCCGGTCAGCTGGCAGTGGGCGGACACGGGGGGCTCCTGTTCTCTCGTGGCGGCCGGCGTGGCCACCACTTGTTGGAAATGAAAATCGTTGTCGTATACTAGCGCCATGGCACGCAACGAAATCCGCCCCGTCATCAAGCTGCGCTCCACCGCGGGCACCGGCTTCACCTACGTCACCCGCAAGAACCGGCGCAACGACCCCGACCGGATGGTGCTCCGCAAGTACGACCCGACGGTCCGCCGTCACGTCGACTTCCGGGAAGAGCGCTGACCGCGGCCGCCCCACGGCGATCCGCACGGGCGGCCGTGGGGCGGTCCCCCGAACCGGCGCCCGCCCGAACCGGCGCCCGCCCGGAACGCCGCCCACCCCGCCACCACCGCCCGCCCCGGCCACCACGGAGACACCCCGGACGGGACAGCCGCCGCTCCGGCGGCGGCACGAGAAGAAAGGCCCTGCCATGAAGCCCGGCATCCACCCCGCCTACGGCCCCGTCGTCTTCCGCGACACCGCCTCCGGCTTCGCGTTCCTCACCCGCTCCACGCTGACCGGCGGCAAGGAGATCGAGTGGGAGGACGGACGGACCTACCCGGTCGTCGACGTCGAGATCTCCTCGGCCAGTCACCCCTTCTACACGGGCACCGCCCGGGTCATGGACACCGCCGGACGCGTCGAGCGCTTCGAGCGCCGCTACGGGGCCCGCTGATGGCACCCGACACCCGGCTGCCCGTCGTCATCGTCGCCGGAATCCACGCCGACGCCCGCAAGGAGGTCGTCGAGCGCCTGCTGCGCACCGTCCCCGGCAGCGTCGCCCTCCACCACGACCTCGCCGGCGCCCCCGACGGCACGGTGCGCCGGCTGGTCCGCGACGCCGGCGGAGTCCTCTCCGAGGGCGGGACACCGCTGGTCGACGGCTGTGCCTGCTGCGCCCTGCGCGAGGACCTCGTACCGGAGCTGCTGCGGCTGGCCCACGGCCCGACGCGGCTCGCCGTCGTCGAACTGTGGGACTCGGTCGAACCTAAGACGATGGCCGAGGTCGTCGCGGCGCACTCCGGAGACCTCCTCGTGCTCACGAACGTCGTCACCGCGGTGGACCCGGCCCTCGTCCTGCCCTGCCTCGCCAACGGCGACGACCTCGCCGACGCGGGCCTCGCCGCCGCACCCACCGACCGGCGCACCGTCGGCGACACCTGGGCCCGTCAGCTGGAGTACGCGCCCGTCCTCGCCCTCGTCGACCACGGGCAGGCCGACGACGAGGACCGCGCCCTGCTCGCCCAGCTGCACCCGACCGCCCGGCGGATGGCGGCCGACTCGGCCGAGCTCGCCGCGGCCGCCTTCGCCGGCTTCGACGTCGAGGCGGCGGCCGCGGCGCAGCACCCCGCCTGCGCGCTGCTGCCCCACGACGCCGACGACGCCGGCGTCGCGACCCTCGTCTGGCACCGCCGACGCCCCTTCCACCCCGAGCGCCTCTACGCCGCGCTGGAGGACCTCTGCTGCGCGGCCGCCCGCAGCCGGGGCCGGTTCTGGCTCGCGGACCGGCCGGACACCCTGCTGGCCTGGGACGCCGCCGGCGGCGCCCTGTGCGTGGAGAGCGCCGGCCCCTGGCTCGCCTCCCTGCCGGACGCCGCCTGGGAGCTGGTCCCGCCGATGCGCCGGGCCGCCGCCGCCCTGGACTGGCATCCCGAGCACGGCGACTGCTGCCAGCACCTCGTCTTCACCTCGCCCGGCCTGGACCGCGAAGGACTGGAGCGGCTCCTCGAGTCCTGCCTCCTCACCGACGAGGAGTACGCGGCGGGACCGGACGGCTGGAAGGACCTCCCCGCCGCCTTCGCCCCGCTGCTCGACGCCGCCTGACCCCTACCGCCCGCCCCCGACGACCCCGCAGCCCCGAGGAGCCCCATGACCCGCCGCCCCGAACGCCGCACGCCCGTGAAGAGCCGCCCCAACCCGCTCGACACCGCCGGAATCACGTACATCGACTACAAGGACACCGACCTGTTGCGCACATTCGTCTCGGACCGCGGCAAGATCCGCAGCCGCCGCGTCACCCGCGTCACCGCCCAGCAGCAGCGCCTGCTCGCCGCCGCCGTCAAGAACGCCCGGGAGATGGCCCTCCTGCCGTACGCCGGCCGGTGAGCACCGGGCCGGGGGAGGGGCGCCGCCGACCGGCCGCCGGCGGGCCCACGCGCCGGCGGCCGGCGGCCCACCCGCCCGCCACGGGCAGACCGCAGCTGACGCACGTCCCCCGTCGCCCCGGGTGGCGGCCCTTCGCCGGGACCCCCGTCCTCCTGCTCCATCTGGCAGGCGCCGTTCATGCCAAACAGTGATCGCCGCCCCCGACCGGATCAACGCCGGGCCCCGCGCGTGGTGCCCCGACCAGCGGGAACACAGACTCCCGGCATGACATCCGACTCCCACCGCCGCCCGGCGCGCCCCCGGAGGCGCGCCGGCACCGCCGGGCTCGCGTATGCCGTGTCCCTCGTCGCGGTCCCCGCGCTCATGCTCGGTCCCACCGCGTCCACCGCGCTCGCGGCTCCCCTCCCCGGCGGCCTCGGCCCCTGCGTCCCCGGGGACTGCCCCGACCCGTTCCCCGGGATCGACAACGGCCCCATCGCCGGACGCGACGGCGCGATCAACATCTTCGTCGGCGACGACTTCCTCGTCCGCGGCCGGGCGGCCGAGGCCGAGGGGCGGGTCGTGGTCCTCGACGACTTCGACCAGAACAAGGACGCGGCCGCCGGCGGCACGTACAACCTCGGCATCGTCGGGGTGGGCTCCCGGGTCCCCCCGCCCGACGGATCGGACTTCCTCACCACCGGCGGGGGCGTCACCGTCGCCGCCGGCCAGACGCTCGACACCAAGGGAGGCATCGTCGAGGAGCAGGGCATCGTGCGCCACGCGGGCGCGGTGTCCGGCACGGTGACCGGCACCCTGGTGCAGGACGCGAACGCCGTCGCGCCGTACGCCGGTCTGCGCGACCAGCTCACCGCCGCCAGCAGCTGCTACGCCCGGGTCGACGGCAGCCCCAGGACGCCCACCGGAACGGCGGTGAACCAGGGCGGCCAGACGCTCTTCACCGGCGACGGGACCTCGCAGCTCCAGGTCTTCAACGTCGACTTCGACCTGGAGGGCCCGAACGGCCAGCAGGGCATCGTCTTCGCGAACATCCCCGACACCGCGACGATCCTCGTCAACGTCCTCGGCGAGACGCGCCGGCTGACCACGTACAGCGGCGGCATCGACGACGACACCGACCCGCTCAACGCCTACCGCGAGCGCCTGCTGTGGAACTTCCCCGACGCCACCTCGGTCGACCTGGCCGGGACCGGGCAGTTCCAGGGCAGCTTCCTCATCGGGAACCAGACGTCGAGCACGACCGTCACCCTGCCCGGCATCAACGGCCGCTTCTTCACCACGGGCTCCCTCACCCACACCAGCGCCGCGACGGGCGGCGGCGGCCAGGAGTTCCACGCCTACCCCTTCAACGGCGACCTCCCGAACTGCGACGGGACCAACACGGTCACCGGCGAGGTGCGGGTGCTGAAGACGGACGCGTCGTCGGGTGCGGCGCTGCCGGGGGCGACCTTCCAGTTGTGGAAGGAGTCGAACGGTACGGCGGGACTGCAGACGTCGGGGACGGATGCGGACGCGCAGGTGGGTGAGGCGTGCACGACGGGCGCCGACGGTGTGTGCGAGCGGACGGTGGAGACGGGGACGTACTACTGGCAGGAGACGGCGGCGCCGGACGGCTACGACCTGCCGTCGCCCGCGGTCTTCGGCCCGCTGGTCCTGACCGAGGCGAACGCCGAGGCGGGCGTCTCGGTCACCGCGGCCAACAGCCGGACCCCCGTTCCGCCCGGCACCGGCTCCGTCAGGCTGCTGAAGAGCGACGCGGACAGCGGCCTGCCGCTGCCGGGCGCGACGTTCGAGCTGTGGGAGGAGACCAACGGCCGCACCGGTCTGCAGACGGACGGCACCTCGCCCGACACCCGCGTCGGGACGTCCTGCACCACCGACCGGGCGGGGCTCTGCTCCTTCGGTGAGCTGGACTACGGCACCTACTACCTGAAGGAGACCGCCGTCCCGGACGGCTACGTCCTGCCGGCCGACCCGGTCACCGGTCCCTACACCCTCGATGCCGACCAGCGGCTCGTGGTGGCCCGGCTGGACAACAGCCGCGGCGAGGACCCGTGCGAGGACGGCGGCTACGGGGACGAGGGCTACGGCGACCCCGGTTACGGAGACCAGGGCTACGGTTCCTGCCTCCGCGCGAAGGCCCGCGCCGCCACCGCCTGAGCAGGCCGACGGCCCCGCCTGAGCAGGCCGACGGCACTCCCCGAGCAGGCCGACGGCCCCGCCCTAAGGGCGTTGACGAAGCCGCGCCCACCGCCCCTCCCAGGGGGCGGTGGGCGCGGCCCGTTCGCGTCCTGAGGCCCCAGCCCCCTCGCCCGGCGACGCCCGTGCCGACCGTCCGCGCCCCGCCGTCTCACCCGTTCGATCCGCCCCGTCTGGCCGGAGCCGCGCAGTCGGGATTGGCTGGGTCCACACCGTGAGGAGGCACCCGTGGCCGCTGACGACAACGCCGGGAACGACGAGCACACGGACGAACTGTCCGCGCTGCGCGCACGGGTCGCCGCCCTGGAGGGCGAAGCGGCCGCCCGCCCCGCTCCCCGGCACCGCGGACGCTCCTTCCTGGCCGCCGTGCTCATCGTGATCGGATGCGTCCTCGCCCCGCTCGGCATCGTCGCCGCCTGGACGTCCGACATCGTCGGCGACACCGACCGGTACGTCGCCACCGTCGCCCCGCTCGCCTCCGACGCCGACGTGCAGGCCGCGGTCGCGAACCGGGTGACCGCCGCGGTCATGGACCACATCGACCTCCAGGACCTCCTGGAGCAGGCCGCCCCCGAGGAACGCCCGCTGCTCGCCAAGGGACTCGACAAGCTCGGCGGGTCCCTGGAGAGCGCCCTCGCCGGCTTCGTCCACGACAAGGCGCAGGAGGTCGTCGCCTCCGACGCCTTCGAGACGGTCTGGACCGATGCCAACCGGGCCGTCCACACCTCCGTGGTCCGCGCCCTGACGGGAAGCGGCGACGGAGCCGTACAGATCAAGAACGACACCGTGACCGTCGACCTGGCCCCCGTGATCGAACGGGTCAAGCAGCGCCTGATCGACTCCGGGCTGACCGTGGCCGCCAAGATCCCCGAGGTCCACACCGACTTCACCGTCGTCAAGTCCGAGGACATCGGCAAGGTCAAGACCTGGTTCCGGCTGCTCCAGGTCATGGGCCTCTGGCTGCCCGTGCTCGCGCTGCTGCTGGTGGCCGGGGGAGTCCTGCTCTCCACCCACCGCCGGCGCACCCTCATCGCCTCCTCGATCGGTCTCGCGGCCGCCGCCCTGGTCCTCGGCATCGCGCTGACCGTCTTCCGCACGGTCTACCTCAACGCCCTGCCCGACAACGTCTCGCAGGCCGCCGCCTCGTCCGTCTACGACGCACTGATCCACTTCCTGCGCACCACGGTCCGCATGGTGGTGGTCCTCGGCCTGGTGGTCGCCCTCGCCGCCTGGCTCACCGGCCCCAGCCGGCCCGCCGTCGTCACCCGCGGCATGTGGAACTCCGGCATCGACGCGACCCGCGCCGCGGCGGACCGGGCCGGACTGCGGACGGGCCCCGTCGGCCCCTTCGTACGCCGCCACCGCACGTGGATCACCTGGATCCTGGTCCTGCTGGCGGTCCTCGTGTACGTCCTCTGGGACCACCCGACCGCCTGGGTGGTCGTGGGCCTCGCGCTGGTCCTCCTTTTCGCCTTCGCCGTGGTCCGGTTCCTCGCGGCGGAGCCTGCCGACGCCGACGGGGAAGCGCAGCTCCGGACGTAGCGCCCGGTGCCCGGGAAGCGGACGGCGGCGGCCCTGGCGGCCCGCTGGCGGCACCTGCGGGCGAGAGCGGAGCACCGGCTGCCCGTCCTGACCGAGATCGCGAGCCGGCTGCTGGGCGGGAACCTGCTGGACGCGGGCACCAGACTCGCGGCCCAGGCCTTCCTGGCCGCCGTCCCCCTGCTGTTCGCGGTGGCGGCGTTCGCCCCGGCCGCCGTACGGGACCAGTTGTGCGACTCCCTGCGGGCCATGTTCGGACTGAGCGGCGAGTCCGACGCCGAACTGCAGAAGGTCCTGAACGGCTCCGGCGACGAGGAACTGCGGGAGACGACCGGAGCGGTCGGACTGGTCGTCGCGCTGGTCTCCGCCACCAGCTTCAGCCGGGCCATGGCGCGGGTCTGCGAGCGCGCGTGGGCCCTGCCCAAGGCGAAGACCCGGGTCGCGGTCTGGCGCTGGGTGGTGTGGCTGCTCGCCCTGCTCCTGGTGGTGCTCGTCCAGGGACCGCTGCGGGACGGCTTCGGGGCGGGCCTCTGGCTCGGCGTCCCGGTCTTCTTCCTCGTGAGCGTCGGCATCTGGATGTGGACGCAGCACCTGCTGCTGGTCAAGCGCGTCCCCTGGCTGCCGCTGCTCCCCGGCGCGGTCCTGGCGGCGGTGGCCACGAGCGCCCTCTCGCTGACGGCCCGGCTCTACATGCCCGCCGCACTCGACAAGGCGCTCGCGGAGTACGGCTCCCTCGGACTCGTCCTCACCATGCTGTCCTGGCTGATCGTCGTGTGCGCGGCGATCACCTTCGCGTTCACCATCGGCGCGGTCCTCGCCCAGGAGCCGCCCCTGCGCCGTCACCTGGGACTGGACGAGGTCGCCACGGAGGAAGAGGCGGAGTGATCACAGGGGCTGGTCCGGCCAGCCCAGGAGCCGGGCTCCGACGACGGCGGTCTGCAGGGTGTAGCGCTGCACCGGGTCGCCGGGATCGGCACCGGTCAGCCGGTGGATGCGGTCGAGCCGGTACGTCATCGCCCGCACGCTCAGACCGAGACGGCGGGCCGCCTGGGCGGTGGTGCAGCCGGTGTCGAAGTACGCCGTGAGGGTGTCGAGCAGCGGCCCCGCCCCGCCGCGGGCCTCCTGGAGCGGGCCGAGGACGGTGCGCACGAGGTCGGCCATGGCCTGCCGGTCCCGGGTGAGGACCGGATACACGAGCAGGTCGGCGGCGCGCAGGACCGGATCGTCGAGATCCATCCGCGCGGCGAGGTCG
This sequence comes from Streptomyces sp. NPDC014891, assembly GCF_043081085.1. Lineage (NCBI taxonomy): Bacteria > Bacillati > Actinomycetota > Actinomycetes > Kitasatosporales > Streptomycetaceae > Streptomyces > Streptomyces sp. NPDC014891. The sequence continues at coordinate 652,697 of NZ_JBIBWF010000003.1, read as the reverse complement.
AGCGCGTTGAGGGCCTCCTCGTAGGAGTGGACGACGCCGCCGGGGCCCGGGTGCGCGCGGCCGATCGCGACCTGTCCGCCGTCGGTCGCCGCGTACGCCTGCTTGGCGAAGTGGGCGAGCACATCGGGCTCGTCGGCGGGCGCGACGCAGATCAGCCGCCCGTCCTTGGTGGTGAGCAGGATGCGCCGGTTGCCGAAGCGGGCGATGAGCGAGGCCTCGACGGTACGGGTGACCGCGAAGCCGTCCTCGTACGGCTCCCGCCCCTGGGCGACGGCCACGGCGTGCGCGTGGGAGAGGAGCAGGCCGAAGCGTTCGGCCCGCTCGGCCAGGCGGCCGAGGTCGCTCCGTCCGTAGAGCAGGTCGTCGATGAACTCGCGTCGTGCGGCCTCCTCCTGACGGACCGCCAGACGCTGGGCTCGTTCGTGGCCCTCCGCGAAGGCGTCGACGGCCTGTTCCACGGCGCTCAGGAGGTGCTCGGCGGAGGCCCGCGGCAGTGCGGGACGCAGCCGCTCGGCGGCGGCGAGATGGGCGCGGACGAGGACGCGCAGGCCGATGCCCGCCTCCGCGGCGCGCTCCCCCCACGAGCGCAGCGCCTCGCGCTCCTCCCGGAGGAGGCCCCGGCCGGTCGTGCACATCAGGCCCAGTATCCCGGCGTACTCCTCCAGGTGCTCCTCGCCCCGTTCCCGCTCCGTCACGACCCCTCCAGGATTCCCCTCGCCGCCGTCCCGCATTCCGGACGCGCGGTGTCCCAGACTGGCACGGCGGCCTCCGGGGTCCGCCACCGGCATCAAGAACGCGTCAAGATTGCCGGGTTGCGGCAATGCGCGGCGGGAGGCGCCTGGGCCAGGATGGGTCGCGGAAGGGCACGGGCGCGAGCTCGATGCCGGGAGAGGGAAACGGCGACGTGTCAGGGGGAGGGGCCATGGGGGAGTACTCGTACGGCGCCCTCGGCGTCCCCGCGCCGCCGACCGGCGCCGCCCTCGCCGCCGCCGAGTCGGCCTCCCGGGCGTCGGCCAAGCTCTTCCCCGACGAACCCGGGGCCTTCCGCCAGGACGCCGCCGGTCTGCCCGGGGCCTTCTAGCCGGGACCGAGCCGCCGCCCCCGGGTGGCGCCGTCCCTCCGCACCCTCGGTGGCGCGGGGAGCCGCACCCGCACGGGAGCGCCCCCGCCGTCCGGTGCCCGGCCCGCCGCCCGAGCCCGCGGCCTCCCCTTTCCCTTCCTCCATCGACACGGGGTCTTTCATGGATGCCATCACCGTGGGCATCGGCGTGTTCGTCGCCGCTGCCCTGCTCATCACCCTCCTGCTGGTCCTCGTCGTCAGCCGGCTCTTCCGCAAGGTGGAGCAGGGCAAGGCGCTGATCGTCTCCAGGATGCGGAAGGTCGACGTGACCTTCACCGGGCAGGTCGTCCTGCCCGTGCTGCACAAGGCCGAGGTCATGGACATCTCGGTCAAGACCATCGAGATCTCCCGGACCGGCCGCGACGGCCTGATCTGCCGCGACAACATCCGGGCCGACATCCGCATCTCGTTCTTCGTCCGGGTCAACAAGTCCGTAGAGGACGTCATCAAGGTCGCCCAGGCGATCGGCACCGCCCGTGCCAGCGACAAGGAGACGCTGCAGGAGCTGTTCAACGCGAAGTTCTCCGAGGCGCTCAAGACCGTCGGCAAGCAGCTCGACTTCACCGACCTCTACACCAAGCGCGAGGAACTCCGCTTCCGGATCATCGAGATCATCGGCATCGACCTCAACGGCTACAGCCTGGAGGACGCCGCCATCGACTACCTGGAGCAGACCCCGCTCGCCCAGCTCGACCCGGGCAACATCCTCGACGCCCAGGGCATCCGCAAGATCACCGAACTGACGGCCGTGGAGAACGTCCGGACGAACGAGTACCGGCAGCACGAGCAGAAGGAGATCACCCGGCAGAACGTCGACGCCCGCGAGGCCATCCTGGAGCTGGAACGGCGCCAGGCCGACGCCGAGATCAAGCAGAAGCGCGAGATCGACACCGCGCGGGCCCGCGAGGAGGCGGAGACCGCCCGCGTGGTCGAGGAGGAGAGGCTGCGGGCGCAGAGCGCGTTCCTCAAGACCGAGGAGCAGCTCGGGATCCAGCGGGAGAACCAGGCGCGCGAGGTGGCCGTGGCCCAGAAGAACCGCGAGCGGGTCATCGCCGTCGAGAACGAGCGGATCGAGAAGGACCGGCTCCTGGAGGTCATCGCACGGGACCGGGAGACCGAACTGACCCGCATCTCGGCCGAGAAGGAGGTCGAGGCGGAGCGCCGCGAGATCGCCGAGGTGATCCGCGAGCGGGTCGCCGTGGACCGTACGGTCGCCGAGCAGGAGGAGTCCATCAAGCGGCTGCGGGCGGTCGAGGAGGCCGAGCGGACCCGCCAGGCGATCGTCATCGCCGCGGAGGCCGAGGCGCAGGAGAAGCTGGTCAAGGACATCAAGGCGGCGGAGGCGGCCGAGCAGGCCGCCGTGCACCGGGCCGCCGAGGAACTCACCCTCGCCGAGGCCCGCAACAAGGCCGCCGACATGGAGGCGCGGGCCAAGATCCGCCTCGCCGAGGGAGTCCAGGCGGAGGCCGCCGCCGAGGGCCTGGCCGCCGCGCAGGTCCGTGAGCGGGAGGCCGACGCGATCGAGCGGACCGGACGTGCCGAGGCCGAGGCCACCGAGGCGCGGCTGCGTGCCGAGGCGGAGGGCCTGCGGGCCAGGGCGCTCGCCGAGTCCACCGCGATCGGCGAGAAGCTCAAGGCCGAGGCGGAGGGACTCCAGCAGAAGGCCGTCGCCGTCGCCGCGTTCGACGAGGCGTCCCGCACGCACGAGGAGTACCGCCTCCGGCTGGAGGCCGAGAAGGACATCCGGCTCGCCGGACTCGACGTGCAGCGGCAGGTCGCCGAGGCGCAGGCCACCGTCCTCGCGACGGGCCTGGAGCACGCCGACATCAACATCGTCGGAGGGGAGTCGGTCTTCCTCGACCGTCTCGTGCAGTCGGTCTCCCTCGGCAAGTCCGTCGACGGCTTCGTCGAGCACTCCCGGACCGCGCGGACGCTGGCCGGCCCGTGGCTGAACGGAGAGGGCTCCTTCACCGAGGACCTCGGCAAGGTGCTCGGTTCGCTGTCCACGGCCGACGTGCAGAACCTCAGCGTCTCGGCACTGCTCGCGAAGGTCATGGGGTCCGGTGTGCTCGACGCCCCCGCCGCCGGCCCCGCCGCGACGGGCGCCCCGGACACCGCGGTCCCGGCCGCGACGGCCCCGGCCACCGGGACGGCGGCACTGAACGGCGCCGCCACGAGCTGACCGCCACGGGGGTGCGGTCACCAGGGGGCCGGTGCCGGCGAACGGGGGAGTCGACGGCACCGGACCCCCACCCACCACGGACAAGGAGCGGAACGAGATGAGCGCCCGAATCGACCGGGACACCTACACGGTGCTGCGCGACCGGCTCGCCGCGCACGCCGGCGAACTGGCCGGACGGGCGGAACGGCTCAACGAGGCCCGCACCGCGGTCTTCGGCTCGGGCGAACTGGGCCTCACCGGCACGGTCCACGTCCGCACCGGACGCGCCGGCACACCCCGGGACGTCGTCGCCGTCGGCGACGACCTGCTGCTCCTCGGCTTCCACCCGTCGGCCGCGGAACCGTCCGGGACCTCCGTCGGCGACGTGTTCACCCTCTGCGACCGCGAACTGAACCCGCTGCCCGCGACCGCGGTGCCGGGCCTCCTCGACGACCCGGCCTTCGTCCGGGAGTTCGCCGCCCTGCACCGCTACTTCCGGGGCGCCCGCCTGCTGCGGCTGCGCCGGACGGACGGCCGGCTGCTCGCCGTCTTCCGCACCGGGGAGCAGGCCGACGACCTCCGCGTCCTGCGCTGGGCCGTCGGACCGTACGGCGAGACGCGGTTCCTCGACGCGCGGGGCGAGCGCGACCACGTCGTCCCGCCCTCCCAGGACGTCGCATGGACCGAGACGAGCCGCGAGGACCACGTGCCGGGCCGCCACCCGCACATCTCGCTCGGCGGCCGCCTCCACGTCTCCACGGCCGGCGGCGCCCTGACGCTCAAGACGGAGAACGACACCGAGACGGCCGAGGGCGTCCACACGGAGCCGGTCGACGAGCCGCTGCAGTCCCCGGCCGACGCCGAGGTGGCCTACGCGGTCGTCGGCGCCCTGATCCTCGTGCGGGTCCGCCCGTACAAGGAGGAGGTCCGCCGCCACCTCGTCTACAACACCCTGACCGGCGGCGTGGTGAGGCTGGACGCCCTCGGACAGGCGTGCCTGCGGCTGCCCGACGACGAGGGGATCGTGTTCCCCGGCGGCTACTGCCTGGCCTCCGGGGCCGTACGGACCTTCGACACCGACACCGCGGGGCTGGCCTACGACCGGACCGTCCGGTCCCCCGACGGTGAGGACCTCCTCTTCGTCTTCCGTGCCCGGGCGGAGGGCCGCACCCTCCTCCTTCCGTACCACCTGATCCGCAAGGAGATCGCGACCCCGGTCGCCTGCACCGGCTACGCGCTCCTCGACGACGGCACCATGGCCGTGCTGCGCGGCGGAGCGGGCGAACCGGGACGGGTCCACCCGGTGCAGCTCTGGCGCACGCCGTACGTCTCCGACACCCACGTGACCACCGCGGACGACGGGCCCCTGGCCCGCGTCGGCAACGCCGACCTCGTCCGCGGCATCGCGGACTGCCTGTCGATCGCCCGGCAGGCCGCCGAACTCACCCCCGCCGGCGAGGTGTACGAGGCCCTCGTCGCCGCCTGCGTGCGCGCGGGCGACGTCCACCACTGGCTGGGCGACCCCGACCTCGGGGACCTCGGCTCCCCCCTGAACGAGCTCCGCTCCACCGCCGCGCAGGTCCTCGCCGAGTTCGAGACCGTGAGCACGCTCACCCGGCAGGCCGCCGAGGCGCTGGACGAATCCACCCGAAGGATCGGCGCACTGGTCCGCCGGGTCCGGGGGGAAGCCCCCGCCACGGCCGCCGAGTGGATCTCCAGGATCACCGAACTCCGCGGGGAACAGGGCCGCCTGGCCACCCTCGGGGAGATGCGGTACGCCGACACGGACGCTGTCGGCGCCCTCTCCCGGAGCGTCGGCACCGACATCGACGCGACCGCCCGGCGGGCCGTCGCCTTCCTCCGCCGCGAGGACGCCTTCACCGCCCACGGCACCGAGGCGCGGCGACTGGCGGCCGAGGCCGGGGCGGTCACCACCGTCGCCGGGACGGCCCCGCTCGCGGAGCGGCTCGACGCGGACACCGCGGGCCTGCGGACGCTCAGCGAGACCGTCGCCGGGCTCGACATCGGCGACGCCACCGTCAGGACCTCCATCCTCGCCCGCATCGCCGAGGTCCTGGGCGAACTGAACGGCGCCCGCGCCGTCCTCGCCGCCCGCCGAGCCGAACTCCTCGACCGCGAGGGCCGGGACGAGTTCGCCGCCGAGACGGCCCTGCTCGGCCAGGCCGTCACCGGGGCGCTGGCCGCCGCGGACACCCCCGACGCCTGCGACGAACAGCTCGGCAGACTCCTGCTCCACCTGGAGGACCTGGAGTCCCGCTTCGCCGAACACGACGGCTTCGTCGCCGACATCGCCGAGCGGCGCGGCTCGATCCACGACGCCTTCACCGCCCGCAGGCAGTCCCTCCAGGACGCCCGCGCCCGCCGCACCGAGCAACTCGCGCTCTCCGCGGGCCGGGTGCTGGAGACGATCGCCCGCCGGGCCGCGACCCTGGGCGACCGGGACGCGGTGCACACCTACTTCGCCTCCGACCCCATGGTCGCCAAGGTCCGGCGCACCGCCGACACCCTGCGCGAACTCGGCGACCAGGTACGCGCCGAGGAACTGGAGGGCCGACTCGGCGCCGCCCGCCAGGAGGCGGCACGGGCGCTCCGCGACCGCGTCGAGCTCTTCGCGGACGGCGGCGACACCCTCAGGCTCGGGCGGCACCGCTTCGCCGTCAACCGCCAGGCCCCCGAACTGACCCTCGTCCCGCACGGGGACACCCTCGTCCTCGCCCTGACCGGAACCGACTACCGGGCACCCGTCACCGACCCGGCCCTCGCCGGGACGCGCCCCCTCTGGCAGCGGACCCTGCCCTCGGAGTCGCCCGAGGTCTACCGGGCCGAGCACCTGGCCGCCCGACTGCTGTCCGCGCACGGACCGGCCGAGCTGGCGGACGCGGACCTGCCCGCCCTCGCCCGACGCGCCGCCGAGGCCGCCTACGACGAGGGGTACGAGCGCGGCGTCCACGACCACGACGCCGCGGCGATCCTGGAAGCGGTACTCGCCCTGGGCGACGGGGCGGGACTCCTCCGCCACCCCGGAGCCGCCCGCGCAGCGGCCCAGGACTTCTGGGCCCACGCCACCACCCCCGAGACCCGGGACCAGTGGACCCGCCGCGCGGCCTCCCTGACCCGGGCCCGCGACCTCTTCGGCACGGAGACCGCCCTCGACGGCCTGCGACGGGAACTGGCCGAGGAGACCGGCGACGCCACGGCGGCCGCCTACCTGGTCGCCGAACTCGCTGCCGCGCCCCAGGGATTCGCCCTCTCCGGCGCGGCGCGGACCCTGCTCGACTCCTTCCGCCGCGCCGTCGGCACCTCCGGGTACGACGAGGCCCTCGCCGCCGTCACGGAGCCCGGAGCCCGCCGCGGACTCGTCGAGGCCTGGCTCGGCTCGTACGCGGCGGCGCGGGGCGGGCCGGCCGACGCGGGCGTCCTCGCCGAGGCCGTCGCCGTCGAACTCTGCCCGGACCTCGACCGGTACGAGGCCGACGCCCCGACCACGGCCACGGTCACCGGACTGCTCGGCAGCCACCCCCGCGTGCAGGGGGGCGCGCTGGAGATCCGCCTCGACGAGTTCCTCGCCCGCACCGGGGCGTTCGCCGCCGACGAGGTGCCCGCCTTTCGCGCCTACCAGGAGCACCGCGCCCGGCTCGTCGCCGCCGAGCGCACCCGGCTCCGCCTGGACGACCACCGGCCCCGCGTCATGGCGTCCTTCGTCCGCAACCGGCTCGTCGACGAGGTCTACCTCCCGCTCGTCGGCGACGGCCTCGCCAGACAGCTCGGCGCGGCCGGGGACGCAGGGCGCACCGGCTCCCACGGCCTGCTCCTCCTCCTCTCGCCGCCCGGCTACGGCAAGACCACGCTGATCGAGTACGTCGCCGAACGCCTCGGACTGCTCCTCGTGAAGGTCGACGGCCCCGCGCTGGGACAGCGCACGACCTCGCTCGACCCCGCCGAGGCCCCCGACGCGACCGCCCGCCGGGAACTGGAGAAGATCGCCTTCGCCCTGGCGGCGGGCAGCAACGTCCTGCTGTACCTCGACGACATCCAGCACACCTCGCCGGAGTTCCTGCAGAAGTTCATCCCCCTCTGCGACGCCACCCGCACGCTGAACGGCCACGACCTGCGCGGGAAGCGCTTCGCCGTGTGCATGGCCGGAAACCCGTACACCGAGTCCGGACGCGCCTTCCGCGTCCCGGACATGCTGGCCAACCGGGCCGACGTGTGGAACCTCGGAGACGTGCTGACCGGGAAGGAGGAGGCCTTCGCCCTCAGCTTCGTCGAGAACGCCCTCACCTCCCACCCGGTCCTCGCCCCGCTCGCCGGGCGGGACCGCGCCGACCTGGAACTCCTGACCCGGCTGGCGGCGGACGACCCGACGGCGCGCCGCGACCGGCTCGCCCACCCCTACGCCCCCGCCGAACTCGACCAGGTCCTCGCCGTGCTCCGCCACGTCCTGACCGCGCGCGCGACCGTGCTCGCGGTCAACGCGGAGTACATCGCCTCGGCCGCCGTCGCCGACGAGGCCCGCACCGAGCCGCCGTTCCGGCTCCAGGGCTCGTACCGCACCATGAACAGGATCGCCGCCCGGATCTCGCCCGCCATGAACGCCGCCGAGCTGGACGCCCTCGTCGACGACCACTACACGGCCGAGGCCCAGACCCTCACCACCGAGGCAGAGGCCAACCTGCTCAAGCTCGCCGCGCTCCGCGGCACGCTCACCCCCGCGCAGGCGGACCGCTGGACGGAGATCCTCGCCGCCCACGCGCGGACCCGGGCGCTCGGCGGGTCCGAGGGCGACCCTCTCGCCCGCGCGGTCGCCGCCCTGGGCCTGCTCGCCGACCGCCTCACGGCCGTCGAGACCGCGATCACCCGCGCGGCGGACCCCCGGCTGGTCTGACCTGCGACGGAGTCCACTTCCCCAGCCCATCGTCACGCCCCGGAAAGGGAGGTGTCCATCCGTGCCGACACCCATATTTCAGCCACGCGGAAAGTGGCACGATGGCCCCCGCCGTGCGGCGTCCTCCTGCCCCGGAGCCGGCTGCCGCCGCGCCGGCGCCACGTACCAGACGAACACGAGGGGGACGACCGTGCCTGCTCCACGCATGAGCACCACACCACTGCCCGGCATCGGGGTCCAGTACGACCTCACCACCCGCGAGCACCGCCACCTCTCCGTGGTCGCGCACCGCGACGGCACCCGGACGGTGAGCCTCTACCGGGCGGACGACCCCGACGCCTGCGCGCAGTCCCTGCACCTGACGGGCGCCGAGACGGCCTCGCTCATCGACGCGCTGATGCCGGCCCACCACAGCCCCAACGTCCTGCACACCACCGATCTCGGGCTGGTGGCCGAACGGATCGAGCTCTCCGCCCACTCCTACTGGAACGGCAAGGTGCTGGGGGAGACGCGGATGCGGACCGAGACCGGCGCGTCGATCGTGGCCGTGCTGCGGCGCGCGGAGGCCCGGCCCTCGCCCGCGCCGGACTTCCGCCTCGCCGGCGGGGACACCCTCATCGTGATCGGCACCCGCGAAGGCGTCGACGCCGCGGCCTCCGTACTCGGACGGGAGTGACGCCTGTGCACTCCGCCCTCTTCCTCATCGAGTTCGGCGCGATCATCCTCGGCCTCGGCCTGCTGGGCCGGGTCGCCGGACGCCTCAAGTTCTCGCCCATCCCCCTCTACCTCCTGGCCGGCCTCGCCTTCGGCACCGGCGGGCTGCTGCCCATGGGGGCCAGCGAGGAGTTCGTCGCGATCGGCGCCGAGATAGGCGTGATCCTCCTGCTGCTGATGCTCGGCCTGGAGTACACGGCGTCCGACCTGGTCTCCAACCTCAAGACGCAGTACCCGGCCGGACTCGTCGACTTCGGCCTCAACGCCGTGCCCGGCGCCGTCGCCGCCCTGCTGATGGGCTGGGGGCCGGTCGCCGCCGTCGTCCTGGCAGGCGTCACCTGGATCTCCTCCTCCGGGGTCATCGCCAAGGTCATGGGCGACCTGGGCCGGGTCGGCAACCGCGAGACCCCGGTCATCCTCTCCGTCCTGGTCCTCGAGGACCTCGCGATGGCGGTCTACCTGCCGATCATCACCGCCCTCCTCGCCGGGGTCAGCTTCGCCGCCGGCAGCGCGACCCTGGCCATCGCCCTCGGCGTCGCCGGAGCGGTCCTGTTCGTCGCGGTCCGCTTCGGGCGCCACATCTCCCGCTTCGTCTCCAGCGACGACCCCGAGAAGCTCCTCCTCGTCGTCCTCGGCCTGACCCTGCTCGTCGCGGGCATCGCCCAGCAGCTCCAGGTCTCCGCGGCCGTCGGCGCCTTCCTCGTCGGCATCGCCCTCTCCGGCGAGGTCGCCGAGGGCACCCACGCCCTGCTCAGTCCGCTCCGGGACCTGTTCGCCGCGGTCTTCTTCGTCTTCTTCGGCCTGCACACCGATCCCGCGAGCATCCCGCCCGTGCTGCTGCCCGCACTGGCCCTCGCCGCGGTGACGGCGGGCACGAAGATCGCCACCGGCTACTGGGCGGCCAAGCGCGCCGGGATCGGCGTCAAGGGCCGCTGGCGGGCCGGCGGCACGCTCGTGGCGCGCGGCGAGTTCTCCATCGTCATCGCCGGCCTCGCCGTCACGGCCGGAATCGAACCGGCGATGGGCCCGCTCGCCACCGCGTACGTCCTGATCCTCGTGGTCATCGGGCCCCTGACCGCCCGCTTCACCGAACCCGTCGCCGCCTGGGTCGCCGGCCGCCGCGGCCGGCCCGACACGGCCGCCCCGCCCGTCGTCCCGCCGCGCCCCGCCGCTCCGGAGGGCCTCGGCGGACCGGACGAGGACCACGGAAGGCAGCAGGACCAGGCCCACGACCCGGCGCGCCGCGCCTGAGCGAGGCCCCCGAGCGGGGGAGCCCGGGGCGGCCGGGCCGAGGGGCGCGGGGTGCGGGGCGCCGGCCGCGGCGGCCCGATCCCGCCCCCGGTCGCCCCGGCGGCGGTGAAAGATGAGAGGGTCTTGCGGTGAGTGAGACACCGACGAACACCCTGCAATACCGCGTCGACGGGCGAGAGGACGCCCCGGTCCTGGTCATCGGGCCCTCCCTGGGCACCACGTGGCACATGTGGGACCGGCAGATACCGGACCTCACCCGCGACTGGCGGGTCGTCCGCTTCGACCTGCCCGGGCACGGCGGCGCGCCCGCCGAACCCTTCAGCTCCGTCGCCGAGCTCGGCGACCGGCTGCTCGCCACCCTCGACACGATCGGCGTCCAGCGCTTCGGGTACGCGGGCTGCTCCCTCGGCGGCGCCGTCGGCCTCGACCTGGCCCTGCGCGCCCCCCACCGGGTCGCCTCCCTCGCCCTGGTCGCCACCTCGCCCCGGTTCGGCAGCGCCGACGAGTTCCGCCAGCGCGGTGTCATCGTCCGCGCCAACGGCCTGGAGCCGATGGCCCGCACCGCGCCCGAGCGGTGGTTCACCGCGCTGTTCGCCGGTGCGCAGCCCGCGATCGTGGACTGGGCCGTGCAGATGGTCCGGACGACCGACCCCGCCTGCTACATCGCCGCCTGCGAGGCCCTCGCCGTCTTCGACGTCCGGGAGGCTCTCGAACGGATCGCCGTCCCCGCCCTCGTCCTCGTCGGATCGGAGGACCAGGTCACCGGCCCCGCCGAGGCCCGCACCCTGGTGGCGGGCATCCCCGACGCCCGCCTCGCCGTCGTCCCCGGGGCCTCGCACCTGGCGCCCGTCGAGCAGCCCGCCGCCGTCACCGACCTGCTCATCGAGCACTTCGCCGGCACCGCCCCCGACACCAGCGGCACCCTGACCGTTCCGCCGCAGCCGGCGGCCCCGGCGCCCCCGGCCGAGCCCGCCCCGGACGCCGAGCCCGTCGGGGCCGGCCGCCCCGACCCGTACCCGACGGGGCTCGCGCTGCGCCGCGAGGTCCTCGGCGACGCCCACGTGGACCGGGCGCTCGCCGACGGCGCCGACGGCGCCGGCGGGGCCTTCCAGGAGCTCGTCACCCGGTACGCCTGGGGCGAGGTGTGGAGCCGTGACGGCCTGGACCGGCGCACCCGGAGCGTCGTGACCCTGACGGCCCTCATCGCCGGCGGCCACCGGGACGCCCTCGCCGACCACACCCGCGCGGCCCTCCGCAACGGACTGTCCGCCGAGGAGCTCCGCGAGATCGTGCTCCACGCGGGCGTGTACTGCGGCTTCCCCGCCGCCGAGACCGCGCTGCGGGTGGTCGCCCGCGTCGTCGAGGAGGAGACGACGCCCCCGGCGTAGCCTGGGCCCCGTGAAGCTGACGAAGAAGTCCCACGCGTGCGTGCGGCTGGAGAAGGACGGCCGGACGCTCGTCCTCGACCCCGGCGTGTTCACCGAGGAGGACGCGGTCCTCGGGGCCGACGCCCTGCTGGTGACGCACGAGCACCCCGACCACTTCGACGAGGGGCGCCTGCGGGCCGCCCTGGAGGCGAACCCGGCCGCCGAGATCTGGACGCTGCGGAGCGTCGCCGACCAGCTGTCGGCGGCGTTCCCCGGCCGCGTGCACACCGTCGGTCACGGTGACGCGTTCACCGCGGCGGGCTTCGACGTCCAGGTGCACGGCGAGCTGCACGCGGTGATCCACCCGGACATGCCCCGCATCACCAACGTGGGGTACCTGGTCGACGGCGGCGCCGTCTTCCACCCCGGAGACGCGCTCACCGTGCCCGACCACCCCGTGGAGACGCTGCTGCTCCCCGTCATGGCCCCGTGGAACAAGATCTCGGAGGTCATCGACTACGTCCGGGAGGTGCGCCCGCGCCGGGCGTACGACATCCACGACGCGCTGCTCACCGACCTGGCGCGGCCGATCTACGACCGTCAGATCGGCGCGCTCGGGGGCACCGACCACCAGCGCCTCGCACCGGGCGGCTCCGCCGAGGTCTGAGCCCGCCGCCGGGCGCGGGACCCGCTCCCCGCCCGGCACGGCGCCGATTGTCGGACCCCGCACGTAGGCTTGCGCCCATGCGCATCGCCACCTGGAACGTCAATTCGATCACCGCCCGACTGCCCCGGCTCCTCGCCTGGCTGGAGAGCAGCGGCACGGACGTGCTGTGCATCCAGGAGACCAAGTGCACCGCCGAGCAGTTCCCCACCGAGGAGCTGCGCGCCCTCGGGTACGAGTCCGTGGTCCACGCCACGGGCCGGTGGAACGGCGTGGCGCTGGTCTCCCGGGTCGGACTCGCCGACGTGGTCACGGGCCTGCCCGGCGGCCCGGAGTACGACGCCGCCGACGAGCCCCGTGCGATCTCCGCGACCTGCGGCCCGGTCCGCGTCTGGTCGGTCTACGTGCCCAACGGCCGCGAGGTCGAGCACGAGCACTACGCGTACAAGCTGCGCTGGCTCGACGCACTGAAGGCGGCCGTCGCGGACGACGCGGCGGGGGACCGGCCCTTCGCGGTCCTCGGCGACTACAACATCGCGCCGACCGACGACGACGTCTGGGACCGGTCGGCCTTCGAGGGGCTGACGCACGTGACGGAGCCGGAGCGGGCCGCCCTCGCGGGCCTCCGCGAGACCGGTCTGTCCGACGTGGTCCCGCGCCCCCTCAAGTACGACCACCCCTACACGTACTGGGACTACCGGCAGCTCGCCTTCCCCAAGAACCGGGGCATGCGCATCGACCTCGTCTACGGCAACAAGGCCTTCGCCGAGGCCGTCACCGACAGCTACGTCGACCGCGAGGAGCGCAAGGGCAAGGGCGCCTCGGACCACGCGCCCGTCGTGGTCGACCTCGGCGTGTAGCGGACCGGGAACCACCCGGCGGCGGGAACGGACTCCGCGCGCCGGGTGGTCGACCGGGAGGTGACGGTGCGAGGCTGTTCGGATGAACATTCCATTCCTGGACAACTGGCTCAAGCGCCACACGGCCGAGCCGGCCGAGTCGCCGCTGGCCGAGGCCTTCGACCGCGACCCCGACGGGGTGGCCGAGCTGCTCGCCGAGTGCGAGCTGCTGCGCGCCCGGGTGGCACAGTCCGGAGTGGCGCTCGACGACACCCCGCGCTCCCTCCAGGAGCTCGACCAGCTGCCGCCCCGCTGGCGTGACGATCCGGAGGAGCTGCCCTGGATCGGGAACGACGCCGGGCTCTACCTCGGCACCGTGATCGTGCGGAACGTGCCCGGCGCGCGCTGGCAGGTGTGGCCCGGCGGCGGCCCCGTGGTGCGACTCGCCTCCGGCCGCGAGATCCAGGTCGTCGAGGCCGGTCTGGACTGGGCGATGACGGGCTCGCCGGAGCTCTCCCAGACCTACGCCGAAGCCGCCGAATACTGATCCCGGCACCCCGCCCGGGCCCGCTCGCCCCCGCCTCGCACCACCCTCTTGCAGTAAATACGGCTTATTGAGGTTTCATGCGTGTCGGGCGTGAAGTCCCTTTTCTGGTGGATAGCTTGCGCTGACTCGACACCGCTGAGAAATGGGGCAGGGCAGCGTATGGCCGTCGTCGATCCGCTGATCGAACTGCGTGGCGTGAACAAGCACTACGGCACGTTGCACGTCCTCCAGTCCATCGATCTGACCGTCGGCCGGGGGGAGGTGGTCGTCGTCATCGGTCCCTCGGGATCCGGCAAGTCCACCCTCTGCCGGGCGATGAACCGCCTGGAGAGCGTGGAGTCGGGCGAGATCGTCATCGACGGGACGCCGATCCCCGAGGAGGGCAGGGCCCTCGCCCGCCTCCGCGCCGAGGTCGGCATGGTGTTCCAGTCGTTCAACCTCTTCCAGCACAAGACCGTCCTGGCCAACGTGTCCCTCGCCCAGATCAAGGTCCGGAAGCGCAAGAAAGAGGAGGCGGACCGGCGTTCGCGCGAACTCCTCGAACGGGTCGGACTCGCCGCACACGCCGACAAGTACCCCGCCCAGCTCTCCGGCGGCCAGCAGCAGCGCGTGGCCATCGCCCGCGCCCTCGCCATGGACCCCAAGGCGCTCCTCTTCGACGAGCCGACCTCGGCCCTCGACCCGGAGATGATCAACGAGGTGCTCGACGTCATGCAGCAACTCGCCCACGAGGGGATGACGATGGTGGTCGTCACCCACGAGATGGGCTTCGCCCGCTCGGCGGCCGACCGGGTCGTCTTCATGGCCGACGGGAGGATCGTCGAGGACCGCGTCCCGGAGGAGTTCTTCACCGCCCCGCGCAGCGAGCGGGCCAAGGACTTCCTCTCCAAGATCCTCAAGCACTGAGCGGGTGGGGATCATGCAGCGTACGTACCGCGCCCCGGCCGTCCTCGCCCTGCTGCTCGCCCTGACGGCGGCGCTCGCCGGCTGCGGCCGGGACGGCAGCCCGCCCGTCAAGGGCCCGCAGCCCGACGAACTCCCGGTCTACCAGGTCCAGTCGGACTTCACGCTGCCGGAGTCCAGCACCTGGACCCGGGCGAAGAAGCGCGGCCGGCTCGTCGTCGGCGTCAAGGAGGACCAGCCGTACATGGGGGAGAGGGACCCGGCCACCGGCCGGTACTCCGGCTTCGACATCGAGATCGCCAAGATGATGGCGGCCTCCCTCGGCTTCGAGCCGGACCAGATCGACTTCCGCACCATCGCTTCGGCCAACCGCGAGACCGCCCTGCAGAACGGCCAGATCGACTACTACGTCGGCACCTACACCATCAACGACAACCGCAAGAAGCTCGTCGGCTTCGCCGGGCCCTACTACCTGGCCGGCCAGTCCCTCCTCGTCCGCTCCGACGAGAACGACATCCACGGCCCGCAGGACCTGGCCGGGAAGCGGGTCTGCTCGGCCGCCGGCTCGACCCCGTACCAGCGCATCGAGAAGGAGTTCCCGCAGGCCGAACTCGTCGCCTACGACACGTACTCCGCCTGCGTGGACAACCTGCTGACCTACCAGGTCGACGCGGTCACCACCGACGACACGATCCTGCTGGGCTACGCAGCCAAGGTCCCCGACGAACTCAAGGTGGTCGGCAAGCCGTTCTCCGAGGAGCCGTACGGCATCGGCGTCCCCCGCAACGACAACGCCCTGCGGTTCGCCCTCGACGACGCCCTCACCTTCCACGAGAAGAACGGCGACTGGAAGAAGGCCTACGACGCCACCCTCGGCCTCTCCGGGGTGCCCGCCCCGACCCCGCCCCCCATCGACCGCTACCCGGCGAACTGACGAGAGGAGACTCCCGACATGGACGTCCTGACGGACAACTTCTCGCTGTACGCCGAGGGATTCCTCGGCACCGTCGAACTCACCGTCTACGCCTCTGCCCTGGCCCTGGTACTGGGCTTCCTCATGGCCTCGTTCCGGGTCGCCCCCGTGGGCTCCTTCCGCGTCTTCGGCACGGTCTGGGTCACCGTCCTGCGCAACACCCCGCTGACCCTGCTGTTCTTCGCCGTCATGCTGGGCCTGCCCCGCTTCGGGCTCGTGCTGCCCTTCAAGCTCTTCGCGGTCCTCGCGCTCGGCTGCTACACCTCGGCCTTCATCTGCGAGGTCCTGCGCTCCGGCATCAACACGGTGCCGCGGGGACAGGGCGAGGCCGCCCGCAGCCTGGGGATGAGCTTCACCCAGTCCCTCGGCTCGGTCGTCCTGCCGCAGGCCTTCCGCACCGTCATCCCGCCGATCGGCTCGACACTGATCGCCCTCGCCAAGAACTCGGCCATCGCCGGCGCGTTCAGCGTCACCGAACTCCTCGGCACCTACAAGACCCTGAGCGAACTCGGTTACAACATCGTCTGGACCTTCGTCTGGATCGCCGTCGGATACCTCATCATCACCCTCACCATCAGCGCCCTCTTCAACGTCCTCGAGAAGCGCTGGGGAGTCGCCCGATGACCGATTCCACCGCCCTCTACGACATCCCCGGCCCGCACGCCCGGCGCCGCCACCTGCTCTACGGCATCGCCTCCACCGTGGTGATCCTCGCGCTCGCCGCCTGGATCCTCTATCTCCTCTTCGACAACGACCAGTTCACCTCCACCAAGTGGTCGCCCTTCCTCTACGAGGGCATCCAGCGGCTGCTGCTCGAAGGCCTCGGCAACACCCTGAAGGCCTTCGCCTACGCCGCCGTGCTGTCCCTGGTCCTGGGCGCGGTCCTGGCCACCGGACGCCTCTCCGAGCACCGGGTGATCCGCTGGACCTCGACCGTGCTCGTCGAGTTCTTCCGCGCCATGCCCGTCCTCGTGATGATCTTCTTCATCTTCGTGGCGCTCCAGGTGCAGGCGCTCCCGGCGCTCGTCGCCGGACTGACCCTCTACAACGGCTCGGTGCTCGCGGAGGTCTTCCGCACCGGCATCCACGCCGTCGCCCGCGGCCAGGGCGAGGCCGCGTACGCCCTCGGCATGCGCAAGACCCAGGTCATGACCTACGTCCTGGTGCCGCAGGCCGTCCGCGCGATGCTCCCCGCCATCATCAGCCAGCTGGTGGTCGCCCTCAAGGACACCTCGCTCGGATTCCTCATCACCTACGAGGAGTTCCTGCACGCGGGCAAACTGATCGCCTCCAACCTGGACTACGACCTGCCGTTCATCCCGGTCGTCCTGGTGATCTCACCGATCTACATCGGGATGTGCATGCTGCTCTCCTGGTTCGCCACCTGGGTGGCCCGCAGAGAACGCCGCAACCCGAAGACGAAGGCCGTGGACACCGCTCCGGCCGGACCAGAGACGCTGCTGCCGGGACCGCAGTAGCGAGCGAGGGCCGCACCCGCCCGGCAGCAGCCGGTGATCACTCCTTCCGCAGCGGTACCGACACGTACGACGGGTCGGCCGAGGGGGAGGAGAAGGTCAGCTGCGCGCCGGTCGGGTTGTGCTCGATGTAGAGCGGGTCGACGGTGTCGACGACCAGCGCGAGGCGATGCCCCGCGGGGACGTCGTACGCCGTGGAGAACAGCTCCAGATCGACGCCGAACGCCTTGCCCGGGGTCCGGTCGTGGAAGGTGTACGGGGCGTTGCTGACGAGCTTCCCGACGCCGAGCGGGCCGACGTCGTAGAGGTAGGCGACCAGGGTGCCGCTCGACTCGGTGGAGGTCACGGTGGTGTGCACCTTCACCGTGCCGCGCACCCGCTGCGGGGCGTCGTACCGCTCCGACTGCCAGACGCCGGCGAACGGGCGGGGGAGGAGGGGGACGGAGACCATCGGCGGGGTGCGGAGGAACTGGTCGAGGGCGTTGGTCAGAAGGGTGATGCCGCCGTTGGCCCCGGAGTCGACGTTCGCCCGGATCCGCTGGGTGCCGCCGAGGTCGAACTTCCGCTGGTCCGCGTGCACGGACTTCCAGTCGGGATAGCCCTCGTACCCGCCGGCGGAACGGGACTTGAGCTGGACGGGCTGCTCCTGGTCGATGCCGTTGTCGACGCCCTTCAGATAGTGGTCGAACCAGCGGTGGGCGCTGGTCCAGGTGTCGTTGGGCAGCCCGAACAGACCGGTGGCCTCGGCCGTGGCGTGGTCGCCGGGGCGGAACTCCAGCCGCTTGGGGCCGGTGAGCTTCTCGAAGAAGCTCGCGTACTGGTTGGGCGGGAAGATGGTGTCGCCCCAGGCGTTGCCCAGCATGATCGCGGCGCCGTTGGCGTTGATCCGGTCCAGCTGCTCGACGGGGGAGCGCTTGCGGCCCCAGGCGATCATGTCCTCCTCCTTGTCCAGGTTGGAGGAGAGGAAGTCGCCCAGGATCTGCTTGAGTTCGGGTCCCGGACGGCCGGTGAGGTACCCGGCCCCGCCGAGCAGCGCCGCGGCCTGGACGTGCTGGGTGCGGCCGCTGTAGATGGACTCGATGAGGTCGGCCCAGCCGCTGAGCGCGGCGACGGCCTTGATCCGCGGGTCGTGGGCGGCGGCGAGCAGGCTGATCCCGGCGCCGTACGAGACGCCCGCCATCCCGACGCGTGCGGGGTCGGCGCCGGTGTGCGCGAGGGCCCAGTCGATCACCTTGGAGGCGTCGGCGATGTCCTCGGGGCCCGCGGTCTCGATCTCTCCGCCGGACTGCCAGAAGCCGCGGGAGTTGTAACTGACGACGATGTAGCCGGAGTTCGCCAGCAGCTTGGCCTGGACGAGGTATTCGACCTGCGGCATGGCCCAGCTGGTCGGCAGCACGATCAACGGGTGACGGGTGGTCGTGCCGGACGCGTCGGGCGTGACGACGTTCGCCTTGAGGACGGTGCCGCCCTCCCCGACGATGTCGACGAAGCGGATGGTGCCGGCCGATTCGCCGGCCTGGGCGGCGGGTGCGAGCCCGAGGGCCGCCCCGGCCACGAGGGCTGCCGTGGTGGCGAGGGCCAGGGGTGTGCGTCGCACGGGTCACTCCTCACTGGGGTACTGCTGGGGAGGCAGTACGGGGCGCTGATGGGGGGCAGTGAAAGTGACCCGACGGTAACCGCGAGTCCTTACCCGTGGTAACCGGTCGGTAAGTTACGTGCGGGTAACGATTGTGGGGCGCTGTCGGCCCCGCCCCCTCGGTGGGCGTCCGCGAACCGGGAGGTGCCGGACAGGACGCCCGAACGGTGCGGGCGGTCCTGCGGGACGCGCCGCCGCGCTGCCATGATGGCTCCGTCTTCCCACCCGGCAGGAGGTGCGGTGCAGGAACCGGACGGCGTCCCCGACGTCTTCGACCCGCGGATCTACGCGAACGGGATCCCGCACGACCGCTTCCGCGCGCTGCGCGACCGCGCGCCCGTGGCGCGGCAGGAGGAGCCCGAGGTCCTGGGCTGGCCGGCCGGACCCGGGTTCTGGGCCGTCACGCGGCACGCCGACGTCGTCCGCGTA
Source organism: Streptomyces sp. NPDC014891 (assembly GCF_043081085.1). NCBI lineage: Bacteria > Bacillati > Actinomycetota > Actinomycetes > Kitasatosporales > Streptomycetaceae > Streptomyces > Streptomyces sp. NPDC014891. The sequence continues at coordinate 633,712 of NZ_JBIBWF010000003.1, read as the reverse complement.
CTGAAGGACTCCCGCACCTACTCCTCCCGCCTCGGCGCCACCCAGATCCGCGACCCCGACCCGGCCGACCTGCCCTTCATCCGCCGGATGATGCTCAACCAGGACCCGTCCCCGAGCCCCCGGCCGCGCTCGGGCGGGGGAGACCCCGGCGACCACGGACGGCTGCGGCGCCTCGTCAGCAGGGCCTTCACGCCGCGGCGGATCGACCGCTTCGCGGCCACCGCCCGGGAGCGGGCCCGGCGTCTCCTCGCCGGGGCCGTCGAGGCCGGCGGCGAGGTGGACGCCGTCCGGGCCGTCACCGACGACTACGCCCTGCTCAACCTGACCGACCTGCTCGGAGTGCCCCCGGGCGACCGGGGTCTGCTGCACACCTGGACCGAGCGGGTCATCGCATACCAGGACCCCGACGAACCGCCCCTCCTCGACGCCGGGGGACGCCCGGTCAACCCGCGCTCCCCCGCCATGCTCGCCGAGATGTTCGCCTACGCCCAGTCGCTCGCCGCATACAAGCGCGAGCATCCCGCCGACGACGTCATGAGCGTGCTCGCCGCCTCCGCACTCGGCGACGCCGAACTGGAGATGTTCTTCTTCCTGCTGACCGTCGCCGGGAACGACACGGTCCGCAGTGCCGCCCCCGGCGGCCTCCTCGCCCTCGCCGAGCACCCCGACGAGCAGCGGAGGCTCTGGAACGGCGAGGTCGGCACCGACACGGCCGTGGACGAACTGCTGCGCGTGCACCCGCCCGTGCTCTCCTTCCGGCGCACGGCCGCCACCGACACCGAGCTCGCCGGACAGCCGATCCGCCGCGGCGACAAGGTCGTCGTCTTCCACGCCTCCGCCAACCACGACGAGCGCGTCTTCGCCGCACCGCACCGCCTGGACCTCGGCCGCGACCCGAACCCGCACGTCTCCTTCGGCGACGGCCCGCACGTCTGCCTCGGCGCCCACTTCGCCCGGCTTCAGCTCCGGATCCTCCACGAGGAGCTGCGCCGGGCCTGCGGCGGCGTCGAACTCGCCGGAGAGCCCCGGCGCCTCGTCTCGAACTTCATCAACGGCGTCAAGTCGCTGCCGGTGCGGCTGCGGGAGCCGTCCGCGCCGCCTCCGTGACATCGGCCACCAGCTCCACCACGTCCGGCCCGTACGCCTGGGAGTTGACCACCTTCAGCAGCAGGACGAACGAGCGGTGACGATGGCGGCGCCTCAACTCGTCGAAGTGCTTGGCCAGATAGCGGGTCGCCGCCTGGTTGGTGATGGCCCGCTGACCGCAGAAGAGGAACACGGGACGCCGGTCCTCGCCCGCCATGAGCCGGGCCAGGAGGACGTACTCCTCGACGCCCGCCTCCATGCGGTAGCACTCCCCGCCGATCCGGAACGCCCCCTGGTCGGGGCCCCGTTCCGCGTCCGTGTTCACCGTCAGACCGGGCAGCAGCGTGGTCAGATGCGCGGCGGTCCGCCGGTTCGACCCCGGGCCGCCGACGCAGAACTCCGTGCGGTCGCCGAAACCCTGGTGCGCCTGGTCGTGCGGAAGGATCCGGGCGTGCGCCCCGCACTCCTTGATGAGCGTGGAGAGTTCGAGGAGCGCGAACACGTCGAAGCGGTGCACGGCGCCGTTCCCGCCGGCCTCCTTGTTGACCACCAGCAGGCACTCGGAACTCCCCGGCAGGCCGAAGAACTCCTGCTTGCGGCGGAGGGCCCGCCGCCAGAGGTAGGTGCGCCCGAGCCAGCCCAGCGACGCGCTGACCCCCGTGGCGAGGACCCCGAGCACGATGTTGCGCAGGTCTTCGTTCATGGGCGCGCATGCTAGCGGGGAAGCGGTCCTCTGTTCGAGGCGGTCCTGACGGAGGGCTCCGGGGGAAGTTACGCTGCGCGGACGGTCGTTGACTGGAGGTAGGGAATGCGTCGCTCCACCGCTGGGAAGGTCTCCGTTCTCGCCGTCGCGGCGACGGTGCTCTCGATGGGAGCGGCGGCCCCGCCGCCCGCCCCGGCGGCCGCCCCGCCACCCCCGGTCAAGGAGCCCGTCGCCGTCGGCTACGGCGGCGCCGTGGCCAGTGTCGACGCCGACGCCTCCGCGGCCGGCGTGGAGATCCTCCGCAAGGGGGGCAACGCGGTGGACGCCGCCGTCGCCGTCGCCGCCGCTCTCGGGGTCACCGAGCCCTACTCGGCCGGCATCGGCGGTGGCGGCTACCTCGTGTACTACGACGCGAAGAGCCGCAGGGTCCACACCGTCGACGGGCGCGAGACCGCCCCGCGGTCCGCCGACGCGAACCTCTTCGTGGAGAACGGCGCCCCGATCCCCTTCGAGGAGGGGATGACCAGCGGCCGGGGCGTCGGCACGCCCGGCACCCCCGCGACCTGGCGGACCGCCCTCGACGCCTGGGGCAGCAAGCGGCTGGGGACCCTGCTCGAACCCGCCGAGCGGCTGGCCCGCGAGGGCTTCACCGTCGACGCCACCTTCCGCTCCCAGACCGCGGGCAACGAGGCGCGGTTCCGCGACTTCCCCGCCAGTTCCGCGCTCTTCCTGCCGGGCGGGGAACTGCCCGTCGTCGGCTCGGTCTTCAAGAACCCCGATCTGGCCCGCACCTACGAGAAGCTCGGCCGGGAGGGCGTCGGCGCGCTCTACCGGGGGCCGCTCGCCCGGGACATCGTGAACACCGTCCGGACACCCCCGGTCCGGGAGGGCGCCACCCGCAAGGTCCGGTCCGGCGACCTCACCGAACGTGACCTCGCCGCCTACCGGACGGAGACCCGCACACCGACGCGGATCGGCTACCGGGGACTCGACGTCTACGGCATGGCCCCCTCCTCCTCCGGCGGCACCAGCGTCGGCGAGGCGCTCAACATCCTGGAGGGCACCGACCTCCGGCGCGCCTCGCAGGCCCGCTACCTGCACCGCTTCATCGAGTCGAGCCGGATCGCCTTCGCGGACCGGGGCCGCTGGGTCGGCGACCCCGCCTTCGAGTCCGTGCCGACGCGCGGGCTGCTCTCCCAGCGGTTCGCCGACTCGCGCGCCTGCCTGATCCGCGACGACGCGGTCCTGACGAGCCCCCTCGCACCCGGCGACCCGAACAGCCCGGTGCCCTGCGCGGCCGGCGGCACGGCGGCCCCGACCACGTACGAGGGGGAGAACACGACGCACCTCACGGTGGCCGACAGGTGGGGCAACGTCGTCGCGTACACCCTGACCATCGAGTCCACCGGCGGCAGCGGGATCACCGTGCCCGGCCGCGGCTTCCTGCTCAACAACGAGCTGACGGACTTCTCCTTCGTCCCGGCGAACCCGGCCGTGCACGACCCGAACCTGCCCGGGCCGGGCAAGCGCCCGCGCTCCTCCATCTCGCCGACGATCGTCCTCGACCGGCACGACCGGCCGGTCCTCGCGCTCGGCTCGCCGGGCGGCGCGACCATCATCACGACGGTCCTCCAGACCCTCACCGGGGTCGTGGACCGGGGCCTGCCGCTCGTCGACGCCATCGCCGCGCCCCGGGCCAGCCAGCGCAACCAGACCACCACCGAACTCGAACCGGGTCTGTGGAACAGCCCGGTCAGGGCGGAACTCGAAGCGATCGGCCACGGCTTCCGGCAGAACCCGGAGATCGGCGCGGCGACGGGGGTGCAGCGACTCCCGGACGGCCGGTGGGTGGCCGCCGCCGAGACCGTCCGCCGCGGCGGCGGGTCGGCGATGGTGGTCCGGCCGGCGGGCAGGTAGCCCCGGGGGAGGGGCGGCGCCAGCGGCTGCGGTGTCCGCCCCCTCGGTGCTCACCGGCTGCGGTGGCGCCGCCCGGTGCTCACCGGCCGCGGTGTCCGCCGCCCCTTCGGCGCCGCACAACCCCCGAGAGGGGCGTCTCGTCTAGAGGGCCGTCAGCACCCGCGGGCCCTCGTCGGTGATCGCCACCGTGTGCTCGGCGTGCGACGCGCGCGAACCGTCCACCGTGCGGACGGTCCAGCCGTCGCGCGCCGTGTAGTGGTCGTCCGTGCCGCCTCCGATGAGCATCGGCTCGATGGCGAGCACCATGCCGTGACGCAGCCTCATGCCCCGGCCCGGCCGTCCCTCGTTGGGGACGCCCGGGTCCTCGTGCATGGCGCGCCCGATGCCGTGGCCGCCGAAGCCGTCCGGGATGCCGTACCCGGCGGCGCGGCACACCCGGCCGATCGCGTGCGCGACGTCGCCGATCCTGTTGCCGACGACGGCGGCCGCGATGCCGGCTTCCAGGGCCTCCTCCGCGGCCGCGATCAGCCGGGTGTCCTCGGGCCGCGCCGGGCCGACGGTGAAGCTGATCGCCGAGTCGCCCGCCCAGCCGCCCAGCAGCGCCCCGCAGTCCGCGGAGACGAGATCGCCCGGCGCGAGCCGGGTGCCGTCCGGGATGCCGTGGACGATCGCGTCGTTGACCGAGACGCACACCACCGCGGGGAACGGCACCGGTGCCCAGTCGGGGCGGTAGCCGAGGAACGGCGAGCCGGCGCCCGCGTCGGCGAGGACCTCCCGTGCGGCCCGGTCGAGCTCGGTCAGCGGCACGCCGGGCGCCGCCGTCTCCCGTACGGCCGCGAGGGCGCGGGCCACCACCCGCCCCGCCTCACGCATCGCGGCCAGGTTCTCGTTCGTCTTGATCTCCACCATGCCAATTACTATACCGGTATTAGTATGGCCTCATGGTGCGCACACCCCTGACCCCCGAAGAGCGCGAGCGCGGCGAGCGGCTCGGCCTGTTCCTGCGTGAGGCGCGCGGCGAGCGGTCCATGGTCGAGATCGCCGCGGCCGCCGGCCTGTCCGCCGAGACCCTCCGCAAGATCGAGACCGGCCGGGCCCCGACCCCGGCGTTCTTCACCGTCGCGGCCCTCGCCCGGGTCCTCGGGCTCTCCATGGACGAACTCGTCCTCCGCTGCGCGCTCGCGCCCGTCTGACGGTCCGGGCGGGGGTCCGCGCCCGGACCGGGCGATCGGGAATTCGCTGGCGCCCGGGTCCGGCCTGGACGATCATGCGGTCCATGAGCGACCAGCCCGCACGATGGACCACCGCGACCGTGTACCCCGACATGTGGGCGGACCCGGACGACGACCCCCGCAACAACAACGGAGGCCCCGGGGCGGAGGGCGAGCTCGCCACCCTCCAGGACGGCCTGCGCGACTTCCGGCTCACCCTCCGGATGAAGTGCGAGGGGCTGGACGCCGAACAGCTCGCCCGCCGCTCCGTGCCCCCGTCCACCATGTCGCTCCTCGGCCTGGTCCGGCACCTCGCCGAGGTGGAGCGGGACTGGCGCAACTGGATCGGCGAGGGCGAACGCCTGCCGAGGCTGTACGGAGCGAAGGACGCTGACTTCCACGGGGCCGTGGCCGAACAGGCCGTGGTCGACGGGGCGTTCGCCGACCTGGAGCGGGAGCAGGCGGCGCTCGACGCCGAACTGGCGGAGTACCAGGACCTCGGGGCGCGGGTGGGACGGGAGCGGATCGCCGTCCGCGAGCTGATGGTGCACCGGATCGACGAGTACGCCCGCCACTGCGGCCACGCCGACCTGCTCCGCGAGTGCGTGGACGGCCGGGTGGGCCAGTAGGGCGAGGGCCCGCCGGGGCCGGGCGGGCGCCCTCCGCGCGCCGGTGCGGCGCGCCCCGGCATAGGCTCCCGGGCATGATGCCCGAAGAGCTGCGGCGCGGCCGCTACGTCAGCCTGACCACCTACCGCAGGAACGGCACGGGGGTCGAGACACCCGTCTGGTACGCCGTGGAGGGCGACGAGCTGTACGTCTGGACCCGCTCGGACTCCTGGAAGGTCAAGCGGCTGCGGAACGACCCCCGGGTCGAGGTCGCCCTCTGCGACCTGCGCGGCAACATCGCCGAGGGCGCCACGCGCTACCCCGGGGAGGGCCGGCTGGTGACGGGAGAGGAGCTGCGCCGGATCCGCGGCCTGCTCTCGCGCAAGTACACCTGGCAGTACTGGCTGACCGACGTGCCCGCCATGATCGCCCGGCGCGGCAAGCGCCCGCACACCGGGATCGTCGTGCGCTTCGGGTGAGGGGCACCGCCGGACACGCGCAGGAGAACGGACCGTAGTCGTCCCGTAACACGACTGCGGTCCAATACCCGCGGACCGTAAGGTTCCAGTCGACGGCGGGGCAGGTGCGTAGCGTATGACGGTGTATCAACTTCCGGTGCAGGTTGCCACGTTCCGGCACTGGCTGACGGAACTCGTGCGACGCGTGCCGTCGGGCGGCGGCTGGTACGGAGTCTTCGCCGAACGCGACCCGGAGGGGCTCCGGGCCTGCTTCGACGGGACGGAGATCCTGCCCTGGGACATCGTGGAGTCCCTGCTCCAGGACGCCGGGGAACCCGGCGGAGGGCCGCTCGCCGTCCGGGGCAGGGCGCTCTACGCGGCGGCCACCGGCGCCCACGACCGGCGCCCGGGCGGGGCCCAGGCCCTCGCCGAGCGCCGGGAGCTCATGGAACGGGAGCGCCGGTACGCCGAGTCCCGGGCCCGCGCGCTGGGCGACCGGCTCCGCGCGACCCCGGCGCCCGGCCCGGACGACACGGCCCGCCTGGAGCACGACCTCGCCTGGACGCGCGACGACCACGCGAGGGCGACGGCCCGGGTCACGGACCTCACGGCGCGGCTCGCCCGGCTCGACGGCGACCCGCCCGCCCCGGCCCCCGGCCTGGGCGCCGCCCCGGCCGCAGGCCCGGCTCTCGCGTCTCCCACCCCGGCCGCAGGCCCGGCCGCCGCGCCTTCCGCCCCGGCCCCCGGCCTGGCCGCCGCGCCTCCCGCCGTCCCGGCCGCAGGCCTGGCCCCCGGCCTGGGCGCCGTGCCTCCCTCCACGCCTGCCGCACCCCCCAGCCCGCCCGCCGAGCCGGCTCCGACCCGCGGCGAATCGCCCGCCCGATCCGCCCGGGCCGGGCGCCGTCCGCGCGGTGCGCGCTACGCCTGGCTCGACGACACGGCCGAGGACCAGGGTCCGGTGGCCGCCCCGACGCCCGTCCCCGCACTTCCCGCGCTCCCCACCGGCGGAGCGACGCCACGAGGGGCCCGGTTCGGCGGCGCCCAGGCCGCGGCGTCCGCCGGGCGCGGCGGCCCCGGGAGCGCCGCCGGCGCCGAGGGTGCCGTCCCCTCCGGGGCCGACTCCGCCGAAGCGGCCCGCGCCGCCGCCAACGCCGTCTACGCCCTCCAGCGGCTCCGCGCCCAGGGACGCAGCGGCGAGGCCCACGCGCTGCTCTGCGAGGCGCTCGGCGGCCCGCTGTCCCGGCTGCCCGCCCTCGCCGGCGAGCTGCGGCGGGCCGGGCTCGGCGCCGACTGGTCCGTCCTGCTCTGGGAGGCGGCCTCGCTGCCGCCCGCCCGGCTCGCGGCCGTCGCCGGGGTGCTCGCCGACGCCGGGCGGGCCGCCGACTGCGAGCAGCTGCTCCGCCAGGGCGTGGCCCGCCCCGTCGAGGAGCTCGCCGGGGCCTGCGCCGCACTGCGTGCCGAGGGCCACCACGGCGAGGCCCGCGCCCTGCTCACCGCCTTCGTCCGGGTCCGTACCCCCGAGGACGCGGCCCGCCTCGCGGCGGAGGATCCCCGCGGGCTCGTCCCCCAACTCGTGGAAGCCGCCCGAGCGGTGTCGGCGAGCCGCGAGGGCGACCTGCTGCACGCCCTGCGCGTGGCCGGACTCGCGGGAGCCTGACCGCCGGTCCGCGCCGTGCGCCTGCCCGGGACCCGTACGTCTCCGTCATGCCCGGACGTGCCGGTACGTGTCGGTACGTGTCCGACGTGGACCACTCGGGTATGAAACATGATCGACCCCGCCGCTTCCCGGCGGCGGTCTTGCTCCGGGGTGTGACGGGGCTTACGTTCTCCTCCTACGCATCGCGTCTACGTGCGTAGAGGCTCTCTGACGCCGTGCCGAAGGAGCAGATCATGACCGACGTCGTACGCGCCGCACTCGTCCAGGCGACCTGGACCGGCGACACCGAATCCATGATCGCCAAACACGAGGAGTACGCCCGGGAGGCCGCCCGGCAGGGTGCCAAGGTGATCGGCTTCCAGGAGGTGTTCAACGCCCCCTACTTCTGCCAGGTCCAGGAGCCGGAGCACTACCGGTGGGCCGAACCCGTCCCCGACGGCCCCACCGTCAGCCGGATGCGGGATCTCGCCCGGGAGACCGGAATGGTGATCGTGGTGCCCGTCTTCGAGAGCGAGGGCGAGGGCTTCTACTACAACACCGCCGCCGTGATCGACGCCGACGGCAGCTACCTCGGCAAGTACCGCAAGCACCACATCCCGCAGGTCAAGGGCTTCTGGGAGAAGTACTACTTCCGGCCGGGGAACGCCGGCTGGCCGGTCTTCGACACGGCCGTGGGACGCGTCGGCGTCTACATCTGCTACGACCGGCACTTCCCCGAGGGCTGGCGCCAACTCGGCCTCAACGGGGCCCAGCTGGTCTACAACCCCTCGGCCACCCACCGCGGGCTCTCCTCCCACCTCTGGCAGCTGGAACAGCCCGCCGCGGCCGTCGCCAACGAGTACTTCGTCGCCGCGATCAACCGCGTCGGCGTCGAGGAGTACGGCGACAACGACTTCTACGGCACCAGCTACTTCGTCGACCCGCGCGGCCGGTTCGTCGGCGACGTCGCCTCCGACAAGGAAGAGGAACTGCTCGTTCGCGACCTCGACTTCGGACTGATCGAGGAGGTGCGCCGGCAGTGGGCCTTCTACCGCGACCGGCGCCCCGACGCGTACGACGGGCTGGTGCAGCCGTGAGCAGCCTCTTCGACCGGCACAAGGCCGTCATCCCCGACTGGGTCGCCCTCTACTACAAGGACCCCCTGGAGATCACCCACGGCGAGGGGCGCCACGTCTGGGACGCCGAGGGACGCCGCTACCTCGACTTCTTCGGCGGCATCCTCACCACCATGACCGCCCACGCCCTGCCCGAGGTCACCAAGGCCGTCGCCGAGCAGGCCGGACGGATCATCCACTCCTCGACGCTCTACCTCAACCGGCCGATGGTCGAGCTCGCCGAACGGATCGCGGGACTCTCCGGCATTCCGGACGCCCGCGTCTTCTTCACCACCTCCGGCACCGAGGCCAACGACACGGCGCTGCTCCTCGCGACCGCGTACCGCCGGTCGAACCAGATCCTCGCCATGCGGAACAGCTATCACGGCCGCTCCTTCTCCACCGTCGGCATCACCGGCAACCGCGCCTGGTCGCCCACCGGTCTCTCGCCGCTGCAGACGCTGTACGTCCACGGCGCCGTCCGCACCCGCGGTCCGTTCGCCGATCTCACCGACGAGCAGTACATCGACGCCTGCGTCGCCGACCTCGAGGACCTCCTCGGTCACACCCGGGACGTCGCCGCCCTCATCGCCGAACCCGTCCAGGGCGTCGGAGGCTTCACCGCCCCGCCGGACGGCCTGTACGCCGCCTTCCGCCGGGTCCTCGACCGGCACGGCATCCTGTGGATCTCCGACGAGGTGCAGACCGGCTGGGGCCGCACCGGCGAGCACTTCTGGGGCTGGCAGGCGCACGGCCAGGCCGGGCCGCCCGACATCCTCACCTTCGCCAAGGGCATCGGCAACGGCATGTCCGTCGGCGGGGTCGTCGCCCGCGCCGACATCATGAACAGCATCGACGCCAACTCCATCTCCACCTTCGGCGGTTCGCCCGTCACGATGGCGGCCGGCCTCGCCAACCTCTCGTACCTCCTGGAACACGACCTCCAGGGCAACGCGCGCCGGGTCGGCGGGATGCTCATCGAGCGGATCAGGGCGGCCTGCGCCGGAGTCGACGCGGTACGGGAGGTCCGCGGCCGCGGTCTCATGATCGGCATCGAGCTCACCGAGCCGGGCTCCGACCGCGCGAACCCGGACGCGGCCGCCACGGTCCTGGAGGCCGCCCGCGAGCACGGCCTGCTGATCGGCAAGGGCGGGGGCCACAACACCAGCACCCTGCGCATCGCCCCGCCGCTCTCGCTCACGGTCGCCGAGGCCGAGGAGGGCGCGGCCCTGCTCGAAGCGGCGCTGCGCGAGCTGTAGCCACCCCGTCCCTCCGTACCGAGATCGGCCCGCCGCATCGAGCAGGGAGAGTCCCGTGAGCATCCGAACCGTCATCCGGGGCGGCCTCGTCGTCACCGCCGCCGACGAACTCCACGCCGACGTGCTGATCGAGGACGGCCGCGTGGTCGCCCTCGCGGCCCACGGCTCCGACGCGGCGGCCGCCTGGACCGCCGACCGGACGATCGACGCCACCGACCGCTACGTGCTGCCCGGTGGCGTCGACGCCCACACCCACATGGAGCTGCCCTTCGGCGGCACCTCCGCCTCCGACACCTTCGAGACCGGCACCCGCGCCGCCGCCTGGGGCGGCACCACCACCATCGTCGACTTCGCCGTCCAGAGCGTCGGCCACAGCCTGCGCGAGGGACTCGACACCTGGTACGCCAAGGCCGACGGGAACTGCGCGATCGACTACGCGTTCCACATGATCCTCTCCGACGTCAACGAGCACACGCTCAAGGAGATGGACCGGCTCGTCCAGGAGGGCATCACCTCCTTCAAGCTGTTCATGGCCTACCCGGGCGTCTTCTACAGCGACGACGGCAAGATCCTGCGCGCCATGCAGCGCTCCGCCGACAACGGCGGGCTGATCATGATGCACGCGGAGAACGGCATCGCCATCGACGTCCTCGTCGAGCAGGCCCTGGCGCGCGGCGAGACCGACCCCCGCTACCACGGGGAGGTCCGCAAGGCCCTCCTGGAGGCGGAGGCCACCCACCGGGCCGTCCAGCTCGCCCGGGTCGCGGGAGCACCGCTGTACGTGGTGCACGTCTCGGCCGAGGAGGCGGTCGCCGAGATCGCCACCGCCCGCGACAAGGGCCTGCCGGTCTTCGGCGAGACCTGTCCCCAGTACCTGTTCCTCTCCACCGACAACCTCGCGGAGCCGGGCTTCGAGGGCGCCAAGTACGTCTGCAGCACCCCGCTCCGGCCGAAGGAGCACCAGGCGGCGCTCTGGCGCGGACTGCGGACGAACGATCTCCAGGTGGTCTCCACCGACCACTGCCCGTTCTGCTTCGTCGGGCAGAAGGACCTCGGCCGCGGCGACTTCTCGAAGATCCCCAACGGCCTGCCCGGGGTCGAGAACCGCATGGACCTGCTGCACCAGGCCGTCGTCGACGGCCACATCTCGCGGCGCCGCTGGATCGAGATCGCCTGCGCGACACCCGCCCGAATGTTCGGCCTCTACCCGCAGAAGGGCACGATCGCCCCCGGAGCCGACGCCGACGTCGTCATCTACGACCCGCACACCGTCCAGACACTGTCCGCGGAGACCCACCACATGAACGTCGACTACTCGGCGTACGAGGGCAGGACGGTCACCGGCCAGGTCGAGACCGTCCTCTCGCGGGGCGAGGTCGTGATCGACCAGCGCAAGTACGTAGGCCATGCCGGCCACGGCACCTTCGTACCGCGTTCCACCTGCCAGTACCTGAACTAGGAGAGCGACGTTGGATTTTGGACTCGTCCTGCAGACCGACCCGCCGGCGTCGCAGGTCGTCGGACTGATGCGCCGGGCGGAGCGCAACGGCTTCCGCTACGGCTGGACCTTCGACTCCGCCGTCCTGTGGCAGGAACCCTTCGTCATCTACAGCCAGATCCTCGAACACACCACGAGGCTCCACGTGGGCCCGATGGTCACCAACCCGGGGACCCGCACGTGGGAGGTGACCGCCTCCACCTTCGCCACCCTCAACGACATGTTCGGCAACCGGACCGTCTGCGGCATCGGCCGCGGCGACTCGGCCATGCGCGTCGCGGGACGCAGGCCGAACACCCTGGCCCGGCTGGGCGAGGCCATCGACGTCATCCGCGACCTCGCCGAGGGCCGCGAGGCCCTGGTGGACGGCAACCCCGTCCGCATCCCGTGGATCAAGGAGGGCCGCCTGCCGGTCTGGATGGCGGCGTACGGGCCCAAGGCCCTCGCGCTGGCCGGTCAGAAGGCCGACGGCTTCATCCTCCAGCTCGCCGACCCCTTCCTCACCGAATGGATGGTCAAGGCGGTCCGCCAGGCCGCGGCGGACGCCGGCCGCGACCCCGACGCGCTCACCGTCTGCGTCGCCGCCCCCGCCTACGTGACGGCCGACGACTCGCCCGAGGCCCTCGCCCACGCCCGCGAGCAGTGCCGCTGGTTCGGCGGCATGGTCGGCAACCACGTCGCCGACCTCGTCGCCAAGTACGGCGAGCACTCCGACATGGTCCCGGAGGAACTCACCGCCTACATCAAGGACCGGCACGGCTACGACTACTCCCACCACGGCCGCGCCGGGAACCCCGACACCGCCTTCGTCCCCGACGAGATCGTCGACCGCTTCTGCCTCCTCGGGCCGGCCGGCACCCACGTCGAGAAGCTGCGCGACCTCAAGGAGCTGGGCGTCGACCAGTTCGCCGTCTACAACATGCACGACGCGAGGGAGACGACGATCGACGCCTACGGCGCCGAGATCATCCCCGCCCTCCGCTGACGCGCGCCGCCGAGCCCCGCCGCCCTGCCGCCGACCGCCGGGCGGGCCGCCGGGCCCTCGACGCCACCGCCGTCCGCGGCCCCTCCCCGGGGCCGCCGGTCGCTGGCTACGATCCATCGATGACCACCACCGACCGGCTCACGGCCCCCGCGACACCGACCGCGCCCGCCCTCCGACTCCGCCCCTGGCACGCCGACGACCTGGCGGAGCTGGTGGCCGCCCACCGCGATCCCGCCCTGCGCCGCTGGGCGACCGCGCCGTTGGAGACCGAGCACGACGGGAAGGCGTGGCTGCGGGCCCAGGAGGAGGCGCGCGCGGCGGGCACCCGGTTCGCGTTCGCCGTCGTCGAGGCCCCGCTCGGCACGGAGCCGCGGAGCCTGGCGGGCGGGGTCGTGCTCAAGCGGGCCGAGCCCGGCGGGCCGGCGGCCGAGGTCGGCTACTGGACGGCGGCAACGGCCCGCGGGCGGGGCGTGGCCCCCCGGGCGCTGGAGGCCCTCACCGCCTGGGCGTTCGACACCTTCCGGACCGAGGGCCTGGAGCGCCTGGAACTCCTGCACCAGGTCGACAACACCGCCTCCTGCCGCGTCGCGGAGAAGAGCGGATACACGTTCGCCCGGATCCTGCCGGCCTCGCCCCCGGCCTTCCCGCTCGACGGCCACCTGCACACGCGCGGCCGGCCGTAGGGGCCGTCCCGCCGATCAGGCCGGGCGGGCGGAGCCCGAGCGGCAGGCGGCCCCCGGGGTCCCGCGGGGCCCGTGTGCGACGCGGGGTCTACCCGCGTCGCACCACGAATGGAACAATCGGGCCCCCGGCCCCGAAGCGGCGAGCGGTCCCCGACGGAGTCGCTCCGGCACGGCAGCCCACGCCCGCCCCCGGGCCACACCTCGTTCCGTCCTCCCCGCCGAACGAAGGGTTCCCCCGTATGACCGCGACCGTCCCCCCGGGAAGACCCGCGGGACCCACGCCCCCCGGCCCCGCCGCCCCCGGCGAGCGCGTCGAGCTCGCCCCCGGCGCCGCACCCGACGACCCCCGCTTCGTCAACGAGGACCTCCTCCCCGTCCCCGTCGCCCAACGCCGCTGGACCACCTACAACTTCGCCGCCCTCTGGGTCGGCATGGCCCACAACATCCCGTCCTGGATGCTCGCCTCCGGCCTCGTCGCCCTCGGCATGGACTGGAAGCAGGCGGTGCTCACCATCGCCCTCGCCAACGTCGTCGTCCTGCTGCCGATGCTGCTCACCGGGCACGCCGGACCCAAGTACGGCATCCCCTTCCCCGTCCTCGCCCGCGCCTCCTTCGGCCTGCGCGGGGCGAACCTGCCCGCCCTGGTCCGCGCCGCGGTCGCCTGCGCCTGGTTCGGCATCCAGACCTGGATCGGCGGTCAGGGCATCTTCGTCCTCCTCGACAGGGCCTTCGGCGGAGGCTGGGCGGACGTCTCGCGGATCGGCGGCCAGCCCTGGACCCTCTGGCTCTGCTTCGTCCTCTTCTGGGCCCTCGAACTCGCCCTCATCTACCGGGGGATGGAGGCGCTGCGCCGCTTCGAGAACTGGGCCGCGCCGTTCGTCATCGTCGGTGCGCTCGTCCTCCTCGGCTGGATCGCGTACAAGGCCGGCGGCCTGGGACCGCTGCTCGACCAGCCGTCGAAGCTGGGCTGGGGCGCCGACTTCTGGCCCGTCTTCTTCCCCGCCCTCATGGGCATGATCGCCTTCTGGGCGACCCTCAGCCTGAACATCCCCGACTTCACCCGCTTCGGCGCGGGCCAGCGCTCCCAGGTCCTCGGCCAGTCCCTCGGACTGCCCACCACCATGACCCTGTTCGCGCTGCTCTCGGTGCTCGTCACCTCGGGCTCCCAGGCCGTGTACGGGGCTCCCGTCTGGGACCCGGTCGCCCTCGCGGCGAAGACCGACAACGTCTTCGGACTGCTCTTCGCGCTGGTGACGGTGCTGGTGGCGACGCTCTCCGTGAACATCGCGGCGAACGTCGTCTCCCCGGCGTACGACCTGGCCAACCTCGCCCCGAAGCACATCGACTTCCGCAGGGGCGCGCTGATCACCGGCGTCGTCGGCGTGGTCATCATGCCGTGGAAGCTCACCGCCACCCCCGAGCTCTACATCTTCACCTGGCTCGGCCTGGTCGGCGGCCTCCTCGGCACGGTCGCGGGCATCCTGATCGCCGACTACTGGCTCGTCCGCCGCACCGTCCTCGACCTCGCCGGCCTCTACCGGGACGACGGACCCTACTGGTACCGCGGCGGCTGGAACCCCGCGGCGGTGCTCGCCTTCGCGGTCGGCGGCGTCCTGGCCGTCGGCGGCTCCCACTCCGCCCCGGGCGCCGGACCCTTCCCCGAGGACGGCCTGATCCCCTTCCTGAGACCGCTGTCCGACTACGGCTGGGCCGTCGGCCTCGCCGCCTCCCTGCTCCTCTACACCGCCCTCATGCGGCGCCGGCCGGCCGGCCGGTCACCTGCCCGATCCAGCTGAGGTAGGACCGCACCCGGGTGTTCACGGCAGGCGTGTCGGTGGCGCACTCCCTGCCGTAGGACACCAGGCCGACGACGTACGGCCGCCCCCGGACCAGCCGGACCAGGGGGCCGCCGGAGTCGTACTGGCAGGTGTCCCGCCCCGGCGCGTACGTGCAGAGCTGGGTGGGGGCCACCTGGGCCATGCCCCGGCTCGCGCAGGCCTCGTTGCTCAGCGCCGTGAGGGACACGGTCCGCAGCACGTCGGAGGTGCGGCCGCCGAAGGAGGTGGTGCCCCAGCCCGGCGCCTCGACCCGCGCGCCGTCGGTCCCGCCGGGCGCGGACGGCGCGGGCAGCTCGATCGGGTGGACGTCGCGGTTGAGGGCGAGCGGCCGGGCGAACTCGACCAGGGCGAGGTCGTTCCGCTGGGTGCCCGGATCGTAGTCCGGGTGCGGGACGAAGCGGGCGGGCCGGGCGAGGACCGCATGGGGGCTGTCCGCGTCGGTCGTCAGGTCGTGGTCGCCGAGCAGCACCCCCACCCGCGCGGGATCGCCGTACGAGCCCGTCAGGCAGTGGGCGGCGGTGAGGACGTACCGGTCGCCGATCAGCGCCCCGCCGCACATGACGCGCCGCTCCAGGACGTCCACCAGCCCCGCCATGAAGGGGTACTGGTGGGGCCGCGCCTCCTGCCCGCCGACCACCGCCCCCGCCGGCGGCGCCACCCCGAGCGGCCCCACCGAGAGCAGCACGCCCGCCACCGCCGCCAGCAACCTCTTCGCCCGTGCCACCTGATCTCCGTACGCTCGACGACGCGTTCCCGGGCCGGGGGAGTGAGGAGACGTTTCCGCACGCCCGCCGCACGGCGTTCCGGCCCGCACGGACTCAACGACGTGAGCCGGACGGGGTCACCCGGGGCCGGGGGCGGACCGGTGACGGCGCGTCACCCGGCCGCGACCGTCCCGCCCACACCGGCTACGGCACCCGGGCGGTCCACTCCTCGGTGGTGAACTTCGTCCGCACCAGTTCCTCCGCCCGGACCAGTTCCTCCTCGGTGACCTCCCCTGCGGTCAGCCCGTAGCGGTCACGGAAGGAGGTGATCATGTTCTCGATCACCTGCTCCCGGGCGAGGCCGGTCTGCCGACGCAGCGGGTCGACGCGCTTCTCGGCACTCCTGGTGCCCTTGTCGGACATCTTCTCCCTGCCGATGCGCAGGACCTCCAGCATCTTGTCGGCGTCGATGTCGTACGACATGGTCACGTGGTGCAGGACGGCCCCGGGCCGGCCGTCCGGACCGACCACCCGCTTCTGCGCGGCGCCCGCGATCTTGCCCGCGTCCGTGGCGATGTCGTTGAGCGGCTGGTACCAGGCCTTGATCCCCATGTCGCCGAGGGCGCCCAGGACCCAGTCGTCGAGGTAGGCGTAGCTGTCGGCGAAGGAGAGGCCCGACACCAGGGACTCCGGCACGGACAGGGAGTAGGTGATCGTGCTCATGGGTTCCACGAACATGGCGCCGCCACCGGAGATGCGACGTACCACGGTCATCCCGTGCTTCGCCGCCCCGTCGGGATCCACCTCGTTCCGCAGCGACTGGAAGCTGCCGATCACGACGGCGGGCGAGGCCCACTCCCAGACCCGCAAGGTGGGCGCCCGCCGCCCGGCGGCGACCTCGGTGGTCAGCACCTCGTCCAGCGCCATGTGCAGGGCGGGGGCCTGAGGCCCGGTGTGCACCAGCTGCCAGTCGTAGTCGGTCCAGTCCGTCGCGTGGGCCAGCGCCCGGCGGACAGCGACCCCCACGCCCTCCGCGGTCAGTCCGAACATCTGCGTCCCCGGCGGCAGTGCCGCCTCGATCCGGGCTGCGAGCCCGGGCGCGTCGGTGTCGGCCGGGGCACCCTCCAGGGCGCGGTCGATCGCCAGGATCGCCTCGTCCGGTTCGAGGAAGAAGTCACCCGCGACCCGCACGTTCCGCAGGACCCCGTCCTCGACGTCGAGGTCGACGACCACGAGTTTCCCGCCCGGGACCTTGTACTCACCGTGGTACGCGCCGTGCACGGAACCCTCCCTGCGTGTAAGGGGTGAACTCGGCCAAAGAGTACCCCCGGGGGAAACGGAGGGTGACGAATCGTACGGCCCGGTTGTCAGCGCCCCGTGCTTAGCTGGAGCCATGAGCGAAGAGTTCCTTGACCTCGTCCTGGCCGGCCGTACGACCGACGTGGAGGAGGCCGTCCGCAAGGCCGCCGCCGCCGAGATCATGCCGCGCTTCCGGCAGCTCGCCGCCGACGACATCGTCGAGAAGAACGGCCCGCACGACCTGGTCACCGTCGCCGACCGGGCCGCCGAGGCCCACCTCACGGAGTCCCTGACCGCCCTGCTCCCCGGCTCGGTGGTGGTCGGCGAGGAGGCGGTCCACGCCGACCCCGCCGTCTACGACGCCCTGCGGGGCGACGCCCCCGTCTGGATCGTCGACCCCGTCGACGGCACCCGCCAGTTCGTCCACGGCGACCCCGCGTTCTGCACCCTCGTCGCCCTCGCCCGGCACGGCGAGGTGCTCGCCTCCTGGACGTACGCACCCGCCCTCGACCAGTTCGCCGTGGCCGTGCGCGGCCGCGGCGCCACGCTCGACGGGCAGCCGCTGCGCTCCGGTTCGCCCCGGCCGGGCGAGGTCCTGGAGGTCGCCACCTCGCACCCGGACTACACCACGCCGGAGCAGAAGCGAGCCCTCCTCGGCCTGGTCGCCGAGGGTGTCGCGCCCCGGCCGTGCGGCTCCGCGGGACTGGAGTACCTGGCCGTCGCACGCGGGGCGCTGGCCGGCACCGCCTTCGGCTGGGAGTACGCCTGGGACCACGCGGCCGGACTGCTCCTGGTGACCGAGGCGGGCGGGGCGCACACCACCCTGGCCGGTGAACCCTTCCGCATCACCGGAGGCAACGCGCTGCCGTTCACCGCGGCCCGCGACGCGGCGACCGCCGAGCGGATCCGCGGCCTCCTCGGGGGGCGGTGAGGTCCGCGGGACCACCGTCCTATCCTGGGAGCCCTGGCCATCGGCTGACGAAGGAGTCCGAAGGTGCCTAAGGTGACGTCGATGCTCGATGTTGTCGTCGTGGGGGCGGGGCCCAACGGACTCACCGCCGCCGTCGAGTTGGCCCGCCGCGGCTTCTCCGTGGCCGTCTTCGAGGCGAAGCCCACCGTCGGCGGGGGAGCCAGGACCGAGGAACTCACCCTCCCCGGCTTCCGCCACGACCCCTGCTCCGCGGTGCACCCCCTGGGGGCCGGCTCCCCGGTCTTCAAGACGATGCCCCTCAAGCGGTACGGACTCGAGTGGCTCCACCCCGAACTGCCCATGGCCCACCCGTGGGACGACGGCACCGCCGCCGTGCTCGCCCGCTCGGTCGCCGAGACCGCGGCCTCCCTCGGACCGCGCGACGCGGGCGCGTACCGCAGGCTCGTCGCTCCCTACGTCGGCAAGTGGGACACCCTCGCACGGGACTTCATGCAGCTGCCGCTCACCGCGCTGCCCCGCGACCCGGTCACGCTGGCCCGCTTCGGCCTGACCGGGCTGCCGCCGGCCTCCTGGCTGATGCGCCGGTTCCAGGACGAGAAGGCGAAGGCGCTGTTCGCCGGGCTCGTCGCCCATGTCATCGCCCCGCTCGGCGGCTTCGCCACCGGCGCCGTCGGTCTGGTCTTCGCGCTCGCCGCCCACGCCGGCGGCTGGCCCGTGCCCCGGGGCGGCTCGCAGTCCCTCTCCGACGCCCTCACCGCCTACCTCCGGGATCTCGGGGGCGCCGTGCACACCGACTTCGAGGTCAAGCGGCTCGACGACCTGCCGCCGGCCCGCGCCTACGTCTTCGACACCTCGCCCACGGCCCTCGCCCGGATCGCCGGCTTCGGCAACCACTTCGACCACTACCGGTACGGCGCCGCGGCCTTCAAGATCGACTACGCCCTCGACGGACCCGTCCCGTGGACCGCCGAGGCGGCCCGACGCGCCGGTACCGTCCAGATCGGCCCCACCGCGGGGGAGATCGACACCGCCCTGCGCCAGGCCTCCGGCGGCACCGCGCCCGAGACCCCGTTCCTCATCACCGCCCAGCCCGGCGTCGTCGACCCCGGCCGCGCCCCCGCGGGCAAGCAGGTCTTCTGGGCCTACGGCCACGTGCCCCACGGCTGGCAGGGCGACCTCACCGACGCGATCGAGCGCCAGATCGAGCGCTTCGCCCCCGGCTTCCGCGACCTCGTCCTGGCCCGCGCCACCGCCGGACCGCCCCAACTCGCCGAGCGCAACGCCAACTACATCGGCGGGGACATCGCCTGCGGCGCCGCCCGCGGACTCCAACTCCTGCTCCGCCCCACGCTCTCCCTCCGCCCCTACGCCACCCCGCACCCGGCGGTCTTCCTCTGCTCCTCCGCCACCCCGCCCGGACCCGGCGTCCACGGCATGTCCGGCCACAACGCGGCGAAGGCCGTCTGGCGCCTGCTGCGCGCCTCCGCCCGGGAAAATTAGACTGCCCGCATGGCGAAGTACTTCGACGTGCACCCCGACAACCCCCAGCCGCGCACCATCGGCACGGTGGCCGACAGCATCCGGAACGGTGCGCTCGTCGCGTACCCGACCGACTCCTGCTACGCGCTGGGAACCCGACTCGGAAGCCGGGACGGCATCAGCCGCATCCGGACGATCCGCGACCTCGACGACCGGCACCACTTCACGCTCATGTGCCAGAACTTCGCCCAGCTGGGCCAGCTCGTGCACATCGACAACGACGTCTTCCGCGCGGTCAAGGCGGCCACCCCCGGCCCCTACACCTTCATCATGCCCGCGACGAAGGAGGTCCCCCGCGCCCTGCTCCACCCCAAGAAGAAGACGGTCGGCGTCCGCATCCCCGACCACGTCGTCACCCAGGCCCTCCTCGCCGAGCTCGGCGAACCGCTGCTCTCCAGCACCCTGCTGCTCCCCGACGAGGCGGAGCCGCTGACCCAGGGCTGGGAGATCAAGGAGCGGCTCGACCACCTGGTCGACGCGGTCCTGGACTCCGGCGACTGCGGCACCGAGCCCACCACCGTC
This sequence comes from Streptomyces sp. NPDC014891, assembly GCF_043081085.1. Classification (NCBI taxonomy): domain Bacteria; kingdom Bacillati; phylum Actinomycetota; class Actinomycetes; order Kitasatosporales; family Streptomycetaceae; genus Streptomyces; species Streptomyces sp. NPDC014891. Next base: position 613,720 of record NZ_JBIBWF010000003.1, on the reverse strand, counting down.
ATCGACTTCTCCGGCGGGGAGCCCGAGATCCTGCGCCGCGGCGCCGGCGACACCTCGCGCTTCGAGTAGGTTCGACCAGGTTCGACCAGGTTCGAGCAGGTTCGCGCGGGAACGGAGGGTCCGCCGCCGTCCCGGGGGGAGACGGCGGACCCACCACCAGCGACCGGTCGGCGCCCCGGCCCGGAGACCCGCCGCCGAGGCACGGGCCACCCCGGAGCGGCCGGCGACCGACCCGACGGGCCGGAGTCCGGGCGCCGTGACGTCCATGTCGTTTTCTCGCCAGCCCGGGCGGCCCCCGTCACGGATCCTGGACCCATGCACACCGACACCGAGCGCTGCGTCCGGGCCGTCCAGTCGAAGGACGCCCGCTTCGACGGCGTGTTCTTCACCGCCGTCCGCACCACCCGGATCTACTGCCGGCCCAGCTGCCCGGTCGTCCCGCCCAAGCCCGAGAACATGGAGTTCCACGCCAGCGCCGCCTCCTGCCAGCGCGCCGGGTTCCGGGCCTGCAAGCGCTGCCGGCCCGACACCAGCCCCGGCTCGCCCGAGTGGAACGTCCGCGCCGACGCCGTCGCCCGCGCCGTGCGCCTCATCCAGGACGGCGTCGTCGACCGCGAGGGCGTCCCCGGCCTCGCCCGCCGCCTCGGCTGGTCCACCCGCCAGATCGAGCGCCAGCTCCTCGCCGAGCTCGGCGCGGGACCGCTCGCCCTGGCCCGCGCCCAGCGCGCCCAGACCGCCCGGGTCCTCATCGAGACGACCCCGATGCCGCTCGGCGAGATCGCCTTCGCGGCCGGCTTCTCCTCGATCCGCACCTTCAACGACACCGTCCGCGAGGTCTTCGCCCTCACCCCCGGCGAGCTGCGCGCCCGCGCCGCCCGCCCGGCCGCCGCCCGGACGCCCACCCCCGGGCTGATCAGCCTCCGGCTGCCGTTCCGCACCCCGCTGGAACCCTCCAACCTCTTCGGCCACCTCGCCGCGACCGCCGTCCCCGGAGTCGAGGAGTGGCGCGACGGCGCCTACCGCAGGACCCTCGCCCTCCCGTACGGGCACGGCATCGCCGCCCTCGCACCCCGCCCCGACCACATCGCCTGCCGACTCTCCCTCACCGACCCCCGCGACCTCACCCACGCCATCAGCCGCTGCCGCCGGCTCCTCGACCTCGACGCCGACCCCGTCGCCGTCGACGAGCGGCTCCGCGCCGACCCGCTGTTCGCGCCGCTCGTCGACGCCGCACCCGGCCGCCGGGTGCCCGGCACCGTCGACCCCGCCGAGTTCGCCGTCCGGGCCGTCCTCGGCCAACAGGTCTCCACGGCCGCCGCCCGCACCCACGCCGCCCGCCTCGTCACCGCGCACGGCACGCCCGTCGACGACCCCGAGGGCGGACTGACCCACCTCTTCCCGAGCCCCGAGGCCCTGGCCGCCCTCGACCCCGAGAGCCTGGCCCTGCCCCGCAGCCGTCGCACCACCCTCCTCACCCTGGTCGGCGCGCTCGCCGACGGCTCGCTCACCCTCGGCCCCGCGGACGACCGCGAGGAGGCCCGCGCCCGGCTGCTCGCCCTGCCCGGCTTCGGCCCCTGGACCACCGAGATCATCGCCATGCGCGCCCTCGGCGACCCCGACGCCTTCCTCCCCGGCGACCTCGGCGTCCGCCGCGCCGCCGAGGGGCTCGGCCTGCCCGGCACCCCGGCCGCGCTCACCGCCCGCGCGGCACACTGGCGCCCCTGGCGCGCCTACGCCGTCCAGTACCTCTGGGCGACCGACGACCACCCGATCAACCACCTGCCCAGCGAAGGACACTGACCGCCATGGCCCCCATCGTCCGGCACACCGTCGTGGACAGCCCCTACGATCCGCTGACCCTCGTCGCCGTCGACGGCGTCCTCAGCCGCCTCCACATGACGGGGCAGCGCCACCGCCCCCCGGAGGAGACCTTCGGCGAACCCGACCCACGCCCCTTCCGGGAGGCGATCCGCCAGCTCGACGCCTACTTCGCCGGCGAGCTGACCGAGTTCGACCTGCCCCTGCACCTGGTCGGCACCGACTTCCAGCTCCGGGTCTGGGCCGAGCTGCGCCGCATCCCGTACGGCGAGACGCGCACCTACGGCGAACTCGCCGAGCTCCTCGGCAACCCGGGCGCCTCCCGGGCCGTGGGCCTCGCCAACGGCAAGAACCCCGTCGGCGTCATCGTCCCCTGCCACCGGGTGATCGGCGCGGGCGGCGGCCTCACCGGCTACGGCGGCGGGCTCGACCGCAAGCAGCGCCTGCTCGCCTTCGAGTCGGGTGCGGCGGAACCCGAGGCCCTCTTCTGAGACCCGTCCTCCGCACCCGTCGGGCGGCTACCGGAGCCGGTCGAGCAGCGCGGGCAGCGCCGTGCCGATCGGTTCGCGGACGACCTCGTCGGCCAGCGGGTCGTACGGCGTGGGCTCGGCGTTCACGATGATCAGCCGGGCACCGTGCTCGGCCGCGATCCCCGCGAGGGACGCGGCGGGCTGCACCTGGAGGCTGCTGCCGACGGCGACGAACACCTCGGCCGCCTTCGCGATCGACATGGCGTCGCCCAGCACCACCGGATCGAGCCGCTGCCCGAACATCACCGTCGCCGCCTTCAGGATCCCGCCGCACGCCCGGCATGCCGGATCGGGCTCACCGGCCCGCACCCGGTCCAGCGCCTCCGCCATCGACGACCGGGCGTGGCACCCCGTGCACACCACCGACCGCGCCGAGCCGTGGAGTTCGAGCACCTTCCGCTCGGGCACCCCAGCGGCCTGGTGCAGACCGTCCACGTTCTGCGTGATCACCCGGAGCGCGTGGCCGCTGGTCCGCTCGTACGCCGCGACGGCGTGGTGCGCCGCGTTCGGCTCGGCGCTCAGGGCCGGACCGTCGAGCCGCATGCGCCACGAGCGGCGGCGGACCTCCGGATCGGCCATGTACGGCCCATAGGTCACGAGCCGCTCGGCCTCCGGGTCCTGCCGCCAGAGCCCCTCAGGCCCCCGGTAGTCGGGGATCCCCGAGTCCGTCGAGACGCCTGCTCCGCTGAGAATCGCGACCATGGTCATGCGGCGACCCTAGACAGCGGGATCCGGCCCCGCGAACGGGTTTCCGGATGCTAGGTTCCCGCCATGGCCCAGGTGAACATCGCGCTCGACGCCGAACTCGTCGTGGAAGTCATGGTCCTGGCGGGGATCGGCAACCCCCAGGACGCCGTCGAGGCCGTCGTCCGCGACTACATCGCCCGCGGCCATCGCACCGAGGCCCGCGCCGTCAGCCGCGACGAGCCCCATCGCACCGGCGAGATCGTCCCGCCGGAGCCCCAGCAGGGCTGACCGCCGCCCCCGGCCCCCGGCCCCTTCCCATGCCCGGCACCTTCCCGTCCCCGGTCCGCCCGGGACGAGCCGCCCGGCTCAGGTCCCGTCCCCGGGCCGCTCCGGGCCGGTACCGGCCCCGCCGGAGCGGCCCGGCCGGCCGCCGCCCCGCTCCGTCATCGCCTCGCCGACCAGGGTCCGCACCGCGTCCCGCAGTCCGTGCAGCGCGTGGTGCCGGGCCGGCCCGGCACCGGGGTCCTCGCGCAGCTCCCTCAGGAGCGCCCAGCAGAGCACCAGCATCACCACCACGAACGGCAGCGCCACCAGGATCGTCGCCGTCTGCAGCGAGTTCAGGCCCCCCACCACGAGCAGCACCGCCGCCACGGCCGCCATCAGCACACCCCAGGCCACCACCAGCCAGGTCGGCGGGTTCAGCGCGCCGCGGCTCGTCAGCGAACCCATGACGAGCGAGGCCGAGTCCGCGCTGGTGATGAAGTACGTCATCACCAGGACCATCGCGACGACCGAGGTGACCGTGCCGACCGGCAGCGCCTCCAGCATCGCGAACAGCGAGGCCTCCGCCCCGTCCTGCATCGTCGTGGCCAGGTCCGCGGCGCCCGTCGACTCCAGGCGGATCGCCGTGCCGCCCATCACGCAGAACCAGACCACCGTCGCCCCGGAGGGCACGAGCAGCACGCCCACCAGGAACTCGCGGATCGTGCGGCCGCGCGAGATCCGGGCGATGAAGGTCCCGACGAACGGCGCCCAGGACAGCCACCACGCCCAGTAGAAGATCGTCCACGCCCCGAGCCAGGACCGGTCGGTGAACGCGCCCGTGCGGCTCGCCATCGGCAGCAGCTCGTGCAGGTAGCCGCCGACCGACGCGGGGATGGTGTCCAGGACGTAGACGGTCGGCCCCAGCAGGAAGACGAACAGCATCAGGCAGCCCGCGAGCACGATGTTGATCGTGGACAGCCACTTCACGCCCTTGTGGAGGCCCGAGAAGGCCGACAGGACGAAGGCCCCGGACAGCGAGACGATGACGATCAGCTGGGTGGCGGTGGAGTCCTCGACGCCCATCGTGAGGTTCAGCCCCTCGGACACCTGGAGCGCGCCCAGCCCCAGGCTCGTCGCCGTGCCGAACACCGTCGCGAACACCGCCAGCAGGTCGATCGCCCGGCCCTGCCAGGCAGCGGCCCTGCGGGCCCCGATCAGTGGGACGAACGCCGAGCTCAGCCGGTTTCCGCGGCCCTTCCGGAAGCCCGCGTAGGCCAGGGCGAGCCCGGCGATCCCGTAGATCGCCCACGGCGTCAGCGTCCAGTGGAAGAACGAGTACTCCAGCGCCGTACGCGCGGCCGGCCCGGTCCCCGCCGGGACGCCGCTCGCCGGGGGAGGGCTCAGGAAGTGGGTGAGCGGCTCCCCGACCCCGTAGAACATCAGGCCGATGCCCATGCCGGCGCTGAACATCATCGCGACCCACGCCAGGTTCGTGAACTCGGGCTCCGAGTCGTCCGCACCCAGCCGGATCCGGCCGAAGCGGCTCAGCGCGATCACCACGCACAGCACCAGGAAGGTGTCCGCGGCCACCACGAACAGCCAGGCGAAGTTGTCCAGCACCCACCCCAGCGCCGAGGACGAGGCACGGTCGAAGGAGTCCTCCCCGAGAGCCGCCCAGGCGACGACGGCCACCACCGCCGCCATCCCGATCCCGATGACGCTGCCGTCGGGCGTGTGCTGCTCCCGAGGCGCCCGTTCGCGCTGTTCCGTACCCATGTGACCCCACTATGGTGCGACATATCAGTCGATCTGGGGGTGGCACGCCGTCCGGCGGTACGGATAGGGTCGGCTCGGCGCGACTGCACGTTCGAAAGCAAGGGATGCAAGGTGACGGACGGGGCAGCAACTCAGGTCGCTCACGTGCTCGTGGCGGCCGACAAGTTCAAGGGCTCGCTCACGGCCGTGCAGGTCGCGGAGCGGGTCACAGCAGGACTGCGACGGGTCGTCCCGGAGCTCACGGTGGAGACCCTGCCCGTCGCGGACGGCGGCGACGGCACCGTCGCGGCGGCCGTCGCGGCCGGGTTCGAACGCCGCGAGGTCCGGGTGACGGGTCCGCTCGGCGAACCGGTCACCGCCGCGTTCGCGCTGCGCGACACCACCGCGGTCGTCGAGATGGCCGAGGCCTCCGGTCTCCAGCTCCTCCCGGACGGCGTGTTCGCCCCGCTGACCGCGACCACGTACGGCTCCGGCGAACTGCTCCGCGCGGCGCTCGACGCCGGCGCGACCACCCTCGTCTTCGGCGTCGGCGGCAGCGCCACCACCGACGGCGGCGCCGGCATGCTCGCCGCCCTCGGCGCCCGCTTCCTCGACGCGTCCGGCGCGCCCGTGGGCCCCGGCGGCGCGGCCCTCGCGGACCTCGCCACGGCCGACCTCACCGGCCTCGACCCGCGCTTCGCCTCGGTGGACCTCATCCTCGCGAGCGACGTCGACAACCCGCTCACCGGGCCCAAGGGCGCCCCCGCGGTCTACGGCCCCCAGAAGGGCGCCTCGCCCGAGGACGTCCGGACCCTGGACGCGGCCCTCGCCCACTTCGCCACCGTCCTGGAGAAGGCCGTCGGCCCGAAGGCGGCCGAGGCGGCCGTCGCCCCGGGCGCGGGCGGCGCCGGCGGCATCGGCTACGGCGCGCTCATCCTCGGCGCGAGCTTCCGGCCCGGCATCGAGCTGATGCTGGAGGTCCTCGGCTTCGCGCCCGCCCTGGAGCGCGCCACCCTGGTCATCACCGGCGAGGGCTCCCTCGACGAGCAGACCCTGCACGGCAAGGCCCCGGCGGGCGTCGCGGCCGCGGCGCGCGCGGCGGGCAAGGAGGTCGTCGCGGTCTGCGGCCGTCTGGCGCTGTCCGGCGAGGCCCTCGGCAAGGCGGGCATCCGCCGGGCGTACCCGCTGACGGCGCTGGAGCCGGACCCGGCGAAGTCCATGCCGAACGCGGGCCCGCTCCTGGAGGAGGTCTCGGCCACGATCGCCCAGGACTTCCTGCAGTAGCCTCCGTGCCCGCGGCCCGCACGGGGGCGGGCGACGGGCGCGGCCCGAACCGGGGGCGGCCCACGCCGAGGGCGCGCGGGCCCGCCCGTGCCGCGTGCCCGTGCCGCCCCCGCCTGGGGCCTGTCGTCGACCTCCCGTCCGCCCCGTGACGCCCTGCACGCGCGCCGTACCGGGCGCAAGCCCGGGTACGCCCGGTACGAGAACGTGTGCCCGGCACGCCGAGAGCACGCACGTGACGCCGCGGGGCCCGCGCTCCGGGCGACGACGGGCGCTCGACGACAGGCCCCAGGCCCGCCGGTCCCGGCGGGGGCCGCCCGCACCCCCGCCCCTAACCCGCCGACGTCAACCGGAACGCGTCCAGCGCCAGCGTCATCTCCGTGAGGTCCCGCGGCCGGGACAGCGACCGGGCCGTCAGCTGCTCCAGCCGCCGCAACCGGTTGAAGACCGTGTTCCGGTGGCAGTACAGGCGGCCCGCGGCCCGCCCCGCCGAGCCCTCGCACTCCAGCCACGCGTCCAGCGTCTCCAAAAGCACCGCCCGGTCCGCCGGATCCAGTTCGAGCAGGCCGCCCAGCACGTCCGAGACCAGCAGGCTCGCCACCTCCGGCTGGCCCACCACCAGCGCGCCCGCCATCCGCCGGTCGAGCCGGACGATCTCACGGCTCCCCGGCGGACACGTCCGCAGCGCCAGCTCGGCGAGCCGCCGCGCCCGGCCCAGCTCGGTCAGGCCCACCACCACCGGACTGATCCCACCGGGACCGGGACACCGCCCGTCGAGCAGCTCCGACAGCGCGTCGAGACCGGTGTCCCCGGCGAGCGCCACCACCCCCAGCTCGCCGTCCGCGCCCATCCGCCACAGGAACCGCACGCCCTCGCCCTGCACCTGCCGGTGGAACGGCTCCCGCTCCTCGCGCCGGTCGTAGCGGAGCACCACCACCGCGTACCGCCCCTGCTCGGGCAGGTCCAGGCCGGCCGCCGCCCGCGCCACCAGCTCGGGCGAGCTCCGGCCCTGGAGGAGGGCGTCGAGGAGGGCCTGGAGCTGCTCGTCCGTGCGGCGGCGCAGTTCGAGCTCCGTCGTCCGGTAGGCCTCGGACGCCGTGTCCGCCTGCGCGTCCACCGCCGACCACACCGTCGTCGCCGACTGCATCAGTGCCGCCAGCTGCCCCGTGTCCGACCCCGCGCCCTCGATCAGCGCGTCCCAGACCAGATGCCCGGCGTGCCGGTAGGCGTGCACGACCAGTTCGAGCGGCATGCCCTGCGCGGCCCGCCGCCGGCCCATCGCGTCCGCGTGCTCCAGGTCCCGCCGGGGCGAGTTCCGGGGTGCCGAGATCATCTCGATCCCGATGCGTATCGCCTCCTCCGCCTCCTGCCAGTGCTGGTCGTACGGGAGGATCCGCCCGTAGGCGGGCTCGTACGCGTGGAGTTCCCTCAGATGCTCGTCCACCAGCTCCGGCACCCGCTCGAGAAGCGCCGTGCACGCCTGCGCGAGCACCTTCCAGTCGTCGCCGGTCCGCCGTCTGCGCCGTCCCATGCCCGGAGGATCCACCGCCAGGACCCCCCGCGCACAGCCCTGACGCGCAGCGTTGTGCGCATGCACAGCCCTTCGGCGCGCCCGCTGGTCACCGGCAGCGATTCGGCCGCGGGCCGTGGACGGGCGGTCCGGCGCGGTGCTGGGGTGAGCGCCATCGAACGGCCGAGTAACAAGAAACGGCCGGGAACACCGGAAAAGGGGAACCATGGGAGGTACCGCACCCGCCCTCGAGGTGACGGACCTGACGGCGGGATACGGGCCGGTGCACGCGCTGCGACGGGTGTCGCTGACCGTGCCCGCGGGCGAGGTCGTCACCGTTCTCGGAGCCAACGGAGCCGGCAAGTCGACCCTGCTGCGGGCGGTCTCGCGCACCCTCCGGTTCCACGGCGGCGCCGTGGTCTCCGGCACGGTGAGCCGCGACGGCCGGCCGCTCGACGGCCTGCCGCCCGACCGCGTCGTCGCGGCCGGCGTCTCCCAGGTGCCCGAGGGCCGTCAGGTCTTCGCCCGGATGTCGGTCGAGGACAACCTGCGCGCCGGGGCGCTCGGCAGCCGGGGCGGACGGCCGGCGCGGACGGCCTCCCTCCGCCGGGTCCACGAGCTCTTCCCGGTCCTGGCGGAGCGCGCCCGGCAGCCCGCGGGGCTGCTCTCCGGCGGCGAGCAGCAGATGCTGGCCGTCGGCCGCGCCCTGATGGCCGCGCCCGGCCTGCTGCTGCTCGACGAGCCCTCGCTCGGGCTCGCCCCGCTGATGGCGGCCCGGATCGCGGACGCGGTCCGGGAGATCAACGCCCAGGGGACGGCCGTTCTGCTCGTCGAGCAGAACGCCGCGCTCGCCCTCCGGCTGGCCTCCCGCGCGTACGTCCTGGAGGTCGGCGAGGTCACCCTCTCCGGCCCGGCCGCCGAGCTCGCCGCCTCCGACGAGGTGCGCCGCCGCTACCTGGGCGTGGTCGACGAGGACGCCGCCGCCGACGCGGCCCGCGCCCGGGCCGCGCACCCGGTCCTGTCCCGCTGGGAGGAGTCCCGATGACCGCGCCGCCCCCGCAGCCCCCGACGCCGCCCGAGTCCGCTGCCGCCGCCCCCGGCGTCCCGGCCCTCGAAGTCCGCGGCCTCACCGTCCGCTTCGCCGGCCTCACCGCCCTCGACGCCGTCGGCTTCACCGTCCGGCCCGGCACCGTGCACGCCCTCATCGGACCCAACGGCGCGGGCAAGTCCACCTGCTTCAACGTCCTCTCCGGCGTCTACCGCGCCACCGAGGGCTCCGTCCGCCTCGGCGCGCACGAGCTGACCACCCTGCCCCCGCACCGGATCGCCGGCCTCGGCGTCGGCCGGATCTTCCAGAACCTGGCCCTGCCGCCCCGCGCCACCGTCGAGGACAGCCTGATGCTCGGCCGCCACCGGCTGACCCGCACCGGCTTCCTCGCCGCCGGTCTCCGCCTCCCCTCGGCGGCCCGCGAGGAGGCGCGCCACCGCGCCCGGGTCCGGGAGATCGCCGCCTTCGTCGGCCTGGAGCAGCAGCTCGGGCGCCCGGCGGGCTCCCTCCCGTACGGGCAGCAGAAGCTCGCCGAACTGGCCCGCGCGCTCTGCATGGAGCCCCGGCTGCTCCTCCTCGACGAGCCCGTCGCCGGGATGACCGCGGACGAGCGGCGCCGCACCGCGTCCGTCATCGCCGGGGTCCGGGACAGCCTGGGCATCTCGGTCCTCCTCGTCGAGCACGACATGGGCCTGGTGATGCGGCTCGCCGACTCCGTCACCGTCCTCGACTTCGGCCGCCGGATCGCCGACGGCGCCCCCGGCGACGTCCAGAACGACCCGGCCGTCGTCCGCGCCTACCTCGGAGAGGAGTCCGCCGCGTGAGCACCTTCGCCGAGTTCCTGATCAACGGCGTCTCACTGGGCTCGATCTACGCCCTCATCGCCCTCGGTTTCGTGATCATCTTCCGGGCCACCGAGGTGGTCAACTTCGCCCACGCCTCGCTCCTGCTGGCCGGCGGCTACCTCACCGCCGTCCTCCACGACGAGATCGGCTTCTGGCCCGCCCTGCTCACCGGCATCGCCGGCGCGGCCGTGGTCGGCGCAGCCGTCGAGTTCCTCGTGATGCGCCGCCACCGCGGAGCCGACCACAGCGTCCTCGCCATCGTCACCATCGGCGTCGACATCCTCCTCGCCACCGAGCTGACCCGGCGCATCGGCACCGACATCCTCGCCCTGGGCGATCCCTGGGGGGACGCCGTCGTCACCGTCGGCGGGGTCACCGTGGCCCAGACCCGGATCGCCGCGCTGCTCGCCGCGGCCCTCCTCATCACCGCCTTCCTGCTCGCCTTCCGCTACACCGCCTGGGGCGTCGCCATGCGGGCCGCCGCCGAGAACCAGGAGACCGCCGCCCTCATGGGCATCCGGCTCGGCCGGGTCTCGATCGGGGCCTGGGCGGTCGCCGGCGGCCTCGCGGCCGTCGCCGCGCTCTTCCTCACCGTCTTCCCGACCCCGGGCCTGGAGCGGGCCACCTCGCTCGCCGCGCTCAAGGCGTTCCCGGCCGCCATCCTCGGCGGTCTCGACTCCACCACGGGCGCCCTCGTCGGCGGCCTGCTGGTCGGCATCACCGAGTCCCTCGCCACCGGCTACCAGAGCGACCTCGCGTTCCTGGGCCGCGGGATCGGCGACCTCGCCCCGTACCTCGTCATGGTCGCGGTGCTCCTGATCCGCCCGGCCGGACTCTTCGGCACCAAGGAGCTCGCCCGTGTCTGAGACCTTCGCCCGGAGCGGCCTGCGGGTCGGCAGTCCCGCGGTGTACGGAGGCGCCGCCGCCTGCCTCGTCCTCCTCGTCCTGCCCTTCTACCTGGACCGGTTCTGGCTCCAGGCCGGACTGTTCGCGATGGCCGCCGCGATCGGCGCGATCGGCATCAACCTGCTGACCGGGGCGACCGGACAGCTCTCCATGGGGCACGCCTTCTTCCTCGCGGTGGGGGCCTACGGCTACTGCGCCCTCGCCGGGGACGGCACCGACGGGCTGGCCGGCCTCGGCCTGCCCGGCTGGCTCGCCGCCGTCCTCGCCGTCGCCCTCTCGGGCCTGGCCGGCGGGGTGTTCAGCCCCATCGCGGGACGGCTGCGGGGCGCGTACCTCGGCATCGCCACCCTCGCGCTGATCTTCATCGGCCAGCACGTCCTCTTCAACGCCCACGACCTGACGGGCGGCTACAACGGCCGTGCGGTCCCACCGCTCTCGCTCTTCGGGCTCACCTTCGACGACACCGAACTCCTCGTCGCCCAGGTGCCGTTCGGAGCGGTGGAGAAGCTCTGGTACCTGGGGCTCGCGCTGCTCCTCGGCGGGGTGCTCTTCGCCCGCGGGGTCCTGCGCGGGCGCCCCGGGCGCGCGATGAACGCCATCCGCGACCACCGGATCGCCGCCGGGGTCATGGGCATCCCGGTGGCCCGACTCCGGGCCGCCGTCTTCGTCCTCTCCTCCATGTACGCGGGTCTCGCCGGCGTTCTGCTCGCCCTGGTCTTCCAGCGCACCGTCCCGGAGTACTTCGGGATGGCGCTCTCCCTCGAATACCTCGCCATGATCGTCATCGGCGGGCTCGGCTCGGTCGCGGGCGCGGTCGCCGGCGGCGTCTTCGTCTCCCTCCTCCCGCAGGTCCTCAACCGCTACAGCGACGCGCTTCCGCTGGTCTCCGCCCCGGGCACGGGCGGCATCGCACCGGGAGAGGCCGCGCGCTACCTGTACGGCGCCGCCGTCGTCGCGGTGGTGCTGTTCCTGCCAGGAGGCCTGGCCCGGCTGGCCGCCCGCGGACCGGGGAGATCCCGCGGCGGTACGAGCCCCGAGAACCCCACGCCCACCCCGACCACCACCGAACCCTCAGGGGAGACACGATGAACCACAGACGACAGGCCGTGCGGGGCCTGGCCGCCGCGCTCGCCGCACTGGTCGCCCTCACCGCCGCCGGATGCAGCTCCAAGGCGAAGACCGGCGACGGCAAGCAGACCGGTGCCGGGGGAGTGAAGACCGGCGAGGGCGTCACCGACACGACCATCTCGCTCGGTGCCCTCACCGACATGACCGGCGTGTACGCCACCCTCGGCAAGAGCGTCACCCAGGCCCAGCAGCTGTACGTGAAGCAGGTCAACGCCGCCGGCGGGATCTGCGGCAGGCAGCTGGAGCTGACGGTCCGCGACCACGGCTACGACCCGCAGAAGGCGCTCGCCGCCTACACCGAGCTGGAGCCGAAGGTCGTCGGCTACACCCAGTTCATCGGCTCGCCGTTCGTCGCCGCCGTCAAGCCCCGGGTGGACGTCAAGGACAAGGGCCTCGTCCTCCCGCAGGCCTGGTCGGCCTCCCTGCTCGGCTCCCCGTACATCCGCGTCCTGGGCGCCACCTACGACGTCGAGACCATCAACGCCGTCGACTTCCTCCTCACGGAGAAGGGCCTGAAGCCGGGCGACAAGCTCGGCCACGTCTACTTCGAGGGCGACTACGGAGAGAACGCGCTCAAGGGCTCGAAGTACGCGGCGGAGAAGGCCGGCCTGACCGTCGTCGAGCAGAAGATCAAGCCCACCGACAACGACATGTCGGCGCAGGTCGCGGCGCTCAAGCAGGCCGGGGTCAAGGCGGTCGTCATCAGCGCCGGCCCCCGCCAGGCCGCCTCCCTCGTCGGCGTCGCCGCCGCCACCGGCCTGAAGGTCCCCGTCGTCGGCAACAACTCCGCCTTCGCACCGCAGCTCCTCGGCACCCAGGCCGGACCCGCCCTGGAGAAGATGTACTGGTTCGCCTCCCCGAGCCTGCCCATCGGCGCCGACACCCCGACGGCCCGCAAGCTCGTCGCGGACTACCGGGCCGCCTACCCGAGCGACTCCCTCGACAACGGCATCGTCGCCGGCTGGACCGCGGCGAGCGTCTTCGGCGAGGCCCTCAAGAAGGCCTGCGCGAGCAAGGACCTCACCCGCGACGGGGTCGACAAGGCGCTCCTGACCCTGAGGTCCTACGACGCCGGCTTCGGGATGAGCCACGACCTCGGCGACCCCAAGGCCCCGTCGTCGCGCGAGTCCGTCATCATCCAGCCCGACAAGAAGGTCCCCGGCGGCATGCGCACGGTCCGGGAGCCTTTCGTCGCGGACGCCGCGAAGGCCTACACCCCCTGACCGGCCGCCCCCGGTCCCCGGCCCCCGAAGCCCGTCCGCCAGGACGGGCGGGCCGGGGCCCATCCCAGGGCCCCGGCCCGGGCGTTCACCGCGCCCCGGGCCCAGGGGGCCCCGCCCGTACCCGGCGCCGGGGCCGGGACGCCCAGCGCGTCCGCGAGGACCGGCAGCCAGCTACGGCCGCGCGCGGGCTCGTCGTCGACCACGTTGTACGCGCCCGGGGGCCACGCGAGAGCCTGTACGGCCGCTTCGGCGGCATCGGCGACGTGCACGAAGGAGCTCACCGCGTCGTCGGCGGCCAGGCTCCCGAGGAACCGGGCCGCCGGGTCGCCGGCGAGCGCGGCGGCCACGGCGCCCCCGGGGGCGTACCAGGTGCCGGGGCCGTAGAGGATCCCGTACCGCAGCACGACCGCCTCGGGGAGCTCGGCGACCGTCTCCTCCAGGGCCCGCACCCCGGCGACGATCCGCGACCTGGGCGGCTCGTCCGTCGGGTCGAGCGGTACGGACTCGTCGGCGGGCCCGTCGCCGGGGGCGTACGCCCAGCTGATGGACTGCGCGACGATCCGCCGCACCCCGGCCGCCCGGGCCGCGTCCACCAGGTTCCGCGTGCCGTCGGTCCTGATCCGGTTGTTCGCGGCCCCGTCCGCCGCTCCGAGGTCCGTCAACTGGTGGACCACCGCGTCCGGCGCCGCCTCGGCCACCGCCCGGCGCACGGCCCCGGCGTCCAGCACGTCCACGGGACGCGGCCCCCGCCGCGAGATGCCCACGACCTCGTGCCCGGCCCCTTCCAGGAGCGGCACCATCTGACGACCCACGGCGCCCGTGGCGCCCGCGACGAGTACACGCATGATCGACAGCCTAGGGGGTCGTCCGGGGGCGTCACACGGACGAAACAACGCGGTGTGAAGCTCGGTCCCATGAACGCATCGATCGTGGAGAACCGCTCCCACCCGCGTCTCCCCGACCTGCTGGGGGCCTACCACCTGGCGAACCAGGCCGAGAAGGGCACGCCCGTGGCGGCCGTCGCCGGGCTCCCGGACGTATACCGCGGCGAGGTCGACGACCCGGCCGCCGCCTTCACGGCCGACACGGTCCTGCTCGCCACCCCGCCCGGCCACGACCTCCCGGCCGCCTGCGTCGTCCTCAAGGCCGCGCACGGCGACCGGGCGCCCGAGATCAAGCGGCTCTGGGTCGCGCCCGAGGCCCGTCGGCAGGGACTCGCGCGGGCCCTCATGTCCGAGGCCCTGCGCCGGGCGGCGGCCTCCGGCGCCCCCGCCGTACGCCTCACCGTGTGGAACTGGCGGGAGGAGCCGCTCGCCCTCTACCGCAGCCTCGGCTTCGAGACCGTCGCCTCCTGGGACGAGCGGCCCGACCTCCTGTGCCTGGAGAAGCCGTTCGACGCCATCGAGCGCCTCACCCCCGACGCCGTCCGCGCACACGCCTCCGACGGCCTCGCCGCGCTGCTCCTCGACGCCGTGGACTCGGGCGCCTCCGTCGGCTTCCTGGCGTCCCTCACGGCCTCCGAGGCGGCCGCCTGGTGGACCGGCGCCGCCGAGGAGGCCGACCGGGGCGTACGGGACGTCTGGGCGGCCCACGGGCCCGACGGGAGCCTCACGGGCGTCGTCACCCTGGTCCGGGCCGGCGCCGCCAACGGCAGACACCGCGGTGAGATCGCCCGCCTCCTGGTGCACCGCTCGGCCCGTGGCCGCGGCCTCGCCCGCCGGCTGCTCGCCACGGCCGAGGCCCACGCCGAGGCCACCGGCCTCGGCCTGCTCGTCCTGGACACCCAGACCGACAGCCCGGCCGAGCGTCTCTACCGGGGCACGGGCTGGACGGCCGCCGGCACGATCCCGGACTTCGCCGCCGACCCGGCGGGCGTCCTGCGGGCGACCACGCTCTACTACAAGCGCCTCGGCTAGCCCGGGGGAACGGGAAGGGCCCCGGAGGCGATCGCCTCCGGGGCCCTTCCCGTCTGTACGTGTCCTGCGCTACGGCGTCTGCGCCGCCCGCGCCTCCCGGCTCTCGCGCCGGTTGCCGCGGAAGGTGTTCACCCGGCGGGCCGTCGCGAAGAGGGGGATCACGGCGCCCATCACGACCTGGAGCGCGCACCCGGTCTGGAGCAGGAACTGCCCGCCCGGAGCATCGAAGGCCCAGGCCGCCAGCATGCCCATCGCGCCGACGATCCAGCTGAGCATCGCCACCGCGAGGATGCCCCGCGGCTTGGGGTACTCGACCCGGCTCACCATCAGCCAGGCGACACCGATGATCGCCAGGAGCGTCGGGATGAACGGCAGCTCCAGCAGCACGATCGAGACGACCGTCAGCGCGCCGAAGGGGCTCGGCATGCCCTGGAACATGCCGTCCTTCATGGTCACGCAGGAGAACCTGGCCAGCCGCAGCACCACCGCGAGCAGCACCACGATCGCGGCCACCGCCGAGACCTTCTGCTGCGCGCCCGGCGTGACCATGCCGTACACGAGTACGAAGTAGGCCGGTGCCAGACCGAAGCTGATCAGGTCCGAGAGGTTGTCGAGCTCGGCGCCCATCGGGGACGAGCGGAGCTTGCGCGCCACGATCCCGTCGAACAGGTCGAAGATCGCCGCGGCGAGCATCAGGATGACGGCGGTGGCGGCGCTGTTGCGCGCCATGCCGGTCTCCGTGCTGCCCGTCAGGTGCGGGATGAGGATGCCCGTGGTGGTGAAGTACACCGCCATGAACCCGCACGTGGCGTTACCGAGCGTGAGGGCGTCCGCTATGGACAGCCTCAGCGACAGCGGCATCTCCTCGGCCTCTTCGGCCGCTTCCGTGTCGGTGCCGGCGACCCAGTCCCCGGCCCGTGTGTCGGGATCAATCACGGTCAATGCGAGTCACCCCCGCTGTGGTGGCCTGGCCGACCTCGACGGCGACCTCGACACCCTCGGGGAGGTAGATGTCGACGCGCGAGCCGAAGCGGATCAGACCGATGCGGTCACCCTGCTCGACCTTCGTCCCCTGCGGGATGTAGGGCACGATGCGCCGGGCGACGGCGCCCGCGATCTGGACCATCTCGATGTCGCCGAGCTCGGTGTCGAAGTGCCAGACAACGCGCTCGTTGTTCTCGCTCTCCTTGTTGAACGCCGGCACGAACCCGCCGGGAACGTGCTCCACGGACGTCACGGTGCCGGCCAGCGGCGCGCGGTTGACGTGGACGTTCAGCGGGCTCATGAAGATGGCGACCCGGGTGCGCCCGTCCTTCCACGGCATGATGCTCTGCACCACACCGTCGGCGGGGGAGATGACCCGGCCCTGAGCGATCTCGCGCTCGGGGTCGCGGAAGAACCACAGCATGCCGGCCGCGAGCGCGGTGGTCGGCACGGCGATGGCCGCGGCCCGCCTCGACTTGCGCGCGCGCACGAGGCTGAGCGCCGCGGTGGCGACGGTCGGCAGAAGCCACGGCGATGCTCCGCGCGCGAGGCGTACGCCCTGGAGGCTGTCGCGGTGTGCAGAGGTTTGGCTGTGGGGCATGGATGACCTTCGTAGCGGATGATGCCGCACTGGCAACGGGGGACGGCGGCTTTCCCTCGATGCTATCGGTTGCGGGGCGCAACTGGGTAAGCCAGGAACCGAGTCGACGGCCGGAAGACGAACACAGGGTGTGATCTTCTTCGCGGCCGAATCGACCCAAATCCGACAATCAACCCTGGAACCGGTACTCCTCGAGCAGCCGGCGACCAATGATCATTTTCTGGATCTCGGCGGTACCTTCACCGATGAGCAGCATCGGCGCCTCCCGGTAGAGGCGCTCGATCTCGTACTCCTTGGAGAACCCGTACCCGCCGTGAATGCGGAAGGCATCCTCGACGACCTCCTTGCAGTACTCGGAGGCGAGGTACTTCGCCATCCCTGCTTCGAGGTCGTTTCGTTCCCCGGAGTCCTTTTTGCGTGCTGCGTTCACCATCATCGCATGAGCGGCCTCGACCTTGGTAGCCATCTCGGCCAGCTTGAACTGAATCGCCTGGTGCTGGGCGATCGCCTTGCCGAAAGTGTGACGTTGCTGGGCATACGAGACACCGAGTTCGAAAGCACGCTGAGCGACACCGCAACCACGGGCCGCCACGTTGACGCGGCCGACCTCGACGCCGTCCATCATTTGGTAAAACCCTCGGCCCGTGACGCCGCCGAGGACCCGATTGGCCGGAATGCGTAGTCCGTCCATGATGAGTTCGGTCGTGTCGACGCCCTTGTAACCCATCTTGTCGATCTTCCCGGGGATGGTGAGGCCGGGGCGGACCTCTCCGAAACCGGGCTCCTTCTCGACGAGGAAGGTCGTCATCGACTTGTGGGGGGCGGTGCCCTCCGGGTGTCCTTCGTCACTTCGGACGAGAACGGCGACCAGCGTGGACGTGCCGCCGTTGGTCAGCCACATCTTCTGGCCGTTCAGGACGTACTCGTCGCCGTCCTTCACCGCCTTCGACGTGATGGCCGACACGTCCGAGCCGAGCGCCGGCTCCGACATCGAGAACGCGCCGCGCGTCTCGCCGGCCGCCATCCGCGGGAGGAAGTAGTCCTTCTGCTCCTGCGTGCCGTGCTGCTTCAGCATGTACGCCACGATGAAGTGCGTGTTGATGATGCCGGAGACCGACATCCAGCCACGCGCGATCTCCTCCACGCACAGCGCGTAGGTGAGGAGCGACTCACCCAGGCCCCCGTACTCCTCGGGGATCATCAGACCGAAGAGGCCGAGCTCCTTGAGCCCGTCGACGATCTGCTGGGGGTACTCGTCGCGGTGCTCCAGCTCGGTCGCGACCGGGATGATCTCCTTGTCGACGAACTCGCGGACGGTCTTGAGGATCTCCTGCTGGACGTCCGTGAGCCCGGCGGTCTGGGCGAGTCGGGCCATGGCTACTTCTCCGTCTTCTCGGCGGGCTCGATCAGCTCGGGGCGGCCGGGCTGATCGCCGCCGCGCTCCTTGATGTACGTCTCGGTGGGGACCATCACCTTGCGGCGGAAGACGCACACGAGAGTGCCGTCCTGCTTGTAGCCCTTGGTCTCGACGTAGACGATGCCGCGGTCGTTCTTCGACCTCGACGGGGTCTTGTCGAGGACCGTGGTCTCGCCGTAGATCGTGTCGCCGTGGAAGGTCGGCGCCACGTGCCGCAGCGACTCGATCTCCAGGTTGGCGATGGCCTTGCCGGAGACGTCCGGCACGGACATGCCCAGCAGCAGCGAGTAGATGTAGTTGCCCACGACGACGTTCTTGCCGAAGTCCGTCGTGTTCTCGGCGTAGTTCACATCCATGTGCAGCGGATGGTGGTTCATCGTCAGCAGGCAGAAGAGGTGGTCGTCGTACTCGGTGACCGTCTTCCCGGGCCAGTGCTTGTACACGGCACCGACTTCGAACTCTTCGTAGGTACGACCGAACTGCATGGGGATCAGGCCTCCGGGATCTCGAACTTGCCGGTGCGCTGCATGCCGGCGGCACGGCCCTTGCCGGAGATGACCAGGGCCATCTTGCGCGAGGCCTCGTCGATCATCTCGTCGCCGAGCATCGCGGAGCCCTTCTTCCCGCCGGCCTCGGACGTGTAGTAGTCGTAGGCGTCGAGGATCAGTTCGGCGTGGTCGTAGTCCTCCTGCGAGGGCGAGAAGATCTCGTTCGCGGCGGCGACCTGGTCCGGGTGCAGCACCCACTTGCCGTCGAAACCGAGGGCGGCGGCGCGCTGCGCGACGGCCTTGTAGCCCTCCTGGTTGCGGATCTGGAGGTACGGGCCGTCGATCGCCTGGAGGTTGTTGGCGCGGGCGGCCATCAGGATGCTCATCAGGATGTGGTGGTACGCGTCCGCCGGGTAGCCGGGCGGCTGCTCGCCCACGACCAGCGACTTCATGTTGATGGAGGCCATGAAGTCGGCCGGGCCGAAGATGATCGTCTCGACGCGCTGGGAGGCCTGCGCGATCGCGTTGACGTTGTTCAGGCCCTGCGCGTTCTCGATCTGCGCCTCGATGCCGATCTTGCCGACCTCGAAGCCCATCGTCTTCTCGATCTGCGTCAGCAGCAGGTCGAGCGCCACGATCTGCTGGGCGTCCTGGACCTTCGGCAGCATGATGCAGTCGAGGTTCTGGCCGGCGCCCTCGACGACCGTGACGACGTCGCGGTAGGTCCAGTGGGTCGTCCAGTCGTTGACGCGGACGACGCGGGTCTTGCCGGTCCAGTCGCCCTCGTTCAGGAACTTCACGATGGTGTGCCGGGCCTCGGGCTTGGCCAGCGGGGCGCACGCGTCCTCCAGGTCCAGGAAGACCTGGTCGGCCGCGAGGCCCTGGGCCTTCTCCAGGAAGCGCGGGTTGGAACCGGGGACCGCGAGGCACGAGCGGCGGGGGCGCAGCCGGTTCACGGGGGACGCGGGGCTGGTCATGCGGGGACCTCCAGGGGATCGAGCTTGTTCGCTGTCCGGATCTCGTCGACGATACGTCCGATGATCTCCGTGATGCCGAAGTCCTTCGGCGTGAAGACGGCGGCCACACCCGCACGCTTCAGTTCTGCGGCGTCGGCGTTCGGGATGATCCCGCCGACGATGACGGGCACGTCGCTCGCGCCCGCCTCGCGCAGGCGGTCGAGCACGTCCGGCACCAGCTCGGCGTGCGAGCCGGAGAGGATCGACAGGCCCACGCAGTGCACGTCCTCCGCGAGGGCCGCGCTCACGATCTGCTCGGGCGTCAGCCGGATGCCCTGGTAGACCACCTCGAAACCGGCGTCACGCGCGCGTACGGCGATCTGCTCGGCCCCGTTGGAGTGGCCGTCCAGGCCCGGCTTCCCGACGAGCAGCCGGAGCCGCCCGACGCCCATCTCCTCGGCGGTCCGCGCCACCTTGTCCCGCACCAGGGCAAGCGGGGTGCCCGCCTCGGCCGTGACCGCGACCGGAGCCGAGGACACGCCCGTGGGGGCGCGGAACTCGCCGAAGACGTCCCGCAGCGCCCAGGACCACTCCCCGGTCGTGACGCCCGCACGCGCGCACTCCAGGGTGGCGGCGAAGAGGTTGCCGTCACCGGCAGCCGTCGCCTTCAGCGTCGCCAGGGATTCCTGGGCGCGGGTCTCGTCGCGGTTGTCGCGCCACTCGTGGAGGGCGTCGACCACGCGCGCCTCGTTCGCCGGGTCCACCGTCATGATGGCGGTGTCCAGATCGGCGGTGAGGGGGTTCTCCTCGGTCGCCTCGAAGATGTTGACGCCGATGATCTTCTCGTCGCCGGCCTCGATCCGGGCGCGCCGCTCGGCGTGCGAGGAGACGAGCTGCGACTTGAGGTAGCCGGACTCGACGGCGGCCATCGCGCCGCCCATCTCCTGGATCCGGGCGATCTCGGCCAGGCACTCCTCGACGAGCGAGTCGACCTTGGCCTCGATGACGTGCGAACCGGCGAAGATGTCCTCGTACTCCAGCAGGTCGGACTCGTGGGCGAGCACCTGCTGGATGCGGAGCGACCACTGCTGGTCCCACGGCCGGGGCAGGCCGAGGGCCTCGTTCCAGGCGGGCAGCTGCACGGCGCGGGCGCGGGCGTCCTTGGAGAGGGTGACGGCCAGCATCTCCAGGACGATCCGCTGGACGTTGTTCTCCGGCTGGGCCTCGGTGAGGCCGAGCGAGTTGACCTGCACGCCGTAGCGGAACCGGCGCTGCTTCTCGTTCTCGATGCCGTACCGCTCGCGGGTGATCCGGTCCCAGATGCGGCCGAAGGCGCGCATCTTGCACATCTCCTCGATGAAGCGGACGCCCGCGTTCACGAAGAAGGAGATGCGGGCGACGACCTCGCCCCTGCGGTCCTCGGGGACCTGGCCCGAGGCGAACACCGCGTCGAGCACGGCGATCGCGGTGGACATCGCGTACGAGATCTCCTGGACCGGGGTGGCCCCGGCCTCCTGCAGGTGGTAGCTGCAGATGTTGATCGGGTTCCACTTGGGGATGTTGTTCACCGTGTAGGTGATCATGTCCGTCGTGAGGCGGAGGGAGGGGCCGGGCGGGAAGACGTGCGTCCCGCGCGACAGGTACTCCTTCACGATGTCGTTCTGGGTGGTGCCCTGGAGCCGGGTGACGTCCGCGCCCTGCTCCTCGGCGACCACCTGGTAGAGCGCCAGGAGCCACATCGCCGTGGCGTTGATGGTCATCGAGGTGTTCATCTGGTCCAGGGGGATGTCCTGGAACAGCCGGCGCATGTCGCCGAGGTGCGAGACGGGGACGCCGACCCGGCCGACCTCGCCGCGGGCGAGGATGTGGTCGGGGTCGTACCCGGTCTGCGTCGGCAGGTCGAACGCGACCGAGAGGCCGGTCTGACCCTTGGCGAGGTTGCGCCGGTACAGCTCGTTGGACGCCTCGGCGGTCGAGTGACCGGCGTACGTCCGCATGAGCCACGGCCGGTCCTTCTGGCGCTCAGTCATCTGTCGTCCCGGGTTCAGATGTTGCGGAAGCGGTTGATGGCGTCGATGTGCTGGGCGCGCAGCTCGGGGTTGCGGACGCCGAGGCCCTCCTCGGGAGCGAGCGCGAGGACGCCGACCTTGCCCTGGTGCAGGTTGCGGTGGACGTCGTAGGCGGCCTGGCCGGTCTCCTCCAGGGAGTAGACCTTCGACAGGGTGGGGTGGATCTTGCCCTTGGCGATGAGGCGGTTGGCCTCCCAGGCCTCGCGGTAGTTGGCGAAGTGGGAGCCGATGATGCGCTTGAGGGACATCCACAGGTAGCGGTTGTCGTATTCGTGCATGTAGCCCGAGGTGGAGGCGCAGGTGGTGATGGTGCCGCCCTTGCGGGTGACGTAGACGCTGGCGCCGAAGGTCTCGCGGCCGGGGTGCTCGAAGACGATGTCGATGTCCTCGCCGCCGGTGAGCTCGCGGATGCGCTTGCCGAAGCGCTTCCACTCCTTGGGGTCCTGGGTCTGCTCGTCCTTCCAGAACTTGTAGCCCTCGGCGTTGCGGTCGATGACCGCGTCGGCGCCCATGGCCCGGCAGATGTCGGCCTTCTCGGGGGAGGAGACGACGCAGATCGGGTTGGCGCCGCCGGCCAGGGCGAACTGGGTGGCGTAGGAGCCGAGGCCGCCGCTGGCGCCCCAGATGAGGACGTTGTCGCCCTGCTTCATGCCGGCGCCGTTGCGGGAGACGAGCTGGCGGTAGGCGGTGGAGTTGACGAGGCCCGGGGAGGCGGCCTCCTCCCAGCTGAGGTGGTCGGGCTTGGGCATGAGCTGGTTCGACTTGACGAGCGCGATCTCCGCCAGGCCGCCGAAGTTGGTCTCGAAGCCCCAGATGCGCTGTTCGGGGTCGAGCATGGTGTCGTTGTGGCCGTCCGAGGACTCCAGCTCGACCGAGAGGCAGTGGGCGACGACCTCGTCGCCGGGCTTCCACGAGTTGACGCCGGGGCCGGTGCGGAGCACGACGCCCGCGAGGTCGGAGCCGATGACGTGGTAGGGCAGGTCGTGGCGCTTGCTGAGGTCGCTGAGCCGGCCGTAGCGCTCCAGGAAGCCGAAGGTGGAGACCGGCTCGAAGATCGAGGTCCAGACCGAGTTGTAGTTCACGGAGCTGGCCATGACGGCGACCAGGGCCTCGCCGGGGCCGAGCTCGGGCAGCGGCACGTCGTCGAGGTGCAGGGACTTGCGCGGGTCCTTGTCGCGGCTGGCGAGCCCGGCGAACATCTCCGCCTCGTCCTTGTGGACGGTGATGGCGCGGTACGACTCGGGGAGCGGGATGTTCGCGAAGTCGGCGGACGTGGAGTCCGGGGACTGGATCGCGTCCAGGATGTCCTTCACGGGGTTGCCTCCGGCGGTGCGGCGTCTGAGGGGGACGCGCTGGGGGTTACGTCTGGGGCTGCTGCTGTGGAGGTGTGCCGTCGGTTCGGCGGGGGTGGTGCGGGCTGCGCCGGGTGGGCGCGGTGGGTGCCTGTGACGCAGGCGTCCGGGCGCACAATCACGATCGCTTGTGGGGACAGCCGGCGCACGAGGAGACCTCTGCGCGCCGACCGCCCGGACACCTTCAACGTATGGCACGCCGTGTCACGTGACAAGGCACTGCGTGCCAACAATTTCACTCATATGCAATCTGCCGGTCACATGTGAGCGATGATCGATCGAATCGCAGGTCAAAAGGGGCGAAGGCCGCCCCGGAGAGGGGGCGGCCTTCGCCTGGAAGAGGGGATGTCCGCTCACGCGGAGGGCGGGGAGACGCCTCCTGCGTCCCCTGCGCCCGCGCGCAGGGGGCTCGCGGAAAGGGGTGGCGCGGCGCGTCAGGTCGGGTCGGGTCAGCCCTTCGTCAGGGCCTGCTGGATCGTGCGCATGACCTCGTCGAGCGGAGCGTCCGTCCTCGCCACGGCGACCACCACGTCGCCCGTGGTCGAGGCCCGGGCGGCCGGCTGGGCCGACTCCGGGGCCGCGGGGGAGGACGAGGAGGAGGGGGCCGGGCGGCCCGCGCCTATGCCCGAGCCGAAGGTCTCCCGGACGATCGCGAAGGCGTGGTCCAGCTGGCTCTCCACGTCCCCGCGCCCGCCCGCCCGCAGCCAGCGGCGCAGGACGTGGTTGTGGGCCGTGACGACCGCGGAGGCGGCGACCTCGGCGAGCAGCGGGTCGTCGTTGCCGTCGTGGTGGTCGCGCTCGTCGAAGTGGCCCAGGAGATAGCGGGTGAACAGCCGCTCGTAGCGGGCCACCGAGGCGATCTCCCGCTCCCGCAGGGTCGGCACCTCGCGCGTGAGCCGGTAGCGCTCCACGGAGACCGCGGGCGACCCCGCGTACATCTTCATGACCTCCTTGATGCCCCGGCACACCGTGTCGAGCGGGTGCTCGTGCGGCGGGGCGGCGTTCAGCACGGCCTCCGCGCGCACCAGGGTGTCGTCGTGGTCGGGGAAGATCGCCTCTTCCTTGGAGCGGAAGTGCCGGAAGAAGGTCCGCCGCGCGACCCCGGCCCTGGCCGCGATCTCGTCGACCGTCGTGGCCTCGTACCCCTTGCTCGCGAAGAGCTCCATCGCGGCCGTGGCGAGTTCCCGGCGCATCTTGAGCCGCTGCGCGGCGGCACGAGTGCCCGCCGCGCTCTCCGGAGCGTCGGACGGGGACGTGGCACGGGGTGTCTTCGCGGCCTTGGGCATGGTCCGAACGTACTGCATCGGAGGGGGAGTGTGCCCAGGTGGGGGCGGGGAGCCCCCCGGGACACCGACGGTGCCCGGAGGGCTCAGCAGACCACCCCAGCCGGCTGCTCCCGGCTCAGCGTCGGGCATATTCGCGGAAGCCGCGCCCCGTCTTGCGGCCCAGGCAGCCCGCCGCCACCAGGTGCTCCAGGAGGGGGGCCGGGGCCAGGCCCGGGTCGCGGAACTCGCGGTGCAGCACCTGCTCGATCGCGAGCGACACGTCCAGGCCGACCACGTCGAGCAGTTCGAACGGCCCCATCGGGTAGCCGCCGCCCAGCTTCATCGCGGCGTCGATGTCGTCCAGCGTCGCGTAGTGCTCCTGGACCATCTTGATCGCGTTGTTCAGGTACGGGAAGAGCAGCGCGTTCACGATGAAGCCGGCCCGGTCGCCGCAGTCCACCGGGTGCTTGCGGATCTTCGTGGTGACCTCGCGGACCGTCGCGTGGACGTCGTCGCCGGTCAGCACGGTGCGGACGATCTCGACCAGCTTCATGGCCGGCGCCGGGTTGAAGAAGTGCATCCCGATGACGTCCTGCGGGCGCGAGGTGGCGCGGGCGCAGGCCACTACCGGCAGCGAGGACGTCGTGGTGGCCAGCACCGCGCCCGGCTTGCAGATCTTGTCGAGCCGCGCGAACAGCTCCTGCTTGACCTCCAGGTCCTCGGCGACCGCCTCCAGGGCCAGGTCGACGTCGGCGAAGGCGTCCAGCGTGCCCGCCGGGGTGATCAGGGCCAGCGTGGCGTCCCGCGCCTCGCCCGTCATACGGCCCTTGTCGACCGACCGGGCCAGCGACTTGGCGATCCGGGCCTTCGCGGTGTCGGCCTTCTCCTGCGAGCGGGCGGCCAGGACGACCCGGTAGCCGGCCTTCGCGAAGACCTCGGCGATCCCGGAGGCCATGGTGCCCGAGCCGGCGACACCGACGGAGCGGACCTCGCGGCCCGCGGAGGCCTCGGCGGAGCCCAGCGGGGTCAGCGCGTCCCGCACCACCTCGCCGGAGCCCGGCGCCGCGTACGTGTAGAAGCCGCGGCCCGACTTGCGCCCGGTCAGTCCCGCCTCGCTGAGCTGCTTGAGGATCGGGGCCGGGGCGTGCAGCCGGTCGTGGGAGTCCGCGTACATGGCCTCCAGGACCGTGCGGGCCGTGTCGACGCCGATCAGGTCGAGCAGGGCCAGCGGGCCCATCGGCAGGCCGCAGCCGAGCTTCATGGCCGCGTCGATGTCCTCGCGGGAGGCGTACTTGGCCTCGTACATGGCGGCGGCCTGGTTCAGGTAGCCGAAGAGCAGCCCGTCCGCGATGAACCCGGCCCGGTCGCCGACCGCCACCGGCTCCTTGCCGAGGTCGAGGGCGAGCCGCGTGACCGCGTCGACGGCCCGCGGGTCGGTCAGCACGGACGAGACCACCTCGACCAGCTTCATGGCCTGGACCGGGGTGAAGAAGTGCAGGCCGAGGACGCGCTCCGGGTGGGCCGAGTCGGCGGCGAGCCGGGTGACGGAGAGCGCGTTCGTGCCGGTGGCGATGATCGTGCCGGGGCGGACGACGCCGTCGAGCGCCCGGAACACCTCCTGCTTCGCCTCGTACGACTCGGGAACGACCTCGATCACGAGGTCGGCCTCGGCGGCCGCCTGGAGGTCGGAGAAGGTACGGAAGCGGGCCAGGACGTCCTGCCGCTCCTCCTCGGTGATCCGCTCGCGGGCCACCGCGCGGGCGGTGGAGGCCTCCAGGGCGGCGACGGCCTGGGCGGCGGCGGTGTCGCTGATGTCGATGCCGATGACCTCGCGGCCGGCGCGGACCAGGACATCGGCGATTCCGGTGCCCATGGTGCCGAGGCCGACGACGGCGATGGTGGAGAGAGGGGTGTCCATCAGGGGACTCCTGAGAGGAAGAGTGACGACTGAGGGCAGTGCGCGCACGAAAGGGCGCGGGAAAGAGCGAGGGCTCTGCCCGGAGAAAGGGCGATGCCCTGGAGGAAAAGGGGCGACGGACTCTGTCCCGGAGCCACGTCGAAACTGCCGAACCGACGAACACCCACAACGGCTGCGTCACCAGGCCGTTGTGGGAAGCGCGGGGGGTGCCCCGCTCACCTGAGACTAACCGGCGGGTAACGAGCACGCCAGTCCTGGGAAGTTGGGGAAGATGTGATCTGGATCGCGGATAGGCTCGGATTCATGGAATACGCCGAGGATCCGGAATTCTGCTCGATGATCGATCGATTGCGGGACGAGATCCGGAATGACGACGGAACGGTCCCGGCGGCATTCGAACAGCTTGCGGAAACCACGGATCCCGAGGAACTCCACCGGGTCCTCACCGCGCCCGGCCGCCCGCTCTGGGCCCGCGAGATCGCGGCCTACGCCCTCGGCGTCGCGGGCGACCGCCGCGCCTTCGAGGCCCTGGTGCTCCTGCTCAACCACCGCGACCCCGAGCGCTGCGTCACCGCCGCCCACGCCCTGACCCGGCTCGGCGACCCCCGCACCGCCCGCGCGGCCGCCGCCCTCGCGACCAACGAACTCCGTGCCGCCTACGCCCTGCTGCCGGTCCGGCTGCTCACGGCCCTCCGAGCCCCCGAGGCCGTTCCCGCCCTGATCACCGTGCTCGAACGGCGGCTGCCCGACGACGATCCGCACTGGCGGGTCGGTCTCGCCTGCGTGGAGGGGCTGGGCGCCCTGGGCGACGCCCGGGCCCGTCCCGCCCTGGAGGCGGCGCTCCCGCATCCCCGGCTCGGCGCCGCGGCGCGGACGTCACTGGGCCGACTCGCCGCCGCCCACTGAGCGCAGCACCGGCCGGCCCGCGCCGGACTCCGGCCGCCGCTCCGGCCGCCGCTCCGGAACGAGCGCGAAGGCCTCGATCTCCACGAGCAGTTCCGGACGGACCAGCGCCGTCACCTGCACCGCCGAGCTCGCCGGCAGCGGAGCCCCCGCGAAGTGGGCGTCCCGGGCCTCCCGGACCGCCGGCAGGTGCGCGACGTCCGTGACGAAGTAGGTCAGCTTCACCACGTCCCGGAACCCGGCGCCCGCGGCGGCCAGGCACCGGTCCAGGTTGGCGAAGACCTGACGGGCCTGCGCCACGGCGTCGCCCTCGCCGACCACGGCGCCCGAGGCGTCGAGGGCGCACTGCCCGGATATCGCGACGAAGCGGCCCGTGCCCCAGACGACGTGGCTGTACTGCGGGCTGGCGGCGATCCCCTCGGGAGCGGGCACATGGGTCAGGTGGCTCGTCATGTCCCACATCCTCGCCCACGGCACTGACAACGCCCGCACCCCGGGGGGTGCGGGCGTTCGGGCGGGCCCCGGCGGCGGGGTCAGCGCACGTGGCCGAGGAAGCCGTGCAGCGCGCTGCCCGCGGTCTCGGCCGCGGTCGGCGCGGACCGGGTCGCCGAGGCGGGCTCGGGGTCGGGCAGCGTCGCGCAGGCGGCGTCCACCTCGGAGTCCCCCGCGGCGCGGGGGACCCTGCCGGTGGCCAGGTAGGTGGCCAGGTGTCCGTCCATGCACGCGTTCCCGGCGAGGGTCACGCCGTGGTTCCCGCCGCCCTCCTCCACGACCAGGCTGGAGCCGCGCATCAGCCGGTGCAGGGCGACCCCGCCCTCGTACGGCGTCGCCGCGTCGTCGGTGGCCTGGAGGATGAGGACCGGCGGCACCTCGTCGTTGCTCACGTCCGGCGGCGTCAGCGAGTCCACCGGCCAGAACGCGCACGGCGCGTTGTACCAGGCGTTGTTCCAGGTGGAGAAGGGCGCCTTGGCGTGCACGTCCCAGTTGTCCTTGCGCCAGACGTTCCAGTCGCGCGGCCAGGCCGCGTCCCGGCACTGCACGCTCGTGTAGACCGAGTAGCCGTTGTCGGCGGCCGCGTCGGCCTCGCCGTACCGCTCGTACGCCTCGGTGAGCGGGGCCGGGTCCGCGTCGTTGGCGTACGCGGAGAACGCCTTGGCGAGGCGCGGCCAGTAGCCGTTGTAGTAGGCGCCGGGCAGGTAGGTGTCCTCCAGCTCGCCCGGTCCGACCTTCCCGCCGGCCGGCTGCGCGCGGAGCGCGTCGCGCATCCGGTACCAGGCGGCCTCGACCGCCGCCGGGTCGGCGCCCAGCCTGTACACGGAGTTCCGCGCCGCCACCCAGGCCATGAAGTCCTTGTGCCGGGTGTCGAAGGCGTAGTCCTGCGCGATGTTGTCCTCGTACCAGACGCCGTGCGGGTTCACCGCGGAGTCCAGCGCCATCCGCCGCACCCGGTCCGGGTGGAGCCGCGCGTACACGGCCCCCAGGTAGGTGCCGTACGAGTAGCCGAGGTAGTTGATCTTCGCGGCGCCGAGCGCGCGCCGGATCACGTCCATGTCCCGGGCGCTGCTCACGGTGTCGATGTACGGCAGCACGTCCGCGTACTTCCGTCCGCAGGCCGCGGCGAAGTCCTGCGCGCGCTGGATGGCGAGCCGCTCGCCCCCGGTGTCGCTCGGCACCGAGTCCGGGCGGACCGGGGCGAAGTGGCCGGGCCGGCAGTCGAGCGCGGGCTCGCTCTTGCCGACCCCCCGCGGGTCGAAGCCGATCACGTCGTACTCGGCGGCCACCTTCGGGGGCAGCGAGGCCGCCACGTACCCGGCCATGCCGCGGCCGCTGCCGCCGGGCCCGCCCGGGTTCACCAGCAGCGGGCCCTGGAAGGTCTTCGCGGTGTGCGGGATCCGGGTGAGGGCGAGGGTGACGGTCCGGCCGGCCGGATCGTCGTGGTTGAGCGGCACCCTGAGGGTGGCGCACTGGAGTGTGGGGTACGCCTCGGTGGCGCAGCCGCTCCAGGCGAGCGTGGGGACGGGGCGGGGGGCCGGCTCACCGGCGCCCGCGGGGGCGGCGGGCAGGACGGTGACCGTCCCGGCGACCAGCGCTCCTGCGGCGATCAGCATTCCTGCGCGTGGGGTCATAGGGCGTTTGTGTCCCGAACCGGCCCGGAGGGGACCTGTTTCGGCGAGAGTTGACCCGAACGGAGGGGGATCCGACGGCGTGTCAGACGGCCGGTCCGATGATCCGAGGAGCGCTCAGAGGAGGGTGAGCTGCTCGGGCGCGGCCGCGAGGGAGGGCTCCTCCGGCACGGCGATCCGGCGCGCGGCGCCCCGCTGAGACGGTCCGATCCCGAACTCGGCCGCCAGCTCGTGCACCTGACGGGTGATCCGCCGCTGGTACCACGTGGGCGCGTAGGCCCCGTCCGCGTACATCCGCTCGTACCGTCCCACCAGGCCGGGGTGGTGGCGGCGCAGCCACTGCATGAACCACTCGCGGGCGCCGGGCCGCAGGTGCAGCACGAGCGGGGTGACCGAGACCGCCCCCGCCTCGGCGATCGCGCGGACCGTCTCCCGCAGCTGCTCGGGCCGGTCGCCGAGGAAGGGCACCACGGGGGCCATCAGGACCCCGCAGTCGATGCCGTGCGCGCCCAGTGTCCGCACCACGTCCAGGCGCCGCTGCGGGGACGGCGTGCCGGGCTCGACCGTCCGCCACAGCTCCCGGTCGGTGAAGCCGACGGAGACGGAGATGCCGACCTCGGTGACCCGGGCGGCCTGGGTGAGCAGCTCCAGGTCGCGCAGGATCAGGGTGCCCTTGGTGAGGATGGAGAAGGGATTGGCGCGGTCGCGCAGCGCCGTGAGGATGCCCGGCATCAGCCCGTACCGGCCCTCGGCCCGCTGGTAGCAGTCGACGTTGGTGCCCATCGCGATGTGCGCGCCCTGCCAGCGGGCCGAGGCGAGCTGGCGGGCCAGGAGCTCCGGGGCGTTGACCTTGACGACGATCTGGGAGTCGAAGCCGAGGCCGGTGTCGAGGTCCAGATAGCTGTGGGTCTTGCGCGCGAAGCAGTAGACGCACGCGTGCGTGCACCCCCGGTACGGGTTGACCGTCCACTCGAACGGCATCCGGGACGCGCCGGGCACCCGGTTGAGGATCGAGCGGGCCCGCACCTCGTGGAAGGTGATGCCCCGGAACTCGGGGGTGTCGAAGGTCCGGGTGGTCACCGCGTCCGTGCCGAACAGGGCGATGTCGGCGGGAGCGGCGGGGGTGTCGCCCAGATTGTCCCAGCGCATGGACGCCTCCTCGGTGGCTGTGCGTCGACCGTTCGCCCAGAATAGAACACCTGTTCCCTTGATCGTTGCAACCCGGATTTCGCGCCCCGGAGCCCACGTGGTTCGCTTGGCCCACACCCCTGAGGAACCACGAGCTGGAGGAAGTCAATGGCGCAGGTCGAGGCCACCACGGAACGGATCATCGCCGCCGACGCGGAGAAGGTGTTCGACGCGCTGGCCGACTACAGCGGTACGCGCGCGAAGCTGCTCCCCGAGCACTTCAGCGAGTACGAGGTGCGCGAGGGCGGCGACGGCGAGGGCACCCTCGTGCACTGGAAGCTGCAGGCCACCAGCAAGCGCGTCCGCGACTGCCTGCTCGAGGTCACCGAGCCCACCGACGGCCAGCTCGTCGAGAAGGACCGCAACTCCTCGATGGTCACCACCTGGGTCGTCACCCCCGCCGGCGAGGGCAAGTCCCGCGCCGTCGTCACCACCGTCTGGGACGGGGCGAGCGGCGTCGGCGGCTTCTTCGAGCGCACCTTCGCGCCCAAGGGCCTCGGCCGCATCTACGACGCCGTCCTCGCGAAGCTGGCGGACGAGGTCGAGAAGTAACGCCCGGAGCGTTCACCGATTCGAGTGGATCGCCCGCGCCCCCGTAACGGCGCCGCCCGTGCGCCGGGGGCGCGGGCTTCCTCGTAAACGCGCTGATGAGCGACCCAAGTGCGCCGTACGGCAGGGTCGTTCGGCTCCCGGATCGCCACGGACGGCCCGTACCGCCCGACTTGCTCCCCCTTCGCGCCCAATGCGAAGAATGGCGCGGCGCAGACGCCGTGACGAGGGGAGCAGGTACGTGGGTGCGATCACGATCGTGAAATCCGCCGAGGACGGAGAGGTCCCGGCGGACGCGACGAGCCCGGAACCGCCCGCCGCGGGCGGCCCGCCCACCGGACCCGTCCCGCCGCCGCACCCCGCCCGGGCCGACCACCTCGACCCCCGCCGCGTCCGGCTCGTCTTCTGCGGACTGATGCTCGCGCTGCTGCTCGCCGCGCTCGAGCAGATGATCGTCGCCACCGCCCTGCCGAAGATCGTCGGCGAACTCCAGGGCCTCGACCGGATGTCCTGGGCGATCACCGCCTACCTGCTGACCGCCACCATCGGGCTGCCGGTCTACGGAAAGCTCGGCGACCTCCTCGGCCGCAAGGGCGTCTTCCTCTTCGCCATCGTCGTCTTCGTCATCGGCTCGGCACTCGCCGGCTGGTCTCGCAGCATGGACGAACTCATCGCCTTCCGCGCGATCCAGGGCATCGGCGCGGGCGGCCTGATGATCGGCGTCCAGGCGATCATCGCCGACATCGTCCCGGCCCGGGAGCGCGGCCGCTACATGGGCCTGATCGGGGCCGCCTTCGGCCTCGCCTCCGTCGCCGGACCGCTCCTCGGCGGCTTCTTCACCGACCACGTCTCCTGGCGCTGGTGCTTCTACTTCAACGTCCCCTTCGGACTCGTCACCCTCGCCGTCGTCGCCGTCGTCCTCAAGCTCCCCAAGCCCGAGGCCCGCGCCCGCTTCGACGTCCTCGGCGCCCTCCTCCTCGCCGCGGCCTCCACCTGCCTGGTCCTGCTCACCAGCTGGGGCGGCACCGAGTACGCCTGGGACTCCCGCGTCGTCATCGGCCTCGCCTGCGGCGCCGCCGGAACCACCCTGCTCTTCCTGGTGGTCGAGCACTTCGCGCCCGAACCCCTCATCCCGCTGCGGCTGTTCCGCGACTCCGTGTTCACCGTGACCGCCCTCGTCGGCGCGGTGGTCGGCATCGCACTCTTCGGCGCCGCCAGCTACCTCCCCAGCTTCCTGCAGATGGTCGAGGGCGCCACCGCCACCGAGTCCGGCCTCCTGATGCTGCCCCTCATGGGCGGCATCGTCATCGCCTCCGTCGTCTCCGGCCAGCTCATCAGCCGCACCGGCCACTACAAGATCTACCCGCTGCTCGGCGGCGCCCTCTCCGTCCTCGGCATGTGGCTGCTCTCCCGCATGGACGCCGACACCCCGCGCCTCCAGCACAGCCTCTGGCAGGCCGTCCTCGGCACCGGCATCGGACTCGTCATGCCGGTGCTCATCCTCGCCGTGCAGAACTCCGTACGCCCCGCCGACCTCGGCACCGCCACCAGCGCCCACACCTACTTCCGCCAGATCGGCGGCAGCGTCGGCGCCGCCGTCTTCGGCACCCTCTTCGCCTCCCGGCTCGACGACGCCCTCGGCGAGCGGCTCGGCGGCGTCCTCGCCGGCGGCGGGACCTCCCTGCCGCCCGCGGAGTCCATCACCCCGCAGACGGTGCACACCCTGCCGCCCGCCCTGCGCGACGCCTACATCCAGGCCTACGCGGACGCGATGCCGCGCATCTTCCTCTACCTCGTGCCGGTCCTCGTGCTCGGCCTCGTCCTCGCCTTCTTCCTCAAGGAGAAACCGCTGGTGTCCCACCACAGCCCCGCCACCGAGGCCACCGGAGCCGACGAGTTCGGCGGCGTCCAGGCCGTCCCGCACGCCCGGCACGCGGCCCCCGCACCCGCTTCCCCCGCCGCCCCGCACTCCGGGTCCCCCGTCTGCGGCAGCGTCCGGCACCACGACGGCAGCCGCGTTCCCCGGGCCGCCCTCACCCTCATCGACGTCCAGGGGAGGCAGGTCGGCCGGGGCGCCAGCGGCGAGGACGGGCGGTACGCGCTCAGCGTCCCCGGCAGCGGCGCGTACGTCCTCATCGCGGCGGCCGGCGGACACCAGCCGCAGGCCGTCTCCGTCACCGTCGGCGACCGGCCCGTCGAACTCGACGTGGTCCTCGGCGGCGCCGGCCGGCTCGCGGGCAGCGTCGTCACCGCCGACGGGACACCCGTCCGGGACGCGGCCGTCACCCTCACCGACGTACGCGGCGAGGTCGTCGCCTCCACCCGCAGCGGACGCGAGGGCGGGTACGTGATCTCCGAACTGGTCGCCGGCGAGTACACGCTCGCCGCCAGCGCCCCCGCCTTCCGCCCCGCCGCGCTCCCCGTCAGCGTCCAGGCCTCCCGCGAGACCCGCCAGGACATCGAGCTCGCCGGCGGCGCCGTACTGCGCGGCACCGTGCGGGCCGGGGGCGGGCGCCCCGTGGAGGACGCGCGGGTCACCCTGCTCGACGCCGCGGGAAACGTCGTCGACACCCTCACCACCGGCGCCGACGGCACCTTCCGCTTCGTCGACCTGTCCTCCGGCGAGTACACGGTCATCGCCGCGGGCTACCCGCCCGTCGCGACCGTCCTCCAGATGGCCGGCGGCGGCCGGACCGAGCGCGACCTCCAGCTCGGCCACCAGGACTGAGGCCCGGCCGCCCGGCGGCCGGGCGGGGGCGCTCGGCGGCCGGGCGGGGGGCGCTCGGGCAGCGGGGCCGACGCGACGCCGGGCTCGGCGGCGGGGCAGGGGGAGGGGCCGCCGGGCGCACCGGCGGCCCCTCCGCGGCGCGTCAGGAGGAGGACGTCGCCCTGCGCAGCGTGCTGATGCAGGAGCTGATCGCCTCCTGCAGCGCTTCCAGGCGCTGGAGCATGTCGTCCTCGAAGATCTCCTCCTCCAGGACCTCGTCCAGGGTCAGCTCCTCGAAGACCTTCGTCGCCTTCTGCAGACTGCTGTAGAACCGGGTCCGCCGCTCCTGCACCCGCAGCGCCGGGTCGTCCTCCACCGCCTTCGCGACCAGGCCCTTGACGGTGTCGTACGCCTCCCCGGCCCACTCGCCGGCCTCCTCGGAGTCGTCCAGCTCGTCGAGGAGCGACAGGTGCCGCTCGGCCTCGGCCCGCAGCTCGGCGGGCGCCTCGACGGTCTGCCCGGCCGGGGTCTTGATCTGGCCGTTCTCGACGATCTGCCGCACGTACCCGATGCGGTCGGCAGCCTTGGCCTCGCTCGCCACGGCCTTCTTCAGGTCGTCGGTGCGGGCGATGGCGCGGGCCATCTCCGTCTGCAGCGCCGGGTCCTCCCGCATCCGGTCGAGCAGCGCGCCGCGCGCGGCCTCCGCCGTGCCCGGGTCGGCGAGGATCGCGGCCCGCAGCGCCGTCGGGTTCTCGGCGACCTCCAGGGCCTTCGTCGGCCGGATGCCCTCCGCCTCGGCCGCCGCGGTGATCGCCTGACCGCGCACGGACGAGGCGCTGTTGCGGGAGGTGTAGTACGCGAGCCAGACGTCGGCGTCCGGAAGTTCGATGTCCGCGCCGGGGACGAGCACCTCGAACTGCGGGACGAGACCGTCGTCGGCCGCCATGTCCCAGGCCTTGTAGTAGCGCATGACCCGCTCCGGCGAGCAGCCCGCGAGCTCCGCGAACGCCTTCGCCGAGACCTTCACCGCGGCCGTTCCCTCGGCGGCCTGCCCGCCGGGCCGGACGCTGCGCGCCACCTTGAGCGCGAAGGCCCAGCCGCCGGTGCGCGCGTAGACCCCGAAGTCCCGGGCGTCGCGTACGACGACGGGGTCGGGGTCGACGGAAGGGTCGGGGGCGTCGGCGGGGTCGGGGCCCGCGGCGGGCTCGGGGTCGACGGCGGGGTCGTACTCGACCCACTCCGCACCGCCCAGGGCCGGGGCCTCGGCCGTGTCGTCCTCCGCCTGGTCCTGGACAGGCATCCCGGCGGTGCCGTCCTCCGCCGGGGCCTGGACGTCCGCGCCGGAGGCCGGCTCCGGGACGGTCGTCGCCCGGGGAGCGTCGTCGGCGCCCTGGTGCTCGGGCTGGGGGGAGGTCTCGAACGGGGCGATCGTGACGGTCACCGAGGATCTCCTGAGGCGCGTGGGGACGGATGCTTCCAAAGCAGCCTATACGTCCCTCCGGAGCGGGAGGGACCGTCTCCGCCGGAGCCCCCGGACGGCGCCCGTCCGGCCGTCGGCGGGCCTCCAATGGGCCAGGCCAATGACGTTTTCCACAGGGGTGGTACGGCCGCCGGGCGGCGCGTACGGTGCCAGACATGAAGATCCTCATCAGCGCCGACATGGAGGGCGCCACCGGCGTGACCTGGCCCGCCGACGTGCTGCCCGGCACGCCGCAGTGGGAGCGCTGCCGCACGATGTTCACCTCCGACGTGAACGCGGCCGTGCTGGGCTTCCTCGACGGCGGCGCGGACGAGGTCCTCATCAACGAAGCGCACTGGTCCATGCGGAACCTGCTCCTGGAGCGGCTCGACGAGCGCGCCGAGATGATCACCGGGCGGCACAAGACCCTCTCCATGGTCGAGGGCGTGCAGCACGGGGACGTCGACGGCATCGCCTTCGTCGGCTACCACACCGGCGCGGGTACCGAGGGGGTCCTCGCCCACACCTACCTGGCCAACTCGATCACCGGCGTCTGGCTCAACGGCGAGCGGGCCAGCGAGGGACTGCTGAACGCCCATGTGGTCGCGGAGTACGGCGTCCCCGTCGTGCTCGTCACCGGCGACGACCTCACCTGCGAAGACGCCCTCGGGTACGCGCCGGAGGCGCCCAAGGTCGCCGTCAAGGACTACGTCTCGCGGTACGCGGCGGTCTGCCGGACCCCGGCCAGAACGGCCGCCGACATCCGCGCCGCGGCGAAGACCGGGGCCGCCCTCGCCGTCCGCCACGAACCGGTCCGCGGCGGCCCCTTCACCGTGGAGCTGGAGTTCGACGCGGAGCACCTGGGCGCCGCCGCCACGGTGGTTCCCGGCGTGGCGCGCACCGCGGAGCGGCGCGTCGCGTACACCAGCGGGACGATGTACGAGGCAATTCGCACGTTCAAGGCGGTCACGACCATCGTCTCGGCCGCGGTGGAGGAGCAGTATGGCTGACGAGGTCCGCGGCCCGGACACCACGGCGCTCGACGAGGTGGTCACCTTCACCTCCGAGCTGATCCGCATCGACACCACCAACCGGGGCGGCGGCGACTGCCGCGAACGGCCCGCCGCCGAGTACGTCGCCGAGCGGCTCGCCGCCGCCGGCGTCGAACCCACCCTCCTGGAGCGGACCCCCGGCCGCACCAACGTCGTGGCGCGCATCCCCGGCACCGACCCCACGGCCGAGGCGCTCCTCGTCCACGGCCATCTGGACGTCGTCCCGGCCGACCCCGCCGAGTGGACCGTCCACCCCTTCTCCGGCGAGGTCCGCGACGGCGTCGTGTGGGGCCGCGGCGCCGTCGACATGAAGAACATGGACGCGATGGTCCTCGCCGTCGTCCGCTCCTGGGCCCGGCAGGGCATCCGGCCGCGCCGCGACATCGTCCTCGCCTACACGGCCGACGAGGAGGCGAGCGCCGAGGACGGCTCCGGCTTCCTCGCCGACCGGCACGCCGCCCTCTTCGAGGGCTGCACCGAGGGCATCAGCGAGTCCGGGGCCTTCAGCTTCCACCCGCAGCCCGGCACGACCCTCTACCCGATCGCCGCGGGCGAGCGCGGGACCGCCTGGCTCACGCTCACCGCCCACGGCCGGGCGGGCCACGGCTCCAAGGTCAACAGGGACAACGCCGTCACCCGCCTCGCCGACGCCGTCTCCCGGATCGGCGCGCACCGCTGGCCCGTCCGGCTCACCGACACCGTCCGCGCGGCCCTCACCGAACTCGCGGCGCTCCAGGGCATCGAGATCGACACCCGCGCACCCCACTTCGACGTGGACGTCCTCCTCGACAAGCTCGGACCGGCCGCCGCCCTGGTCGCGCCGACCGTCCGCAACAGCACCAACCCGACGATGCTCGCCGCCGGATACAAGGTCAACGTCATCCCGGGCCAGGCCGTCGCGCACATCGACGGGCGGACGCTGCCGGGCACCGAGGAGGAGTTCGCCCGGACCATGGACGAGCTGACCGGTCCCGACGTCGAGTGGGAGTACCACCACCGCGAGGTCGCCCTCGAAGCCCCCGTCGACTCGCCGACCTTCGCCAAGCTGCGGGCCGCCGTCGAGCGCTTCGACCCGGACGGGCACGTCGTGCCGTTCACCATGTCCGGCGGCACCGACGCCAAGCAGTTCTCCCGGCTCGGCATCACCGGCTACGGCTTCTCACCCCTCCGGCTGCCGCCGGACCTCGACTACGGGTCCCTCTTCCACGGCGTCGACGAGCGCGTCCCCGTGGACGCACTGCACTTCGGCGTCCGGGTCCTCGACCATTACCTGAAGTCGGCGTAGGGCCGACCGGGACCGTTCGCGTACCACCGTGACAGGGGGAGCCGGAATGAAGACGATCGCCGCACACGGCAGTTGGCCGTCACCCGTCGACGCGGAGCTCGCCGCCGCCCACGACGGGCGGCCCGAGTACCCCGGCGTCGTCGGCGACGAGCTGTGGTGGACCGCGCCGCGGCCCGCGGAGGGGGGCAGGCGCGCCCTGGTGCGCCGGCGCGCCGACGGTACCGAGGAGAGCCTGCTGCCCGCCCCGTGGAACGTGCGCAGCCGCGTCGTCGAGTACGGCGGGGTGCCCTGGGCGGCCGTACCGCGCCAGGCCGGCGGCCCGCTCGCCGTCTTCTGCCACTTCCCCGATCAGCGCCTCTACGCGTACGAACCCGACGCCGCCGCCGGCGCGGAGCCCCGGCCCCTGACCCCCGTCTCCGGGACCGGCGGGGGACTGCGCTGGGTGGACCCGGTCGTCCACCCCGACCGGGGCGAGGTGTGGTGCGTCCTGGAGGAGTTCACCGGCCCCGCCCCGACCGACGTGCGCCGGGTGATCGCCGCCGTCCCGCTCGACGGCTCCGCGGCCGACGACCGCGCGGCCGTGCGCGAACTCTCCGACGGGAGCCACCGCTTCGTCACCGGGCCCCGGCTCTCCCCGGACGGCCGCCGGGCCGCCTGGATCGGCTGGGACCATCCCCGGATGCCCTGGGACGGCACCGAGGTCCAGCTGGCCGAGATCGCCCCCGACGGCACCTTCCACCCCGCCCGGACCGTCGCGGGCGGCCCCTCCGAGTCGATCCCCCAGGTCGACTGGGACGCGGCGGGACGGCTGCTCCTCGTCAGCGACCGCACCGGCTGGTGGAACCTCTACCGGGCGGAGGTCGACGGCGACGGCGGCCTCGGCGAGCCGGCGGCCCTCTGCCCCAGGGCCGAGGAGTTCGGCGGACCGCTCTGGAAGATCGGACTGAACTGGTTCACCCCCCTGGAGAACGGCCTGGTGGCCGTGGTCCACGGGAAGGGCACCACCGCCCTCGGCGTCCTCGACCCCGACCGCGGCACCCTCGCCGACGCCGCCGGACCCTGGACGGAGTGGGCCCCCACCCTGGCCGCCCACGGCACCCGCGTGGTCGGCATCGCCGCCTCCCCGCTCAGCTCCTACGAACTCGTCGAACTCGACACCCGGACCGGCCGCACCCGGGTCGTCGGCGCCGCCCACACCGACGCCGTCGACCCCGCCCACCACCCCGAGCCCCGCGTGCGCACCTTCACCGGACCCGGCGGACGCGAGATCCACGCGCAGGTCTACCCTCCCCACCACCCCGGGTTCACCGGCCCCGAGGGCGAACTCCCGCCCTACGTCATCTGGGCCCACGGCGGCCCCACCGGCCACGCGCCCCTCGTCCTCGACCTGGAGATCACCTACTTCACCTCCCGCGGCATCGGCGTCGCCGAGGTCAACTACGGCGGCTCCACCGGGTACGGCCGCGAGTACCGCGAGCGGCTGCGCGAGCAGTGGGGCGTGGTCGACGTCGAGGACTGTGCGGCCGTCGCCCTGGCGCTCGCCGCCGAGGGCACCGCCGACCCGGCCCGGCTGGCGGTCCGCGGCGGCAGCGCCGGAGGCTGGACGACCGCCGCCTCCCTGGTCTCCACCGACGTGTACGCGTGCGGCACGATCATCTACCCCATCCTGGACCTGCGGGGCTGGGCCACCGACGAGACCCACGACTTCGAGTCCCAGTACCTCCACGGACTCATCGGATCCGTCGACGACGTCCCAGCCCGGTACAAGGAGCGCTCGCCCATCGAGCACGTCGACCGCGTCACCGCGCCCTTCCTGCTGCTCCAGGGGCTCGACGACGTCATCTGCCCGCCCGCGCAGGCCGAGCGCTTCCTCGCCCGCACCGCGGGCCGGGGCGTCCCGCACGCGTACCTCGCCTTCGAGGGCGAGGGGCACGGCTTCCGCCGGGCCGACACGATGGTGCGCGCTCTGGAGGCCGAACTCTCCCTGTACGCCCGGACCTTCGGCGTCCGGCGGGCCGACGTCCCCGACCTGGAGTACCGCACGTGACGGCTTCCGACCCCGCCCTCTTCGCCCCGCCCCCCGGGTCCCGGCCGCCCGTCGGAGCGCCGGCCCGGCCCGAGCGGCTGCGGCCCGGCGCCCGGGTCGCCGTCGTCGCCCCCAGCGGACCGGTCCCCGAGGAGCGGCTGCGGGCGGGGCTGGACATCCTCCGCGGCTGGGGCCTCGACCCCGTCGTCGCCCCGCACGTCCTGGACACCCACCCCGCTCTCGACCACCTCGCGGGCGCCGACCGGGACAGGGCCCGGGACCTGACCGAGGCCTACTGCGACCCCGCGGTGTCCGCCGTCCTCTGCGCCCGCGGCGGCTTCGGCGCGCAGCGCATGGTCGACCTCGTCGACTGGCGGGCTATCCGGGAGGCCGGGCCCAAGGCGTTCGTCGGCTACAGCGACGTCACCGTCCTGCACGAGGCCTTCGCCGTCCGGGCGGGCCACGCGACCCTGCACGGCCCGATGGTCGCCGCGGGGACCTTCCTGTCCGACGCGCGCACCCGGGAGTCGCTGCGCGCCACGCTGTTCGAGCCCGAGTCGGTGCGCACGCTCGGCCTGGACACGGCACGGACCCTGGTGCCGGGCCGGGCCCGGGGCGTGACGCTCGGTGGCTGCGTCAGCCTCCTCGCCGCGGACCTCGGCACCCCCGGCGCCCGCCCCTCGGCCCGCGGGGGCCTGCTCCTCATCGAGGACGTGGGGGAGGAGCCGTACCGGCTGGACCGCATCCTCACCCAGCTCCTCCGGTCCGGATGGCTGGACGGCGTCGCGGGCGTCGCCCTCGGGTCCTGGGCGGAGTGCGGACCGTACGAGGAGGTCCGGGCGGTCCTCGTGGACCGTCTCGGCGGCCTCGGCGTCCCCGTGGTGGAGGAGCTGGGCTTCGGCCACAGCGCGACGGCCCTGACCGTGCCGCTCGGCGTGCCGGCCGTCCTGGACACGGACGGGAACACCCTCACCCTGGACGTCCCGGCCCTGCGCTGAGAGCTGCGGAGGAGGGCGCCCGGGGAGGCGCGGGCCGCGGGCCCGGACGGGGACGCCCGGCCCCGGCCCTCGCGGAGGACCGGAGGCGCCGGGTGCGCCCGCTCGCCCGGGTGCCGGGCCGGCGGGCCCCCGGCCCGGCCCGGGGGTCAGGCCGACACGGCGCGCAGCGTCGCGTACCCCGGGCGGACCACCTCGTCGATCAGCCGCTGCCGCTCGGGGAGCGGCAGGAAGGCGGCCTCCAGCGCGGCGACGGTGAACTCCTCGAAGACCTCCGGGCCGTAGCCGAAGGCGTCCGCCATGTGCTGGAACTCCTCGCTCATGGTGGTGCCGGAGACCAGCCGGTTGTCCGTGTTCAGCGTGATGCGGAAGCCCAGGCGGCGCAGCTCGTCGATCGGGTGCGAAGCGTAGTCCTTCGCAGCGCCCGTCTGGAGGTTGGAGGTCGGGCAGACCTCCAGGGCGATGCGGTTGTCCCGGACGTACGAGGCGAGCCGGCCGAGCGTGCCGTCCTCGGCGATGTCGTCGGTGATCCGCACGCCGTGGCCGATCCGCTCGGTGCCGCAGACCTGCACGGCCTCGTGGATCGACTCCGCGCCGACGGCCTCGCCCGCGTGGATCGTGTAGTGGCAGTTCTCCCGCTTCAGGTGCTGGAAGGCGGGCAGGTGACGGGCCGGCGGGTTGCCGATCTCGCCGCCGGCGATGTCGAAGCCGGCCACGCCCTTGTCCCGGTGCGCGACGGTGAGCTGCGCGATCTCCAGGGAGCGGTCCGTGTGGCGCATGCCCGTGAGGAGGGTGCGGACCGTGATCCGGCCGCCGGAGCGGCGCTCGCCCTCGCGGAAGCCGTCGTTGACGGCCTCGACGACCTCGTCGAGGGTCAGGCCGCCCTCCAGGTGCTGCTCGGGGGCGTAGCGGATCTCGGCGTAGACGACACCGTCCGCCGCGAGGTCCTCGGCGCACTCGGCCGCGATGCGGGTGAGCGCCTCGCGGGTCTGCATCACCGCGCAGGTGTGGGCGAAGGTCTCCAGGTAGCGCTCCAGGGAACCGGAGTCGGCGGCGTCCCGGAACCAGACCGCGAGCGCCGCCGGGTCCTCGGTGGGCAGCGCGGTGTAGCCGCGTTCCCGCGCCAGCTCGACGATGGTCGAGGCGCGCAGGCCGCCGTCGAGGTGGTCGTGGAGGACGGCCTTGGGGGCCCGGCGGATCCACTCGGAGACGGTGGCGGCGGCAGGCGTGGCAGGGTTGTCAGACAAGTGCATGGCGGGGAAGTGTACGCCACGGAGGAGGGGGCCGCTGTGACGGGACCGACAGGGGCGCTCCGGAGACCGTGGCGGCACCCGCGCGGCCCGGAGGCGGGACCTGGGGCGGAGCGCATCCGCGGACGCGCCCCCCGGTGCCCCGGGCGCACGCCCGGCGCGCGACGGCCGGGACCACGACCTCCCCGGGGCGCGCCGGTGGACCCGGTGCGGGTGCCTCAGTGCGACTGCAGGACCGGCAGGGCGGGGGTGCCCGTCGGAAGCATGTGCTTGGCGGCCAGGACCGGGGTCTCGCCGACCCGGACGACCTGGGTGACCAGGACGGCGGGGGTGTCGGCCGGACGTCCCAGCTGGTCACCGCGCCGCCGCCCCAGCAGGGTCGCCGTGATGCCGCTGTGCGCGGAGAGCGCGGTCTCCCGCGAGGCGCCCAGCAGGACCGAGAGCATCGAGGCGGCGGCTCCCTGGCCGGCCTGCGCATCCGCCGCCCGCAGGGCGCGGGCGAACTCCGGGTGCACCCGGTCGAGCAGTTCGTCGGCCGCCGCCCACTCGTGGCTCAGCGCCGCCGCCGTACCCTCCCCGGTCAGCAGGGACTCCCAGAAGCGCAGCTCCGCGCGGGCCGGGGCGAGCAGGTGCTGGGTGGTGAAGTCCGTCGGCTCCTCGACCGTGCGCAGCAGGGCCCGCACCCGCAGCGGAGTGCCCGCGCCGATGAGCTCCTCGATGGGCCGGACGTGTTCGAAACCGCGCCGGGGCGGCCGGTCGTTGACCGTGCGGCCCACCCCGCGGCGCACGGTCAGCAGGCCGTCCTCCTGGAGCAGCAGCAGGGCCTCGCGCAGGGCGGGCCGGCTCACGCCCAGCTCGGCGGCGAGCTTGGGCTCGGAGGGGAGGGTGGAGCCCGGCGGGTAGGTGCCGTCGTGGACGGCGTCCGCGATGCGCTCGTAGAGCGCCACGACCGGTCGCCGCCGCTGCCCGCTGACCGCCACAGCCGCTCCTCGTCTCGTTCCGGTCGGTTCCGGTCGGCTCCGGTGGGACCTGTGGGATCTGGTGGACCCGTCCGCGTTCCGGCGGGTCGTGCGTGACCCGGTTCCGACAGTGTCGGGCACCACGGTAGTCGCCCCACGTTGTCTGACAAGTCACCCGGACGGCTCTGCTCACCGTCACGGTGAGGCTCCACTCACCTCATTCTGGACCCACGGCCACGGCCGGGTACGACCGACGGCACGACGGAGGAGAGGGCCGGGCATGAGTCCCAAAGAGGCGTCACGGACATCGCGCGGCGGCGGGTCCCGGTTCACCGAGGCCATGACCCCGGGGCGGATCGCGATGGCCGCGCTCGCCGTCGTCACGCTGGTCTTCATCTTCCAGAACACCCGCGAGGTCAAGATCAGGATCCTGGTCCCCGAAGTGACCATGCCGCTCTACCTGGCCCTGCTCGCCACCGCGGTCGTCGGAGCGGCCTGCGGCTTCTACGCCGCGGCGCGGAGGCGGAAGTGAGGCGCCGCGCCGTCGTGGGCGCGGGGGCCGTGATCGCGCTGGCCGCGGTCGCGGTCACCTCGACGGAGGAGGCCGCCACCGCCGACGAGGGCGCCGGGACCCGCCCCGTGCCCGACTTCCTCGGCCGCGGCCTGTGGCGCGTCTTCACCCGCCTCGACCCCCGGACCCGGCTGGACGTGCACGACGTGAGCGGGCGCGACCGGCGGGTCCTCTGGCCGCCGCGGTGGCAGGTCGTCACCCAGTACCCGGAGGCGGGCACGGGCCTCGACCGCCGCACCACGGTCATGATCGGAGTCGTGCGCAAGGGGGAGAGCTGCCCGCCCCGCGTCCGCACGGCACGCCGCTGAGCCGGCACCACCCCACCCCGCCCCGCGTCCGCACGGCGCACCGCTGAGGCAGCCCCCGCTCGCACGGCACACCGCTGAGCCGGCGGCGGTGCCCCCGCTCAGCGCTTGTAGTTGATCTTCATCGTGTCGAGGTCGGTCACCGTCGACCGCAGCCCCCGGTACCCGTGCCCGAGCTCCGCCAGCGCCGTCTCCACCCGGTCCTCCGCGAGCGCGCCCGCCATCTCGTCGCCGTCCGCCGCGTCGGAGACGACGACCAGGCGGTACGAGAAGTGCTTCAGCGTCCGGTCGTAGGTGAGCGAGCCCTCCTCCGTGAACTGCATCGCGGTCAGCCCGTGCGCGTCCACCTCGGCGAGCAGTCGTGCC
Source organism: Streptomyces sp. NPDC014891 (assembly GCF_043081085.1). Lineage (NCBI taxonomy): Bacteria > Bacillati > Actinomycetota > Actinomycetes > Kitasatosporales > Streptomycetaceae > Streptomyces > Streptomyces sp. NPDC014891. The sequence continues at coordinate 570,021 of NZ_JBIBWF010000003.1, read as the reverse complement.
CGGCTCTCCTCCGACAGACCGTCGAAGGTGCCGCGCACGATGACCCGGTAGGTGTGCTGCGTGCCCATTCCTCGTACTCCCTGCTGCGCTGGTTCCCCGGCCGCCGACGGCGTGCCGACCGTCCACCCTACGGCGGCGGGCGCCCGATCCGCCGGGAATTTCCCGGCCGCCTCCGGGCCCTCGCAAGCCCTCGGACCGGTCGAAGCCCGGGGTCGAGAACCCCTGGTCAGGATGACCGCGGGCGTGTTCCATGGGGCGATGACGACCGTACGACGTGCCGTACTGACGCTGCCCGCCGCCCTGTTGCGGCCGGACAATCCCCTTCCCGCACTCCGGGCCCCCGCCGGGGTCCACGCGGTCGACCCGCAGACCCTCGCGGAACTCCCGCGGGACATGGCCCGGGCCATCGGCCGGGACCCGCTGCGCAGCATCCTCCCCGCCCCCGTCCGCGACGGCTACGGCCGCGAGCGCACGCCCGCGGACCTCGACGCGATCGTGATCGAGAACGACCGGCTCCGGGCCACCGTGCTGCCCGGCCTCGGCGGCCGGCTCCACTCCCTCCACCACAAGCCGACCGGCCGCGAACTCCTCTATCGCAACCCGGTGTTCCAGCCCGCCGCCTTCGCCCTGAACGGCGCCTGGTTCTCCGGCGGCGTCGAGTGGAACATCGGGGCCACCGGCCACACCGTGCTCTCCTGCTCCCCCCTCCACGCGGCCGTCGTCCGCGCACCCGACGGCGGGCCGATGCTCCGCCTCTGGGAGTGGGAGCGGCTGCGCGACCTGCCCTTCCAGGTCGACCTCTGGCTGCCCGAGGACGCCGACTTCCTGTACGCGGCGGTCCGGATACGCAACCCCCACGAGCTCACCGCCCCCGTCTACTGGTGGTCCAACATCGCCGTCCCCGAGGACCGCCGGATCCTCGCGCCCGCCGACGCGGCCTGGCACCACGGCTACGACCGAGGCCTCGACCGGGTCCCGGTGCCCGTCACCGAGGACGGCACGGACCGCACGTACCCGCGGAACAGCACCCACGCCGCCGACTGGTTCTACGACCTGCCCGACGGGCAGCGCCGCTGGATCGCCGCCCTCGACGCGGACGGCACCGGACTCGTCCAGACCTCCACCGACCCGCTGCGCGGCCGCAAGCTCTTCGTCTGGGGCACCGGACGCGGCGGCCGCCGCTGGCAGGAGTGGCTGACGGAACCCGGCACCCCCGGCTACGCGGAGATCCAGGCCGGGCTCGCCCGCACCCAGCTCGAACACCTGGAACTGCCGGGCGGCGCGGAGTTCAGCTGGCTTGAGGCGTACGGACCGCTCGCCGCCGACCCCGCCGCGGCCCTCGGCGACGACTGGGCGGCCGCCCGTGCCGACGTCGAGCGCAGCCTCTCGGCCGCCCTGCCCCGCGAGGCGGTCGACGCCGCCCACGCGGCCTGGCGCGAGACCTCGGCCGACCGGGCGCCGGAGGAGGTCCTCGCGACCGGATCCGGCTGGGGAGCGCTCGAAGTCCTGCGCGGGGGCCACGCGTTGCCCGGCACGCCGTTCCCCGAGTCGACGCTCGGGCCCGAGCAGGCCCCCTGGCGGGAGCTGCTCCGCACCGGCGTCCTGCCGCTCCCGGCGAAGGACCCGGCGCACGGAGCCGCCCCGCTGACCGCGCCCCTGGTCGCGACCGCCTGGCGGGACATGCTGGAGACCGCCCCGGCCGACCCCGCCACCGAGTACCAGCTCGGCATCGCCCAGTGGCACGCCGGCGACCGGGCCCAGGCCGTACGGAGCTGGGAGCGGGGCCTCAAGGAGGCGACCGTGCGCTGGCCCCTGCTGTACTGCCTGGCCGTCGCCGACCGCGAGGAGGGCCACCCGGAACGGGCCGCGGAGCACTTCGCCGAGGCGTTCGCCGACCACGAGGCGACGGACGGCGGCACCGAAGCCCCGGCGGGCGGGAGGCGCGCGGAGGACCCCGCGGAGGAGGCCCTCGCGGACGAGCGCGGTACCGGCGCGGCGGTGCGCGCCGGGCACTCGGCGCGGGCCGTCGCCGCCCTCGGCAGGGAGGCCCTCGACGCGCTCCTCGCGGTAGACCGGCACGACCGCGCCCGGGCCCTCTGGGACCGGCTGCCGGCCGCCGTCCGGCGGCAGGGGGCCTTCCGGCTGCTCGAAGTCCGGCTGCTGCTCGCCGAGGGCCGGCCGGACGGGGCCCGGGCCCTCTTCGACGCGGGCTTCGAGGTGGCCGACCTGCGCGAGGGCGCCGAGGTCCTGGGGGAGCTCTGGGCCCGCGTCACCGACGAACCCCTGCCGGACGCCTACGAGTTCAGAATGCGACCGGGCTGAGGCCGGGCGGCCCCGGGCCCCGGTCGCTACGCTGGAGGGAGCGGAGACCGTGGGGGAGCGGAGGCCCGGAGATGGCGGCATGGGCGACCCAGGAGTGCCGCTGCGGACATCCGCGCTTCCGTCACGGGGAGCCGCGGTTCGCGGGGACGTGCGGGGCCTGCCTCTGCGGGGCCTTCGTCCTGCCGCCCGCTCCCGCCCTCGCGGACGGGCCGCCTCCCGAGCCGGAACCGGACCGCACGCCCCACCCCGGCTGCCCCCTCCGGGATCCGGACTGCCTCGGTTTCCACGACATCTTCTGAGGCCGGCGATGCGAGGTCCCCGGGCCTCCGGAGCGGGCGCCGGACGCGCTCTGCGCCGACCATGGGAACAGGGCTCCCCCGCGCCGCCGGGAGCCCGGTCCGCCCGGGAGGCAGGAGGTACGGCCGATGGCACGCACCCGCGAGGTGTACGTCTACGACTACGCGGCCGACTTCGGGCTGAGCGGCCTCGCCGGCACCTTCTGCGACCGGTCGTGCCTCCGCCTCGACGAACCGGTCGTCCTCGACGTCGCCGAGGCCGAGGCGGAGGACGACGACCACCGGCTCGGCGCGGACGTCCGGCTCCTCCTGGAGTCCCCGCTGCCGGACGAGGTGCTCCGCACCGTGTGGCTGGCGGCCGTGCGCCGCTGCTTCGACCCGGCCGAGGCGGGCACCGACACCCGGACCTGGCTGGCGGCGGTCGCGGAGCTGTGCCCGCCGCGCGCCGCGGAGCGCGACCCGTACGAGCTGCGGTCCCTGGACGACGCCCGGCCCGACGTACCGGAGGAGGAGCTGCGGCGCGCGGTGGCCGCGGAGATCGAGTCGGCCTCGGCCGCCCTGGAACTCCGCGTCGCCGTCCCCGGAGTCGCCCCGGCTCTTCTCCGGGTGGTGCGGGAGGCCGACGCCGACCTCGGTCTGCGGCTCTTCCTGCGGGCGCTCAAGGCGTACTCCGTGCCGGTCGGCGCGGATGCCTACGACCGGCTGTTCGCCCTCGGGGACGGACTCGCGTACCCCCCGGCCGTCGTCCACGACGGGCTCGTCGTGCGCTGGCGCCCCCTCGACCCGGGCCGCCGGGACTTCGCCCGCGGCGGATTCGGGCTCCCGATGCTCGCGGCCGCGCTCCGGGGCACCGAGTGGACCTACGGCGGCACCCCACGCGAGCACATCCAGCGGGTAGCGGACGACGGCCCGGGACACGCCCCGGGGGCGTACGCGGCGGTGCTCCTCGACGACGCCTGGCGGCTCCTGGACTCGGCCCTGTCCCAGGAGGCGATCGGCCTGCTCTGGCGTACCGCGGCCAGGCGTCCGCACCTGCCCGACGAGGACGAGTTCGACGCCGACGGGAGGGTCTGGCTCGACCAGGTCTCCCAGGTGTGCCACGCCCACCTCGCGGAGGTCGACCCCGCGTACGCGCCCTTCCTCGCGCCCGCGAGGACCGATCTGACGGAGGCGGTGCTGCGGGAGGTGCGCGAGGCCGTCCACACCGACGCGGAGCAGATCCGCGGGGTCGCGCGGGCCCTGGAGGACGTGGTCACGGCGGTCGACCCGGACCTCGGCTTCCGCCTCCTCCTGCACCTCCTCGACACGTACGCGGTCCCCGTCGGCGAGCCGGCCCGCGACCGCTACCGGGCCCTCGGCGGGCGCCTCGGGTTCAGCGCCGGCCACACCGGCACGGAGGGCGCCGACGCGCGGCCCGGGGGCTGACGGATCACCCCGGTCCCGCCGCCGACGGATCCCCCGCCGGGCCCGGCGGGCCGGCCACCGCCCTTTCCGGGGGTCCGGTTCCGAGGGCCCGTCAGGACACCCGGCACAGGATCTCGCCGTGCGGGACCATGAACCACGCGTCCTCCCGGGTGCCCCACTCACGCCAGGCGTCCGCGATGCCGGCCAGCTCCGCCGCGGTCGCGTGGCCGCCGGCCACGGCCAGGTCGGCGTACCCGGAGCCCGTCGTACGGTCCGCCCACAGGCCGCTCCACCAGGCACGCTCCTCGGGCGTGGCGAAGCACCAGGTGCCGGCGGTCGTCGTGACGTCGGTGAAGCCCGCCTGCCGTGCCCAGGCGAACAGTCGTCGTCCCGCGTCCGGTTCGCCGCCGTTGGCGCGGGCGACCCGGTGGTACAGGTCCAGCCAGCCGTCCAGGACGGGCCGCTCGGGGTACCAGGCGAAGGCCCCGTAGTCGCTGTCACGGGCGGCGACGACGCCCCCCGGGCGGCACACCCGCCGCATCTCGCGCAGCGCCTGGACCGGGTCGCCGACGTGCTGCAGCACCTGGTGGGCGTGGACCACGTCGAAGGAGTCGTCGGGGAAGTCCAGGGCGTGCACGTCGGCGACGGCGAACCGGACGTTCTCCAGGCCGCGTTCGGCCGACACGGCGCGCGCGTTCGCCAGCACCCCCTCGGCCGCGTCGACCGCGGTCACCCGGCCGGGGGCGACCAGGGCGGCCAGGTCGGCGGTGATGGTGCCGGGCCCGCAGCCCACGTCCAGGACGTCCAGCCCCGCGGACAGCGCGGGCAGCAGGTACGCGGCGGAGTTCGCCGCGGTCCGCCAGCTGTGCGAGCGCAGGACCGACTCGTGGTGGCCGTGCGTGTAGACGGCCGTCTCGTGGGCCGTCCCGGGGTCGGCGGACGGCGTGGAGGAGGTGGAGGCATGCGTCATCGGAGCGACTCCCTCGGTGTGGGTGCGTGCCCACCACCGTACGCACGGATGTCGCATGATGAGATCCCCGTCTTGATATATGGACGGAGGTTCAGGTGAACAGGTCTCCCCGGTAGCGGAGTTCGTCGAGGAGGCGGCCGCCGGTCTCCTCCCGTACGACCTCGCCGTCCGGGCGCAGGCCCGCCGCCTCGTAGAAACGGCGGCCCCGGGCGTTCCCCGCGAACACCCACAGCGCCACCGTGCGGAACCCGCTCGCCGCGAGCGCTCGCGCGGACGCCGTGAGGAGGGCTCGCCCCACCCCCGTGCCCCACACCTCGGGCAGGGCGTACAGGGCGGCCAGCTCCGCCGTGGTCCGCCCGTCGAACTCCTCGCCGGGCCAGGCCCGGAAGCAGGAGAACGCCCGCACCCGCCCGTCGGGGTCCGTCTCGACCAGGACGTCGGACCGGTCCGGGGCGGTCAGCCGGGTGCGCCAGACGGCGGTGCGCTCCTCGACGTCCAGGCCGTCCAGGTAGGAGTGGGGGAGCAGGTCGCGGTAGGCGGCCCGCCAGGACAGGACGTGCACGGCGGCGATCCCTGCCGCGTCCTCGGGAACGGCTTCTCGTATCGGCATGGCGCATTGTCCGCCGGGTACCGCCCCGACCGCCCCTGCATTTACGCCCCCGCCCCCGGGCCCCGGCCTCCTGACTCCGCTCCCGGCCCCGGCCCTTGGCTCCGCCCGACCCCGCCTCCTGGGCGCGGGGCCCCGGCCCCTGGCTCCGCCCCCGGGCCCCGCCCAGGACCCCCCGCCCCCGGGGGCCTTGACCCCGTCCGCCCCTCGGACCCGGGGACGGCACCCGCCCACCTCGCACCTGCGGGCCGCCACCCGGCCCCGTCCTCGCACGTCCGGGCCCCTGCCGGATCCGCCTCCGCACCTGCGGTCCGCCCGCCCGGCGCGACCTGACGAACCCCCTGTGACAGCACGATGAACGGGCCGTCCCGGCCGCCCTTCCGACCCTAGGATCGGCCGCGCCGCCGCCCGGTGGCGCGCCCCTCCCAGCTGCCGAGGAGTCCCGTGCCGAACCCGCCAGCCCCCGACCGCCGTTCCCTGCTGAAGGTCCTCGCGGCGGCGCCGGCGGTCTCCGCCCTCGGCGGCCTCGCCACGGCCCCCGCGGCGTCCGCGGCCCCCGCCCCCGCGCGCACCGCGCCCGCGTCCGCGACCGCGGCTCCCGGGATCGTCAAGGCCCTCCCGGCCGCCCACTTCACCGTCCGCGGCACCAACGCCGAGGCCCGCTTCGACGCCTTCGGGGACACTGGCGCCCTCACCCCCGTCGACCGCTTCTTCGTCCGCAACCACACCACCACCCCGGTCCTCGACGCCGCCGACTGGCGGCTGACGCTCTGGGGCGACGGGCTGCACGGCCGCAGCCCCGTCCACTTCACCTACGGGCAGCTCCGCGACCTGCCCTCGGTCACCCGAACGGCCCTGATCGAATGCGCCGGGAACGGCCGCAGCCTCTACACGAGCCAGCAGGGCGAGCCGGTCACCGGCACCGCCTGGACCCTCGGCGCCGTCGGAGCCGCCCGCTGGCGCGGCGTCCGCCTCGCCGACGTCCTCCGCCGGGCCGGCATCGCCCGCGACGCCGTCGACCTCCAGCCGCGCGGCCTCGACGACCCCTACGTCTCCGGCGGCGTCGACTACGGCCGGGTCCGCCGTCCGCTGCCCGTCGCCAAGGCCTTCGACGACGTGATCCTCGCGTACGAGATGAACGGCGAACCCCTCCCGTACGACCACGGCCACCCGGTCCGGCTCGTCGTCCCCTCCTGGGTCGGCATCGCCTCCGTCAAGTGGCTCGGCGACATCGAGGTCTCCACCCGCCCGCTCAGCTCGCCCTGGTCCACCGACTGGTACCGCCTCCTCGGCGACGCCCACCCGGCCGGCGGCAGCGCGCCGATCAGCCGCCAGACGCTCAAGTCCGGCTACCAGCTGCCCTTCGGCGCCACCCTGGAGGCCGGCCGGCCCCACCGGCTGACCGGCAGGGCCTGGTCCGCGCTCGCCCCCGTACGGACCGTCGAGGTGTCCACCGACGGCGGCGCCCGCTGGCGCCGGGCCCACCTCCACGACACCCCCCGGCGGGACGGCTGGGTCCGCTGGAGCACGCCCTGGCTCCCGCGCGCCACCGGACCGGCCACCCTGCTGTCGCGCACCACCGACGCCGCCGGGAACACCCAGCCCGAGCGGGCCGTCCACAACACCCAGGGCTACCTCTTCAACGCGGTCGTACGGCACCCCGTGACCGTCGCCTGAACCGACGCCTGGAGCGGCGGAAACGTCCGAACCTTCGTATAAAGGGCACGGGGGTGCCGTGTCGGCGCCCCCGTGCCCTCAGGAGGTACGGGACATGCGGCAGACGGCTCCGGAAGGCCGCGGCCCGGTGCGCTACGGCCCTCCCGCCCCCGACACGGGTCTGCCCGTGCTGCCCGGACTCGCCGGGCTCCTCGCCGCCGCCGCCGGACGGACCACCCCCGAACCGCCCGGCGGCGGCCCCGTCCTGCGGGAGGCCGCCTCCGGCTACTGGTGGCGCCGCGGCCTGCGCACCCACGCAGAGGACGTCGTCGCCGGCCCCGGCGCCCCCGCGCTGCTGCTCGCCCTGATCGCCGCCCACGGCGGCGACCTCCTGCTGCCCCGGCCCTGCCCCGCCTGGTGGACCCCGCAGGCCCGCCTCCTGGGCCGCCCGGCCTACCACGTACCGACACCCGCCGAGGCCGGCGGCGTCCCCGACCCGTACGCCCTCCTGGAGACCGTCCGGCGGATCCGGGCCGAGGGCGGCACCCCGCGGGTCCTCCTGCTCTCGGTCGCCGACGACCCCACCGCCACCGTCGCCCCGCCCGAACTCGTCCGCGAGGCGTGCGAGGCGGCCGTCGCCGAGGGACTGCACGTCATCAGCGACGAGACCTGGCGCGACACCCGCCACCGCCCCGAGGACACCGTGCTCCTCAGCCCGGCCGAGATGTGCCCGGACGACGTCACCGTCCTGTCCGACCTCGGCGGCGCGCTCACCCCCGCCGCCTGGCCCTGCGCCGTCGCCCGCTTCCCGCCCACCGACCCGTCCCGCGCCGACCGCTGGACCGACCGCCGGGCTCGCGTGCTCGACGTGCTCACCGCCCTCGGGGCCGTCGTCCCCGGACCGGTCGCCCCCGCCGCCGCGCACGCCCTCGACGAACCCGAGGACGTCACCGTACGGGCCCGGCGCGCCGCCGCCGTCCACGGCCGCCTCGCCGCCGCCGCGCACCGCGCGGTGCTCGCCGCCGGGGCCCTCGCCCGGCCGCCGCAGGCGGGCCGTCACCTCTACGCGGATCTCGGCCCGCTGCGGGCCGGTCTCGCCGCCCGGGGCGTCACCGACTCCCTGGAGCTGGAGAGCCACCTCGGCGCACGCCTCGGCGCCCCGGCGACCGGCGGCCACCGCTTCGGCGACGAACTCGGCGCCCTGCGCGTCCGGTTCGGCACCGGCATGTTCCTCGGGGACACGGCGGAGGAGCGGGCGGAGACGCTCACGGCGGAGAGCCCGGAGACGCTGCCCCACGTGGCCCGGAGACTCGCGGACTTCGGCGCGCTCCTGGAGGAGCTGCGGTGACCGCGCACCGCGTCGCGCGGCCGCCGGGGCGACGGCGGCCCGCACCGGCTCCGGGCGCCGCCCGAGCGGTCCGCATCCGTCGCGCCCCCGCGCCCGTCCGGCCGCCGGGAGCACCGGCCCGGCCCGCGGCCGCCCGCCCCACCGGTCCGCCGCCCGCACCCCCGGAGCGCGCGCCGCGCACCCCACGCGTCCCCCTCTCCGCACGAGCCGCAGCATCCGCGCAGAACGGAGCCCGCAGATGACGGAACGGACGGCACACCCCGCGCGGGCCGCCGGCCCGGCCCCGCACCGGCCCGGCCCCGCCGCGGCCCCCGCCGACACCTCCGTCCTGCACCCGGTGGGACGGCTCCGCCCCGACTGGCCCCGCAGCTTCGCCGATCGGCTCACCGCCCCGCTGCCCGGCGTGCGGGCCCTGGCCCGCCTCGCCCGCGAGGGAGCCGTACGCCCCCGTCCCGAGGGACTCCGCGACATCCCGCTGCTGCCCTACGAACCGGGCCCGCTGCCGCCCGCCGGTCCCGACACCCTCGCCGTCACCTGGGCCGGACACGCCAGTTGGCTGCTGCGCATGGGCGGGCTCGCCGTCCTCACCGACCCGGTCTGGTCCCGGCGCATCTTCGGCACCCCGGCCCGGCTCACCCCCGTCGGCGTCCGCTGGGAGGACCTGCCGCCCGTCGACGCCGTCGTCATCAGCCACAACCACTTCGACCACCTCGACGCCCCGACCCTGAAGCGGCTTCCCCGGCACACCCCGGTCTTCGTCCCCGCCGGCCTCGGCCGATGGTTCACCCGGCGCCGCTTCACCCGGGTCACCGAGCTGGACTGGTGGGAGGCCGCCGAACTCGACGGCGTCCGCTTCGACTTCGTCCCCGCCCACCACTGGTCCAAGCGCACCCTCCTGGACACCTGCCGCTCCCTGTGGGGCGGCTGGGTGCTCACCGACCGGCCGGGGCGGCGCGTGTACTTCGCCGGTGACACCGGGTACGGCCACTGGTTCGCCGAGATCGGCCGCCGGTACCCCGGCATCGACCTGGCCCTGCTGCCGATCGGCGCCTACGACCCCCGCTGGTGGCTCAGCGACGTCCACACCGACCCGGAGGAGGCGGTCCGCGCGCACCAGGACCTCGGGGCGCGGCGCATGGCCCCCATGCACTGGGCGACGTTCGTGCTGTCCTCGGAGCCCGTCCTCGAACCCCTCACCCGGGTCAGGACCGCCTGGGAGCAGGCGGGGCTGCGCCGTGAGGACCTGTGGGACCTCCCCGTCGGCGGCTCGCGGGTCCTCGCGCCCTGACGGACGGGCCCTCCGCCGGCCCGCACCCCGCACCCGCCACACCGCCCCGCGGCCCGGCCGCGGGACGCCCCCTAGCGCTCCTGGACCCCGCCCACCTTCGGGCGCTGCCCCCGCAGCCGCCGCCACAGCCCCGGCACCGCGCTGACCAGCACCGTCAGGCCCACCGCGGCCACCACACCCTGCCACGGCTCCGGGAACAGCGAACCGCCCAGAATCCCGATCACCTGGTACGTCGCCGCCCACGCGAGGCAGGCCGCCGCGTCACCGCGGACGAACCGCCGCAGCGGCATCTCCGCCAGCAGGCACGCCAGCATCACCGGGATCCGCCCCGCCGGCACGAGCCGCGACAGCACGAGCACCGACACCTGGTGCGTGTCCAGCCGCTCCTGCGCGTGCGCGAGCCGATCCGGCGTCACCCGGCCCCGCAGGGCGGCGAGCCACCGCGAGCCGTTGCGCGAGCGCACCCCGCGCTGCCCCAGCCAGTAGAGGACGGTGTCGCCGAGCAGGGCGGCGAACGCCGACACCAGGAAGACGTGGAGCAGTGAGAGCGGCGACGTCTGGTGGAAGGCGACGACCGCCGCCGAACTGACGATCGCGCCCGTGGGCACGACCGGCACCAGCGCGCCGAGTGCCACGAGGAGGAACAGCGAGGGGTAGCCGACCGCCTGCTGCGTCGACTCCGGGGGCAGTTCCCGCACCACCGCCACGACGCCGGTGAGCCCGTCGATCACCGGCCGCCCCCCGGCCGCGCCGCGGGCGCGGACTCCGGCACGGATCCCCTGGGCCCGGCGGTCCCGGCGCCCCCGGCCGCCGCGGTCCGCGCGGCGTCCCGCCGGCTCACCGGGCCACCTCCGGACGCACCCGCTCGCCGTGCGCCAGCAGATGGACCGCCACCTTCGGGGCCAGCCGGGCCGCGTGCCGCACGAACTCGTCGCCGGGCGCGTGGAACTCGTGCGGCCGGACCCCGTCGAGCCCGATCGGCCAGTACGTGCCGTAGTGCACCGGGACCGCCGCCGCCGGCGACAGCGCCGCCAGTGCCTCCGCCGCCCGGCCCGCGTCGAGATGGCCGTGCCCGAGGTACGGACCCCAGCCGCCGACCGGCAGCAGCGCCACGTCCACCGGGCCGACCGCCTCCGCCATCTCGTCGAAGAGCCCGGTGTCCCCGGCGAAGTAGGTGCGGGCCTCGCCCTCGACGACGTATCCGAGGGCGGGGGAGCGGTGCGGGCCGACCGGCAGCCGCCGTCCGTCGTGTCGCGCCGGCACGGCCCGTACCGTGACGCCCTCGACGGTCACCGTGTCGCCCGGCCCCACCTCGGTGAGCCGCAGCCCGTTCGCGTCGAGCCGGCGCAGTCCCGGTACGGCGGCGGGGGCGCCGCGCGGCACGACGAGCCGGGTCCCCGGCGCGAGCCGGGCCAGGGACGGCAGGTGCAGGTGGTCGGAGTGCAGGTGCGAGACGAGGACGGCCTCGGCGGCCGCGGCCTCCGGCGGCGGCAGGGCGCCCCGGCGCCGCCGCAGGTGCGCGAGCCGCCGGGTGAACAGCGGATCGGTCAGGAAGCGGACCCCGGAGTCCTCGACCGTGCAGGTCGCGTGACCCCACCAGGTGACCTCCACCGTCATGCCGCCTTCCGTCGTCGCGGGCTCCGCCCGCCGTCCACCGCCCGTTCGCGGTGTCCGCGCTCGTACCCTCACTCCGTATCGAGGGTAAATGTCCGGAGCGGGCCCCGGAGGATGTTCGGCCGTCCCGTCCCGCAGTAGGGTCGGCGCATGGACGACGTTCGGGTGGCGGCGATCGCCAGCCTCACCCCGCTCGAAGAGCTGGACAGCGACCCCTTCCTCGTGGACACGCGCGGCCAGCACGCGGTGTGCGCCCGCTGGGCCGACGAGCAGGGGTACGTGGTCGCCCGCCGGCTGCTGTTCTACGGGATCCGGCCCGACCACGAGGCCCTGTGGGCGGACGTGGAGGCGGGGGAGGTCGACCTGTTCGTCGCCGCCAACGAGCGGGTCCTCGCACGCGCGTTGACCTCCGTGTCCGGCTTCCGCGCGGAGTGCGCGCGGCGCGGGGTGCGGGTGGAGACCGCCTGCGCCGACGGGCCGGATGGCGAGCCGGAGTACGACGCCGCGGCCAAGGCCGGGGTCCACCGGCGCCTCTCCATGCCCACGGCGGGCTACGACGGCTGCTGACGGCCGCCCGTCCCGCCTCGCCGCCGGTACGGCGACCCGGCGGCCGGGCCTCGGCCCGCCCCGGGGCACCCGGACCCCGCGCATCGCCCGGGACGCGCGCACACGGACCGGCGAACGACCGACGCACCTGACGCACTGCCTGACGCACCCCCTGTCGTACGTCCCGGTGCGCGACCTGACACACCCGCGGCGGTCGCCGCCACCCGTCCTCCGCGCCGACCGGGGGCGTTGTGCCACGCTTGGGGCAGGAAACGGTCGAAAGGTGAAGCGGGCGTGAGTGACGGGCGATGGGGTGGCGCCGAACGCTGGCGGTCCGCGGGCAGGGCCCTGGGGCGGGTGATCGTCGTCTGGGCGGTGTCCACGCTCACGATGCTGGCCCTCGCCGGACTGCTCCCCGACTTCGAGCTGCAGTCCGCCGACGGCGACAGCTTCACGAGGACGGCGCTCACCGCCGCCGCCGCGGCCGGCGCGTTCGGCCTGCTCGGCGCGCTCGTGTGGCCCGCGATCGTCCGCGCCCTGCTCCTCGTGCCCGCCCTCGTCCTCGGCGTCCTGGTCTTCTTCCTCAACGGCTCGATGCTCCTCGTCGCCCTCTGGCTCATCCCCGACGGACGCGGAACCGCCAACCCGGAGACCGCCGTCGTGGTCGCCGCCGTCATGTCCGCCGTCGCCTCCGCCACCTCCACCGGCCTCGCCGTCCGCGACGACGACGCCTACCGGCGCCGGCTCTACCGGCTCACCGGCCGCACCCGCCCCCGGGCCGCCGAGGACGTCCCCGGAGAGGTGCCCGGCACGGTCTTCCTCCAGCTCGACGGCGTCGGCCACCGCGTCCTGCGCGAGGCCGTCGCCGACGGCCTCATGCCCACCGTGGCCTCCTGGCTCGCCGCGGGCCACCGGCTCACCCCCTGGCGCACCGACTGGTCCAGCCAGACCGGGGCGAGCCAGCTCGGCATCCTGCACGGCTCCAACGAGGACGTGCCCGCCTTCCGCTGGTACGAGAAGGACACCGGCCGGCTCATGGTGTCCAACCGCCCGGCGAGCGCCGTGGAACTCCAGCGCCGCGCCGTCACCCGCACCGGCGACGGCGGCCTGCTCACCGTCGACGGGGCCTCGCGCGGCAACCTCTTCAGCGGCGGGGCCGACCAGCTCGCCCTCGTCCTGTCCATGGCCGCCCGGCGCGGCCCGCGCAACCGCTCCCGCGCCGGCTACTTCGCCTACTTCTCCGACCCGGCCAACGCCGTCCGCACCGCCGGCTCCCTCGTCGCCGAATGCGGGCGCGAGGTCTTCCAGTCGACCCGGGCCCGGCTGCGCCGCGAGACCCCCAGGGTCTCGCGCGGCGGCACCTACCCCTTCGTGCGCGCCTTCGCGACCGTCGTGGAGCGGGACGTCGTCGTCTCCGCGGTCATGGGCGACATGCTCGCCGGACGCACCGCCGTCTACGCCGACCTCGTCGCCTACGACGAGGTCGCCCACCACTCGGGCCCGCACGGCCGCGACACCGACCAGGTCCTGCGCCGGCTCGACCGCTCGATCGCGCTGATCGCCACGGTCGCCGAGCATGCCCCCCGCCCGTACCGGATCGTGCTGCTCTCCGACCACGGGCAGAGCCCCGGCGAGACCTTCGAGAGCGCGTACGGGCTGACGCTCAAGGACCTCGTCAGGGCCGGCTGCGGACTGCCGGTGCCGCGCCGGGTGCGCCGGACCCGCAGCGGTTCGGAGGCGCGCGACGCGGCCCGGGACGCGCTGCGCCTCGCGCTGCACCGCCCCCTCGACGAGTCCGGCGCGGCGGGCGGGGCCCGCGAGACGGCGAAGGAGCTGTCGGCCCGGCCCTCCGAGCCGGTCGTCCTCGCCTCCGGCAACCTCGGCCTCGTCTCCTTCCCCGACGTGCCGCACCGCATGACCCGCGAGGAGATCGACCTGCGCCACCCGGCCCTGCTCCGCACCCTCGCCCACCATCCGGGCGTCGGCTTCGTCCTCGTGGCGAGCGCCGAGCACGGCTCGGTGGTGCTCGCCCGCGACGGGGCGGAGGTGCCCGTCGCGGGCCTCGACGACGCGGGCCCCCTCGCCGCCTTCGGTCCCGGCGCGGCGCGGGCGGTGCGGCGCACGGACGGCTTCCCGCACGTCGCGGACATCATGGTCAATTCGATGTACGACCCGGCGACCGGCACCGTGCACGCCTTCGAGGAGCAGATCGGTTCGCACGGCGGCCTCGGCGGGGAGCAGTCGCGGCCCTTCCTCCTCTCGCCCCCGGAGCTGTCGCCGCCGGTCGGGGCGGGGGAGGAGCTGGTCGGCGCGGAGCAGGTGCACCGGGTGCTGCGGCGCTGGCTGCGGGAGTGCTCGGGTCCGCAGGTGCCCCTGGCGGCGCCGCCGACGGCGGAGGAGGACGCGGCACTCCACCGCCCGGCCGACCGGCCGGTCGCGCAGGACGAGAACCGCTGAGGGGACGTCGCCGGGGGGAGCCGCGGCGGAGCCGGCCGGCCCGCGGCTGTGCGGTGAACCGGTGAATCAGGGCTCCCATCCGTAGGCCGCTCGGGCGGATCCCGGACCGGGCGCGCGTGTCGGCACCCCTGCGGGGCAGTACGGATCTCCGTGAGCCCCGCGTCCGAACCGCCCGCCGCTCCCGCCGCCCCGGCGGGACGCCCGGCGCGCGCGAGGGCCGGTCGCACGAGGGCCCATTGCGCGGGGGCCGGCGGCGCGGAGCTCGGTTGTCCGAGCCCCGGGTGCGTGCGGCCCGGGTCCGCGGGGCCCGGGTGCGCAGAGCCCTGGTGGGCGATGCCCGGGGGTGCGAGGCGCGGGTGGGCAGGACCCGGTCGTGCGACGCCCGGTCGTGCCTCACCGCGCCCGGTCACCTGCCGGACCGGCGGGAGCGGGCCGCGGGCGACCGGCATCCCGCGGCGCCACCGCCGCCGCGGAGCGGGCCGGCCCCTCCGGATCGTGCTGCTCCTCGTCCTCGTCGCCCTGCTCGGCACCGGCGTGGCCGGTGTCCTCACCGGCGGGACCGAACTCCGGCCCGCCGCCGCCTCCCCGGCCTCCGACCCGGGCGGCGAGACCCACGACCCGGCCGCCACCGAGGCGGGACTGCCCGGCCGCTCCCGCCGGCACCGGACGGGCCTCCGCCCGGTCCGGCGCCCCGGCCGCCACCGGCCCGGCGCGCGGAACCCGCGCCGCGTCCCGGCCCCCGCCCCCGTCCCGGCCCCGCGCGGCGACGCGCTCCGGTGCGTGGTGATGCGCTGCTGAGAGGCCCGAACCTCCCCGCAGCCCCCCATCACCCCCGCACCACGAGGAGCTTCGCCATGCCCGTCGACCCGTTCGCCGTCCTCCAGGCCCTGGTACGCGCCGAGGCCTCCCGGGCCCAGCGCCCCGAACGCACGACGCCCGACTCCGCCGCCGACCCGGCCGCCGAACCCGGCCCGGCCCCCGCCCCCCAGCCGCCCGCGTACCGGGACGAACCCCTGCGCTGATCCTCCGTCACGCCCCGACGCGGGCCACGGCGAAACCCGATTCCGAACCGGTGTACGGACGTGCGAGGGTGTTCCGATGACCTCGACCGACCGGAACACCGGCCCCGATCGGTCCGCCGGACCCGCGTCCGGCGTCGAGTGGCGGGCGGTCCCGGGTCCCGGGGCCGCCGCCCCTCCCCGTCCGCCGCTCCCGCGCCGCGCCGCCCACCGGCTCCTCGCCTTCGCCCGCCGCCCCTACTGGGACCGCCCGGACCCCTCGTACCGCATCCGCCGCTGGCCCGACCTCACCGCCCTCTGCCTCGCCACGGTCTTCTTCTGGACGAGCCTGACCCCGTCCCTGGTGCCCCGGCCCTGGTACCTCCAGGGACTCGTCGGCGGGATCACCGCCGTCATCGGCTACGCCCTCGGCTCCGGACTCGCCTGGCTGTACCGGGCCCTCGCCCCCTGGCGGCCGCCCGCCCGCGTCCGGACCCGCTGCTGGCAGGCGTACTGGCTGCTCAGCCCGGTCCTCGCCGTGTGGTTCATCTCCGAGAGCGCCCGGATGCAACGTCAGCTCCGCGTCCTCCAGGACCTCCCGCCGGCCCTCACCTGGCACACCCCGATGATCGCGCTCATCGCCCTCGGCCTGCTGCTCGCCGCGCTCCTCGTCGCCCGGGCCGTACGCCTCGGCTCCGTCGCCCTGATACGGCAGCTCGGCCGGCTGCTTCCCCGGCCGCTCGCCTTCGCCGTCGGCGCGCTCGTCTCCACCCTCCTGGTCCTCGTCGGCGTCCGCGACATCGTCTTCGACCGGGGCGTCGTCGACCTCGCCGACCGGATCGCCGAGGCCACCAACGACGGCACCAAGGACGGCATCCGGCGCCCCGCCTCCCGGCTCGTCTCCGGCGGCCCCGGCTCCCTGATCCGCTGGGAGGACCTCGGCTACCAGGGCCGCAACTTCGCCGGCTCCACGCCCACCGCAGCCGCCCTCGGCGCCTGGACCGGGCGGCCCGCCCTCGCCCCCGTCCGCGTGTACGTCCCCTCCGCGCCGCCCGCCGCGTTCGACGACGAGAGTCCCTTCGCCGCCCAGGCCCGCCTCGCCGTCCGCGAACTCGACCGCACCGGCGCCTTCGACCGCGCCGTGCTCGCCGTCGCGGGCACCACCGGCACCGGCTGGATCGACCCGAACGTCACCGAGGCCCTGGAGTACATGTACGGAGGCGACACCGCGATCGTCGCCGTCCAGTACTCCTACCTCCCCAGCTGGGTGTCCTTCCTCGTCGACAAGGAGAAGGCGGGCCGGGCCACCCGGGCCCTCCTCGACGCCGTACGCGCCCGCCTCGACGCCCTCCCCGCCGCCCAGCGGCCCCGGCTCGTCGTCACCGGGGAGAGCCTCGGCGCCTACGCCGTCGAAGCCTCCTTCGACGGCCCCGACGACCTCCTCGCCTCCACCGACGGAGCCCTCCTGATGGGCGCCCCCGACTTCTCCCCGATCTCGCGCGAGATCCGCCGCGACCGCGACCCCGGCAGCCCCGTCTGGCGCCCCCAGTACCGGGGCGGCACCCACATCCGCTTCGCACAGTTCCCCGAGACCGACCTCGCCCGCCCGGCCGCCGCCGGGGAACACCCCCGCGCGGTCTACCTGCAGAACGCCTCCGACCCCGTCGTGTGGTGGTCGCCCGACCTCCTCCTCGAACGGCCGGCCTGGCTCGACGAACCCCTCGGCCCCGACATCACCCCCGAGATCACCTGGTTCCCCTTCGTCGCCTTCTGGCAGACCTCCGTCGACATGGCCGTCTCGTACGGGGTCGGCGCCCCGCACGGCCACCGCTACGGAGCGGGGGCCGTCGACGGCTGGGCCGCCGTCCTGCCGCCGCCCGGCTGGACGACCGCCGACACGACCCGGCTGCGCGCCCTCATCGGCGACCGGGCGGCGGCGTACTGAACCGCCGACACGGCCCCGGGCCCCTCGGGGGCGGGGCGCCGCCCGCATTACCCCGCACGTAATCGACCCCCGGCCACCCCCGGCGGCATGCTCGGGAGCACCGGGACCCGGGCGGCGCACTCCGCCCGGGCTCCGGGCCACCACCAGCCCGAACGTCCCCCCATGGAGGGTGATCCGCCATGTCCCAGGCCCTGCTCGCCGGTCTCGCCCGCACCAGCCGCCCCCAGTCCGCCGTGCGCAGGTTCCTCGCCCTCGACGCCGTCGTCACCGGGGCCAACGGAATCGCCTACGCCGTCGCCCCCGGCCCGCTCGGGGAGTTCCTCGGGGTCGACGCCGACCTGCTGCGCATCCTCGGTCTCCTGCTCGCCCTGTACGCCGCCGGGGTCGCCGGGCTGGCGAGCCGGCCCCGGCCGCCGGTGCTCGGCGTCAAGCTCGTCGTCGACATCAACGTGCTCTGGGCCGTCCTCAGCCTCGTCGCCCTCGCCGTCTGGCTGGAGCCGACCACCGCCGGCCTCGTCTGGACCCCCCTGCAGGCCGCCACCGTCGCCGGCTTCGCCCTCGCCCAGTGGGTCGCCCTGCGGGCCGTCGCCCGGACCCCCTAGGCGTCGAACGCGGGAAGCGACCGGAGATACGCCACCGTCGCCGGGTCGGCCGGGAGGAACGTCTCGATGGCCAGCTCGGCGACCGTCACGTCCAGCGGGGTGTTGAACGTCGAGATCGACGACACGAACGACAGCACCCGCCCGTCGTGCTCGATCCGCAGCGGCAGCGCGAAGTACGGGTACACCTCGTCCGGCCCCGGAGCGGTCGACCCGGGCCCCTCCTCCGAGCCCGGCGGCTGCGGATACGCCACCACCTCCTCGTACAGCGCGCGCAGCGATTCCGAGCGGGCCAGCGCGATCTGACGCTCCATCTGGTGCAGCAGATGCCCGCGCCACTCCGGCAGGTTCCTGATCCGGGGCGCGAGACCCTCCGGGTGCAGCGTGATCCGCATGGCGTTCAACGGCGGCGTCAGCAGGTGCTCCGGCAGCCCGTCGAGCAGCAGTCCGAGCGCCCGGTTCGCGGCCACCACCGTGTACGAGCCGTCCACCACGAGCGCCGGATACGGCTCGTACCCCTGCAGGAGCTGCTCGATGCCCACCCGCAGCGTCTCCAGACGCGGGGCGTCCATCGGCGACTCCGCGTAGCGGGGCGCGTAACCCGCCGCCAGCAGCAGCGCGTTCCGCTCCCGGACCGGCACCTCCAGGTGCTCGGCCAGCCGCAGGACCATCTCCTCGCTCGGCCGGGACCGGCCCGTCTCCACGAACGAGATGTGCCGCGCCGAGGAGTCCGCGCGCAGCGCCAGCTCCAGCTGGCTCAGCCTCCGCTGCTCCCGCCAACCGCGCAGCAGCGGACCCACTCCCGTGTCGCTCACCACCGTTGTCATGGCCAGACGGTATCCCAGAGGGGGACCCGGGTAGTTTCCCCCGGAGGCCCCAGTCAGCCACCCGCGCCACCCGACCGGAGGGAGCACCGCCGTGCCCACACAGCCGCTGTCGCAGAAGGAGATCGAGGACCGACTGCGGGAACTCCCCGGCTGGTCCGTCCAGGACGACCGGCTCACCCGCGAGTACCGGCTCGGCGACCACTTCGCGGCGACCGCGCTCGTCGTCCACGTGGCCCGCATCCAGCAGGAGCTCGACCACCACTCCGATCTGACCCTCGGCTACAACACCGTCGCCCTGTCGGTGCACACCCACTCCGCCGGCGGCGCGCTCACCGGGAAGGACTTCGAACTCGCCGAGCGCGTCGAGGGGATCGCCCCCGGCCACGGGATCGCCTGACCGGCGGTCACGCCCCCGGCCGGGGACGGCCACCCGCCCCTCCGACGGTCGTGCCGCACCCCTCGTACGATCGTCGTCATGGCGGAGACCGTGCTCGACTACGAGACCGAAGCGGCGCACTACGACCGGACCCGGGGCGGGGTGCCCCGGGCCGCCGCCGCGGCCGGGGCCGTGCTGCGGCTCGTGCCGCCCGGCGCCCGGACCCTGCTCGACCTCGCCTGCGGCACCGGCCTCGTCACCGAACGCCTCACCCGCCCCGGGCTGAGCGTCCTCGGGGCCGACGCCGCCCACGCCATGCTGCGGGTCGCCGCCGGCCGGGCACCGGGCCGCGTCCTGCGCGCGGACGCCCGGCGCCTGCCGCTGCCCGGCGCCTCCCTGGACGCGGTCGCCGCCGTCTGGCTGCTGCACCTCGTCCCCTTCGCCGCGGAGATCGTCGCCGAGGCCGCCCGCGTCCTGCGCCCCGGCGGGGTCCTCGTCGCCACCGTGGACAAGGACGCGTCCCACGACGTCGGCAGCGACATCGACGCGATCCTCCGCCCGCACCGCTCGGCCGCGACGGCCTCCGACCGGGGCGACCTGGTCGTCCGGTACGCCGCCGCCCACGGACTCGCCGCCGCCCCCGGGACCGGCTTCACGGGCCACGGCCAGGGCGCCACCCCGCGCGACACCGTACGGAAGCTGCGCGCCGGGTACTTCGCCTCCTGGTTCCCCGGCGACAGGGCCGCAGTCGAGCGGCTCGCCGCCGCCCTCGCGGCCCTCCCGGACCAGGACCGCCGCCGGCCCGACCCCCGGTACCGGCTGGCCTGCTTCGTCCGGCAGCGCTGAGCACGACGGACGGCGCGGCACACGGAGCGCCCGGATCGAGCGGGCTGCCGGAGGACCGGCCCGCACCGCTCCGGGCCCGCGCCGCTCCCCAGCCCGCGGCCTGCCCCGGCCGCCCGTCGGCGGTGCCGGGCGCTTTCAGGACCGCCCGCTCGCCCAGGTCGCGTCCGCGAACTCCGCGAAGGAGCGCGGCTCACGGCCCAGGACCCGCTTCACCCCGTCCGTCACCGAGGCGTTGTGGCCGTCGAGGAGCGTCGCGAACAGGGCCGCGAGCCACCGCGCCTCCGGCTCCGGCAGCCCGAACGCGGTGAGCATCCCGGCGTAGTCGGCCTGCGACACCGGCTCGTAGACCACCGGGCGACCCGAGGCGCGCGCGATCTCCGCCGCCACCTCCGCGAAGCCGATCGGACGGGGCCCCGTCAGCTCGTGCACCAGACCCGCGTGACCGCCCGTCGCCAGGGTCTCGACGACCACGTCCGCGAGGTCGTCGAGATCGACGAACGGCTCCGCCGTGTCTCCCGCCGGGAAGACGACCGCACCCTCCGCGACCCCCTCCGCGAGCAGCCCCTCGGAGAAGTTCTGTGCGAAGAACGCGGCCCGCACCACCGTCAGTTCCACGCCGACGGCCGCCGCCCGCAGGGCCTCCTCGGCCACGACCGCCTCCGGCTCGCCCCGGCCGGACAGCACCGTCACGCGCCGCACGCCGTGCTCCGCGGCCAGCCGGCCGAACGTCTCCATCGCCCCGACCCCGCCCGGCGCGGCCAGATCCGGGTAGTAGGCCACGTACGCGGCGTCCGCGCCCCGCAGCGCCGGACCCCAGGTCTCGGGCGCCTCCCAGTCGAACCGGGTGGCGCCGCTCCGCGACCCGGCCCGGACGACCGCCCCACGCGCCGTCAGCCGCTCGGCCACCCGGCGTCCCGTCTTGCCCGTGGCACTCGTCACCAGGACGGTGCCGCCCCGCCCGCCGGTGCCCTGCTCGTTCCGCGTGTCGTTCGTCTGCTTCGTCATGGGTCAAGACTCCCGCCCGGGACGCCCCCCGCCCATGCGGGGCCGTCTCGCGCACCTGTGTCTCCGTCTCACGCACCCGCTCAGGCCCTGCCGTCGGGCGTCCGCCGCCCTCGTGCGACGAGGGGAGTTCGACGACAGGTCCTACCCTGTTGCCCCATGGACGCACTCGCCGGACTCCTCGACGGACCCCGCGCCCGGGGCGCCTTCCTGCTCCGCATGGTCATGGAGCCGCCGTGGTCGGTGCGCATCGAGGACGGCGCACCGATCTGCGTGATGTGCGTGACCGCGGGCGAGGCCTGGGTCGTCCCCGACACCGGGGAGGCCGTTCCGCTGAGGCCCGGGGACATCGCCGTCGTCCGGGGCCCGGCGCCGTACACGGTCGCCGACGTCCCCGACGCCCCGCCCCGGGCGGTGATCGGGCCCGACGGCGTCTGCACCACCCTCAGCGGGGAGCCGCTCGCCGACAGCATGCGGCTCGGCGTCCGCACCTGGGGCAACGCCTCCGACGGCGGCACCACCGTCCTCGTCGGCACCTACCGGATGGACGGCGAGGTCGGCCGCCGGCTCCTCGACGCCCTGCCCGGGCTGATCCACCTCCCCGCGGACGCGTGGAACTGCCCCCTCATGCCGTTCCTCGGCGAGGAGATCGCCCGCGACGAACCCGGCCAGTCCGTCGTCCTCGACCGGGTCCTCGACCTGCTGCTCATCTCCGGCGTCCGCGCCTGGTTCTCCCGGCCCGGGGCCGAGGCCCCCGCCTGGTACCGGGCCATGGGCGACCCCGTCGTCGGCCGCGCCCTCCGGCTGCTCCAGGACGACCCGGCGCACCCCTGGACCGTCGCCTCGCTCGCCGCGAAGACGGGGGTGTCCCGGGCCGCGCTCGCCCGCCGCTTCACGGAACTGGTCGGCGAGCCCCCGATGGGCTACCTCACCGGCTGGCGGCTCGCCCTCGCCGCCGACCTGCTGCGCGACAGCGACGCCACCGTGGAGGCGGTCGCCCGGCAGGTCGGCTACAGCGGTGCCTTCGCACTGAGCGCCGCCTTCAAGCGGGTCAGGGGCGTCAGCCCGCAGGAGCACCGCGCCGGGGCGTGACCAGGACCCGGAACAGCAGGTCGGAGCGGGCCGGCCGGCCCGAGCGGGTCCCGGGTCCGCGTGCCCCGGGGCGGGCCCGACGTCCCGGAGTATGACGATCGGAGCAACAAAGGATCGAATTTCTTGCCGGATCGGCAACCCTTCTCGCGCTCGCCGCGGACGGACCGCACGCTGGACCCATGAGCCAGCACACCGCAACGCACCACGGCCACGCCCACGGCGACGGGCACGGCCACCAGCACACTCCCGGTGACCCGCACAGCACCGGGCACCAGCACCGCCCCTGCTCCCACCACAGCGGAGCCCCCCTCGACTGGAACGAGATCGCCCCGCTCCTGGAGCAGCAGGCGGAGACGGAGAGCCCCGCCTACGCCGACGCCGCCGCCTGGCTCGGCACCCTCGCGCCCGTGCAGGGCGTCCGCCGGGTCCTGGACGTGGGCAGCGGTCCCGGTGTCGTCACCGGGGTCCTCGCCGAGGCCTTCCCCGCGGCGGAGGCCGTCGCCGTCGACGGCTCCCCGGAGCTCCTGGCCCGCGCCCGGGAGCGCGCCGGGGAACGCGGACTCGGCGCGCGCGTCTCCACCCTGCACACCGAACTCCCCGCGGGCATCGCCGAGCTGGGCAAGGCCGACCTGATCTGGGCGGGCAACTCCCTGCACCACATCGGCGACCAGCGGGCCGCGCTCGTCGAGTTCGCCGGCCTGCTGAACCCCGGCGGTCTGATGGTGCTCGTCGAGGGCGGGCTGCCCGCCCGGCACCTGCCCTGGCACATCGGCTTCGGCCGGCCCGGCCTGGAGGCGCGCCTCGACGCCGCCAACGCCGACCGGTTCGCCGAGATGCGGGCCGAGACCCCCGGGCACAAGGACGAGCCGGACGACTGGCGGGCCCTGCTCGCCGACGCGGGCCTCACCCCCGCCGGCACCCGCACCTTCCTCACCGACGTCCCCGCGCCGGTGTCCCCGGTCGTCCGCGGCCTGGCCCTCGCCCACTTCGCCCGGGTCCGGGACGGCTTCGACGACCGGATCGACGCGGAGGACCGCGCGGCCCTCGACCGGCTCCTCGACCCGGCCGACGACCTGTCGCTCCACCACCGCACGGACCTGTTCTACCTGGCGGCCCGCACGGTCCACACCGCCCGCAAGGGCTGAGGACCGCGCGGCCCCCGCCGCGCCGTCCGCCGGAGGGTCAGGACACCGGCTCCAACCGCCACCACTGGAACGGGGAGTCGGTGTCCTCCCACTGCCGCACGTTGCCGCCGTCCTCCTCGGAGGCGTCGGCCACCTCCAGGAACAGCCCGCTGATGAAGCTCACCAGCGCGACCGTCCCGGGCGACTGCAGGTCCTGCTCGATGATCCACTCCTGCGCGCCGAAGTTGTTCGCCTTCCACTGCTGGATGTCGGCGCCGTTCTCCGTGGAGGCGTTGGCGACGTCGAGGCGCTTGCCGCTGGCGGCGTTGACCAGGTGGTAGAGCCCGCCGCCGTTCGGCACGGCCGTGATGTGCCAGTGCTGGCCGGGCGTGCCCCGCTCGGTGCCCTGCTGCACCTTGGCACCGCTGCGGCCCGACCCCTCGTACACCTCGAGGAGCAGCCCGCTGGCCACGTTCCGCACCCGGTACAGACCCTCCTCCACGGGCACCGGAGAACCACCACTCACCGCATCGACTCCCTCGCTCGCACCCGCGACCCGCCCGCACCGGCCGGCTCCGCGGTCCTCCGCCGACTCTATGCCGGGGGTACGACAGCGGCGCCGGGGCCCGGAAGGACCTCGGCGCCGTTGTCGTACCGCGACCGGTCAGGCGGCGAACTCCGCCGGGTCCGGGCCCAGCCGGCGGTCCTCGTCGAGGGCGGCGATCGCCGACAGGTCCTCGGCGTCCAGCTCGAAGCCGAAGACGTCGATGTTCTCCCGGATGCGGGACGGGGTGACCGACTTGGGGATCACCACGTTCCCCAGCTGGAGGTGCCAGCGCAGGACGACCTGGGCCGGGGTGCGCCCGTGCTTGCGGCCGATCGCGATGATCGCCGGCACGTCCAGGAGCCCCTTGCCCGAGCCGAGCGGCGACCACGCCTCGGTCGCGATGCCGTGCCGGGCGTGCACCTCCCGGGAGGCCTGCTGGGAGAGCTGCGGGTGGAGCTCGATCTGGTTGACGGCCGGCACGACGGAGGTCTCGCCGACGAGCCGCTCCAGGTGCTCCGGGAGGAAGTTCGAGACGCCGATCGCCTTGGCGCGGCCCTCCGCGGCGATCTTCTCGAACGCGCGGTACGTGTCGACGTACGCGTCCTTCGAGGGGACCGGCCAGTGGATCAGGTACAGGTCGACGTAGTCGAGACCGAGCTTGTCGAGCGAGGCGTCGAAGGCCTTCAGGGTCGAGTCGAAGCCCTGGTCGCTGTTCCACAGCTTGGTCGTGACGAACAGGTCCTCGCGGGGGACCCCGGACGCGGCGAGGGCACGGCCGGTGCCCTCCTCGTTCTCGTAGACCGCGGCGGTGTCGATCGAGCGGTAGCCGGCCTCCAGGGCCGTCGCCACCGCGGTCTCGGCCTCGGCGTCCGGCACCTGCCAGACGCCGAAGCCCAGCTGCGGCATCCGCACGCCGTTGTTCAGGGTGACCTGGGGAACCTTGCTGTCCGTGCTCACGTGGAGGGGATCCTTCTCTTCTCGCGGGTCGTGCCTGACTTCTCCCACCTTCAATGATCCGGGAGGCTCGTGCATTCCGTACGCGGATCCCGGCCTCCGGGGCGGGCCCGGAGCCGTACGGCGGACACGGCCCCCCGGCGGGACCGGGGGGCGGGCGTCCGCGGTGCG
Organism: Streptomyces sp. NPDC014891; assembly: GCF_043081085.1. Lineage (NCBI taxonomy): Bacteria > Bacillati > Actinomycetota > Actinomycetes > Kitasatosporales > Streptomycetaceae > Streptomyces > Streptomyces sp. NPDC014891. Next base: position 545,032 of record NZ_JBIBWF010000003.1, on the reverse strand, counting down.
GCCGGGCTCAGCCGTAGAGCGCGGCGACCTCCGCCGCGTACGCCCGCTCGATCGCCTTCCGCTTGAGCTTCAGCGAAGGGGTCAGCAGCCCGTGCTCCTCGCTGAACGGATGCGCCAGGATCCGGAAGGTGCGGATGGACTCGGCCTGCGAGACGAGGGTGTTCGCCGCCACCACCCCCCGCCGGATCTCCGTCTCCAGCGACGGATCGCGGACCAGCTCCGCGGGCGAGAGCGGTGCCCGTCCCTGCATGGCCAGCCAGTGCTCCACCGCCTCCTGGTCGATGGTCACCAGGGCGGCGATGTACGGCCGGTCGTTGCCGACGACGATGCACTGGGCGATCAGGGGATGCGCCCGGACGCGTTCCTCCAGGGCCGTCGGCGCGACGCTCTTGCCGCCCGAGGTCACCAGGATCTCCTTCTTCCGCCCGGTGATCGTCAGATAGCCGTCCTCGTCGAGGGAGCCCAGGTCCCCGGTGGCCAGCCAGCCGTCGTTGAGGACCGCGGCGGTGGCCTCGGGGGCGTTGAGGTAGCCGGAGAACACCTGGCCGCCGTGGAGCCACACCTCCCCGTCGTCCGCGATGTGCACCGTGGTCCCCGGCACCGGCTGGCCCACCGTGCCGTACCGCGTCCGCTCCGGCGGATTGGCGGTCGCGGCCGCGGAGGACTCGGTCAGGCCGTACCCCTCGAAGACCGTGACCCCGGCGCCCGCGAAGAACAGCCCCTGCCGGCGGTCCATCGCGGAGCCGCCCGACATCGCGTGCCGGAGGCGTCCGCCGAGGGCGGCGCGGACCTTCGCGTACACCGTCTTCTCGAAGAACTGGTGCTGCACCCGCAGGGCCGCCGACGGCCCCGGCCCGGTGCCGAACGCCCGGTGTTCGAGGGCCTCCGCGTACGCGACCGCGACCTCGACCGCCTTGTCGAACGGACCGGTCTTCCCCTCCCGCTCGGCCTTGCGCCGCGCCGCGTCGAAGACCTTCTCGAAGACGTAGGGGACGGCCAGCACGAAGCTGGGCCGGAAGGCGGCGAGGTCCGGGATCAGTTCCGCCGCCGCCATCACCGGCTGGTGCCCGAGCTTCACCCCGGTGCGGACCGCCGCCACCTCCACCATCCGGCCGAAGACGTGCGCCAGCGGCAGGAACAGCAGCGTCGACGCCTCCTCGCCCGGCCGGGAGCGGAACACCGACTCCCACCGGCCGACCAGCATGTCCGTCTCGAACATGAAGTTGGCGTGGGTGATCACACAGCCCTTGGGACGCCCCGTCGTCCCCGAGGTGTAGATGACGGTCGCCACCGTCTCCGGGGTCACCGCCCGCCGGTGCCGGTGCACCACGTCCTCGCCGATGTCCGCCCCGGCGGCCGTCAGTTCGGCCACCGCACCCGCGTCCAGCTGCCACAGCCGCTGGAGCCGCGGCAGCCGGTCGATCACCGAGCCGATCGTCATGGCGTGGTCCTCGTGCTCCACCACGCAGGCCGTGACCTCGGAGTCGTAGAGCATCCAGAAGACCTGCTCGGCGGAGGACGTCGGGTAGACCGGCACGGGCTGCGCGCCGACGGCCCACAGCGCGAAGTCGAAGAGCGTCCACTCGTACCGGGTGCGGGACATCACGGCGACCCGGTCGCCGAACCGCACCCCCTCCGCGATCAGGCCCTTCGCCAGACCCAGGACCTCGTCCCGGAACCGCACGGCCGTCACGTCCCGCCACGCGCCGTCCGGCCCCTTCCGGCCGAACGTCACCCGGTCCGGCTCCGCCAGGGCACGCTCGAACACGGGGTCCGCCAGACCGCCGACCTGAGGCGCCGCCGCGACGGGCGGCACGGTGAACTCGCGCACTGACCTGCTCCTCGACGGCTCGATGGCTGGAAAAGCTCGTTGTAGCGCTCCGTACGGCGCGGGTGACGGTACCCCACCCGACTGCCCGGCGGGAGGGCCTTCACCAAGCCGGGACATTCCGTGTTCGCACAGGTCAGGGCGGGTGGGCGAACCAAGTCGCGGATGCCGCGGGTGCGTTACCGACCACCCGGTACGTCGACCGGGCGGGAATCTCCACGGAATCTGTACGGACCACTCACGCCCCGCCACCCGACGCGCCACCCCGCCTGCACCTGGACCCGCCGCCCCACGACGGCCCGACCATCCCCGCAGCGCCCGTACCGCGGCCCCCGCGGCTCCCCGGCCGCGCCCCGGAGGCGGCCCGGCCGAGCCCCGGAGGCCGACCCGGCCGCGGCTCACCGCCCAGGTCGCACCGCCCCGGTCAGCCCGGTCAGCCCGGCCGGTGCAGCCGGTCGCCGCCCGCCAGGATCGCCTCCGCCAGCGCGTCCGCCGCCTCCTGCGCCGCCCCGCCCCGCCGCCCCGCACGCAGCACGAAGCCGACCTCGCCGAGCTCCGGCAGCCCCGCCCGCGCCGGCACCGGCACCAGCCCCGGAGGCACCAGCCCCCGCGTGTGCGCCATCACCCCGAGCCCCGCCCGCGCCGCCGCCACGTTCGCGCTCAGGCTGGAACTCGTGCACGCGATCCGCCACGCCCGGCCCTGCGCCTCCAGGGCCTCCAGGGCCCGCGCCCGGGTGATCCCCGGCGGCGGATACAGGATGAGCGGCACCGGACGGTCGGGATCCAGGCGGAGCCCCGGCGCCCCGATCCAGATCAGGGAGTCCTCCCAGACCAGCCGCCCCTCGCTCTCCCCGCCGCGCCGCTTCGCCAGGATCAGATCCAGCCGCCCCGCGGCGAGCCGCGCCTGCAGCGTGCCGGACAGCTCCACCGTCAGCTCCAGATCGACCTCCGGGTGCTCGCGCCGGAACGACTCCAGGATCTCCGGCAGCCGGGTCGTCACGAAGTCCTCCGACGCCCCGAACCGCAGCCGTCCGCGCAGCCGCGTCCCGCCGAAGTACGCCGCCGCCCGCTCGTGCGCCTGGAGGATCGTGCCGGCGAAGCCGAGCATCGCCTCGCCGTCCTCGGTCAGCGCCACCCGATGGGTGTCCCGGGTGAACAGCGGCCGGCCCGTCGCCCCCTCCAGACGCCGCACGTGCTGGCTCACCGTGGACTGCCGCAGCCCGAGACGCTCCGCGGCCCGGGTGAAGCTCAGCGTCTGGGCCACGGCGAGGAAGGTGCGCAGATGCGCGGGCTCGTACACAGGACGACCGTAACCCCTGCCACGCCCTTCATCGCGCATCGCGATGACAGTCAGAGGACTGTGCGGGATTCCCGATCACCGGACCGTGGGCCAGGATGGACGGGCGCGACACCCCCGCACAGAGCAGTGGAGCCCATGACCGCCCGTACGCCCGCCCGCCCCCCACGCCACACCCCGGCCGGCACACCGCGCCGCATCCTCCGGCTGCCGTCACGGCTGCCCGTCGACGGGTACATCCTGGCGCTGCTCGGCACGGTCGCCCTCGCCGCGCTCCTCCCCGCCTCCGGCACCGCCGCCCACGTCGCGGAAGGCGCCTCCACCGGCGCCGTCGCCCTCCTCTTCTTCCTCTACGGGGCCCGGCTCTCCACCCGCGAGGCACTCGACGGCCTCAAGCACTGGCGACTCCACCTCACCGTCCTCGCCGGCACCTTCCTCCTCTTCCCCCTCCTCGGCCTCGCCGCCCGCGGCCTCGTCCCCACCGTGCTCACCCCGCAGCTCTACAGCGGCCTCCTCTTCCTCTGCCTCGTCCCCTCCACCATCCAGTCCTCCATCGCCTTCACCTCGATCGCCCGGGGCAACGTCCCCGCCGCGATCTGCGCCGGCTCCTTCTCCTCCCTCGCCGGCATCGTCCTCACCCCGCTGCTCGCCGCACTCCTCCTCGGCGGCAGCACGGGCGGCCTCTCCGCCGACGGACTCCTGAAGATCGTCCTCCAGCTCCTCGTACCGTTCCTCGCCGGACAATTCCTGCGCCGCTGGGTCGGCGGCCTCCTCACCCGCCACAAGAAGGTCCTCGGACGCGTCGACCGGGGCTCGATCCTCCTCGTCGTCTACACCGCCTTCAGCCAGGGCATGGTCGCCGGCATCTGGCACCTGGTGACCCCCGCCCGGCTCGGCCTCCTCCTCGCCGTCGAGGCCGTCCTGCTCGCCGCGATGCTCGCCCTGACCTGGTACGGAGCCGGACGCCTCGGCTTCGGCCGGGCCGACCGCATCGCCATCCAGTTCGCCGGCTCCAAGAAGAGCCTGGCGGCCGGACTCCCGATGGCCAGCGTCCTCTTCGGCCCCCAGGCCGCCCTCGCCGTCCTCCCCCTCATGCTCTTCCACCAGATGCAGCTGATGGTCTGCGCGGTCATCGCGAAACGCCGCGCCCGCGACCCGGAGGACGCCCCCGGGACGGAAGGGACCCCCGTGGCCCCCGCCGTAGGCCGGATCACACCCGCACCGACCACTGGATGATCATTCCGGCCGCTACGGTGCTCCCATGCCCGCACTCGATCCCGGCCGCACCGCGCTCGTCCTCGTCGACCTGATGGACCGCATCGTCGCGCTGCCCCTCGCACCCCGTCCCGGCACCGACGTCCTCACCGCCGCCAGCCGGCTCGCCGACACCTTCCGGGCCGCCGGCGCGCCCGTCGTCCACATCCGGGTCGAGCGGCCGAACGTCGCCGCCCAGCCGCCCGGCAGCGATCTCGTCGCCGGCCTCGTCCGGGACGGCGAGCCCGTCGTCGTCAAACGCACCATCGGCGGCTTCCAGGACACCGGACTCCACGAGCTCCTCACCGGGCTCGGCGCCACCACCCTCGTGTTCGGCGGCATCGCCACCAACCTCGGCGTCGAGTCCACCGCCCGCGCCGCCGGCGACCTCGGCTACGACCTCGTCTTCGCCGAGGACGCCATGAGCGCGCTCACCGCCGACGAACACCGCGCCTCCGTCGACCTCGACTTCCCGCGCCTCGGCACCGTCGCGCCCGTCGCCGCGATCACGCTGGACGGCCCCGAGTGACCCCCGCCCCGATACGCTACGGGGCCCGCCCCTGCTCCCTGGTCGTCTGCCGCGGCTGCTGCTGCGGCGACGCCCGCAAGAACCCCGGAACCGACCACGCCGGCCAGCTCACCCGCCTCCGGGAGGCCGCCGCGGCCTCCGGCGGCCGGCTCGCCGTCCGGACGAGCGACTGCCTCGGCCCCTGCGCCCAGGCCAACATCGTCGTCGTCCAGCCCTCCACCGAGGGCCGGCGGCGCGGCGGACGGGCCGCCTGGGTCGCCTTCACCCTCGACCAGGACTCCCTCGACGACATCCTCGCCTGGACGGCCGCCGGCGGCCCCGGCATCGCCCCGCCCCCCGCCACCCTCGCCCTCCAGATGATCGACCCGCCCAAGAACTGACCCCGGCCCGCGCCCCACGTGGAGCCGTGGGGCCCGTGGGGCGCCAGGGCCCTTGTCACGGTCGGCCAAGGGGTACGGGGGAATCTTGGTGGTTTACGTCACCTGTTACCCATCAGTCGCTGGCAACACTGGGACATCCTGCCGGACGATCGAACCACCGAGGGGGTCCCGGGATGACGGGCACTCGCATTGCCGCGCTCGGGCACTACCAGCCCGCCAAGGTGCTCACCAACCACGACCTCGCGGAGTTGGTCGACACCGACGACGCCTGGATCACCAGCCGGGTCGGCATCCGCACCCGCCACATCGGCGGCCCCGACGAACCCGTCGACGAACTCGCCGCCCACGCGGCGGGCAAGGCCCTCGCCACCGCCGGGCTCACCCCCGACGACATCGACCTCGTCCTCGTCGCGACCTCCACGGCGATCGACCGCTCGCCGAACACGGCCGCCCGCGTCGCGGCCCGCCTCGGCATGACCTCGCCCGCCACCATGGACCTCAACGTGGTCTGCGCCGGGTTCACCCACGCCCTCGCCACCGCCGACCACGCGGTACGGGCCGGCGGATCCCGCCGCGCGCTGGTGATCGGCGCCGACAAGATGAGCGCCGTGGCCGACTGGACCGACCGCACCACCTGTGTCCTCGTCGGGGACGGGGCGGGCGCCGCGATCGTCGAGGCCGTGGACGAGGAGACCCCGGGAGCCGCCCGGGGCGTCGGCCCCGTCCTCTGGGGATCGGTCCCCGAGATGGGCCACGCCGTCCGCATCGAGGGCACCCCGCCCCGCTTCGCGCAGGAGGGCCAGAGCGTCTACCGCTGGGCCACCCAGCAGCTGCCCGCCCTCGCCCGGCAGACCTGCGAGCGCTCCGGCATCGCCCCCGAGGACCTCGCGGGCGTCGTCCTGCACCAGGCCAACCTGCGGATCATCGAGCCGCTCGCCGCGAAGATCGGCGCCGTCAACGCGATCGTCGCCCGCGACGTCGTCGACTCCGGCAACACCTCGGCCGCGTCCATCCCGCTGGCCCTCGCCAAGCTCGTCGAACGCGGCGAACTCGCCTCCGGCGCACCGGTCCTCCTCTTCGGCTTCGGCGGAAACCTCTCGTACGCGGGCCAGGTCGTCCGGGTGCCGTAGGCCCCCGGGAGTGCGCCACCGCTGCCGTTCCGTCCGCCCGGCGGCGGCATGCCCCGTTCGGCGGAGCCCGGTGGCGGCCCGCCCCCGGCGCGCCTAGCTTCGATCGCGGTGAGGGTTGTCGCATTCCGGGCACGGAATCGCTCCGTGACCGACCCTCCCGCGATCTGGAGGACCGTCATGCGTGCGATACGTGCCGCATCCGCCGCCCTGCTGAGCGCCGCAGCCCTCGCGGCCACGACCGCGCCGGCCGCGTTCGCGGGCCAGGACGACCACGGCATCACGTCGTTCGGCTTCTCCGTCAGCCCCGAGACCGTCGCCCCCGGCGGCACCGTGACGCTCACGTCCGACGGCTGCGAAGAGCCGTCGGTGACCGTCACCTCCGGCGTGTTCGACACCGTCACCCTCGACGAGGGCCGGTCCGGCAGCGCCACCGTCGACCTCGACGCCAAGTCCGGGACCCAGTACCAGATCACCTTCGACTGCAAGGGCGAGCGCGGCACCGCCACCCTGACCATCGCCCAGGGCAAGCCCGACGGGAACACCCCGGGGCACCACGAGACCGTGCCGCCCGGAGCGCACAAGGGAGTGAAGGCGGGCTACGGCACCGCCGCCGCCTCCGGCGCCGAGAGCGAGGGCCTCGGCGTCACCGAGGTCGTCACCGGCGTGCTGCTCATCGTCGGGGCGCTCGGCGCCGCCGTCGTCCTGACCCGCCGCCGCGGCACGGGCGGCGGCGCCTGACAGCCGGGACCCAGGGGGCCCGAGACGGCCCCTCCGACCCGGTGTGACGAGGTCCGGGACGGAGGGGCGCCACCACCACCGGCGGCGCCCGCGCACGGGCGCCGCCGGCCGGACCCCCGGGTGCGCGACCGGGGCGCGCCCGCGCACCGGAGCCGGCGGGACGGCACGACAACGGCGCCGACGGAACGGGCCGGCGCGGAGGGCGTGCCCGGCACCGCCGGGCACGTGCGGTCACCCCGCCGGTCCCGGCGCGTACGGGGACCCCACGGACGGCACGACGACGCCGCGGACGGCGCGCCCGCGGCACGAGGAGGAGAGCGGGCGTGGGCAGCTCGGACGCGAGGGAACGGTACGGCCCGGCACGGCCCGACGGCCCCGGGCGGCGCGGCGCCTGGGGCCTCGTCGCCGTCGTGCTCCTCCTCGGCGTCCACCTGGTGCGCGGCGGCACCGACGCGCTCCGGGCCGAGGGCCCCCCGCAGCCCCTCACCGCCGCGGCGCCCGAGGGCCCCCGCGTGGCGGCCGCCCTCGCCCCCGCCTCCGCCCCCGCGCCGCTGCCGCCCTCGACGCCGCTCCGGGTCCGGGCCCCGGCCGTCCGGATCGACGCGCCGCTCACCCGGGTCGGCCTCGATCCGGACGGCTGGATCGAGGCCCCGCCGCCCGAGGAGGACCGCCTCGCCGGCTGGTTCACCGGGGCCGTCACCCCGGGGGAGCGCGGCACCGCCGTCGTCGTCGGCCACGTCGACGTCCCCGGCGGACGGGCCGTCTTCTACGACCTCGGCGCCCTCCGCACCGGGCACCGCGTGGAGATCGCGCGCCGCGACGGCCGTACCGCGGTCTTCACCGTCCACGGCGTCGAGGTCGTCCCCAAGGAGGGCTTCCCCGCCGAGCGCGTCTACGGCGACTCCGGCGTGCCCGAACTGCGCCTCATCACCTGCGGCGGCGCGTTCACCGAGGAGAACGGCTACGCCGGCAACGTGGTGGTGTCGGCCCGCCTGACCGAGGTCCGCTGACCGCTCGCCCGCACGGGCTCCCTTCCGGCGGGCGCGCCCTCCGCCCGCCTCCGACGCGAGCCGGACGCCCCTTCGCCCGCGCCCGACCCCGCCTTTGTCCTCGATCGGGAAGAAGTCGGAGCGGATTCCTGCGCAACTTCTTCCCACTCCGGTACGCCGCTGCTACGTTCCCCTCGAAAGCACGACGACGAGCGGGTACGAGAGGGAGGGGCGCGTGAGACGCATGACGGCACGACCTGCCAACCGGCATCAGGCGCGGCTCCTCAGACTGCTGCGCGACGGAGGACCCAACTCCCGTGCCCAGCTGGGGGACCAGATCGATCTCTCCCGCTCCAAGCTCGCCGTCGAGGTCGACCGGCTCCTGGAGACCGGTCTCGTCGTCGCCGACGGCTTCGCCGCCTCCCGGGGCGGCCGCCGTTCGCACAACATCCGGCTCGCGCCCGAACTCCGCTTCCTCGGCATCGACATCGGCGCCACCTCCATCGACGTCGCCGTCACCAACGCCGAGTTGGAGGTGCTCGGGCACCTCAACCACCCCATGGACGTCCGCGAGGGCCCCGTCGCCGTCTTCGAGCAGGCCCTGTCGATGGCGGCGAAACTCCGCTCCACCGGACTCGCCGAAGGCTTCGACGGCGCCGGCATCGGCGTCCCCGGCCCCGTCCGCTTCCCCGAGGGCGTCCCCGTCGCACCGCCGATCATGCCCGGCTGGGACGGCTTCCCCGTACGGGAGGCGCTCAGCCAGGAACTCGGCTGCCCCGTCATGGTCGACAACGACGTGAACCTTATGGCCATGGGGGAGCAGCACGCCGGTGTCGCCCGCTCCGTCGGCGACTTCCTCTGCGTCAAGATCGGCACCGGCATCGGCTGCGGCATCGTCGTCGGCGGCGAGGTCTACCGCGGTACGACGGGCAGCGCCGGCGACATCGGCCACATCCAGGTCGAACCCGACGGCCGGCCCTGCGCCTGCGGCAACAACGGCTGCCTGGAGGCCCACTTCAGCGGCGCCGCCCTGGCCAGGGACGCCGAGGACGCGGCCCGCGGCGGCAGGTCGGAGGAGCTCGCCGTCCGGCTCGCGGCGGCCGGCCACCTCACCGCCGTCGACGTCGCCGCGGCCGCGGCCGCCGGAGACGCCACCGCACTCGCCCTCATCCGCGAGGGCGGCAACCGGGTCGGGCAGGTCATCGCCGGACTCGTCAGCTTCTTCAATCCCGGTCTGGTGGTGATCGGGGGCGGTGTGACCGGCCTCGGCCACAACCTCCTCGCCAGCGTCCGCACCCAGGTCTACCGGCAGTCCCTGCCGCTGGCCACCGGCAACCTGCCCATCGTCCTCGGCGAACTGGGCCAGACGGCCGGGGTGACGGGCGCGGCCCGCCTCATCAGCGACCACCTCTTCTCGCCGGCGTAACCGCGTCCGACCGGCACCAGGCCCACCCCCGTCCCCGTCCGCCCCCGGGGCGCCAGGAGGCGGACGGACGGCACCCCCGCCGCCCCCCCCTGCGCCCCGCCACACCTCCGCACCCCCGCACACCCGCCCCGCCAGCCCCCGCCACGGCCGCACCCGGGCCCCGTCCCGCACCCGCAGGACCCACCCAGCCCCGTACCTGCAGGACCCGCCCAGCCCCGCACCCGCACGGCCCGCGCCGCACCCCCACGCGCCCCCGCCCACCCGCACCCCGCCGGACGGCCACCCGCACTCGCCGAGGGGATCTCCGCCATGCCCGAACACCCACTGTCCCTCCTCACCATGTCCGGAATCACCAAGTCGTTCCCCGGCGTCCGCGCCCTCGACGGCGTCGACCTCGACGTCCTGCCCGGCGAGGTGCACTGCCTCCTCGGCCAGAACGGCGCCGGCAAGTCCACCCTCATCAAGGTCCTCGCCGGCGCCCACCAGCCCGACGAGGGCCACATCACCTGGAACGGCGACCCCGTACGGCTCCGCTCCCCGAGCGCAGCCGTCCGCCTCGGCATCGCCACCATCTACCAGGAACTCGACCTCGTCGAAGGCCTCTCCGTCGCCGAGAACGTCCACCTCGGCCACGAACCCACCACCGCGGGCTTCGTCAGGGGCCGCGCGGCACGGGAGACCGCCGCAGCCCTCCTCGAACGCCTCGGCCACCCGGAGATCGACCCCGCCCGCCGCGTCGGCGAACTCTCCGCCGCCCAGCAGCAGATCGTCTCCATGGCCCGCGCCCTCTCGCACGAGGTCCGCCTCATCGTCATGGACGAACCCTCCGCCGCACTCGACCCCGACGAGGTCGCCAACCTCTTCCGGATCGTCGCGGACCTCACCGCCGCGGGCGTCGCCGTCGTCTACATCTCCCACCGCCTGGAGGAGATCCGCCGCATCGGCGACCGCGTCACCGTCCTCAAGGACGGGCGCGCCGTCGCCCGCGGACTGCCCGCCGCGACCACCCCCACCCGCGAGGTCGTCGCCCTCATGACCGGCCGGGACGTCCCGTACGTGTTCCCCGAGCGGCCCGACCGGCCGCCCACGGGCGAACCCGTCCTCCGCGTCCAGGGACTCGCCAGGAAAGGGGAGTTCGAGGCCCTCGACCTCGAACTCCGCCCCGGCGAGATCGTCGGCCTCGCCGGACTCGTCGGCTCGGGCCGCTCCGAGATCCTGGAGACCGTCTACGGAGCACGCAAACCCACCGCCGGCCGGGTGACCGTCGACGGACGGCCCCTGCGCCCCGGCAGCGTCCGCGCCGCCGTCACCGCCGGACTCGGCCTCGCCCCCGAGGAACGCAAGGCCCAGGGCCTGCTCCTCCTCGAATCCGTCACCCGCAACGTCTCCGTCTCCTCCCTCTCCCGCTTCTCCCGGGCCGGCTGGATCGACCGCGCCACCGAACGCGAGACCGCGAGGAACGCCACCCGCACCCTCTCGCTGCGCCCCGACCTCCCGGACGCCCCGGTCCGGACCCTGTCCGGCGGCAACCAGCAGAAGGCGGTCCTCGCCCGCTGGCTCCTCCGGGGCTGCCGCGTCCTCCTCCTCGACGAACCCACCCGCGGTGTCGACGTCGGCGCCCGCGCCGAGCTGTACGCCGTCATCCGGGGGCTCGCCGACGACGGCCTCGCCGTCCTCCTCGTCTCCAGCGAGGTCCCCGAGGTCCTCGGCCTCGCCGACCGCGTCCTGGTCCTCCGCGAAGGCCGGGTCGTCCACCGGGCCCCCGCCCGCGACCTCGACGAACACCGCGTACTCGACCTCGTGATGGAAGGGAGCCCAGCGGAATGACACTCACCACCCCGGCCAAGGCACCACCGGGCGAGAGCCGTTGGCGCACGCTCGGCCTCCGGGCCGACGTCCGCAACCTCTCGCTCCTCGGCGTACTCGCCGCACTCGTCGTCGTCGGCGGCCTCACCCGGCCCGCCGAGTTCCTCGCCACCTCCAACCTCCAACTCGTCCTCACCCAGGCCTCCGTGATCGGCGTCGTCACCGTCGGCATGACCTTCGTCATCACCAGCGGCGGCATCGACCTCTCCGTCGGCGCGATCGTCGCCCTCGCCTCCGTCTGGGCCACCACCCTCGCCACCCAGGAGTTCGGCTTCGCCGGGATCCTCTTCACGGCCGTCGCCGTCGGTCTCGGCTGCGGCCTCGTCAACGGCGTCCTCGTCGCCTACGGCGGCATGGTCCCCTTCATCGCCACCCTCGCCATGCTGGCCTCGGCCCGCGGCCTCGCCCTCCAGATCACCGACGGCAAGACGCAGATCGTCACCGTCCCCTCCGTCCTCGACCTCGGCCTCCCCGACGCCTACGTCCTCGGGATCCCGCCCCTCGTCCTCGTCTTCGCGGCCGTCACCGCCGCCGGCTGGCTCCTCCTCAACCGCACCACCTTCGGCCGCCGCACCCTCGCCGTCGGCGGCAACCCGGAGGCCGCCCGCCTCGCCGGCATCGACGTACGCCGCCAGCGCCTCTACCTCTACCTGCTCTCCGGACTGTGCTGCGGCATCGCCGCCTTCCTGCTCGTCGTCCTCGCCGGCTCCGGGCAGAACACCAACGGCAACCTGTACGAACTCGACGCCATCGCCGCCGCCATCATCGGCGGCACCCTCCTCAGCGGCGGCCGCGGCACCATCGTCGGCTCCGTCCTCGGCGTCCTCGTCTTCACCACGATCACCAACATCTTCGCCCTCAACAACCTGCAGAGCGACGTCCAGCAGATCGCCAAGGGCGCCATCATCGTCGCCGCCGTCCTGCTCCAGCGCCGCACGGTCCGCGACGGGACCTGACCGGACACCCGTCGCCCCGCACCACCACCGCCCCTCCACCCCACCCGCTCGGAAGGGATCCACCGCCATGCCCGAAACCAGCCGCAGACACCTCCTCCTCGGCGGCGCGGCCGTCTCCGCCGGCGCCCTGCTCACGGCCTGTACGAGCAACGAGCCGAAGAACCAGTCGCCGGTCGGCAGCGCCGCGCCCGCCGCCGACGACAAACCCGGCACCCCCGTCACCATCGGCTTCGCCGGCCCGCAGGCCGACCACGGCTGGCTCAACGCCATCAACGACAACGCCGAACGGCGCGCGAAGAAGTACTCCGACGTCACCCTGGAGATCACCGAGGGCTCCAACGACACCGCCACCCAGATCGGCCAGGTCCAGACCCTCATCAACAAGAAGGTCGACGTCCTCGTCATCCTCCCCGCCGACGGCAAGGCCCTCACCCAGATCGGCCTCCAGGCCATGAAGGCCGGCATCCCCGTCATCAACCTCGACCGGATCTTCGCCTCCCCGCAGGCCTACCGCTGCTGGATCGGCGGCGACAACTACGGCATGGGTCTCAACGCCGGCAACTTCATCGGCGAACGACTCAAGGACAAGCCGAACGCCACCGTCGTCGAACTCGCCGGCATGGACAGCCTCGAACTCACCAAGCAGCGCACCCAGGGCTTCGACGACGCCCTCAAGAACTACCCCAACATCCGCAAGGTCGCCCGCCAGGCCGCCGACTTCACCGTCGAGTCGGGACAGGCCAAGATGGCCCAGCTCCTCCAGGCCCAGCCGAAGTTCGACGCCCTGTGGAACCACGACGACGACCAGGGCGTGGGCGCCCTGCGGGCCGTCGCCCAGGCCGGCCGCAAGGACTTCCTCATGGTCGGCGGCGCCGGCGCCAAGGCCGCCATGGACGCCATCAAGGCCGACACCGGCGTCCTCAAGGCCACCGTCCTCTACCCGCCCACCATGGCCGCCTCCGCGATCGACCTCGCCCGCGCCCTCGGCCAGAACAAGGGCGTCGGCGGCATGTCCGAACTGGAGATCCCCGCCTCCATCACCCTCTACTCGGCCGTCGTCACCAAGGAGAACGTCGACGAGTACCTGCCCACCGGCTTCAGCTGACCGGCCGGGCCGCCGGGTCGGCCGGCCCGCACCGCGGCCGCCCGGCCGGACCGGCACCCCGGCGGCCCGACCGCCCCCGGGGAGCAGCAACCCGCCGCACCACGAAACGGAGGAACCGCATGGAACAGACGGAGAGCGAGGCCGCACCGCCGACGCTCGGCATCGGCATGGTCGGCTACGCCTTCATGGGCGCCGCCCACTCGCAGGGCTGGCGCACCGCGGGCCGGGTCTTCGACCTGCCGCTGCGCCCCGTCCTCGCCGCCGTCGCCGGCCGCGACGCCACCGCCGTCCGGGCCGCCGCCCGACGGCACGGCTGGGCCGCCGCCGAAACGGACTGGCGGGCCCTCGTCGCCCGCGACGACGTCCAGCTCGTCGACGTCTGCACCCCCGGCGACAGCCATGCGGAGATCGCCGTCGCCGCCCTGGAGGCCGGCAAGCACGTGCTGTGCGAGAAGCCGCTCGCCAACTCGGTCGCCGAGGCCGAGACCATGGCGGCCGCCGCCGAGGCCGCCGCCGCCCGCGGCCAGATCGCCATGGTCGGCTTCAACTACCGCCGGGTGCCCGCCCTCGCGTACGCCCGTCAGCTCGTGGCGGACGGCCGCCTCGGGGCCCTGCGGCACCTCCGCGTCACCTACCTCCAGGACTGGCTCGTCGACCCGGCCTTCCCGCTCACCTGGCGGCTGGAACGCGAACACGCCGGCTCCGGCGCGCTCGGAGACCTCGGGGCGCACGCCGTCGACCTCGCCCAGTACCTGGCGGGCGAGCCGCTCGTCGGCGTGTCCGCCCTCACCGAGACCTTCGTGCGGAAGCGCCCGCTGCTCGCGGGGGTGGCCGCGGGCGGGCTCGCCGGGGGAGCGGGATCGGAGGCCTACGGTCAGGTGACCGTCGACGACGCGGCCCTGTTCACCGGGCGCCTCGCCTCCGGGGCGCTCGCCTCCTTCGAGGCCACCCGGATGGCCGCGGGCCGCAAGAACGCCCTGCGGCTCGAACTCAACGGGGAGCGCGGCTCGCTCGCCTTCGACCTGGAGCGGCTCAACGAACTGTCCTTCCACGACCACACCGAGCCCGCGGTGTCGGCGGGCTTCCGCCGCATCCTGGTGACCGAACCCGCCCACCCCTATCTGGAGGGCTGGTGGCCGCCCGGGCACGCGCTGGGGTACGAGCACACCTTCGCGCACCAGGCCCGCGACCTGGTCCACGCCGTCGCGAGCGGCATCGCCCCGGCGCCCTCCTTCGCCGACGGCCTCCAGGTCCAGCGGGTCCTGGCGGCGGTGGAGGAGAGCGCCCGGAGCAACGCGGTCTACACCCCGGTCGGCGTCGCGGTCCGTTCCGCGCCCCGGGGTGCCACCGCCCCGTCCGACGACATGCCCGCCGATCCGTCCCTGCCGCGCTAGGAGGCGCCCGACCGTGTCACGACCCTTCACGCTGTTCACCGGCCAGTGGGCCGACCTGCCCCTGGAGGAGGTCTGCCGGCTCGCCCGGGACTTCGGCTACGACGGCCTCGAACTCGCCTGCTGGGGCGACCACTTCGAGGTCGACAAGGCCCTGGCGGATCCCGCGTACGTCAAGGGCAGGCGGGATCTGCTCGACGCGTACGGACTGAAGTGCTGGGCGATCTCCAACCATCTGGTGGGGCAGGCGGTCTGCGACCACCCGATCGACGAGCGCCACCAGGCGATCGTGCCCGCCCGGATCTGGGGCGACGGCGACGCCGAGGGGGTGCGGCGACGGGCCGCCCGCGAACTCGCCGACACCGCGCGGGCGGCGGCCGCGCTCGGCGTCGACACCGTCATCGGCTTCACCGGCTCCTCCATCTGGCACCTGGTGGCGATGTTCCCGCCGGTCCCCGAGCGGATGGTCGAGCGCGGCTTCGAGGACTTCGCGGAGCGGTGGAACCCGATCCTCGACGTCTTCGACGCCGAGGGCGTCCGCTTCGCCCACGAGGTCCACCCCAGCGAGATCGCCTACGACTACTGGACCACCCAGCGGGCCCTGGACGCCGTCGACCAGCGCCCGGCCTTCGGGCTCAACTTCGACCCCAGCCACTTCGTGTGGCAGGACCTCGACCCGGTCGGCTTCCTGTGGGACTTCCGTGATCGGATCTACCACGTGGACTGCAAGGAGGCCCGCCGCCGGCTCGACGGTCGCAACGGCCGGCTCGGCTCCCACCTGCCCTGGGGCGACCCGCGGCGCGGCTGGGACTTCGTCTCCGCGGGCCACGGCGACGTGCCCTGGGAGGACGTCTTCCGGATGCTCCGGTCCATCGGCTACGCGGGTCCCGTGTCCGTGGAGTGGGAGGACGCCGGCATGGACCGGCTGACCGGCGCACCCGAGGCGCTGTCCTTCCTGAAGCGGTACGACTTCGACCCCCCGGCGACCTCCTTCGACGCCGCCTTCGGGAGCGCCGACTGACGTGAACGCGCGGGTCCGTGCCCGGCGGCGAGGTGCCGCCGGGCCGGTCAGCGCTGCCCTCGGGAGCCTTTGTCCTCTCGCGGGGAAAAGTTCGACCGCACCGGTGCGCAAGGGCTTTCCGTGCTGGACGAACCCGGCTACGGTCCCTGATGTGTACATGACGTAACAGCGTGATGTGACCAGCGTGACGGCGCACGCCGGTCCCCGGACCACCCGCACACCCGGCCCGAATCCGGAGGACACCCGTGCACAGAAAACGACTCCGCCCCAGGACGTCGCTCGCCCTGCTCACCGTCGGACTGCTCGCCCTCGGCACCCCCCAGGGCCTCGCCGCCGAACCCGAGACCCCGAACACCCCCACCACCGCGACAGCCGCGGC
Source organism: Streptomyces sp. NPDC014891 (assembly GCF_043081085.1). Taxonomy (NCBI): domain Bacteria; kingdom Bacillati; phylum Actinomycetota; class Actinomycetes; order Kitasatosporales; family Streptomycetaceae; genus Streptomyces; species Streptomyces sp. NPDC014891. Next base: position 528,743 of record NZ_JBIBWF010000003.1, on the reverse strand, counting down.
CGCCGAGGAGTTCCAGCAGATCACCCTCGCCAAGGGCGGCGAGGAGGTCGGCGAACCCATGTCCCTCGCCGTCCTCCCGGACCGCAGCGTCCTCCACACCTCCCGCAACGGCGAACTCCGCCGCACCGACGCCGCCGGCAACACCACCGTCATCGGCACCGTCCCCGTCTACTCCCACGACGAGGAGGGCCTCCAGGGCATCGGCCTCGACCCGGACTTCGCCCAGAACAAGGCCCTCTACCTCTACTACGCCCCGCCCCTCGACACCCCCGCCGGGGACGCCCCCGAGAACGGCACCGCCGCCGACTTCGCCAAGTACGACGGCGTCAACCGCCTCTCCCGCTTCACGCTGAAGGCCGACGGCACCCTCGACAACGCCAGCGAGAAGAAGGTCATCGACATCCCCGCCACCCGCGGCATCTGCTGCCACGTCGGCGGCGACATCGACTTCGACGCCCAGGGGAACCTCTACCTCTCCACCGGCGACGACTCCAACCCCTTCGCCTCCGACGGCTTCACCCCCATCGACGAACGCCCCGGCCGCAACCCCGCCTTCGACGCCCGCCGCACCTCCGGCAACACCAACGACCTCCGCGGCAAGATCCTCCGCATCAAGGTCGCCGACGACGGCACCTACACCGTCCCCGACGGCAACCTCTTCGCCCCCGGCACCGCCAGGACCCGGCCCGAGATCTACGCCATGGGCTTCCGCAACCCCTTCCGCTTCAGCGTCGACAAGACCACCGGCATCCTCTACGTCGGCGACTACGGCCCCGACGCCGGCGCCGCCGACCCCGGCCGCGGACCCGCCGGACAGGTCGAGTTCGCCCGCGTCACCCGCCCCGGCAACTTCGGCTGGCCCTTCTGCACCGGCGACAACGACCCCTACGTCGCCTACGACTTCGCCACCAAGACCTCCGGCGCCCCCTACGACTGCGCCGCCCTCCGCAACGACTCCCCGTACAACACCGGACTCGTCGACCTGCCGCCCGCCGAACCCGCCTGGATCCCCTACGACGGCGGCTCCGTACCCGAGTTCGGCACCGGATCCGAATCCCCCATGGGCGGCCCCGTCTACCGTTACGACCCCGCCAACACCTCACCGGTCAAGTTCCCCGAGGCCTACGACGGAGACTTCTTCGCCGGCGAGTTCGGCCGCCGCTGGATCAAACGCATCGACCAGGACGCCGACGGCACCGTCGCCTCCATCGACGACGTCCCCTGGACCGGCACCCAGATCATGGACATGGCCTTCGGCCCCGACGGAGCCCTCTACGTCCTCGACTACGGCACCGCCTGGTTCGGCGGCGACCACAACTCCGGCCTCTACCGCATCGAGAACGCCACCGGCGGCCGGTCACCCGTCGCCCAGGCCACCGTGAACAAGACCTCCGGCACCGCCCCCCTCAGGGTCGCCTTCTCCTCCGCGGGCACCACCGACGGCGACGGCGACGCCCTCACCTACACCTGGGACTTCGGCGACGGCGGCACCTCCACGGCCGCCGACCCCACCCACAGCTACCGCAAGAACGGCACCTACACCGCCACCGTCACCGCCGAGGACACCACCGGCCGCACCGGCTCCGCCTCCGTCCGCGTCGTCGTCGGCAACACCGCCCCCAAGGTCACCCTCGAACTCCCCACGGAAGGAGCCCTCTTCTCCTTCGGCGACGACATCCCCTTCACCGTCAAGGTCAGCGACCCCGAAGACGGCCCCATCGACTGCACCAAGGTGAAGGTCACCTACGTCCTCGGCCACGACAGCCACGGCCACCCCGTCACCACCGCCAACGGCTGCACCGGCACCATCAAGACCTCCGCCGACGGCGGCCACGACGACGACGCCAACATCTTCGCCGTCTTCGACGCCGAGTACACCGACGCCGGAGCCGGCGGCCAAGCCCCCCTCACCACCCACGACCAGGCCAAACTCCAGCCCCGCCACCGCCAGGCCGAACACTTCGACACCCAGAGCGGCGTCAACCTCTTCGACAAGACCCAGGCCAACGGCGGTCGCACCGTCGGCGACATCAACGACGGCGACTGGATCGCCTTCACGCCCTACAACGTCACCGGAGCCACCAAGCTCACCGCCCGCATCTCCTCCGGCGGCAACGGCGGCTTCCTCGAAGTCCGCACCGGCTCACCCACCGGACCCCTCCACGGCTCCACACCCGTCCCCGTCACCGGAAGCTGGGAGACCTTCCAGAACGTCGACGTCCCGCTGCGGAACCTGCCCCGCAGGACCACCGAACTCTTCCTCGTCTTCAAGGGCGGCACCGGCGCCCTCTACGACCTCGACGACTTCACCTTCTCCAGCACCCCCGCGAACCGCGACGCCAAACGCGTCCTGGTCTTCTCCAGGACTGCCGGCTTCCGCCACGACTCCATCGGCACCGGAGTCACCGCCCTCACGGAACTCGGCGCAGCCCACGGCATCACCGTCGACCACACCGAGGAACCCCGCCAGTTCACCCCCGACAACCTTGCCCGCTACGACGCCGTCGTCTTCCTCTCCACCACCGGCGACGTCCTCGACACCGCACAGCAGACCGCCTTCGAGAACTACGTCTCCACCGGCGGCGGATACATGGGCGTCCACGCCGCCGCCGACACCGAATACGACTGGTCCTTCTACGGCGGACTCGTCGGCGCCTACTTCCAGTCCCACCCCCAGATCCAGCCCGCCACCGTCCGCGCCGAGGACCACACCCACCCCGCCACCGCCCACCTCGACGGCCCCTGGCAGCGCACCGACGAGTGGTACAACTACCGCACCAACCCCCGCGGCCAGGCCCGCGTCCTCGCCACCCTCGACGAGACCACCTACCAGGGCGGCACCATGAAGGGCGACCACCCCATCGCCTGGTGCCAGACCTACGGCGGCGGCCGCTCCTTCTACACCGGAGGCGGCCACACCAAGGAGTCCTACGCCGAACCCGCCTTCCGCCAGCACCTGCTGGGCGGCCTCCGCTACGCCACCGGCCAGGTCACGGCCGACTGCCGACCCCAGACCGGCCACCGCGACCTCTTCAACGGCGAGACCCACGAAGGCTGGAAGCAGGCCGGACCCGGCGGCTTCGACATCGCCGACCGCGCACTCCACTCCACCGGCGGCATGGGCATGCTCTGGTACCAGGCCAAGGAACTCCACTCCTACTCCCTCACCCTCGACTGGAAACTCACCGGCGACTCCAACTCCGGCGTCTTCGTCGGCTTCCCCGCGAGCGACGACCCCTGGTCCGCCGTGAACAAGGGCTACGAGATCCAGATCGACGCCACCGACGCCCCCGACCGCACCACCGGAGCCGTCTACGGCTTCAAGTCCGCCCACCTCAAGGCCCGCGACCTGGCCCTCAGGCCGCCCGGCCAGTGGAACACCTACGAGATCCGCGTCCAGGGCGAACGCCTCCAGGTCTTCCTCAACGGCACCAAGATCAACGACTTCACCAACACCGACCCCGCCCGCAGCCTCACCGACGGCCACATCGGCATCCAGAACCACGGAGCCACCGACGAGGCCGCGTTCCGCAACATCCGCCTGAAGGAACTCCCCTCCTGACGGGCCGGCCGCCGCGGCGGCCCTGACCGACCCTCACCGGCCTCCGCGACACACCCCCGCGGAAGCCCACCCGACGACGGTGGGCGGGGCGGCGCCGTACCCCCCGCCCACCGTCACCCACCCCACCAGCCCACCGCACAACCTGCACCGCACCGCCACCACCGCACCGCCTTCACCGCACCACCCCTTCTTTCCGCTGGACGAGCAGGGAGGCCGACGCCATGACCCACGCACCCCGGACCGGAATCTGGCTCATAGGCGCGAGAGGCTCCGTCGCCACCACCACCATGGCCGGCTGCGCCGCCCTCGTCGCAGGACTCCACCCACCCACCGGCATGGCCACCGAGACCCCCGCCCTCGCCGGCGCCGGCCTGCCCCCGCTCGACTCCCTCGTCTTCGGCGGACACGACACCACCGACTGCCCCCTCCCCAAACGGGCCGAACAGCTCACCACCGCCGGAGTCCTCCCGTACGGCCTCACCCGGACCGTCACCCGCGAACTGGAGACCGCCGACCGCGAGATCCGCCCCGGCGGCCCCGCCCCCGGCGACACCCGCACCACCGAGGAACTCGTCACCGCCTTCACCCGCGACCTGACGGACTTCCGGCGACGCTGTGGCCTGGACCGCGTCGTGGTCGTCAATGTGGCATCCACGGAGCCGGCGTCGGGGGGCGTCGGGCTCCCACCCAGCACCCTGTACGCGGCCGCCGCCCTGCGCGCGGGGTGCCCGTACGTCAACTTCACCCCGTCCACCGGACTGCGGCACCCCGCCCTCGCGGCCCCGCTCGCCGCGAGCGGACTGCCCCACGCGGGCCGGGACGGCAAGACCGGCCAGACCCTGCTCCGCGCCGTACTGGCCCCGATGTTCCACCAGCGCGCCCTGACCGTACGCGCCTGGTCCGGAAGCAACCTCCTCGGCGGCGGCGACGGAGCCGCCCTCGCCGACCCGGCCGCCGCCGCGGCCAAGAACGCCGGCAAGGAACGCGTCCTCACCGACACGCTCGGCCCCGGCGTCGAAGGCCAGGTCCACATCGACGACGTCCCCGCCCTGGGGGAGTGGAAGACCGCCTGGGACCACATCGCCTTCGACGGCTTCCTCGGCACCCGCATGATCCTCCAGACCCTCTGGCAGGGCTGCGACTCCGCCCTCGCGGCCCCCCTCGTCCTCGACCTCGCGCGCCTCACGGCCCGCGCGCACGAGCAGGGCCGCACCGGACCCCTGGAAGACCTCGCCTTCTACTTCAAGGACCCCGAAGGCACCCCGCCGGCCTCCCTGGCGGACCAGTACGACCGCCTCCTGACCTTCGGCCGCTCCCTGGCCGACCACCCGGAGCCGCGTGCCCCGGGCACGGCGGGCCGGGGGACGGACCCCGCCACCGGTACGGGCAGAAGCACGGACACCGCCACGGGTACGGCCAGGAGTACGGCAACGGGGACGGCCCGATGACCCGGCGCCGTACCGGCCGGGGACGGGCCTGGGCGGAACTCCTCCGCGTGTCGGCGCTGCTCTCGGTGCCCGGCGACGCCCTGGCGGGCGCGGCGGCGGCCGGGGCCCGCCCCGGCCGGGGGACGCTCTGCGCCCTCGGCGCCTCGCTCTGCCTGTACGAGGCGGGCATGGCCCTCAACGACTGGGCCGACCGCACCGAGGACTCCGTCGAACGCCCCCACCGTCCGCTCCCCTCCGGCCGCGTCGCCCCCGGCGCCGCCCTCGCCGCCTCCGCGGCCCTGACGGCCGCGGGCCTGGTCCTGGCCTCCCGCGCGGGCCGCCCGTCCCTCGCGGTCGCCACCGCCCTCGCCGGCACGGTCTGGGCCTACGACCTCCGCCTGAAGCACACCCCGGCCGGCCCCGGAGCCATGGCCACGGCCCGCGCGCTCGACCTGCTCCTGGGAGCCACGGCCTCGACCCGGGGGAGGGACACCCCTACCCGAGCCGCCCTCGACGCCCTCCCGTCCGCCGCCCTCCTCGGGGCGCACACCTACGCCGTCACCGCCGTCTCCCGCCACGAGACCCGGGGCGGCTCGACCCGCACCCCGCTCGCCGCGCTGGCCGTCACCCTGGCGGTGGCCGCCGCGGCGTCGGGAGGCCCGAGAGGTCCGCGGCCGGACACCGCCCGCCTCCGCCCGCTCCTCGCCCTGGCCTACGCCCGCACCCCGGCCCCGCTCCTCCTCCACGCCGCGCTCAACCCGTCCGCCGCCCTCACCGAGCGGGCCGTCGGCGGCGGGATCCGGGCGACCATCCCGCTCCAGGCCGCGCTCGCGGCACGCTCCGGGGCGCCCGCGACCGCGCTGGCGCTCCTCGGCCTGGTCCCGGCCGCCCGCGCCCTCGCCCGGAAGGTGAGCCCCACATGACCCCCGCCTCCTCCCCGCCCGCCGCGGGCCGGCCGCGGTTCGGTTACGGCACCAACGGCCTCACCGACCTGCGGCTCGACGACGCTCTCGGGCTGCTCGCCGACCTCGGCTACGACGGCGTCGGGCTGACCCTCGACCACATGCACCTCGACCCCCTCGCCCCCGACCTGGCCGCCCGTACCGCCCGGGTCGCCCGCCGCCTCGGCGAGCTGGGACTCGGCGCGACCGTCGAGACCGGCGGCCGCTACGTCCTCGACCCGCGGCGCAAGCACGGCCCGTCCCTGCTCGACCCGGACGCCGGCGGCCGGGCCGCCCGCGTCGGGCTCCTCCTGCGGGCCGTCCGGGTCGCGTCCGACCTCGGCGCGCACGCCGTGCACTGCTTCAGCGGAGTCCTCCCCGCCGACACCCCGCCGGACGAGGCCTGGAAACGGCTCGCCTCCTCCCTCGCCCCCGTCCTCGAAGCCGCCGAGGCCGCCCGTGTCCCCCTGGCCGTCGAACCCGAACCCGGCCACCTCCTCGCCACCCTCGACGACTTCCACCACCTGCGCGGACTCCTCGGCGATCCGGCACCCGCCGTCCTCGGCCTCACCCTCGACATCGGCCACTGCCAGTGCCTCGAACCCCTCCCTCCCGCCGACTGCCTCCGCGCCGCCGCTCCCTGGGTGCACCACCTCCAGATCGAGGACATGCGCCGGGGAGTCCACGAACACCTGCCCCTCGGCGACGGCGAGATCGACTTCCCGCCGGTGCTCGCCGCCCTCGCCGAACTCACCGCCGCCGGCTACCCCGGACTGACCGTCGTCGAGCTGCCCCGCCACTCCCACGCGGGACCCGACCTCGCCCGCAGCTCCCTCTCCTTCCTGCGCCGGAAGGCCCCCGCATGCTGACCGCCACCGCCCGCGCCTGGCTGGACACCGCCCTCGCCGAAGCCGAGGCCCATACCCCCGGCTGGGAGGAGCACTTCGTCACCGCCGGCCGGCACTGCGGGCGCGCGCACGCCGACGAGGCCCGCACCCGCCTCCTCCGGGCCGCCGCAGCCGACCCCGCCACCCTCACCCGCCTCTACCGGCACGGCGCCGCCGCCGAGCGCCGCGCCGTGCTGCTCGCCCTCCCCGCCCTCGTCACCGGCCCCGAGGCCGTCCCCCTCATCGAGGACGCCCTCCGCACACACGACACCTCCCTGATCGCCGCCGCCGTCGGCCCCTACGCCGCCGCACACCTCACCCCCCACGCCTGGCGGCACGCCCTCCTCAAGTGCCTCTTCACCGAGGTCCCCGTCACCGCCGTCGCCGGACTCGCCGAACGCGCCGCCGGCGACGCCGAACTCGTCCGGATGCTCGCCGACCACGCCGCCGAACGAACCGCGGCCGGCCGCGACGTCCCCGCAGACCTCACCCGCGTCCTCGCCCTCACCGCCCCCACCGAGGAGTCCTGATGCGCATCTTCGACCCCCACATCCACATGACCTCGCGCACCACGGACGACTACCGGGCGATGTACGACGCCGGTGTCCGCGCCCTCGTCGAGCCGTCGTTCTGGCTCGGCCAGCCGCGCACCTCGCCCGCCTCCTTCCGCGACTACTTCGACGCCCTCCTCGGCTGGGAGCCCTTCCGCGCCGCCCAGTACGGCATCGCCCACCACTGCGCCCTCGCCCTCAACCCGAAGGAGGCCAACGACCCCCGCTGCGCACCCGTCCTCGACGACCTGCCGCGCTATCTCGCCAAGGACGGCGTCGTCGCCGTCGGCGAGATCGGCTACGACTCCCTGACACCCGCCGAGGACACCGCGCTCGCCACCCAGCTCCAGCTCGCCGCCTACCACGGCCTCCCGGCCCTCGTGCACACCCCGCACCGCGACAAGCTCACCGGGCTGCGCCGCACCGTCGACGTCGTGCGCGAGTCCGCGCTCGCCCCCGACCGCGTCCTCCTCGACCACCTCAACGAGACCACCGTCAAGGAGGCCGCCGACAGCGGCGCCTGGCTCGGCTTCTCCGTCTACCCCGACACCAAGATGGACGAGGACCGGACCGTCGCGCTCCTCAAGGAGTACGGAACCGACCGGATCCTGGTGAACTCCGCCGCCGACTGGGGACGCAGCGACCCCCTCAAGACCCGCGCCGTCGCCCGCGCCATGCTCGCCTCCGGCTTCACACACGACGACGTCGACCAGGTCCTCTGGCGCAACCCCGTCGCCTTCTACGGACTCAGCGGACGCCTCCACCTCGACGTCCCCACACCGCCGGACCTCCACGAGGGCAACTCCGTCCTCCGCGGCGGGGAATGAGGCCCAGCTATGCGCTTCCGGCACCCCGACGGCTCCACCGTCCACCTCGCCTACTGCACCAACGTCCACCCCGCCGAGACCCTCGACGGCGTCCTCGCCCAGCTCCGCGACCACTGCGAGCCCGTCCGCCGACGTCTCGGCCGCGACCGCCTCGGCATCGGCCTCTGGCTCGCCCGGGACGCCGCCCGCTCCCTGATCACCGACCCGGCCTCGCTCCGCGCCCTCCGCGCCGAACTCGACCGCCGGGGACTCGAAGTGGTCACCCTGAACGGCTTCCCCTACGAGGGGTTCGGCGCCGACGAGGTCAAGTACCGCGTCTACCGGCCCGACTGGACCCACCCCGACCGCCTCGCGCACACCACCGACCTCGCCCGCCTCCTCGCCGCCCTGCTCCCCGAGGACGTCACCGAAGGCTCCGTCTCCACACTGCCCCTCGCCTGGCGCACCCCCTTCGACACCGAGGCGGCCGCCATCGCCCGCGCCGCCCTGACGACCCTCGCCGGACGCCTCGACGCCCTGGAGGAGCTCACCGGCCGGAGCATCCGCATCGGCCTCGAACCCGAGCCCGGATGCGTCGTCGAGACCGTCGCCGACGCCGTCGCCGCGCTCACCACCGCACCGGACGCGCACCCGCACCCCGGCCCCGCACCCGGCCCGACGGCCGGCCCCGGCCCCCGCATCGGCGTCTGCCTCGACACCTGCCACCTCGCGACCTCCTTCGAGGACCCGCGCACCGCCCTGGACGCGCTCGCCGCCGCCGGTCTGCCCGTCCCCAAGGCGCAGCTCTCCGCCGCGCTCCACGCGGAGCAGCCGCACCTCCCGGAGGTCAGGGCCGCGCTCGCCGCCTTCGCCGAACCCCGCTTCCTCCACCAGACCCGCACCCGGACCGCCGCCGGCCTCCGCGGCACCGACGACCTCCCCGAGGCGCTCGCCGCCTCCGGACACCGGGCCACGACCGCGCACGGCCTGCCCGACGCCACCCCCTGGCGCTCTCACTTCCACGTCCCCCTGCACGCGCCGCCCGCGCCCCCGCTCACCTCCACGCTGCCCGTCCTCCAGGACGCCCTCGCCCTGCTCGTCGGCGGCCCGCACCCGGTCACCCGCCACCTGGAGGTCGAGACCTACACCTGGCAGGCCCTGCCACCCGAGAGCCGCCCCCGCACCAGGGCCCGCCTCGCCGACGGCATCGCCGCCGAACTGACCCTGGCCCGCGACCTGCTGACCGACCTCGGCCTCAAGGAACTCCCATGACCGACCCCGCGCCCACAGCACCGCCCGCACCCGCACCCACCCCTCTCCTGGTCCTCGACGTCGTCGGCCTCACCCCGCGGCTCCTGCCGCACATGCCGCACCTGGCCGCCCTCGCCCGCAGCGGCTCCCAGGCCCCGCTCTCCACCGTCCTGCCCGCCGTCACCTGCGCGGCGCAGACCACCTTCCTCACCGGCACCCTCCCCGCCGAGCACGGAATCGTCGGCAACGGCTGGTACTTCCGCGACCTCGGCGACGTCCTGCTGTGGCGCCAGCACAACGGCCTGGTCTCCGGCGACCGCCTCTGGGACGCGGCCCGCCGCAGCCACCCCGACTACACCGTCGCCAACATCTGCTGGTGGTACGCGATGGGCGCCGACACCGACATCACCGTCACCCCCCGTCCCGTCTACTACGCCGACGGACGCAAGGAACCCGACTGCTACACCCGGCCCCCGGCCCTGCACGACGAACTCACCGAGAGGTTCGGCACCTTCCCCCTCTTCCACTTCTGGGGCCCCGGCGCCGACCTCGTCTCCAGCCGCTGGATCGTCGACGCCACCCGCCACATCCTGCGCACCCGCCGCCCCGACCTCGCCCTCTGCTACGTCCCGCACCTGGACTACGACCTCCAGCGCTACGGCCCCGACGACCCGCGCTCCTTCCGGGCCGCGGCCGCGCTCGACACCGTCCTCGCGCCGCTCCTCGCGGAGGCGCGCGCCGAGGGCCGCACGGTCGTGGTGCTCTCCGAGTACGGCATCACCCGGGTCGAGCGGCCGGTCGACATCAACCGGGCCCTGCGGCGCGCCGGACTCCTGGAGGTCCACACCCAGGACGGCATGGAGTACCTGGACCCGATGGCCTCCCGGGCGTTCGCCGTCGCCGACCACCAGATCGCCCACGTCTACGTCAGGCGGCCGACCGACCTGCCGGCCGTGCGGGAGGCGCTCGCCGGGCTGCCCGGTCTGGAACGGCTCCTCGACGACGTCGGCAAGAAGGAGCACGGCCTCGACCATCCGCGCTCGGGGGAACTGGTCGCCCTGGCCGAGCCCGACGCCTGGTTCACGTACTACTACTGGCTCGACGACGCCCGTGCCCCCGACTTCGCGCAGCTGGTCGAGATCCACCGCAAACCCGGCTACGACCCCGCGGAACTCCTCATGGACCCGCTCGATCCCTACGTACGGATCAAGGCGGCCCGCGAGATCGCCCGCAAGAAGCTCGGTATGCGGTACCGGCTCGCGGTCGTCCCGCTCGATCCCTCACCGCTCCGCGGCAGCCACGGCCGCCTCCCCGCGAACGAGGACGAAGGTCCGCTCATCCTGTGCTCCACCCCCCGTGCCCTGGACGGCCGCGTCGCGGCCACCGATGTGAAGAAGCTGCTGCTCGGTCTGGCCGGGATCGCCGAGACCCCGGGCTGAACCCGCGCAGCCGGCCGGATCGGTCCGAACGCCCCGGCCCCCCGCCCTCGGAGTGCCCGGCCGGACGTCCCCGGTCGAATCCAGTGAAGCAGCCCCGACCGACAGCCAAGGAGTTGTCCACAGATGAATTTCCCTCGCCGCAACCAAGGCTCCGACGACCCCGAGCTCGGCCGGCGGCTCAGCCGCCGGAACATGCTGGGCGTCGCCGCCGGCGCGACCGCCGCCGCGCTCCTCGGCGCGGCGGCCCCCGCGGCCGCGGCCACCGCCTCCCCGGGCCCCCGCCAGGGCCACGGGCACGGCCGCCCCGTCCTGCCGCCCGGCCGCCTGGGCATCCAGCTCTACTCGCTCCGGGACAAGGTCTCGACCCTCGGTTTCGCCGCCGTCTTCGCCGAACTCCAGAAGTACGGATACGACGAGGTCGAGTACGCCGGCTACACCCAGGGATCCGCCGGCCCCATCAGCCTCTCCCAGCTCAAGCGCGTCACCCGTGACCACGGGCTGCGCCCGATCGGCAGCCACGTCGGCTACTACGCGAGCGATCCCGCCGCGTACACGTTCGCGCAGAACCTCGACCGCGTCCTCGACGACGCGGCGGCCCTCGGCCTGCCGCACATCGGCACCGCCTCGGGGCCCTGGCGCTACGGCTCGACCGTCGACGGGTGGAAGCGGTGCGCCGAGGAGTTCAACCGGTACGGCGAGGCGGCGAGGAGGCGCGGCATGAAGTTCTACCAGCACAACCACTCGGAGGAGTTCTCCTTCGCGAGCGACCGGCCCGACGTGCGCCTGTACGACGTGCTGCTCGCCGAGACCGACCCCGACCTGGTGCACCTGGAGATGGACATCTTCTGGGCGTACGTCGGCCAGTACCGCTACTCGGTCCGCCCGGACGGGACGCCCGCCCCGTTCGACCCGCTCGACTACGTCCTCGACCGGCCGGACCGCTATCCGCTGTTCCACGTCAAGGACGGCGACCGGGACGACACGGCCGTTCCCTACGGCTACCGGATGACGGACGTGGGGGACGGGGACATCGACTACCGGCGCTTCATCTCGGCGGTCAACCGCACCCGCCACGGCCGGCACGCGCACCACTGGCAGGCGGAGCACGACAACCCCGTCGACTCCCTCGCCTTCGCCCGCAAGTCCAGCGCCCACCTGCACGGGCTGCGCGAGCGCGGTCGCTGACCCCGGACCGGGGGTGCGGCACCGCCGCACCCCCCCGCCGTCCGCACTCCCCGTGAGCGGACGGCGGCGCCCCGTGCACACCGTCCCGCGATCCAACGCCCGCCCGTGGGCCGCGAGGCGGCGCCACCCCACTGACCACGGAAAACGCTGGTGAAAGCCACCTGGAACCCCTGGTAGAGTTACATCTGTCGCCGCGGGGAGAACCCGCAGCGGCAGACACCTTGTCCGGGTGGCGGAATGGCAGACGCGCTAGCTTGAGGTGCTAGTGCCCTTTATCGGGCGTGGGGGTTCAAGTCCCCCCTCGGACACCAGTGGAAATGCCGGTCGATCTCGTATCGACCGGCATTTCGCGTAGTGGGGGCCGGTCCGTCACGCCTTACGTGCCACGACCAGGCGGCAGCGCGGGCTGCCGCCCTCGCGGGTGCCCAGGGGGGTCACGGGGGCGAGGCCGACCTCGAAGCCCGCGTCCTCCAGGCGGCGGCGGACGTCGGCGAGGCGGAAGGTGCGGTAGTACATGACGAAGGGCGGGCGCCACAGGGCGTTGCGGACCCGCATCGTGGCGTCGAAGCCCCACAGCATCCAGTAGAGGCGGGAGCCGACCCGGGGCGGCGCCCCGACGGGGAAGGCGAACGTGCCGCCCGGCCGCAGGGAGGCGTGGACCTGCTGGAACAGGGTGCGCTGCTCGCCCGGCAGGAAGTGGCCGAAGGCGCCGAAGCTGACGGCCAGGTCGAAGACCGGCGCGAAGGGCAGGGCCAGGGCGTCGGCGCGGACCAGTCCGGCCGAGGGGTGGGCCGCGCGGGCCCGGGTGAGCATGCCCGTACTGAAGTCCACGCCGGTCACCGGTCCCGCGCACACGGAGCGGAGGACGCCGAGCCCGGCGCCGGTGCCGGTGCACACGTCGAGGCCGGAGTCGAAGGGGCCGAGGCCCTCCAGTGTGTGGGAGACCGCGCCGAGGAGGCGGTCGGAGGTGCGGAACGGGGTCGCGTCGAACTTGTCCGCGAGCAGGTCGTAGCCGTGCTCGACGGAGGAGAGGGCCTGGGCGGTCAGCTCGCGGAGGCTGGGGCCCTGCGGGGTGAACATGCCTCCGACCCTATGCGCTCGGGGGCCGCCCGGGGCGGGGATCGCCCGGGCCCGGGACGCCGCCGGCCGGGAGCGGAGGGCGGACGCGGCCGGCCCGAGGGGCCGGGCCGGGTCGGAGCGTGCTGCCCAACGAGGGGCAGGCCGGGTCAGAGGGCACTGCCCACCGGGGGGCCGGCCCAGGAGGGGGCGATGCCCGTCAGCTGGCAGACCAGCAGGTAGAGCGGGATGGGCGGGGTGTAGGGCGAGGTGCCGTCCGGGTGGTGGATGAGGCGCGGGCGGCGGTCGGGGATCTCGGCGCCCGGTGCGTAGCAGGCGGGCAGGGGCCAGCTGACGTCGTGGTCGGAGCCGGCCGGCACCAGCCACCACCACCAGTCGGAGTCCGCGTAGACGCAGCCCTTGGAGGGGAGCCGGGAGAGGATCTTGAAGCCGAAGCGGGCGGGGACGCCGACGGCGTCGCAGCCGAGGCCGGTGCGGAGGCCGACGGGGACGGCGAGGCGGGTCGCGGCCAGTTCGCGGGGGCGGCCGGCGCCGAGGAGGTCGGGGGCGCGGCGGGGGTCCGGCAGGCGGTCGCCGGGGAGGGGGCCGCGGATTCCGGGGAGCAGGGGGATCGTGCGGGCACTCCTGGACCTCAGCACGTTTCCCCCATGCCGTGGGCCAGCTCGGCCCAGACGACCTGGGCGGTGCCGTGTCCGGTGCGGTCGGCGCCCCAGGCGGTGCAGAGCGCGTCGACGATGAGGAGACCGCGGCCCCGCTCGTCCTCGCCGCAGTCGCGTATCCGGGGGTCGGCCGGACCGCCCTCGTCGCGCACGGATATCCGGAGGGTGTCCTCGCCCTCGCGGATCTCGCATATGAAGCGGTCGCTCGCGGTGTGCACCACGGCGTTGGTGACGAGCTCGGAGACGATCAGGGCCACCGTGTCGCGGATGTCGGGGCCGCAGCCCCAGAGGATGAGGCGTTCCTCCGCGAGCCTGCGGGCGCGCGCGACCGAGGACGTGAGGGCGGGGAGCTCGAAGGCGAAGCGGCGGACGCCATCGGTATCGGTCTGGGGCTGCGGGCGCGGGGCCATGACTCGGGGACTCATGAGACCTGAAGGCTGCGCGTTACCAGAAGCCACGACCGGTTCCTCACAACAGTGGGCAGGAGTGCCGTACGAAGCTGTCGCCGTGGCGCGGGGGCGCACGGCGGCAGCGTGTACTGGTTCACACCGGAACACTGTCCTCCTGAGTCGGACACTTGGCAAGTGGCACTCTGGAAATTCCAGAGTGCTGTGTTCTCTCTGGCTCGGCTTCGTGGCACACTCGTCGAAACAGTGCGTCGGGGAGGTCTGAGAGTGAGCGAGCCGCGGTCCGCCCCGACGGTGGGACAGGTCGTTCTCGGCAGGCGCCTGCAGGATCTGCGGGAGCGGGCCGGCCTGAAGAGGGAAGAGGCCGCGAAGGTCCTCCGGGTGGCCCCCGCCACCGTACGGCGGATGGAGACCGCCGAAGTCGCACTGAAGATCCCGTACGTGCAGCTCCTCCTGAGGGAGTACGGGATCACGGACTCCGAGGCGGAGGGGTTCATCGCCCTCGCGGAGGAGGCCAATCTCCCCGGCTGGTGGCAGCGGTTCCACGACGTGCTGCCCGGCTGGTTCTCCATGTACGTGAGTCTGGAGGGGGCGGCCAGCCTCATCCGGGCGTACGAGCCCCAGTTCGTCCCCGGTCTCCTCCAGACCGAGGACTACGCCCGCGCCATTCTGCGCAGCGGGGCGGTCGGTGGCGGCAGCGATGCCGCCAAGGACGAGGACGCCGAGCGGCATGTAGCCCTGCGGATGGAGCGCCAGTCCCTGTTGACCAGGGAGGACGCCCCGAAGTTCTGGGTGATCATGGACGAGACGGTGTTCCGCCGACCGGTCGGCGCCGGGCCCGAAGTGATGCGCGACCAGCTCGACCGGCTGCTCGAAGCGTCGGAGCTGCCGAACGTCACCCTGCAGATCGCGGAGTTCGCGTCCGGCCACCACCCCGGCACCTACGGACCGTTCGTCCTCTTCCGCTTCGCCATGCCCGAACTCCCGGACATGGTCTACAGCGAGTACCTGACCGGCGCCGTCTATCTCGACGCGCGCCCCGAGGTGGCATCCCACCTGGAGGTCATGGACCGCATGGCGGCGCAGGCCGCGACTGCACAACGCACGAAGGAGGTTCTCCGGAATCTCCGCAAGGAGCTGTGAATGGATCGCATATACAACGGCATGCCCGCCGCTGAGCTCGGTGCCGAGGGCTGGCACAAGCCATGGAGCGGCGGGAACGGGGGCAACTGCGTGGAGGCCATGAAGCTGGCCGACGGCAGAGTCGCCGTGCGACAGTCCGCAGACCCTGAAGGACCAGCGCTCATCTACACCCACGGGGAGATCGCGGCATTCATCCAGGGGGCTAAATCCGGTCAGGCTGACTTTCTCCTCACCTGACCCCTT
The DNA here is from genome assembly GCF_043081085.1 of Streptomyces sp. NPDC014891. Classification (NCBI taxonomy): domain Bacteria; kingdom Bacillati; phylum Actinomycetota; class Actinomycetes; order Kitasatosporales; family Streptomycetaceae; genus Streptomyces; species Streptomyces sp. NPDC014891. The sequence goes on along the minus strand of NZ_JBIBWF010000003.1, from coordinate 513,165 downwards.
CCGTACCACCCCTACCGTCGCGTAACTCTTGCTGCAGTGCCATTCGTTCATCCCGACCAGGAGCGCCGATGACCCAGGACCCCGCGTCCCCGCGGAGTGAGATACGGATCGACACCAGCACGCCGCACCCGGCGCGCATGTACGACTGGTTCCTGGGCGGCAAGGACAACTACCCGGTCGACGAGGCGATGGCACGCCAGCTGCTCACCGTCGACGCCCGCGGCCGGGACATGGCCCGCGTCAACCGGGCCTTCATGCACCGCGCCATCCGCTGGCTCAGCGCCCACGGCGTCCGCCAGTACCTGGACATCGGTACGGGCATCCCGACCGAGCCCAACCTGCACCAGATCGCGCAGGAGGCCGCCCCGGACTCCCGCATCGTCTACTGCGACAACGACCCGATCGTGCTCGCGCACGCGGCCGCCCTGCTGCGCTCGACCCCGCAGGGGGCCACCGAGTACATCCAGGCGGACGCCCGCGAGCCCGAGGTCATCCTCGAAAGGGCCGGAAAGGTCCTTGACTTCGACCAGCCCATCGCGCTGTCGATGCTCGCCCTGCTGCACTTCGTGGGCGACGAGGACAACGCGTACGAGCTGGTCGGCAAGCTCGTGGACCAGCTCGCGCCGGGCAGCTACCTGGTCCTCTCCCACGTCACCGGGGACTTCAACCCCGAGGGCGCGGCCGAGGCGGTCGCGATGTACAAGGCGCGGGGGCTGACCCTGCGGCCCCGGTCGCGGGACGAGCTGGCGGCGTTCTTCGACGGCCTGGAGTTCGTCGAGCCGGGCGTCTCCCTCACCGCGGAGTGGCACCCGGAGCTCGGCGAGCCGGTCCCGGTGCCGGGCGACGAGCCCATCCCCGGATGGGCCGCGGTCGCCCGCAAGCCCTGACCGTTCCGCACCGGGTGAGGCCCCGCCGACCGAGTCGGCGGGGCCTCACCCGTGTCCCGCGTCCGCCGGGAGCGTCACGGCTCGACGAGGATCACGGCTCGACGAGCGTCACCAGGAACTCCCGCGGCCGGCTGATGTTGCCGGCCGCGTCGACGGTGCGGTACTCGATCCGGTGGGTGCCGTAGTCGGGCGTCGCGTCGTCCCAGGGCACCGCGCGGCTCCGGCCCAGCTTCCCGTACACGAGGTCGTCGATCACCGTGCCGCCGGGGGTGAAGCGGAACGGCGCGTCCGCGTCCGTCGGCCAGCCGTAGTACGTGTACCAGCCGTCGCCGTCCACCCGGAACTGGCTGACCACCGCGCCCTCCTGGTCGTCCCGCGCGGTCAGCCTCATCGTGAACGGCCCGTCGTACACGTACTCCACGGGCCGCCCGTGCCGCCCCACCGTGCGCAACGGCGCGGAGAGTTCGTACGAGACCGCGGCCGGCCGGGCGTCCACGGTCCAGGTCAACTCCTCGTCCGTCCCCGCGATGCGGGCGGTCAGGGTGTGGGTGCCCGTACTCACCGCGAGCGAACGCAGGTCCAGGTCACGGTCGTTGGGGCCGGTCGCGACGGGCCGGCCGTCAAGGCGCCAGCGCACGGCCGGAGTGCGGTCCACCGGATGCGTGGTGTCCGCGTGGACCACCGACCGGGCCCCGACGGGAGCGCCGAGCGGGGTGTGCCCGGTGAACGCCGGAACCGGCCCGTCGCGCGCCGTGGTGAGCGACGGGTCCACGGTCCAGGTGACGGTACGGGTGAGAGCCGCCGACGCGCGGACCGCCGGGTCGCGTACGAAGGGCGTCGGGTCCGTGACGGTCGCGGTGAGGGTGTGCGGCCCGGGGGAGAGCCGCAGGCGGCGCAGATCGACGCTGCGGGCCCCGCGCGTGGGCAGCGCCCGCCCGTCCAGGCGCCAGGTCACGGCGAGCGCGCCGCCCACCGGGTGGAGGGTGTCCACCCAGACCGTCCGGTCGGCCCCGATCGGGGCCGTGTCGGGCGTGTGGTCCTGGACCAGGTTCACCTTGGCGGAGATCGCCTTGACCATCACCTCGCGCTCGACCTGGTCGAAGGCGTAGCCGAGGGTCTTCATCAGGGAGTGCCGGCTCGGCCGCCACACGCCCTTCGTGCGGTACATCCCGCTTTCGTGGCGGCCGATGACTCCGCCGGACTCGCTCTCCTCGCCGAGCCAGCGCCACCACTTGGCGCGCCGGTCGCGCATCTGCCGCTCCGTCAGCAGCGTGTGGTGCGGGGAGGAGGGCTCGGGCCCGGAGTACGTATCGCCGGGGACGCCCCGCGCGTAGTAGTCGTACTCGTCCTGGAGGCCGCCGAGCGAATGGCCGATCTCGTGCGGCGTGATGAGCGAGGAGAGCGCGTTGCCGCCGGACGCGGTGGCGTAACCGCCGCCCGCGCCGCCGTAGGTGGAGCTGTGGGCGAGGGCCACGACCTGCCGGTTGGCGGCGCTCGTGCCGGGGACGAGGTCGGCGAGCGCGGCGGCCTTCCGGCTGTCGACGGTCAGCAGCCGCTGCACACTGCCCGGATCGCAGCCGCCCCAGAATCCCATGTCGAGGGCCGTGTCACGGGCGGGGGCGTCCAGGCCGGGGTCGCAGTCCACCCCCGACTCGGCCGAAGGGACCTCGACCGCCCAGACGTTGATGTACGAGCGGTAGGAGGCGAAGGGCTCGATGCTCCACAGGGTGTTCAGGTGCCGGTCGAGGTCCGCCCGGAACGCCGGCAGCTCCGCCGCGGTGTAGCCGTCGCCCATGAACACCAGGTTGAACCGCCGGTCCGCGGGTCCGGTGCTCTGCACGGGGACGACGGCCGGACCGTCGGCGGGCGTCGGCGTCCCGGCGGCCGCCGGGACGGTTCCCACCAGGCCGGCGGCCAGCAGGCAGACCGCGAGGACGCGGGCCACCTCTCGTCGAACTCCCGTGCGCTGTGAGGTCATGGGGCGCGAGCCTAGGCCGCGCCCCCGCCCGCGTAAAGCCGTTCGCCCGCCGTTCGACGCGACGACGGCCGCGCCGCGGTCCGCGGCCTTCTCAGTGCCGTAGATAGGCCAGGCCCGCGTGCTCCGCGGTGTACCCCTCCACCAGGCGGCGGGCCACCGCCACCGAGTCGACCAGCGGGTGCAGGGCGAAGGCCTTGACGGCGGTCGCCCGCGAGCCGCTCTCCGCCGCCGCCAGGACCTCCCGCTCCACCGCCTTCACGGCGGTCACCAGGCCGACCGCGTGGTACGGCAGAGGGGACACCGCGACCGGATGGGCGCCGTTCGCGTCCACGAAGCAGGGGACCTCGATCACGGCGTCCGTGTCGAGCGCGGAGAGGGTCGTGCCGTTGCGCACGTTGAGGATGAGCGTCGCCCGCTCCCCCCGCGCGATGGCCCGCATCAGCGCCAGGGCCACCTTCTCGTAGCCGCCGGACTCCAGGTCCTCCTCGTCGCGCTCCCCGATCCCGGCGGCCTCCCGGTTGGCCGCCATGTAGGTGGCCTCGCGGTCGGCGAGCGTACGGTGCCAGGCGGCGAGCGCCGGGGTGTCCGGCCTGCCCATCTCCTCGTAGAACGCGCCCTGCTGGTCGCGGAGGTAGGCGCCGCGGGTCCGCCCGGCCGACCGGTAGGCCGCCACGGCCTCCCGGTTGAAGTAGTAGTAGTGCAGGTACTCGTTGGGGATCGCGCCCAGGGACCGCAGCCACTCCGGTCCGAAGAGCCTGCCCTCCTCGAAGGAACCGAGCGCCTTCTCGTCGGCGAGCAGCCGGGGCAGCTCGTCCCGGCCGTCGATCCTGAGGCCCCGCAGCCAGCCGAGGTGGTTGAGCCCCACGTAGTCGATCGAGGCCCGGTCCGGGTCGGCCCCCAGGATGCGGGCGACCCGGCGGCCCAGTCCGACGGGGGAGTCGCAGATGCCGACGACCCGGTCGCCGAGGATCCGCGACATCGCCTCGGTGACGAGCCCGGCCGGGTTGGTGAAGTTGATGACCCAGGCGTCCGGGGCGAGTTCGGCGATCCGGCGCGCGATGTGCACCGCGACCGGCACGGTCCGCAGCCCGTACGCGATGCCGCCGGCGCCCACCGTCTCCTGGCCGAGCACGCCCTCGGCCAGCGCGATCCGCTCGTCCGCGGCCCGGCCTTCGAGTCCGCCGACGCGGATCGCGGAGAACACGAAGTCGGCGCCCCGCAGCGCCTCGTCCAGATCGGTCGTCGCCGTGACGGCCGGCGCGTCCGGCACCCCGGCGCCCTGCTCCGCGAGGACCCGGGCGATCGCCGAGAGCCGCCCCGCGTCGAGGTCGTACAGGGTGACACGGGTGACCCGCCCCTCGGCGCGGTCGCCGAGGAGAGCGCCGTACACCAGCGGTACCCGGAACCCGCCGCCTCCGAGAATCGTCAGTTTCATGCCCGTACGCTACTCGGACCCGCCCCCTGAGCAGCGGGATCCGGCTCCGGCGTCCACCCGGCCGTCCACATGCCGGGCGCCCCGGCCCCTCGCCCGCCGGCCCGCCGTATCCCCGCCGCGCCCGCCTGTCCCGCCGGCCTCCGTCCCGCCCCACCGCTCGACGGCGCCGTCCACCCGGTGGGAGACAATGGCGGCATGTCCCGACGCAAGACCCGCCCCCGTACCGCCCCGGCCCGTCCGGCCGCGCCCTCCGTCACCCCGGAGTCACCCTGCCCGTGCGGCCTCGACGCCGCGTACGGTGCGTGCTGCGGCCGGTTCCACTCGGGGACGGGCGGCGGCGCGCCGACCGCCGAGCTGCTCATGCGCTCCCGCTACAGCGCCTTCGTCGTCCGCGACGAGGCCTATCTGCTGCGCAGCTGGGCACCGGAGACCCGCCCCGGCGCGGTCGACTTCGACCCGGGGATGCGCTGGACGGGCCTGGAGATCGAGTCGGCCACCGACGGCACCGCCTTCCACCAGCACGGCACCGTCACCTTCACCGCCCGCTACGTCCACGGCGGCGAGTCCGGCGCGATGCGCGAGCGGAGCCGCTTCGCCCGCCACGAGGGCGCCTGGGTGTACGTGGACGGGGACGTCGACGCGTAGCCGCCGGGGGTGACCGGTGGCCGGGCGCGGTCCGTTGCCGTGCGGCCCCGGCCTCCGCCCCGGCCTCCACCTCGGCCCCGGCCTCCGGCCCCGGCTCAGGCTCCCGTCGTCCGGGTCAGGGCGCGCCCGCCGTCGCGGTCGAGCGACCGGTCGGGGAGTCCGTTCGCGAGGTCCTCGGCGACGACCTTCTTGGCGATGGCGTCCGTCGCCACCCGCAGTTCGGGTCCGCTGGGCCGGCCGATCTCCTGCTCGACGCGGTCGGACAGCCAGTCGCCCCACGCGTGCGTGATGACGTCCGCCTCGCGCTTGCCGGCCGGCGTGTGGGAGAGCAGGTGTCCGTCGCGGGTCAGGAACCCCTCGTCGACCATCCGGTCGAAGACCGGCAGCAGTACCTCGGGCGGGACCCGCCGGCCCGCCGAGATGAGCCCCAGACTCGCGTGGCCGACCGTCCGTGTGTAGAGCTCGACCTGCATGACCGCCCACGCGCCGGCCGTGTCGAGCCGGGTGTCGGAGGTGTCGAGGATCCGCCGCGCGGTGGCGAGGTCGATCCGGCGCATGATCCTGCCCACGGCCAGTTCGAGGTGCTGGGCGGAGTCGCCCGACGAGGTCGGGGAGGAGAAGCCCTCGCCCATGTCGGGTGCGGCGGCCCGGGCCGAGTCGCGGAGCGTCACCTGCTTGAGGAAGAGCGCGACGACGAAGCCGACGGCGGCGACCGGGACCGTCCAGAGGAAGACGGTGTGGAGCGTGTCGGCGTAGGCGTTGACGATGGGCTCCGCGACCTGCTCCGGCAGCCCGTGCACCCCGTCCGGGCTCTGCGCCGCCCGTGCGACGGCCGCCGGGTCCAGTCCCTGGCCCGCGGCCACGGCCGAGGCCTCGGCGACGCCGGTCCGGAGGTTGGGCGTGAGGGAGTTGACGTAGATCGTGCCGAAGACCGCGGTCCCGAACGAGCTGCCGAGGGTGCGGAAGAAGGTGACGCCCGAGGTGGCGGTGCCGAGGTCGGCGTACTCGACCGTGTTCTGCACGGCGATGGTGAGGACCTGCATGCACAGGCCGATGCCGACGCCCAGCACGAACATGTACAGCGACGCGAGCCAGGTGCCGGTCCCCGGTTCCATCAGCGACAGGAGGTAGAGCCCGAGGCCCATCACCAGGCAGCCGACGATCGGGAACGTCCGGTAGTGGCCGGTCTTGCTGACCACGTTTCCGCTGAAGATCGAGGCGATGAGCAGACCGACGACCATCGGCAGGGTGCGGATTCCGGAGACGGTCGCCGAGTCTCCGTCGACGTACTGGAGGTACGTCGGCAGGAACGTCATGGCGCCGAGCATGGCGAAGCCGACGACGAAGCTCAGCACCGAGCAGACGGTGAAGACCGGGTTGCCGAACAGCCGCATGGGCAGCATGGGCTCGGCCGCCCGGGTCTCCACCCAGCAGAACAGACCGAGCGCGACGACGCCGCCGGCGAACAGCCCGATGATGACCCCGGACGTCCAGGCGTACTCGTTGCCGCCCCAACTGGTCGCCAGGATCAGCGCGCTGGCGCCGGCGGCGACCAGCGCGATGCCCGCGTAGTCGATCACCGGCTTGCTCGCCGACCGCACGGAGGGGATCGTGCGGGCCGCGGCGATCACGACCAGGATCGCGATGGGCACGTTGACGTAGAAGGCCCAGCGCCAGCTGAGGTGGTCGGTGAACAGGCCGCCGAGCAGCGGGCCGATGACGGTGGAGACCCCGAACACCGCCCCGATCGCACCCTGGTACTTGCCGCGCTCGCGCAGCGGGATCACATCGGCGATCAGCGCCATCGAGGTGACCATCAGACCGCCCGCGCCGACCCCCTGGAGGCCGCGCCAGACGATCAGCAGCGTCATGTTGGTGGCGAGTCCGCAGAGGAACGATCCGGTGATGAAGACGACCGCCGAGATCTGGAAGATCACCTTGCGGCCGAACAGGTCGCCGAACTTGCCGACCAGCACGGTCGCGACCGTCTCGGCCAGCAGGTAGGAGGTGACCACCCACGACATGTGGGCGGCGCCGCCGAGGTCCGAGACGATCGTGGGCAGGGCGGTGCCGACGATCGTCTGGTCGAGCGCGGCGAGGAGGACACCCAGCATGATCGTGCCGAAGACGATGTTGCGGCGGCGGCGGTCGAGCACGGGAGGCTCGGTGGCGGCCGGGGGCGCGGGCGCTGCGTCGCTGGTCGTGGTCACTCTCGCAGCGTCACACCGGCCCCGACCGGGTGCATGCGGGGGTCGGCCGAACGGCGGACCGGCGGGGACGGCGCCGGCCGGACTCGTCAGGGCGTGACGGGCAGCTTGGGGTGGTGCTTGGCGAGGATCTTGTTGGCCCGCGCGAGCGCGGAGAGCGCGTGCTCCCGGTCGGCCCGGTCCTCCGCGCAGAGCGGCCCCCGGAAGCGGTACACCTCGCGCGCCGCGCAGTCCGCGTCGATCTCGGCCTGGAGGACGTGCAGCGGCAGGCAGGAGCCGATCAGCGCGGCCACACGGTCGGGGATCGGGACGGGTACGAGGCGCGAGGGCGAGGTGATCACGGGTCAGTCCTAGTGGGTCCGGGAAGCATTCGGAAGGGTTCAGCCCTCCATACGTACCGGATCGCCGTACGGGTTCCGGCACGGCGATGTCGCGGTGGGGCAACGACGCGACGGCGCTCCGGAGGGGCGCACGGACGGTCCGGCGGAAGACCCGGTGCGCCCCCGTGACGCCTGTGGGGGCGTTCCCGCAGGTACGGGCACGGCTCGTGGCCGCGGGATTGTGCACCGTCCCTGCGTATCGGCCGTACGTGCGACGAACGCATGGCCGATCGAGGGTGGTTGGCGGCGCCGGGAGCCCTGGGGAGTGTGCCGCATCTCACTCGGCGGACCGGCGCCCTCCGGACAGCGTCCGGACACTATGTCAGGATCTCCGACAGGTCGTACGAGACCGGCTCGTCCAGCTGTCCGTATCCGCAGGACTCCGGCGTCCGGTCCGGGCGCCACCGCTTGAACTGCGCCGTGTGCCGGAACCGGTCGCCCTCCATGTGGTCGTACCCGACCTCGCAGACCCGCTCGGGCCGCAGCGCCACCCAGGACAGGTCCTTCTTCCCCGACCAGCGGCTCGGCGCGCCCGGCAGCCGCGCGCCCGCGTGTGCCGCCTCCTCCGCCCACGCCGCCCAGGGGTGCCCGTCGGGCGGGTCCATCCGGAGGGGTTCGAGCTCCTCGACGAGCTCGGCCCGCCGCAGCGCGGTGAACGCCGCGCACACGCCGACGTGCTGGAGGGAGCCCCGGTCGTCGTACAGACCGAGGAGCAGCGAGCCGACCACCGGCCCGCTCTTGTGGAAGCGGTAGCCGGCCACCACGACGTCCGCCGTCCGCTCGTGCTTGATCTTGTACATGAGGCGCGCGTCCGGCCGGTACGGCAGGTCGAGCGGCTTGGCCACGACCCCGTCGAGGCCCGCTCCCTCGTACTGCTCGAACCAGCGGGCGGCCAGCTCCGCGTCCCGGGTCGCGGGCGCGAGGTGCACGGGCGCGTCCACGCCGGCGAGCATCCGCTCCAGGGCCTCCCGCCGCTCGGCCAGCGGCGTGTCGAGCAGGGACTCGTCGCCGACGGCGAGCAGGTCGAAGGCCACGAACAGCGCCGGGGTCTTCTCGGCGAGCATCCGGACCCGGGACTCCGCCGGATGGATCCGCTCGCTGAGCCGGTCGAAGTCCAGGTGCCCGCCGTGCTCCACGACGATCTCGCCGTCGACCACGCAGCGCTCCGGCAGCCGGGCCGCGAGCGCCTCCACCAACTCGGGGAAGTAGCGGGTGAGCGGCTTGCCCGTACGGCTGCCGATGACGAGCTCCGGCCCGTCCCGGTGCACGATCGCGCGGAAGCCGTCCCACTTCGCCTCGTACTGCATCCCGGGCGGGATCCGCTTCACCGACTTGGCCAGCATCGGTTTCACGGGCGGCATCACCGGAAGATCCATGAGCCGATTGTCCGGTATGCGGGAGTTGTCGGCGAGCCCTAGGCTGGCCGGCATGGCAGGCAAGGCGGCAGCGGTGGAACTGGAAGTCGGCGACCGGACCGTACGCGTGTCCAATCCGGACAAGGTGTACTTCCCCGAACCCGGCTACACCAAGCTCGACATGGTCAGCTACTACCTGGCCGTCGGCGACGGCATCACCCGGGCCCTGCGCGACCGCCCCACCACCCTGGAGCGCTACCCCGACGGGGTGACCGGGGAGTCGTTCTTCCAGAAGCGGGCCCCCAAGTACCTCCCCGACTGGATCCCGACCGCCCACATCACCTTCCCCAGCGGCCGCTCCGCCGACGAGATGTGCCCCACCGAGCCGGCGGCCGTGCTCTGGGCGGCCAACCTCGGCGCCGTCACCTTCCACCCCTGGCCGGTGCGCCGCGAGGACACCGACCACCCCGACGAACTCCGCATCGACCTGGACCCCCAGCCGGGGACGGACTACGCGGACGCGGTGCGCGCCGCCCATGAACTGCGGGCCGTCCTCGACGAGCACGGACTGCGCGGCTGGCCGAAGACCTCCGGCGGACGGGGGCTCCACGTCTTCGTCCCGATCCTGCCGAACTGGACGTTCACCCAGGTCAGGCGAGCGGCCATCGCCTGCGGTCGGGAGCTGGAGCGGCGGATGCCGCAGGAGGTCACCATCAAGTGGTGGAAGGAGGAGCGCGGCGAGCGGATCTTCGTCGACTACAACCAGACCGCCCGCGACCGCACGATCGCCTCCGCCTACTCCGTACGCCCGAGGGCCCACGCGCCCGTGTCGGCGCCGCTGCGGTGGGAGGAGGTCGACGACGCCGTGCCGCGGGACTTCGACATCAGGACGATGCCGGCCCGGTACGCCGAGGTGGGTGACGTCCACGCCGACATGGACGACGAGCGGTTCAGCCTGGAGCCGCTGCTGGAACTGGCCCGGCGCGACGAGGCGGACCACGGCCTCGGGGACCTGCCGTACCCGCCGGAGTACCCGAAGATGCCGGGGGAGCCCAAGCGGGTGCAGCCGAGCAGGGCCCGTAAGGAACCGGACGGGGCGGAGTAGGGCGGAGCGGGGCGCCGGGCCGGCCGGCGCCTCTTGCCTTCCACCAGAAACAACACGAACGATCGTGCTAGCATTTTCTCATCGGTGGGTCGCCGTGCCCGCAGGACGATCGAGGAGATCCCGGCATGTATCCGATGGCTCCGCTCATCCGCACCGCCCTGAACGCCGCCGCCCGCGTCGCCCCCGGGGCGGCCGGGCGGCAGGCCTTCCGGCTCTTCGTCCGGCCGCTCGGCCGGGCGCGACTCAAGCCGGGGGAGCGGGCGCTCTTCGACGCCGCCCGCACCGGGCATGTGCGGGTCGGCGGCGAGGAGGTCGTCACCTACGCCTGGGGCGACGGACGGCGGCCCGTGCTGATCGTCCACGGCTGGTCCTCGCGGGCCTCGCGGCTCGGCGCCTTCGTCGACGCGCTCCTCGCGCGCGGCTTCAGCCCCGTCGCCTTCGACGCGCCCGGCCACGGCGCATCCCCGGGGCGGGCGAGCAACATCCTCGAATACCGTCGGATCATCCGGGAGCTGCACGCGCGCCACGGCGACTTCGACGCGATCGTCGCCCACTCCTTCGGTGTCATCGCCTCCCTCTTCGCCCTCCGGGGCGGCGTCCGCACGACCCGCCTCGTCGGCATCGGCGGCGTGTCCTCCTTCGATCTGCTGGTCCAGGGCTTCCAGACCGGCCTGGGTGTCGACGACCGGGTCGTCCGGCGCATGCGCGAGCACGTCGAGCGGAGGCTCGCGCCCACCGAGCCCGGCATCTGGGACCGCTTCGACGCCGACCGCGACACGGGGCGACCCGACCTGGACCTCCTGCTGTTCCACGACGAGGACGACGACATGGTGCCGGTCGTCCATGCGCGGCGCCTCGCGCGTGTGCACGGCGACCGGGCCCGACTCGTCGTCACCCGGGGCCTCGGCCACCGGCGCATCCTGCGGGACCCGGAGGTCGTCCGTGAGGCGGTGGAGTTCCTGACGGCGCCGGCGGCGGGGGCGACGGAGGCTGCGACGGCTCCGGTCGGAGCGGCGACGGGGACGGCTCCGGTCGGCGCGGCGACGGGCGAGGGGGAGAGGCGGGCGGTCGCCGGCTGAGTTGGGGAGGCCGGAGCGGAGGGGACGGCCGGCCGGGCGGGGGTGGTGAGGGCAGTCGGAGGCTCCGCGTGCACGCGGAGAGCCGTCGCCCTCCCGTTCCCTACTCGGCCTCGTCCCCGGCGTCCAGGCCGGCCAGGCCCCTGTCCGTGGCCGACGCGCGCAGCCGGGCGGTGATCCCCTGCTCGGCCCGCTCGTACGCCCGCTTCTCGCCGAACAGTACGGACTGGGCGTTGGCCGCCTCCATCAGGGCGATCACCTCGAAGGCCGACTGCTCCACGTCGAGGTCCGCGTCGAAGTCCCCGGCGGCGCGGGCCTCCGTGAGGGACTGCTCCACGTACGCGGTCCAGTCGTGGCGGGCCCGCGCGACGGCGTCGTGGACCGGGCCCGTCCGCGCGTCGAACTCGGCCGAGACGGCGTAGAAGAAGCAGCCGCCGGAGAAGACCCGCTCGGAGGAGTACGTGAGCCAGTTCCGGCAGAGTGCGCGCACCCGCCGCGCCCCGGGCGGCACGTCCCTGAGGGGGACGACGACGTTCTCGGCGAAGACGGCGGCGGCGGCCCTGATCGTCGCGAGCTGAAGCTCCTCCTTGGAGCCGAACAGGGCGAAGACGCCGCTCTTGCTCAGCCGGAGCTCGGTGGCGATCCGTCCGAGGGAGAGGCCGTCGAGCCCCTCCACCGAGGCGATGTCCATGGTCCGGCCGAGCACGAGCCGCCGGGTCTGGTTCCCGCGCTCGACGCGCCCGTCCGTCTTGGTGCCGGTGTCGCTCATGCCCCCATCGTACTGAACGCACGACCGTGCGGAGAGTTTGCGCGGCCGTCGCCGGGACGGCGAACGGGGGAGGTCGCGGGGGCTCTCAGCCCGCCTGCCGGCCCGGGTCCCGGCGCTCCGCCGGAGCGAGGAGCAGCACCTCCAGGGCGCGGGCGCAGGAACGCGCCTGGGCCAGGTACCAGTCGAGCCGTGCGTCGGTGATCAGATCGGGGGTCCCGCGCACCGCGAGCGCGAACCGCGCGTGCCCCGTGCGCTCCAGGACCGGTACGGCGACCGTCCGCACCCCGTGGGCCGACTCCCCGTCGTTGAGCGCGTACCCGGCCTCCCGTACGCGCGCCAACTCGGCCGTGAGGGCCGGGGGTTCGACGATGGTCCGCTCGGTGAACGCGTACAGCGGAGGAAGGGAGTGCGGGCCCGGCTCGCCCGCCCGGGGCCAGGCCAGCAGCACCTTGCCGAGCGCCGTCGAGTGCAGCGGTCGGCGCAGCCCCACCTTGGGCGTCACCGAACCCCCCGCCACGATCACCACGTGCGGGCCGCTGCGCAGGGCCAGGTCGGCCGTCGCCCCGGTCCGCTCGGCGAGGTCGGACAGCTCGGGGGCGGCCAGATGCAGACCCCGCTGGTGGTACGAGAGCCGTCCCAGCTCCGTCATCGCCGGGCCGAGCCGGTACCGGGCGGTCCGGGCGTCCTGCTCCAGGAAGCCCGCCCCGAGCAGGGTCCGGGCCAGCCGGTGCGCGGTGGAGGTGGAGAGTCCGAGCCGCCGTGCCAGGTCGGAGGCGCTCAGGTCGGGTCCGTTGTCGTGGAAGCAGTGCAGTACATCGAGTGCGCGGCGGACCGCCTGGGCGCCCGCCGGGGGTCGGACGGTGCCGGCCTCGGTCGTCATAGGGTTCGCTCCCCGTGGGTGATCGGGCCCCCACGCTCCCACATGGCGGGAGCCGAATCGGGGCTCGAACGAGGTCGGAAACACGCCGTTCATACGCAATCCCACATGGTGGGAGGCGAGTTGTGGGCGGTCGGAACTCCATGGCAGGGTTCCGGCCAAGCCACCGCGGCGGCACCGAGCCGGAGGGAGCAGGACCCGTCATGAACGCACGACGTACCGACCGGTACACCGCACGATGTGCGACCACGGCCTCTCCCACGCCGCTCGCCCTCACCCGGCGCCGCCACATCGACCTGGCGCGCGTCGCGGGGGCCGGCTGTCGCTGACGCCCCCGGGGACGGCGCGGGAGGCCGGAACGTCGGACCGGCGCTCCGGTCCGACGCGCCGCCCGGCAGCCTCCTGGCGGGTGCGGTACGACGGCGGCACACCTGTGCGGTGCGCGCTCGGCGTGCGAGGCGGTCACCCGTGCGGTGTCGTGTCGCTCGCGTGGGGCCTTCGCACCGGCCCGCCGGGCGGCGGACCGGACGCGTACGGGGCGGATTTCGGTCCGCGGTGCCTCTTTCGCGCGGCAGGCGGCCGTTCCCACGCGGCACCACCCTCTGAGGTGGGAGCGCGATCCCACAGAGAGCCAGGCTCCCGGCGCCCGCCCTTCCCCGGCGGCCGGTGGCGCCGGCGCGAGTCCCACCCGCGCGCCGGGCTCCTCTCCTCCCCCTCACTCCGCGGTGCGGCACGGGTCGCAGCGCAGCCGCTCCCGGAGCGGTCGCGGTCGCCCCGGCGGGACCCGTGCCGTCGCAGGAGCCGCATCCACCCGTCGCCCCTGTCCCGGCACCCGCCCCCCCCGGTCCTCCGCCCTCCTCCTCCTCCGATCCCTCCCGCCCTCCGTCCCCGTCCTCCGCCCTCCCGCCCATCTCACCCCCGGGAAGCCCTCCATGACGCCTGCCCGCGTTCCCGACACCCTCTGGTTCACCCGCTGCCCCGTGCCCACCGCCACCGGCGTCGCCGCCGACCGCGGCTGGCTGGAAGGGGAGTTCGCTCCCGACGGCATCGCCGTCCGCTCCCTCCAGGACGCCGACCCCGGCGCCGACCGTGCCACCCACTTCACCCACGCGCTGCCCGGACTGTTCCGCGAGGGCGGCAACGTCCCCGCACTCTGGGCCCGTTCGCGGGGCGAACGGACCCGGCTCGTCGGACTCACCTGGATCGAGGAGCGGCAGGTGGTGCTCGTCGCACCGGGCTCACCGGTCCGGGGAGCCGCCGCGCTCCGGGGGCTGCGGCTCGCCCTGCCCCGGCACCAGGTCCCCATCGACTTCTGGCGGGCCATGGCCCTGCGCGGCTTCGAAGGGGCGCTGGCCTCCGCCGGGCTCGGGCTCGGCGACGCCCGCCTCGTCGACGTACCCGCCGACGGGCGTCGGGGCCAGTGGGCCTCCGAGCTCGACGCCCTGCGCCGGGGCGACGTCGACGCCGTCTACGTGAAGGGAGCGCTCGCCGTCGAGGCGGCCCGCCGGGCCGGTGCCGAGGTGGCCCTGGAACTGGACGGGCTCCCCGACCCCGCGCACCGCGTCAACAACGGCACCCCCCGCCCCCTCACCGTGCACCAGGACCTCCTGGACGAGCACCCCGAGCTCGTCACCCGCTTCCTCGCCGTGCTGCTCCGCGCGGCCGACTGGGCCGCCGACGAGCCGGACGAGGTCGCCCGGATCCTCGGTGCCGAGACGGGGGCGGGCGCCGAGGGGGTCGCCGGGGCCTACCGGCCCGGCACCCACCGCACCCTCCATCCGGACCTGTCCGAGACCCGCCTCGGCCTCCTCGCTCGACAGGAGGAGGCCCTGCGGGCCCACGGATTCCTGCCCGAGGCCGTGGACGTACGCGCCTGGGCCGACCCCGAGCCGCTGCGACAGGCCCGCCTGCGGGCCGCCGCCGCACCAGAACGCACGTCCCCGCAGCCCATCCCGTAACGCGGTCACCCCCGCCCCTCCCCGCAGCGGACCCGTAGCCCGGCGCAGCCCAGGCCCCTCCCCGCAGCCCGTCCGTAACGCGGCCGCTCGCGCGCCTCCCCGACCCCCCCCGTCTTCCCCGCACTCCCGTCCTCCCCGCGCTCCCGCCTTCCCCGTACCCCCGCCTTCCCCGTACCCCCGCCTTCCCCGTACCCCGCCCCTTCCGCGGCCGTTCGCCCCCGCGCCCACCCCGTCTCCCGAAGGACCCCGACATGCGCCCACTCGCCCCCGCCACCCCGCCCGCCGGCCGCACCGCGCGCGCGGCCCTCGTGGTCCTCGCCGCCCTCTCCCTCCTCACCGCGTGCGGCGGGAGCCCCGCCGCGGAATCGGCCGTCGGGCCGGCCTCCGGAAGCGGGAAGAGCGGAGCGAAGGGCACCGTCACCCTCCGCATCCCGGACCCCGGGAACGCCGGCGTCCTCGCCCGCGGAAAGAAGGACGGCAGCCTCGACAAGGCCCTCGCGGCCGTCGGCGCCAAGGTCGCGTGGACCGGCAGCGCCGGTCCCTTCGCGCCCGCCGCCCAGGCGATGAACGCCGACCAGCTCGACATCGCGACCGGTTCGATCACCTCCGGCATCACCTCCCTGTCGCAGAGCCCCGGCTTCGCCTTCTTCACCGCCACGGCCCCCGACCCCGTCGGCGAGGGCATCCTCGTCCGCGAGGGCTCGGACATCGACTCCGTCGAGGACCTCGTCGGCCGCAAGGTCGCCGTCAACAAGGGCGGCACCGGCGAGTACCTGCTGCTCAAGGCCCTCGCCAAGGCCGGCGTCCCCGCCGACCGGGTCGAGCGCGTCTATCTGCGCCCCGACCAGACCGCCGCCGTCTTCAACGCCGGCCAGGTCGACGCCTGGTCCGTGTGGTCCACCTACGCCGTCGCCGAGATCGGCGCCGGCAAGGCCCGCTTCCTCGCCGACGGAGCCGCCATCGGCTCCGACAACTACAGCCTCAACGCCGTCCGTTCGGGCTTCGCCAAGGAGCACCCCGAGGTCGTCCGGGCGCTCTACGACTACCTCCACGAGAACAGCGCGAAGGAGAAGAAGGACCCGGCCGCCTACCTCAACGTCTTCACCGACGCCGGGCCCACCGCCGTCAACGGCAAGGCGCGCGACGTCCAGATCTCCTTCGTCGGCAAGGGCGGCACCGTCGACCCGATCCGCCCGGAGGACATCAAGCGCTTCGAGACGGTCGCCCGGTTCTACGCCGACCAGAAGGTCACCCCGAACAGGGTCGACATCGCCGCCCACCTCCTCGACGTCGAGAAGCTGTCATGACGGCCACGACCACGGCCCCCGACGTCCCGACCGCACCGGCCGGGGAGAAGCCGGCGGACGCCCCGGACACCGTCGGACTCGTCAGCCCCCGGCCCCCCGTCCGCCGCGCCCCCTCCCGCACCCGCTCCCTCACCGTCCGCGCACTCGGCCCCGTCGCCCTGCTCGGCCTCTGGTGGGCCTCCTCCGCGACCGGCCTCCTCACCCCCGACGTGCTCGCCTCGCCCGCCCAGGTGATCGGCGCCGTCGGAGAACTCTGGGGGAACGGACAGCTGCCTGCCGCGCTCGCCACCTCCCTGACCCGCTCGGGCATCGGGCTGGTCATCGGCCTCGCCGCCGGACTGACCCTCGGCATCACCACCGGCTTCACCCGGCTCGGCGACGAACTGCTCGACTCCTCGCTCCAGACCCTCCGCACCATCCCGTTCCTCTCCCTCGTCCCCCTCTTCATGGTCTGGTTCGGCATCAACGAGACCGCGAAGATCCTTCTCATCGCGGTCGCCACCACCTTCCCGATGTACGTGTCCACCAGCGGCGGCGTCCGCAACACCGACCGCAAACTCGTCGAGGCCATGCGGAGCTTCGGCCTCGGCCGGCTCGCCCTCGTCCGCCAGGTGGTCCTCCCCGGGGCCCTGCCCTCGCTCCTCGCCGGGCTCCGGCTCTCCATGACGCTGAGCGTCATCGCGCTGATCGCCGCCGAGGAGATCAACGCCACCGAGGGCATCGGCTACCTGATGTCGCAGGCCCAGAGCTACGCCCGCACCGACATCCTCGCCGTCTGCATCCTCGTCTACGGACTGCTCGGACTCACCGCCGACGTCCTCGTCCGCGGCCTGGAGCGGATCCTCATGCCCTGGCGCACGGCCGGCCCCGGAGGAGGAACCCGATGACCCCGACCGCCCGGCCCACCCCGACCACCCCGACCACCCCGCCCCCCACGGCGGTACGCGTCCGTGGACTGCGCCGCGTCTTCGGCACCCGGCCCGTCCTCGACGGACTCGAACTCACTCTGCGACGTGGGGAGTTCCTGGCCCTGCTCGGTGCGAGCGGCAGCGGCAAGACGACGCTGCTCCGCATCCTCGGCGCCCTCGACGGCGCCGACGCGGGGGAGGCCCTCGTCCCCGAGGCCCGCACCATCGTCTTCCAGGAACCCCGGCTCATCCCGTCCAAGAAGGTCCTCGCCAACGTGACCGTCGGCCTTCCGCGCGGCCCCGCGACCCGCGCCACCGGACTGCGCGCCCTCGCCGAGGTCGGACTCGAACGGCACGCCGGCGCCTGGCCCGCCACCCTCTCCGGGGGCGAGGCCCAACGCGTCGCGCTCGCCCGCGCCCTCGTCAGGGAGCCCGAACTCCTCCTGCTCGACGAGCCGTTCGCCGCCCTCGACGCCCTCACCCGGCTCCGGATGCAGGACCTCGTGGGCGAGCTGCGCCGGATCCACCGCCCGGCCGTGCTCCTCGTCACCCACGACGTCGACGAGGCCGTCCGCCTGGCCGACCGGGTCGCCGTCCTGAGGGACGGCCGACTGGTCACCGACGAGCCCGTCACCGTGCCCCGTCCCCGGGACCCCGGCGACCCCGCCTTCGTGGCCCTGCGTCACCGCCTCCTCGCCGACCTGGGCGTCCACGCGCCCCACGAACCCCCGGCCTCCACCACCCACTCCGCCACCCCCGAAGGAGCCTCCGCATGACCGTCGTCATCGGCGTCCACCGCAGCAACCCGTCCCTCTACCACCTCTCCCGGCTCGGCTACGCGGAGGAGGAGCTGGCCGCACTCGGCGAGACCGTGACCTGGCACCCGTACACCGACGGCGTCCGCACCGGCGCCCATCTCGCCGACGGCACCATCGACTTCGGCGGCACCGGCTCCACCCCGCCCGTGACCGCGCAGGCCGCCGGGCACGACATCGTCTACACCGCCGTCTCGGCACCCCGCCCCGACCACGGCGCCCTCCTGGTCACCGAGGACGGCCCGGTCCGCACCGTCGCCGACCTCAAGGGCGGCACCGTCCACCTGGCCGTCGGATCCTGGCAGACCCACCT
Organism: Streptomyces sp. NPDC014891; assembly: GCF_043081085.1. Classification (NCBI taxonomy): domain Bacteria; kingdom Bacillati; phylum Actinomycetota; class Actinomycetes; order Kitasatosporales; family Streptomycetaceae; genus Streptomyces; species Streptomyces sp. NPDC014891. The sequence goes on along the minus strand of NZ_JBIBWF010000003.1, from coordinate 495,150 downwards.
CCTCGCCAAGGCCCTGGACGACGCGGGCCTCTCGTACGCCACCGACATCACCGCCGTACGCGCCGACGCCGGCAGCGAGGAGAAGCTCCGCGGCGGCGCCGTCACCGCGTGGGTGGCCCAGGGCGCCGAGCTCGCCGCCGCCCGCCGCACCGGCGGACTGCGCACCCTGATCCCCACCGGCGAGGTCATCACCGACCGGTCCGTCTTCTTCACCCGGCGCGACCTCGCCGAGCAGCGCCCCGAGGTCGTGGCGGCGCTCATCCGGGCCCTCCGGCGGGCCGACGCGTGGGCCGCGGAGAACCCCCGCGAGGCCGCCGCGATCGCCGCCGCCGACCAGGGCGGCACGGTCGACGACTGGGAGACGGCCCTGCGCGCCCTGCCCTGGACGATCGAGGAGGTCGGCGCGGACTTCGTCGCCGAGCAGCAGCAGGCGGCCGACATCTTCCACCGCACCGGGTTCGTCGACCGCGCGGTCACCGTCGCCGACGCCCTGCCCCGGAAGGCCGGATCCCGATGACCTCTCCGGCACCCGAAGTCCTCTGGTACGTCATCCCCCGCGAGGGCGCGTACCCCTGGGAGCCGGCCGGCCGCCGCCCCGTCGACCTCGGCTACCTCACGCAACTCGCCGGAGCCGTCGAACGCCTCGGCTACTCAGGCGCCCTGCTGGCCACGGACCTCTACGACGTGTGGCCGCTGGGCTCGGCGCTCGCCGCCTCCACGAGCACCCGGTTCAAGCCGCTGCTCGCCGTCCACCCGGGACTCATCGCCCCGACCCTGCTGGCCAAGATGGCGCTGAGCTTCGACCGGCTCTTCGGGGGACGGCTCCGCTTCAACGTCGTCAACGGCTCCACCGCCGCGCTGCGTGAGTACGGGCTCCACGTCGAGCACGACGAGCGGTACGAACTGAGCGCCGAGTACTGGTCGATCGTCAAGCGCCTCACCGCGGGCGAGGTCTTCGACCACAAGGGACGCTTCTACGACCTCCGGAACGCGGGCGCCTCCTTCCGCGACCTGCGGCCCGTCCAGGAGTCGCACGTCCCGCTCTGGTTCGGCGGCTCCTCGGCGGCCGGGATCGAGATGGCCGCCGAACACGTCGACGTCTACCTCACCTGGGGCGAGCCGCCGCACCTGCTGAGGGAGAAGCTCGACCACGTACGCGCGCGGGCCGCCGCCCACGGCCGCACCCTCCGCATCGGCCTGCGGCTCCACCTCATCGTCCGCGACACCGAGGACGAGGCGTGGGCGGCCGCCGACCGGCTCCTGGACGTCACCAGCCAGGCGACGTACGCCCGGCAGCTCGGCGAGCGGTCCGGCGAGGACGGCGTGGGCTGGCAGCGCCAGTTCCGCCAGCACGGCGGCAAGGTGCCGGCCAGGGCCCGCGAGCTGGAGACCCACCCGAACCTGTGGCCCGGCATGAGCCTGTTCCGCCCCGGCCCCGGCACGGCGGTCGTCGGCTCCACGGCCCAGGTCGTGGAGCGGCTGAAGGAGTACCAGGACCTGGGCGTGGACACCTTCATCCTCTCCGGCAACCCCCTCCTGGAGGAGGCCTACCGGGTGGCCGAGACGGTCCTCCCCGCCCTGGGGGTCACCCGCTGAGGTCCGGGACGCGCGTACGGCACAAGGGCCGGAGCGTCTCGGCGCGCCGCTTTGCGCGCGCGGGGAGATGACGCATTGATCGAACGTTGATGGCTCGTTTACGGCCCTCCGGCAGCGTGTGCGTCATGCAGACCTACACCACCGTACTGACCGCCCCGGAGCCCGACATGTCCTGGCAGGAGGACGCGCTGTGTGCCCAGGCCGGGCCGGAGTTCTTCTTCCCCGCGCCCGGTTCGTCCACCCGCGAGGCCAAGCAGCTCTGCGGCGCCTGCGAGGGGCGGGTGGCGTGCCTGGAGTACGCGCTGCGTCACGACGAGCGGTTCGGCGTGTGGGGCGGGCTGTCCGAGAAGGAGCGGATCCGGCTCAAGCGCCGTCAGGGCTGAGCGGGGCGGCGGACGCCTCGGCGCGGGGGTACGAGGGGTCCGGGAGGACGGCGGACGGGCGCGGCGGGCCGATCTCGGCCCGCCGCGCCCGTCTCGTCCTGCCTCTGCCGTCCGTCACCGTCAGCGGTCCGCCGTCGGTCGCCGTCAGCGGTCCGCCGCCGTCAGGAGCGGCGGCCCGCCGTCTGGAGTGCGCGCCGGGGCGCGCTAGGGCCCGGTCGTGTCCCTCGGGTCGCTCAGCCGGCCTTGCGGGCGGCCATGCGGGCCTTGCGGGCGGCGAGCTTCTCGTCGAACTTGCTCGCCTCGGTGTCCAGGCCGTTCATGTACAGCCCCAGCTCCTCCTGCGCCTGCAGGCCCTCGGGGCCGAGGCCCTCGATCTGGAGGACCTTCAGGAAGCGGAGGACGGGCTGGAGCACGTCGTCGTGGTGGATGCGCATGTTGTAGATCTCGCCGATCGCCATCTGCGCCGCGGCCCGCTCGAAGCCGGGCATGCCGTGTCCCGGCATCCGGAAGTTGACGACGACGTCCCGCACGGCCTGCATGGTCAGGTCGGGGGCGATCTCGAAGGCCGCGCCGAGGAGGTTGCGGTAGAAGACCATGTGCAGGTTCTCGTCGGTGGCGATCCGGGCCAGCATCCGGTCGCAGACCGGGTCGCCGGACTGGTGGCCGGTGTTCCGGTGCGAGATGCGGGTCGCGAGCTCCTGGAAGGCCACGTACGCCACGGAGTGCAGCATCGAGTGGCGGTTGTCGGACTCGAAGCCCTCGCTCATGTGCGCCATCCGGAACTGCTCCAGCTTGTCCGGGTCGACGGCGCGGGAGGCGAGCAGGTAGTCGCGCATCACGATGCCGTGGCGGCCCTCCTCGGCGGTCCAGCGGTGCACCCAGGTGCCCCAGGCGCCGTCGCGTCCGAAGAGGCTGGCGATCTCGTGGTGGTAGCTCGGGAGGTTGTCCTCGGTGAGCAGGTTGACGACGAGCGCGATCTTGCCGATCTCGGTGACCTTGGACTGCGACGGGTCCCAGGCCTCACCGTCCTCGAAGAAGCCGGGGAAGTTGCGGCCGTCGGACCACGGCACGTACTCGTGCGGCATCCAGTCCTTGGTGACCTTGAGGTGCCGGTTGAGTTCCTTCTCCACGACCTCTTCCAGCGCGTAGAGCAGCCGCGCATCGGTCCACCCTGTCGAGCTGCCGAGGTGGGGAGAGGTGAGCGTCACGGGGACTCCTGGGGACGGAGAAGGGCAAACGGGCATACCTACGGCTACGTAGGTTACGAGACCGTAGGTTAAGGCTCCGTAAGGCGTCGGCCAAGCCCGTCCCGGCGATGTCCGGTTACGTTCCGTTATGTGTGCTGCTCCGTCGGGGTGCTGGAGACACAGGTCACGTCTCGGGTGGCCCGTACCCGTCACCCGGGCGACTACGCAGCGCAGAGGACCCGCGGCGCGGCGCAGTCGGCCGGCGGCCCAAGCGGATGGCTATCCGGAGCCGGTGAGGCGGGTGCGGCGTGGGTGGCGCCGCCCCATGGACCCCGCCGCCACCTCCACCGCGGGCCCGGCGCCGCCAGCCCCACCACGGGCCCGGCGCCGCCGCCTCAGCGCGGGCTCGACGCCGCCTCCCGTACCTCCTCCGCCGTCGTCGGACGCAGCGCGCCGTCGAGGAGCAGCCAGCGGGTGATCCCCAGCGACTCCAGGAACGACACGTCGTGACTCGCCACGATCAGCGCACCTTCGTACGCCTCCAGGGCCGCCGTCAGCTTCCGCACCGACGCCATGTCCAGGTTGTTCGTCGGCTCGTCCAGCATCAGCAGCTGCGGGGCCGGCTCCGCGAGGAGCAGCGCCGCGAGCGTCGCGCGGAACCGCTCCCCGCCGGACAGGGTGCCGACGGCCTGGTCCGCCCGCGCTCCCCGGAACAGGAAGCGCGCGAGCCGGGCCCTGATCGCGTTGCCCGTCGCCGAGGGGGCGAACCGGGCCACGTTCTCCACCACGCTCAGGCCGTCGTCGAGCAGGTCGAGCCGCTGGGGCAGGAAGCGCAGCGGCACCCGTGCCTCCGTCTCGCCCGAGAGCGGTTCGAGCTCCCCGGCGATGGTCCGCAGCAGCGTGGTCTTCCCGGCGCCGTTCCTGCCGACCAGGGCGATCCGCTCCGGACCGCGCAGCTCGAACTCGCCTTCCACCCGGGCTCCGTAGCGCAGCCGGGGGCTGCGCAGGAACAGCACCTCGCGGCCCGGCGGCACCGAGGTCCGCGGCAGCTCGACACGGATCTCGTCGTCGTCCCTGACCGCCTCCACCGCGGCGTCCAGCCGCTCCCGGGCCTCCGAGAGGCGCTCGGTGTGCAGCGCCTTGTGCTTCCCGGCGGAGACCTGGGCCGAGCTCCTGAGGTTGTTCGCCACGATCTTCGGGACGACCCTGTTCTCGAAGCTCTTCTGTCCGTACCGCCGCCGGCGGGCCAACTTCATCTGGGAGTCGGCCAGTTCCCGCTTCTGCCGCTGGACGTCCGCTTCGGCGACCCGGACCATCCGCTCCGCCGCGTCCTGCTCCGCCGCGAGCGCCGCCTCGTAGTCCGAGTAGGCGCCCCCGTACCAGGCGACGGAGCCGTCCCGCAGATCGGCGATCTGGTCCACGTGCTCCAGGAGTTCACGGTCGTGGCTGACCACGACCAGGACCCCGGACCAGTTCTCCACGGCCTCGTAGAGCCGTGCCCTGGCATGCAGATCCAGGTTGTTGGTCGGTTCGTCGAGCAGCAGGACGTCGGGCCGGGCGAGGAGCAGCGCGGCGAGCCGCAGCAGTACGGACTCGCCGCCCGACACCTCGCCGACGGTGCGGTCCAGGCCGACGGCCCCGAGCCCGAGCTGGTCGAGGGTGGCGCGGGCCCGCTCCTCCACGTCCCAGTCGTCGGCGAGGACGGTGAAGTGCTCCTCGGCCGCGTCGCCCGCCTCGATGGCGTGCAGGGCCGCCCGCTTCGCGGCGATGCCGAGGATCTCGTCCACCCGCCGCGAGGTGTCCAGCACGAGGTTCTGGGGGAGGTGGCCGAGCTCGCCGGTGACCCGGACACTGCCGGAGGCGGGGGTCAGTTCACCGGCGATCAGCTTCAGGAGCGTGGACTTGCCGGAGCCGTTGAGGCCGACGAGCCCGGTGCGGCCGGGGCCGATCGTGAGCCGGAAGTCGTCGAGGACCTCGGTGCCGTCGGGCCAGGAGAAGGAGAGCGAGGTGCAGGTGACGAAGGTGGGGTGATGCGCCATGGAGGCCTCCGGGATGCGTGAGCGCAGACGTGCGGGGATGCGACGCGTGGAGACACCGGGGCGCGGGCGGTCTGTCGTCAGAACGGCTCGTACGCCGAGGTCGAGAACGGCACACGCGGCACAGGGGGCACGCGCGGCGCGGTGTCTCGCAACCTCAGACGAGCAACGTCCTTCTCCGATCAGACGGCGACTGGTACGTGGGGAACGGTAGGCCGGGGAACGGGAGGGCGGCAAACGAATTACGGGCCGGCCCGTGGGGGCGGCCCGTACGGCCGGGCCGGTCGGCCGGACCCGTGGTCGTCGGTTCCACCGGTCGGGCGGGCGCGTCGCCCGGGCCGTGGTCGTCGTCTCCGTCGGTCGGCCGGTCCCGCCGCCGGGACGCCGGCGCGGCGCTACGGGTGCTCGCGCAGCAGGTCCGACAGGTCCTGGTCCCAGTCCAGGTACTGGTGCTCGCGTCCGGCCGGTACCAGGTGCTGCGAACGCTCCAGGAAACGGCGCAGTTCCGACGTCCGCACGTGGACCATCGCGACGCCCTCGGGAGCGTGGAACTCGACCACCGTGCGGTCGTACCCGTACGGCCGGAGACGGACGTCCCCGACGCCGGCCGGGCGCTCGACGCCCTGGACGAGCAGCTCACGCGCGAAGGCCCACGAGACCTCGACGCCCTCCAGGGTGGCCGGGGGCGGGAACGCCATGCTCACGGCGTACGGGTCCTCGCGGTCGTACCGCAGGGTGGCGGGGACGGTCTCCATCCGCGGAGCGGATGCGACGAGACGGGCCTGGACGGCCTGCTCGATGACGGCGGACACGACCGGCTCCTTTCACGCGGACTTTCGGATCCTGTGCGTCTCCCCGACACCGGGGCACCTGACACCTGAGAAGACGAGCGGAACGGCCGGAACGTGCACTCCGGATACGCGTGAGCTGCGTCACGGAGGCGGGCGGGATCGCGCGCCGCCGCACGCCCGGTGCGTCGTCGCAGATCAGAGCGGGTGCGGATCGGGTCAGCGTTGTTCCGGTACGTCGTCGTCCGGGCCGGCGCACGGACCGGAGTGATCGCAGTACGGCTGGTTTCCGGAGGCTCCGCAGCCGCAGAGGACGACCCGCGTCGCGCGCCGGTCGCCGTGCGCGCCGCTCATGCGCGGGTCTCCGCGACCAGACCGGCCTCGGCGGCGTTCGGGCAGCACCCACGGACGCCGGGAGACGTCGAAGACCTCGGGCAGCCCCCGCACGCTCTCGGCCGCGTGCAGACACCGGCGCGGCTCGAAGGTGACGGTGATGCCCTCGCCCTCGTACTCCTTGAGCACCGGCGCCCCACCGGGCGCCGACTCGCCCGTACGGTCGGCCATGCCACCCAGCCTGGGAACGACCCGGCGGGGACGCACCCTGGACGAGGAGCGGCCGGGGGCGCTAGCTTCCGGCGCCATGACGTCCATGGGGATCACGAGACGAATGATGTCGGTGGGACTGATCGGGGCGGCGCTCGCGCTGACCCTGGCCGCGCCCGCGCGCGCCGGGGAGACCCCCACGGCGGCGACCGGCGGCACGACGGCCGGCTGGGAGCTCACGCCGACCGGTACCGACGCCCGGTTCCGCGGACTGGCGCCCGTCGACCGCAGGACCGCCTGGGCCGCGGGCTCCAAGGGGACGGTCCTGCGGACCACCGACGGCGGCCGGAGCTGGCGGAACGTGTCGCCGCCGGGCGCGGCCGCACTGGAGTTCCGCGACGTGGAGGCCTTCGACGCACGCCGGGCCGTCGTCCTCGCCATCGGCGAGGGCGAGGCCTCCCGCGTCCTGCGCACCGAGGACGGCGGCGCCACCTGGACCGAGTCCTTCCGGAACACCGATCCGCGTGCCTTCTACGACTGCATGACCTTCTTCGACCGCCGGCACGGACTCGCCATGAGCGACCCGGTCGACGGCAGGTACCGCATCCTCGCCACCCGCGACGGCGGCCGCTCCTGGCGGGTACTGCCGAACGCGGGGATGCCCGAGGCGCTGCCCGGCGAGGCGGGCTTCGCGGCGAGCGGGCAGTGCCTGGTGTCGGCCGGTCCGCGCGACGTGTGGCTGGCGACGGGCGGCGGCGCCACCGCGCGCGTGCTCCACTCCGGGGACCGCGGCCTGACCTGGACCGCCACCGCGACGACCGTCCCGGCCGGAGACCCGGCCCGCGGCGTCTTCGGCCTCGCCTTCCGCGACCGGGCCCACGGCATCGCCGTCGGCGGCGACTACCGCGCGGACCAGCCGTCCCCGCAGGCCGCCGCGGTCACCGGGGACGGGGGACGCGGCTGGCGCGCCTCGGCGACGCCGCCGCCCGCCTACCGCTCCGGGGTCGCCTGGCTCCCGCACAGCAGGAACGCCGCACTCGCCGTCGGCCCGACCGGCACGGACCTCACCACCGACGGGGGCCGCACCTGGCGCACCGTGGACCGCGGCTCGTTCGACACGGTCGACTGCACGCCGGACGGCTCGTGCTGGGCGGCGGGGGAGAAGGGCCGGATCGCCCGACTGGGCCGCCCGTAGGACCTGCCGTCAGGAGGGCAGCTGCTCCCGGAACGCCTCGAGTCCCCCGGCCGTCTTGGTCGCGTAGAACTCCGTGATCCGGTACGCGCACACGCCCTCGGCGCTGAACGGGTCGGCCGCCGCGATCTTCTCGATCTCCGCGCGGTCGACCCCGGCGGCCAGGATCACCCCGCCGTCCCGCGGGTTCTTGCGCCCCGAGGCGATGAAGACACCCGCGGCGTACTGCGCGTCGAGCCACTCGACGTGGGCGTCGAGGAGCGCGTCCACCCGCTCGACGGGGGCGGTGTAGGTCAATTCCAAAACGAACATGACCGGCAGGCTACCGGGCCCCTCCCGGGCCGGACGGCCCGTCCCAGCCCCCGGACGCGGCGCGTGCGCACCGGCCCGGGACCCCCACGCGCGGGCCCCTGCCGCCGTCGGGATCCGGCGGCAGGGGCCCGTCGCCGTCCGGGCCGTGCATAGGGTGGCCGCATCATGACGATCATCGACATTCCGGCGGGCTGGCCCGCCGACGAGACCGCCGCCCTGGCCGTCCAGGAGGAGCTGAGCGGACGCCTCGTCCGCGACGAGGAGGGCCCCGCGGTCGGCGAGGGGCACGTCACGGGGGTCGACGTGGCCTACGACGACGCACGCGATCTCGTCGCCGCCGCGGCCGTCGTCCTGGACGCCCGGACCCTGCGCGTGGTGGAGGAGGCCACGGCGGTCGGCCGCGTCTCCTTCCCGTACGTCCCCGGGCTGCTCGCCTTCCGCGAGATCCCCACGGTCCTCGCCGCGCTCGACGGACTGACCGCAGACCCCGGCCTCCTCGTCTGCGACGGCTACGGCCTCGCCCACCCCCGCCGCTTCGGCCTCGCCAGCCACCTGGGGGTCCTCACGGGCCGGCCGTCGATCGGCGTCGCGAAGAACCCGTTCACCTTCACCTACGAGCAACCCGGCCCGGATCAGGGCGACTTCGCTCCGCTGATGGCCGACGGCGAGGAGGTCGGCCGGGCCCTGCGCACCCGGGCCGGGGTGAAGCCGGTCTTCGTCTCCGCCGGTCACCGGGTCTCCCTGGCCAACGCCTGCGCCCACACCCTCCGTCTCGCGCCGCGCTACCGCATCCCCGAAACGACCCGTCACGCGGACGCGTCGTGCCGCCGGGCCCTGAAGGAGGCGCTCGGCTGAGTAGCCTGAGTACCTGTACGGATACCGGGCCGCCCGGGAGACCACCAGAGTGGGGGCATGACAACACCCCCTTCCGTCTCGTCGCGTTCCGCGGAGCGCGGCCCGAACCCGATCCCCGCCCCGGCCGTTCCGGTCGCCCCGGCCGGGATCCGCGCCTTTCCGTCCCCCTTCGCCGATCGGGCGTCGGTGTGATCGGGCGTCTGCGGTGCCTCGTCCTCGACTGCCCGGACGCCTGGGAACTCGCCGAGTTCTACCGGAAGTTGATCGGGGGAGAGGTGGACAGCCCCGAGCCCCGGTGGACGGTCGGCGAGGGCTCGGCGGTGCTGCGGGGCGTCGGCGGACCCGTCCTCGGCTTCCAGAGCGTGGCCGATCACCGGCCGCCCGTCTGGGGGGCGCCCGAGCAGCAGTTCCACCTCGACGTGCGGGTGGACGACCTCGACACCGCCCACGAGGCCGTCCTCGCGCTCGGGGCCGAGCCGCTCGACGACGGCGGGGCCGGCGCGGCCTGGCGGATCTACGCCGACCCCGCCGGACACCCCTTCCGCCTCGTGCGGCCCTGACCCCTCCCGTACCGCCGGCTCGGGCGGCGCGGCCCGCGGCTCAGCCCCGGTGCGCCACCCGGAAGCGGATGCCCGCCGCCCGGAGCCGGTCGATCAGCGCGTCACCCATCGCCACCGCCGTCGTCACCTGGCCCGATGTCTTAGGCAGCGGGTCGAAGGCGAGGCTGAGCGCCGCCTCGGCCAGCATCTTCGCCGTCTCGTCGTAGCCCGGATCGCCGCCCGAGACCTCGGTGAACACCCGCCGCCCGCCGCCCTCGCCGACGAAGCGGACCGAGAACCAGCTGCGGGCCCGCCGCTCGGCCGACGGCCCCTGACCGGCCTGGTAGCGATCCATCAGCCATGACCGTACTGGGGGGAGTTGGGCGAGCGCCACACTCGCGCCCGCGGCCGTCGCGCCGCCGAGAGCCATCGGGAGCGTCTTCACGGAGGCGTAGTGGCGGTAGCGGAAGTCGGGTCCGTACCGTTCGAGGGACGCCGCCGAACGCGCCACGATCTGCGGGTCGATGGTCGGGAGCGGCAGCGCCCAGGTCCCGGTCTCCCGGCTGAACCGCGGCCCGGACAGCGGCGCACGGGTCCGCCGCCCCACCAACCGCGGCTCGTGCAGCCGCCGTTCGTGGGCCGCACGCAGGATCTCCCGCCCCCGGCCGAGGGCGGTCAGGGCGGAGGCGAAGGTGCCGCCGGAGAACTGCGCCCCGGCGCGCACGAAGCCGTCCACCCGGAGCGGTACGCCCTCCGGGAGCTGCTGGACGGTGAAGTACGCGCCCAGGTCGTGCGGGACGGAGTCGAAGCCGCAGGCGTGGACGATACGGGCGCCGGTCTCCCGGGCCCGCGCGTCGTGCCGCACGTACGTCTGGTCGACGAACTCGGACTCGCCGGTCAGGTCCAGGTAGTCGGTGCCCGCCTCGGCGCACGCGCCGACGAGTCCGTCGCCGTACCAGACGTACGGACCGACCGTCGTCGCCACCACCCGTGCGGACTCGGCGAGTTCGCGCAGCGAGCCGGGGTCGGCCGCGTCCGCGACGACCAGCGGCAGCTCGGCGCAGTGCGGCCACCGGGCGGCGAGCCGGGTGCGCAGGGCGGCGAGCCCGGCCCGGTTGCGGCCCGCGAGCGCCCAGCGGCACCCCGCGGGCGCATGGGCGGCGAGGTACTCGGCGGTCAGCTCGCCGACGAACCCGGTGGCCCCGAAGAGGACCACGTCGTAGGGGCGGTCCGGCCCGTTCCCACCCGCGCGCCCGGCCTCGGCACCCGGCCCGACACCGGCACCCGGCCCGACACCGACACCGGCACCCGGCCCCGCCTGGGCGCCCCGCCCGCCCCCGGTCTCCCGCCCGGCCCCGGCGCCCGGCCCGGACGCCGCTCCGGCTCCGGCCTCCCGGCCGGCCCCGTCCCCGGCCCCACGCCCCGCGTCCGCCGCCCCTGTGTCCATACAGCCCCTCGATTCGGCCGTACCGCGCCGCCCTGCGCGGTGCTCGTCGGCGGAGGATAGCGGGTCCCGAGCCCTGCGCCACCCCCGCCCTACTCCCGAGTAGACGCCTCGGGGCGGCGTGTCCGGATCCGTCCGGACCCGCCTGCCCGCCCCGCCTTCCCCCTCCGGTAATTTCCAAGCGCTTGCTCGGCCGGGGGGCTTGTGCCGAGTGGAACACGTTCCTAGCATCTCCGGTGTTACATCATTGGTGTCACACACGTCTGGGGGCTCGATGAGCACGACGCACACCGCCGGGAACGGCCCGCTCGCCGGGGTTCGCGTGGTCGAGCTCGCCGGCATCGGCCCCGGCCCCTTCGCGGCCATGCTGCTCGCCGACCTCGGCGCCGACGTCGTCCGCGTCGACCGCCCCGGCGGCCCCGGCCTGGGCATCGACCCGGCCCGCGACCTCACCAACCGCAACAAGCGCTCCGCCGTCGTCGACCTCAAGGCGGCGGACGGCGCCGCCACCGTCCTCGACCTGGCCGAACGCGCCGACATCCTCATCGAGGGCTACCGCCCCGGCGTCGCCGAGCGCCTCGGCGTCGGACCCGACGCCTGCCTCGCCCGCAACCCGCGCCTCGTCTACGGCCGGATGACCGGCTGGGGCCAGGACGGACCGCTCGCCGCGACCGCCGGACACGACATCGGCTACATCGCGATCACCGGCGCCCTCGGCATGATCGGCCCCGACCCCGACAGCCCGCCCAGCATCCCCGCCAACCTCCTCGGCGACTACGCCGGCGGCTCGCTCTACCTGGTCGTCGGCGTCCTCGCCGCCCTGCAGCACGCCCGCGCGCACGGCGAGGGCCAGGTCGTCGACGCCGCGATCGTCGACGGCACCGCCCACCTCACCACCATGATCCACGCCATGCTGTCCGCCGGCGGCTGGCAGGACCGGCGGGGCGTCAACCTGCTGGACGGCGGATGCCCGTTCTACGGCGTGTACGAGACCTCCGACGGCGGACACATGGCCGTCGGCGCCCTGGAGGAGCGGTTCTACGCGGAGTTCGCCCGCATCCTCGGCATCGAGGAGGCCGCCCCCGCCCGCCACGACCTCGGGCGCTGGCCCGCACTGCGCAAGGCCGTCGCCGACCGCTTCCTCCGCCGTACCCGCGAGGAGTGGACCGCCCTCTTCGAGGGCAGCGACGCCTGCGTGGCCCCCGTCCTCTCGATGCGCGAGGCACCGTCCCACCCCCACCTCGCCGCCCGCGGCACCTTCACCGAGCGGGACGGCGTCGCCCAGCCGGCCCCCGCGCCCCGCTTCTCCGTCACCCCCGGCACCCTGCGCCGCGGACCCGCGCTGCCCGGCGCGGACACGGCCGAGGTCGCCGTCGACTGGGCCGTACCCGCTCTGACGCGCGGGACCCCGGAGCCCGACGCGTGACCCGGACGGCCGGACCCGGAGGACCGACCCGCGGGCGCACCGGCCACGACCGCCGCGTCCGAACCGCGCACCGCCCGCCCCAGACCCAGGAGACCGCCGCATGAAGCGCCAGCTCTACTCCGCCGACCACGAGGCCTTCCGGGCCACCGTCCGCACCTTCCTGGAGAAGGAGGTCCTGCCCCACTACGAGCAGTGGGAGAAGGACGGCATCGTCTCCCGCGAGGCCTGGCTCGCCGCCGGACGACAGGGCCTGCTGGGCCTCGCCGTCGACGAGGAGTACGGGGGCGGGGGCAACCCCGACTTCCGCTACGCGTCCGTGCTCGCCGAGGAGTTCACCCGGGCCGGCACCCCCGGACTCGCCATCGGCCTGCACAACGACATCATCGGCCCCTACCTCACCTCGCTCGGCACCGAGGAGCAGAAGCGGCGCTGGCTGCCCGGCTTCTGCTCGGGCGAGACGATCACCGCCATCGCCATGACGGAACCCGGCGCGGGCTCCGACCTCCAGGGCATCCGCACCACGGCCGAGGACCACGGCGACCACTGGATCCTCAACGGCTCCAAGACCTTCATCTCCAACGGCATCCTCGCCGACCTCGTGGTCGTCGTCGCCCGCACCACCCCCGAGGGCGGTGCCCACGGCCTCTCCCTCCTCGTCGTGGAGCGCGGCGCGGAGGGCTTCGAGCGCGGCCGGAACCTCGACAAGATCGGCCAGAAGTCGCAGGACACCGCCGAACTGTTCTTCCACGACGTGCGCGTCCCCAAGGAGAACCTGCTCGGCGAGCTGAACGGCGCCTTCGTCCACCTGATGACCAACCTGGCCCAGGAGCGGATGGCCATCGCCGTCGCCGGCATCGCCGCCGCCGAGCACCTGCTGGAGATCACCACCGCGTACGTCAAGGAGCGCGAGGCCTTCGGCCGCCCGCTCTCCCGGCTCCAGCACATCCGCTTCGAGATCGCCGAGATGGCCACCGAGTGCGCCGTCACCCGGACGTTCGTCGACCGCTGCATCGTGGAGCACAGCGATCCCGACGGGGCCGGACTCGACGCCGTCCACGCCTCCATGGCCAAGTGGTGGGCGACCGAGCTCCAGAAGCGGGTCGCCGACCGCTGCCTGCAACTGCACGGAGGGTACGGCTACATGAGCGAGTTCCCGGTCGCACGCGCCTACACCGACGGCCGGATCCAGACCATCTACGGAGGCACGACCGAGATCATGAAGGAGATCATCGGCCGTTCCCTCCTCGGCTGACCCCCTCCCCCCGTTCCCCTCCGCTCCGCCATCCGTTCCAGCCACCCTCATCGCCCTCATCGCGAAAGGCCTCCCGTGAGCACCGAAGCGTACGTGTACGACGCGATCCGCACCCCGCGCGGACGCGGCAAGGCCAACGGCTCCCTCCACGGCACCAAGCCGATCGACCTGGTCGTCGGCCTCATCCGGGAGATCCAGACCCGCAACCCCGGCCTCGACCCGGCCGCCGTCGACGACATCGTCCTCGGCGTCGTCGGCCCCGTCGGCGACCAGGGCTCCGACATCGCCCGGATCGCCGCCATCGCCGCCGGACTCCCCGACACCGTCGCCGGCGTCCAGGAGAACCGCTTCTGCGCCTCCGGCCTCGAAGCGGTCAACATGGCCGCCATGAAGATCCGCTCCGGCTGGGAGGACCTCGTCCTCGCCGGCGGCGTCGAGTCCATGTCCCGGGTCCCGATGGCCTCCGACGGCGGCGCCTGGTTCGCCGACCCGATGACCAACCTGGAGACCAACTTCGTCCCCCAGGGCATCGGCGCCGACCTCATCGCCACCATCGAGGGCTTCTCCCGCCGCGACGTCGACGAGTACGCCGCGCTCTCCCAGGAGCGCGCCGCCGCCGCCGTCAAGGACGGGCGCTTCGACCGCTCGATCATCCCCGTGAAGGACCGCGCGGGCCTCACCGTCCTCGACCACGACGAGTTCCTGCGGCCCGGCACCACCGCCGACTCCCTCGCGCGGCTCAAGCCCTCCTTCGCCGACATCGGCGAGCTCGGCGGCTTCGACGCCGTCGCGCTGCAGAAGTACCACTGGATCGAGGAGATCGACCACGTCCACCACGCCGGCAACTCCTCCGGCATCGTCGACGGCGCCTCGCTCGTCGCCATCGGCTCCAAGGAGGCCGGCGAGCGGAACGGACTCGCCCCCCGCGCGCGGATCGTCTCGGCCGCCGTCTCCGGCTCCGAGCCGACGATCATGCTGACCGGCCCCGCGCCGGCCGCCCGCAAGGCCCTCGCCAAGGCCGGCCTGACCATCGACGACATCGACCTCGTCGAGATCAACGAGGCCTTCGCCGCCGTCGTCCTGCGCTTCGTCAAGGACATGGGCATCACGCTGGACAAGGTCAACGTCAACGGCGGCGCCATCGCGCTCGGCCACCCGCTCGGCGCCACCGGCGCCATGATCCTCGGCACCCTCGTCGACGAGCTGGAGCGGCAGGACAAGCGCTACGGCCTCGCCACCCTCTGCGTCGGCGGCGGCATGGGCATCGCCACCGTCGTCGAGCGCGTCTGACCGTCCCGTCCGAACCCCTCTTCACGGATCCACGGAGAAGCAGAGACATGAGCGAGAGCACCACCATCCGCTGGGAGCAGGACGCGACCGGGATCGTCACCCTCGTCCTCGACGACCCGAACCAGTCCGCCAACACCATGAACCAGGCCTTCCGGGCCTCGATCGTCGCCGTCGCCGACCGTGTCGAGGCCGAGAAGGACTCCATCCGCGGCATCATCTACACCTCGGCGAAGAAGACCTTCTTCGCCGGCGGCGACCTCAAGGACATGGTCCAGGCGGGCCCCGAGCACGCCCAGGACATCTTCGAGGGCGGCCTCGGCATCAAGAACGCGCTGCGCCGGATCGAGACCCTCGGCAAGCCCGTCGTGGCCGCGATCAACGGAGCCGCGCTGGGCGGCGGCTACGAGATCGCCCTCGCCTCGCACCACCGCGTCGCCCTCGACGCCCCGGGCTCCAAGATCGGCCTCCCCGAGGTCACCCTCGGCCTGCTGCCGGGCGGCGGCGGCGTCACCCGCGCCGTCCGCCTCATGGGCATCACCGACGCCCTGCTGAAGGTGCTGCTCCAGGGCACCCAGTACCCGCCGAAGCGCGCCCTCGACAACGGACTCGTCCACGAGCTCGCCGCCACCCACGAGGAGATGATGGCCAAGGCCATCGCCTTCATCGACGCGAACCCCGAGTCCCGGCAGCCCTGGGACGTCCCCGGCCACCGGATCCCCGGCGGCACCCCCTCGAACCCGAAGTTCGCCGCCAACCTCCCCGCATTCCCGGCGAACCTGCGCAAGCAGCTCAACGGCGCGCCCTACCCGGCGCCGCGCGCCATCATGGCCGCCGCCGTCGAGGGCTCCCAGGTCGACTTCGAGACCGCGGCCGTCATCGAGAGCCGCTACTTCACCGAGCTCGTCACCGGGCAGACGGCGAAGAACATGATCCAGGCGTTCTTCTTCGACCTCCAGGCCGTCAACTCCGGCGCCAGCCGCCCCAAGGGCGTCGAGGCCCGCCCGGTCCGCAAGGTCGCCGTCCTCGGCGCGGGGATGATGGGCGCGGGCATCGCGTACTCCTGCGCCCGCGCCGGCATCGAGGTCGTCCTCAAGGACGTCTCCGCCGAGTCCGCCGCGAAGGGCAAGGCGTACTCCGAGGCCCTCTGCGCCAAGGCCGTCTCCCGCGGCCGCACCACCCAGGAGAAGGCCGACGCCCTCCTCGCCCGGATCACCCCGACCGCCGAGGTCCGCGACCTCGCCGGCTGCGACGCGGTCATCGAGGCGGTCTTCGAGGACACGGCGCTCAAGCACAAGGTGTTCCAGGAGATCCAGGACGTCGTCGAGCCCGACGCGCTGCTCTGCTCCAACACCTCGACCCTGCCGATCTCCGTCCTCGCCGAGGGCGTGCGGCGCCAGGGCGACTTCATCGGCCTGCACTTCTTCTCGCCCGTCGACAAGATGCCGCTGGTCGAGATCATCAAGGGCGAGCGGACCGGCGACGAGGCGCTCGCCCGCGCCTTCGACCTGGTGCGGCAGATCAACAAGACGCCGATCGTGGTCAACGACTCGCGGGGCTTCTTCACCTCCCGGGTCATCGGGCACTTCATCAACGAGGGCGTCGCCATGGTCGGCGAGGGCATCGAGCCCGCCTCCGTCGAGCAGGCCGCCGCGCAGGCGGGCTACCCGGCGAAGGTGCTCTCCCTGATGGACGAGCTGACCCTGACCCTCCCGCGCAAGATCCGCAACGAGACGCGGCGGGCGGTCGAGGAGGCCGGCGGGACCTGGGCCACCCACCCGGGTGAGGCGGTCATCGACCGCATGGTCGACGAGTTCGACCGCCCCGGCCGCAGCGGCGGCGCCGGGTTCTACGAGTACGGCGAGGACGGCAGGCGCGGACGGCTCTGGCCCGGTCTGCGCGAGCACTTCACGAAGCCCGGCCACGAGATCCCCTTCCGCGACATGCAGGAGCGGATGCTCTTCGCCGAGGCCCTGGACACCGTCCGCCTCCTGGAGGAGGGCGTCCTGACCTCGGTCGCCGACGCCAACATCGGCTCGATCATGGGCATCGGCTTCCCGGCCTGGACGGGCGGCGTCCTCCAGTACGTCAACGGGTACGAGGGCGGCGTCGCGGGCTTCGTCGCCCGGGCCCGCGAACTGGCGGAGGCCTACGGCGAGCGGTTCGCCCCGCCGGCGCTGCTGGTGGAGAAGGCCGAGCGCGGCGAGGTCTTCACCGACGCGTGACGCCCCCGGGGAGCCGGCGCCCGGCCGGCTCCCCTCACCGGCGCCCGAACGCCGCCCGCAGCTCCTCGCTCAGCGAGCGCTGGAAGGCCGTGAGGAGGGCCTGGACCACCATCGGCTGCATATGGGCCGAGAGCGACCTCATCGCGCTCAGGTGGTTCGGGTCCTCGCCGCTCTCCCGGTACGGGCTCCACACCTCGTCCCGGAACAGCCGGGAGAGCTCCTGCGCCGCGGCGCGCGCGTGCTCCAGGAGGACGGTGCGGGAGGCGAGGATCGTCTCGTGCTCGATGGGCACGTCGAGCAGCTCGACGCCGAGCCGGAGCAGCGACCCGTCGAGCCGGAAGGTGTCCTCGTCGGCGGTCCGGTCGAGCACGCCCATCGCGGCCAGCCGGTCCACGTCCGTCTCCGTCAGCTCCCGGCCGGCCCGCCGCTCCAGCTCCCGCCGGGTGGTGCACTCGGCGGACTCCGGAGCCCACGAGGCCACCAGGGCCCGGTGGATCGCCAGGTCCTGGGCGCTGAGGTCGGCCGGCAGCTGCTCCAGGTACCGCTCGATCGCGGCCAGCGTCATCCCCTGCCGCTGGAGCTCCTCGATCAGCGCGAGCCGCGACAGATGGCCCTGCCCGTAGTGCCCGACGCGCCGCGCCCCGATGACGGGCGGCGGGAGGAGACCGCGGGTCCCGTAGAACCGCACGGTCCGCACCGTGACGCCGGCCCGCGCGGCCAGCTCGTCGACGGTGTAGCTGGCCCCGCCCTCCGCGTCGCTCCCGACGTCCATCCGAGCCGCCTCGCTTCCGCTCCCCTGCCGAATCCGGCCGCTGAGGCCGACCGGGACAGTATTGCTGTCTCACCAGAGCTGTAGAAGACCGCCGGGCGTTGTCAGTGCCGGGTCGTAGCGTGATCGTCATGAACGGGATCACCTACGTCCGGGGGACGCGACCGCACCGCGGGGCAAGGGCACCAGTGGTCCGGCGGCTGGTGGAGCGGGGGATAGCGGTCACCGTGTACGACTTCGGCGCGTAACGGGCGGCGGGCCGGGGGTGTGGCGCGGGGTGTCGGTCCCGGCGGCTAGAGTCTGCGGCTGTTCGAACTGGGGGAACGGGAACAGGGGAGTCAGATGTACACGCAACTCAGGGAGACGGCCGATCAGTTGGCCGGAGTCCTGTGGCGGGAGCACACCGTCTACCGGGAGCGGGGCGGCGGTGTGGTGATCCGGGGCGAGCACGTGCGCCGCTGGATAAGCCTGGGTCCGACCGGGGGCAAGGACCAGGCGCTGCTGCGTGCCGGGCGGCTCCTCGACGGGGGCACCACCGCGCCCGCCCGCACCGAGGTGGTCGTCGACCTGACGGCCGGGACGGCCGAGCTCGCGGCGGTCTGCCGCCGGATGCTCGCCGAGGTCGCGGCGGTCGCCGAGCCCGCCGCCGCGCAGCCGGCGCGTGCGGGGCGCACGGCCGGCTCCGGGAAGCAGGGCAGGCCGGGCAGACAGCGGAAGCCGGGCCGCGCGGCCCGCACCGCACGGCCCGGCCGCCCCCGCAGGGAGCGGCACACGAGCCTCGGCTCCTTCGTGGTGCTGCTCTGTGTCGCCGGGGTGCTGGGCGCCTGGCTGTACAGCCTCTTCGGCGGCGGGTACGGGTACTGAGCGCCCCGCGCCCGCCGCCGTCGAGCGGTCGGCCGGGGCTCAGAAACCGGTGACCGGGTAGTGGTCGCTCAGGTTGGTGTACGTGTAGCTCGTGCCCCAGCTGGAGACCGTCCAGGGCGCGCTCTTCTCCAGGACCACGTGGTTGGTCCAGTTCGCCGGCCGGGCGTTCCCCGAGCGGTAGAGGACGTGGTCGAGGTCCTCGCGCGGGTCGTCCGGGTAGCGCTCGGAGGCGATCGAGTTCAGGTCGGTGTCGAAGGAGTACGGGTGGCCGGTGCGGGCGTCGGCCCCCGCCAGGCCCGCGTCGGCGAGCATCGTGCCGTACTCGGGGGTGTGCGAGTCGACGTTCATGTCGCCGGCGACGATCACCTGCTCGTTCGCCGGGATGCTCTTGGCGTCGAGGAAGGCGTCGATCGCCTTGAACTGGCGGCTGCGCATCTGCGCCGCCTCGCCCGCCGAGCAGCCCGGGTCGGTGGACTGGGCGTGGGTGCCGAGCACGTGCACCCGGCTGCCGTTCACGTCGAGCACCGCGTAGGCGAAGCCCTTGTTCGACCACCAGTCGGCGCCGCACGCGTCCTTGTAGACGTGCTGCTCCTTGCGGATGATCGGCCACTTGCTGAGGATCGTCACCCCGCCGTCCTCGGGGGTGGTCGCGGAGTAGGAGCCGCCGGTGGCGTCCCAGCCGCTCTTGCTGCGGCCCACGACCGGCGTCTGGTACGGGTACCGGCCGGCCGAGTTCGCCTTGAGGGCGTCGGAGGCGGCGTTGTCGAAGGCCTCCTGGATCACGACCACGTCCTGCCCCTGGTACCAGGGGGCGGCCGGGATCGCCTTGGCCCGGTGGTCCTGCCCCCAGTTCGGGTACAGCGTCTTCGAGAAGAGGAACGCGTTGTACGTGAGCACCTTCAGGCGCGGGGCCTCCGCGGCCGCTCCGGCGGAGGCGGCGGACGCACCCGGGGCGGTCACGGCCAGGGTGGCCGCGGCGAGGGCCAGGGACAGGGCGGCGCCGGGGGCGCGGCGGAGCGCGGCGAACGACACAGGAACTCCCATGAGGGTGTGGGGGGTTGTGCTGGCGCGGCACATACAATCAGCCGGAGTTACCTTCCGGTAGCCTTTGGGTGCCGGGAATCTGGCCGAGCCCGCACGAACGCGACAACTCTCGCCGGGTAGCCCGAATTGTCGCTTTTTCTAGCAGGTAGAATGCGCGCATGACCCTCGCTTCGAACTCGACCGTCTTCAAGATGGACCTCGGTCCGCTCAACCCTGTCTGGGCGGAGCTCATCCTCGGCCTCGTGCTGTTCGCCCTCACCTTCCTCATCCTGGCGAAGGGCATCCTGCCGAAGATCCGGCGCACGCTCGACGAGCGCGAGGACGCCATCGACGGCGGCACCGGGCGCGCCGACGACCTGCGCGCCGAGGCCACGCAGATCCGCGAGCAGTACGAGGCCGAGCTGGCCGAGGCCCGCCACGAGGCGGCCCGTATCCGCGCCAAGGCCGTCGAGGAGGGCTCGGTCGCCATCGCCGCCGCCCGCGCCGAGGGCAACACCGAGCGCGAGTCGATCATCGCCGCCGGTTCCGCGAAGATCGCCGAGGAGCGCGCCGCCGCCGAGCGCGAGCTCAACGCCGACGTCGACGCCTGGGCCCACGCCCTCGCCGCCCGCATCGTCGGCGAGCCGGTCGGCGCCGACCGCGGCTGACCCGTACTCCCCGGAAGGGGCCGTCACCAGGGGCCGAGCAGCCCGGGTGACGGCCCCTTCGTCGTGGGTGCAGCCTGGAGTGTGAGGAGAGAGCCCCATGGAATCCCAGAAGTCCGCCGACCGGGTCACCGGCGCCGATCCGGCGCCGCCGCCCGTCGGGGGCGTGCTGTGGAGCGTCGCCGGTGACGTCCGCGCGCTCCTGATGCTTCCCGCCGCCCTCACGATGCAGGTCGCCCACCCCGCCATCGGCGCCGGCGTCGACGCCCACTCGGTCTTCCGCACCGACCCCTGGGGCCGCGGCGAGCGCTCCCTTCGCTCGCTCCAGCTGTGGATCTACGGAGGCGAGGACGCCGCGCGCGAGGGGCGGCGGCTCCGCCGGCTGCACCGCGACATCCAGGGCACGGACACCCGGGGCCGCCGCTACCACGCGCTGACGCCCGCCTACTACGCCTGGGTCCACGCGACCGGCTTCCCCGTCTACACCCACGGCCTCCGTCTCCTCGCCCGGCCCCTCACCGAGGCGCAGGAGCGGCAGCTCTACACCGAGTGGCTCCAGGTCGGCCGGATCCTCGGCATCCACGACCGGGACATGCCGCAGACGATCGAGGAGTTCTGGCCGTACTACCGGAAGGTCCTCGCGGACGAGCTGGAGGCGACCGTCGTCGTCCGGGAGCTGCTCGACCCCGGGCAGCCCGTGCCCGCCCCCGACCGGGGCCCGCTGCCGCTCCGGCTCGCGCTCAGGCTGCTCTGGCCGGTTCTGCGCCGCCCGTTCCTGCGGTTGCGTGCCTTCTTCACCGTCGGCCTGATGCCGCCGGACGCCCGGGCGGCCATCGGGCTCACCTGGACGGACGGACAGGAGCGGACGCTGCGCCGCTTCGCGCGGGCGGTCCGCTGGGTGGTCCCCGTCCTGCCGGAGCGACTGCGCTACCTGCCGCTGGCCCGAAAGGCCCGCGAGGCCGCCCGCCGAGCCGGCCGCTGACGTCCGCCCGGGGCCGCACCGATACGGGCCCCGCACGCAGGCGGGGCCCGTATCGGTGACCCGGGTTCCTGCGGACCGGGTCACCGCACCGCTCAGTGGTCGCCGTGCCGCCCCGACTCGTGGACCGAGTTCGTCGCCGCGATCTTCTTCCACGACTTAGGCTGGGCCGGCTTCGGCGCCGCCGCGGCCCGCGCGGCCGGGGCGCCCGACGCCGGCGCGGCCAGGCCGGCCGCCGCCGCGGTCGAGGCGGACGGCTTCGACGGCTCGTACAGCCAGGTGTCGAAGAGCTCGGCCAGCGGCTTGCCGGAGACCTTCTCCGCGTACCGCACGAAGTCGGCCACCCGCGCGTTGCCGTGGGCGAACTTCTGCGGCCAGCCCTTCAGGATGGCGAAGAAGTCCTCGTCGCCGATCTCGTTGCGCAGCGCCTGGAGGGCCAGCGCGCCCCGGTCGTAGACGGCGATGTGGAACTGGTTCTCCGGACCGGGGTCGCCCGGCTTCACCGTCCAGAACGGGTCCTCGGCGGTCCGGAGGGCGTACAGGTAGTCCGCCAGCTCCTGCGCCGTGCCCTCGCCCTCCTTCTCCGACCACAGCCACTGGCTGTAGCGGGCGAAGCCCTCGTTGACCCAGATGTCCTTCCAGTCCCGGACCGACACGCTGTCGCCGTACCACTGGTGCGCCAGCTCGTGGACGACCACCGACACGTTCGCGCCGTTGGCGAACTGCCGAGGGCTGTAGAACGGCCGGGTCTGGGTCTCCAGGGCGAAGCCGCTGGTCACGTTCGGCACGTAGCCGCCGAGGGCGTTGAAGGGGTACGGCCCGAAGACCCCCTCCAGCCACTCCGCGACCTCCGTCGTCCGCTCGATCGAGGCGCGGGCGGCGCCGTCGTTGTCGCCGAGGTCCTTGCTGTACGCGTTGAGGACCGGCAGCCCGTTCGCGGTCCGGTCCGTCGTGATGTCGAACTTCCCGACGGCGAGCGTGGCCAGGTACGTCGCCTGCGGCTTGTTCGAGCGCCAGTTGAAGCGGGTCCAGCCGAGCCGCGAGGACTGCGACTGCAGCACCCCGTTACTGATGGCCTGGGTGCCGTCCGGGACGGCGACGGAGACGTCGAAGGTCGCCTTGTCCAGCGGGTGGTCGTTGGAGGGGAACCACCAGGCCGCCGAGTCCGGCTCCTGCGCGGCGACGCCGCCGTCCGGGGTCCGGGCCCAGGCCGTCCAGCCGTCGATCTTCACCTCGGAGGGCTTGCCCGCGTAGCGGACGACGATCGAGAGCGGCTTGTTCTTCTCCAGCGGGGTCGCCGGGGTGACCTCCAGCTCGTGCGAGCCCGAGGCGGCGAACGTCGCCACCCGTCCGTTGACCCGGACCTCGCTGACCTTCAGGCCGAGGTCGAGGTTGAACCGGGAGAGGTTCTGCCTGGTGGTGGCGACGATCGTCGCGGTGCCCTCCAGGAGGTCGGTGGCGGGCTGGTACGTCAGACGCAGGTCGTAGTGCGAGACGTCGTAGCCGCCGTTGCCACTGTTCGGATAGTAGGAGTCGCCGATGCCCGGGGCCCCAGGGACGTAATCGGCCGCCGATGCCGGGATCGCCAGCAGCAGGGAGGCCGCGAGGGCGCTCGGAACGATGATTCTGCGGTGCACGGGTGCTCCCCAAGTCATAAGAAACGTAAGACGCGCGGGTGGTCGTCGGTCCTTAGCCAGGACACTATTCAGGGCCCCGACGCACCGTCACGTCCAGAGGACCCGCTGTCACACGATCGCCATTCGGCCGACATGAACCCATCCGCCTCCGGAATCGACCCGAATCACGCCCGATCGCCTCCGGCACTCTTTTGCAGGGGAGTTGACCGGGGTACGTTCCCGCCCATGCCGATGCGAACGCGGAGAACCCGCGGAGCCCGACTGCCGTACGGAACGCTGGTGACCGCCGCCACGGCCGCCCTGCTCGCGACCCTGGTCACACCCGCCGGCGCCCGCCCGGAACCCGCCGCACCGGCCACGGCCTCCGGGCCCGCCACGGCCTCCGGGCCCGCCACGGCTGCCGGACGATCCGTCAGGGAGTCCCGGCCCGTCCACTCGTACGCCGACGCCGTCCGCGAGTCCGTCTGGGTCGACACCGGGCTCGACGGCGACGGCGACGGGCGCACGGACCGGGTCGCCGTCGACATCGTCCGCCCCCGTGAGCCCGCCGCGGCCGGCCGCAGGATCCCGGTCATCATGGACGCCAGCCCGTACTACGCCTGCTGCGGACGCGGCAACGAGAGCCAGAAGAAGACCTACGACGCCGAAGGGAACCCCGTCGGCCTCCCGCTGTTCTACGACAACTTCTTCGTCCCCCGCGGCTACGCCTTCGCCGCCGTCGACCTCGCCGGCACCAACCGCTCCGACGGCTGCGACGACGTCGGCGGACGCTCCGACGTCCAGTCGGCCAAGGCCGTCGTCGACTGGCTGAACGGCCGCGCCCGGGGCTACACCACCCGTACGGGCGACACCCGGTCCCGGGCCACCACCTGGAGCACCGGCGACGTCGGCATGATCGGCAAGAGCTGGGACGGCACCGTCGCCAACGGCGTCGCCGCCACCGGCGTCGAAGGGCTGAAAACGATCGTTCCGATCGGTGCCATCTCCTCCTGGTACGACTACTTCCACTCCCAGGGCGCCCCCCTGTACGACTCGAACCCGAGCTGGCTCTCCGACTACGTCAACAGCCCCGCGGCGCGGGCCCGCTGCGGCGCCGTCCAGGACCGCATCACCGCCGGTACCCCGTACAGCGGCGACCGCACGCCCGCCTGGACCGAGCGCGACCACGTCAGGAGCGCCGCCAAGGTCAAGGCCAGCGTCTTCGTCGTCCACGGTCAGCAGGACCTCAACGTGCGCGCCGGCCAGTTCGGCCGCTGGTGGGACGCCCTCGGCGCCCACGGCGTCGAGCGGAAGATCTGGCTCTCCCAGACCGGCCACGTCGACCCCTTCGACTTCCGGCGCGCCGAGTGGGTCCGCACCCTGCACCGCTGGTTCGACCACCACCTCCTCGGCTACGACAACGGCATCGACCGCGAACCCGTCGCCGACATCGAGCGCGCCCCGGACCGGTGGACCACCGACCGCCAGTGGCCGCCGCGCACCACCGCCCCCACCACCCTGCGCCCCGCCCCGGGCTCGGCCCCCGGGCCCGGCGTCCTCGGCCGCGCGCCGGCCGCCCCCGGCTCCGCCGCGACCTTCACCGACGACCCGGGCCTGGGCGAGCTCGACTGGGCGGCCCGGATCGACTCCGCGACCCCCGAGAAGGCCGGGTTCGTCACCCGCCCGCTCTCCCGGGACCTCAGGATCGCCGGCTCCTCCCAGGTGACGGTCACCGCCGTCCCGACCACCGCCACCGCCCACCTCACCGCCGTCCTGGTGGACCTCGGCCCGGACACGATCCGGGACTACGGCGCCGCCGGCGAGGGCATCACCACCCGCACCGACCGCACCTGCTGGGGCGCGAGCACCGCCGGGGACAGCGCCTGCTACCGGGAGACCGAGGCCCGCACGGCGGACGTCCGGCACACCGTCGTCAGCCGGGGCTGGGCCGACCTCGGCACCTGGGCCGACCCGGGCAGGGAACGCCCGCTGACCCCCGGCCGGGCGTACACGATGACCCTGGACCTCGCCGCCACCGACCACGTCGTGCCGGCCGGGCACCGCCTCGCCCTGATCGTCGGCGGCACGGACAAGGACCTCCTCGACCCTCCGTCGACGACCCCGACCCTGACCCTCGACCTCGCCCGCACCTCCGCCCGGCTGCCGCTGGTCGGCGGTGCCGGAGCCTTCGCCCTGGCCACCTCCGGACCGCACCCGGCCCCGCCGCCGACGCACCCCGCCGGCCCCGCGCGGCGGGACGCCGCACCGCCGGCCGCCGTCACCGGCCCGCGCCTGCCCGGAACGGGAGACGCCCGATGAACCGAACGGGAGACGCCCGATGAACCCCCCCAGCGGACACCGGAGTTCCCGGCGCGCTCTGCTCCTCGCCGCGGGCGCCGCGCTCCTCGCGCTGCCGCTCGTCACCGTTCCCGCGAAGGCGGCCGGCAGCGCGCCCGTACAGCCGCCGCCGCGCACCGGATTCGAGACGAGCAACGGGGCCCGGTGGACCTCCGAGGCGGAGGAGCGCGACTTCCTCGCGGCCGTGGACCGCGCGAGCGCCCGCCTCTCGGTGCGGGTCGTCGGCGCCACCGTCCAGGGCCGCCCGCTCCGGCTCGCCACCCTCGGCACCGGGCGCACCACCGTGCTGCTGGTCTGCAGCCAGCACGGCGACGAACCGGCCGGCCGGGAGGCCTGCCTCCGCACGGTGCGCGACCTCGCCACCGACCGGGACCGGGAGACCCTCCGCTTCCTCGCCCGGACGACCCTCCTGGTCGTCCCCACCGCCAACCCCGACGGGCGGGAGGCCGACACCCGGGGCAACGCCGACGGCGTCGACGTCAACCGCGACCACATCGCCCTGCGCACCGCCGAGGCGCGCGCGGTCGCCGCCGTCATCCGCGACCGGCGGCCCGAACTCGTCTACGACCTCCACGAGTACGGCGCCACGCCCCGCTACTACGACAAGGACCTGCTCGCCCTCTGGCCGCGCAGCCTCGACGCCGATCCGCACGTCCACGACGAGTCACGGACCCTCTCCGAGGCGTACGTCCGGCCCGCAGCCGGGCTCGCCGGGTACAGCAGCGGCATCTACGGCATCTGGACCGACCCCCTCACCGGCAAGCCGCTCAAGCAGGTCGCCGGCGACGGACAGGAGCGGATCCTGCGGAACACCGCCGGGATCAAGCACTCCGTGGGCCTGCTCGTGGAGACCCGGGTGGACGCCTTCGACGAGGCCGAGCAGAACGACCCCGCGCGCAACCACCGCCGCCGCGTCGCCACCCAGCACGCCGCCCTGGAGGGCGCCTTCGCCTACCTCGACGAGCGGCGCGGACCGCTCACGGCCGCCACCCTCGCGGCCCGGCGCGCCGGCTATGCCGACCGGGGCCCGGTCTTCCTCGGCGGCGCCGACAACGACCCGCCGGAGCCGGCGGAGATCCTGGCCGATCCGCCCTGCGGCTACCGGCTGTCCGCCGCCCAGTACGCCGAGGCGGGCGACGAACTCGCCCTGCACGGCGTCGCCGTACGACCGGAGGGCGCGGGCGCCTTCGTCCCGCTCGCGCAGTCGCGGCGCGCGCTCGTCCCGCTGCTCCTCGACGGCCGCGCCACCTATCACCTCGTCAGTGGGAGCCCTGTGGAGAGGTGTTGACGATCACGTGCCCGGGGGGCCGGGGTGGCGTGATTCCGTCGTTTGCCGAGGTAAAGTTACCGCCTGGTACTGACCATGCCTCGAACAGGTCCCCAGGGCCTGGAAGTTGGAGAACACCATGCGCACCACCACGACGGCACGTCGCGTCCTGACGTCGCTGCTCGCCACGACGCTGCTCGCCGGCGGCGTCCTGCTCGGCCAGACGATCACCGCCGAGCCGGCGGCCGCGGCCAAGATGACCTGCAACGTCACCCAGCTGCGGCACGACGCGGCCAAGGAGCGCAACCGCGCCGCGCAGCTCCGCGGCCTCGGCGCCCACGCGGAGGCCCGCAAGGCCAGCGCCCGCGCCAACGCCCTGGAGACCCGCGCCCGCCAGTGCGAGGACGCCGACAACAACAGCAAGCCGCCGCTCTGGAAGTAGCGGGCGCACACCGGGGAACGATCCGGTGAGCAAACACGGGGCGGGTGCGGTCCGACGGGACCGGGCCCGCCCCGTGCCCGTCCTCAGGCCCCGGCCGGCTCCGCCGGCGTCACCGCGGTCCTCAGACCGACGACCCCGCCACCCACCACGATCACGTCGCTCTCCCTGCCGGGGACCGTTCCGGGACCGGGACATTTCCGGGACGGGCCAGCCATGGAACGCGGACCCACGCCGCGGAATGCTGGACGCATGCCGGCCGTGTACACGACTCTCGACCTCGCCCCCGCCGCCCTCCCGGACGGCGGTGGCGTCCCTCCCCGGACCCCGGTCCGGCCCCGCCCCCGTCCCGAGGACCTCGACCTCGTCGTCGACGGCCGGGCGCTGCTCCACCGGCTCCACGGGGCCGAGGGCGCCGACACGGTCTCGCCGCTGGCCGGCGACCTGCCGCCGGCCCTCCGCGCCGAGCACGTCCGCGCCCTCCTCGCCCCCGACGCCGACGGCGCGCCCCCGCTCCCGGGCGGCCGCCGGGTGGTCTACTCCTGCCCCGACTGCGAGGACCTCGGGTGCGGAGCCGTCACCGCCGTCGTCGAGCACGACGGCCAGGACGTCGTCTGGCGCGACTTCGCCTGGCAGACCGGCCCCTCGGTGGACCTGGAGCGCGAGGGGTACCCCGGCGTCGGCCCCTACCGCTTCGACCGGACGACCCGCCTGACCGTCCTGCGGCGCCTCGGGGCCGGGCCCGCGGCGGCCGACTCCCGGCCCCGGCCCGAGACCGGCTCCGGGCCCGTCCCCGCGACCGGCCTCCCCGGCGGACCCCGCACGACCCCGCGCGACGCCCCCGCGGCCGGCCCCCGCGCGGTGCCCGCCGTCCCGCACCCCTGAGCGGCCGGGCCGGATCCCGGGTCGCCTAGGATTCGTACCCTGATGACTGCAACCCTCGTCGCCAAGGACCTCGCCGCCGGCCACGGCGAACGCACCCTCTTCGCCGGGCTCGACCTCGTCGTCGCCCCCGGCGACGTCATCGGCCTCGTCGGCGTCAACGGCGCCGGCAAGTCGACCCTGCTGAGGCTGCTCGCCGGGCTCGACACCCCCGAGGAGGGCGAGCTCAGGCTCTCGCCGCCCACCGCCTCCGTCGGCCACCTCCCGCAGGAGCCCGAGCGGCGCGCGGGGGAGACCGTGCGGGAGTTCCTCGCCCGGCGCACCGGCGTCGCCGCCGCCCAGACGGCGATGGACGAGGCCACCCAGGGCCTCGTCGACGGCACCCCGGGCGCCGACGACGCGTACGCGACCACCCTGGAGCGCTGGCTGAACCTGGGCGGCGCCGACCTGGACGAGCGCGCCGACGAGGTCGCCGGCTCGCTCGGCCTCACCGTCGGCCTCGACCAGCCGATGACCTCCCTCTCCGGCGGCCAGGCCGCCCGCGCCGGCCTCGCCTCGCTCCTGCTCTCCCGCTACGACGTCTTCCTGCTCGACGAGCCCACCAACGACCTCGACCTCGACGGCCTGGAGCGCCTCGAAGGGTTCGTGAAGGGACTCCGCGCCGGCACGGTCGTCATCAGCCACGACCGCGAGTTCCTCACCCGCACGGTCACCAAGGTCCTCGAACTCGACCTCGCCCAGCAGCAGATCACCCTGTACGGCGGCGGTTACGAGGCCTACCTGGAGGAGCGGGACCGGGCCCGGCGGCACGCCCGCGAGGACTACGAGGAGTACGCCGGCAAGAAGGCCGCCCTCGAAGCCCGCGGCCACATGCAGCGCTCCTGGATGGACAAGGGCGTCAGGAACGCCCGCCGCAAGGCCACCGACGGCGACAAGCTCGGACGCAACGCGCGCAGCGAGGCCAGCGAGAAGCAGGCCGCGAAGGCCCGCCAGACCCAGCGCATGATCGAGCGCCTCGACGTCGTCGACGAGCCCCGCAAGGAGTGGGAGCTGCGGATGGAGATCGCCGCCGCGCCCCGCTCCGGCTCCGTCGTCGCCACGCTCCGCGAGGCCGAGGTGCGCCGCGGCGACTTCGCCTTCGGCCCCGTCACCCTCCAGATCGACTGGGCCGACCGGGTCGCCGTCACCGGGGCCAACGGCGCCGGGAAGTCGACCCTGCTCGCCGCCCTGCTCGGCCGGCTGCCGCTGGACTCCGGGGACGCGGTCCTCGGCTCGGGCGTCGTCGTCGGCGAGGTCGACCAGGCCCGCCGGCTCTTCCACGGCACGGAGACGCTCCTGGAGGCGTTCTGCGCGGCCGTGCCCGACACCGAGCCCGCCGAGGTCCGCACCCTGCTGGCGAAGTTCGGCCTCAAGGCCGTCCACGTGATGCGGCCCGCGACCACGCTCTCCCCGGGGGAGCGGACCCGCGCCGCGCTCGCGCTGCTCCAGGGCCGGGGCGTGAACCTGCTCGTCCTCGACGAGCCGACGAACCACCTCGACCTGCCGGCCATCGAGCAGCTGGAGTCCGCGCTCGACTCGTACACCGGCACCCTGCTGCTCGTCACCCACGACCGGCGGATGCTCGACGCGGTCCGCACCACGCGGCGCGTCGAGGTCGCCGACGGCAAGGCCACCGAGCTCTGATGCCGACCTCGCAGCCGGCGGACCGGGGCCCGCGGTGACGGTCTCGTTCGGCTGGGGGCCCGTCGAAGCACGGGTCCTCGGCCCCTCGGCCGTCTGCGTGGTCGTCGTCGACGTCCTGTCCTTCACCACCGCCGTGGGCGTCGCCGTCGAGGCCGGCACGGCCGTCCACCCGTACCGGTGGCGGGACGCGACGGCCGCCGCCCACGCGCGCGACGTCGGCGCGACCCTCGCCGTCGGGCGCCGCGAGGCCACCCCCGACCACCCGTGGACGCTCTCCCCGGCGGCCCTTCGCGCCGCACCGGCGCCGGCCCGCCTCGTCCTGCCCTCGCCGAACGGCTCCACCATCGCCGCGGAGGCCGCGGGCGCGACCGTCGTCGCCGCCTCGCTGCGCAACCACACGGCGGTCGCCCGCTGGCTCGCCGAACGGGGGTACGGCTCCGCCGACCGCCCGGTCGCGGTCGTCGCGGCCGGCGAGCGGTGGCCGGACGGTTCGCTGCGTCCGGCGCTGGAGGACCTGCTCGGCGCGGGCGCCGTCCTCGCCGGGCTACGGGCCGCCGGCCCGCACCTCCTCACCCCGGAGGCGACCGCGGCGGCCGTGCTGTGGTCGGCCACCGAGGACCCCGTCGCCGCCTTGCAGGGCTGTGACTCGGGTCGTGAACTGTACGAGTACGGCTTTCCGCAGGACGTGGCCGTGGCCGCCGAGACCGACAGCTCGACGACCGTCCCCGTGCTCGTGGACGGCGCATTCCAGGAGGCACCATGACCGACCTACTGACCCGGCTGACCGAGATGCTGGACGACCTCGACGCCGACGTGGACGAGACGATCGACCTCGCCGACGAGATCGCCGCCTCGGGCGACGCCGGGCTGCTGCCGCGCCTCCAGGCGGAGCTCGACCGCGCCCTCGCCGAGCGCAACGCCTACGCGCGCGAGCTGCTGGGCGGCGTCCTCGCGGCGATCGGCGGCCCGGAGACCCTCCCGGCCCTGATCCGGGCCTCCGCGGTCGACCTCGGCGACGACCAGGACGGTCTGGCCACCGAGATCGTCGACCTGGTCCAGGCCGACCCGAAGACGGCCCGGGACCTCCTCCAGCCGCTGACGGGGGACGACGACCTCTCCGTCGCCCACCGCGCCGACTGGGCCCTCCGCTTCCTGCCGTAGGGCCCGCAGGGTGGCCGCCGCCCGGCGGGGGTGTCCCGCCGGGCGGCCCGCGAGACGCCCCCGCCGGCCCGGGCGGCCGGCGGGGACGATCCCGGTGCGGGCTCCGTCAGCGGCGCTTGCCGCCGCCCTCGCCCAGCAGCCCGGCCTTGCGGAGGGCGTCGGCCATCGCGCTGTTCGCGGGCGCGGGCGCGGACGACCGGTCCCGGCCGCCCCGCTCGGACTGCCCGCCGCGGCCGGCCTGGCCGCCCTGTCCGCTCCGGCCGCCCTGGCCCCCGCGCTCGGACCGGCGACCGCCGCCGCCACCGCCCTGCCGCTGCTGCGGCGGACGCCCGCCCCGGTCGCCGCGCTCGCGCCCGGACCCGCCGTCGGCCGCCGCCCCGGGCTCGTCGTCGAGCCGCAGGGTCAGCGAGATCCGCTTGCGCGGGATGTCGACGTCGAGCACCTTCACCTTCACCACGTCGCCGGGCTTCACCACGTCGCGCGGGTCCTTGACGAAGGTCTTCGACATCGCCGAGACGTGCACCAGGCCGTCCTGGTGCACACCGATGTCCACGAACGCCCCGAAGGCCGCCACGTTGGTGACGACGCCCTCCAGGACCATGCCGGACGCCAGGTCGCCGATCTTCTCGACGCCCTCCGCGAAGGTCGCCGTCCGGAACGCCGGACGCGGGTCGCGGCCCGGCTTCTCCAGCTCGCGGAGGATGTCCGTCACGGTGGGCAGACCGAAGGTCTCGTCGACGAAGTCGTCCGCCCGCAGCGAGCGCAGCGTCCCCGTGTCGCCGATGAGCGCCGCGACCTCGCCGCCGGTCGCCTTCACCATCCGGCGCACCACCGGGTAGGCCTCCGGGTGCACGGAGGAGGAGTCGAGCGGGTCGTCGCCGCCCCGGATGCGCAGGAAGCCCGCGCACTGCTCGTACGCCTTCGGGCCGAGGCGGGCCACGTCCTTGAGCGCACGCCGGGAGCGGAACGGGCCGTTGGTGTCCCGGTGCGCCACGATGTTCTCCGCGAGGCCCGAGCTGATGCCCGAGACCCGGGAGAGCAGCGGCGCGGAGGCGGTGTTGACGTCGACCCCGACACCGTTCACACAGTCCTCGACGACCGCGTCGAGCGAGCGCGAGAGCTTCACCTCGGCCAGGTCGTGCTGGTACTGGCCGACGCCGATGGACTTCGGGTCGATCTTCACCAGCTCCGCGAGCGGGTCCTGGAGCCGCCGGGCGATGGAGACCGCGCCCCGCAACGACACGTCGAGGCCCGGCAGTTCCTGCGAGGCGAACGCCGACGCCGAGTAGACCGAGGCGCCCGCCTCCGAGACCATCACCTTCGTCAGCTTCAACTCGGGGTGCTTGGCGAGGAGTTCGGCCGCCAGCTTGTCCGTCTCGCGGGAGGCCGTGCCGTTGCCGATGGCGACCAGCTCGACCGCGTGCTCCCGGGCGAGGCGGGCCAGCCGCTCCAGCGCCTGGTCCCACTTGTTCGCCGGCACGTGGGGGTGGATCGTGTCGGTGGCGACGACCTTGCCGGTCGCGTCGACCACGGCGACCTTCACGCCGGTGCGGAAGCCCGGGTCGAGGCCGAGCGTCGCCCTGGTGCCGGCCGGGGCGGCGAGCAGCAGGTCGCGCAGGTTGGTGGCGAAGACCCGGACCGCCTCGTCCTCGGCGGCCGTCCGCAGCCGCAGCCGCAGGTCGATCCCGAGGTGGACGAGGATGCGGGTCCGCCAGGCCCAGCGGACCGTGTCCTGGAGCCACTTGTCGCCGGGGCGCCCGCGGTCGGCCACCCCGAAGCGGTGCGCGACGATCCCCTCGTACGAGGAGGGGCCGGGGGTCTCGGAGGGCTCCTCCGGCTCCAGGTCGAGGCTGAGCACGTCCTCCTTCTCGCCGCGCAGCATGGCGAGCACCCGGTGCGAGGGCAGGGCGGTGAAGGGCTCGGCGAAGTCGAAGTAGTCGGCGAACTTCGATCCGGCCTCCTCCTGCCCCTCGCGCACCTTCGCCACCAGCCGGCCGCGGCCCCACATGCGCTCGCGCAGGTCGCCGATGAGGTCGGCGTCCTCGGAGAACGTCTCGGCGAGGATCGCCCGCGCGCCCTCCAGGGCCGCCGCGGCGTCGGCGACGCCCTTGTCCGCGTCCACGAAGGCGGCGGCGGCCGCGGCGGGCTCCACGGTCGGGTCGGCCAGCAGCCCCTCCGCCAGCGGCCCCAGACCGGCCTCGCGGGCGATCTGCGCCTTCGTCCGGCGCTTGGGCTTGAAGGGCAGGTAGATGTCCTCCAGGCGCGCCTTGGTGTCGGCCGCCCGGATGCGGGCCTCCAGCTCCTCGGTCAGCTTCCCCTGCTCGCGTACCGAGTCGAGGATCGCCGACCGGCGGTCCTCCAGCTCGCGCAGGTAGCGCAGCCGCTCCTCCAGGGTGCGGAGCTGCGCGTCGTCGAGCATCTCCGTCGCTTCCTTGCGGTAGCGGGCGATGAACGGCACGGTCGAACCGCCGTCGAGCAGCTCGACGGCTGCCTTCACCTGTCGCTCGCGTACGCCGAGCTCCTCGGCGATCCTTGCCTCGATGGACGTCGTCACGGTGTCCCGACTCGCCTTCTCGTGCCTCAAGCTTGCGAGTGCATTGTGCCGGGTCGGTCACCCGTACGCGGTAACCGGCCCGTTCCGCGCGCGTCCCCGGGCGCCGGCGGGGGCCCCGCGGTCAGCCCTTGCCGACGAGATCGGCCGGGAAGGCGCCCGCGCCGGCGGCCGTCGCCAGGAAGCCGCGCCCCAGCTCGGTGAGCCGCTCGACCCCGGGGGCCCCGAGGTGCTCGTACGGGGCGGTGTCGAGGCGGTCCGTGTGCTCCTCCACCGCGGCGCGGAGGGCGGTGCCCGCCTCGGTCAGTTCTCCCTCGGCGTCCAGGAGGCCGCGCCCGCGCAGCCGCTCCGCCGCGGCCTCCCAGTCGTTGCGCCGCCAGCCCCGGGAGCCGAGCACCCAGCGCGGGGTCATGCCCTTGCCCGTGGCGGTGTGCGAGACGAGGGCCTCGACGGGGTCGAGGCCGGCCGAGAGCAGGGCCGTGAGGTGGCCGTCGCCCCGGTGTTCGCGCAGCAGCGTGGCGGCGTGCCAGTAGGCGAGGTGGGGCTCCTCGGGCACCGGGAGGTCCGCGTGGGCCGAGTAGAGCGGCCGGGCGTGCCGGGTGCAGGCCTCGGCGGCGCGCAGGGCGAGCTCCGCGGCCTCGGCCATCTCGGCGGACACGACGGCCTCCGCGCCGAGCAGCCGTCGCAGCGTGGCGTCGGCGCTCCGCAGCCGCGCCTCCAGGACCCGGGCGGGGGAGGCGATGTCCCAGACGGCCGGGAGGTGCCGGGCGAGCAGCTCGTGGTTGTAGTTGTAGAAGGCCGCGGCGACCGTGCCGGGACCGACCGCGCCGAGGGCGGCGCTGCGCGCGGCCAGGCGCATCGAGGCCGGGTCGGTGAAGCCCAGCGCCCCGAACTCGCGGTCCAGGTCGGGCGAGAAGAAGAGCGTCGAGTGCAGCGGGTTGAGGGCGTTGTGGCAGCGGCGTCCCGCGCGGGGCGGCAGAGCAGTCGTCGTCATGCCCGTAGGTTACCGACTGGTCGGTACGACGGGAACCTCCGGACGGCGCGCGACGGACGATGGCAGGAAAGGTGGGGTCGGCGTCGTTGCGGCCGTCCCCGTACCCTCCCAGGATGGAGTCATGACGCAGCGACCCGTCCTCGTCGTCCTCTTCGACGGCGTGCAGAGCCTCGACGTCACCGGCCCCTACGAGGTGTTCGCCGGTGCCGGACGCGCCGCCGGAGACCCGGGGGCGTACCCGATCCGCACCGCCTCCCTGGACGGCGGACCCGTCCGCAGCCAGAGCGGACTGCGCCTGCTCCCCGACACCACCCTCGCCGGGGCGGTCGCCGGGGGAGCGCCGCACACCCTGGTCGTCCCCGGCGGGGAGGGCACCCGGGAGCCCGATCCGGCGCTGATCGACTGGCTGCGCACCCACGCCCCCGGCGCCGCCCGGCTGGTCTCCGTCTGCACCGGGGCCCTGCTCCTCGCCGAGGCCGGGCTCCTCGACGGACACCGGGCGACGACCCACTGGGCGGCCTGCGACCACCTGGCCCGCTGCTACCCCGACGTCGAGGTGGCCCCGGACCCGATCTTCGTCCGGGACGGGCGGCTCGCCACCTCCGCCGGCGTCACGGCCGGCATCGACCTGGCCCTCGCCCTGGTGGAGGACGACCTCGGCCGGGACGTCGCGCTCACCGTCGCCCGGCACCTGGTCGTCTTCCTGCGCCGCCCCGGCAACCAGGCCCAGTTCAGCGTCCAGCTCGCGGCCCAGACCGCCCGCCGGGAACCGCTGCGCGACCTCCAGCAGTGGATCACCGAGCACCCCGGCGACGACCTCTCCGTGGAGTCCCTCGCCGCCCGCGCCCGGCTCTCGCCCCGGCACTTCGCCCGTGCCTTCCAGGCCGAGACGGGCACCACGCCCGGCCGGTACGTCGACCGGGTGCGCCTCGAACACGCCCGCCGCCTCCTGGAGGAGACCTCCCGGGGCGTCGAGGAGGTCGCCCGCGCCTCGGGCTACGGCACGCCCGAGGCCATGCGCCGCGCCTTCACCCGGTCCCTCGGCACCGCGCCCGCCGACTACCGCCGCCGCTTCCACTCACCCGTCCGCTGACCCCGCGGCCGCCGGCCGGCCGCGATCCGCCGACCGGCCCCCGCCCGTCCCACCGAAAGGCAGCACCGTGCAGATCGCCGTTCTGATCTACCAGGGCTTCACCACGCTCGACGCCGTCGGCCCGTACGAGCTCCTCGCCCGGCTCCCCGGCGCCGAGACCGTCTTCGTGGCGAAGGAGGCCGGTCCCGTCCGCAACGACCAGGGCACCCTCGCCCTCGTCGCCGACAAGACCCTCGCCGAGGTACCGCGCCCGGACATCGTCCTGGTCCCCGGCGGGCCCGACTCCCGCGCGGTCATGCACGACCCGGAGATCCAGGAGTGGCTGCGGACCGCCGACCGGACCAGCACCTGGACCACCTCCGTCTGCACCGGATCCCTGATCCTGGCCGCCGCCGGCGTGCTGGACGGCCGCCGGGCCACCACCCACTGGCTCGCCTTCGACGAGCTGAAGGCGCTGGGCGTGGAGACCACCGGCGAGCGGGTCGTCTTCGACGGCAAGTACGTCACCGCCGCCGGGGTCTCCTCGGGCATCGACATGGCGCTGCACCTGCTCGGCCGGATCGGCGGCGACGAGGCCGCGCAGACGATCCAGCTGCTCACCGAGTACGACCCGCAGCCGCCGTACGACGCGGGTTCCCCGGAGAAGGCCCCCGCGGAGATCGTCGCGCGCTGGCGCGGGGTGCGGACGGAGGACCTGCCCCAGGGACGCTGACCGAGGCCCCGTCCGCCGTGCGTCACGCGGGCCCGGCGGTGCCTCGCCCAGGCTCCGGCCGCCGTGCGTCTCGCGGCCCAGTGGTGGCTCGCCCGGGCCCCGGCCGCCGTGCGTCTCGCGGGCCGAGCCGCGGTCCGGCCGGTCTCAGCCGCCGTAGGTGAAGCGGGGCGGCCGGCGTTCCAGGAAGGCGGCGACACCCTCCGCGGTGTCGCCGCTGCCCCGTGCCTGCTCCGCCCAGTGGGCGTCCCGGTCCAGGCGCCCGTCGGCGAACTCCTTGGCCGCCGCCTGGGTCAGCAGCGAGCGCGAGGCGAGGACCCGGGCGAACTCCGCGACCCGCTTGTCCAGCCCGCCCACCGGGTGCAGCTCGTCCACGAGGCCGGTCCGCAGTGCGCGCTCGGCGTCGATCAACTCTCCGGAGAACAGCAGGTACTTCGCGGCCGAGGGGCCCACCAGCGCGGTGAGCCGCCGGGTCGAAGAGGACGCGTAGACGATGCCGAGCTTCGACGGGGTGATCCCGAGGCGGGCACCCTCTTCGGCGAACCGCAGGTCGCAGGCGGCCGCGAGCTGGCTGCCGCCGCCCACGCAGAAGCCCCGGACGGCCGCCAGCGTCGGCCGGGGGAACGCGGCGAGCGCCTCCTCGGCCCGTACCGCCAGCGCCTGCTGCTCGTCCCCGGGCTCACGGAGCGCCGAGATGTCGGCCCCGGCGCAGAAGGTGTCGCCCTCGCCCGTCAGGACCAGCACCCGGACGGCGGGGTCGGCGGCCAGCCGGTCCAGGACGCCCGGCAGCGCCCGCCACATCCCGGCGCTCATCGCGTTGCGCTTGGCGGGGTTGGCGATGACGACGGTGGCGATCCCGTCGGTGACGCTGTCCTTCAGCTGCGGCTCCATGGGCCGGATGCTATCCGCCGCACCCGAACGTACGATCAGGAAGGGGTCGTCCCGAGGAGGCAGCGCATGGCCAAGGACGCCCACGAGCCGGACGGGGCGACGGACCCCGTCCGCGAGATGGCCCGCGAGGGCAAGCGGCTCAACCGGAACTTCAGCTGGCTGGCGGTGCTCGGCGTCCTGCTGGTGATCGGCGGGGTCGTCGGCCTCGTCTACACCGGCCTCGCCACGCTGACCTCGATGCTGCTCTTCGGCTGGCTGCTGCTGATCGGCGGGGTCGTCGGACTCCTCCAGGCGATCCAGTCGCGCGGCACGAGCTACTTCTGGCTCGCCGTGGTGGTGGCCGCCCTGAACATCGCGGCCGGTGTCGTGGTCATCCGCCATCCGGAGGGCTCGGCCGAGGCGCTGACCATGTTCGCCGCGCTGCTCTTCCTCACCGGCGGCCTCTTCCGCCTGGTCGGCAGCGTGGTGGTCCGCGGCCCGCAGTTCGGCTGGACCCTGCTCCAGGGCGCCTTCGGGCTGCTGCTCGGCCTGCTCGTCCTGTTCGACTGGCCGGACAGCAGCCGGTACGTCCTCGGGGTCTTCTTCTCGCTCGCGCTGCTCTTCGACGGCCTCGGCCTGATCGCGATCGGGGTGGGCGGGCGACGGATCGTCAGTATGGTGACGCCGACGCCGGTGTCCGGTGCGCCCCCGGAGCAGTCAGAAAGCGCGCCCGATCAGTCGAACAACTGACATCGACATCCTCACCCGATCGGAAAGCGGCCGATACGTGTCGACTTCTGGTCAGTAGGTCGGTCCGCCTGCGCGGATTGCCAAGACTCGATCCGTGGCGAGAATCGAGCACGAGGGTGGGAACCGTACCGTGGAGGACCACGGAGGTGGCCCCGCCCGGCAACCGTCCTACGAAGGAGTCTGGCGCTTCACCGCTGCCGCGGTCGACGTCTCCGTCCCGCAGGCCCGGCACGCCGTACGCGACCTGCTGGTCCGCCAGGGCGTCCCCGTCCATGAGGAGATCATGGACGGCCTGCTGCTGATCGTCTCCGAGCTGGTGACCAACGCCGTGCGGCACGCGGCGCTGCTGTCCCCGGAGATAGCGGTGGAGGTGGCCATCGGGCCCGAGTGGATCCGCGTGTCCGTCGAGGACAACCACCCGTACCGCCCCAAGGCGCTGGAGGCGGACTACGGGCAGACGGGCGGCCGCGGGCTGCTCCTGGTCCGCGAGATCGCCCAGGAGTCCGGGGGCGCGTGCGACGTCGAGCACACCGCGAGCGGCGGCAAGATCATCTGGGCGGCGCTGCCCCTGGCCCCGATGGCACCGGGGCCGGGGGCGACGATCCACCAGCCGGTCGTCACCAGCCCCCGGACGGACCCGTCAGTTCCCTGATCGCCGGACGCGCCGCGTCCAGCACCGTCATGAACCAGGCGGAGAAGGGCGCGGCGGCGTGGCGCTCGGCCAGCTCGCCCGCGGTGACGAACGCGGTGTCGTCGATCTCCTCCGGGTCCGGGCGCGGCGAGGCCTGCACCAGGCCGACGAAGAGGTGGTTGAACTCCTGCTCCACCAGGCCGGAGGCCGGGTCCGGGTGGTTGTACCGGACGGTGCCGGCCTCCGCGAGCAGGGTGGGCGAGACGCCCAGCTCCTCGAAGGTCCGCCGGGCGGCGGCCGCGAACGGCGCCTCGCCCGGGTAGGGGTGGCCGCAGCAGGTGTTCGACCAGACGCCGGGGGAGTGGTACTTCCCCAGGGCCCGGCGCTGGAGCAGCAGCCGGCCCGCCTCGTCGAAGAGGAAGACGGAGAAGGCGCGGTGCAGCAGCCCGGGCGCCTGGTGCGCGGCGAGCTTCTCCGCCGTACCGATGGTCGTCCCGTCCTCGTCGACCAGTTCGAGCATGATCGGCTCCGGGGATTCGGACGGCTGGACACCGTTCGACATGATCTCCGGCGAGATCTGCGCCGCGGTGGCTGGTGTGGTCGGCATACCCATCCTTCGCTTCGGTCCTCGCCCCGGTGGGGCCACCTCAGTCTGCCGTACAAAAGCGGCTTGTCCGTACTTCAGCGGCCGGACGTGGCCGCTCCCACCACACCGGAGTACAGCCGGTGCGGCGGGAGCGGAGCGGCGTCACGGGGCCGCTAGACCCCGAAAGCCGCCGGATAGGCGATCGTGCCGTGCGGGACGGGCGCGGCCCCGTCCAGGACGAGCGCCATCATCGCCTCGTCCGGAACCTCGAAACCTGGCCGGATTCCGTACGCGGACGCCCGTTCGAACCCGAACGTCGGGTAGTACTCCGGGTGCCCCAGGACGAGCACGAGCGACTCGCCGCGGAGCCGCGCCGCGTCGAGCAGCGCCCGGACGACGGCCTTGCCGGCCCCGGTCCGCTGGTGCCCGGGCGCCACCGCGACCGGAGCGAGCGCGGCCGCCGGGGCCCCGTCCACCCGGCAGCGGGTGAGCAGGGCGTGGGCCGCGATCGAGCCGTCCGGCGCCTCCGCCACGAACGACAGGCCGGGGAGCCAGGCGTCGGGGTCCCGCCGCAGGGCGTCGACCAGCTCGGCCTCCGCGTCCGAGCCGAAGGCGGCCGCCACCAGCGGCCGGATCTGCTCGGCCTCCCCGGCGGCCTCCGGGCGGGTCCGCCAGCGCGGATCGGCGGGCCGCAGGGCGAATCCCGCGTACCCGTAGTCGGAGCCGTGATCGCGCCGCATCGCGATCTCGGCGCGGGTCGCGTCCACCGCCCCGGCCATACCGGGCAGCGAGAGGTCGGCCGCGTCGGCGCGCGCCCCGAGCGGACCGTAGTACTCGTCCCAGTCGCCCTCGGGCTGCAGGACGGTCCCGAGGATGTGGTAGCCGGCGTCGACCGCCGCGGCCGTGTTCGCCCGGAGGGTGCGGAGCGGATAGTGCTCGTCCCAGAAGGCACGGGCCGCGGGGGCGGGCGCCTCGGTGGTCCACAGGCACTCGGTGAGCACCAGGGAACCTCCCGGCGCGAGCAGGCCGCGCCACGTGTCGAGGGCCCGGTCGAAGCCGATCGAGTAGGCCGAGCTCTCCGCCCAGACCAGGTCGAAGGAGCCGTCGGGGAACGGCAGCGCGCCCATGTCGGCGCGCAGGGTGCGGATCGAGCCGTCGAGCCCGCGGTCGGCGGCGGAGCGCCGCAGTTCCGCGAGGAACGGCTCGTGGAGGTCGACGGCGGTCACCTCGGCGCCCGCCTCGGCCGCCAGGAGCAGCGCGGAGCGACCGGGGCCGCAGCCCAGGTCGAGCACGCGCGGACGCTCGGGAAGCGGCCCGCAGAGCGCGAGGAGGCGACGCGTGGTGGCGTCGGAGCCGGGGCCCTGCCGCGGAAGACCGTGGTGCAGGGCGAAGAAGGAATCGCGTGAAGCGTTGTCGGACAACGTGGGAAACCCTTGGTGAGAGGGTCCCGGCCGACGACGTGACGTACCGGTGGGAACCGGGATCTCGTCAGCCGGAGACCCGGAGGCTGAGGAAGGACCGGGTGCTGCCGCTCGGGGCAGCCTCCATCGCGACGGTCATCAACCTCAGCTCCTCTCTCCACGCGTTCGTACGAAAAGACTAGCAGGGCGCCTTCCTCACAGGCACAGCCCGGCCTCGTGCTCGGCGTGCCCCGCGGGCTCCAGCTGGAAGGTGCAGTGCTCCACGTCGAAGTGCGAGCCCAGGCATCCCTGGAGCTGGTGCAGCATCTTCTCGTGCCCGACCGAGTCGAGCGCGTCCTGGTCCACCACCACGTGCGCCGAGAGCACCGGCATGCCGGAGGTGATCGTCCAGGCGTGCAGGTCGTGCACGTCCTCGACGCCCGGCAGGGCCAGGATGTGGGCCCGCACCTCCATCATGTCGACGCCCTTGGGGGCCGCCTCCAGGAGGACGTCCAGCGTCTCGCGGAGCAGCTTGACCGTCCGGGGGACGATCATCAGGCCGATCAGGATGGAGGCGATCGGGTCGGCGTACTGCCAGCCGGTCACGAGGATGACGCCGGCCGCGACGATGACCGTGACCGAGCCCAGCGCGTCCGCGAGCACCTCCAGGTACGCCCCGCGCACGTTGAGGCTGTCCTTCTGGCCCCGCATGAGCAGCGACAGCGAGACGATGTTCGCGACCAGGCCGATCGCCGCGACCGCGATCGCCAGGCCGCCCTTGGTCTCGGCCGGCTCGAAGAAGCGCTGGACCGCCTCGTAGAGCACGTAGCCGCCGACGCCGAGGAGCAGCAGGCAGTTGGCGAGCGCCGCGAGGATCTCGGCCCGGGCGAACCCGAAGGTGCGGTTCCCCGAGGGCGGCCGGTTGGCGAAGTGGATCGCCAGCAGCGCCATCGCGAGGCCGACCGCGTCGGTGGCCATGTGGGCCGCGTCCGCGATCAGCGCGAGCGAGTCGGAGAGCACTCCGCCGATGATTTCGATCACCATCACGGAGAGCGTGATGCCGAGCGCGACGCGCAACCGGTTCTTGTACGCGGCCCCGGCCGTACCCGTCGGCGCAGGGCCGCCGTGGTGATGCCCGTGGTCGTGTCCAGCCCCCATGACATGGCCTCCAGATCGTCGGTTCGCAGGTGCCCCGAGTCGCAAGTCAACTACGGGTGGGGGGTATGCGCAACACGGTACTGAACACCGTTGTCATATGCTCTGACCTGCGGCGATGCATTCCGGACCGGTGGCGGCCGGATCGGGCCGCCGGTGCCCGCTCCCGGGGCGCGGACGGGCACCCGGCCGGGGTTTGTGGCCGCCGTGCCGCCCGCCCGGCCCCCGATCGCCCGGGATGATCTCCACGGAACCGCGCGCGCCCGTGCGGACGTGGGTGGACCCGGGGGAGTCCGGCCCGCAAAGCCTCGGTGAACTCGTGCTCTGTTTCATCCGATAGCCTCAGCCGACGTGTCGCCGCCCCGTGCCGGGCCGCACCGCCGCGCCCGGGGCCGCCATGGGTCCCGCCGGCCCCTCCGTCAGCTCCAAGGAGTGAGTTCGTCTGTCGACCGCCATCCTCACCGGCCCGCCGGCACCCGGATCCTCGCTCGACGGAGATCTGCGGTCGCTCGGCTTCGACGTCCGGACCGCCGCGGGCCCCGAGGAGACCGGCGCCCTGCTCGCCACCGTCCCCGCGGGTGAGCGCGTCGCGCTCGTCGACCCCCGGTTCGTCGGCCATGTGCACGCGCTGCGCCTCGCCCTCACCGACCCCCGGTTCCCGGCGGCCGCCGCACCCGGCGCGCTCACCGTGCAGAACGGCGCCCGCCCGGCGCTCGCCCGCGCCCTGAGCACCGCCGCCGGTGACGACCTCACCGGGACGCTCGCCGACGCCCTCGACGCCGACGGCGTCGCCGTGCACCGGCCCCAGCTCGGCACCCTCGTCGCCACCGTGCCCGCCGACGCCGAGGCGCGCCACGAGGCCCGCGCCGCCGTGGACGCCGTCGACGACGAGGCGGTCCGCCTCCGCTCCGCGGTGAAGGCCCACGACGGCTTCTTCACCACCTTCTTCATCAGCCCGTACTCGCGCTACATCGCCCGCTGGTGCGCGCGACGCGGACTGACCCCCAACCAGGTCACCACCGCCTCGCTGCTCACCGCCCTGATCGCGGCCGGCTGCGCGGCGACCGGCACGCGCGGCGGCTACGTCGCCGCCGGCGTCCTCCTCCTCGTCTCCTTCGTCCTCGACTGCACCGACGGGCAGCTCGCCCGCTACGCGCTCAAGTACTCGACGATGGGGGCCTGGCTCGACGCCACCTTCGACCGCGCCAAGGAGTACGCCTTCTACGCCGGCCTCGCCCTCGGCGCGGCCCGCAACGGCGACGACGTCTGGGCCCTCGCGCTCGGCGCGATGATCCTCATGACCTGCCGGCACGTGGTCGACTTCGCGTTCAACGAGGCCAACGCCGAGAGCACGGGCGCCACGGCCAGGACGAGCCTCGCCGTCTCCAGCCGGCTCGACAGCCTGGGCTGGACCGTCTGGGCCCGCCGGATGATCATCCTGCCGATCGGCGAGCGCTGGGCCATGATCGCGGTCCTGACCGCCGTCACCACCCCGCGGATCGTCTTCTGGGCCCTGATCGCCGGCTGCGCCTTCGGCGCCTGCTACACCACGGCGGGACGCGTCCTGCGCTCCCTGGCACGCCGCAAGGCGAAGCGGACCGACCGGGCCGCCCAGGCCCTGGCGGACCTCACGGACTCCGGACCGCTCGCCGCGCTCACCCACCGCGTCCTCGGCCGCACCGGCATCCTGATGCTCCCGCCGCTGGTCCTCGCGCTGATCGCCACCGGCGCGCTGCTCGCCGCGGCCCTCGGCCGCCCCTTCGGTTCCGACCAGACCGTCGTCGCCGCCGTCTTCTACGCGGTCTTCGCCGGCGCCGCCGTCGCCCGCCCGCTCAAGGGCGCCCTCGACTGGCTGCTGCCGCCGCTCTTCCGTGCCGCGGAGTACGGCACGATCCTCGTCCTGGCGGCCCGGTCCGAGGTGAACGGGGCA
Organism: Streptomyces sp. NPDC014891; assembly: GCF_043081085.1. NCBI lineage: Bacteria > Bacillati > Actinomycetota > Actinomycetes > Kitasatosporales > Streptomycetaceae > Streptomyces > Streptomyces sp. NPDC014891. The sequence goes on along the minus strand of NZ_JBIBWF010000003.1, from coordinate 451,710 downwards.
TTGCCCGCCGCCTACGGACTGGTGGCCGCCGTCGCCTACCATCACTACGACACGGTGTACCGCATCCGCGGCGGCACCGGCGCGCCGCCCACGTGGCTGGTGCGCACGATCGGCGGTCACGAGGGCCGCACGTTGCTGGTGACCGTCCTCGCCGCCCTGCTGGCGAGCCGTGGCAACGACTTCACCCTGGCGCTCACCGCCCTGGCGGTCACCATCGCGCTGGTGGTGCTCGTGGAGTCCATCCGCTTCTGGGTGTCCTCCGGAGCACCCGCCGTACATGACGAAGGAGAAACAGCATGATCGGTCTCGTACTGGCAGCCGGTGCCGGACGGCGTCTGCGCCCCTACACCGACACGCTCCCGAAGGCCCTGGTGCCTGTCGACGGCGAGACCACGATTCTCGACGGGACGCTGAAGAACTTCGCCGAGATCGGCCTCACCGAGGTCGCGATCGTCGTCGGCTACCGCAAGGAGGCCGTCTACGACCGCAAGGAGGCCCTGGAGGCGAAGTACGGGCTCGAGATCACCCTCGTCGACAACGACAAGGCCGAGGAGTGGAACAACGCCTACTCCCTGTGGTGCGCCCGTGAGGTCCTCAAGCGCGGTGTGATCCTCGCCAACGGCGACACCGTCCACCCCGTCTCCGTCGAGAAGACCCTGCTCGCCGCCCGCGGCGACGGCAAGAAGATCATCCTCGCCCTCGACACGGTGAAGAACCTCGCCGACGAGGAGATGAAGGTCATCACCGCCGAGGGCAAGGGCGTCCAGCGCATCACCAAGCTGATGGACCCGGCCACCGCCACCGGCGAGTACATCGGTGTCACCCTCATCGAGGCCGAGGCCGCCGAGGAGCTCGCCGACGCCCTCAAGGCCACCTTCGAGCGCGACCCCGACCTCTACTACGAGGACGGCTACCAGGAGCTGGTCAACCGCGGCTTCACCGTCGACGTCGAGCCCATCGGTGACGTCAAGTGGGTCGAGATCGACAACCACGACGACCTCGCGAAGGGCCGTGAGATCGCGTGCCAGTACTGACCCGACTGATTCCCTCACCGGTCGTCGTCGACATCCGCCGGGGAGCGCTGGACGACCTGTCCGCGCTCCTGGCGGACCAGCGCATCTCCAGCAACGGCAAGATCGCCGTCGCCATCAGCAGCGGCTCGGGCCTGAAGCTGCGCGACCACTTCGCGCCCGAGCTGCCCGGCGCCGACTGGTACCCGGTCTCCGGCGGCACCATCGACGAGGCCGTGAAGCTCGCCGACGCCATGCGCGGCAAGCGGTACGACGCCGTGGTCGCCCTCGGCGGCGGCAAGATCATCGACGTGACGAAGTACGCGGCGGCCCGGGTCGGGCTGCCGCTCGTGGCCATCGCCACCAACCTGTCGCATGACGGGATCTGCTCCCCGATCTCGACCCTGGACAACGACAACGGCCGGGGCTCGTACGGTGTGCCGACCCCGATCGCCCTGGTCATCGACCTGGACGTGATCAGGGACGCCCCGGTCCGCTTCGTGCGCTCCGGCATCGGCGACGCGATCTCCAACCTCTCCGCCATCGCGGACTGGGAGCTCTCCCACGAGGTGACCGGGGAGCCCGTCGACGGTCTCGCGGCCGCCATGGCCCGCAGCGCCGGAGAGGCCGTGCTCCGCCACCCCGGCGGCGTCGGCGACGACGACTTCCTCGTCACCCTCTCCGAGGGCCTGGTGATGTCCGGCATCGCGATGTCGATCAGCGGGGACAGCCGCCCCTCCTCGGGCGCCTGCCACGAGATCAGCCACGCGTTCGACCTGCTCTTCCCGGCCCGCGCCGCCAGCCACGGCGAGCAGTGCGGTCTCGGCGCGGCCTTCGCCATGCACCTGCGCGGAGCCCACGAGGGCTCCGGCCTGATGGTCGAGACCCTGCGCCGGCACGGGCTGCCGGTCACGCCGGAGGAGATGGGATTCAGCGTGGACGAGTTCGTCCAGGCGGTGTCCTTCGCCCCGCAGACCCGGCCGGGCCGCTTCACCATCCTCGAACACCTCGACCTGTCCGACGACCAGATCAGGGACGCGTACGCCGACTATGCCAAAGCCATCGGTAGCTGAGCTCCGCCCGGTCGTCCACCCCCCGGGCGTCAAGGACCGGCGCAGCGGGGAGCACTGGGGCGGCCGCCTGTACATGCGGGAGATCTCGCTCCGGATCACCCGGCGGCTCGTCGGCACCCGGATCACGCCGAACCAGCTCACGTACGTGATGACCCTCGCGGGCGTCCTCGCGGCACCGGCCCTGCTGGTGCCCGGGATCCCCGGCGCGGTGCTCGGCGCGCTCATGGTCCAGCTCTACCTGCTGCTCGACTGCGTCGACGGCGAGGTGGCCCGCTGGAAGAAGCAGTTCTCGCTGTCCGGCGTCTACCTGGACCGGGTCGGCGCCTACCTGTGCGACGCCGCGGTGCTGGTCGGATTCGGCCTCCGGGCCGCCGACCTGTGGGGCTCGGGCCGGATCGACTGGCTCTGGGCCTTCCTCGGCACCCTGGCCGCGCTCGGCGCGATCCTGATCAAGGCCGAGACCGACCTCGTCGGCGTCGCCCGGCACCAGGGCGGTCTGCCGCCGGTCAAGGAGGCGGCCTCCGAGCCGCGCTCCTCCGGCATGGCGCTGGCCCGCAGGGCCGCCGGCGCGCTGAAGTTCCACCGGCTGGTCCTCGGCATCGAGGCCTCGCTGCTGATCGTCGTCCTGGCGGTCGCGGACCAGATCAGGGGCGACCTGTTCTTCACCCGCCTCGGGGTGGCCGTCCTCGCCGGCATCGCACTGCTCCAGACCGTGCTGCACCTCGTGTCGATCATGGTTTCGAGCAGGCTGAAGTGAGGCCGGCCGTGAGCACGCCGCTCAGGGTGGGAGCCGTCGTCATCACGATGGGCAACCGCCCCGACGACCTGCGCGCGCTGATCGACTCGGTCGCCGCGCAGGACGGCGACCGCGTCGAGGTCGTCGTCGTCGGGCAGGGCACCCCGGTCACCGGGGTGCCCGACTGGGTGCGGACCGTCGACCTGCCGGAGAACGTCGGCATCCCCGCCGGCCGGAACACCGGCATCGAGGCCTTCGGCCCCGGCGGCACCGACGTCGACGTCCTGCTCTTCCTGGACGACGACGGGCGGCTCGCCCACCCGGACACCGCGGAACTGGTCCGGCAGGCCTTCACCGCCGACCCGCGCCTCGGCATCATCAGCTTCCGGATCGCCGATCCGGAGACCGGCGCCACCCAGCGCCGGCACGTGCCGAGGCTCCGCGCCTCCGATCCGCTGCGCTCCTCGCGGGTGACGACCTTCCTCGGCGGGGCCAACGCCGTCCGCACCAAGGTGTTCGCCGAAGTCGGCGGTCTGCCCGACGAGTTCTTCTACGCGCACGAGGAGACCGACCTCGCCTGGCGCGCGCTCGACGCCGACTGGATGATCGACTACCGTGCGGACATGGTGCTCCTGCACCCCACCACAGCACCCTCCCGGCACGCCTCGTACCACTTCAACGTGGCCCGCAACCGAGTCTGGCTGGCACGCCGCAATCTGCCCGCGCCCCTGGTGCCGGCCTATCTCGGCGTCTGGCTCCTCCTCACCCTGGCCCGCCGGCCCTCGCTCTCCGCACTGAAGGCGTGGTCCGGCGGTTTCCGCGAGGGCTGGAGGACCCCCTGCGGACCGCGCCGCCCCATGAGGTGGCGTACGGTGTGGCGGCTGACCCGGCTGGGTCGCCCCCCGGTCGTCTGACATCGTGGTACCGACGTGCCGCGCATCTTGAACACGAAAGTTTCGACTTGTGAGTGACACACAGCAGGGCGGGGCGGTCGCGACGAGCGCGCCCCCGTCCGTCGACGAGGGACTCCCGCCGGCCGCGCTGGCCGCGAAGTACGGCCTCTCGGTCAGCGGCGCCAGGCCCGGACTGTTCGAGTACGTCCGTGAGCTGTGGAGCCGCCGCCACTTCATCATGGCGTTCTCCTCGGCGAAGCTGACCGCCCAGTACAGCCAGGCCAAGCTCGGCCAGGTGTGGCAGGTGGCGACCCCGCTGCTGAACGCCCTGGTCTACTACCTGATCTTCGGGCTCATCCTGGGCGCGAGCCAGGGGATGTCCAAGGACGTGTACATCCCGTTCCTGGTCACCGGCATCTTCGTGTTCACCTTCACCCAGAGCTCGGTCATGGCCGGCGTCCGGGCGATCTCCGGGAACCTGGGCCTGGTGAGGGCCCTGCACTTCCCCCGGGCCTCCCTGCCGATCTCCTTCTCGCTCCAGCAGCTCCAGCAGCTGCTGTACTCGATGATCGTGCTCGTGGCGATCGTGGTCTCGTTCGGCAGCTACCCCTCCCTCCGGTGGCTGCTGGTGATCCCGGGCCTGTTCCTGCAGTTCGTGTTCAACGTCGGCCTGGCCATGATCATGGCCAGGATGGGGTCGAAGACCCCCGACCTCGCGCAGCTCATGCCGTTCGTGATGCGCACCTGGATGTACGCGTCCGGCGTGATGTTCTCGCTCCGCACGATGCTCGCCGACAAGCCGGCGTGGATCGGCGACATCCTCATGTACAACCCGGCGGCCGTCTACATGGACCTGATCCGGTACGCGCTGATCGACGGCTACGGCGCCGAGAACCTGCCGGCGCACGTCTGGATGACCGCGCTCGCCTGGGCCCTGGTCTTCGGCATCGGCGGCTTCGTCTACTTCTGGAAGGCCGAGGAGAGGTACGGCCGTGGCTGACACCGACACGAGCGCGAAGCGCTCCGACGTTCCCACCGTCATCTGCGACGACGTCCACATCGTCTACCGGGTCAACACCGGCGGCGGCGGCAAGGGCAGCGCCACGGCGGCGCTCAGCCGCATCGTCGGCCGCGGCAAGGCCGAGGTCAGCCGGGGCGTCCGCAAGGTCCACGCGGTCCGCGGCGTCACCTTCACCGCCTACCGCGGCGAGGCCATCGGCCTGATCGGCTCCAACGGCTCCGGGAAGTCCACCCTCCTGCGTGCCGTCGCCGGGCTGCTGCCCACCGAGAGCGGCAAGGTCTACACCGACGGCCAGCCCTCGCTCCTGGGCGTCAACGCGGCCCTCATGAACGACCTCACGGGTGAGCGCAACGTGATCCTGGGCGGTCTCGCCATGGGCATGAGCCGCGAGGAGGTGCGCTCGCGCTACGAGGGCATCGTCGACTTCTCCGGCATCAACGAGAAGGGCGACTTCATCAGCCTGCCCATGCGCACCTACTCCTCCGGCATGGGCGCCCGGCTCCGCTTCGCGATCGCCGCCGCCAAGAACCACGACGTCCTCCTCATCGATGAGGCGCTGGCGACGGGCGACCGCAAGTTCCAGATCCGCTCCGAGGAGCGCATCCGCGAGCTCCGCAAGGAGGCCGGCACGGTCTTCCTGGTGAGCCACAGCAACAAGTCCATCCGGGACACCTGCGACCGGGTGCTCTGGCTGGAGAAGGGCCAGCTCCTGATGGACGGGCCCACGGACGAGGTCCTCCGGGCGTACGAGCGGGAGACCGCCCGCTGACCCCCGCTCCCTCCCGGCGCGCCGCCCCCGCCCTCCCGGCGGGGGCGGTCCCTTTTCCGCGCGTCGTTCCGCCACCCGGAATGTTCATGCTGGCAACATCGGGCAGGATGAGCCCATGGCAGCGATCTCGGGGGGAAAGACCTACCACCACGGCGACCTGCGCAACGCGCTGATCTGCGCCGCCGTCGACCTCGCGACCGAGGGCGGCCCCGAGCGGGTCGTCCTGCGCGAGGCGGCCCGCCGGGTGGGCGTCTCGCCCACCGCCGCCTACCGGCACTTCGAGGGCCGGGGCGAACTCCTCCGGACCGTCAGGACACACGCCCGGTGCCTGCTCGCCGACGCCATGGAGCAGGCCGCGGGCCGCGAGCCCGGAGCCGACGACCCCGCCCTCGCGGCCGAGCGACGGCTGGTCGCCCTCTGCCGGGGCTACGTCGGCTTCGCCGTGGACCAGCCGGGCCTCTACCGGGCCGCGTTCTGCGTGCCCCGGCCGGACGGGACCCCCGGGCCGATGCCGGAGGGCCGGGCACCCGAGCCCGAGCTCCGCGCGTTCACCCTGCTCCGCGACGCCCTGGAGGGCCTCGCCCGCCTCGGCACCCCCCGTCCGGTCGTCCGTCCGGCCGCGGGCGCCGCCGCGTGGTCGGCCGTGCACGGACTGTCACTCCTGCTGCTCGAAGGGCCCCTCCGGCGCCTCCCGGCGCAGCGCAGGAACGCCGTCGTCGAGACCACCCTCGCCATGGTCGTCTCCGGCACCCGGGCGCTCTGACCGCACCGGAGGTTCGAACTCCCGCCCAGCTCAGGCGTGTTGACGAGGCGTGCGGCCGCACGCCCGGACGCCCGGCACCCCGGAATGGCGGCTGCCGCCGTGCCACGTAAGCTGGACCGGTCTGTTTCGCGGCAAGTAGGGCGATACTCCACGACCATCGAGCCTCCTGGCGGCGGCTCTACGGGCAGGGGTCGGCGGCGTGTCCGAAATAGGATGGATTGACTCGGCAGTGTAGAACGGGAGACGTGACGGCCATGACGCAGAATCTCCAGCTCCACGAGGGTCTCGCCGTCCCTCCGTCGGGCAGTGACCGGTGACGGACACCTGGCAGGCGCGCACCGACGCCTCCTCGCGCGCCACCCTCGGCAAGGCCGCGGACGAGAACTTCCCCGTGGCCCCCTTCTTCCTGCCCCGGGCCTGGCGGGACGACCTGATGGCGGTCTACGGCTTCGCCCGCCTCGTCGACGACATCGGAGACGGCGACCTCGCCCCCGGCGGCGCCGACGCCCGCCACCTCGGCCTCGACACGGCGACGGCGCGGGACCGGCTCGCCTTCCTCGACGCCTTCGAGGCCGACCTCCGCCGCGTCTTCGACGGCACCCCGCGCCACCCCCTCCTCCGGGGTCTCCAGCCGACCGTGCGCCGCCGCGGCCTCACCCCCGAACCCTTCCTCGGACTGATCGCCGCCAACCGCCAGGACCAGCAGGTCACCCGCTACGAGACCTACGACGACCTCCTCGCGTACTGCGAACTCTCCGCCAACCCCGTCGGCCGGCTGGTCCTCGCCATCACCGGCACCGACACCCCCGAGCGGATCCGGCGCTCAGACGAGATCTGCACCGCCCTCCAGATCGTCGAGCACCTCCAGGACGTGGCCGAGGACCTCGGCAACGACCGGATCTACCTCCCCGCCGAGGACCTCAAGCGGTTCCACGTCACCGAGAGCGACCTCGCCCGGCCCACCGCCGGAGCCTCCGTCCGCGCCCTGATCGCCTTCGAGGCCCAGCGGGCCCGCGACCTCCTCCACGCGGGCGCCCCGCTGGTCGGCAGCGTCCACGGGCGCCTCCGCCTCCTCCTGGCGGGCTTCACCGCCGGGGGACTCGCGGCCCTCGACGCGATCACCGACGCCGGACACGACGTGCTGACCGGCCCACCGAAGGCCACCAAGCCGAGCCTGATGCGCCAGGCGGGAGCGGTTGTGCTCCGGGCGCGGAGAGAGGGGTGAACGCGACCGTGGAGGCACAGCCCCAGCCGTCCGCACCGGTACTGGCCGCCTACAGCTACTGCGAGGCGGTCACCGGACAGCAGGCGCGGAACTTCGCCTACGGGATCCGGCTGCTGCCGACCGACAAGCGCCAGGCCATGTCCGCGCTCTACGCCTTCTCTCGGCGCGTCGACGACATCGGCGACGGCACCCTCGCGCCCGAGGACAAGCAGGAACGCCTGGAGGCCACCCGCGCGCTGCTCGACCGGGTCCGCGAGGGCAAGGTCGACGAGGACGACACCGACCCGGTCGCCGTCGCCCTCGCCGACTCGGCCCGCCGCTTCCCGATCCCGCTCGACGGCCTCGACGAGCTCATCGACGGCGTCCTCATGGACGTGCACGGCGCGACCTACGAGACCTGGGACGACCTCAGGACCTACTGCCGCTGCGTCGCCGGGGCGATCGGCCGCCTCTCCCTCGGCGTCTTCGGCACCCAGCCCGGCGCCCCCGGCGCCGACCGCGCCCCCGAGTACGCCGACACCCTGGGCCTCGCACTCCAACTCACCAACATCCTCAGGGACGTACGCGAGGACGCCGGGAACGGGCGGACCTACCTGCCCTCCGACGACCTCGCCAAGTTCGGCTGCGGCGAGGGATTCGGCGACGAGAAGCCGCCCGCCGGCTCCGACTTCACCGGGCTCGTCCACTTCGAAGTGCGCCGCGCCCGCGCCCTGTTCGCCGAGGGATACCGGCTGCTCCCCATGCTCGACCGGCGCAGCGGCGCCTGCGTCGCCGCCATGGCCGGCATCTACCGCCGGCTCCTCGACCGGATCGAACGCGACCCCGGGGCCGTGCTGCGCGGCCGGGTCTCGCTGCCGGGCCGCGAGAAGGCCTACGTCGCGGTCCGCGGGCTCTCCGGCCTGGACACCCGCACGATCGCCCGACGCACCGTCAGGAGGCGTGCCTGATGCGCCCGCACACCGCCTGCCAGGCCCGCCGGGCAACCCCGGCCGCCGCACCGGCGTCCCTGCGAGGGGCGACCGGGGCCGCGGGCACCCCGCACACGGCGCCCCGCCCGCGCCCCGCCGCGACGCACCGAACGGAGGTCGTGTGACCCACGAAGGAACCGGGCAGCACACCCGGCAGCCGCAGGCCGTCGTCGTCGGCGGCGGCCTCGCCGGGATCACCGCCGCCCTCCAGCTCGCCGACGCCGGCGTCGGGGTCACCCTCCTGGAGGGCCGGCCGCGGCTCGGCGGCCTCGCCTTCTCCTTCCGCCGGGGCGAGCTCACCGTCGACAACGGGCAGCACGTCTACCTGCGCTGCTGCACCGCCTACCGCTGGTTCCTCGACCGGGTCGACGGCGCCCGGCTGGCCCCGCTCCAGGACCGCCTCGACGTCCCCGTCCTCGACGTGGCGCACCCCCGCGGTCCCCGGCTCGGCCGGATCCGCCGCGACGAGCTGCCGGTGCCGCTGCACCTGGCACGCAGCCTCGCCGGCTACCCCCACCTCTCGCTCGCCGAGCGGGCCTCCGTCGGCCGCGCCGCACTCGCCCTGCGCAAGCTCGACCCCGCCGACCCGGCACTCGACGGCATCGACTTCGCCACCTGGCTCGGCCGCCACGGGCAGTCCCCGCGCACCGTCGAGGCCCTCTGGGACCTGGTCGGCATCCCCACCCTCAACGCCCCCGCCCCGCAGGCCTCCATGGGCCTCGCCGCCATGGTCTTCAAGACGGGCCTCCTCTCCGAGCCGGGCGCCGCCGACATCGGCTGGGCCCACGTCCCGCTCGGCGAACTCCACGACACCCGGGCCGCCAAGGAACTCGACGCCCTCGGGGTGCGCACCGCGCTCCGCACCAAGGCCGAGCGGATCTCCCGCACGGACGACGGGCGTTGGGCCGTCGAGGTGCCCGGCGAGACCCTCCTCGCGGACGCCGTCGTCCTCGCCGTACCGCAGCAGGAGACCCACGGCCTGCTGCCCGAGGGCGCCCTCGACGACCCCGACCGGCTCCTCGACATCGCCACCGCCCCCATCCTCAACCTGCACGTGGTCTACGACCGCAGGGTGCTCAAGCGGCCGTTCTTCACCACGCTCGGCTCCCCGGTGCAGTGGGTCTTCGACCGGACGGACTCCTCGGGGCTGACCGGCGGGGGCCAGTACCTGGCCGTCTCCCAGTCCGCTGCCCAGGACGAGATCGACGAACCCGTCGCCGCCCTGCGCGCGAAGTACCTCCCCGAGCTGGAGCGGCTGCTGCCCGCCGCGCGCGGCGCCGGGATCCGCGACTTCTTCGTCACCAGGGAGCGGACGGCCACGTTCGCCCCCACCCCGGGCGTCGGCCGGCTCCGCCCCGGCGCCCGCACCCAGGCACCCGGGCTCTTCCTGGCCGGGGCCTGGACCGCCACCGGCTGGCCCGCGACCATGGAGGGTGCCGTCCGCAGCGGATTCAGCGCCGCGGGTGCCGCGCTCTCCGCCCTCGGCCGCCGCCATGACCATCCGCTGCAGGAGGCGGCATGAGTGTGAGTACCGGAACAAGAGGAGAGACCGTGCCGACTGTGCCGCCGGGTAATCCGGCCGTCGACACCGCGGACGTGTCCGCACTGCTGGAGCGGGGGCGGACCCTGTCCACCCCCGTACTGCGGGCGGCCGTCGACCGCCTCGCGCCGCCCATGGACACCGTGGCCGCCTACCACTTCGGCTGGATCGACGCGCAGGGCAACCCCGCGGAGGGGGACAGCGGCAAGGCCGTCCGCCCCGCGCTCGCCCTGCTGTCCGCAGAGGCCGCGGGCGTCGCCCCCGAGGTTGGGATCCCCGGCGCCGTCGCCGTGGAGCTCGTCCACAACTTCTCGCTGCTGCACGACGACCTCATGGACGGGGACGAGCAGCGCCGCCACCGCGACACCGTCTGGAAGGTGCACGGCCCCGCGCAGGCCATCCTGGTCGGCGACGCCCTGTTCGCCCTGGCCAACGAGATCCTGCTGGAGATCGGCACCGTGGAGGCCGGGCGGGCGACCCGCCGGCTCACCACCGCCAGCCGCAAGCTCATCGACGGCCAGGCCCAGGACATCTCCTACGAGCACCGCGAGCGGGTCACCGTCGAGGAGTGCCTGGAGATGGAGGGCAACAAGACCGGCGCCCTGCTCGCCTGCGCGGTCTCCATCGGCGCCGTCCTCGGCGGCGCCGACGACCGCACGGCCGACAAGCTGGAGGAGTACGGGTACCACCTCGGGCTCGCCTTCCAGGCCGTCGACGACCTGCTCGGCATCTGGGGCGACCCCGAGTCCACCGGCAAGCAGACCTGGAGCGACCTGCGCCAGCGCAAGAAGTCCCTGCCGGTCGTCGCTGCCCTGGCCGCCGGCGGCCCCGCCTCCGAGCGGCTCGGCGAACTGCTCGCCGCGGACGCCAAGTCCAACGACTTCGACAGCTTCTCCGAGGAGGAGTTCGCCACCCGCGCGGCCCTCATCGAGGAGGCCGGAGGACGCGAGTGGACCTCCCAGGAGGCCCGCCGCCAGCACACGATCGCGATCGACGCCCTCCACGAGGTGGACATGCCCGCCCGGGTACGGGCCCAGCTCACCGCGCTGGCCGACTTCGTGGTCGTACGGAAGAGATGATCACCATCACCCTGATATGAGCTCGCGGTCGCCGGCCGGCGCCCTCCGGCGCCGGCCGACGGCAGACCCGTAGAAGCAGAAGTCACCGACTGCGCAAAGGGGAAGCCATGACAGCGACGACCGACGGAAGCGCCGGGGCCGTGGGCCCCCGGGCGACCGCGGCCAGCACGACCGACGAGCTCCGACGCGACGGGACCGGCGCACCGGGACCCGGCGGGTCCGCCCCGCCCGACCCGGCCCGCCTCGACGCGGCCGCCGCGCGGGCCACGGCACGCGCCGCGGAGCACCTCCTCGCCCGGCAGGACGCCGAGGGCTGGTGGAAGGGCGACCTGGAGACCAACGTCACCATGGACGCCGAGGACCTCCTCCTCCGCCAGTTCCTGGGCATCCTCGACCCCGCGACCACCCGCGCCGCGGCCCTCCACATCCGCCGCGAGCAGCGCGAGGACGGCGCCTGGGCCACCTTCTTCGGCGGGCCCGGGGACCTCTCCGCCACCGTCGAGGCCTACGTGGCCCTGCGGCTGGCCGGGGACGCGCCCGACGCCCCGCACATGGCCCGCGCCTCCGCCTGGGTCCGCGAACGCGGCGGCATCGCCTCCGCCCGGGTCTTCACCCGGATCTGGCTCGCGCTCTTCGGCTGGTGGCGCTGGGAGGACCTGCCCGAGCTGCCCCCGGAGCTCCTCTTCCTGCCCACGTGGTTCCCGCTCAACATCTACGACTTCGGCTGCTGGGCCCGGCAGACCATCGTGCCGCTCACCGTGGTCTCGGCGAAGCGTCCGGTCAGACCCGCGCCCTTCCCGCTCGACGAGCTCCACACCGATCCGGCCCGCCCCGCCCCGCCGCGGCCGCTCGCCCCGGCCACCGGCTGGGACGGCCTCTTCCAGCGCCTCGACAAGGCGCTGCACCTCTACCACCGGGTGGCACCCCGCGCCCTGCGCAGGACCGCGATGAACCAGGCCGCGCGCTGGATCATCGAGCGGCAGGAGAACGACGGCTGCTGGGGCGGCATCCAGCCCCCGGCCGTCTACTCGATCATCGCCCTCCACCTCCTCGGCTACGACCTCCGGCACCCCGTCATGCGGGCCGGGCTCGAATCCCTCGACCGCTTCGCCGTCTGGCACGAGGACGGCTCGCGGATGGTCGAGGCCTGCCAGTCGCCGGTCTGGGACACCTGCCTCGCCACCATCGCGCTCGCCGACGCGGGGCTCGCCCCCGACCACCCGGCCCTGGTGAAGGCGGTCGACTGGATGCTCGACGAGGAGATCACCCGGACCGGGGACTGGGCCGTCCGGCGGCCCGGGCTGCCCCCGGGCGGCGGCTGGGCGTTCGAGTTCCACAACGACAACTACCCGGACATCGACGACACCGCGGAGGTCCTGCTCGCCTTCCGCCGCGTCCGGCACCCCGACCCCGCCCGGCTGGAGGCGGCCGTGGCCCGCGGCACGCGGTGGACGCTCGGCATGCAGTCCAAGGGCGGCGCCTGGGGCGCCTTCGACGCCGACAACACCAGCGCCCTCCCCAACAAGCTCCCCTTCTGCGACTTCGGCGAGGTCATCGACCCGCCCTCCGCCGACGTCACCGCCCACGTGGTGGAGATGCTCGCCTTCGAGGGACTGGCCGACGACCCGCGCACCCGCGGGGGCATCGACTGGCTGCTCGCCGCCCAGGAGCCGAACGGAGCCTGGTTCGGCCGCTGGGGCGTCAACCACGTGTACGGCACGGGATCGGTCCTGCCCGCCCTCACCGCGGCCGGGCTGCCCGCCTCCCACCCGGCGATCCGCCGGGCGGTCCACTGGCTCGGTTCCGTCCAGAACGAGGACGGCGGCTGGGGCGAGGACCTCCGCTCGTACCACGACGAGGCCTGGATCGGCCGGGGCGCCTCCACGGCCTCCCAGACCGCCTGGGCGCTGATCGCCCTCCTCGCGGCCGGCGAGCGGGACTCCGAACCCGTCCGGCGGGGCGTCGCCTGGCTGGCCGGCACCCAGCGCGAGGACGGCACCTGGGACGAGCCGTACTTCACCGGCACCGGCTTCCCCTGGGACTTCTCGATCAACTACCACCTCTACCGGCTGGTCTTCCCGCTCACGGCGCTCGGCCGCTACGTGCACGGCGAGCCCTCGCCCGCCAGGGCCCGCTGATGGGCCGCGAGCCGGGCCCCGGCGCCCCACCGCCCCTGCTGATCGCCTGCGCCCTCGGCATCGAGCAGCTCGCCCTGCGCACCGGGGACCGGACCGGCGCCCCCGGGCCCGTCACCGTGCTCCGCACCGGCATGGGGCCCGACCGGGCCCGGCGGGCCGTCTCCCGGGCCCTCGGCGACCACGGATGGCAGGACGCCGCCGTGATCGCCTCCGGCTTCTGCGCCGGCCTCGCCCCCGGGATGCACCCCGGGGACCTGGTCGTCGCCGACGAGGCCCGCGGGCCCGCCGGCACGATCTCCTGCACCGGGACCGAGCTCCTGGTGAAAGCCCTGGTCAGGGCCGTACCGGGGCGGGCCGTGCACACCGGGCCGCTGACCGGTTCCGACCACGTGGTGCGCGGTCCCGAGCGGGCCGCGCTGCGGGCCACCGGCGCGATCGCCGTCGACATGGAGTCCGCGGCGACCCTGGGGACCGCCCGCGGCGGGACCGGGCCGGACGTCCGTCCGGTTGCGGCCGTCCGGGTGGTCGTGGACGCTCCAGAACATGAACTGGTCCGGATCGGCACGGTACGCGGGGGAATATCGGCCTTCCGTGTCCTCCGTGCCGTCCTTCCCGCTTTCTTCGAATGGCACCGTTCTTTGCTGCTCCCCAGGAGGTGAGCGAGTTATGGCCATGCCGCTCCGTCAGTCCATCCGGGTCGGGACCTACCTCTTCGAACAGAAGCTCCGCAAGCGTGACAAGTTCCCGCTGATCGTCGAGCTGGAGCCGCTCTTCGCCTGCAACCTCAAGTGCGAGGGCTGCGGGAAGATCCAGCACCCGGCGGGTGTCCTCAAGCAGCGCATGCCGGTCGCCCAGGCGGTCGGCGCCGTCCTCGAGTCCGGCGCCCCCATGGTGTCCATCGCGGGCGGCGAGCCCCTGATGCACCCCCAGATCCACGAGATCGTGCGCCAGTTGGTGGCCAAGCGGAAGTACGTCTTCCTCTGCACCAACGCGATGCTGCTGCGCAAGAAGCTGGAGAACTTCACCCCGTCGCCGTACTTCGCCTTCGCCGTGCACATCGACGGCCTGCGCGAGCGACACGATGAATCCGTCGCCAAGGAGGGAGTGTTCGACGAGGCGGTGGCCGCCATCAAGGAGGCCAAGCGGCGCGGATTCCGCGTCACCACCAATTCGACCTTCTTCAACACCGACACCCCGCAGACCATCATCGAGGTGCTCAATTTCCTCAACGACGACCTCCAGGTCGACGAGATGATGATCTCGCCCGCCTACGCCTACGAGAAGGCCCCCGACCAGGAGCACTTCCTCGGCGTCGAGCAGACCCGGGAACTGTTCAAGAAGGCCTTCGCCGGCGGCAACAGGCGACGCTGGCGCCTCAACCACTCGCCGCTCTTCCTGGACTTCCTGGAAGGAAAGGCGGATTTCCCGTGCACCGCCTGGGCCATTCCCAACTACTCGCTCTTCGGCTGGCAGCGGCCCTGCTACCTGATGAGCGACGGCTACGTCCCCACGTACCGCGAACTCGTCGAGGACACCGACTGGGACAAGTACGGCCGGGGCAAGGACCCGCGCTGCGCCAACTGCATGGCGCACTGCGGCTACGAGCCCACCGCCGTCCTCGCCACCATGGGTTCCCTGAAGGAGTCCCTGCGCGCGGTCAGGGAGACGGTCTCCGGGAACAACGGGTGAGCGACCGTGACGGGTGAGTTCGACCTGCGGGAGCTGCTCGCCGAGCGCGGCGGCGAGCGCTACGAGCTGCACGCCCGCTACCTCAACCACCAGCTGCCGCGCATGCTCCACACCATCGGCTTCGACAAGGTGTACGAGCGGGCCGAGGGTGCCCACTTCTGGGACGCCGACGGGGTCGACCACCTCGACATGCTCGCCGGCTTCGGCGTGATGGGCCTCGGGCGGCACCACCCCGTCGTCCGCAAGGCCCTCCACGACGTGCTGGACGCCCAGCTCGCCGACCTCACCCGCTTCGACTGCCAGCCGCTGCCCGGCCTCCTCGCCGAGCGGCTGCTCGCCCACAGCCCGCACCTCGACCGCGTCTTCTTCGGCAACAGCGGCACGGAGGCCGTGGAGACCGCCCTGAAGTTCGCCCGGTACGCCACCGGGCGGCCCAGGATCCTCTACTGCGCCCACGCCTTCCACGGGCTCACCACCGGCTCCCTCTCCGTCAACGGGGAGAACGGCTTCCGGGACGGCTTCGCCCCGCTGCTGCCGGACACCGCGATCGGCCTCGGCGACCTCGACGCCCTGGAGCGGGAGCTGCGCCGGGGGGACGTGGCGGCCTTCGTCGTCGAGCCCATCCAGGGCAAGGGCGTCCACGAGTCCCCACCGGGCTTCCTGTACGCCGCCCAGGAGCTGCTGCACCGGCACGGGGCTCTCCTCATCGCCGACGAGGTGCAGACGGGCCTGGGCAGGACCGGCGACTTCTACGCCTACCAGCACGAGGAGGGCGTCGAACCCGACCTGGTCTGCGTCGCCAAGGCGCTCTCCGGCGGCTACGTGCCGGTCGGCGCCACCCTCGGCAAGGACTGGATCTTCAAGAAGGTCTACTCGTCCATGGACCGGGTCCTCGTCCACTCGGCGAGCTTCGGGTCCAACGCGCAGGCGATGGCGGCCGGGCTCGCGGTCCTCTCGGTCATGGAGACCGAGGGGACGGTCGCGCACGCCCGCCGGATCGGGGACCTGCTCTCCGGACGCCTGAAGGAGCTCGTGCCCCGGTACGAGCTGCTCCACGAGATCCGCGGCCGCGGGCTGATGATCGGCATCGAGTTCGGCCGGCCGTCCTCGCTGGGGCTGCGCGGGCGCTGGACCATGCTCCAGGCGGCCCGTAAGGGGCTCTTCGCCCAGATGGTCGTCGTCCCGCTGCTCCAGCGCCACCGGATCCTCACCCAGGTCTCCGGCGACCACCTGGAGGTGATCAAGCTGATCCCGCCGCTGGTCGTCGACGAGGCGGACGTGGACCGGTTCGTCACGGCGTTCACCGCGGTGATGGACGAGGCCCACGGCGGCGGCGGTCTGATGTGGGACTTCGGGAGGACCCTGGTCAAGCAGGCGGTCGCACAGCGCTGAGAGCGCGCTCCGGGCTTTTGCCTCTGAGGCAAGAAACTTGCCTCAGAGGCACGATCCTGGCGGAATGGACCCATGGACCACGTCCCCGGGGAGCCCTCCCCGGACCCCGCCGTCCCGGCCCCCGGCGCGCCGGGCACCGCCGGCCCCGACGTCCTGCCGGACGTCGCCCCGCAGCTGCGGGCCCTGCGCCGTCGCCGGGGCCTCACCCTGGAGGCCGCCGCCCAGCGGGCCGGACTCTCGCCCGCCCACCTCTCGCGGCTGGAGACGGGGAACCGGCAGCCCTCGCTCCCGATGCTGCTCGCCCTCGCCCGCATCTACGGTACGACGGTCTCCGAGCTCCTCGGCGAGACGCCCCCCGGGCGCGACCCCGTCGTCCGCGCCGGACGCTCCGAGCCCGTCGAGGCCGACGGCTGGATCTACCGGCAGGCGGGCGGCGCCGGGCGCGCCCTGCAGTGCCTGCGGGTGCACGTGCCGTACGCCACCCGGGGCGACATCGTGCGCGTCCACCCCGGTGAGGAGTGGATCCACGTCCTGGACGGCCGGGTGCGGCTCGCGCTCGGCGAGGCCGTCCACGTCCTCGATCCCGGGGACAGCGCGCACTTCGACTCGCTGACCCCGCACCGGATCGGGGCGGCCACCCCCGGCGGGGCCGAGCTGCTCTTCGTCCACACCCTCCTGCAGAGTCCCGTCGCCGAGCTGTGTCTCGGCGACGGAACCCCGCACCGGCGCTGATCCCGTACCTCCTCCGAGAGAAAAGGACCGAGATGTCCGAGAAGTCACGACCTGTCACCGGTGAAGAGCGCGGCGAGGGCCGGTTCCCCAAGGGGCTCGTCCTGCGCCTCTTCGCCTATCTGATCGCCGGGCACCTCTTCGCCGGCTTCCTCTATCTGCTGTTCGTGATGGGCGGGCAGAACCAGTAGGTCCCGGTCACGCCTCGGTGAGGAGCCGCAGGCGCAGCAGCTCGCGGGTCTCGGGGGACAGCTTCAGGCCCTCGGCGAGGTAGGCGTCCACCGAGCCCCAGGTCTCCTCGATCGTCTCGAAGGCGCCGCGCAGGTACTCGATCCGCGCGTCGAACAGCGGGCTCAGCAGCTCCATCACCGCGGGCGACATCGCGTCCGGGGCGGTGGAGCTGCGGCGCACCCTGTAGCGGCGGTGCGGGTCGTTCGACTTCACGTAGTCGGCCTCGATCGCCTCCCGCTCGACCCCGACCGCCAGCAGGGTGATCGCGATGGAGAGCCCGGCACGATCCTTGCCGGCCGCGCAGTGCATCAGGGCGGGCAGGCTGTCCTCGGCCAGCGCGTGCAGGATCCGGCTGTGCTCCGCGGTCCGCTCGACCACCATCTTCCGGTATGAGTCGGACATACGGGCCGCCGCCTTGCCGTCGCCGAGGATGGCGTGCAGCTGGGCGATGTCGCCCTCGCGGACCAGCTTCCAGAACTCCTTGCCCTCGGCCGGGTCGTTGAGGGGGATGTTCACGTTCCGCACGCCCGGCAGCTCGACGTCGGGACCCTCGACCTTCCGGTCGGCGAGGTTCCGGAAGTCGAAGACCGTGTGCAGCCCCAGCGAGTCCAGGAAGACGACGTCCTCCTCGGTGGCGTGGGCGAGGTGGCCGCTGCGGAAGAGACGGCCGGGGTGCACGGCACGCCCGTCCGTCGTCGGCAGGCCGCCCACGTCCCGGAAGTTGCGGACCTCGGCCAGCTCGGGCTCGTTCGCCTCGACGGGCGGGACCTGCGGCAGCTGCTGCGTCACGGATGCTCCTGATGGGTCGACGTTCGGATGTCCGAAGCGAGATCGGTTCCAGGGGCAATCATCCAGGTGGGACCGGTATGACGCACCCCCCTGGACGGGAATGGGTGAACTGTCCGAATTGAGCCCTTGTGTATAACGCGCCCTGTTTACAGGCGAGATGGGTTCCAGCGCGTGAGCAGGGTCATAGAAGTGACGGATCGTGGCCGACCGCCCGGAGCAATCACCGTGCTCGAAAAGGAAATCGAGGGTCCGTCATCCACGGAGGGTGACCGGAATTCCCGGTCGATTACGGGAACCGGAAAGCCGGGAGAAATCATCGGCTTGTTCGCGCCGACCCCGCTCGTCTAGCGTCACCGTCAATCCGGTCGGACCGCCGAATCCTGCCACCGTCCGGAATTCCACCCATCCCATGCGTGGCAGGAGCGGGGGACCCAGGAAGTACGCCGGTCCCGCGACGCAGGACGGCTCGGGGTGAAGCCGCGCGAGAGCGCGGCCGGGCATCTCCAGTCCGAACCCGACAGCTCACCTCGCAGGCGCCGGAGAGGAATTCGCCATGCCCGCGAAGGGTAAGCACCGCCGCATCAAGTCCAACCGCCTCACCCGCGGAATCGCCGCCGCCGGTACCGGAGGCGCCGTCGTCGCCCTCCCGCTCCTCGGTGCCACCGGCGCCCACGCCGCCGAGCAGGCCGCCCCCGCCGCCGCTCCCGGCCAGGCCGTCACCGCCGCCGCGCAGACGAAGGCCCCCGCCGCCGCCAAGACCGGCAAGGCCGCGCCGAAGACGTACGCCGTCGTCCGGGGCGACTACCTGTCGAAGATCGCCGCCGACCACGACCTCGCGGGCGGCTGGCAGCAGCTGTACAAGGACAACCGCCAGGTCGTCGGCGAGAACCCCTCGCTCATCCTGCCCGGCATGAAGCTCACCCTCGGCGGCAAGAGCACCGCCAAGGCCACCGCCCCCAAGAGCGCCGCGCCCAAGGCCGCCGAGAGCTCTTCGAAGAACGGCGACACCCCGCGCGCCTCCCGCGGCGGCGAGCGCTCCGCCGCCCCGGCCGCCAGCGCCCCCGCCGCGGAGACCTCGGCCGCGCCGAAGTCCTCGACCTCCTCCTCCGGCTGGGTCGCCCCGGTCAGTGGCGGCATGTCCACCCCGTACCGCGCCTCCGGCTCCATGTGGTCCTCCGGCTACCACACCGGTGTCGACTTCATGGCCTCCACCGGCACCACGGTCATGGCCGTCGGCCCCGGCACCGTCTACTCCGCCGGCGACGGCGGCGCGTACGGCAACCAGGTCGTCATCCAGCACGCCGACGGCACCTTCTCCCAGTACGCGCACCTCTCCTCCATCACCGTCTCCGCCGGCCAGACCGTGAACGGCGGAGACCAGATCGGCCTCTCCGGCGCGACCGGCAACGTCACCGGCCCGCACCTGCACTTCGAGATGCGCACCGGGCCGGAGTACGGCTCGGACATCGACCCGATCTCCACCCTGCGCCAGCACGGCGTGAACATCTGACGCACCGTCGTCCCACGGAGGCCCGGCACGCACGTGCCGGGCCTCCGGCCGCTTACTCCGTCTATTCCGGCTTGGCGAATTCTTTATCGGTGGCATATGTCACCCGGCGTCAACCCCTCCTTACGGTCGCGTAGGTCACATCCGAAAGGGAAGGATGTGCTCCCGTGGCAGACGATTCGAGATCAAGAGACCAGCACGCATTCGGGTCGTACGCGGCGATCGGTGACAGCTTCACCGAGGGCGTCGGCGACCCCGGGCCCCGCGGGACGTACGTCGGCTGGGCGGACCGCTTCGCGGTGCTGCTCGCCGACCAGCTGCCGGAGCACGACGCCTTCCGCTACGCCAACCTGGCGGTACGCGGGCGCCTCCTCGACCAGATCGTGGCGGAACAGGTCCCCCGGGCGAAGGAACTCGCCCCCGACCTGGTGACCTTCTGCGCCGGAGGCAACGACATCATCCGCCCCGGCACCGACCCCGACGAGGTCGCCGAGCGCTTCGAGCGCGCCGTCGCCGGACTCACCTCCGCCGTCGGCACCGTCATGGTGACCACCGGCTTCGACACCCGCGGCGTCACGCTCCTCAAGCACCTGCGCGGCAAGATCGCCACGTACAACGGGCACGTCCGTGCCATCGCCGACCGCTACGGCTGCCCCGTCCTCGACCTCTGGTCCCTGAGGTCGGTCCAGGACCGGCGCGCCTGGGACGCCGACCGGCTGCACCTCTCGCCCGACGGCCACACCCGGGTCGCCCTGCGCGCCGCCCAGGTCCTCGGCCTGCCCGTGCCCGCCGACCCGGACCAGATCTGGCCGCCGGTCCCCCCGCGCGGGCCGCTCGAAGTGCGCCGCGACGACATCCTCTGGGCCAGGGAGTACCTCGTGCCCTGGATCGGACGCCGACTGCGCGGCGAGAGCTCCGGCGACCACGTCGAGGCGAAGCGACCCGACCTCATGCCCCTGTAGCCCAGGGGGCCCGCGGCGGCGGCACGACGGCGGGGATCCGCTCCAGGACCCCGCCCGCGAAGACGTCGTACAGCGGCAGCGTCTCCAGATGGACGTACCCGATGTGGCAGTCGCAGACGGCGAGGGGGCAGGCGCGGGGGCGCAGGGCGGCGCGGTACGAGCCGTCGTACAGGTTCCCCAGCTCGGCCTTGACGAAATGGCAGCGCCGCACGGTCCCCTCGCCGTCCACCGAGACGACCGACTCGCCCGTCCGGCACGGGAGCCCCGCCGAGCGGTGCGGCTGCCTGCTGTACGGGAAGAGCGGATCGATCCGCGTCCACTCCGCGGCCTCCGCGTCCGCGTACGTACGCCCCTCCGCGGCGTTCACCCAGAGGTACACGTGCGCCGGAAGCGCGGCCCGCAGCCGCCGGGCGTCCTCCGCGTGCTCGGGGAGCCCGACCACGCCGACGCTGAAGCGGATGCCCCGCCCGGCCAGTTCCCCGCACTTGGCGAGGAACCGCTCGTACGGCGTCTGCCCCGGGTGGTACGTGCACCAGAGCGCCACGCCCTCCGGGTCCGCCTCCGCCAGCCAGTCCGTCCGGCAGCTCAGGTTCGTCTGGATCGCCACCCGCTCCACGTGCGGCAGCCGGGACAGCTCGACGAGCGCCCGCCGGTACCAGGAGCGCACCAGGCCCTCGCCCCACGGGGTGAAGAGGACGCGCAGCCGGTCCCCGGTCTGCCCGGCCGCCCACCCGGTGAACCGTTCGAGCGCCGCCCGGTCCGCGCGCAGCTGCTCCCGGCTGTCCCGGCGCTTGGCGAAGGGGCAGTACGGACAGTCGAAGTCGCAGGAGGACAGCGGCCCGCGGTAGAGCAGCGTCAGGTCCATCCCCCCGTCCGAGGGGAGCGGCGCCCCGGGGCCGGGGGACGGCTGCCGGAACACCGGCGGTGTCAGGTCCACGGCCACCCCTACTTCGGCTCGTACGCGGCCATCGCGGCCCGCACCGAGGGGGAGAACAGCTCCGGACCGAGACCGTCCGAGTGGGCCAGGCCCTCGGGGGAGAGCCGCAGCAGCCCGGCCGGCGCGTCCCCGTCCAGCCAGCCGAGCGCCTCGAACCGGTCCAGCTCCGCGGGGAAGTCCGCGAAGGGCGAGGAGCCGAACCGCTCCTCGTACCCGGTGACCGGCATGCCCTCGGCCTGGAGCAGGGACTGCAGAAGGTGACGGCGCCGGGCCTCCCCGGCGTCGACCCAGCGGCCGACCTCGGCCCGCGAGAAGTCCGCGGTCTCCGTGTAGGCGTCGATGATCGTGCGGATCTCCCGCATCTCGACGGCGTAGTCGAAGGAGTAGTGGAGCGCCGAGGTGTACGAGCGGGCCCCGCAGCCCAGGCCGATCATGCCGTCGGTCTGGCAGGCGTAGTCGTCGGGGCCGAGCGGCGCGGCGTCCGCCCGGCGGAACATCCGCATGGACACCTGCTCGTAGCCGTGCGCGCGGAGGTGGTCCCGGCCGCACCGGTAGAGCCGCAGCCGCTGCTCGTCCCACTCCCGGTCGGCGGCGGGGGAGATCCGGCCGAGCCCGGTGAGGGGCCGCACGTACAGGGGGTAGAGGTAGAGCTCCTCCGGGCGCCAGGCGAGGGCGGCGTCCAGCGAGGCGCGCCACGTCTCCTCCGTCTGCCCGTCGATCCCGTAGATCAGGTCGATGTTGAGCACCGGAACGCCGGTGTCCCTGATCCGGCCCAGGGCCGACTCGACGTCGGCGCGGCGCTGCGGCCGGACGGCCGCCCGCGCCTCGGCCTCCACGAAGCTCTGCACACCGATGCTGAGCCGGGTGGCGCCCCGCTCGGCGAGCAGGGCGAGGCGGTCGGCGGTCGCCGTGGACGGCGAGGTCTCCACGGACAGCGGCACGGCACGCAGATCCACGCCCATCCGCTTCTCGGCGATGTCGCAGAGCCGCTCCAGCTCGCCGGCGGTGAGGAAGGTGGGGGTGCCCCCGCCGAACGCCGCCGTGGCGAACCGCACCGGGTCCCGGTCCCCGAGCGCCTCGCGGACGGCCGCGGCCTGGCGGTCGAGCGCGTCGAGGTAGCGGGTGGTCAGCTCGTCGGGGGCGCCGATCCGGGTGAAGAGATTGCAGAAGCCGCAGCGGACCTCGCAGAACGGTATGTGCGCATAGAGGGAGAGCGCGTCCTTCGGCTCGTCCCGCCAGAGCGCGGCGAGCGGGGGAGCGGGCGCGGGCAGGGGCCGGTACGCCGTCTTGTGCGGGTAGGCGTAGACGTAGCTCCGGTACGGGCGCGGGGCGGCGGTGTCGCTCATGCCGAGGT
Organism: Streptomyces sp. NPDC014891; assembly: GCF_043081085.1. Classification (NCBI taxonomy): domain Bacteria; kingdom Bacillati; phylum Actinomycetota; class Actinomycetes; order Kitasatosporales; family Streptomycetaceae; genus Streptomyces; species Streptomyces sp. NPDC014891. The sequence continues at coordinate 428,905 of NZ_JBIBWF010000003.1, read as the reverse complement.
CCCCCGCTCCGGCCCGGCGAGTTCGAACTGCGCGTACGGGACGGTCCAGACGACCTCGTGGCCGAGGCGGTGACCGGTGTACCCGTCGTCCCCGTAGGCGGTGCCGTGGTCGGAGGAGACGATCGCGAAGCACGGGCGGCGGCTGCTCATCGCGGCGAAGAGCCGCCCGATGTGCCGGTCGACGTACTCCAGGGCGGCCGCGTGGGTGGCCCGCGAGTCGCCCGCCTCGCGGGTGGCGCCCTGCAGGTGGAACCAGTTCGGCTGGTGCAGCGCGGCCACGTTGACGAAGAGGAACAGACGGCGCTCCCGCGGGAGCCCGGCGACGACCTCCTCGGCGCGGGCGACCTGCGCCTCGAAGGAGGTGGGGGAGGCCACGCCGAACGACGGGTCCCAGTGGCTCTCCTGGAAGAGGGCAGGGAGCACCGTGCCGAGCGGCGGCTGCTTGTTGAAGAAGCCGACTCCGCCCACGCAGACCGTCCGGTAGCCCGCGCCCGCGAGGGCGGACACGAAGTCCGGGGTGTCGTGGACCCAGGTGCCGTCGGCGGTCGTCTCGCTGCCCGCGAAGCGTGCGGCGAACAGGCGCGGGTGCGGCCCGGGGGAGGCCGGGGTCGGCAGGAACCCGGCGAAGATCGCCTGATGGGAGGCGTAGGTGAAGCTGCCGGGCGCGTGCCGCCGCTCCCAGGCGCCGCCGGGCAGATGGCGGGCCAGATTCGGGATGCGGCCCTCGGCGGCGAGCTCGGCCGCCACGTCGTACCGCAGGGTGTCGAGGGTGACCAGGAGCAGGTCGTGGCTCCCGACGATCCTGTTCATGTCGGGCTGGTTCACGCGGTGCTCGTTCCTGTGGTGCTGGTGCTGGCGGCGGTGGCGGTGGCATGGGCGGCGGGGGTGGTGCGACGGGCGCGCGGGAACAGGGCGGCGACCTGGGCGCCGTACGTGTCGAGGCCCTCGGCGCCGCTGCCCGGCAGCCCCGTGAGGCCCGGCAGCAGATCGCCGAAGGCGTTGACCTCGCCCACGGCGAAGCGGCGCCAGCCGGCGGTCGGCAGCAGGTCGACGCCCACACAACGGGTGCCGGGGAACGCCAAGGCGGCCCGCTCGCACACGCCGAGCGCGTCCGTCCACCGCGCGCCCGCCGCGGCGATCGAGGCCCGGGCGGCGGAAAGGTCGCCCCGGGCCCCGCCCAGATGGAGATTGGTCATGGGGGAGCGGCTGGTGCGCAGCACGGCGTGGGTCGCCCGGCCGTCGACCACCACCACCCGCAGATCGGCCGCCCGGCCGCCCTGCGCGGCCTTCGGCAGCCAGCGCTCGACGTGCAGCCCGTCGGGGGCGAGGGCGTCCACGATCGCTCCGACCTCGCGCTCGCTCGTGTAGCGCCGCACCTTCAGGGAGTTGAAGAGGAGGCCGCCGGGACCGCGCTCCACCGAGGTGGTGGCGTGGACCCGTCCCGCCCCGTTCGTCTCGACCGCGAGCACCCCCGACGCGGAGGAGCCGTGGGCGAGCTTCACGAAGACCCGGCGCATCCCGGGCTCCGAGGTCAGGGCCCGGACGTCCGCCCAGCCGCGTACGGGAGACGCCGAGGGCCCGGACGTCGGCGATCCGGGCACCGGTACCCCGGCGGTGCGGAGGAGCCCGTGGCTCAGCCGCTTGTCGAACAGACCGGCCAGCTCGGCGGGGTCGTCGACGAGCGCGGCGCCCGCCGCGGCCGCGGACCGGGCGAGCTCCGCGGTGGCCGCGAGGAACCGCGCGTACCAGCGGCCGGTGCCCTCGACCCGGGCCGGATCGTCGACCTCCCGGAGCAGCCGGTCGGCCTCCGGGTCCTCGCCGGGCGAGTCCAGGCGCACGGTCTCGCCCCCGGCGAACCGCGCCGTCCCGCGCAGCACCTCGGGCCAGGACACCACCCGCGCCTCGGGCAGCCCGGCGGACCGCAGCGCGCCCTGGAGGAGCGCGACGCGGCGGCCCGCCGGGACGCCGACGACCACGAGGCGCGGGTGGCCGGTCATTCGGCGACCGCGACGTAGCGCCAGACCCGGCCGTCCTCCTCCTCGTCGCCCTCCTGCGCGTCGTCGAGGTCGACGTCCACGCCGTGCGGGGCGAGCGCGGCGAGCACCCGCTTCTGCACGGCGTCCGACAGGTAGTGGTGGGAGAGGTCGAGGCGGGCGAGGTGGGTCAGCGGCTGGCCGTCCAGGAGCGCCGCCGCGCCCTCGTCCGTCAGCACGCCCATGGACAGGTCGAGGCGCTCGAGCCGGGCGACGACCGGGGCGCCCGCCACGGCCGCGGCGACGGCGTCCTGGATCACGCTGTTGCGCAGGCCGAGCGAGCGGAGGGCGGGGAACGCCGCGCCGGAGAGCAGCGGCGCGAGGTCGTCGGCGGTGCTGTCGCCGCCGTACTCGTCGGTCCCGAGCCAGAGTTCCAGGTTCTCCAGGGCGGGCAGGTCGCTGCCCACGATCCCGCGCACGACCTCGGCCCCCAGGCCGCCGGTCTCCACGACCAGCGTCTCCAGGGCGGTGTGCTCGACCGGCGGGAACGCCAGCTCGGAGCCTCCGCGGACGCCGAACTCCCGCAGGGCCGGGTAGGCGGCGAGCAGCGGGGTCACGTCCGACTGGATGATCCAGGAGATCTCGCAGTCCTCGCCCGTCATGTCGCCGAGGAAGACGGCCTCCAGGGAGGTCAGCCGGTCGTTGGCGGCGATGAGGGCCGTGACGATGTCCGCCGAGGAGTTCTCGTAGGCCTCGTCCCAGCCGCCGACGACGAGCGCCCGCACCCGGCCGGTGTCGACCGTCTTCAGGAACCGCTCGAAGCGCGCGCCCCACTGCTCGTCGTCGCTCTCGCAGTACGTCGGCGAGGAGAGCCGCCAGGCCACCGCGGCGGCGTCGGGCAGCGCGACCCGGCCGTCCGCGTCGGTGTCCGGGAAGGGGAACACGGGCAGCCCGTGGAATTCCTCGAGGTAGTGGCCAACGGTCATGACTGGGGCTCCCGGCGACGGACGGCGTGGTGCGGCTGATGCAGAGAGTTCTACCAAGCGGCACCGACAACACCCTCCGGCGGGTCTCCGTCCCGACGGCGCGGTCCGGAGCCGGAGCGGGGAGCCGCGGGCGGCCGGTGATCGCGGGGCGTTGTCAGACCCGCCCTCTAGCGTCGTTCCCGTGTTCGGCCGCATCGGGCCGGACGGGAGGGGAGAGGCATGTACCGGCAGGGAGACGTACTGATCGCGCCCGTCGCGGAGACGGCCGTACCGGAGCGGGCGAAGGCGGCGGCGGGGGAGCCGAGGGACGGCAGGGGGCGGTTGGTCCTGGCCCTCGGCGAGGTCACCGGGCACGCCCACGCCGTCCCCGGACCCGGCCGGCTCGTCCGGGAGCCCGGGCCCTTCGGCCCCCTGCTGCTCGAACTGCCCGAGGGCGGCCGGGTGGTGCACGAGGAGCACGCCCCGATACCGCTGCCCAAGGGCTGGTACCGGGTGGTGCGCCAGCGGGAGTACGTGCCCGGGGCGTACCGGATCGTCGCGGACTGACCGAGAGAGACCTGGGGGCTTCCACATGAACCACGCCGACATCACCGACACCGGCCCGCACCGCACCACCGCACTGGACCGGTGGCGGTCCGTCGCGGCGGCCACCGGGCCGGCCGACCGCGCCGCCGCGGAGGCCGGGGTCCGGCTCGCCTACCGCACGGCGGGGCTCGCCGAGCCGGCCCGCGTGCTCTGGGCGGACTCGCCGCTCGCGGCCGTCGCGCTCGCGCGGGGCCTGAGCGGCCAGGGCCGCTCGGTCCGGGACGAGGTGCGCACCCGGCCCTGGGCCGAGGAGCGGCGCCGTCTCCACGACGCGCTCGGCCCGGCCGGCTGGGCCGCCCACTGGCAGGCGACCGGGGCCCCGCTGTGGGACCTCACGCGCGGTCTGGCCGACCGGATACGGGCCGGCGTCACGGAGGCGGCGACCGGCACCGGACCGGCGGCGCCCGCCGGTCCCGCCGGCGCGTCCGTCCGTCCGGAGCCTTCCGCGCGGGAGGCGACCGCCGTGCGGCTCGTGCTGCTCGACGCGGTGCTCGGCCAGCACGACGCGGCCTGGCTCGCCGCCTTCGACGGCCACGGCGACCGCCTCGCCGGCCTCGCCGCCGTCGCCGTGAACGCGGGCTGGTGGTGGCCGTTCGAGAACGTCGCCGTGCTCTGCGAGCGGCCCGTCGAGCTGCACCGCGACGAGGCCGGACGGCTCGACCGGGGCGACGGACCCGCGCTGGCCTTCGCCGACGGGTTCGCCCTGTACGCCTGGCGCGGGATGACCGTGCCCGCCGACTTCCTGGCCGGGCTCGCCGGCCTCACGCCCGAGCGGATACGGGCGGAGGAGAACGCCGAACTGCGGCGCGTGATGCTGGAGTACTACGGCTACGACCGCTACCTCGCCGTCTCCGGAGCCCGGCACCAGCACCGCGACGAGACCGGGGTGCTGTGGCGGATCGAGCTCGACGACGACGAGGACGTCGTGATGGTCGAGGTGGTCAACTCCACGCCCGAGCCGGACGGCAGCCACCGCACCTACTGGCTGCGGGTCCCGCCCGCGACCAGGACCGCGCGGGAGGGCGTCGCCTGGACCTTCGGGCTGCACCCCGACGCGTACGAGCCCCTCGTCCAGACCTGAGCGCGGCCCGGCCGCGGGGAACCGGGAGCGGTGGGACGGCGGTGCGCGACGCGACTGGTACGGAGAGGTGAAGGGCGCCCGCGGCCGGGAGTGGCGTGCGGGAGGGCGCGGTGGCGGGTGCTGGGATGTGCCCGCCGGAGCCCCCGGCAGCCAGCCTCGAAGGGACCGCCCGTGACGATCCGTCGGCCAAGCGCCGCCCGTACCGCCCGTCTGCTCGCCGCCACCGCCGTGCTCGGCGGCCTGCTCGCCGGCACCGCGGCGCCCGCCTTGGCCGCGGGGCCCGGGCGGACGGTTCCGCGTACCGCCCGGGTGGAGGCGCCGGCCACCGTCACCGTCTCGGGCCACGGCCGTGCGTCCGCCGCGCCCGACCTGGCGATCCTCTCCATCGGGGTCGAGGCGAGCCGGCCGACCGCCAAGGAGGCGATGGCCGCGCAGCACACGGCGGCCGAGACCCTGCTCGCCGTGCTGGACAGGCAGGGGATCGCCGAGCGGGACATCCGTACGGACAGCCTCTCGCTCTCCCCGGTCTACACGCAGAACGCCCAGGGGGAGAGCAAGGTGACCGGCTATCAGGCCGGGCAGGCCTTCTCGGTGAAGGTCCGCGAGCTGGACCGGACGGGGCAGGTCATCGGCGCCGTCAACGACGCCACGGGGGACTCGGGCCGGATCAACGGCGTCGTCTTCGACGTCGCCGATCCGTCGGCCCTGCGCGCGAAGGCACGCGAGGCGGCCTACCGGGACGCCTACGACAAGGCGGCGCAGCACGCCCGGCTCAGCGGCCACGAGCTGGGCCGGCTGGTCTCGCTCAGCGAGGGCGAGTCCGTGCGCCCGGGCCCCGGCGCCGCCCCCGGCGTCGCCCATGACGAGACGGGCGTGCCGCTGGCTCCCGGCGAGATCGAGGAGCAGGTCACGGTGTCGGCGGTCTACGAACTGGTGTGAACCGGCGGCCCGCGCCGGCGTCCGCCGGGCCGGCCGCACGAGGTCCGCTCGCCGACGCGCCCGGACCTGACGGACGCGGCCGGCCCGGACCTGCCGGACGCCGACGCCCCCGGACCCGCCGGAGGCTGCCGGACCCGCCTGACGCCGACACGGCCGGACCCGCCTGAGGCTGCCGGACCCGCCTGACGCCGCCGCGGCCGGACCCGACGGCCGACGCGCCCCGATCCGCCTGAGGCTGCCGGACCGCCTCACACGCCCGGACCCCCGCCTGGCGCGGCGGGCTCCGGCGCGGGGGCGGTCCTCCGGTCGCGGGGCTCAGGTGCCGGGGGACGCGGGGGGATCGTCATGGGGCGGCTCCTCGGGCTCCTCGGTGCCGGATCCCGCGTCGGGGAGGCCCAGCTCGCGGGTGAGGGCGGCGTCGGCCCAGCGGAGCATGGCACTGCGGGAGAGCGAGCCCGCGTACGCCGTCGTCTGGACGGCGAGGCCGTCGAGGAACGCGGTGAGCCGCCAGGCGGCGGCCGCCGGGTCCGCGCAGCGGAACTCCCCGGTCTCGGCCCCCTCCGCGATCACCCGGGTCAGCGCCGTCTTCCACTCCTTGTCGAGGGAGGCGGCGACCCGGCGGAGCTCGGGGTCGCGCAGGGAGGCCGCCCACCCCTCGATCCACAGCCGCCAGCCCTTGGCCTGGCCGGTCGGCGCGTACCAGCGGACGGCGGCGCGGAGGCGGCGCACGGCGCTGGAGCGGCGCCCGAGCAGTCGCCGCAGATGCGCGAGGTCGGCCTCGGCGGCGTGCGCGAAGGCCGCGGCGACCAGCTTCTCCTTGGAGGAGAAGTGATACAGCACCAGCGCGTTGCTCACTCCGAGTGCCGAGGCCACGTCGGCGATCCGGACGGCCGCGACCCCGCGCGCCTCGATCTGCTCGACGGCGGCCCTCAGCAGCTCCTCCCGCCGCTCGGCCACGCTCAACCGCACTCTTGCCACGTCACGCACCTTACACAGCACGTGACGCGGGCATGATCGACCCGGCGGACGGGGAGGCCGGGGTTCAGTACCAGCCGTAGCGTTCGGCGATCCGCGGCAGTCGCTCCTCCACCAGCGCGTGCGCCGCGGCGCGCGGTCCGGTGCCGGCCGCCTCCGCCCGGTCGAGGACGTCGCCGACGAGCCGCCGCATCGCGCCGCGCACCCGCGCGAACGCCTGGCCGGCGTCGGCCTCGATGTCGCCGAAGAGCGTCCACCACCACCAGGCGTTGGTGCACGAGTTCACGACCACGTCGGGCAGCACCGTGATCCCGCGGGCGGCGAGGGCCTCCTCGGCCTCGGGCAGGACCGGCATGTTCGCCGCCTCGGCGATCCAGCGGGCCGTGATCCGCCCCTGGTTCCCGGCGTCGATCGCGTACGAGACGGCCGCCGGGACCAGCACCTCCGCCTCGGCCGCGAGCCAGGCGTCCCCGGCCTCCTCCCGGTCGCCCGGCCGCAGCGCGACGCGGTCGACGGCGCCGTGGCCGTCCCGGGCGGCCAGCAGCGCCTCGACGTCCAGCCCGGCCGGGTTCACGATCGTGCCGCGGACGTCGGCCACGGCCACCACGCGCAGTCCGGCGCGGGCCAGGAAACGGGCGGTCGCCCCGCCCATCGTGCCGAGCCCCTGCACCGACACCCGGGTCCCGGCGTGGTCCCGGCCGGCCCGGTCGAGGGCGGTGAGGACCGACTCGGCGACCCCGAGACCGCCGACCAGCTCGTCGAGGCCGATGCCGTCGACCTCGATCGCGAAGGCGTCCGCGAGCCGCGCGCGGGCCGCCTCCTCGTCGTCCAGGAGCGGATACACGGCCTGCACGGAGGAGACCAGGCCCACCTCGGCCACGGCCCGGTCCACCAGGTCCTGGGTGAGGCCCAGGTCCTCCCCGGTGGTCCAGAACCGCTCGACGTAGGGCCGCATCGCCCGCAGGTAGCGCACGAGGACGCCGTACGCCTCGGGGGAGCGGGGGTCGCAGTCGATGCCGCCCTTGGCGCCGCCCAGCGGCACGTACCGGCCCTCCGGGTCGTAGTGCAGCGCCTCCTTCATGGTCATCCCCCGGGCGAGCCCGGCGACCTCCCCGGCGGTGCAGCCCTCCCGCATCCGCAGGCCGCCGCTGGCCACCCCGCGCACCAGCCGGTCGATCACCAGATGGCCCCGACGGCCGGTCACGTGGTCGGTCCAGCCGATGGAGAGCAGCGGGTCGGAACTCATCGGACATCTCCTCGTGAGGGGGGTGGGTACGCTCGTACCGACCGGTACGACCAAGCGATACTACTGAACGGCGGTTCAGTACAGTCGCCCGCCCCGACCGTTCGCCGCCCGGTCCGCCCATAATGGAACGACCCCCAGAGATCAGGAGGTCCTGTGACCGGTACCGGTTCCGACCGTTCGCCGCGGGCCCGGCTGCGCGCGCTGCGCCCCGAGTCCTTCGGCGCGGACCCCACGGGCGAGCGCCTCGCCCGTATCCACCGTTCGCCGAACTTCGCGGACGGGATCTTCCAGAACCCCGAGCCCGCCCGCCGGGGCCCCTCGGGCTCCGGCGTCGAGTTCGCCAAGATCTACTTCGACAAGGAAGCCCGCTCGCGCCGCGCCCCCACCGGCACGATCCCGGTCCACCCCACCACGGTCGCCGACCTGGCCGGCCCCCCGGCCACCGGGCTCCGCCTGACCTGGATGGGGCACTCCGGCGTCCTCGCGGAGATCGACGGCCACCGGGTGCTCTTCGACCCGGTCTGGGGCGACCGCTGCTCCCCCTTCCCCTTCGCCGGCCCCAAGCGGCTCCACCCGGTGCCCGCGCCGCTCGCCGCGCTCGGCCCGGTCGACGTCGTCGTGATCTCGCACGACCACTACGACCACCTCGACCTGCCGACGATCAAGGCGCTCGCCGCCACCGACACCGTCTTCGCCGTGCCGCTCGGCGTCGGCGCCCACCTGGAGCGCTGGGGCGTGGCGCCCTCCCGGCTGCGCGAGCTGGACTGGAACGAGTCCACCGGGATCGGCGACCTGCGGCTGACGGCCACCCCGGCCCGGCACTTCTGCGGCCGCGGCCTGCGCAACCGGCAGATGACGCTCTGGGCCTCCTGGGTCGTGGCCGGCCCCGCCCACCGGATCTTCCACAGCGGGGACACCGGGTACTTCTCCGGGTTCAAGGACATCGGCGCGGCCCACGGCCCCTTCGACGCCACCATGATCCAGATCGGTGCGTACTCGGAGTTCTGGACCGACATCCACATGACCCCCGCCGAGGGCATGCGGGCCCACCTCGACCTCCAGGGCGGAGCGCCCGCCGGGGTCATGCTGCCGATCCACTGGGGCACCTTCAACCTCGCCCCGCACCCGTGGGCCGAGCCGGGGGAGGGCACCGTCGAGGCCGCCGCCGGAGCCGCCCAGCGGATCGCCCTGCCGATCCCGGGCGAGCCCTTCGAGCCGGGCTCCGAACGGCTGCCCGACCACCCCTGGTGGCGCTCCGTCGCCCGGATCCCCTCCGGCGGCTGGGCGGCCCCGGCCCCCGCCGACGACGCCGGCACCGTCGCCGCGCCGGACGCGGACGCGGGTCCGTCCGCGGGCGGACCCGGCACGGACACCGGCCGGGGCGCGCCGGAGGCGGCGCGGACCCCCTGAGACCACGAGCGGGCCGGACGGGTCCGCACCCCGCCCGGGATTCCCGCCGGGCGGCATGTCCGCGGAGGGCGGAGGCGTGAGGACGCCTCCGCCCTCGCGCGTTCCCGCCCGTCGCCGTGACCCCCGCCCGCCCCCACGGATCTCGGCCGAATCCTCCCGGCCCGCGGGTGGGCCGGCGGTGGCGAGCCCGCCACCCACGGGTGGTTTTGCCAACTGTGCACCCCGCGTGAACGGTTGACGACTACAGTGTGTGGCCGGTGATTATCGCAGGGTGACGCGCCTGTCCCGTCGCGCACCCCTCGGACCATCTCCGCGCAGTCCCCCCGTCGTCCACCCCCGCAGCTCACCCGCAGTACAGCGATTCCTGGGCACGTACGCACCAAGGACCCCCATGTCTCAACTTCGCGCACCCGCCCCGCGGTCCGAACGACGCGAGAGCGGGCGGCACGGCCGGTCAGGCACCCGCCCCGCCCCCGGCCCCGGCGGCGGAACCTCCCCCCGGACCCCCGCCCCGCAGCCGGTGGAAACGCGGATACGCCCCTCACTCCTTCGTACATCCGTCCTGCCCGCCGTCGCGGTCGCCCTGGGCTGGGCCGCGGCCGTGCTCTTCACCCTCCGCTCCACCGGCGCCACCCCGACCCCCGGGCTCTGGGCCGCGCTCACCGGCGCCGCGGCGATCACCGTGGCCTCTGTGACGGCCGCCGCCCTGGGCGCGGACCGGGTGGCCAGGACGGTCCTCGACCGGTGCCACGCCCTGCGCCGCGCCGGCGCCCGCCACCAGGCCGAACTGCAGACCGTCGTCGACCAGCTGCGCAGGGGCGAGGAGCCGGCGCCCCGGCCGGCCCCCACGACCGGCGCCGCCTCCGGAGACGCGTTCGACCTGCTCTCCCACGAGCTGGCCCGCTCCCACGAGGTCGCCGTGGCCGCCGTCGTCCAGGCCTCCAGGCTCTCCAGCAGCGCCGGCGACGAACAGAAGGTCGAGGTCTTCGTCAACCTCGCCCGACGACTCCAGTCCCTGGTGCACCGCGAGATCCAGCTCCTCGACGAGCTGGAGAACGAGGCCGAGGACCCGAAGCTGCTCAAGGGCCTGTTCCACGTCGACCACCTCGCCACCCGCATCCGCCGGCACGCCGAGAACCTCGCCGTGCTCGGCGGCGCCGTCTCCCGCCGCCAGTGGTCCCACCCCGTCACCCTGTCCGAGGTGCTGCGCTCCTCCATCGCCGAGGTCGAGCAGTACCCGCGAGTGAAGCTCGTCCCCCCGGTCGAGGGCACACTCCGCGGCCACGCCGTGGCCGACGTCATCCACCTCCTCGCCGAACTCGTCGAGAACGCCACCCTGTTCTCCGCGCCCCACACCACCGTGCTGCTGCGCGCCCAGTACGTCACGGCCGGTCTGGCCGTCGAGGTCGAGGACCGCGGTCTCGGCATGCCCCTCACCGAGCAGAACAGGATGAACGCGCTGCTCGCCGCCCCCGACCAGGTCAGCGTCGCCCACCTGCTCCAGGACGGCCGCATCGGACTCTTCGTCGTCGCCGCCCTCGCCCGCCGCCACGGCATCGCCGTACGGCTCCAGTCCAACATCTACGGCGGCGTCCAGGCCGTGCTCGTGCTCCCGCAGGGCCTCCTCGGACCCGACCCCGACGGGCTCCCCCCGCGCGAGGGCCAGGGCGTCACGACCACCGGGCCCGCGGCGGTCCCCCCGCAGGGACGCACGGCGGAGTCCGCCCCCACGGCCGCGGAGCCCGCACCCGCGACGACCGCCCAGACCCGCACGCCGGACCCCACGACCGCCCCGGCCTCCGAGGCCGTCCCCGTGACCGCACCGGCACCGGACCCCCGCCCGGCGCCCGCGGCCCCGGACACCACGGCCTCCGCCGGAGCCGTACCCGACCCCGTGCCCTTCCCGGAGTGGACCGCCGTCCACCACGACCCGGCCACCGCCCGCGCACCGCTCACCCACCCCCGGGCCGACGAGCCGCCCCGCGGCCCGGCGGACCCGGGCCCGACGCCGGACGACCCGGCCGCGGCGGCGCACCCACCGGGCCCGCCCGCCGACCTCCTGGCACCGCTCCCGGCGTTCCCACCGGCCGCCGAGGCGGGCGGACGGCCCCTCCTCCCCAAGCGGCGCGCCCAGGAGCACCTCGTCCCGCAGCTGCGCGACGAGCCCGCCGACCGCGGCACCGAGGAGCACACCCTGCACGACCCCGGCCTGATGGCCGCCTTCCAGCGCGGCATCGGCCTCGCCGAATCCCGACCCGCCCCCCACGAGCCGCCCCCTCCGGGCGACGCGCACAAGGAGTAGACACCATGGCGAGCCACGCGCCCACCGGCCATTCCTCCGACCTCGACTGGCTGCTGGGCGGACTGGTCCAGCGCGTCCCCTACACCCGCAACGCCGTGCTGCTCTCCTCCGACGGCCTCGTGAAGTCCGTCCACGGCCTCGACCCCGACGCCGCCGACCACATGGCGGCCCTCGCCTCAGGCCTGTACTCCCTCGGCCGCAGCGCCGGCGCCCGCTTCGGCGACGGCGGCGAGGTCCGGCAGGTCGTCGTCGAACTCGACTCCACCCTGCTGTTCGTGTCCACGGCCGGCTCCGGCACCTGCCTCGCGGTCCTCGCCGGCCGCGAGGCGGACGCCGCCGTCCTCGGCTACGAGATGGCGATGCTCGTCAAGAGCGTCCGGCCCTACCTGGTCACCCCCGCCCGGCAGGCGGCCGACGCCTCGGGCGGCACCGGCCGGTGAACACGACCTCCCCCGCGGAAGGTCCCTGGCTCGACGACGCGGCCGGCCGGCTCATCCGCCCGTACACCGTCAGCGGCGGCCGGACCGAGCCGACCGCCGCACTGGACCTGCTGTCGCTGGTGATGGCGACCGGCGCGTCACCCCAGGCACACCTGGGTCCGGAGCACGGCCTGGCCCTCGGGCTCTGCTCCGGACCCACCTCGGTGGCCGAGGTCGCCGCGCACCTGCGGCTGCCCGCGGGCGTCACCAAGGTGCTGCTCGCCGACCTCGTGGCCTGCGGGGCGCTCACGGCCCGCGCCCCCCGCTTCCACACCCACCCGACCGACCGATCCCTGCTGGAGGCAGTGCTCCATGGCCTACGACAGCGGCTCTGACCGCCCCCTCCCGACCGACTCCTTCCCCACCGCGCTCAAGATCCTGGTGGCGGGCGGCTTCGGCGTGGGCAAGACCACGTTCGTGGGCGCGGTCAGCGAGATCGCGCCGCTGAGCACCGAGGAACTGCTGACCTCGGTCAGCGTCGGCACCGACAGCCTGGAGGGCGTGGAGTCCAAGACCACGACCACCGTGGCCATGGACTTCGGCCGCATCACGCTCGACGACCGCCACGTCCTGTACCTCTTCGGCAGCCCCGGCCAGGAACGCTTCTGGTTCATGTGGGACCAGCTCTCCGAGGGCGCGCTCGGCGCGGTCGTCCTGGCCGACACCCGCCGGCTCCAGGAGTGCTTCTCCGCCGTGGACTTCTTCGAGCGGCGCGGCATCCGGTTCGTCGTAGCCGTCAACGAGTTCGACGGCGCCTTCCGCTACGAGGCGGACGAGGTGAGGACCGCTCTCGACCTCGCGCCGGAGGTGCCGGTCGTCCTCTGCGACGCCCGCATGGCCAGCTCCGGCATCCAGACCCTGCTCACCCTCGTCCAGTACCTCCTCACCGCGGTCCCGGCCGCTGCGCCCCGCCACGGAGGCACGCCATGACGTACGACCCCACCGGCCACCACCCTCCTCCGCGCCCGCTCCGGGGCACCGGGAAAGGGTTCGTGACCACCAGGGAAAGTGCGGTATTGTTCTCATGCGCGTCCAGCCGGGGGAAACCCCAGGTCAGACGGGCATCGGGACGTGGCGCAGCTTGGTAGCGCACTTGACTGGGGGTCAAGGGGTCGCAGGTTCAAATCCTGTCGTCCCGACTCGAAAGAGTCGCAGATCGTAGGCCGCTTCAGAGCAATCTGAAGCGGCCTACGATGCTTTTCGGCGTCTGCGACGGGCGGCGACTCCCGCAACGGCGCTCGGGCGGCACACCGAACTGGACGGCTGTCCGATGCGCGTCTCCCGGCCGCTACGGCGGTCGGCCCGACGACCGCGCTCTAGGGGAGCACACCGTCGGCCGCCGGCAGGGCCTGCTCGGCCCAGATCGCCTTGCCTTCCGGGGTGTACCGGGTGCCCCAGTGCTCACTGAGCTGGGCCACCAGGAACAGTCCGCGGCCTCCCTCGTCCGTGGTGGTGGCGTACCGCAGGTGCGGGGCGGTACTGCTGCCGTCCCACACCTCGCAGGTCAGGGTGCGATCGTGCAACAGGCGCACGCGAACCGGCGCGGCGGCGTACCGGATGGCGTTGGTGATGAGCTCGCTGAGGATCAGCTCCGTGGTGAACGCCAGTTCCTCCAGGCCCCACTTCTCCAGTTGCCCGGCTGCGAGGCCGCGTATCGCGCCGACCTCGCTCGGATCGAACGGCACGTCCCACTCCGCGACGCGGTCGGGGCCCAGGGTTCGTGTCCGGGCGATCAGCAGCGCGATGTCGTCCGCCGGCTGGACGGGGAGCAGGGCGTCGAGCACCGCGCGGAGGCTGGCCTGCGGGTCCCGGTCGGGGTGGCTCAGGGCCGTGCGCAGCCTCTCCAGGCCCTCGGAGATGTCCCGGCTCCGCTCCTCGACGAGCCCGTCGGTGTACAGGACGAGCTGGCTGCCCTCCGCCAGCCGCAGTTCCATCGTCTCGAACGGCATGCCTCCCAGCCCGAGCGGGGGACCGGCCGGCAGTTCCGAGATCGTCGTCGTGCCGTCCGGGGCGACCACGAGCGGTGGCACGTGTCCTGCCCGTGCCATGGTGCAGTTCCGGGAGACCGGGTCGTATACGGCGTACAGACAGGTCGCGCCGAGGACGCCGCCGTCCGAGGACGTGCCGTCGCCTTCCTGGTCCATGCGCTGGACGAGGTTGTCGAGACGGGCGAGGAGTTCGTCGGGCGGCAGGTCCAGGGAGGAGAAGTTGTGCACGGCCGTGCGCAGCCGCCCCATGGTGGCCGCGGCATGCAGGCCGTGCCCGACGACGTCTCCGACGACGAGCCCGACGCGGCTGCCCGACAGCGGGATCACGTCGAACCAGTCCCCGCCCACTCCGGACTGGGCGGGCTGGTAGAAGTGAGCGGCGTCCACCGCGCTCTGCTCGGGCAGGTCCCGCGGCAGCAGGCTGCGCTGGAGCGTCACGGCGAGATTGTGCTCGCGGGTGTAGCGGCGCGCGTTGTCCATGGTGACGGCGGCTCGGCCGACGAGCTCCTCGGCCAGGGACAGGTCGTCCTCGTCGAACGGCTCCGGCTTCTGGGACCGCCAGAAGTTGACGATCCCGAGCACGACACCTCTGGCCTTCAGCGGCGCCGCGATGAGCGAGTGGATGCCGTAGTCGACGATCTGGGACGTCCGCAGGGGGTCCTGGGCGTGCCAGCCCGGCGCGTCGTGCAGATCGGGTACGAGCTCGGTCGTACCCGTGTCGTAGCCGCGGGCCTGCGGCGTGGACGGCAGGAAGTCGATCAGTGCGCCGAGCGGGTACAACGGGTGGTCGGCCCGGATGCCGCTGACGGCGGTGCGCCGCATGTCGGCGCCCGGGCCGGGCTCGTCGCCCTTCAGCACCGGGTCGGCGAGGTCGACCGTGACGAAGTCCGCGAACTGGGGAACGGCGACGTCCGCCAGCTCCTCGGCGGTGCGGACCACGTCGAGGGTGGTGCCGATGTCACCCCCGGCGTCGTACAGCAGCTTGAGGCGCTTGCGGGCCGTCTCCGCCCGGCTGCTCAGCAGCTGTATCTCGGTGGAGTCGCGGATGGTGACCGCCGAGCCCTTGGGGAGCGTGGGCCGCTGATTGACGACGAGCAGCCGGTCCCCGGCCTCCAGCACCTCGTCGGTGGCCACCCGGCCGGAGAGCAGCAGTTCCGCCATGCGGCGATCCATGCCGACCTCGTCGACAGGGCGTCCTTCGGCGTCGTCCGGCAGGCCGAGCAGCCGTCCGGCCTCGTCGTTCGCCAGGAGTAGTCGTCCTTCGCCGTCCGTGATCAGCACCCCTTCGCGGACGGAGTGGAGCACCGCGTCATGGTGCTCGTACATACGGGTCATCTCCTGCGTGCCGAGCCCGTGGGTCTGGCGGCGCAGTCTCCGGCTGATCAGCGCCGTGCCGACGGTGGCCAGAGCCAGCCCGACGGCGATGGCGAGGAGGATGACCGGAAGCTGACGGTCGGCGATGCCGGTCACGCTGTCCACGGTCAGACCCGCCGAGACCAGGGCGACGACCTCGCCCTCGGGCGAGGTGACCGGGACGATCGCCTGGATCTCCTTGCCCAGTGGCCCCTTCACGCTCTCGGTGTACACCTCGCCGGCGAGGGAGGGCCCGATCGTGCCGACGAACTGCTCGCCGATGCGGTCAGGCTGGGGGTGGCTGTAGCGGATGCCGTTCGTGTCCATCACGACGATGAAGTCCACCCCGGCGTCCTTGCGCGTCTCCTCGGCGAGGGGCTGCAGCTCCGCGGACGGGTCCGGCGAGTCGAGCGCTTCCTGCAGGCCCAGGGAGTTCGCGAAGGTCTGCGCCACGGAGACCGACCTGTTGCGGGCCTCACGGTCGATGTCGTAGCGCGACTGCAGCAGGAGGGCCAGGAGCGCCCCGGCGGCGAGCAGCACCACGATCGCCACCTGAAGGACGAAGACCTGTCCGGCGACGCTTCCGAATCTTCTGCCTAGGTTCGACCGCACGGGTACGCCGGGCACGGGAGACGAGACGGGCTCACAACCCCAGTTGTAGCACCTCCCTCGGGCCAGGGCTCCCGGTGCGCACCGTGAGCATCCGGACCGCGACAGTAGGTTCCGGGGGCGGTGGGGGGTCCGGACGCCCGAGGAGTTCGACATGGCCTTCGCCGCCGTCATGCCCTTCGTGACCCGCGCACGCGTCCGCCGCCTGCTCGACGCCGTCCACGCCCACTTCGCCGAGCAGCACTGACACACCACTCCCTCGCCCCGTCGGGAGCCGTCGCCATGCCGGTAGGGGAGTGCCCGGTGGTGGTCAGGTGTCCGCTGCCGCCCGGCGGATCGCCGTGAGGGTGCGGGTCACGTCCTCTTCGGTGGTCGACCAGTTGCTCACCGAGATCCGCATCACGCGTCTGCCCTGCCAGGTGGAGCCGCTGATCCACGCCGTGCCGTCGTCGAGCAGGCGGGCGAGGATCCGGTCGGTGCGTTCGTCGGTGCCGAACGAGGCGCAGACCTGGGTGAACGCGACCTCGTTGAGGACGGTCGCGCCCTCGATGCCGGCGATACCGGCGGCGAACGCCGAGGCATGGTGGCACAGGCGCTCGACGAGGTCGGACACGCCCGAGCGGCCGAGCGACCTGAGGGCCGCCCAGACCGTGAACGCCCTTCCGCGCCGGGACAGTTCGGGCACCTTGTCGACGGGGTCGCCGTGCTCGTGCTGAATGAGGTAGTCCCCGCGCTGGCCCATCGCCGCCCGCACCGCTGACGCGTCGCGCACGATCGCGAGGCCGCAGTCGTAGGGGACGTTCAACGTCTTGTGGGCGTCCGTCGCCCAGGAGTCCGCGTCCGCGCAGCCCGCCGTCAGGCCTGCCCGGCGCGGTGCGGCGGCCGCCCACAGGCCGAAGGCCCCGTCCACGTGGACCCAGGCGTCCGCCTCGCGCGCCGCGCGGACGCACGGCGCGAAGGGGTCGAAGGCACCGGAGTGGATGTCCCCGGCCTGAAGGACGACGATCGTGGGACTCCGGCCTCCCGCCGCCAGTACCGTCCGCAGGGCCTCGGGCTCCATCCGCCCCTGAGCGTCCGCCGCCACCGACTCGGGCCGCCCGAGACCGAGATGGCGCAGGGCCAGGTCGACGGCCATGTGCCGGGACTCCCCGGCGACGACCCGCACCCGCGGGCCGCCCGCGAGGCCGTCGCGGGCGACGTTCCGGCCGGCGGCCCTCAGCACCGTGTCCCGCGCGGCGGCGAGGCACGTGAAGTTGGCCATCGTCGCGCCCGTCGTGAAGCCGACGGCGCTCTCCGCGGGAAGGCCGAGCAGATCGAGCAGCCAGTCTCCGGCGATCTCCTCCGCCGCCGCGTACGCGGGCGACACGGTACGCATCACGGCGTTCTGGTCCCATGCGCTGACCAGCCAGTCGGCGGCGAGCGCGGCCGGTTCGGTGCCGCCGACCACGAAGCCGAAGAAGCGGCCGGCGGGGAAGGCGGTGAGACCCGGCTCACAGGCCGTGGCCAGCAGGTCGACGACCTCGGCGGGCGGGCTGGGACCGGCGGGCAGTTCGGCGCCGAGCGCGCCCACGATCTCGTCGACCGACGCGCGGGCCGGCACATCGCGGTCCGGCAGGCTCGCCAGCCACCGGACCGCATGCGCGTACGCCTGTCGGAGCGCCGCCTCGCGCGCGTCCATACCTCGGACTATGCGACCGTCGACCCCGCCCCGCAAGCCGACCGCGCGCGGACCCGCACGGGACGGGGCGCCTCCCGGCCGCGATGTCCCCGTGCGGGCTGCTGACCCGCGCCCGGGAGCTGCCCGCCCGTCGGCGGGATCAGCCGTCGCGCCCGTCGAGTTCCCAGACGTGGAGGACGTCGCGTGCCTCCGACGGCGTCGACCAGACCCCGCCCCCCAGGGCCGTCGGCTCACCGGTGACCCGCGAGGGGTACGTGATCGGGACGACGGCGCGCGCGTCCGTCGCGGCGACCAGCCAGTGACGGCCCCGCCCCCACTCCGCGTCGCACTCGACGGTCGAGGCGACCAGCGTCGTCTCGTCGAGGAAGCCGCCGGCCCAGTCCCAGCAGCGCTCCACCTCGTCCTCGTCGGCCTCCTCACCGGCGTCCGGGTGCCGGGGGATCACCTTCTCGGCGTTCCAGTCCAGGGCTTCCACGACCGCGCCCGCTGAGTCCCGTACGGCGAGGGAGTCCTGGTCGTGGGAGACGGTCATGAGCCGGTCGCCGGAGGGACTGAGGCCCAGCAGGCACTGGCCCTCGTCCAGGCGGTCCACCGTCAGTCCGCTCCCGTCCCAGCGGCCCCAGCGCAGCGGGGCGCCGTCCTGGCCCTCGCCGATGCTCAGCCCCATCTGGGCGGGATCGGTCGGGTGGGGGACGTGGATGCTGCCGGCCGCGGCCGCCCCGGCGTCCGCGCGCCCGAGCACACGGCCGCTCCCGGCGTCGACGACGAGCCACTCGTCGACCGTGTCGGGACTCGACTCGCCCCCGGGCAGCGGACCGCGGACGTGCGCCCAGACGAGCCGGCCGTCCGCGGAGAACCCGGCCGAACCGCTGTCGGGGTAGCGGTGGTCCGGCCGCTCGGCGTACGCCTCGTACGAGGCGTGCGACTCCCGGCAGGCGCCGTACCAGCAGCCGTGGCGAACCTCCCAGCGGGTCGCCCCCGACGGATCCACCGCACGCACGGCGTGCACCCCGGCGAACACGGCCAGGCCGGCGTCCGGCGCCACCTCCCAGGTCCCGCGGTGGCGGGGCCACGGTGCGGGGAAGCGGACGGACGCCCCGCGCGGGGCGAAGGAGTCGTCCAGCGGCTGGACCACGATCTCTCCGTCGTCGCGCTGGACGAGCATCCGCCGCCCCGGCGGCCCGGTGATCTCCGGCGGCCCGGCCTCCGCGGCGGGCAGGAGAGCGGGGACGGTGGCACGGAGCCGAGCACGGACGGACAAGCTGATCTCCCAGGGGCAGTCGGACTCGGGGCAGCGTACGACGCGCCTCCGACAGCGGCCGCGGCGCGGTCCGCGGTCGGGCCCCGAGCGCCGCTCGCCCGTCAGGGGGCGGGCGGGCAGGACGCGGCCGGAGCCAGCTGCGTGACCCGGCGCAGGTCCACCGCGAGAGGGCCCTCCGGGGCCTTCAGCTCCAGGACGCCGCCGCGGACCGCGCCCGGAGTGCCGCACACCGACTGCGTGTCCGTACGGATCCGGAGCACCGGGTCCTCGCGGGCCGGCCCGTACCAGGTGGTCCCCACGGCGGCGGCCAGCAGCACGGTGTGCAGCAGGACGAGGAGCCGTCCGGCGCGCAGGTCCCGCAGGGCGTCCAGGGCCTCCTCGTGGTCGAGGGCCACCGGGTCGACGGGCCCGGTCGCGGGCAGGACCCGCGGCACCCCGTGGGCGGCCCGGAGGAGCAGCCAGGCACCGGCGCCGCCCGCGGTCAGCGAAGCGGCCAGCAGGAGCCCCGCGGCGATGCCGGCCGGGCGGGCCAGCTGTCCGACGTCCGACCGCCCGGTGATCAGGGTGAAGCCGGTGAGAGCGAGCAGCAGACCGGCGAGGCCGTTCCGCCAGGCGGTGGCGGCCATCCGGACCCTGCGCAACTCGCCGTTGGGGCCGAGCTGTTCGGCGAGGAACTCGGCCCGCCGGAGGTCCGCCGCCGTGGCCGCGTGTCCCGGCCGCAGCCGTGCCCCCGGGATCGGTGGTGTGCTGCTGCCCGCGCCCGGTGGAGGTCGGCTGCCCGGGCCGCCGGGTGGCGAGGTCATCGGTGTACCTCCTCGATCATCAGGTTCCAATAGGCCCCGCATCCCGTGCGGTTGGCCGGGCGCTGCGGATGCGGCTCCTCGCAGTCGCACACCACAGTGACCAGGCCGGGCCCGGTGGTGTCCCGGCTGCGTACGGTCTCCGCGACGGCGGGCGGCGAGATCCACGCCCCGCACCGGGGGCAGGGCCCGGTGAGGCGTACGACCCCGCCGGGTCCCCGGTCCACGGCGAACGTGCGGGCCGCGGTGTCCGCGTAACCGGCCTCCGTGACGCGGAGGAACGGCAGGGACGGTCCCGCCTGGGGATGCTGTGACGGCATGGTGCTCCTCTCGTCGGCGCCACCGGCCGCGGTGGCGGCTCAGGGGCCGATGTGGACGAAGTGGGCCCAGGGGCGCGGGTCGACGGGCAGGATGTCCCGCCAGCGCAGGACCGCCTCGTGCAGGGCCTCGTGCACCGGCCGGCCGGCCACCAGCCCCGCGTAGACGGCGTGGACGATCTGGCCGGAGACGGCGTCGTCCGCCTGGTACACGGCCGCCACCACGTCGTGCCAGCCGGCCGTCCGCAGCCCGGTCGCGAGGGTCAGGGACTCGTCGGCGACGCGCCCGCCCCCGCGGAACGTGTCGCAGGCGGACAGGAACGCCAGCCGCGCGGGGGTCCGCCTGGCCCGGCTGAGGTCGGCGAGGGAGACCTCCTCCCCGTGCAGGACCAGGCCCGCCGCCGAGGGGTCGTCCACCGTCTGGGCGCCGTGGCAGGCGAAGTGCGCCCAGGAGCAGGCGTCCAGGCCACGCAGGACGGAGTCGCGGTCGGCCCGGACGCCCGACAGGCGCAGGGCCTCCGGGAAGAGGTCCTCCAGCAGGTCCGCCTCCGCCTTCGCGCCCGGCAGGTCGCGCGGGTGGGGAAGGTCGCCGACGTCGACCACGAGCAGCCCGCGCCCGGACGGAGGCAGCACCGAACGGACCCCGGGAGCCGCGCCGTCGTCCCTGACCGAGTCCAGGGAGGGGCTGTACGAGGACACCGCACGGTCCATCACCGTCCGCGGCGCGGCGTGGTGCCGGGTGGTGTGGAGCCCCGCGGCGTGCAGCGGCAGGAACGTCAGGGGCCCGGTGGGGCTCCAGACGATCCGCGGCGCGTCCCGGCCGTCGGGTGCCCGGTCCGGTACGCCGAAGGCGTCGAGGACGGGCCCCGCGACCTTCTCGTACAGCCAGGCGAGGGCGTCGGCGGCCACGTCGGCGGGCAGTTCGCCGCCCGTGGGGGAGCCGAGCGGCTCGGGGGCGGCGGCGCCGGTCTCGGGAGAGTCCACCGCGTCGAGGAACCGCTGCGTGTGTCCGGAGACCTCGTCCAGCGTCGTCGCGAGGGGCAGCGCGGTGACCGCGCCGCCCCGTACCAGCAGGGCGTGACAGCCGTAGACGCTGACGTTGAGCACGGCCAGGTCCGGCCCGTGCTCGGGGACACCCGCGAACGGCGGGACCCGCAGGAACTGCTCCTGCCCCGGCAGCGCGCGCACCCGGGCCACCAGGTCGTCCCAGCGGCGGGCGAGCGCCATGTGGCGGTCCACCTCCGGGCCGCGCATCCGCGTGTCCGGTGCGTCGCCGTCCCGGGGCGCGGGCAGGAAGCGGCCGGACCCGCCGCCGCGCCGCATGGCCTCCCGGGTCTCCTCCAGGTCCCGGACCAGGTCCGGATGCTCCTCCCGCAGGGCCGTCAGATCGGCCCGGAAGTGCAGGACCTGCCGCCACAGCACGCTGCGGCCCCGTTCGAGGAGCGTGAGGGCCTCCCGCGGCCGGTCCGCGCGGGTCGCGCAGGCGGCCGCGTCGGAGGCCAGCCCGGCCAGCCCTTCGAGGACGTTCTCCCGGCTGGACCAGCCCGTCCCGTGCCACGCGAGCTGGGGCAGGAGGGCGACCGCCCCCGTCAACGCGTCGGTCGCCTCGGACCACTCCTCCAAGGAGGCGGCACCCGCCGCCCTCCGCCTGGCGTCCTGGACCCGGGACTCCGGGGTCAGCAGGGGGCTCGTCGCGGTGATCTTCCAGAGCTCCATCGCCTGCCGCAGGTCGGCGAGGTCCCCGTCCCGTTCGGCCCTGTCCCAGAGGAGTTCTGCGTACAGGCGCAGGGCGGCCAGCCGGTCGTACTCCCCGGCCCGTTCGTTCAGGGCGGCGGCCGCGCTCAGGGCCAGGGCGTCCGTCAGGTCCTGCGGGGCGCCGGTCAGTCGGTACCGCTTGCCGAGTGCGTCGCAGAGGCCCACCGCGCGCGCCACGGCGTCGAAGGCGTCGGAGCCGGTCAGCGACACGAGCCGCCGGTGCACGGAGACCGCCGCGTCGAGTTCGGCCAGCCGGGCCCGAGCCGAGTCGGGGGTGCCGGGGGCGTGCCGGGCGGCCGCCCGCATCCGGAAGCGGGCCAGCTGTATCAGGCACTGCACCTCGTCGGTGCTGTAGATGTGGGGGAGCGAGAGCATCCGCTGCGCCGTCGCGGTCGCCGCTTCGAGGTCCGCCGGGTCGCCGAAGGCGTCGTAGCGGGCGAAGTGCGCGTCCGCCAGGAGCTGCAGCAGGTCGGGCAGTTCCGGGTCACCCTCCGCCGGTACGGCGGCGGCACGCAGCAGGACGTCCACGGCCTCCGTGAAGTCCGCCGCCTCGTGGAGGAGGTCGCCGCGCCGGACGAGGGCCGCCCCGAGCGCGCCCGCGGAGTAGACGTCGGTGTGCGCCGAGAGGTGGCCGCCCGACCAGTCGCCCGGGATGACGGCCTGCCGGGCGAGTGCGACCGCTTCGTGCAACGGCTCGTGGCTCCCGGTGTAGTCGTGGGCCATCAGCAGGGCGAGCACCAGGTTCGAGCGGCGCTGCGGCAGCCGGCTGTCTGCCGAATCGGTCGCCACGAGGACCTTCCGGAACTGGTCCACGGCGGCGACGAGAAGGTCTTCATCACCCTGGGCGTGGTACGCGGCCTGGAGGATCCCGCCCAGGTTGGTGAGCGCGATGGCCAGGGCCGGGTGGGACACCGGCAGTTCGGCGAGCGCACGGGTCAGGGCGTCGAACGCGTCCGTCAGATCGCTCTCGGCACCGGTCTGGTGGTACCGGTACCGCAGCGTCTCACCGAGGTTGACCCGGAGTACCGCCCGGGCCGGCCCCGGATCAAGGGGGAGGTCGCTCGCTTCGGGGAAGGTCTCGACGGCCCTGCGCGCGTGCCTGACGGCCCCTTCCAGGAGGCCTCCCTCGCCGGTATGACGGAAGAGGGCGAGCTCGGCCAGCCCACGGAGACTGCACGCCTGCGCGTCGAACAGCTGCTGGTGGCCCGCGTCCAGGGCGGTCGGCGGCCGCGGTTCGTCCAGGACCCGGAGCACCTGCCCCAGGGCCGCGGTGTCTCCGCGCGTGTTGCCCAGCATGTACCACGCCTGTGCGCGGACGTTCAGGATGTACGGCGCCAGCCGGAGCTCACCGGGCGGGGCCTCCGGGATCAGGCCGGCCATCTCGCACGCGACCTCCAGGTCCTGCGGGGACCGGCCGGCCCACTCGAAGCGGAGGACCAGAAGTTCGGCCCCCATGGCGAGCCTCAGCCGGCGCCGCTCGTGCCCGGCCGGCGTGTGGCCCACCAGCGTCACCGCGAGCTCGGTCGCCCGGTCCAGCACGGCGACGTCGCCGAGGGCCTCGGCGCGCTGCCGGATCTGCCAGACCAGCATCTCCTGGGACATGGCCTTGTCCTCACTCCAACGGCTCTCGCCCACCGGCGTCCTCCGTCCCTTCGCGCCGGGGGATCCGGCTCATCGCAGACCGCCGTGGCAGAGCATCTCGACGACCTTGAAGGTGCCGTAGAAGCGCATCATCCGGGCGCGGGCCTGGAGGTCGAAGTGGGTGGTCGCGTGGGTGATGAGGGCCTCCTCCAGACGGGCCCGCTCGTCGGCCGGGCCGGCCTCCGCGTACCGGGCGACCATCGCGTGGGCCGTGTCGTCGTCGGCGCGCAGCCTCGACCAGCGCCGCGTAGGTGGCGTGCTGGACGAACTCCCCTGTCGTCCTGAGCAGTTTCTGCCAGTTCATGTTCTTCTCCTCATCGTGCGGGCGGTGCCTGCGGTGCGGACTGTGCGGGCAGATGTGCGGTCGCCTCCGCGGCGAGTGCGGCCTGGATCTCCGGCAGGGCCTCCTGGAGCAGGGCCAGCGGGCCCGGTTCGGCGACGAGGACCCGGGTCGCCTTGCCGAGGAGGACCGGCACCGCGTCGGTGGTGAGCAGGACGGCCCAGGTCGTGTACGCGCCGCCGTCGCGGTGCAGGGCGACCAGCCACCGCGGGCCCGAGGTGCTGGCCGCACGGCCTCGTGCGCGCGCGTGCTCCCGGGCGCGGTCCCGGTCCACCCAGCGGGCCGCCGCCACGGTCGCGGACCGTACGGCCTGGGGCACGGCACCGAGTTCGGCGAGCATCAGGGCGTGGACGAACCACAGGTTCCGCACGTCCGGATCACGGTCCCCGAGGGTGCGGTCGCCCCGCGCGAGCAGGCCCTGGCTCCGCCGTACGGCTTCGACCCGGTCCCCGCGCAGCCACAGGGAGTGGACCCGCCGGGCGGCGGCGAGGAAGTCGCTGAGCGGGTCGCGCCGGGCCGTCAGGGAGGCCACGGCCACCAGGGCCGCGCCCGCCGCCGTCAGAAGGCCGCCGGGGCCGAGAGACACGTCGAGCGGCACGCCCTCCCAGGTGGCGGGGTCGGGGTCGGAGACCAGGGCCGTCACGGTCCACAGGAGGGCGGCGAGGCCGGCGGCCGCCCCGCTGATCCGCTGGCGGACGCCGCACCAGCCGAGGTACCAGGCGAGCACCGCCGGGAGGGCGAGGAGCAGCAGCAGGAGGGAGACGCGGGCGTCGCCGCCCGCCCAGCCCAGGGTCGTGCCCAGGCCGACGACGCCGACGGTGGGATGGGCGCCCGAGGGGACGAGGTCGGCGTCCGGGCCGGCGGTCCACGGCAGCAGGCAGCCCCCGGCGCCGAGCAGCACACCGGCCAGGGCGAGGGTCGCGACGGCCCTGTCCCCGGGGCGCTTCCAGGCCCGCCGCCGGCGCGGCTTCGGGCTCGTCGGCGGCGGGGCTTCCGTGGTCCCGGCGGCTCCCGCCGCTGCGCTCAACGGGTCGACGGGCCCGGACAGGCGGGAGTCGCTCATGCCGCCCACCGCCCCAGCGGCTCGATCAGGGTGAGGATGCCGAGGAGCACCACGCCGGGCACCGCGAACACGGCCGCGGTGCAGGCCAGGGCCGAGGCCGGCGCCCGCCCGGCCGACCGCAGGTGCCCGGCGAGCCGGAACAGCTGCCAGGGCACGAGAGCCATCAGCAGTGCCGCCACCGCCACGTCGCGCACCGGGGCGCCGCCGACCACGTACAGCGGGGGCAGCGGGAAGTGCTCGACCAGCGAGTACGAGCCGTAGCCCGTGGTCGTTCCCAGGGCCACGCCGATCAGCGCGGCCAGCGCCGCCGCCGACGGCAGCAGGACCGTCAGGGCCGGCCGGACCGGCGCCCCGGCACCGGAGCCGAACAGACGCCGCCGGCCGTTCCGCCGGCGGCTCCAGGTCACCCCGGCCAGCACCACGGCGGCCACCGCGCAGCCGCCCGCCAGCGAGCCGCCGAAGGCGGCCGCCCCGATCCACCGGCTCGGCCGCGAGGCGATCACCAGCTCGGTGCCCGGCCGCTGCCCCGTGCCGATCCGCAGGGCGTACCGGCCGGCCTCGATCCGCTTGCCGTTCTCCACGATCCGGCCCTGCCGCAGCCGCCCCGCCCCGTCCCGGACGGCGTACGCGATGCCGTTCGCGACGTCGTACCGGTAGAGGAGGCGGGGCGGCTTCGCGCCCTTCCTCTCCGGGATCAGCGCGATGCGCGGCCCGACGAGCTCGGGCAGGGCGGACCCGGCCGGTCCGTCCGCGTACAGGGCGTACTCCCCGGTCCTCGGCACGGTCAGCACCTGGCCCGGGACCGCCGGGACACGGTCGGCGCGGTGCAGCTCGTCCTCCCAGGCCCCCATGAAGCGGGTCTCCGCGCCGATCAGGACGACCCCGGCCAGGCACCACAGGGCCATCGCGAGGGCGTATCCGGCGCGGGTCGGGCCCAGGGAGACGGAGGTGCCGCCCAGCAGGCGCTCCTGGAGCCGCGCCGCGAGCCGGCGCACCACCCCGCCCGTGGACGGACGCCCGTCCCCCGATGGGCGGAGATCTGCGGAATCCCCGGTGCGGAGCGCCCAACTTGGTAGTCTTTCAACCAAGTTGAGCGGCGGCAGGCCGATGCTGCCTGTCCCGGCAGCGCCCCTGTCGTGTGCAGTCATGCGTTCGTCCCCACCCCTTCACGTCGGCGCAGCCCCGTCCGTGCGCCGATCCCCCGGTCGGCAAGGAGACCCCAGGCAGTGCTTCCGGTGAAATCCCCGTCGTGCTTCCGATCCGCTTCCGGTCCGCTTCCGATCCCGGGGAGGGCGTCATGAGTGCCGGGGTGGACGTCGACGTGCTGGGCCGGACCCGGCTGCGGGTGGATGGCGCGGAGGTGGCCGTACCGCCGACGGCGCTGGCGGTGCTCGCCCGGCTGCTGCTCGCCGACGGCGAGGCCGTGACCGTCGACGAGCTCTACCGGGACGTGTGGGAGGCCGGCCCCGGGCCGGTCGGCCGGGCCGACCGGGTCAGCGTGCAGAAGCGGATCGTGCAGCTACGCCAGGCCCTGTCCCGGGGCACCGGCGGCGGGGCCCACCGGGCGGTCGTCAGCACGGAACCCGGCCCGGTGTCGGCGTACCGGCTGGACCTGCCGAGGGAACGCGTCGACGCCCACCACTTCCGCGACCTGGTGGCGCTGGCCCAGCGGGCGGACGCGGTGACCGAGGCCTCCCTGCTGGAGAGCGCGCTCGCCCTGTGGCGGGGGAGACCCCTCATGGCCGTGGAGCGGCTGCCGTTCGCCCGGCAGGGCATCGCGGACCTGTGCCGCGTCCGGCTGGAGGCCCGCCGCGCACTCCTCCGCGTCAACCTCGAACTCGGCCGCGTACCCGAGGCGTTGCGCACGGCCGAGGGCCTGGCGGCCGACCTGCCGGGGGACGGGGAGGTCGCCGCCACGGTCGCCGAACTCCGCTCCCGCGCCCGCTCCCGCCACCGCGGCCTGCTGCGCCGGGAGTTCGACGATCCCGCGGTCTCCGTCGTCATCACCCGCGGCGACCTGCTCGCCCAGCGGGACACGCATCTGGTGGTCGGATTCACCGACACCTTCGACACCGCCACCGACCTCGACATCGTCATCAACCAGTCCAGTGTGCAGGGCCAGTTGGTCAGCCGTCTCTACGGCGGGGACCGGGCCAGGCTGGACCGTGACCTGCGCGTCGCGCTGCGGGGCGTGCAGCCGGTCGCCAAGGAGTCGCGCACCGACAAGCGGCGCGGCAAGCTCGTCCGCTACCCGCTCGGCACGGTCGCGGTGCTCCGGCTCCCGGGTGTCCGGGTCTTCGGCGTCGCCTACAGCCGGATGGGCAACGATCTGGTGGCCCGTTCCTCGGTGCCCGAACTCGCCCACGGCCTCGACCGGTTGTGGGAGGCGCTGCGGGACCACGGGCAGCTGATGCCGGTGGCCCTGCCGCTGGTCGGCTCCGGACTGGCCCGGCTGGACGGCACCCGCCACGAGGACCTGCTGCGGATGATCGTCGAGTCCTTCGTGGCGGCCTCCCGCAGGGGCCGCTTCTGCCCCGCCCTGACCATCGTCCTTCCCCAGCCCGTGCTCGACCGCATCGGCATCCCGCAGATCGCCGCCGCACTGGCCGCCCCGTGAGCCCGACGGAAACCGGAGACACCGTGCCGAACGACCAGCATCCCGAGCGGATCCCGCAGCGGGGCCCCCGCCCGACACCGGGCCACCGCCCGCCCGCGGACCCGGACCGGGTCCCGTCCCCGCGCCGGGTCCCGAGCCCCGTGGCCGCCGTCCTGTCCGGCACCCTGGGCTGGCGGCTCTCGCCGGAGGGCTGGGAGGCGGTCGGCCGGGCCCTGGACGACCTCGCGGCAGCCGGCGGCAGTCCCGACACGCCCGCCGGGCAGCGGGCGTTCGCGGCCCTGCTGGCGGCCGGACCGGGCCGCGTCCTGCGGGCCGGTGCCGGCGCCGCCGCCCCCGGGCTCCCGGCGCCGCCCCGGATCCGCGAACGCGTCAACCACCTGGTCCACCAGCTCACCACCCCCGCCCCCGACTCCGCCGCGCCGGGCGCCGAGGCCCGGCCGGCGGCCGGCGGGCGCCCCGAGGGGGGTACGGACGGATGAGCCCCGCACCCGGGGCACGGACCGGAGCAGGAGCCGTCGGGGAACCGCGGCTGATCGTCCACCTGTACGCGCCCTGCGAGGGACCGGACGCCGCGGCGGCCTACGCGGGCCTCCGGGACATCTGGTCGGCGGCCCGCTCGTTGTTCCGGATGGACCGGCCGATCCCCGGGGCCGGCCTGCCGCACGACCTGCCCGCGGAGCCGCCCGGTCCGGCGCCCCGGTCGGCCGGCGGGCCGGCCGAGGAAGCCCTGGCCGCCCAGGAGTGCCCCGGCGAGGGCTTCCAGGCCGTCCTGCGCCGCCACCACGACGTGCTGGTCCTGTCGGCCGCCCTCGCCCCGGGGGCCATGCGCGCCCCGGGCGGAGCATCCGCTGACCCGTCGGGCCGGCCCGCCCCGCCCGACCCCGTCGGACTTCCCTGGGCGCCGGGACCGGCCCGGCTCGATGCCCTCTGGGACGCCGTCAGCGGCGGCCGGACCGGCGCCCTGCTCGGCGGCGCCCGGCTCCACCTCTGCCGGGCCGCACCCGGCCGGGCCCCCGTCCCGCCGGGCGCCGACGCGGTCGCCCTCGACCGGGGCGTGACCCTCTGGGAGCCCGGTCCCGGCGACGACGCGCGGGCCGAACGCCGCCTGTACCTCGCCGCGGACACCGCCGACGACGACCTGCTGAGCGCGTGGACCTGGTCCCGCGGCGACCTCGCCCTGCCGCGGCTGGCCCGCTACCTGCTCCACGCCGCCAAACTCCGCTACGAACTGCGGGTCTTCGCACGCGACACCGGTGACGCGCGACTGCCGGACGTCGAGCCCGGGCCGCCGGACGGCGGGCCCGGAGCCCTCGACCGCCGCGCGGGCCAGCTCGCCCGGCGGCGCGCCGCGGCCGCCGCCCTCGCGCTCTCCCTCAGGGAACTGCACCGCACCGGGGCGATCGCCGCCGCGAACATGGCCGAGACCCTGCGCGACCGGGACCCCGCGGTCCTCGCCGGGGCGGGGCCGTTCGCCGACGACCGGCAGCTGTCCGCATGGTTCCTCGCCCGCGTCGACGACGAGGCCCACTACCTCGAACTGGCCGCGTCCCAGGCGGAACAGGCCCTCGCCCTGCTGCCTCCGCCGGCCGCCCCGCCACCCGAGCCGGCTCCCGCCGCGCCCGGCCCGGCCCGCCCTGCATCCGCCCCACACCCGACCCGATCCGGGCCGTCCCCCTCCCCGTCCGACCCGCACCCGAACCGATCCGGGCCGTCCAGTTCCCCGTCCGACCCGCACCCCGATCCGTCCGACCCGGCCCGCACCGCCTCCGCCCCGCACCCGAGCCGACACCGGTCCGAGCCGTCCGGTGCCGTGCCCGACCCGGCCGACGGGGACGTCACCCGTACGGTCTTCGTGGTCCACGGCCGCGACGACCAGGCGCGGGACGCCGTGTTCACCTTCCTCCGCGCCCTTGACCTGCGGCCGCTGGAGTGGGAGACCCTGGTCGCCGGGACCGGCAGCGCGGCCCCCTACCTCGGTGAGGTCATCGGCCAGGCGGTCCGTCGCGCCCAGGCCACCCTGGTCCTGATGACCCCCGACGACGTGGTGCACCTGCACCCGGGCCTGGGCGGGGACGGCGGGGACGGAACCGGCGCCGGTCTGCAGGCCCGCCCCAACGTGCTCCTCGAACTGGGCATGGCGCTGGCCGCGTACCCGGACCGCACCGTCATCGTGAAGGCCGGGGACCAGCGCGAGGTCACCGACCTGGGCGGCCGCAACTTCATCCGGCTGGACGCCGGTCCGGCCTGCCGCCGGAAGATCGCGGACCGGCTGCGGTCGGCCGGCTGCCGGGTCGACGACAGCGGCCAGGACTGGCTGGCCCCCGGCCTGTTCGCGGCCCTGGACGCCTACGGCCGCACCCTCCCGGTCCCCGACCCGCCGACCACGGTGCGCCGAGCCCCGGTGAGCGGCCGCAGTGCGGGCGGCTGATGACGGCGTACCACCGGTGAAGGAGGGCCGAGGGCCGGTGTCCGCACACGGCGACGCCCCGCGCCGTCCGTGGCGCGGGGCGTCGTACGACCGGCCCGACGGGCCGGGGGAGCGGCCGTCAGCGGTGGCCGCGCAGCTTGCGGAGGAGGCGCTGCGCCTGGCTGCGCCTGCGGGGGTCGGCCGCGGCCCGGCGGACGGACGCCGCCGCGCTACGACCCTGGGGGCTGTGGGCGAATCGCTTGATGCGGGCCAGCAGTGCGGTCATGGGAGACTCCTCGGATCGTCGCGGTACGGCGTCCCTGCGGGCGCCGCCTATCGGAAGAACGCCAGGTAGCGGTCGAAGAGCTTCATCCGGTGCGGCTGCTCGGCCCCGACCCCGTCCCCTGCCGGGGCCGGGCGCTCCTCGGGGGCCGCGGTCACGTACGTCCAGATCCTGTGCACGATGTCCGCCTTCCTTCCGTCGAGGGCGAGAGCTGCGGTCTTCGCGTTCTGTCACTCCGTGTTGCCCGTCGACGACGCTTCACACCTCCGGGACGGCTCCGGTTCGGCCCGGATGCCCACGGGGCCCTGCGTGCGGGCGTTCTGGTGATCCGTCAGGAGGCGCGGGCGTGGTGACGGCGGTCCGGAGGAGCGGAATGATCCACCCGTACCCGGGTACCCGGACGCTGACCAACCCGCATGGGAGGAAGCAGTCATGGGCCTGGGAATATTCATCATCATGATCGGCGTCGGCGCCGTTCTCACCTTCGCGACCGACTGGGAGCTGGAGGCGGTGAACCTCGACCTGGTCGGCCTGATCCTGATGGCGGTCGGCTTCCTCGGAACCGCCGTCTACGTCAGCGTCCTTCGCCGCCGTCGGATGGTCGTCCCGTCCGTCGCGCCGACGGTCGTCGAGGACGACCGCCGCGACCTGCTCTGAGGCGGCGAGGAAGCCGGGTGGGTGAGCGGCGTGCGGAGACGCTCACCCTGAGGTCCCCTGCCCCCGCGGGGCGGCACTTCCGCACGGGCGGCTCCAGGAGGGCCCTGTCCGTGAGACATCTCCGCGTGCCGTCCGAGGCGGTGTCTCCGTGGGGACGCTCGATCCCGGCGAGGGGCTACTTCACCTCGATCTCGACGAAGGCGAGCGGCGCGGTGCCGGCGTTGACGACCTCGTGTTCGCCGCCGGCCGGCCGTGCGTACGACTCGCCGGCCCTGAGCTCCGAGACGGTGCTGCTCCCGTCCGGGGTGATCACACGCGTCCGCCCGTCGGTGACGGGGACGACGACGTAGTCGTAGACGTGCACATGGTTGCCGGTCGACTGGCCGGGTTCGAAGTCCCAGCGGGTGACGCGGACCCGGTCGTCCTCGTGCTGCGTGGTCGCGTGTGCCGTCGTGGTCATGGTCGCTCTTTTCGCCGTGGTCGGTTCGGGCGCCGCGGCCGGGCCGCACCGCCCCGACCAGCAGGTTAACCGCAGGCGTCGGCCGCGGTGCGGGAGGGCCGTCCCGGGAGCGCGGCGCGGGGTCCCGTACCGCGGACGCGGGGCGGGCGGCCCGGGCGGAGGAAGGGCCGACCGTGCGGCGGCCTCCCGTGTCCGCGGGTGCCGGGGGCCGGGGGAGGCGGTGTGCGCCGCGGCGCCGTCGACCGGCACCGGACGCAGCGCGTCACCGGGTCCCCCTGCGCACACCGGCGCGGACGGGCGTGACGCTCCACCACGCCATCGCCACGCCCACACCGAACACCATCATCAGCACGACCGGCACGAGGGATTCCTTCCGAGTCCAGAGGTCGGGCCCGCGGGGGCGCCGTTCACGAGTAGACGACCGTGACCTGCTCGAAGCCGAGGCCGCGCAGGAGCTTCTCCAGCATCTCGGTCGTGTTCTTCTCCGCCCGGGCCGTCAGCCCGGACTCGCGGGCGGCGTCGCCGATCCGCTCCGAGGCGAGGACGTTGACGGCCTGCTCGCTCGACGGGTTGTCCGAGAAGAGGTCGCCGAGGCGGTCGAGCAGTCCGCGCTGCTTGGAGACGGCGTACGAACGCTTCGGGTCGAGCGCCGGCGCGCCCAGCCGGGCGTGCGGCAGGCGCAGGGTGGCCTGGTTCCGTTCGGCGTCGACGGTCACGGCGTCGTCCCCGAGGCCGCCCAGTTCGACGTAGGCGCCGACGCTGCCGTTCGCCACGTAGAGGGTCCGGGTGCCGCGGATCGCGTCCGGCAGGAACCGGGCGTCGCGCTCCAGGTCGACCACCACCTGGTAGGTCCCCGCCGCGCCCTCGTACCGGCTCAGGTCCTGCACGGACTTCAGGACGGCCGGGCCGGTCCGGTCCTGCACCCGGGTCCCGAAGACGTCCAGGCCGGGGAGCCGGAAGAACTGGCCGATCAGCATGAGGGCGACGGCGACCACGACCAGGGCGACGATGACGATCCGCCATCTGCCCCGGGTGCGCTTCTCGGTCCGGTCGTCGGTGGGCGAAGGTCTGATCTCGGTGTCGTGTCCCATGCTCGCCTCGTGCCCGCGTCGGGCCCTCCCATTCCCAACTCTCGCCACGCCGAGCGGGGTTGGGGCGGGTGGGGAATGTGTGCCGCGGTCACCGTCCGACGGCGCCCGCCGGGGCATACAGCCGGGGGGTCGCGGGTACGCGGGCTCCGTCCGAAGGCGGTCGTACGGAGGAGGGGCAGGAACATGATCGGGTGGACCGAGGTGCGCAGACGAGTCGGCGGGGCGGGAAGCGGCGGGAGGGGCGTCGCGGTGAAGCCGGCCGGAGCCGGGCCCGGTGGAGACGCCAAGGACGGCACCGCGCCGGTCCGCGCCGTGCCGAGCGTGAAGGAGCCCGCCGCACCCCCGAAGGGGAAGGAGGCGGCGGCGCCGGTCCGGCGCGGGCCCGGGCGGTTCGTGCGGGTGCTCGTCACCCTGCTCGCCCTCGCCGCCATGGTGGCCTTCGCGGTGGTCCTCGCCGGCCTCACCCTGGAGGCCTCGCCGGCGTCCGTGCCCCTCACCCACAACAACCTGACACCGGGCAGCTCGATCGAGAACTACCTCAACCAGCCCGGGTTCGTGGACACCGTCAAGCAGCTCGGGGGGAACATCGCCCTCGGCGTGCCCTTCGGAATCCTGCTGCCGCTCCTGTCCCGCAGGACCCGCGGATTCCTCCGGGTCGCGTTCGTCACCGCGACCACCATGCTGCTGGTGGAGCTGGTCCAGGGCGCCCTCATCACGGGACGCGCCTTCGACATCGACGACGTCCTCCTGAACACGTCGGGGGCGCTCATCGGCTACCTGCTCCTCGGCCGACGGCTGGGGCGTGCGGTGCGCCCCCGTACCCAGCCCCGGTGGTGGCAGCGGAGGCGCACCGCCGTCCCGTCCGACTGAGGCGCGCGGGGCCGCCACCGCCTTCGAGGACGCATCTGTTCGAGAAGAGGGGTTTGGCGGCGCCGGATCGGTACATGCGGAGTCCAGGAGATTCTCGGGCCACGAACTGGAGGCACATCATGGGCATCGTCGCGTGGATTCTCATAGGCCTGCTGGCCGGACTGATCGCGAAGGCCCTCATGCCGGGCAAGGACCCCGGCGGCATCATCGTCACCATCCTGATCGGCATCGTCGGCGGTCTGCTCGGCGGCTGGCTCGGCAAGGTCATCTTCGGGGTCGACGCCATCGACGGGTTCTTCGACCTCTCCACCTGGATCGCCGCCATCGTCGGCTCGATGATCCTGCTCCTCCTCTACCGTGTTCTCACGGGCAACCGAAGCCGTCGCGCCTGATCCGGTCGAGGCGCGGGGGACTTCCCCCCACCCCCGCGACACGACGGAACGGCCCCACCACCGCACGGTGGTGGGGCCGTTCCGTCGTATCGGTGCGAACACTCAGCCGTGCGAACCGGCCGAGTCCGGGCCGGCCGGGCCCGCCGGGCGCTCCCGGCCGGCCCGGTCCCGCGGCCGGCGGACCGCCGTCACCTGCCGAGCCACGCGTTGTGGACGGTCAGCGTCGACGTGTTGCCCTGCTTGTCCGCGACCACGGCGGAGAGCGAGATGCCGCTGTCCTTCGCCGGGCTCTTCACGGTGATCGACCCGTTCCGAACCTGTACCCGCTGCCAGGTCTTCCCCGCGTCGTAACTCACCGACAACACGAGGGACTTGAGGTTCCTTCCGGCCGCGGAGCCCTGCACGGTCACCGGGACCGCGACCGTGGCGCGCGCCGGGGCCCGCGAGGCGAGGTCGACGGGGGCGGCGAAGCGGACCGTCGAGACCGGGAGCGCGGTGGTGGCCGCGACCTGCCGGGAGCGGAACGTGAAGCCGGTCTCGACCCGGGTGGCCGCGCCCGCGAGTCCCGCGGGGCGCTCCACCGAGGTCACCAGCCGGTACTCGGCGTCGGAGCCGTCGACCGTGAACGGCTTCCCGCCGGTCAGCGGGTCGTCGTTCTCGGCGACCTCGACGCCGTCGCGGTACAGCGTCGACCTGGCCGAGGCGTACGGGGAGAACCCGGGGTGCCCGGCGCCGTCGGCGAACAGCGGCAGCGAGCCGACGAGCAGCTGCTCTCCCGTCGCCGGGTCGGGGGCGGTGCGGAACACTCCGGCGCCCTCGCTCAGAAGGGGCCCGAAGACACCGGTGTTGAACGTCTCCCGGTACGTCCGACCCGCCTCGTAGCGCTTGGGCAGGGCGGTCTCCCAGCTGCCCTCGTAGGCCGGGTAACCCCACTGGTCGGGCGCGCCCGCCTGGTCGAACTTGGTGCGCCACTCGACGCCGTCGGCGGTGGAGACGTAGAAGGTGCGGGTGCCCGGTGCGGGCTGCAGGTCGGAGAAGCCGTTGCCCTCCGGCGCGCCGGGGATGCGCGCGAAGGGGGAGACGAGGGCGGACTTGCCCGGGGCGGAGGCGCCGAGGCCCACCGTGAGCGTGGCGAGCTCGTTCGCCTTCACGTGCCTGGTGTAGCCGGTCGAGACGGTGTCCGTCCGGCCGCCGAAGGCGACCGAGTACTGGCTGGTGGCGTCCTTGAGGAAGTGCGCGTCCCAGGTCTGCAGCAGCGAGCCGTCGGTGACGGCCGGGCCCAGGTGGGCGGTGCGGAAGCCGGTGAAGCCCCGGAGGACCCAGCCGTTGCCGACCCGGCCGATGTCGGTGCCGCCGAGCTCGTAGTACGTGCCGCCGTAGTCGACCGCGTCGATGCCGGGCACGGTGAGGTCGACGGGCTTCGTGGTGCGCGCGTCGGCCGTGACCACGGTGTCGCCGGAGATCTCCAGCTTGGGCTGGGCGATCCAGTCGGTGCCCTTCGCGAAGTCCGAGGGGTCCTCGTAGACGGCCGTGTTGAAGGTGTACGTGCCCTTGGGGACCCGGATGGTGTGGCTGCCCGGCTCGTCGACGACGCGGGTCTCGAAGCCTGCCGCGGCGCCGGAGATCCCGATCAGCGTGCTCTGGAAGGTCCGGGCGTCCGCGCCGTCGCGTCCGACGGCCCGGAGGGTCACGTCGTACGACTCCGCCTCCCGCTCAGCCACGGCGGCCGTGCGGACGGACTGGCCCGCCGCGGTGGCGGTGACGTAGCCCGAGTAGCCGCCGTCGGCGTCGCCGATCCGGGTGTCGGCGGTCAGGTCGACCTCGGCCCTGCCACCCGCGGGGACGGTGACCCGGTCGGCGCCGAGCGTGAAGAACCCCGCGGGGGCCGGCGCGCCCTCGGGGTCGAGGCCGGCGACCGACAGGTCGAGGGTGACGTCGGTGGTGCCGAGGTTGCGGTAGGCGACCGTGCGGGTGAGGGGCCGGTCGTCGGCGTGCGGCCACGAGGCCGTGCCGAAGTTCAGCGCGACCGGATCGGCGACGACGGTCTGCGCGAGCGCCTTGTCGACCTGGACGCGGCCGGTGCCCTGCTGGAAGGGGGTGTGGTCGCCGCCCTTGGCGGACGCGGTTAGCGCGCCCTTGAGCTCGGCGGACTTCCAGGCCGGATGCCGCTGCTTGAGGATGGCCGCGGCGCCCGCGACGTGCGGGGTGGCCATGGACGTGCCGTCGAGCTGCAGGTAGCCCGGGGCGGGGTGGGGCGTGCCCGGGCGTGTGTCGATCGCGCTGCCGGCCGCGGCGGCCGCGGTGATGGCGACGCCGGGCGCGGTCACGTCCGGCTTGACGGCGCCGTCACCGACGCGGGGGCCGGTGCTGGAGAAGGGGGCGAGGCGGTCGTCGCGGTCGACGGCGCCGACGGTCAGCGCGGCGTCCGCGCTGCCCGGGGAGCCCACGGTCGACGCGCCGCCCTCGCCCTCGTTGCCCGCGGCCACCGTGAACAGGGTGCCCGTCTCGGCGGACAGCCGGTCGACCGCCTCTTCCAGGGGGTCGACGCCGGGGCTGTCGGGGGCGCCGAGGCTGAGGTTGACGACGTCGGCGCCCTCGGCGACGGCCCACTCCATCCCGGCGAGGACGGCGGAGTCGTCGCCGAAGCCGTCGTCGTCGAGGACCTTGCCGCTGATCAGCTTGGCTCCGGGGGCGACGCCCTTGAAGCGGCCGCCGGACGCGGCTCCCGTGCCGGCGGCGATCGACGCGACGTGGGTGCCGTGCCCGACGCGGTCCTCGGCATCGACGGAGGCGGAGAAGTTCTTCTCGCCCACCACCTGGGAGGCGAGGTCGGGATGGGTGCGGTCGACGCCCGTGTCGAGGACGGCGATCGTGACGCCCGTGCCGTCGTAGCCGGACTCCCATGCCTTGTCGGCGCCGATCTGCCGGACGCTGCGGTCCAGGCTCGCGGTCCGCACGCCGTCCAGCCACACCGAGGCGATGCCGGACGCCGTGGCGCGCAGGCCGTCGCCCCGCCGGTCGGTCAGCGCCTCCCAGACCTCGGCGACGTCGTCCGGGGTGGTGCTGACGGCGTCGGCGTCGAGGGTGGGGAAGGTGCGCCGCAGCCGGGTGTCCCCGGCGGCGCGCACTCCGGCCCGTGCGGCACCGGCGCCCGCCCCGCCGTCGTACCGCACGATGAGCCGGAGCCCGTCCCGGTGGCTGCCGCGCAGACGCGCGTCGGTGAGCACACCGAGGTCGAAGAGCCGCTGGTCCAGCCGGCCCGCGGTGAGCAGGCGCTGTGCGTCGGCGGGCACGACGAGCGTGCGGTCCCCGACGCGCTGGACCTGGACGGGTATGTGCTCGCGGCCGGCGGCGGCTTCGAAGCCCACCATCCGGCCTTGGGCGTTCACGACCACGCGATCGCCGGTGACGAGCGGGATCCGCTGGCCGCCGCCGGGGCGCGGAACGTCGGGTGCGGCCGTCGCGGGGCCGGTCGTGCCTGCCAGCAGGGCCACCGACGTGGCCGCTGCGACGGTGAGGGCGCGTGCTCTCTTCACATGTGCGCGCAAGTCTCCCCCAGGGAGCTCGGGATGAGGTCGAATGATCGGTTCCGGCGGGGACGCGACGGCGTCCGCCCACCGGTCAGCGCAGTATGTGAGGTGATCGACTCCGGGGTCCGCGAGAGGGATCCGGCCCGACGCTTTCCGGCCATCCGGCGGGCTCCGCGTGCGATGGGGCCACGACGGCTCCATGACGGTTGCGTGACACCCGCACGATCCTTGTGCGACAGCGACCCCGCCGGACCCTCCGGATCCCGCTCCCCGCCGCCTTCCCGGGGCCGGCGCGGCTCTCCTCGGAGGGGTGGCTTCCTCTTGGCCGTATCCGCACCCCGGGGCAGGGCCCCGGCCTGCCTGTCCGCTGCCGGGCCTCCTGGTCCGGGGAGGGGGCGCAGCAGTCGGCCGGGCCTCGACGAGGCCCGGCCGACTGCTGTACGCGGACGTCTAGTTGAACGGGTCGAGCGTCACGTACGCCTGCTGCGGGTTGCCGTCGTGCACCAGCGACTCGTGGGCACCGACGTCGTCGAAGGCGAAGCCGTAGGCCTTCCCGTCGGCCATCTGGGCGTGGATCTTGCGCGAGTAGTGGTTGGTCACCGCGTCCTGGTAGAAGCCGGCGGACGAGGTGTCGGGCTGGTTGGGGTTCGTCAGCAGGGTGGAGCGGTTGAAACCGGCGCAGAGCGTCCGGGAGATGGGGCCGCGCACCTGGTCGTTGGGGGCGTCGAGGAGCTTGTAGCAGCCGAAGACGCTGTCGGAGTCGGGCTTCTGGAACGAGGTGACGACCGCGCCCGAGGAGTTGGTGAAGTTCATGACGTTGCCCGAGACCCGGCCGAAGTACTTCACGGAGGGCTGGTTCGCGAACGGCGTCACGGTCAGCGTCGACGAGGAGTACTTGCTCCAGACGCGGTTGATGTAGTCGTTCATCACCCCTGACGGCAGCGCGCCGGCCTCGATGCCGTGCCCGGGGGCGAGGGCGCGCAGCACCGTGCCGTCCGAACGGGTCTGGACGAGGTTGGCCCAGCCGCCGGGCTGGCCGCGCAGCGCGTCGTAGAAGCCCCGGTAGCCCCCGGGCTTGAGCCGGCCCGTGGTGGCGACGGAGCCGTCGGGCCGCTTCACGCCGACGGCGTAGGGCGCCGACACCATGTCGACCTGGGTGCTGTTGATCCAGAGACCAGCGTCGTTCAGCGTGTACTCGGACCAGTTGAAGAGGATGTTCCTGTTGGGGTCGCTCGGGTTCTGGACCGCCGGCTGGACCAGGCCGCCGGTCGCCACCTTGAAGACCAGCTTCTGGCCGTAGCTGAAGTAGATCCGGCCCGAGAACTTCGGCAGCCGGATGGTCATCGAACGGCCGTTGGCGGGGCCCGCGATGGAGGCGTCCGGCGCGGGCGTGGGGACGGAACCCCCGGCCGGCCAGGGGTGGAAGGTGCCGTTGGCGTCGGCCCAGCCCTGACGGCCCGTGGAGAGCTCGGTGCCGAGGTTGTAGACGTACACCTGGTCCCCGCGGCCGGAGTTGTTCGCGAAGGTGAGCGGGATGGTGGCGGGGACGGCGGCCTCGACGCTGTCGGAGGGGCCGACGACGGCGACGGCGGTGCCGATCAGCGCGGCGGCGACCAGCGGGACGAGGACGGCGCGGCCGCGCCGGTGCCTGCGGTGTGCGGACATGTGGGGCTCCTCGGAGGTGGGGACTCCGTGTGGGGGGAATCCGTGAGTGGGTGAGTGGGTGAGTGGGTGAGTGGGTGAGTGGGTGAGTGGGTGAGTGGGTGGGCGCGTGGGCGCGTGGGTGGGCGGCTGAGGGGTGCCGAGCCGGTGACGACCGGGTGGGGTCGCGGAGCGGACGGGCGCGCCCTCAGGATCTGAGAGCGCTCTCAAGGATGGTGAGGGTGAGATGGACCTGTCAATGGTTGCGGGATGTCCCGGGGCGAACGAGGGGAGGGGGCACGGGCGTTCGGAGGCCGCTCCCGGCCGCCGCCGGGTGCTCGATCGGCTCAGACGCGGCGCGCCTCGGCCGCGGCGGCCGCGCGCCGTGCAGGATCGACGACAAGGTGGCCGCGGCGCCGGTGACCCGTACGCCGGTGACGGTCGCCCGCCGCCCGCCACCGCCCCGCAGACTGGAGAGATCCGGCCATGAGACCCTTCGCAGGCCCGCTGTCCCCGCGCCCCGCCGACCGTCCGGTCACGGCGTGAACGCCGCCCCGCGCGGAAGCGCGCCGGAGGAAGGCGGCTACGGCGAGGCCGTGTTCCCTCCCGGACGGCAGGGCGAGGACGAGCGCATCGACCTCGGCGCCCTCGCCTACGACGACCTCACCATGGCGCGCTTCCGCGCCCTCGGGGTCGGCCCGGGGTGGCGCTGCCTCGACGTGGGCGCCGGCACGGGCACCGTCTCCCGCCGGCTGCTCGAAGAGGCCGGGGCGACGGGCGTGCTCGCCGTCGACCGCGACGTGCGCTTCCTCGTCGAGCGCCCCGTGACCGGCCTCGACGTCATCGAGGCCGACGTCACGGACCCGGACTTCGACCCCGGCCGGTTCCGGCTCGTCCACGCGCGATTCGTCCTGATGCACCTGCCGGAACGCGAGCGCGTCATCGCCCGGCTGGCCCGCCTCGTCGAGCCGGGCGGGGTGCTGGTGATCAGCGACGCGGTCGACCTGACCGGCGACCGGACGCCCGCCACCCCGTACACCGAGGTGATGCGGGCGATGTGGCGGGCCCTGCGGGAGACCATCGGCACCGACGTCACCGGAGTGCCCGCCTATCCGCAGCTGCTCAGGGAGGCGGGCCTCGTCCCCGTCGCCGCCGAGATCCATGTGCCGCCGCTGCTCGCGGGGAGCCCGATCAGCCGCTTCTGGGCGGACACGTGGGAGCGGAGCCGGGCGCCGATGCGCGCGACGGGCCTCGTCGACGACGCGGCCGTCGACGAGGCGATCCGGTACCTGGAGTCCGACGCCTGCGCGGCGCTCTCCGCGGGGATGCTCACGGCCTGGGGCCGCAGACCGCTCGACGTCCCCTGAGGGACGGGGGCGCGGGGGCGCCCTCGGCCCGCCCCGTCACCAGTAGTGCGCGAACCCCATGGCCGAGACCAGGTAGCCGCCGCCGACGCCCGCCAGGGCCGTTCCGGCGACCCAGCCGACCGGAGCTCCCGCGCCGCCGCCGGGCCCGGGGACGAGCGCGCCGGCCGTCCTGGTCTGCCGCCACAGGAACGCCGCCACCAGGACGCCGGTGGCCACGGGAAGCACCACCTCCCGGCTCGTGAAGTACGGGACGGCTCCGCCGACCGCCGCGATCGCGCCGAAGCCGAGCAGCACGCCGAGTCCGTCGAAGCCCGCGCCGAGGCGGCCCGGCCGGTCCTGCACCCGGCTCGACGCACCGACCGCGGCGATCGCGGCGAGCGGGACCATGAGGAGCACGTACCAGCGCCAGGCCACCCCTTCGAGGATCCACCAGCTGACCAGCAGGCCGAGTGCCGGGCCGCTGCCCGCGACGGCCACCTGGATCCCGAAGGCTCTGCGCCGCTCCTCCCGGCCCGTCAGGGACGAGGACACGAGGAGCGGGGCGGACGCGCAGACCAGGGCCGCGAAGACGCCCTGGAGGATCCGCCCCGTGACGAGCACACCGGAGGCAGGCGCCGTGGTGAGCAGCACGGCGATGAGCGCGAAGCCCATGAGGCCGGTGAGCAGGGCTCTCTTGCGGCCCATGAGATCGGCCAGGCGTGCGCCGAACACCAGCGTCACCACGAAGGCCAGCACGTAGAGAGTCGGCACCAGTTGCAGGTAGAGCGTGGACGTCAGTCGGATGATGCCCCCGCCGTACCCCAGGTCC
This sequence comes from Streptomyces sp. NPDC014891, assembly GCF_043081085.1. NCBI lineage: Bacteria > Bacillati > Actinomycetota > Actinomycetes > Kitasatosporales > Streptomycetaceae > Streptomyces > Streptomyces sp. NPDC014891. The sequence goes on along the minus strand of NZ_JBIBWF010000003.1, from coordinate 388,001 downwards.
GCGTAGCCGCCCCGCCACATCGCCGCAAGGAAGGAGGCCGCGTCGAACAGTACGACCGCCTGGGCCAGGGCCACCATCGCCAGGCCCCGCCCGCTCCCGGTGAGCGCGGCGGGCGGGTCCGCGGGCCGGGCCGGGGCCGTGGGCGCGCCCCAGCCGCCGGCCGGCGGCCCGACGGGCCGGGCGCGGGCGCGCCCGGCTCCGGAGTACGCCGGGGCCGTCGGGGTGTAGGCGGGCTGCGGGGGGACCCGCTGGGCGAGCCGGTCCCGTGGATCCGGCACGGCGGCGGGCGGGGCGGGCGCGTAGTCCAGGAGATGGGCGGCGCGGCGGCCGAGTTGGGCCAGTACGGCCCCCGGCAGCCACTCGCCGGCCCCCTCGGCAGCCGTCCGGTCGGCGACCTCCTGGGGGGTGGGCCGCTTGGCCGGGTCCTTCTCCAGGCAGGCGCGGACGAGGTCGACGAGCTCGTCCGGTACGCCCGTCAGGTCCGGCTCCTCCTCGGCGATCCGGAACAGATGGGCGTTCAGGCCCGTCTCCGTCGCGCCGAACAGCAGCCGTCCGGTGGCGGCGTAGACGAGGAGGGCCCCCAGGCAGAACACGTCGGAGGCCGGGGTGAGTTCGAGGCCGCGCACCTGCTCGGGCGACATGAAGCCGGGCGATCCGATGAGCATGCCGGTGCGGGTGTGCAGACTGTCCCCGGCGAGACTGTCCATCGCCCGCGCGATGCCGAAGTCGATGACGCGCGGACCGTCCACGGTGACCAGGACGTTCGACGGTTTGAGGTCGCGGTGGATCAGGCCCGCCTCGTGCACGGCGCGCAGGGCGAGCGCGAGACGGTTGGCGAGCGTGGTGACCGACCGCTCCGGCAGCGGACCGAAGTCCCGCGCCACGACGGTGGTCAGGTCGGGGCCGGGGATGTACTGGGTCGCCACCCACGGCACGGCGGCCTCGGTGTCGGCGTCCAGGACGTCGGCCGTCCAGGCCCCGCCCACCCGCCGGGCCGCGGCGACCTCGCGGGCGAACCGCCGCCGGAACTCGGGGTGCTGGGCGTGCTCTGCCTGGACGACCTTGACGGCGACCGTGCGTCCCACGTCGGAGCGGCCCAGGTAGACGAGGCCCATGCCGCCCGCGCCGAGGCGGGCGATCAGACGGTACGGGCCGATGTGTGCGGGGTCCTCCCCCGTCAGCTGTTCCACGGTGGAGAGGTCAGCCCTTCGCGTGCACGGGCCGGCCGTCGAGCGGCGGGACGGCGGTCTGCGGAGAAGCGGACGGTGCGGTGTGGCCCATGCGGTGATCCCCCTGGATGGTCGCGGAAGACCCAAGGTAGAGCACGGGTCCGAGGCCCGGCAGGGAAGTCGCGGCATCCCGCCGCGGGCCCCCTAGTCTGGAGTCATGACAGTCGTGCGGGTCGGCGGCGTCGACGTCGCCTATACGAGGAAGGGGCGGGGGCCGGTCCTGGTCCTCGCCCACATGGCCGGGAGCGACGGGCGGATGTGGCAGCCGCAAGTCGAGGCGCTGGCGGACGAGTTCACGGTGGTGGCCTGGGACGAGCCGGGGGCCGGGCGGTCCGGTGCGCTGCCGCCGGGCTTCGGCGTCGAGGACTACGCGCGCGCCCTGGCCGCGGTCGTGGAGGACGTGGACCTCGGGCCCGCGCAGGTGGCGGGACTGTCCTGGGGCGGGACGGTGGCCCTGGAGCTGTACCGGCGGCGGCCGGACCTGGTGCGCTCGCTCCTGATGGTGGACACGTACGCCGGGTGGAAGGGCTCGCTGCCGCCGGAGGAGGTCGCCGCGCGGGTCGAAGGGGCGCGGCGGATGCTCGCGGTGCCCCGGGAGGAGTTCGACCCGACGCTGCCGGGGCTCTACGCGGACGGCCCGCCGGAGCTCTTCGCCGAGCTGCTGGAGGCGATGAGCCGGGACGTACGGCCGGAGAGCATGGCCGTACAGCTCTCCCTGATGGCCGAGGCCGACGCGACCGACCTGCTGCCCCGGATCACGGTCCCGACCCTGCTGCTCTGGGGCGAACTCGACGCCCGGTCGCCCCTGGACATCGCCCTGGCCTTCCAGGACGCGATCCCGCACGCCGAGCTGGTGGTGATCCCCGCGGTGGGCCACATGAGCAACCTGGAGGCGCCGGAGGCCTTCACCGCCGCCGTCCGCACCTTCTGCCGGGCACACGTCTAGGGGGTGTCCTGCCGATCAGGCCGGGCTCGCGGCGCCGGACGGGACCTCGACGACGCCCCGGGGAGCGTCCGCCGAGGACGTACGCCCGCCGGTCCGGTGCGGGACCCGGCGGTTCCCCTTCGACGGGCGGGGCCTCCGGTCCGGTGAAAGGCTGAGGACGTACCTGGCGGAACCCGGAACCGTGAAAGGCCCTCGCGATGATCACCACCGACTTCGTCCCCGGCTCCCCCTGCTGGCTCGACCTCGGCGCCCCCGACGTCCCGGCCGCGGCCGCCTTCTACGGCGGCGTCCTCGGATGGGACTACGAGTCCATGGAGGCCCCGGAGGGGGAGGACATGGAAGGCGGCATGTTCCGGAACGACGGGAAGATCGTCGCCGGGCTCGGCAGGCTGACCGAGCCGGGAGCGCGCTCGGCCTGGATGGTCTACTACAGCGTCACCGACGCGGACGCCGCGACGCGGGCCGTGGAGGAGGCCGGCGGCACCGTGCGCGTCCCGCCGACGGACCTCGACGAGTGGGGTCGGATGGCGCAGTTCAGCGACCCGCTGGGCGGGCAGTTCGCCGTCTGGCAGCCCGGTACGAGCAAGGGTGTCGAGCAGGTCGACGTCCCGGGCTCGCTGTCCTGGGTCGAGCTGTACACGACCGACGTCGCGGCGGCGAAGCGCTTCTACGGCAGCGTGTTCGGCTGGCAGTACAGCGAGATGCCGATGCCCGGCGGAGGCGGCGCGTACACGATCATCACCCCGGCCGGACTGTCCGAGGAGCGCATGCACGGCGGCCTGATGGAGGTCGGCGAGGCCGACCTGGCGCTCGCCCACGGGCGGCCCTACTGGCACCCGGTCTTCGCCGTCGCCGACTGCGACGCCGCGGTCGGCCGGGTCACCGCGAGCGGTGGCGACGTGCAGATGGGGCCGGACGACGCGGAGGGCGTCGGCCGGCTCGCCGTCTGCCTCGACCCGGCGAAGGCCGACTTCGTCGTCCTGGCCCCGCCCGCCGGCTGAGCCGCGGGCCGGGGCTCAGCGCTTCAGCAGGCCGTCCAGCCACTCCAGGACCTCCGGCGTCACCGGGTCGGTGATGTCCGCGAACTCCTCGTGCCTCTTGAGGAACTTGGCCACGTACGGGCAGACCGGCACGATCCGCATGCCCGAGGCGCGCACGTCGGTCAGGGCCTGCTCGACCAGGATCGAGGCGAGGCCCTGACCCGCGTACGCCTCGTCGATCTCGGTGTGGAAGAAGACGCGCCGGTCCTCGCGGTCGCGGTACGCCGTGAGGCCCGCGCGCTGCTCGTCGACGAGGATCTCGTAGCGGTGGCGGGGGTCGACGCGGCGGACGACGGGGGTGGTGGCTGCCTGCTCGCTCATGGCGTGCCTTTCGGTCCGGGGGGTCTGCGGAGGTGGTGTGCTGCGGGTGCCTCCCCGCGGTCGCGGGGACGGTGTGCGGCGGTGCTCGCGCACGCGGCCGCGGGGCTCAGGTGCGGGGCGGGTTCCCGCGGGGGGTGAGGGAGGCGTTCGGCAGGGCCGGCGCGGGCAGGCGGTCGCCGGGGTAGCCCTCGACGTGCCCGAAGCGTTCGGAGGCGCGCTCCCACTCCTCGCGGGCCTCGGCGATGTCCTCGTGACTGCGGCCGATGAAGTTCCACCACATGACGATCTCCTCGCCGAAGGGCGTACCGCCGATGAGGACGGCACGCGCGCGGCGGTCGGAGTCGTTCGTCAGGGTCAGGCCGTCGTGTCCGGTGCCGACGTATCCCAGCTCGGCCGGGCGGAGACGGGTGCCGGCGAGCCGGACGTCCCCCTCGTCGACGAGGAGCCCGTGCTCGTGGGCCGGGTCGACGGGCAGGACGACCGTGGCGCCCGGGTCCAGGAGCAGCTCGGCGCCGAGGAGCGGGGTGAAGGTCCGCACGGGGGAGGTCTCGCCGGCGAGCGAGCCGAGGAACACCCGGACCTCCGCGCCGTCGAGCCGCACCGGGGCGGGGGCGTGGTGCTGGAAGTCGCGGGGCGCGTGGCGGTGCTCGTCGGGCAGTGCCACCCACAGCTGCACTCCGTGCAGGACGGTGGTGTCGGGGGTGGAGACCTCGGTGTGGCTGATGCCGTGGCCGCCGGTCATGAGGTTCAGCTCGCCGGGCCGCACGAACGCGTGGCTGCCCAGGCTGTCGCGGTGCTCGATCTCTCCGCTGAAGAGCCAGCTCACGGTCTGCAGTCCGGTGTGCGGGTGCGGGGCGACGTCCATGCCTCCGGACTCGGCGACCCGGTCGGGGCCGTAGTGGTCGGCGAAGCACCAGGCGCCGATCAGGGTCCGGGACCGCTGGGGCAGGGTGCGCCGTACGGTCATGGCGCGCGGCCCGCCCAGCGGCACGTCCCGCGCGGAGAGCACCTCGACCTCCGTGTCGCCCATCCCCGGCCCCTCTCCGCGCGACGCGTCCGCGCGATATAGTTTCGCTTTCAACAACTGTGATGATCATAGCCCCAGAAGCCGTGATGCGCACGGACTCCTCGAAGGAGCGCAGGGTGATCGACGCGAACCACCTGACCGGCGACCCGACCGATGGTCGCAGGGTCTACCTCGACAAGCAGAGCCCGGCCGCCTACCGGGCGCTGGTCCGCACGGCCGACGCCGTCCGCACCACCGCCGCCGACGCCGGGCTCGACCGGATCCTCGTCGAACTGGTCAACCTCCGCGTGTCGCAGATCAACGGCTGCGCCTCCTGCCTCGACGTCCACACCCGGGCCGCGCTCCGGGCCGGCGAGACCATACGGCGCCTCGGCGTCCTCCCCGCCTGGCGGGAGACCGAGCTGTTCACCCCGCGGGAACGCGCGGCGCTCGCCCTCGCGGAGGCCACGACCGACCCGGCGGACCGTCTCGGTCAGGACCGGGCCTACGGCGAGGCCAGGACGGTCCTGAGCGACGACGAGATCTCCGCCGTCCTCTGGGTGGCCATCGCCATCAACGCCTTCAACCGCGTCTCGGTCCTGAGCCGCCACCCCGTACGCGACGCGCCGCCGACGCCTCCGGCGACCCCCGCCGGAGCCGTCCCGGCCGCGGAGGTCAGGGCCTGACCCACCCGGCCCCGGCGGCGGCCAGACGTCCCGTGACCGCCGCGGTCCCCACGAGCAGGGCGAGGGCCACTCCCAGGACGGCCGCGAGCCCGGCGCCCAGCAGGGCGGCGCCGGCGAGGGCGCCCAGGACCAGCGCGAGGACGGCCAGGACCTGGCGGCCGGCCCGGGGGCCCTCGCCGCCGGGCCGGCCGGAGTCCGAGGCCAGTCCGGTCAGGGTCTGCGTCAGCACGGTCGTGGTGAGGTCCGGCACGCCGATCCGCCGGGCCGCCGCCGTCTGCGTCCCCATGGCGAGGCCGAGGCACACGATCAGGGCGTACCGCCCCGGCGTGCCGGGAGCGCCGCGCTCCACGAGCGCGATGGCGAGCGCGGCGGCCACGAGCACCGCCTCCAGGGCGAGCGCCGAGGCGAGCAGCCGCCCCCGGTGCGCGGCGAACCGGGTGCCGAACCGGCCGCCCGCCACCGCGCCGGCGAGGAACGAGGCCAGCGACAAGGCCGTGGCGGACGCGGACAGGCCCGCGGTGCCCGCGAGGGCGAACCCCAGGAGGGCCACGTTGCCGGTCATGTTGGCCACGAACACGTTCCCGAGCCCCAGAAAGCTCACGGCGTCCACCAGTCCGGTGACCAGGGTCAGCGTCAGCATGAGTGGAGGCAACGGCCCGTGCGGGTCCCCCTTGGGCGGCATCAGGGTGTGCGCCGCGTCGAGCAGCAGCCTGCGCAGCATCGGACGCTCCTTCCGTGACGGGGCCGGCGGCGGGGTCCGGATCCCTCCGGTCAGGCGTCCGGGCCCCCAATGAGCCTCACCGGTCCGCGCCCGGGCCCGCGCCTCGCCACGCCGGAGCTGTCCGCGTCATCCCGGAACGGTCCGCGCGGGGGCGCGCGAACCGGCCCGCCCCGCCGGCCCGTAACCCTCCGACGGCACGCCCGCCCCGCCCGGCCGGAGCCTCCGACGGCACGCCCCGCCGTCCCCTTCGTGGCGCTTTCGGGGGGTGCGGGGGGCAGGTGGCCGTGTCCGGCGGCGGGGCGGGCGCGTTGTGAGGGTGTGACCTCTACACGACGCATCTCCTCAGTCCTCGCCGTCGCCGCCGCCTTCTCGTGCCTCGGCGCGTCCGCGGCGCAGGCCGCCACCACCGGCCCGCTCGGCCCGCCGATCAGCCCGATCGCCGAGCTCGACGCGCTCGCCACCACCGGCATCCCCGCGGAGTCCAAGGCTCAGTTCCCCGGGATGGCGAGTCAGCTCGGCGGGCTCAGCCGGGTGAACGAGCTCAACCAGCTCCACCAGCTCACCGACCAGGCCGCGCCCGTCACCGGACTCCTGCCCGTCGTCTACTGACCCGGTCCCCGGGCCGTCGGACCGGCACCGCGCGGCCGGCGCGGTGCCGGTCCTCCGTCCCACGGGGCCGGTCCGGCGTCACCAGCCGAAGCGGCGGTCGACCAGGGCGGCGAACTCCTCGAAGGACAGGACCCGGTCGCCGTTCTGGTCGGCCTGGTCGAACAGGGCCGAGGCGTCGTCGTCGGTCCCCACGCCCCACGCCGGGATCACGCCCTGCGCGGCCAGGGTCGGGCCCTTCGCCCGCAGCGCGTTGATCACCTCGATGCGCGTCAGGCTCCCGTCATGGTCGAGGTCGAGCGCGTCGAAGAGAGTGCGGGCCCTGTCGCTCACGATGTGTCCTGCTTTCCTGTGGCCGTGGCAGGTGCATCGGCCGATGCGTCCCCGACCGGAAGGACGCGCGGACGGTCCCGTCCGTTGCCTCGGCGCCGCCACGGCACCTCGCTCCGCCCTCCGTACGGTGCGGGCCGGTGCCCCGGCACCGTACGACGGGAGGGTTGTCCACAGGTTTGGCCGGAGCGGCCGGGGGTGTCCGCGGCGGCCGATAGGGTGGGTGAATGGTCCTTTCCGACGGCTCCGCCGTGATCTCCGAGGCAGCTCAGGTGCTGCACCGCGTCTTCGGCTACAGCTCCTTCCGAGGCGAGCAGCAGGAGATCATCGAGCAGGTCGTCGACGGGGGCGACGCCCTCGTGCTGATGCCGACCGGCGGCGGAAAGTCCCTCTGCTACCAGATCCCCGCGCTGGTCAGGGAGGGCACCGGTGTCGTCGTCTCGCCGCTGATCGCCCTCATGCAGGACCAGGTGGACGCGCTCAGGGCCCTCGGAGTGCGGGCCGGCTTCCTCAACTCCACCCAGGACCCGTACGAGCGGCAGGCCGTCGAGCAGGCCTTCCTCGCCGACGAGCTCGACCTGCTCTACCTCGCGCCCGAGCGGCTCCGCACCGAGGGCACCCAGCGGCTCCTCGACCGCGGCAAGGTGTCGCTCTTCGCCATCGACGAGGCGCACTGCGTCGCCCAGTGGGGCCACGACTTCCGCCCGGACTACCTCGCGCTCTCCATGCTCCACGAGCGCTGGCCCAAGGTGCCGCGCATCGCGCTCACCGCCACGGCCACCCAGGCCACCCACCGCGAGATCGCCGCGCGGCTCGGCCTGGAGGACGCCCGGCACTTCGTCGCCGGCTTCGACCGGCCGAACATCCAGTACCGCATCGTCCCCAAGAACAGCCCGCACAAGCAGCTGCTCGAACTCATCAGGACCGAGCACGAGGGGGACGCCGGAGTCGTCTACTGCCTCTCCCGCGCCTCGGTGGAGAAGACCGCCGCCCTCCTCGTGGAGAACGGCATCGACGCCGTCCCGTACCACGCCGGCATGGACGCCCGGGACCGCGCGGCGAACCAGGCCCGCTTCCTGCGCGAGGACGGCGTCGTCGTGGTGGCGACCATCGCGTTCGGCATGGGGATCGACAAGCCCGACGTCCGCTTCGTGGCCCACCTCGACCTGCCCAAGTCGGTCGAGGGCTACTACCAGGAGACCGGACGCGCCGGCCGCGACGGCGAGCCCGCCACCGCCTGGCTGGCGTACGGCCTCCAGGACGTCGTCCAGCAGCGCAAGATGATCGACGGCTCCGAGGGCGACGAGCAGCACCGGCGCGCCCTGACCATGCACCTGGAGGCCATGCTCGCGCTCTGCGAGACGGTCGAATGCCGCCGGGTGCGCCTCCTCGCCTACTTCGGCCAGTCGGGCACCCCCTGCGGCAACTGCGACACGTGCCTGTCGCCGGCCGAGTCCTGGGACGGCACCGTCGCCGCGCAGAAGCTGCTGTCGACCGTCTGGCGCCTGGCCAAGGAACGGCGCCAGAAGTTCGGCGCGGGCCAGATCATCGACATCCTCCAGGGCAAGAAGACGGCCAAGGTCATCCAGTTCGACCACGACGGCCTGTCGGTGTTCGGCGTGGGCTCGGAGCTGGGCACCGCCGAGTGGCGCGGCGTGGTGCGCCAGCTCCTCGGGCTCGGCCTCCTCGCGGTGGAGGGCGACTACGGCACGCTCGTGCTCACCGAGCAGAGCGGCGAGGTCCTCGGCGGCCGCCGCACCGTCACCCTGCGCAAGGAGAAGGCCCCGGCCCCCGCCCGCAAGGAGTCCGGCGGGCGCTCCGGGAAGAGCGCCCGCGTGCCGGTCGACCTGCCGGCCGCCGCGGTGCCGGTCTTCGAGGCGCTGCGCGCCTGGCGGGCCGCGACGGCCCGCGAGCAGGGCGTCCCGGCGTACGTCGTCTTCCACGACGCCACGCTCCGCGAGATCGCGACGCTGGTCCCGGGGACGGTCGAGGAGCTCGGGACCGTCGGCGGCGTCGGCGAGGCCAAGCTGGCCAAGTACGCGGAGGGGGTCCTGGAGGCCCTGGCGGAGAGCGGCGCGGCCGGGGGAGCCGCGGCCACGGCCGAGGCGGAGACCGCGACCGCCGGGTCCGGAGGGACCGCCCCGGCGGTCCCCGGCGGGCGGACCACGCGGACCGCCCGCACCGCCCGGACCGAGTCCTCCGCGCCGGAGCACGACGCTCCCTTCGACGAGGAGCCGCCTTTCGACGTGGACGGCATGGAGGAGCCCCCGCCGCCCTACGACGACTGGCGCTAGGGAGGGTCCCGCCTGCCATGTCCCGGCGGCTCCGGCGTGATCGGCGGGACGCCTCCGGCGGACCGGGCGGGTCCGCCGCCCCGCGGCTCAGGAGAGCTGCGGGATGAGGCGGCGCAGGCCCCGGCGGTCGTAGTAGCGGGTCATGCCGAAGCCGAAGAGCAGGGCCAGGACCGTGCCGACGGCGATCATGATCCAGCCGCGGGCGAGCCCCGCGTCGGCCTGGGCGTCGAAGTACAGGATGGCCCGGACGCCCGCGCTGAGCTGGTGCATCGGCTCGAAGAGGCCCAGGAAGCGGTAGAACCCCGGGGTGGCCTCCAGGGGGACGGTGGCGCCGGAGGAGGGCAGCGCCAGCGCGATGAAGATGAACATGGAGACGAGCTGGCCGATGCCGCCGAACGCCGCGTTGATGGCCTGCACGCCCAGTCCGACGGCGACCGTCGCGCAGTACGAGAACAGCCACAGCATCGGCAGGTGCGAGGCGTCCATGCCCAGGAGGCCGATCGTGGCGACCATGACGAGGGTCGTGGTGAGGAGCGAGATCCCCGCCGTCATCAGCATCTTCAGGACCAGGGTCTGCGTCCGGTCGATCGGGACCGCGGCGTGCCGGGTGTGCCAGGGGCCGATCTCGCTGTCGGCATAGCCGAGCGCGGTGTCGACCCCGCTGTTCACCAGGTTGCCGCCGATGAACCCGCCGAGGACGAGCAGCAGCGTGTAGTAGAAGGCGGTCAGGCCCAGGCCGCTGTGCCGGCCGATCGGATGGCCGACCCGGGTGGTCACGGCGACCGGGTCGGTGAGCAGCAGCCGGGTCGTCGGGACCGCGCCGGCGGCCGAGAGCTGCTTGCCGATGGTCAGCGAGGCCTGATGGGCCGCGTTCTGGTTGATCTGCGCGGCGAGCGAGGAGCCGAGGCTGCCGAGGCCCGGGTTGGTGAGGACGGTGATCGTCGGCCGCACCGTCGCCCGGTTCGTGGTCAGGGCGGAGACGGACGCGGTGAAGTCCTCCGGGACGACCAGGGCGCCGTAGACCTTGCCGGAGGCCAGCGCCTTCTGGGCCCCGGCGAGGTCGAGCCGCTGCCAGTCGATGTCCGTGGCCGAGGGGCGGCCCACGGCGATCGAGTCGGTGATCTGCTTCCCCAGGGTCTCCCGCTGCCCGGGCAGCGGGGCGCCCCGGTCCGCGTCGACCAGGGCGACGGGGAGCTTGTACAGGTTGTCGTTCGGGTTGAGGATGCCGCCCATGTAGAGGAGCGAGAGGCCCACGGCGACCAGCGCGCTCAGGACGGTCGGTACGAACCACAGTCTCGGGTTCCGGAGCAGGGTCCGGGCGCGGGCCTGCGGGCCTGTGGTGTGCGGGGGGTTCGCGGACGTCATGGCGTCATCGTCGGCGGGCACGGCGTCACCGCCGGGATTGCGCCCCGGACGGCGGGACGGGCGTGTCGGCGCCCGGTCCGCCGGGGCCGGCACCGCGGCCCCCTCGGGCCCCGGCGCGCACCGGCCGGGCGGGTGATTTCCAGCCGTCCCCACTCCGGTTGCGGAGCCCAGATCGCCACGTTTGAGTGGGAATGACCCCCCATGCGTCTCTGGAGCTGACATGTCGATGGCGTTCGGTTCACCTCTCGGTTCGTCCGACCCGTTCAGCGACATGCTGAACCGGTTCTTCGGCATGTCACCGGCGTCGTCGCCCCCGGCCGTCCAGCGCGTCCCGATCGGTCGCCTGCTGACCGAGTCCTCGCACGAACTCCTCGGCCTGGCCACCCGGAAGGCCGTCGAGGACGGCACGTCCGACCTCGACACGGAGCACCTGCTGTGGGCCGCCACCCAGGTCGACCCCTCGCGCCGCCTCCTCGCCCGGGTCGGCGTCGACCCGGCGGCCCTCGCGGCGCAGCTCGACGAGGTCCTGCCCCGGGAGTCCGGCGAGCCCTCCTCCGAACCCGGCCTCACCCCCGCGGCCAAGCGCACGCTCGCCGCCGCCTACGGCCGCTCGCAGGAGGCGGGCGTGTCGTACATCGGCCCCGAGCACATCCTCGCGGCGCTGCTCGACGACTCCGACTCCGGCGCGACCCGGCTCCTGGGCGCGGACGACCACGACGTCAAGAAGCTGCGCGGCCTCACCGACCAGGCGGTCCGCTCCGACGGCGCCGCCCCGGCCGCGGGGAAGCCGCAGCAGCCGGCCACCACCCTCGACGAGTTCGGCAGGGACCTCACGGACGAGGCGAAGGCGGGCCGGCTCGACCCGGTGGTCGGCCGCGCCGAGGAGATCGAGCAGACCATCGAGATCCTCTCGCGGCGCTCCAAGAACAACCCCGTCCTGATCGGCGAGCCCGGCGTCGGCAAGACCGCCATCGTCGAGGGCCTCGCCCAGCGGATCGTGGCCGGCGAGGTGCCCGACACCCTCAAGGGCAAGCGGGTGGTCTCCCTCGACCTGTCCGGCCTGGTGGCCGGCGCACAGTACCGCGGCCAGTTCGAGGAACGGCTCAAGAAGGTCATCGAGGACGTCCAGGAGGCCGGCGGCGACATCATCCTCTTCATCGACGAACTCCACACGGTGGTCGGCGCGGGCGCGTCCGGCGAGAGCGCGATGGACGCGGGCAACATGCTCAAGCCGGCGCTGGCCCGGGGCGAGCTGCACGTCGTCGGCGCGACCACGATCGACGAGTACCGCAAGCACATCGAGAAGGACGCCGCGCTCGAACGCCGCTTCCAGCCCGTCCTCATCCCCGAGCCGACGGTCGAGGAGACCGTGCAGATCCTCGAAGGACTGCGGGACGCCTACGAGGCCCACCACCAGGTCCGGTTCGCCGACGGCGCCCTCACCGCGGCGGCCGAGCTCTCCGACCGGTACATCAGCGACCGCTTCCTGCCCGACAAGGCCATCGACCTGATCGACCAGGCGGGCGCGCGGGTGCGGCTGCGGAGCGCCGGACGCTCCACCGAGGTGGTGAGCCGCGAGGACCGCATCGCCGGGCTCCGGCGCGAGAAGGACCAGGCCGTCGCCGCGGAGCAGTTCGAGAAGGCCTCCGAGCTGAAGCGGCGGATCGCCGAGGTGGAGGGCGAACTCGCCGGCATCCAGGAGCGCCGCGAGGGCGTCGTCTCGGTCACCGCCGCAGACATCGCCGACATCGTCTCCCGGCGCACCGGCATCCCCGTCTCCCAGCTCACCGCCGGCGAGAAGGAGCGCCTCCTCAGGCTGGAGGAGGAGATGCACGCCCGGGTCGTCGGCCAGGACGAGGCCGTCACCGCGGTCTCCGAGGCCGTACGCCGCAACCGCGCCGGCATGGGGGACCCGAACCGCCCCGTCGGCTCGTTCCTCTTCCTCGGCCCCACGGGCGTCGGCAAGACCGAACTCGCCAAGACCCTCGCCGAACTGCTCTTCGGCGAGCAGGACCGCATGATCCGGTTCGACATGAGCGAGTTCCAGGAGAAGCACACCGTCGCCCGGCTCGTCGGGGCGCCGCCCGGATACGTCGGTTACGAGGAGGCCGGCCAGCTCACCGAGAAGGTGCGCCGCCACCCGTACAGCGTCGTCCTCTTCGACGAGGTGGAGAAGGCGCACCCCGACGTCTTCAACACGCTGCTCCAGATCCTCGACGACGGACGGCTCACCGACGGGCAGGGCCGGACGGTCGACTTCCGGCACTGCGTGATCATCATGACGTCCAACATCGGCGCCCACCGGATCCTCGCCCACCAGGGCGACGCGGCCGAGCTCAAGGACGAGCTGATGGAGGATCTGCGGGGCCGCTTCCTCCCCGAGTTCCTCAACCGCATCGACGACATCATCGTCTTCCACAGCCTCACCGAGAAGGACCTCTCGGAGATCGTCGACCACCTGCTCGACCGCAGCAAGCACCGCGTGCACGCCCAGGGCCTGACCCTCGACGTCACCGAGGCGGCGAAGAAGCTGCTCGTGGCCCACGGCTACCAGCCGGAGTTCGGGGCCCGGCCGCTGCGCCGCACGATCCAGACGGAGCTCGACAACCGCATCGCCTCCCTGCTGCTCGGCGGGGAGGCGGAACCGGGGGACACGATCGTCGCCGACGTCGTCGACGACTCCCTCCACTGCACGATCCAGCAGGGCGACGGAGCCGGGCGGGCCCCCGAGGCCGCCGCGGCGGCCGCCGCCACCGACGGCAAGGAGTGACCGATGGCCCCGCACCACAAGTCGAACGAACAGGTCGAGGGCGACCCCGACACCGGACACAGCAGGGGCATGCCCCGCCGCCCGGACGAGAAGCGGCTGGAACAGCGCCTGGAGGAGGACCGCGAGGAGGTCGGCCTCCGCCCGGACGACGAACGCCGGGGCGGCGAGTAGGGCCCCGACCGGCTCAGGACGGCGGCGGCGGGCGACCCCGCCCGCCGCGGCTGCGGCCCGCGCCCGCGCCCTCGCCGGGGCACGTGCGCGGGCCGTCGCCGTACGCGGACCGGTCAGGCCACGGGCAGGGCGCTCAGCCGCTCGTCTCGGGTGTAGACGTTCATCGAGGATCCGCGCAGGAAGCCCACCAGCGTCAGACCGCTCTCCGCCGCCAGGTCCACGGCGAGCGACGACGGCGCCGAGACCGCCGCGAGCAGCGGGATCCCGGCCATCACCGCCTTCTGGACCAGCTCGAACGAGGCCCGGCCGCTCACCATCAGGACGTGCTCGCGCAGCGGCAGCAGCCCCTCGCGCAGCGCGTGGCCGACGACCTTGTCGACGGCGTTGTGCCGGCCGACGTCCTCCCGCAGGCACACCAGCTCGCCCTCGGACGTGAAGAGTCCGGCGGCGTGCAGCCCGCCCGTGCTGTCGAAGACCCGCTGGGCGGCCCGCAGCCGGTCCGGCAGGGCGGCGAGGACGTCCGTCCCGATCCGCAGCGGGTCCCCGGCGACCGACCAGGCGGCCGTCGTGCGCACCGCGTCCAGACTGGCCTTGCCGCACAGGCCGCACGAGGAGGTCGTGTAGAAGTTCCGCTCCAGGGAGGCGTCGGGCGGGGCCACACCCGGCGCCAGTCCGACGTCCACCACGTTGTACGTGTTGCCGCCGTCGGCCGAGGCCCCCGCGCAGTAGCGGATCCCGGCCACGTCCTCGGCGGAGTGCACCACGCCCTCGCTCACCAGGAAGCCGACCGCGAGGTCGAAGTCGTCGCCCGGGGTCCGCATGGTCACCGTCAGCGGTCGGCCGCCGACCCGGATCTCCATCGGCTCCTCGGCGGCCAGGGTGTCCGGGCGGTAGGAGGAGTCCCCCTCGCGCACGCGAAGGACGCGCCGCCGTACGGTCACTCGTCCCATGGTTCGTTCCTCTCCTCGGAGCGCCGCCCCGGGGGTGCCCGGAGCCCGCGGTCCGGATGTCCGGCGATCCGGTCGGTCGGTGGTGCGGGGCGTGCCGGTGCCGGCGGCCCGTCCACGACTCTGTCACGGCGCCGGTCCCGGCATCGCCCCGGGCGCCTGTTCGAGACGGACGGGTGCCCGGGGGCGGCCGCCTCGGCGCGCCCGCCCCCGGGCCGCGGGCGGTCCGGGGACGTTCAGGCGGCCGGCTCGATCGTCACCTTGACGTGCTTCATGATCGGCTGGTCGCTCTGCGTGCTGTGGTCGACCAGCGCGCACAGCACGTTCATCTCGGGCATGTACCCGGCGGCGCAGCCCCGGGGGATGTCGTACGGGACGGCGAGATAGCCGTGGAGGGACCGCCGGCTGCCGTCCTTCGCGGTGCTCGTGATGTCGACCGGTGCCATGTCCGCGATGCCGCGCTCCCGCATGTCGGCCCGGTTCATGAAGACCAGCGTGCGCAGGTTCTTGATGCCGCGGTAGCGGTCGTTGTCGGAGTAGATGGTGGTGTTCCACTGGTCGTGGGACCGCATGGTGCCCAGGGCCAGCGTGCCCGGCTCGGGCACGACGTCGGGCAGCGGGGCGGCGGAGAACTCGGCCCGCCCGGAGGGGGTGAGGAAGACCAGCTCGCGGGCGGGCTGCCGGATGCGGAAGCCCAGCGGGAGCCGCACCCGCCGGTTGAAGTCCTCGAAGCCGTCCAGGGCCCTGGCCATGGTGTCGCGGATGCGGTCGTAGTCCTCGATGTACCACTCCCACGGCGTCGGGCTGTCGGGCAGCGCCGCCCGGGCCATGCCGGCGACGATCGCGGGTTCGGAGAGCAGGTGCGGGGAGGCCGGGCGCTTCATGCCGATCGACAGGTGCACCATGCTCATCGAGTCCTCGACGGAGGTGCTCTGGACGCCCTTGCGCTGGTGGTCCTTCTCGGTCCGGCCGAGGCACGGCAGGATGAGGGCCTGCCGTCCGTGGACCAGATGGCTGCGGTTCAGCTTGGTGCTGACCTGGACGGTGAGGTCGCAGGTGCGCAGCGCCGCGTAGGTCCGCGGGGTGTCCGGGGCGGCGAGGGCGAAGTTGCCGCCCATGCCGACGAAGACCGAGATCTCGCCGCGCTCCATGGCCTCGATGGTGCGGACCGTGTCCAGGCCGTGCGCGCGCGGCGGTTCGATGCCGCAGACCTCGGCGAGGCGGTCGAGGAACGCGTCGGCGGGGCGGTGGTCGATGCCGCAGGTGCGGTTGCCCTGGACGTTGCTGTGTCCGCGCACGGGGGAGGGGCCGGCACCCTCGCGCCCCAGGTTGCCGCGGAGCAGCAGCAGGTTGACGATCTCCCGGACGGTGTCGACGCCGTGCTCGTGCTGGGTGAGGCCGAGGCACCAGCTGACGATGGAGCGGTCGGCGTCCCCGTACACCCGGGCGGCCTTCAGGACGTCCGCGCGGGTCAGCCCCGACTGCCGCTCGATCTCCTCCCAGGGTGTCGCCTCGCACACCGCGCGGTACGCGTCGAAGCCGCTCGTGTGGCGGTCGATGAACTCCCGGTCGAGGGCCCGGGGGTCGGTGGCGGACTGCTCCAGGACGGCCTTGGCCATCCCGCGGATCAGTGCCATGTCGCCGCCGATGCGGGGCTGGAGGTTGAGGGTGCTGGTCCTCGTCGTCTTGAGCAGCGCCATGTCGGTGAAGTCGTGCGGCACGATCGTCCGGGTGGCGGCGGCCTCGACGAGCGGGTTGACGTGCACGATCCGGGCCCCGCGGTGGTGGGCCTCGGCGAGCGCAGTCAGCATCCGGGGGGCGTTGGACGCGGCGTTCACCCCGAAGATGAACAGCGCGTCGGCGGTCTCCCAGTCCTTGAGGTCGACCGTGCCCTTGCCCGTGCCCAGGGAGGCCTGGAGGGCGCGGCCGCTGGCCTCGTGGCACATGTTGGAGCAGTCGGGCAGGTTGTTGGTGCCCAGCTCGCGGGCCATTAGCTGGTACAGGAACGTCGCCTCGTTGCCGAGCCGCCCCGAGGTGTAGAAGGAGGCCCGGTTCGGGTCGTCGAGGCCCCGCAGGGCCCGGCCGACTACCTCGAACGCGTCCTTCCAGGTGATCGGGACGTAGTGGTCCGACTCCGGGTCGTAGACCATCGGCTCGGTCAGCCGGCCCTCGTTCTCCAGGTCGTAGTCGCTCCACCCGGCCAGCTCGGTCACTGAGTGCGCGGCGAAGAACTCGCTCCCGACGCGCTTGCGGGTCATCTCCCACGTGACGTGCTTGATGCCGTTCTCGCAGATGTCCAGGTGCAGGCCCTTGGTGTCGTCGGGCCACGCGCAGCCGGGGCAGTCGAACCCCGTGTTCTCGTGGTTCATCCGCATGATCGCGCGCGGCCCGTCGACGAGGGCCTTCTCGCGCACGAGGAACTCGGTCACGCTCCTGGCCGCGCCCCAGCCCGCGGCGGGGTGGTCGTACGGGTGGAACGAGGGATCGCCCTCGGGAGCGGGACCCACACGGGGCTCCACGGGATCCGGGTCGTCGGATGCGGGGGAGTGCTGCGCGTCCTGGTCGGTGCTCACGGCAGTTCACCCTTTCACCTGCGGGCATTCGGGGCGTGTCACATCGCAAGGCCACCCCCTCGGCAGGCTATGCCCGCCGGTGCGCGGGTGCCACTCCACTCCCGGCGGACGTACGGGCTGCGCCACGGATCATGCGCGCCTACGCTGGCGCTGTCCATTTCGTCATACTTGATCACCTGTGTCTCTCGGTGGGAGTTCCATGGTCGTCGTACAACCCGTTGTCGCCCCTCCCTCACGGGCGGCCGTGTTCCTCGTGGCCACCGTCCATCGAGGCGGCGAGACGGCGGTCCGGGAGGCCCTCCAGGACCTGTCGGGGCTCGTCCGGTCGGTCGCCTTCCGGTCGCCCGACGACGGCCTCAGCTGCGTCGCCGGGATCGGCTCCGACGGCTGGGACCGCCTCGTCGGCGGCCCCCGCCCCCGCGAACTGCACCCCTTCCCGGCGCTCACGGGCCCCCGCCACCGCGCCCCCGCCACCCCCGGAGACCTGCTGTTCCACGTACGCGCCCGGCGCATGGACCTCTGCTTCGAACTGTCCCGGCTGATCGTGGAGAGCCTGGGCGCCGCCGTCACCGTCGTGGACGAGGTCCACGGATTCGCGTACTTCGACGAGCGCGACCTCCTCGGATTCGTCGACGGCAGCGAGAACCCCGGGGGCCGGGTGGCCGCCGAGGCGACCCACATCGGCGACGAGGACCCCGGCTTCCGCGGCGGCAGCTACGTCGTCGTCCAGAAGTACCTGCACGACATGCCGGCCTGGGACGCGCTCACCGTCGAACAGCAGGAGCAGGCCATCGGCCGCGGCAAGGCGTCCAACGTCGAGATGCCCGACGACGTCAAACCGTCCGACTCGCACGTCGCCCTCAACACCGTCGTCGACGAGGACGGCACCGCCCGCCAGATCTTCCGCGCCAACATGCCCTTCGGCCGGATCGGCGGCGGCGAGTTCGGCACGTACTTCATCGGCTACGCGCGCACCCCCGCCGTCACCGAGCTCATGCTCCGCCGCATGTTCCTCGGAGACCCCCCGGGCAACACGGACCGCATCCTCGACTTCTCCCGCGCCGTGACCGGCGGCCTCTTCTTCGTACCGAGCGCCGACCTCCTCGACGACCTGCCCGCCGCGCCCCCGGCCGCCGCCGCCCGCCGGGGGAACTCCCTCGGCATCGGCGGCCTGAAAGGAGCCCGACTCCCATGACGACCCCCGACGCCACCCCCGGGGACACGACCCCCGCCCCCACGGGCGCCCTCGACCACGGCCCCGACACGGACAACCTGCACCGCGAACTCGCCCCGATCACCCCCGCCGCCTGGGCCGAGATCGAGGAGGAGGCCCGCCGCACCTTCCGCCGCAACGTCGCGGGGCGCCGCGTCGTCGACGTCCCCGACCCCGGCGGCCCCGGCCTCGCCGCCGTGGGCACGGGGCACCTCAGCGACATGGGATCACCCGCCCCCGGCGTCACCGCCCGCCTGCGGGAGGCCCGGCCCCTCTTCGAGCTCAGGGTGCCCTTCACGGTGGACCGGGCCGCCGTCGACGACGTCGAGCGGGGCTCGAAGGACTCCGACTGGCAGCCCGTCAAGGACGCCGCGCGGGCCATGGCCTTCGTCGAGGACCGCACGATCTTCGACGGATACGGGGCGGCCGGCGTCGACGGACTCCGCGCCAGGTCCTCCAACCCCGTCGTCCAGCTCCCCACCGAGGCGCGCGACTACCCGGACGCCGTCAGCCGCGCCCTGACCCTCCTGCGCCTCGCCGGCGTCGACGGTCCCTACGCGCTGCTCCTCGGCGCCGAGGAGTACCGGGCGGTCAGCGAGACCTCCGACCACGGCTACCCGATCGCCGCGCACCTCGGCCGCATGCTCGACGGCAAGCCCATCTGGGCGCCGGCCCTCAGCGGCGGCTTCGTCCTGTCCACCCGCGGCGGCGACTTCGAGCTGGTCCTCGGCCAGGACCTGGCCATCGGCTACACGGGCCACGACGCGACCAGCGTGCAGCTCTACTTCCAGGAGACGCTGACCTTCCGCACGTACACGGACGAGGCCGTCGTCGTCCTGGAGGCGCCCCCGGCCTGAGGGCCGGAGGCCGGGGAACCGGGAGGCCCGACGCCGTGCACCACCGTCCACTGCTGCTCTCCGCCGTCCCACGGCTGGCCCTCTCGGCGCTCGCCGGGGCGGCGGTCGGCGCCGTCGTCGGCGCCACCGTCCACGTGCCCCTCGGCGTCCTCGTCGCGATCGCCGTCGGGGAGACCCTCTTCGTCGTCACCGGATGGACCGCGCTCTGGCCGATGGACGCGACCACCACCCGGAGCAACGTCCGCCGCGAGGAGTTCCGGCCCGCCGTCGAGGAACTCGCCGTCGTGGGCACGGCGGTCGGCGGCCTCTTCGGCATCGTCGTCCTGCTCCTCGCCGGCAGGTCCGACCTCGGTCACGCCGCCGCGGCGACCGCCCTCGCCGGGGTGTTCATGGCCTGGGCGGCGCTGCACCTCATGTACGCGACCCGCTACGCCTACCTCTACTACCGGGAACCCGGCGGCGGCATCGACTTCAACTCCCGCGAACCGCCCCGCTACAGCGACTTCCTCTACTTCAGCTACAACCTCGGCATGACCTACCAGGTCTCCGACACCGACGTCTCCAGCACGACGATCCGCGCGGTCGCACTCCGCCACTGCCTGCTCTCCTACGTCTTCGGCGCGAGCATCCTGGCCACCACGATCAACCTCGTCACGGGCATCGTCACGGGCTGAGACCCCTCCGCGCGGAGACCTCGCGGCGGGGCGGCGTCCAGGCCGTCTCTTCCGGTCCTGCCCGACCCGCAAGATCCGGAAGAGACGGCCTAGCCGAGGGACAGCACGACCGCCGTGGCCGGTCCCTCGGGCGTCACGTACCGGACGGTGTCGCCCGCGCGGTGGCCGAGCAGGGCGCTGCCCAGCGGGCTGTCCGCGGTGACCATCGTCCGGTCGAGCACCGCCGCGACCTCGCCGATCTGCACGGTCGACTCCGTGCCGTCGTCGAACCGCACGGTCACGCTGCTGCCCACACCGACCGCGTCGGTGGGCGGGGCGCCCGCGACGTCCGCCTCGCGCAGCCGCCCCTCGATCTCGTCGATGCGGCGGTCGAGCCGGTCGAGGTCGTCGCCGCGCTCCAGCTCGTCGGCCTGGTCGGCCCGGTCGCCCGTCTGGTCGCCGCCGCCGTCCCGGAGGGTGACCGCGACGGCCTCGCGTTCGGTGCGGAGGTCGTCGAGCTCTCCCTGCAGTGCCTCGCGGGCGGCGGCGCTGATGGGCTCGGGTCCACCGGTCATTCCTGCTCCCCTGGTGCGACGGCACGAGAACGTACCGCGGGTCGAATGTTCCGTTTCGGCCATTATCGACCAGATCGCCGACCGGCGCCGTCACGCCCGCTCCACCCCGGGCCGCCCGCCGGACTCCGACCCTGGTCCGGCCGGCGACCGGAACCCGCGATCGCGGTGCCGGCAGCGGCGGTTGGGCCGGATCCGGGCGCGGGCCGGGCGCGCCAGGGCGGCATCCGCGCCCGCCGGCACGGTCTGTTACGTTGCCGGTGCCCGGGCCACGGACGAGGTGGGCCGGACCCGCGAACAGAGGGAGACCCCCGCGATGGCCGTCATCCACCAGACCACTCTGCAGCCCACCAAGCTCGAACTGCTCACCGAGTGGCTCCCGACCCGCCCCTGGTACCGGGGCGGGGACGCGCGGCTGGACCGGGTCGGCGGGTTCCGGCTCGACGACCCGGCGGGCGAGGTCGGCATCGAGTTCATGGTCGTGACCGACGGAGAGGGCGCGGAATCCGTCTCGTACCTCGTCCCGCTGACCTACCGCGGCGCTCCGCTGGACGGCGCCGAGGCCGCCCTCGTCGGCACGTCCGAGCACGGCGTCCTCGGCAAGCGCTGGATCTACGACGGCGCCCACGACCCGGTGCTGGCGGCCCAGTTGTACGCCCTCCTCGCCGGTCGCGCCGAAGCCCAGGCCCAGTCGCTGACCGACGCGCCGGACCGCACGGTCGCCGTCTCGCGTCCCGCGGCCGCGGGGGCGGCCGACGCGGAGCCCGTACGGGTCACGGAAGGAGCCGACCACACGGACGTGGAGGTCCGGCCGGCCGGTGCGCCCGCCCCGCTGACCCTGCGCGTCCGGCGCGTGCTGGCCGCCGGCACGGACGTGCCGGCCGACGCCGACGGCGGAGTCACCGCCGAGTGGCGGCGCGCCGACGGCACGACGGTCCGGGGCCTGTTCGTCGTCACCCTCTGAGGAGGCCCGGGCCGAGGCGCCCCGGACCCGGCCGCCCGGCGAAGCCTTCGCCACCCGGCCGGGACCGCGGAGCGCCCGGCTCCTACGGCCGCAGCGCCGTGGCGAGTTGGGCGCGCGACCGGACGTCCAGCTTCTGGTAGATCCGGGTCAGCCGCGCCTCGACGGTCTTCACGCTCAGGTACAGCTTCGCCGCCGCCTCCTGGTTGCTGGCGCCCTGGCCCACCAGGCGGGCGAGCCGCAGCTCCGCCTCGGTCAGCGAGGAGAGCGCGGGCAGCGCCTCCTCGCTCCCGGAGGCCGCCCCGGGCCCCTCGCCCGCGGGCCCCGCGGGGGACTCGCACGCCAGGGCCAGCCAGGGCGCCGCTCCGGCCCGCTCAAACACCGACGCCGCCGTCTGCAGCGCGCTCTGCGCCGCCGACCGGCGCCGTCTGCGGCGCTCCACCCGGGCCAGGGCGATCAGCGCCCGTCCCCGCTCCAGCGGCAGCCCGGCCCGGCCGAAGGCCTCGGCCGTGCGGGTGAGCAGGAGCACCGCCTCGTCCGTGCGCCCCTCCGCCGCCAGCCACAGCGCGTACGCCCGGTCGCAGCCCAGCAGCACCGTGGACCGGCCCAGCCGGGTCGCCACCGGCCGCACCTCGTCGAGGAGGGCCAGGGCCTCCTCGCCCGCGTCGTGGGCGAGCAGCGCCTCGGCCAGCTCCTCGTGCCAGCGCAGCATCGACGGATCCACGGTCGACTGGGCGCGCTCGTCGGCCTGCACGCGACGCAGGGTCTCCAGGGCGGCGGCGACGTCGCCGTTGATCAGCTGCACCCGGCCGAGCGCGTACCGGCTGCGGGACAGGAAGACCCGGTCGCCCTCCTCCTCCGAGGCCTGCACGCTCCGCCGGGCGTAGCTCGCCGCCCGGGCGAAGCTGCCGCCCGCAGTCTCCGCGAGGGCCAGGGTGTACCAGGCGGGGCCCGGCGAGAGGCCCGCCTCCAGGGTGAGGGCGAGGGACTGGCCGGCGTGGGCCAGCGCGGCCGCACACGCGCCCCTGCGGGACTCGATCGCGGCCAGTGTGGAGAACAGCTCGATCGTGTCCTCGACCGAACCGCGCCGCTGCACCAGCGGGAGCAGCGCGTTGAGTTCGTCGCGGGCGTCCGTCAGGCGATCGTCGAACAGGGCGTGACGGATCGTCAGGATCTGGGCGGCGTTGCGGATCCCGAGGGGCCGCTCGGCGAGTTCAAGGGCGCGCGCCTGCGCGAGGACCGCCTCCGCGTCCGGCGCTCCGAGGGCCCGCTCCATCCGCGCCTGCACGGTCAGCGCCTGCGCCGCCGTGCGCGGATCGCCCATCGAGGCGGCGAGCGCGGCCGATTCGACGGCCGCCGTCCGCGAGCGCTGCGGATCGCCGTCCGCCAGCACGTACTTGACGGCCAGCCGGAGCTGTACGGCGGCCCGCAGGGCGGTGTCGCCCTCCGAGTCCTCCATGGCGTGGACGTACATCTCGTCGAGGCCGGTCAGTCCCTGCCCGGCGGTGTCGAGGACGGCGAGCCGGGCCCTGACCCGGTCGGAGGGGACCGCGTCACGGGCGAGGAGGTCGGTGGCCGCCCGCATGGCGAGGTCGGCGCGGGCCGCGCGGGCGGCCTCCTCGGCGGCGTCGACGAGCCGCGCGATCCGCCGTGTGCCGTGCCGGCCGGGTGTCGACTCGGCGGCGAGCAGGGCGAGTTCGGCCGCGAGCGCACTGTTCCCGCGCCGCCGGGCCAGGTCGGCGGCGTCCGCGACCTCGGCGGCGAGGTCCTCGTCCGGGCTGTCGGTCGCCAGCGCCCGGTGGCGTACCGCCTCCACGGGGTCGTCCACCACCTCGGCGAGGGCCGCGTGCCCGGCGCTCCGCTCGGCCCAGCAGGCGTCGTGCACCAGGGTGGAGGGCAGCAGGCCCGCGGTGAAGGTCACCGAGCCGTCCTCGGCGAGCGACACCAGTCCGGCCCGCTCGGCCGCCGCGAGGTCGGCCTCCGCGTTGGGCCGACCCGCCCGGCGCACCAGCGTCGACGAGGGCCGCAGCGCGAGCGCCGCCAGCAGCAGCGTCTCGCGCACGGCGAGGGGCGCGGCGCCGAGCAGCTGCCGGGCGAGGTCGCGGGCGCGCCCGGAGAGCGTCAGCGCCTCCGCGTGGTGCACGGGGGTCCGCGCGTCGGCCAGTGAGCGGCCCACGGCGAGGGCGAGCCGGGGATTGCCGCCGCTCGCGCGGTGGATGCGGCCGGCCATCCGGGAGGGCAGCCGGTGGTGGATGAGGAGTTCGGCGATCTCGTCGGCGTGCAGCGGCGGCACGAGCAGCACGTCGGCCTCGGACGGCACCCAGAGGTGGGCGGCGTGCGGGTCGTCGGGGCGGTGCGGCGCGCGGTAGGGCTCGTCGGCCTCCCCGTACGGCTCCGGGGTCTCGACGGCCACCACCCGCAGCGCGGGCGGCGCCAGGTGCAGGGCGAAGCGGAGCAGGTCGGCGCTGTCCGCGTCGACGTGCTGCACCCCGTCGACCACGAGGAGCACGGGCCCCCGGCGGGTCAGGGTGCGGAGGATCTGGGCGATGCCGAGCCGGAGCGCGATCGGGTCCCAGCCGCCCGCGTCGAGCGGCGCCTCGCGGCAGAGCATGGCGACGGCGGTGCGCTGGGGGCCGGGCAGTTCGTCGAAGACGGCGGAGGCCTCGGGCGCGGTGGACGACCGCCCGCCGGAGGCCTTGTCGGACGGGCGGGTCTCGCGGCGTCTGCCGCCGGGCCGCGCCAGGCTCACGGTCGCCGCGACCGAGGCCACCAGCGCGGCGGCCGACGCCCCGGGTATCTCGCGGTCGGACGGCAGGGTGGCCAGCCACAGCACGGTCTCGCCGCGTGCCTCGGCCCGGGTCGCCGCGGCGAGCGCGAGTTCGGTCTTGCCGACGCCGGCGGGGCCGGTGAGCAGGGCGCGGCCCCGGGTGTGGAGGGCGCGTTCGAGCCGGGCGAGGAGCTCCTCGCGGCCCACCGGCGCAGGGGGTCCGCCCGGACCCGTGGGGCGCAGGGCGAGGTACGGAGCTGTCGTCACTGTCCATCACCTCCGGCGCGCTCGGGCCCCCGGCCCATGAGCCCCGTGGGCAGAGAATACGGAGCCCACGGGTGGAGTCCAGGCCTTCTGTCCGGCATTCGGACAGGGCCCTGGGGCGGACGGGGGGCCCGACACGCCAGGACGCGCCCGTGGTGTAGACCACGAGCGCGTCGCTGACCAGCAAGGATGCTGATGTGGGGGGTGGTTCAGTGGTGGAGCGGTGGTGCCTTAGAAGGTCAGGCTCCACGAGTTGATGTAGCCGGTGTCACCCGAGGCCACATCGCGGACCTGGAGCTTCCAGGTGCCGTTGGCGACCTCGCTCGACGCGTCGACCGTGTAGGTGGTCAGGACGTTGTCGGCGCTGTCCGAGGAGGACGAGGCCTTGAGGTTGCGCACCGTGCCGTCGGGGGCGACCAGGTCGACGACCAGGTCCCCGCGCCAGGTGTGCCGGATGTCCACGCCGACCTTGAGGGCGGCGGGGGCGTTGCCGGTGCGGCCGGAGACGGTGATCGAGGACGACACGGTGGCGTTGTCGACGATGGTCACATCGGTCGCGTTGGTGAAGACGGTGCCGGGCGGCGTGGTGGTCGTCACGGCGTTGACGGTCTTCGCGGTGTCGGCGATGCCGGTGCCGCAGCCGCCGGTGCAGGTGCCGGGCAGCGGGCGGGCGTTGGTCTTGATCGCGGTCTCGATCTCGGCCGGGGTGAGGCTGGTCTTGGCCGACTTGAGCAGGGCCGCGAGGCCCGCGATGTGCGGGGCCGCCATCGAGGTGCCCTGGTAGGGCTTGAAGTTCTCGGCCGACTGGGTGGTCGCGCCCGAGTTCAGCGTGGAGTAGATGCCGTTCTCGGGGGTGGTGACGGTGCCGGGCGTGTCGGTCGCGCGACGGGTCTCGCCGCCGGGCGCGGCCACGTCCACGATGCTGCCGAAGTTGGAGTAGTACGACCGGTTGCCCTCGCGGCTGGTGGACGCCACGTTGATGACGTTGGCGCAGTTCGCGGGAGTGAAGCCGGAGGCGTTGGCGTTGCTGTTGCCCGCGGCGACGACGACGGTGGTGCCGCGGGAGACGGCGCCGTTGATCGCGTTCTGGTAGACGCTCGGGCAGGTGGCGCTGGCGCCGCCGAGGCTCAGGTTGATGACCTTGGCGGGGGTGGCGTTGGCCGGGACGCCCGGGACGGAGCCGCCGGAGGCCCAGGTGATGGCGTCCGCGATGTCGGAGGACGAGCCGCCGCACTTGCCGAGCACCCGCACGGGCTGGATCTTCGCGTTGTACGCGATGCCCGCGATGCCCTTGGTGTTGTTGGTGACGGCGCCGATGGTGCCGGCCACGTGGGTGCCGTGCCAGGAGGAGTTCGAGGCCTTGGAGCCGGTGCCGCACTCGTTGTCGGTGGCGTTCCAGTCGCCCTCGTCCTTCGCGTCCGCGTCGCGGCCGTTGCCGTCGCGGGCGTCGGCGGAGGTCGAGATGAAGTCGTACCCGGAGACGACGTTGGTCGCCAGGTCCGAGTGGGTCGCGTAGCCGGTGTCGATGACGGCGACGGTGACGCCCGAACCGGTCGTCTTGTCCCAGGCGGCAGGAACGTTCATGCCGCCGGTGGGCTCGAACAGGTCCCACTGCTTGGCGTAGTCGGTGTCGTTCGGCGTGACGGCCATCGCGTAGGCGCGGATGTCGGGCTCGACCGAGGCGACGGACGGGTCGGCGCGGAACGCGGCCATGACCTCGGTCACGTCCTGCTTGCTGGCGCTGTCGCCCAGGTCGACCAGGGCGCCGCCGCCGGCGAGGCGACGCTCGAAGGAGAGCTTCTCGCCCGTCTTCGCGGCCTTCTCGGCCGTGTCGCTCTTCGCGGCGGTGTTCGAGCCGGCCTCGGCGGCCTGGCTCTTGTAGGTGACGATGACCTTCTCGACCGGGGCGCTGGGGAGCGCCCGCATGGTCTGCGAAGCCGGTGCGGGCTTCGGGGTGGCAGCGCCCGGGGCGGCGGCGATCGCCCCGGTCGTGGCAGCGGCGCCGAGGATCGCGGCGCTCGCGACCACGGATATGACTCTCCGCCTGGAACCGTTCAAGGTGTGGCCCTTTCGAGTACGACGTAGCTGCGGAGCAGTGGCGGCGGCGCGGGAGGCCAGGGCGAAGTGGGGTCGCTGTCCGGCATTCCCTGGGCTGGGGGGCCCGTGCGCCGCCACCGGCGCGACGGCCCGGGTCAAGGCCGTCCCCGGCGGAAGCAACCCCTCCGCATGCACCTGTCAGGGTGCGGTCGGGGGGATGATATCTGCCGGTGCGGAGGACAGTAGGGAACGGGGGGGTGAACCCGATACGGGGAAAACCCTTGTCACCCCTCACGGGGCTGCGGGGGTCCGGTGAGGGGAGGTCCGACCGGGGGAGCGGGCACCGGATTCCGCGCCGCGCCGACCGCGCGCCGGGCGGCGGGCCGACATCCGGTCCGATGCCCGACCGGCACGTCCCGCGGGGAAGGTACGTACCTGCCTCACGGGAAAGGTACACACCTCTCGACGGGTGCCGGCAGGGACCCCCTCCCTGGAGCCTGCCGTCGAACTCGCCTCTGCCTCGGCGGTCGCCCGGGCAGGCGGGGGCGTTCCGGAACGGTCGCGCGCGGGACGCCGGAGGCCCGTCGCCTCGCGCCGGGGGCTTGGCGGTGTGCGCCGAGGGTCTGGAGGTGTGCTCCTCAGCCGAGTTCGAGCGTCGTCACTCCGAAGACCCGCTCGCGTGCCACCGGGCGGACCGGGCCCGTGTACATCCGGGCCGTCTCGAACGTCGGCTCCAGGCCCCGCTCCTCGGCCAGCCGGGCCGCCGCCGGGTTCGACTCCGGCATGTCGACCGCGATCCGCGCCGCCCCGAAGGCCCGCGCCTCCGCGGCGAGCGCGTCGAGGAGAACGGCCGCGTCGGCGGGGGTGTCCGCGAACAGCGGTCCCACCCGCGCCGCGTCCTGGGCCGGCCGGACGACCCCGTACCCGGTCGGACGTCCGTCGACGACCCGCGCCAGCGCGCGATGCCCCGGCGTGGTCAGCCAGGAGGCCAGGAAGCGGGGACGGTCGGCGTGGTGACAGGCGCCGTCGTACGCGGCGAGGGCGGCCGGGTCCACGGATCCCGCGGGCACCACACCGGGCGGCGGGCCGTCGACGGCCGGGACCGCGCCCTCGTACCGCGCGGTGCGGTACGCCGCCTTGAAGCCGGAGCGCCGGTAGTTGTCCTGCTGGTCCGGCACCCCGTCGAGCCCCACGGACCGGCCTCCGGCGTGCGGCAGGGCGGCCCGCCAGGTGGCCAGTCCGTGACCGAGGCCGCGCAGGTCGGGACGGACGAGGTAGAAGCCCAGGAACGCGTACGCGTCGTCGTAGGTGACGACCGAAATGGCCGAGACGGGCTCCCCGTCGACGCGGCCCAGGAAGAAGCCCCGGGGGTCCTGCGCGAAGAACGACGCGGCGTCCGAGCGGCCCGGGTTCCATCCCTCGCCGGCCGCCCAGGAGCGGACGAGCTCCCAGTCCCGTTCGGTGGCACGGGAGACGGACAGCGGGCCCGGGAGGGCGGAGGTCATGGGGGTTCCCTTCAACGGCCGGGTGCGGGCGCTCGACCGATCGGGCCGCGGCGGGTCCGGAGGCCGACGCCCCTGATGCGGGCGACGTGGCGGCGGAGTCCGGGGCCCCCGCATCCGGGCCCGCGCATCCGCACCCGGGACCGAAGCCCTGGACCGCGGCGACCGGAACGCCCCGCGCTTCGGGGCCGGCCCCGACCGGCGACGGTGAGGCGGCACCCGGAACCGGCGAAGCGTCATCGGAGGACCGGAGCAGGAACCGACGGAGTCCCTCCGGAGTACCGGGCGAAGCGCGCCGAGCTTAACGCCGTACGACGTCACTCCCGGCTCCCGCCGATCAATTCCGGCCGCGCCGGCCCCGGAGGGACGGCGGGCGGGGCAGGGTCTCAGTGGACCAGCCGGAGGCGCGGCCCCGCGACCGCGAGCCGCACGGTCTGGCCCCACGTCAGCTCCAGCGCGTCCGACTCGACTCCGTCGCCGAACACCACCAGCCGGTCGGACTCCACGGTGAGGCGCAGCCCCTGGCCCGGGTCGAGGAGCCCCTCGACCCGGCTCGTCCCGGTCGCCGGGGAGGGCCAGGCCTCCCGGACGAACCAGGCGAGCCGGGCGTCCGCGGGAGCGGGCAGCGCGAGCGCGCTGGACCGCTGCTCCCACAGGGACCGCAGCCAGCCCGTGGATCCCGTGCCCGTGCCGACGAGCACCCCCGAGGAGGCCTGGGCCTCCGGCGGGAGACCCGCCGCGTCGAGGTCCAGCGTGTACCGGGCGGTCTGGTGGCCGCGCGGTCCGACGTAGATCTCGTTCAGCGCCAGGAGCCGCTGCGCGTCGTCGGTGACGGCCTCCACCATCGTCAGCTCGTCGACCGTCGCGCCGTCCCCCGCCGCGTACGGCAGCAGGCGCCGTGCCCGGTCCGCGCGGTGGCGGACGAGCACCCCGGGATTGCGTCCCGGGTCGGCGTCGATCCCGATGACTGGCTGCCCGGTCAGGTACTTCGCCGCGTTGGCGACCAGACCGTCCTGCCCGACCACCACGACCACGTCCTCCGGGCCGAACAGGAACCGGTCCAGGTCGGCGCGCTCCACCCGGGTCTGCCGCCAGGTCAGGGGCACGGCGGCCGCCACCTCCGCCAGGGCCCGGTGGGTCCGCTCGTGCCGCTCCCGGACCGCGTCGACCGAGCGGCCGCGCGCGGAGAGGAAGAACGCGGCCTGGCCGTGCGTGCCGTGCCGGGCGAGGAGCTCCTCGTACTCCGTGGTCCGGTGCACGAGCACCGCGCGCGGCGCGAGGCTCACGGCCTGGCCCCGCCCTCGCCGAGTCTGGCGAGCAGCCCCGTCAGGACGTCGGGCGAGAGCGTCAGGTGCTCGATCCGCGGCAGGTTCTCGGCGGCGCGGGAGACGGCGAGGGCGTGCAGGGTCGCGGGCTCCACCTCGGCGTGCGCCCGCAGCCAGGCGGACTGCGCCCCGGCGCGCGCCTGGCCCACCTCGCGCGCGGCCTCCGCCTCGGCCTGTGCCAGGCGCACCTTGCGGACGGCCTCGGCCTCCGCGCGGACGGCGTCGGCGGCGGCGTTCTCCTCGGCCTCGCGGCGGGCGTTGGTGCCGCGCTGCTCGACGAGCCGCTCCTCCTGGCGGGCCAGCTCGATCTTGCTCGCCAGCTCGTTCTCCGCGATGGCGCGCTCGCGCTCGACGGCGACCGCCCGGCGCTCGTACGTGGCCCGGTCGGCCTCCTGCTGGATCTGCTCGCGGGCGGGGGTCCGCAGGGCGCGCTCGACCTCGGGCTCCGGGCGGATCGCGACCACCCGGACGGCCACGACCTCGATGCCGGTCGCCGGCAGGCGGGGCTCGGCGGCGAGTCCGGCCGTGACGCGGTCGCGCACCGCCGCGACGCCGTCGACGAGCGCCTCGGCCAGCGCGGTGCGGGCGAGGACGTCGAGGGCGTGCTGCTGGGCGGTCTCGGTGAGGAGGGTGGCGATCTGCTCCAGCGGGGTGCCGCGCCACGCGCCCGTGTCGGGGTCGATGGAGAAGTCGAGCCGGGTGGCCGCGGCCGCGGGATCCCCGATCCGGTAGGTCACGGTGGACTGGACGCTGACGTCCTGGAAGTCCGCGGTCCGGGCGTGGAACGCCATGGCCAGCTCGCGGTCGTTGACCGGGACCTCGGAGAGGGCCGCGGTGAGCGGGCGGAACCAGAAGCTCAGTCCCTCGCCGTCGTGCACGAGCTTGCCGCGGCTCTGGTGGCGGATGTGCGCGGTGGGTGCGGAGCGGAGATGGCGCCAGCCGGCCCGCCGGGTGATGTCGGCCATGAAGAAACCCCCTTGTCGTCATGTTGACGATAGGGGGGTCTCTCGCTTGTCGTCAAGATGACGAATTCGAGGGGCGCTCTCCGCGCCTGCGCGAACGGGGCACCCGGTGGGTGCGGAGGCGCCGCGGGGCCTGGCGGCCCTCGGTCGGCGCGGCCTCGCCGTGGGGCCCGGCGGCTTCTCAGCCGGCCGGTGCGGGCACCGGGAGAGGGTCCGGGGCGTCCGCGTCGGTGAGGCCGGACGGTGCCGCGAGCGGCTCGGTCGCGGCCGGCTCGGGGCAGGCCGAACGGGCGGTGGCGGGACCGGTCGAGCGGGGTGTCGGAACCGACCCCAGGATCTGCCGGACGCCGGTACGCGCGGGCGTGGAGGCCCCGTTCACCGGCGAGGAGATCACCACGGCGTCGCTCGTGGC
This sequence comes from Streptomyces sp. NPDC014891, assembly GCF_043081085.1. NCBI lineage: Bacteria > Bacillati > Actinomycetota > Actinomycetes > Kitasatosporales > Streptomycetaceae > Streptomyces > Streptomyces sp. NPDC014891. The sequence continues at coordinate 357,471 of NZ_JBIBWF010000003.1, read as the reverse complement.
GGCCGTCGGTCCGGGTGCGGGGTTCGCCGCCGGCGCGGGGAGGGGCGTCGCCGGCGCCGGGAGGTCCGGCGTTGGAGTGATGAGGTCCGGGGCCGACATGAGGACGTCCGGGGCCGGAGCGGTGAGGTCCGAGGTCGGCGTCGGCACGGGGAGGTCCGGGGCCTGGGGTGCGTCCGGGGTGCTCCCCTTCGTCAGGAGCACCACGCCGCGCGCCGCGACCAGAGACGCGCCGGCCGCGACCAACCAGCCCCAGGCGCCCGCGCGGAAGGTCTCCCCGAGCAGCGCCACGCCGATGATCGCCGCGGCCGCCGGGTTGGAGAGGTTGACCACGGCGAGCGGCGCCGCGAGGCCGCCGCGGTAGGCGGCCTGGGAGAGCAGCAGGCCGCCGGTCGCGAAGCCGGATATCAGCACCGCGAGGAGCGCGGTCTGCCACCAGGCCGGCTTCCCGCCGGGGAGTTCCAGTGCGAACGCGGCCGTCAGCGTCTGGGTGAGCGCGGAGGCGACGCCCGAGGCGATCCCGGAGGCCGTGGCGTGCCCGAGCCCGCGTGGAGCCTTCGCGCCCGACGGGCGCCGGCCGGACGCGAGTGCGGCGATGAGGAGCGCCGTCGCCGCGGCGACGACCAGGGACTCGCGCAGGCTGAGCGCCTCGCCGGGGGCGGTGGGCCCCGTCACGGCGACGAGCCCCACCAGACCGGCCAGGGTCCACAGGGCCCCGCGCCACTCGGTGCGGGTCACCCGGCGCCGGGCCGCGTACGCGCCGAGCGGCAGCGCGGCCACCAGGGTCAGCGCGCCGAGCGGCTGGACGAGCGTCAGCGGCCCGTAGTGCAGGGCGGCGACATGGGCGAGGGCTCCGGCGGCGTTCAGGCCGACCGCCGACCACCACTGCCCCCGGGCCAGCAGCCCGCGCAGCGCCCCCCGTTCGTCCTGGACGGGGGAGGCGGCGAGCCGGGACTGGGCGACGGCGGCGAGCGCGTATCCGGCGGCGGAGACGAGCGAGAGGAGCACCGCGACGACGGTGCCGGTGACGGGGTTCATCGGAGCGCTCCGACCGGAAGGGCGGCCGGACCGGCCTGACGGGGTACGGGTGGGGGCGCCGTCCGGCGGCCGGGGGCGCGGACGGCGAGCAGGGCGAGACCGAGCAGCGCGGCGGCGGCGAGCGCGTCGAACCAGTAGTGGTTGGCCGTGCCGACGATGACGAGCAGGGTCAGCAGCGGGTGCAGCAGCCACAGGACGCGCCACCGGGAGCGGGTGGCGGCGATCAGGCCGATGGCCACCATGAACGCCCAGCCGAAGTGCAGCGAGGGCATGGCCGCGAACTGGTTGGCCATCGAGTCGGTCTCCGGCGTCGCGCCGTACACCGAGGGGCCGTAGACCCGCGCGGTGTCGACGAGTCCGCTGGCCGCGAGCATCCGGGGCGGCGCCAGCGGCATCAGCAGGTGCAGGCCCAGCGCGGCGCCGGTGACGAGTGCGAGGACGCGGCGCGACCACACGTAGTGGGCGGGACGGCGCAGGTACAGCCAGACCAGGAAGGCGATCGTGGCGGGGAAGTGCACGGCCGCGTAGTAGGTGTTCGCGGTCCGGATCAGCGGTTCGCCGTGCAGCAGGAGCTGCTGGATCGTTCCCTCGCCCGGAAGGTGCAGCGCGCGCTCGGCGTCCCAGACGCGGTCGGCGTTCCGGAAGGCGCGGGCCTCGTGGCCGTTGGCGAAGAGCCGGCCGAACTTGTAGACGAGGAAGAGCGCGGTGACGAGCGCGAGCTCGCGCAGCAGGGGAGGCCGCACGGACGCGCCGTCGTCGCCTCCGCCGTTCCCGTGTGACTCGGTCCCGGGGGTAGGCGTCAGCCCCGATCCAGCAGGACGTGGTCCTCGTATCCCGCGTATCCCGGAAGCCATCGCACGGCCCTCTAATCCGTCATATCGCCAACAAACGGAGTGAGCCTAGATCCGATTTCATCGAGACGCAAGCGTATCGATACGTTTGCGTCTCGATTGTGCACCCCCTACTCTCGTATGTGCAGAGACAGAGGTGTCCGGGAGGGATCGATGTCCACGTCCGCGTCCACAGCAGAGCCGGCGTCCGCGTCCGGGACGCAGTCCACGGAGGCGTCGGAACCGGCGCCCGCGCAGGCGTCCGCGGAGGCCGCCGGCGCCCGCCGCAGCAAGATCACGCCGGAGCGCGAGACGGAGCTGTACGACGCCGTGCTCTGCCTCCTGCGCGAGGGCGGCTACGACTCGGTGACCATGGAGGGCGTCGCGGCCCGCACGAAGTGCGGCAAGGCCACCCTCTACCGGCAGTGGGGCACGAAGCCGCAGCTCGTCACCGCCGCGCTCGCCCGGCGCCGCTGCACCGTCTTCACCGGGATCGACACCGGCACCCTCGCCGGCGACCTGCGCGAGGCCGGCCGGATCGCCGCCTCGCACCGCGAGCGCGACGCCGAACTCATGGAGGCCGTGGCGCAGGCCTTCATCCAGCATCCCGACCTGCGCGCGGCGCTCCGCGAGACCGTCATCGCCCCCGAGGTCGCGGCGATCGACGAGGTCGTGGCCCGGGCGGTCGCGCGCGGGGAGGTCGACGCCGACAACCCCGCGATCGGCTTCGTCGCCCCCTGCTTCCTGGGCATGCTGCGCATCGAGCGACTCTTCGAGGACCGCTTCGCGGACGCCACGACCATGCGGGCCTTCGTGGACGCCGTCCTCCTTCCGGCGCTGCGCGTCGAGGGGTGAGCCGGGGGCCGGTCCGTCACGCTTGAACCATGCCCGCAGACCCCGCAGACCCCGCAGACCCCGCCCCGCCGGCCCCTCACGTCCGCGTCCGGCGGATCTACGAGCCCCCCTCGCCGGACGACGGCGTCCGGGTCCTCGTCGACCGCCTCTGGCCGCGCGGACTCGCCAGGACCGACGCCCGCATCGACGAGTGGCCCAAGGCGCTCACCCCGTCCACGGAACTCCGCCGCTGGTACCACGGCACCGAGGGCGGGTACGAGGAGTTCCGCCGCCGCTACCGGGCCGAGCTGGCGGCTCCCGAGGCCCGGCCGGCCCTCGACCGCCTGAGGCTGCTCGCGGCGGAAGGGACGATCACCCTCCTCACGGCGACGAAGGAGCCCTCGGAGAGCCACACGTCGGTGCTGCTGGAGGAGCTGGGCGCGGGCCCCTCGGCGTGACCGTCAGGCCGGGCCGAGCCGCAGACGGGGCGCTTCGGCCGCGGCGTCGACGACGGGCGGACGACCGCCGCCGGCCGCGGAGGTGCGCTCCGCCAACTCCCGGGCCCACGCCACGAGTCCGGCGATGTCGATGCCGTGGGCGGCGGCGGCCGTGCCGCCGGGCGCGCCCGGACCGGCCGCGAGCCGGTCGGCGCCGCGGCGCAGCAGCCGCGCCCCGCCCGCCGTGTTGCCGCGGGCGGCGTGCGTGAGCCCCACGGCGAGCTGGGCGAGCCCCTGCCAGAGGTCCCGCTCCGACGCGGGCCCGGACTTCCAGGCGTCCTCGAAGACCTCGTGCGCGTGGAAGGGCATCCCGGCGTCCAGCAGCCGCTGCGCCTCCCGCAGACTCTCCGTGGGAGCCCGGACGACGCCCTCGGGCTGCCGCGGCACGCCCTCGGCCCCGTACGGCAACGGCCGTCCGAGCCCGTCCCGCGGCCGGGCACTCCGAGCCCGCCCCTCCTCGTCACGATCCCTGCCAGGCCCACTGGCTGTCCGGTTCACCCGTCCATTGTCGCCGCCCCCGGGCAACATCCCTGGCCACATGCGGCGCGGTGACAGCCCGTGCGTCAATCCACCCGGCGGAGTGAGGTAGTGTTTTCCCTGCACGGCGCCGCGGGGGGAACCCCACGGAGACGCGCATCGGGACGTGGCGCAGCTTGGTAGCGCACTTGACTGGGGGTCAAGGGGTCGCAGGTTCAAATCCTGTCGTCCCGACTTTTCGAAGTCGCAGATCAGGGGCCGTTTCAGAGCAATCTGAAACGGCCCCTGAATCGTTTCCGGGGAGTGCGGCGGCCGTCGGATCCGGGGCGGCGGGGTGGTGCCCCGGCCGCGCCCTGGGGAACCGGAAGGCGCGGCCGCGGGGTGTCAGGGCTTCGGGACCGTGTTGACGTAGGCGGTGCCCTCGCCGTGGAAGCCGTCCACCGTCTCCTGGACCTCGGCCGGCGTGACGGCCTCGTCGGCCTTGTAGTAGACCCAGTCGACCTTCATGTCCCAGGTGCGCGGGCCGCCCGTGAAGGGGAGGTCGATGAGCCAGTTGCTGAAGTGGATGTCCATCTGCTCGCGCGCGACGTACTTCCCGGAGCTGGTGAAGAGTTCCTCCCCGTCCAGGGAGTAGACGACCTTCGCGTCCGTCGCGGTGATCACCATGGTGTGCCAGCCCCCGAGCCGCCGCTTCTGGGTCTTGTGGACCCGGTCCGGCGGGTCGGCCCGGTACCAGCTGACGTTGTCGAGCCGCGGACCCGGCGTGCCCCAGCCGCCGTTCGGCAGGTACTCGAAGTCCAGCTCGCTGTACTTCTCCGAGGAGTCCGAGGAGGAGATCGGGAAGAAGGTCTGGACGACGTGGTCGCCGTTGCGACCGCTCGTGGGCCTGTCGCTGAGGTGGATCCTGGCCGCGTAGGTCCCGTTGAGGAAGTTCCCGCCCGTGGTCTGCACCTCGGTCTGCGTGGTGCCCTGCGCGGTGCCGTCGGTGGTGGAGCGCAGCCGGAGGACCCTGCCACCCTGGGCCGCCGGGTCGGAGGGGAAGGCGGCGCCGTCCGCGCTCCAGCTGTCCCTGACGCCCGGGCCGCCCCCGCCGGTTCGGATCTCCCAGCCGTTCGCGGCGAGTGAGGGGTCGTCGGCGCCGGTGTAGTCGAAGTCGTCGAAGAGGGTTCCCGGCGGTCCGGTCGGCGTCGGAGTCGTCTCCCGCGCGGGCGCGGCCGCGTCGGCGCTGCCGCCGGTCGCGGGGTCGGCCGAGCACGCGGCGAGCGCGCACAGGACGGCGGGCAGGGCGAGCGCGGTCCACGCTCGGCGACGAGAGGTGCGGCGAGGCAGGCTCACACGGGCTCCTTGGGGGCGTAGAGGCGGTGACCGGACACGCCCGTCGCATGCGGATCGCATGCGGATCGATCGCCGATCGCAGGAATCGAGCGGTCATCCTAGCGAAGGATTCAAGCCATCCCGCTCGCTGCTCGGGACGCGGTCATCCATCGGTCCGGTCAGGCCCGTTGGCATACCGATCCGGTTACGAGATTCGATCGGATCATGTCAAATGTGCACAACGCACACCAATCGCTGTGTGTCATGCGCTACGGTCCGCTCTACGCTTCAGCGGTCTCCCACTCTGCACAAAAAGGCCACAGATCATGCGCCAAGTCGCCACACCCTTCGGACCCGAAACGTTCCCCGCGGTCCCTTCCGTCGTGGCCGAATCGCATCGTTGGGAGCCTGCTCCGGCACCGGTGTTCGTCGACCAGTCCGGTCTGCGCAGCCGGCTGATGCGCCGCCTCGGCTGGCCCGTCTCCGTGCTCGGCGCGATCCTCGCGGCCGTCATGGGCAGCAGCCTCATCGGCATGCAGTCGGACGCCCCCGCGATGGAGATACCGCCCAAACCCTCCTACCAGCCCGTCATGGGCCCGCTGGCACCCTCCCTGCTCTAGCGAGCCGGCACGCCGACACCCCGCCCACGGACTTCGGCCGTCCCGTCGACGGCCACCTCCGACTGTCGCGGCGACGACCGCATCGACTGTCACGGCGACGGCCGCACGGTCCGGCGCGTCGGGTCACCTCGGTCGCCACGTCGGCGGGACCCACGGTCACGACGTCCGCCCGTCCGGCCGAGCACCACACCCATCCCTCGCGAACCGGGACCACCCGGCCGCCCGGAGCAACCCCCGCGGTCCGGGCCGGGCATGCCCGCCCCCCCCCGGCACCACCCATCTCCAGGAGCGTCCTTGTCCCGCCACCAGCGTCAGCGCCGTCGGCAGTCCCTGCTGAGACCGCGCCGCCTGGCTGCTCCACCGCTGCGCTTCTTCATGCCGCTGTCCCTGCTGGCCTGCCTGCTCGCGCTGCTCGTCCTCCGCGGTCTCGCCACCAACGAGGCGTTCCACGACACCCGGGTCGCGACCTCGGTCGACAAGACCACCGTGCCGGAGAACCTGCTCAAGGGCGGCCCGATCATCGACGCCCGCGGCGAGAAGAACGAGCGCCCGGCGAGCTACCGCATCCCCGACCACACCGTGGTCCTGAGCTTCGACGACGGCCCGTCGCCGGAGTGGACCCCGAAGATCCTGGACGTGCTCGCGTCCCACGACATCCGCGCCGACTTCTTCGTGACCGGCGCGATGACCACCCGCCACCCCGAGCTGATCCGGCAGATCGTCGCGGGCGGCCACGAGATCGGCGTGCACAGCTTCACCCACCCCGACCTCGCCTACCAGTCCGAGGCCCGGATCAGCTGGGAACTCGCGCAGACGCAGCTCGCGCTGGCCGGTGTGGCGGGCGTCCACAGCGCGCTGTTCCGCCCGCCGTACTCCTCCGACGCCTCCGCGCTCGACGACTGGAACTACCCGGTGATCAAGTACGTGGGATCCCACGGCTACCTCACCGCGTTCATCGACCGGGACACCCACGACTGGAAGCGCCCCGGCGTCGACGCGATCGTCAAGGCAGCGATGCCCCGCAAGCCCGGGGAAGGCGAACTGATCCTGCTGCACGACGCCGGCGGCGACCGGGCCGAGACCCTGGCCGCGCTCGAGCAGATCATCGTGAAGCTCAAGGGCGAGGGATACCGCTTCGCCACCATCTCCGAGGCCCTCGGCGCCACCGACGCGACCGTGCCGGTGCACGGCTACCAGCTGTGGGCGGGCAAGGGCTACATCTGGGCCACCCAGGCCGCCGTGCTCACCCTGCCGGTGCTGGTCGCCCTGCTGGCCGTCGTCGGCTTCCTCAACTTCGGCCGCTTCGCGCTGATGCTCGTCCTCGCCCCCCTGCACGCCCGGCGCGCCCGGCGGCGCGACGCCTGGGGAGCGCCCGTGACCGAGCCGGTCACCGTCCTCGTCCCGGCCTACAACGAGCGCGAGTGCATCGCGAACACCCTGAACTCCCTCGCCGCCAGCGACTACCCGATCGAGGTGCTCGTCATCGACGACGGCTCGACGGACGGCACCGCGGACATCGTCGAGGAGATGGACCTGCCCTTCGTCCGGCTGATCCGCCAGGCCAACGGCGGCAAGTCCAGCGCGCTCAACACCGGCATCGCCGCCGCGTCGTACGACATCATCGTGATGATGGACGGCGACACCGTCTTCGAGCCGTCCACCGTCCGCGAACTCGTGCAGCCGTTCGGCGACCGGACCATCGGCGCCGTCGCGGGCAACGCCAAGGTCGGCAACCGCGACAGCCTCATCGGCGCCTGGCAGCACATCGAGTACGTCCTCGGCCACAACCTGGACCGCCGGATGTACGACATGCTCAACGTCATCCCGACCATCCCCGGCGCCGTCGGCGCCTTCCGCAGGGAGGCCCTGCGGCGGGTCGGCGGGATGAGCGACGACACCCTCGCCGAGGACACCGACATCACCATGGCGGTGCTCTGCGACGGCTGGCGGATCGTCTACGCCGAACGCGCCCGCGCCTGGACCGAGGCCCCCGCCAGCCTCCAGCAGCTCTGGTCCCAGCGGTACCGCTGGAGCTACGGCTCCATGCAGGCGATGTGGAAGCACCGCCGCGCCGTCACCTCCCGCGGCCCGGCCGGCCGCTTCGGCCGCCTCGGGCTGCCGCTCGTCGTGCTGTTCGGCGTGGTGGCCCCGCTGCTCGCCCCGCTGGTCGACCTGTTCCTGCTGTACGGGGTGCTCTTCGCGGACGCCCCGATCACCCTCGCCAGCTGGGGAGGCTTCATCCTGCTCCAGGCCGTGCTGTCCTGGTACGCCTTCCGGCTCGACGGCGAGAAGCCGCTGCATCTGATCAGCCTGCCGATCCAGCAACTGGTCTACCGGCAGCTGATGTACATCGTCCTGCTGCAGTCCACGATCACCGCGCTGACCGGTGGCCGGCTGCGCTGGCAGAAGCTCCGGCGCACCGGCGAGGTCGCCGCACCGGTGGAGGCCTGACCATGACCGCGTCCTTCGAGTTCGGGCGAAACCAGGAGACCCTGCGGCTGAGGATCCCCGACGCCTTCCGGCCGGAGCTCCACCCGGAGCCGGAGCCGGATCCGGAGCCGGCGGCTCCGGCCCCGCGCCGGTCCGGCCGGGACCGCTATCTCGACCTGCTGCGCGCGCTGGCGCTGGTCCGCGTGGTCGTCTACCACAACTTCGGATGGTTCTGGCTGCCCGTCGTCTTCCCGTCGATGGGTGTGATGTTCGCGCTGGCCGGATCGCTGATGACCCGCTCGCTCAGCCGTCCCGCCCTCGGCGTCGTCCGGGGCCGCATGCGCCGGCTGCTGCCGCCGATGTGGCTGTTCGGCGCGGTCGTCCTCACCCTGGAGATCATCGACGGCTGGGGCCCCGACGCCGAGGGGCATCCCGAGTGGTGGTGGGGGAAGCTGCTCTTCTGGCTGGTACCGCTGAGCACTCCGCCGTACGCCGAGTCGCTGAACGGCTTCGGCGGTCTCGTGGAGCCGGGCTGGGCGGAGCAGGTCGTCGTCCCGCTCTGGTACCTCCGCGCGTACCTCTGGTACGTCCTGCTGTCCCCGCTGATGCTGTGGGCGCTGCGGCGGATGCCGGTCGTGACGCTGGCCGTGCCGCTCGTGGTGACGGTCGTGCTGAACACGCTCCTCGTCGACCAGGAGTTCCTCTACGGCCGCGTCCGGGAGAACCTCAGCGACTTCGCGATGTTCGGCTCCTGCTGGAACCTCGGCATGGCCCACCAGGAAGGCCTGCTGAAGAAGATCCCGCAGTACGTCGTGCCGTCGGTCGCGCCGCTGATCATGGTGGCCGGCTGGTGGTACCTGCAGACCCGCCCGGTCGATCCGACCGTGCACACCGACATCGAGAGCTGGCCGATCGCCCAGGCCCTGTGGTCCTTCGGCTTCGTCGCGATCCTGCTCCACGTCAGCCCCTCCTGGGAGCAGTGGCCCCGGCCGCTGGAACGCTGGAACGGCCTGATCAGCCTGCTCAACTCCCGCGCGGTCAGCGTCTACCTCTGGCACGTGGCCGCGCTGGTCGTCGCCATCCCGCTGATCGACCCCCTCTGGTCCGTCGGCTTCGTCTACGAGCATTTCCAGTGGCTGCTGATGAGCCAGTGGTTCCCGCTGCTGGTGGCGATCCCGCTGATCGGCCTGCTGGTCCTGGCCTCCGGCTGGGTGGAGGACGTGGCCGCGAAGCGCCGACCCCGCCTCTTCCCGTACCCGCGCCGCGTACGGGGCCGGCGCAGAGCGGGCGCCTGACCCGCGGCCCATCACCGAGCCCGGACCGCCCGGCGGCCGTTCCCTCCCCCGGGGGAGGGAACGGCCGTCCCGGGTTTTCGGGGTTGCGTGCTTCTCCTCGGTCGTCGTCTCCCCGATCATGGGACGACGGGTGGCCTTCCGGTCGGGGCGGGGGCGGCCCGATGCTGATCCGGACCGGAACCCGGTGCGACGGCGCATCAGGGGAAGGTCGTTCGCGGCAACCGGCTCTGAACGGAGAAGACTCGTGATCGTCGGAGTTCTCAAAGAAGCGCGGGACGGTGAGAAGCGTGTCGCGGCCACGCCTGCCACGATCGAACAGGTCCGCAAGCTCGGGTACGAGGTCGTCGTCGACCCCGGTGCCGGGGCCGCGGCCGGGTTCACGGACAGCGCCTACGAAGCCGCCGGCGCGAGGATCGGGGACGCGGTGGCCGCGGACGTGGTCCTCGGGGTGAACGCGCCCGGTCCCGGGCAGCTGGACGGGGTGCGGCCGGAGGCGACGGTGATCGCGTTGTTCGCGCCCGCGTTCGACCCGGCGATGGTGGAGGACCTGGGCCGCAGGCCGTTCACGGCCCTGTCGGTGGACGCCGTGCCGCGGATCAGCCGGGCGCAGTCGATGGACGTGCTGTCGTCCATGGCGAACATCGCGGGGTACCGGGCGGTGGTGGAGGCGGCGCACGAGTTCGGGCGGTTCTTCACCGGTCAGGTGACCGCCGCGGGGAAGGTGCCGCCGGCGAGGGTGCTCGTGGCGGGCGCGGGGGTCGCCGGTCTTGCGGCGATCGGGACGGCGGGCTCGCTCGGCGCGGTGGTGCGGGCGACCGACCCGCGGCCGGAGGTCGCCGACCAGGTCCGTTCGCTGGGGGGCGAGTACCTGTCGATCGCGTCCGCGGAGGTCGAGGTCTCGAAGACGGGCTACGCCAAGGAGATGGGGGACGACTACAAGGCGCGTGAGGCGGAACTGTACGCGGCGCAGTGCCGTGAGGCCGACATCGTCATCACCACCGCCCTGATCCCGGGGCGTCCGGCGCCGGTGCTCATCACGGCGGAGATGGTGGCCGGGATGAAGCCGGGGTCGGTGGTCGTCGACATGGCCGCGGCCAACGGCGGCAACGTCGTCGGCACCGTGAAGGGCGCGAGGACGGTCACGGAGAACGGGGTGACGATCCTCGGCTACACCGATCTGGCGGGGCGGCTGCCCGCCCAGGCCTCGCAGTTGTACGGCACGAACCTGGTGAACCTGCTGAAGCTGATGACCCCGGACAAGGACGGCCGGCTCGTCCTGGACTGGGACGACCCGGTCCAGCGCTCGATCACCGTGGTCCGTGACGGCGCGTCGGCGTGGCCGCCTCCGCCGGTCCAGGTCTCGGCGGCCCCCGCCCCCGCGCCCCCCGTCCCCGCGGCGACGGAGCCGGCGGTGCGGAAGCCGCCGACGGCGGGCCGGAGGTTCGGCGCCGTGGCGCTGGCCGCGCTGCTGCTGTTCCTCGCCGCCGGGTTCGCGCCCGCGGCGCTGCTGCCCCACCTGACGGTGTTCGTGCTGGCGATCGTGATCGGTTACTACGTGATCGGCCATGTCCACCACGCCCTGCACACACCGCTGATGTCGGTGACGAACGCGATCTCCGGGATCATCGTGGTCGGCGCGCTGCTGCAGATCGGGCACGGGAGCACGGTCGTCACGGTCCTGTCGGCCGTGGCGATCCTGCTGGCCAGTATCAACGTCTTCGGCGGCTTCGCGGTGACGCGTCGCATGCTCGCCATGTTCAACCGGAGCTGACATGTCTGCGAACCTTGCCGCCCAGGCGGCCTACCTCGTCGCCGCGCTGCTGTTCATCCTGGCGCTGGCGGGACTCTCCCGGCACGAGTCGGCCCGGCTCGGCAACGCCTTCGGCATGCTGGGCATGGGTGTCGCGCTCGTCGCCACGGTCGTGCTCGCCGTCGACGGCGACATCGGCGCGGCGAGCCTGGGACTGATGGCCGCGGCCATGCTGACGGGCGCGCTGATCGGCCTCCAGCGCGCCCGCGGCGTCGAGATGACCGGCATGCCCGAGCTGATCGCGCTGCTGCACTCCTTCGTCGGCCTCGCCGCCGTCCTCGTCAGCTGGAACGGCTACCTCGACGTCGAGCACCGGCCCGACGGCGAGGAGGCCCGCGCCCTGGACGCGCTCGGCACCCTGGGCATCCACCACGCCGAGGTGTTCATCGGGCTGTTCATCGGAGCGGTGACCTTCACCGGCTCCATCGTCGCCTACCTCAAACTCTCCGCGAAGATCGACTCCAGGCCGCTGACGCTGCCGGGGAAGAACGCCCTCAACCTCGGCGCGCTCGGCCTCTTCCTCGTCCTGACCGTGTGGTTCGTCAGCGCGCCCGCGCTGTGGCTGCCGATCGCCGTCACCGCCCTGGCGCTCGCGCTGGGCTGGCACCTGGTCGCCTCGATCGGCGGCGGGGACATGCCGGTCGTCGTCTCCATGCTCAACAGCTACTCCGGCTGGGCCGCGGCCGCCTCCGGCTTCCTCCTCGGCAACGACCTGCTGATCGTCACCGGCGCCCTCGTCGGCTCCTCCGGCGCCTACCTGTCGTACATCATGTGCCGGGCGATGAACCGCTCCTTCCTCTCCGTCATCGCCGGCGGCTTCGGCATCGAGGCCCCGGCGGGCTCGGACGTCGACTACGGCGAGCACTCGGAGATCACCGCGCAGTCCACCGCCGAACTCCTCGCCTCGGCCCGTTCCGTCGTCATCACCCCCGGCTACGGCATGGCCGTCGCCCAGGCCCAGTACCCCGTCGCGGAACTGACCTCGAAACTCCGGGCGAAGGGGGTCGACGTACGGTTCGGCATCCACCCCGTCGCCGGCCGGCTGCCCGGCCACATGAACGTCCTGCTGGCCGAGGCCAAGGTCCCCTACGACATCGTCCTGGAGATGGACGAGATCAACGAGGACTTCGAGAAGACCGACGTCGTCCTGGTCATCGGCGCCAACGACACCGTCAACCCGGCCGGCGCCGACGACCCCTCCAGCCCACTCGCCGGCATGCCCGTCCTCACCGTCTGGGAGGCGGGCCGGGTCATCGTCTTCAAACGCTCCATGGCCTCCGGCTACGCGGGCGTGCAGAACCCGTTGTTCTTCCGCGAGAACACCTCGATGCTCTTCGGCGACGCGAAGGCCCGCGTCGAGGACATCGTCGGCGCGCTCTGAGCGGGGGAGAGGGAGGAAGCACGGGCGAGGGCCGGGACCGGTAGGCGGTCGGCCGGACCCCTGGCGGGTGGTCCGGGTGGACCCGTGCCCGTGCGGGGGCCGGGCTTCCGGGTGACCATCGACGTGACCGGGAAGCGGGGGCGCGGGAGAGACGGAGACCGTCATGGCAGCAGCTTGGGAACCCCGGCCCCCGGCCGGCACCGAGGCCGACGGGCCCGAATGGCGGCCGGTCCTGGACGTGCCGCCGCCCGGGCGACAGCGCCGCTGGACCGTGCTGCTGCGCTGGCTCCTGCTCCTCCCGCAGTTCGTCGTCGTCGCCCTGCTGTCCTTCGTCGCGTTCTTCGTCACGATCGCGGGCTGGTTCAGCGCCCTGGTCCTGGGCCGGCTGCCCGACCCCATCGCCTCCTTCCTCGGTTCGGTCCTCGCCTACCAGACCAGGGTCACGGCCGACGCGACCCTGCTCGTCGACCGCTACCCGCCGTTCTCCTTCGACGCCCCCGACTACCCGGTGCGCATCGAACTGCGCGCCACCCCGCTCAACCGGCTCGCCGTCCTGTTCCGGTTGATCCTGATGATCCCGGCGGCCGTCGTCAGCAGCCTCGCGATGTCCGGCTGGTTCGCCGTCAGCTGGGTGTTCTGGCTGATCGGGATCGTGCTGGGCCGGCTCCCCGAACCGGTCTTCGGGGCCACCGCTGCCGTCGTGCGCTACCGCATGCGCCTGACGGCCTACGCCACGATGCTCACCCCGGTGTACCCCAAGGGGATCCTGGGCGACGGCCCCGAGACCGCCGGGCTCCCCGCGTACTCCGCGACCCGCCCGCTGCGGCTGGGCACCGGGGCGCAGGTCCTGGTCTGGCTCTTCCTGGTCCTCGGGCTCGCCGGTCATCTGACCTCGGGCACCGTCGACTACGACGACACGGGCGACGACCGCGCGACCGCCGCCGCACCGGCGGCGGAATGACCGCGCCGGCCCCGGGTGCCGAGGGCGGCGGCACCCGGGACACGGCCGACGCCTCCGCGTGATGCGGTGGGCGACGAGCGGCGCGTCCTACGGTGGTCCGATGCGATCCGTACCGAGATGGGCCCTTCTGTCCTCGGGATGCGCCCCTCTGCTGCTGGCCGGCGGCTGGACCGTCGCGGCCCTGCTCGAAGGACCCGCCTACGACCCCGCCACCGACACGATCAGCGTCCTCGCGGCCTACGGCGCGGCGGGCTCTTGGGTCATGACCGGGGCGTTCCTCGCGCTGGGCGTCTGTCACCTCCTCACCGCCTGGGGCCTGCGGCCGGCCGCGCGCGCCGGACGCCTGGCGCTCGCCGGGGGCGGGGTCGCGGCCCTGGGGGTCGCGCTGGTGCCCGCGCCGAGCAGCGGGGGCTCCCTGAACCACGGGGCGGTCGTCGTGGTCGGGTTCACGCTTCTCGCGGTGTGGCCCGTGCTGGCCGCCGTGCGCAGCGGCGGCGGGCCGTGGGGGCTGCGGCTGCGGCCGTCCGTCACCGTCACGGTGGTGATGGCGCTCGGCGCGGTCTGGTTCCTCGTGGAGATGAACCGCCAGGGCGCCGCGGGGGTCGCCGAACGGCTCGTGACCTGCGTCCAGTCCACCTGGCCCCTCGTGGTGGTCGCCTCCTGCCTGCGCTACGGCGCGAGCCGGCCCGTGGCGGGCGGCGAGGACGGTCGGGGCCGTGGCGGCGAGGAGGGCGGTGGGAGCGGGGGGAGGGGTGTGGCCGGCAGGGCGGGCAGGAACCCCGAGCAGCCGCGACGCCCCCCGGGCGGCTGACCCGGCAGGCGCTTCCCGGCACCCCTGTCATTCGTCCATTTGTTCGATTCAGCGTTAGGGTGGATCCGTGAACGCAGCACGACCCGCCCTTCCCGGACTCCAGGGCTCCCTGTTCGACCAGGGCGACGAGATCCGCCTCGGCCCGCTGGACGGCCTCCGGCGGACGCCGCTCGACGACGGCGCCTGGGTCGACCACCTGCCCGGCTGGCTGCACGGGGCCGACGCGCTGTTCGAAAAGCTCGCCGACCGCGTCCCCTGGCGGGCCGAGGAGCGTCCCATGTACGACAACGTCGTCGCCGTGCCCCGGCTCCTGGCCCACTACGGCCACGGCGCGCCCCTCCCGCACCCCGCCCTCGCGGAGGCCCGGGACGTCCTCGGCGCCCACTACGCCGCCGAGCTCGGGGAACCCTTCGTCACCGCGGGCCTCTGCCTCTACCGGGACGGCCGGGACAGCGTCGCCTGGCACGGCGACCGGACCGGCCGCTCCGCCCACCACGACACGATGGTCGCCATCCTCTCCCTTGGCGACCCCCGCGACCTCGCCTTCCGTCCCCGGGCCGGCGGCCCCGCCCGCCTCCGCCTCCCGCTCGGCCACGGCGACCTCGTGGTGATGGGCGGCTCCTGCCAGCGCACCTGGGAGCACGCCGTCCCCAAGACGAGCCGGGCCGTCGGGCCCCGCATCAGCGTCCAGTTCCGGCCCCGCGGAGTCCGCTGACGGGCAGCGCCCCGGGCGGACCCGAGGATCCGGGCCGGCATCCCGCACCGGGCCCCCACCGCCGCGATGCGTGCCGCGGCCCCGTACCGGGATCAGGCCTCGGCCCGGCGCCGGTTCTGCCGCAGGGCGACGGCGCACCAGACCGCCGCCGCGATCAGGGCCGCCGCCGCCATCGCGCCGACCACCGGAGCCTCCGGACGCCAGCCGAGCGAGAGCCGGGTGCCGAGGTACGTCAGCGCGACGGCGGTCCGGCCGGGCGCGTAGACCGGAACCCGGGCGGCCGTGGCGCGCAGGAGGCCCGCCACGACGAGTCCGATCACGGCCCAGGCCGTCAGGTACGGCCAGAGCGCGCCCGGAGCGGCGGGCGGCAGACCGTACTCCTCGGGGCCGATCCGGAACAGGGAGGTGACCCAGCCCACCGCCACCCCCGCGGCGGTGACTCCCGCCGCCCACAGCGCGTGGCGCCGGAACGGGCCCGGGCGGACGGACTCCTCGTCGTCGTCGAAGGGCTCGGAACCGGCGGGGACGTCGGGTGCGAAAGGATCGGTCACGGCCGGTAGGACGCCGTGCGGCGGTACGGGGTTGCCCCGCGGCGAGACGGAGATCGCCGACACCCGGCCGGACCGGCGGCCCGTCGCGGACGCCGCGCCTCAGCCCGCCCAGCGGCCCGTCAGGAACGTCAGAGCGAACAGCGTCGACAGGGGCGCCGCCAGGCAGAAGTACGCGGTCCGGAAACGCGGCGAGCGGAGGGTCCAGGCGGCCAGGACCACCCACAGGGGCCACCACAGCAGGGTCGCCCGGGGAATGGACTGGTACCAGTACGACGTCCCCAGTGCCCACAGGCTGAGACCCACGTAGACGGCCTCGGGCCAGCGGCGGCGGCGCACCAGCAGCACCGCGAGCGCCAGACCCACGACCATGGCGAGCAGCTCGGCCTGGAACATGGAGGCGTAACCGGTCGTCAGGACCCGGTCGAACGAGGACTCCCAGGTCGTGCCCCATGCCTCCCACGGCGCGTGGAAGTGGCGGTACCAGCCCCGCTCCTGGGCGTGCTTCCACGCCATCCAGTCGCCGGTACGCGCCCACAGGTACCAGGCGTAGAGGACGGCGGGCAGCGCCGGCAGCGCCAGCCAGGGCAGCGGGCGCCAGTCGGCGCGGCCGCGGGCCGTCAGGACGAAGTGCAGGGCCAGGGCGGCCGCGAGGAACAGCCCGCTGACCCGGACGGTCGTCGCCAGGGCGGCGAGCACGGCCGCGAGGGGCCAGGCACGGCGCTGCGCGGCGAGCCAGGCGGGCAGGGCGAGGGCGAGGAACAGCGACTCGCTGTACCCGGCGGCGAGGAAGACCGCGCACGGGGATATCAGCAGCAGCTGCACCGTGCGCCGCCCGGCGCCCTCGTCGGGCAGGTACAGCCGGGCGACCCGGACGAGCGCCAGCACCGCCACCCCGCCCGCCACGAACGAGATCAGCAGCCCCGCCGCGGTCCAGTGCGGCACGATCGTGTGGACGGCGCGCAGGACGAGGGGGAAGCCCGGGAAGAAGGCCTCGCGGTCGTCCCACTCGGCGTCCCACGGCCCCCGGCCCGCGGGGAAGTAGCCGTCGCGCGCCACGTTCAGGAAGTGCCCCCAGTCCCACCGCTCGAACGGCGCGAGGGCCGGGCCCGGGTCACGGGTGCCGGCGTCGGCGGGGAAGAGCCAGCGTGCCCCGTACGCGGTGGTCCACAGGGCCGCCCGGGTGAGCAGGTACAGCCACAGCACGTCCCGGTCCTCGGCGTCGAGCCGGAGCCCTCGCCGGCCGGCGCGGGGGACGGCGGGGAACGGCGGCGCCGGCGGCGCCTTCTCCGGGGACCTGGGGGACAGCACAGACATGGCGGACTCTCGTCGGGGTGTCAGGGCATGGCGGACCGCGCGACGGCGGGCGTCACGGAGCGATGCGGCGGAGGTCGGGCGGGCTGCCCGGCGGGTGGTCGGGCCGTGGAGCCCGGGCGCGGGGCCCCGGCCGGCGGCCGGAGCCCGACCGGTGGGGCGGGAGCCTCGGCGGGCGGGCTCACGACGGGGCTTACGGCCGGGCTCAGGGCGGTGACGTCGTCACCCGTCCCGGCGGCGGTGTCGTCGTCGCCGACGAACCGCCGGTGGTGCTCCCGGGCGTGGGCGGGCCCGGCTCCGTCGTGGTGCTCGACGGCGGGGCGGTGGTCTCTCCGGGGGACGGCAGGTCGACGGAGGGGCTCACGGCGGGCACGACGGGCGTCGGCGCGTCCGAGAGCAGCGCCGCCGCGGTCACGCCGCCGCCCGCGAGGAGCACGCACGCGGCCCCCGCGACCAGGGCGACCCGGCGCCGGTGCGCCCGCCGGGCGCGCTCGGCGATCCGGGCGACCGGCACGGCACGGGCGCGCGCCTGACCGGCGGCGGCGGCCTGCCGGAACATCTCGCGCAGCGGATCCTGGGGCTCCTGGGCGTCCTGGGGGTCAAGCACCGGGGTCCTCCTCAACGTTCCGGGGCCGTAGACGATCGGCGAGGGCGACCCGGCCGCGGACCAGGTGCGTCTTGACGGTGCTGGCGGACTGCCCCGTCTCGCCGGCGATCTGCTCGACGCTCAGGTCGCACAGATAGTGCAGCGTCACCGACCGGCGCTGCTGGGCCGGCAGGTCGCGCAGCGCGTCGATGAGCACCACGTACTCGGGACCGGGCCCCTCGACGGGCGGTGGCGCGCCCGCCCGGTCCCAGGCGTCCGACGTACGCCTGCGGAAGCGCCACCGGCTCACCGCCAGGCGCCAGGCGACCGTACGGATCCACGCCTCGGGCTGCCCGTCGCGGTCGAGCTGCCGGCGCCTGCTCCAGCCCTTGACGAAGGCCTCCTGCACGACGTCCTGAGCCTCGTGCAGATCGCCCAGCATCACGTACAGCTGCCCTGTGAGTCGTGCGACCGCCTGCTCGTAGAACGCCTCGAACTCCTCAACGGTCACCACTCACTCCCGGATCTTTCGCTTCACCACGCATACGCCCGGCACCGGGCGTCCGGTCGACACGGGTCGCGCATCCACGGAGTGATGGTGGTCACAGAACAGGGCAGGGGTGTGCGACGCGGGGCCGACGGCACGCGCACGTCACCGCCCCGCCACGAGGGCCGGGAAAATTCATCCGGACGGCGATGTCGAGAACCCGCGGTCGGCTCCGTCCCCGGGGCGGAAGCGACCACAATGGGTCGCACCGGCACCGAGGAGACGAACCACCATGGCCAAGTACCTGCTGCTGAAGCACTACCGAGGCGCTCCCGCCGCCGTCAACGACGTCCCCATGGACCGGTGGACGCCGGAGGAGATCTCGGCCCACGTGCAGTACATGCGCGACTTCGCGGAGCGGCTGGAGAAGACCGGCGAGTACGTCGACGGCCAGGCGCTCTCCCCGGAGGGCACCTTCGTCCGGTACGACGGCGAGAGGCGGCCGCCGGTCACCGACGGGCCGTTCGCCGAGACGAAGGACCTCATCGCCGGCTGGATGGTGATCGACGTCGACAGCTACGAGCGGGCCGTCGAACTCGCCGGCGAGCTGTCGGCCGCACCGGGCGCGGGCGGAAGGCCCCTCCACGAGTGGCTCGAACTGCGCCCGTTCCTGTCCGAGCCGCCCACCATCACGGAGTGACGGGCGCCCCCGTGGACGAGGCCCTGCTCAGGAGCCTCACACCGGGCGTGCTCGGCATCCTCGTCCGCCGCGGAGCAGACTTCGCGGCGGCCGAGGACGCCGTCCAGGACGCCCTGGTCGAGGCCGTCCGCGTCTGGCCGGAGGAGCGTCCGCGCGACCCCAAGGGCTGGCTGGTCACCGTGGCCTGGCGCAAGTTCCTCGACGCGGCGCGGGCGGACACCGCCCGCCGCAGGCGCGAGGACCGCGTCGAGGACGAACCGCCGCCCGGGCCCGCGACCGCGGTGGACGACACGCTCCAGCTCTACTTCCTCTGCGCCCACCCCTCGCTGACGCCGTCCTCCGCGGTCGCCCTCACCCTGCGCGCCGTGGGCGGGCTCACGACCCGCCAGATCGCCCAGGCCTACCTGGTGCCCGAGGCGACCATGGCGCAGCGCATCAGCCGGGCCAAGCGCACCGTCTCGGGCGTGCGCTTCGACCGGCCGGGCGACGTCGGCACCGTGTTGCGCGTCCTCTACCTGGTCTTCAACGAGGGCTACTCCGGCGACGTCGACCTCGCCGCCGAGGCCATCCGCCTCACCCGCCGGCTCGCGGCCGCGATCGACCACCCCGAGGTGGCCGGGCTGCTCGCGCTCATGCTGCTCCACCACGCCCGGAGGTCCGGCCGCACCGCGACCGACGGAAGCCTGGTGCCGCTCGCCGAGCAGGACCGGGGCCGCTGGGACACCGCGCTGATCGCCGAGGGCGTGGGGATCCTCCAGGCGGCCCTCGCCCGCGACCGGCTCGGCGAGTACCAGGCCCAGGCCGCCGTCGCCGCGCTCCACGCCGACGCGCCCACGGCGGAGGAGACCGACTGGGTGCAGATCGTCGAGTGGTACGACGAGCTCCTGCGGTTCACCGACAGCCCCGTCGTTCGCCTCAACCGGGCCGTCGCCCTGGGCGAGGCCGACGGGCCGCGCGCCGGGCTCGCCGCGCTCGCGGAGCTGACCGGCCCCGCCCCGGGTGCGGGGGCCCGCGGTCACCCGCTGCCGCGTGCCACCGCGGCGGCGGCGTACCTGCACGAGCGGGCCGGCGATCCGGAGCTGGCGGCGAGGCTGTACGCCGACGCGGCCCGGGAGGCGCCGAACCTGGCGGAGCGCGACT
The DNA here is from genome assembly GCF_043081085.1 of Streptomyces sp. NPDC014891. NCBI lineage: Bacteria > Bacillati > Actinomycetota > Actinomycetes > Kitasatosporales > Streptomycetaceae > Streptomyces > Streptomyces sp. NPDC014891. The sequence continues at coordinate 337,686 of NZ_JBIBWF010000003.1, read as the reverse complement.
ACCTGACGCGCCGGGCCGCCCGGCTCAACACCGGCCGGGACCGCTGAGGGAGCGCGGTCCCGGCCCGCTCCCGGCCCGGTCCGCCGGTCAGTTGAGGGCGTCGTCCATGGAGCCCTGCCAGTACGTCACCCGCAGCGAGCTGTCGACGTACACGCCCTTCCCGGCCAGCCGGGGCCGCGCGGTCGTGCCGTCGGTGAAGCCGACCGTGAGGCTCGCGGTCGTGTAGCCGTGCTGTCCGCTGCCGTCGGCGGCCGACAGGAGCACGCCCGCGTACCCGGACTCGCCGGGGCCGAGGGTCACGACCGTCTGCGGGTGGGTCTCCTCGACGACGGGCGGGACGGACTGGGCCTCGCCGAAGCGGGCGACCGGGTAGCCGAGGAGGTCGCAGCGGCCGGAGCCGGTGTTGGTGACGGTGAGCAGCAGGTGGTTGAGCGGGCGGGCGACCGGGGTGGCCGTGGTCCTGGTGTCGCCCGCGCCGCACTGCTTGTTCCGCGACGGCCCGTCCTCGCCGCCGCCCGAGGCCGAGCCGCCCTTGCCTCCGGTCGCGCCGCCCGTCTTCCCGCCGGTGCTCGTGCCCGTGGCCGTACCGCCGTTTTCGGAGCCGCCGTCGGTGCCGCCCGTGGATCCGCCGGTCGACCCGGACGTCGTGCCCGCGGAGCCGTCCGCGGGCGTCGTGGTCCCGTCCCCGGACGGTGTGGTCGGCTCCCCGGCCGGCCGGGAGGAGGCGCCGGTGGGGGCGACGGACGACGTGGCGGCGCCCTCGTCCTTCACGGCGCCGCCGCCGCAGGCGGTGAGCGACAGGGCGGCGACCGCCAGCGTCGTGGCGGCGAGCAGCCGGGTGCGGGTGGTGCGTGCGGACATGGGAGTCCCCCTCGGGGTCGGGATCGGAATTCGGTCGTCGTGAGGCCCGGTCCGCCGTTGCCCGTGGCGGCCTTGCTTCGCTGACCACAGCCTGTGACAAGATCCGTTCCAACGGCCGCTCCTACCGGGCGGTACGGGACGCTGGAATGGATTCGAGGCGCTGACCTGCGTCGATGTCCCTTCCTGGGACGCGGGGACGAACGCCGGAAGAGGGTGGGACGGTGGCGGGGGACGAGCTCGCGGCGCTGTTGGGGCAGCTCAAGGAACGCTCGGGGCTCAGCTACGGGACGCTGGGCAAGCGTCTGCACACGAGTGCGTCGACCCTCCACCGGTACGTCAACGGCGACGCCGTCCCGGTCGACTACGCACCCGTGGAGCGGCTCGCGCGGCTGTGCCGGGCGACCCCCGACGAACTCGTCGAGCTGCACCGGCTGTGGGTGCGGGCCGACGTCTCGCGCGGCCGCAGGGCGCCCGCCCCCGACGCGCCCGCCGCACCGGAACCGGCTGCCGGGCCCCCGTCTCCGGCCACCGCCGCGCCGGCGTCCGCACCGCAGCCCCCGCCCGCGCCCGGAGCGCCGGCGGCGTCCGAGACGCCGCCGGAGAACCCCGCGCCGTCCGCAGGGGCCGCGCCCGGGGGGCCGTCCCCGGCGGGCTCCCCGGTCCCGCGGCGGAACCGGCGCGTCCGGCGCACCGCCGCGGCCGCCGCGGCGGCCCTCGTCGCCGTCGTGTCGGCCGCGCTCGTCCTCGACCTCTCGGGGGACGACAGGCCCGCCGGCACGGCCGCGTCCCCCTCGGGCCCGGGCGCCGAGCGCCCGGGGACGCCCTCCGCCGATCCGGGGCGGCCCGGCGGCACGGCCCCCGGGACGGCGAACGCGCCGAACGTCGTCACAGCGCCGCACACCTGGGAAGGCCCCTGTACCCAGCACTATCTGATCGACCGCGGCCCCGAGCAGGTGCCCCCGCCGCCCACCGAGCAGGACGCGCCGGGCTGGATCGCCGCACTCGACGCGGTCCCGGGCGGGGACCAGCTGCTCCGGCTCACCGTCCAGGGCAAGGGGAAGCGGACGGTCGTCCTGGAGGCCCTCCACGTCCGGGTCGTGAGCAAGAAGGCCCCGCTGCCCTGGAACGACTACGTGATGGGGGTCGGCTGCGGCGGGGAGGTGTCCACGAAGGCCTTCGCCGTCGACCTCGACGCGGGCCGCCCCACCGCCGTACCCGTGGGCGGGCAGCGGACGTTCTCGTACAAGACGAGCGAGACCGACCCCGTGATCTTCAACGTCGCCGCGCGGGCCCGGGCGCACGACGTCAGCTGGTACCTGGAGCTCGCCTGGTCCAGCGGCTCCGAGCGCGGCACGATCCGCGTCGACGACGACGGCCGTCCGTTCCGCACCAGCGGCAACCTCGCCCGGCCGGCGTTCGCCTACCCCCTGGGCTGGACCGAGTGGATCGACAACGACGTGGAAACCGAGGGTCGCTAGAGCGGCCCGGCGATCCGCCGCCGCGGGGCGGGCGGCCCGGGGGCGGGCTCGGTGACGGACGCGCGGGAGGGTCGGGCAACAATGGCGTGACGTCGCCCGCACGCGCCGGCACTTTCGATGAAGAAGAAGGCGAGAGTCACCCATGAACGTCACGGCACACATGGAAGCCGTCTACGCGGAGGTCCGCCGACGCAACCCCGGGGAGGAGGAGTTCCACCAGGCGGCCGCCGAGGTCCTCGACTCCCTCGCGCCCGCGATGGAGCGGCACCCCGAGTACGTCGAGACCGGGATCCTGGAGCGGCTGTGCGAGCCCGAGCGGCAGTTGCTCTTCCGGGTTCCGTGGGTGGACGACCAGGGCGCCGTGCGGGTGAACCGGGGCTTCCGCGTGGAGTTCAACAGCGCCCTCGGCCCGTACAAGGGCGGGCTGCGGTTCCACCCGAGCGTCAACCTCGGCATCGTGAAGTTCCTCGGCTTCGAGCAGATCTTCAAGAACGCGCTGACGGGCATGGCGATCGGCGGCGGCAAGGGCGGCGCGGACTTCGACCCCAAGGGCCGCTCGGACGCCGAGATCATGCGCTTCTGCCAGTCCTTCATGACCGAGCTCTACCGTCACCTCGGTGAGCACACGGACGTGCCGGCCGGGGACATCGGTGTCGGTGCGCGCGAGATCGGCTTCCTCTTCGGCCAGTACAAGCGGATCACCAACCGCTACGAGTCCGGCGTCCTCACCGGCAAGCCCGTGGGCTGGGGCGGCTCCCACGTCCGCACCGAGGCCACGGGCTACGGCGCGGTCTACTTCGCGGAGGAGATGCTCGCCACCCGCGGCCAGGACTTCGACGGACGGCGCGTCGTGGTCTCCGGCTCCGGCAACGTGGCGGTGTACGCGGCGGAGAAGGTGCAGGCCCTGGGCGGCAGCGTGGTGGCGTGCAGCGACTCCTCCGGATACCTCGTCGACGAGGACGGGATCGACCTCGACCTGCTCAAGGACGTCAAGGAGGTGCGACGGGCCCGGATCTCCGCCTACGCGGAGGCGAAGCCGACCGCGCGCTTCTCCGCCCGGGGCACGGTGTACGACGTCCCGTGCGACATCGCCCTGCCGTGCGCGACCCAGAACGAGCTGGGTCTCGACGACGCCGTGGCCCTGGTCAAGCACGGGGTCCTCGCGGTCGCCGAGGGTGCGAACATGCCCTGCACGCCCGAGGCGGTCAAGGTGTTCCGGGAGGCGGGCGTCCTCTTCGGCCCCGGCAAGGCGGCCAACGCCGGCGGCGTGGCGACCTCGGCCCTGGAGATGCAGCAGAACGCGTCCCGCGACAGCTGGACCTTCGAGCAGACCGAGTCCCGGCTCGCCGCGGTCATGCGCGGTGTCCACGCCGAGTGCCGGGCCACGGCGGAGGCCTACGGAGGCAACGCCGAGGACTACGTCCTCGGCGCCAACGTGGCCGGATTCCTGCGGGTGGCGCGGGCGATGACCGCGCAGGGCGTGATCTGAGGCTCGTGACACGACGGCTCCGTTCCACGCGCCCGGCCGCGTGGAACGGAGCCGTCCGCCGCAAACCGGTCATTGGGGCATGAGCGGCCAAAGCGTACCAGCGCAGACCGTCCGGGACCGGATATTCACGCACCCTCCGCGCCCAGCCGTGTTCATACGGTAGTCATGGGGCCGGGAGGAACACATTGATCTTCAGTCGCAGCCGCCGCCGCAAGTCCGTCCCCACCACCGGCACCTGCCCCTACGCGCACGGTGACCCGGCCCCCGCAGCCCCGGCACCGGACGGGCGCGGCCGGACCCCGCAGCGCGCGGACCGGCAGGAGGCGGAGCGCTTCGTCCGCCAGTTCCACGCCGAGCAGCCCGGCGCCGGGGGCGACGTGCGGAGCCGGCTCCGGGAGGTGCTGGCCGAGATCGACCGCACCGGCACCTACACGCACTCCCCGGCCGAACTCGCCTTCGGCGCCCGCGTCGCCTGGCGCAACGCGGCCCGCTGCATCGGCAGGCTCTACTGGCGCAGCCTCGTGGTGCGCGACCTGCGGCACCTCGTCTCCGCCGACGACATCGCCGCCGCGTCCTTCGAACACCTCAGGCTCGCCGGCAACGGCGGCCGGATCCGCCCCGTGATCACCGTCTTCGCCCCCGACCGGCCGGACCGCCCCGGCCCCCGGATCGTCAACGACCAGCTCGTGCGCTACGCGGGGCACCGCACGCCCGAAGGGGACCGGCTCGGCGACCCGCGCAGCGAGGCCCTGACCGCCCGCGCCCGCGACCTGGGATGGAAGCGCGACGAAGAGCCCTTCCAGGTACTGCCGTTGATGGTGCAGGAGCGGCCCGGCGACCGGCCCCGCTGGTACGAGCTGCCCGACGACGCCGTCCGCGAGGTGCCGCTGAGCCACCCCGACCACGCGTGCTTCGCCGAGCTGGGACTGCGCTGGTACGCCGTGCCCGCGATCAGCGACATGACCCTGGAGATCGGCGGCGTGCGGTACCCGGCGGCGCCGTTCAACGGCTGGTACATGGGCACCGAGATAGGCGCCCGGAACCTCGCCGACACCGAACGGTACGACCTCCTCCCCGTGGTGGCGGACCGCCTCGGCCTCGACCGGTCGAGCGAGCGGACCCTGTGGCGCGACCGGGCGCTCGTCGAGCTGAACGTGGCGGTGCTGCACTCCTTCCAGCAGGCCGGAGTGACCGTGGCCGACCACCACACCGAGTCCCGGCGCTTCCTGCGGCACATCGCCCAGGAGAGCCGGCACGGCCGGGACACCCCGGCCGACTGGAGCTGGATCGTGCCCCCGGTCTCCGGCTCCGCCACCCCGGTCTTCCACCGGTACTACGACCCGGTCGACCCGTCCCTGCGACCGGCCTTCCTGGCCCGGACGTGACCGGCGCGGGGGCCCTCCCGAAAGGAAGGGCCCCTGGACGGCGGCCCGTCAGCCGCGCCGCCCCCCGAACGCGTCCAGGATCCGCTCGGCGGCCAGCGTCGCCGTCAGCTCGCCCGCGCGCACCCGCTGTTCCAGCGCGGGCACGAGGCCCTGGACCTCCGGATCCGAGTGGAGGCGGCGCAGCAGCTCGTCCTGGACCATGGACCAGGTCCAGTCCACCTGCTGGTCGTGGCGCTTGGCCGTGAGCCGGCCCGTCGAGTCCAGCAGGGCCCGGTGCTGTTCCAGACGCCCCCACACCTCGTCGAGGCCCGCCGCGTCACGGGCGCTGCAACTGAGCACCGGAGGGGTCCAGAAGGACTCCGCACCGTGCATCAGCCGCAGCGCGCCCGCGAGTTCGCGCGCCGCGGCGCGCGCGTCGCGCTCGTGCGGGCCGTCCGCCTTGTTGACCGCCACCACGTCGGCGAGCTCCAGCACACCCTTCTTGATGCCCTGGAGCTGGTCGCCCGTGCGCGCCAGGGTGAGCAGCAGGAAGGAGTCGACCATGTTGGCGACGGCGGTCTCCGACTGGCCGACGCCCACGGTCTCCACGAGCACCACGTCGTAGCCCGCCGCCTCCATCACGACCATGGACTCCCGGGTCGCCTTCGCGACCCCGCCGAGGGTGCCGGCGCTGGGGGAGGGCCGTACGAAGGCCGCCGGGTCGACCGCCAGCCGCTCCATCCGCGTCTTGTCGCCGAGGATGGAGCCGCCGGTCCGGGTCGAGGAGGGGTCGACGGCGAGCACCGCGACCCGGTGGCCGAGCCCGGTGAGCATCGAGCCGAACGCGTCGATGAACGTCGACTTGCCCACCCCGGGCACCCCGCTGATCCCGATGCGTACGGCTTTGCCGCTGTGCGGAAGGAGTTCCGTCAGGAGCTCCTGGGCGAGGGCCCGGTGCTGCGGGCGGGTCGACTCGACGAGGGTGATCGCGCGGGCGACGAGCGCCCGCCTCCCCTCACGTACGCCCTTGACGTACGTGCCGAGATCGATCACCGCTCGTGTCCGAGGTCGGCCGACAGCCGTGTCACCAGGTCGTGGGCCGCGTCCGGGATCACCGTGCCCGGCGGGAACACGGCGGCCGCGCCCATCTCCAGGAGCGTGGCCACGTCCTGCGGAGGAATCACCCCGCCGACCACGATCATGATGTCCTCGCGGCCCTCCGCCGCCAGTTCCTCCCGCAGCGCCGGAACGAGCGTGAGGTGCCCCGCGGCGAGCGAGGAGACCCCGACGATGTGGACGTCCGCCTCGACGGCCTGGCGGGCCACCTCGGCCGGGGTCTGGAACAGGGGGCCGACGTCCACGTCGAAGCCCAGGTCGGCGAAGGCGGTGGCGATGACCTTCTGGCCGCGGTCGTGGCCGTCCTGGCCCATCTTGGCGACCAGGATGCGGGGTCGCCGGCCCTCGGCCTCGCCGAAGGCGTCCACCAGGGCACGGGTGCGGTCCACGGAGGGGGAAGCGCCGGCTTCGTTGCGGTACACACCGGAGATCGTACGGATCTGGCCGGCGTGCCGTCCGTAGACCTTCTCCAGGGCGTCGGAGATCTCGCCGACGGTCGCCATCGCGCGGGCCGCGTCCACCGCGAGCTCCAGGAGGTTGCCCTCGGCGGCCGCGGCCCGGGTGAGCGCGGCGAGCGCGTCCTGGCAGGCCTGCTCGTCGCGCTCCTCGCGCAGGCGCTTCAGCTTGGCGATCTGCTGGGCGCGCACGGAGGAGTTGTCGACCTTCAGGACGTCGATCTGCTCGTCGCTCGCGACCCGGTACTTGTTGACGCCGATCACCGGCTGCCGTCCGGAGTCGATCCGGGCCTGGGTGCGGGCCGCGGCCTCCTCCACGCGCAGCTTGGGGATGCCCGCGTCGATGGCCTTGGCCATGCCGCCGGCCTGCTCGACCTCCTGGATGTGCTTCCAGGCGCGCCGGGCCAGGTCGTAGGTGAGCTTCTCCACGTACGCGCTGCCGCCCCAGGGGTCGATCGTCCGGCAGGTGCCCGACTCCTGCTGGATCAGCAGCTGGGTGTTGCGGGCGATCCGGGCCGAGAAGTCGGTCGGCAGGGCGAGCGCCTCGTCGAGGGCGTTGGTGTGCAGGGACTGCGTGTGGCCCTGGGTGGCCGCCATCGCCTCGACGCAGGTGCGCGTGACGTTGTTGAAGACGTCCTGCGCGGTCAGCGACCAGCCCGAGGTCTGCGAATGGGTGCGGAGCGACAGCGACTTGGCGTTCTGCGGGTCGAACTCCTTGACCAGCTTGGCCCACAGGAGCCGGGCCGCGCGCAGCTTGGCGACCTCCATGAAGAAGTTCATGCCGATCGCCCAGAAGAACGACAGGCGCGGTGCGAACGCGTCCACGTCGAGCCCGGCCTCGCGGCCCGCGCGGATGTACTCCACGCCGTCGGCGAGCGTGTACGCCAGCTCCAGGTCGGCCGTCGCCCCCGCCTCCTGGATGTGGTAGCCGGAGATCGAGATGGAGTTGTACCGCGGCATCCGCTGCGAGGTGTAGGCGAAGATGTCGGAGATGATCCGCATCGACGGCCCGGGCGGATAGATGTACGTGTTGCGGACCATGAACTCCTTGAGGATGTCGTTCTGGATGGTCCCGGCCAGCTTCTCGGGCGGTACGCCCTGTTCCTCGGCGGCCACGATGTACAGCGCGAGGACCGGCAGCACCGCGCCGTTCATCGTCATCGACACCGTCATCCGGTCCAGCGGGATGCCGTCGAACAGCTGGCGCATGTCGTAGATCGAGTCGATGGCCACCCCGGCCATGCCGACGTCACCGGTGACGCGCGGGTGGTCGCTGTCGTAGCCGCGGTGGGTCGGCAGGTCGAAGGCGACCGACAGGCCCTTCTGGCCGGCGGCGAGGTTGCGCCGGTAGAAGGCGTTCGACTCCTCGGCCGTGGAGAAGCCCGCGTACTGGCGGATCGTCCAGGGCTGGTTGACGTACATCGTCGGGTACGGACCGCGCAGGTACGGGGCCATGCCCGGGCGGGTGTCCAGGAAGTCCAGGCCCTCCAGGTCCTGCCCGGTGTACAGCGGCTTGACGCCGATGCCCTCCGGGGTCTCCCAGAGCAGGTCGTCGCCGCCCGCGGCCTTCTTGACGGCCGCCCGCCACGCCTCGGGACCGCCGTCGGCGGCCGGCACCCCGAGCTCGATCCCGGAGAAGTCGGGGATGGACATCAGGACACTCCCATGCGGTCGAGGGCGGTGGAGAGCAGGGCGACGGCGTCACAGCCCGCGAAGAGGTACGAGTCGACACCGGGGTGGTCCCCCGGGCGGCCGGCGAGGAGGACGTGCCCGGCACCCGCCGCGCGCAGCCCGGCCGCCGCGGTCGCGGCCTGCTCGGCGTAGAGCGCGTCGCTGGAGCAGAGGCAGGCCTCGCGCGCGCCGCTCTCCTCGAAGGTGCCCTCGGTGACCGGCTCGATGCCGCCCGCCTGGAAGAGGTTCGCGGCGAAGGAGAGGCGGGCCGAGTGCGCGGCCGCCGGGCCGAGCGCCGCGAGGTAGACGCGGGGCCGGGAGCCGGTCGCCGCCAGGTGCGCGTCCGAGCGGGCGCGCAGCGCCTCGTACGCCTCGTCGCGGCGGACCCGGGGGAGGCCGCCGGTCGGCTGCGCGGGCGCCGGGGCCCGCTCGACGGGCTTCTCCGTGAGGTGGGGGAACTCGCTGACCCCGGTGATGGGTTCGCGGCGGGTCGCGAGCCTCCTGCTGCGCGCGGACCACGTCTCGGCCAGGCGCTCGCCGATCGTGCCGGACCGCAGCGCGGCCTCTTGGCCGCCCGCCTGCTCGATCGACTGGAAGAAATCCCAGGCCGCGTGGGCGAGTTCGTCGGTGAGGCGCTCCACGTACCAGGAGCCGCCCGCCGGGTCGACGACCCGGGCGAGGTGCGACTCGTCGATGAGGACGGTGGAGGTGTTGCGGGCGATCCGGCGCGCGAAGGCGTCCGGCAGTCCGAGGGCGTCGTCGAAGGGGAGCACGGTGACGCTGTCCGCGCCGCCCACGCCGGCGGCGAGCGTGGCCACCGTGGTGCGCAGCATGTTCACCCAGGGGTCGCGGCGGGTCATCATCACCGGGGAGGTGACCGCGTGCTGCCGCTGGGCGCCGGCCGCCGGGGCGCCGCAGACCTCGGCCACCCGGGCCCAGAGCCGGCGCGCCGCGCGGAGCTTGGCGATGGTGAGGAACTGGTCGGCGGTCGCCGCGTAGCGGAACTCCAGCTGGGCGCAGGCCTCGGCGACGCTCAGCCCGGCGGCGGTCAGGCCGCGCAGGTAGGCGACGCCGGTCGCGAGGGAGCAGCCGAGCTCCTGCGCCGCGGAGCCGCCGGCCTCGTGGTACGGCAGCGCGTCCACGGTCAGGGTCCGCAGCCCCGGGTACCGGTCGGTGCAGCGGCGGGCGAGACCGGCCACGGAGGCCAGGTCGTAGGCGGCGGTCCCGGTGCGGGCCTGGTGGCCGAGCGGGTCCGCGCCGAGGTTGCCGCGGGCCGCGTCGTCGGCGACGCCGCGCTCCGCGTACAGGTCGAGCAGGCGCTCGGCGGCGGCCGCCGTCTCCTGGCCCGCGTCGAGGACGACCGGTGCCAGGTCGAGGTAGACGCCGTCGAGGACCGCGGCGAGCGAGGAGACCGGGATGCCGGCGCCGAGCCAGAGGGACGTGACGCCGTTCTCCAGGTCGGCGAGGACGGCGTCGTTGTCGGCGGCGAGGTGCCGCTGGCGCACGTCCCAGCCGCCGAGGGTGTTGCCCTCGGCGCGTCCGCCGCGCACGAACGGCGCGAAGCCGGGGAGGCCGGCGTCGGGCGCGTTCTCGGGCGCCGTGTCCGCCGTGTAGAGCGGACGGACGTGGAGGCCGTCCTCCAGGAGTGTGGAGAGGGCGTCCTCGGCGGCGTCGCCGGACACCTCTTTGCCGGACTTGCGCAGGACGCCTGCCACAAGGTGTTGCCACTGTTCGTGTGGCGCTTCGGGGAATTCGGACGCCAGGGTGAGCCCGTCGTCAGGCAGGACCGTCATGCTCGGATGCTAGGGGAGATCGACAAAGCAGCAGGAGAGCACGCGACTGTGACCTTCTTCTCGTTGTCAGTGGCGGCTGGGACGCTGTCTCGTATGGACAGGGACGAGGAGCTGCTGAGGGGCCGGGTCTACGGCCAGGACCACGACGACCCCCGGCCGGGCCCGCGGCCCGGCCGCGTCTACGTGGAGCTGGTGGGCGGTCCGCTCGACGGACTGCTGCTCGACGTCACCGACCGGACGCCGGAGCAGCGGGGGGCGGGCGTGGCCCTGGAGACGGAGCTGGGGCGGTTCGGTGCCGGGGGCCGGTCGCTGTACGACCCGCGCCCCGGCGATCCGGGCCGCCTCGACTGGTCCGCCGACGCGCCCTGACGGGCGGGGAGGGCGGCGGCGGTCCGCCGGTCCGCCGGTGGTCTCCGGGGCCGGCGCCCGTCGCGGGGGTCAGCCCAGGACGGAGGAGAAGTTGTCCAGCTGGATCCAGGTCACCTTGTTGGTCGCCTGGGGGCCGTAGACGTTGACGGCGCCGGCCGTGTTGGCCTCGATGCGGATGGCGTTGATGCCCAGGCTGTTGTTACGGGGGCAGACGCCGCGGGTGAGCTTGGGCGGGCGGATGGTGGCGGGGAGGGTGCCGAGTCGGCCGTCGGCGGTGAACGAGCAGGTGACCGTCCCGCGCAGCTGGAGGAACTCGGTCCCGGCGAGCCGGATCACCCGGGCCTCGACCGGCGCGCCGGGCTCGTTGGTCACGGCCGCGTCCACCGTGACCGGCGTCCAGTCGACGACGGTCTGGCAGCCGTCGACGGGGTCCGCGGCGGCGGCCGGGGTGGCCGTGAGCACCGGGCCGGCGACGACGGCGGCGGGGGCGGCGAGCGCCGCGGTGAGCAGGGAGCGGCGGCTGGTGTGGGGCTGGGTCATGGTCGGTTCTCCGGGTTCGGCGGGGTGCGCGGGCTGCGGGGCGGGGCGGTGCACGGGGCGGTTCGGGCGGCGGTTCATCGCCAGGCGACGGTGACGCCGTCGAAGTCGATCCAGGTGATGGCGTTGTCGCTGGTGGCGCCGTACACGCGGAGGGCGCCGGTGACGTCGGTCTCCAGCCGGCACACGCAGCGGCCCGTGTTGTTGTTGCGGGGCACGTTCTGGCGGGTCAGGTGGGTCGCGCGCAGCCGGTGCGGCAGGGTTCCGATTCTGCTGTCGGCGGTGAGGCCGGGGGAGCAGGCGACGGTGCCGCGGAGCTGGAGGTAGGTGGTGCCGGCGAGGGCGATCAGCCGGCCGCGCGGGCGGTCGGCGCCGGGGGACACGCCGGGTTCGAGCGCGAGGTCCTCCCAGTCGGCGAGGACCTTGACGCCGTCCACGGCGGGCCTGGTGGGGTACCAGCCGATGGTGACGTCGCGGGAACCGGTGGTGCCGGGGACGGTGTTGCTGAAGCCGAAGAGCAGCCGGGTCTCGCCGGTCGCGGGGTCGACCTCGGCGGTGACGCCCTCGGGCTCGCGGCGGGTGAGGCCGTCGGCGTTGGTGACCACCTGGCGGTCGATGCGCAGGCCGGTGGTCCACGAGTACGAGGTGAGGAAGGCGATGCCCGGGAAGACGTCGGCCGTGTCGTACGGAGCCCACTGGTAGGCGTAGAGGACGTCGCCCAGCGCGGTGTAGCCCTGGGAGACGAGGGTCTTCTTGAGCGGGTGGGGCGTGGGCACGTCGGGGGTGACGTCCTCGCCGGCCGGCATGACGAAGGTGGTGCCCACCGGGTTCCACCGGCCCGCGGCGGCCTCGGCGGCGTCGTAACGGGTGAAGTGCCGCTTCCCGTCCTTGTGGTACATCACGCACAGCAGCCCGCTCACCGGGTCCAGCGACGGGCCGGTGCTCGACGTGCTGCCGGGCGGGGTGAACTTCTGGCCCTGCGGTATCTGGGCGCCGTCGAGGACCGCGCCGTCGACGAAGCGGAACCGGGTGACGGCCTTGCCGAAGGCGGCGTTGTCGGCCGAGAGCTGCAGCGGGCCGACCTCGGTCCAGAGGTAGGTGTCGGCGCCCACGGGCTCGGCGCCCATGGAGAGGCCGTGGCCGAAGCCCTTCAGCTGCATCGAGCCGGTGATCGCGCCGGTGCGGCGGTTGATGCGGTTGAGCCAGAGATTGCCCTGCGGGGCCGTGGCGGAGCTCTCGACCTGGAGGACGAAGACGTGTCCGTTGACGGTGTCGGTGGCGATCGCCTGCGGGGCGGGGCCCTTCACCAGGTCGACCGTCTGGATGAGCCTGCCGGTGACGCCGGACAGGTCGACGCCGTTGGCGTCCGTGGTTCCCATGCTTTCTCTCCCCCTGGGGTGTCCGTGGATGCGGAATCGAAAGGGAGATCATCACATGAGCTGTCAGGTGCCCGACGCCAGGCCGGATCCGGGTGTTCCGTAGCGGATCGAGGATGAGTTAGCTTAGGCTTACCTAAGTAGGGCTTCTGAGCGCAGGCTCGGTGGCCTGCCCTCGTCACCTGTCCCGGGAGAAATCGGATGCGTCCCTTCACCACCCGCGTCACACGGCCCACCCCCGCCGAGCGCGTGCGATCGATCCTGGCCGCCGCCCACTCCATGACGGTGGTGTCCGACGGACACCACCAGGAGGTGCACCTCCTGGACGGGACCGGACCCATGGGGCACATCCACCTCCACGACCCCTCCGAGGAGAGCCACACCGGGGGAACCGGCCGGATCCCCGTCCGCCTGGAGTTCACGGACATCGCCCCCACCCCGGTCCGCGACCGCCTCCGGGGCCGCGTCACCCTCACCGGACTCCTCTCCGCTCCCTACCAGCCGGAGGCGGCCACGAGCATCTGCATGGAGTTCGGCCAGGCCCTCCTGGAGGACGCCGACGGCCGCACCTACATCACCCTGGAGGAACTCCACGCGACCGACGTCGACCCCATGGCCTCCTGCGAGGCCTCCATGCTGACCCACCTCGTCGACGGCCACGGCGAACTCGTCCCCCTGCTGCTGCGGCTCGTCCGGCCCCGCCCCGCCCGGGACATGGTCCGCGCCCTGCCGGTCGCGCTCGACCGGTACGGCATCACCCTGCGCCTCGAACACCCCACCGGCCACCAGGACGTCCGGCTGCCCTTCCCCACCCCCGTCACCGACATCGACGAAGCAGGCCCCCGCATCCACGCCCTGCTCGCCGCGGCCCGCCGCTCCTCCCACCCGAACAGCCTTCTCACCTGACCTGACCTGCCCGAACGTCCCCCCGACCCGGTCGAGATGCCGGACGGACGAGCCGGGCCAACAATGGACGGGTACACCCGCGCACGGTCGGTGCGGGGGACCGCTCGGGGACTTCCCTACCGGACACGGCCTTGCCCATGAACGCAGGAAGCCCGGCCGCCACCCGGCCGACACCCCCCAAGGGTGCGCTGTACCGACTGGGGCGCTGGTGCGCCCGCCACTTCATCGTCGTCATCGTGGTCTGGCTCGCGGCGATGGTGGGGCTCCAGATCCTCGACAGGGTCGTCGGAGGCCAGTACTCCGACGACTTCGACCTCCCCGGGGTGCAGTCGACGGAGGGCCTCGACGCCCTCCAGGCACACGACCCCGCCGCCGCGGGCTACGCGGCCCAGATCGTGCTGAACAGGTCCTCCGGGCCGCTCACCGACGAGGCCTCCGCCGTCAACTCGACGGTCGCCGCCCTGCAGAAGCTGCCCGACGTCATCGCCGTGCAGAACCCGCTGCCGCCGCCCGGCACCACGCCGCCCGCCCTCCCGGCCGGGGTCCCCAACACCGGTCCGCTGTCCACGGACGGCAAGACCGCCTACATCACCGTGCGCTTCAGCGAACAGCCCTCCACCCTCGGCACCGGCTACCTGCCCGGGGTCGACTCCGCCGTCCAGCCGCTCCGGGACGCCGGCGTCGAGGTCGAGTACGGCGGTCCGCTCGGCGAACTCGCGCGGCCCGAGGCCGACGACCGGACGAGCGAGGCCATCGGCTTCGCCGTCGCGATCGTGGTCCTCCTCATCGGCTTCGGCAGCGTCATCGGCGCCGTCATGCCCCTGGTCACGGCCCTCCTCGGGGCGATCTGCGGCCTCGCCCTCCTCGGCCTGACGGCCGCGGCGTTCACCTTCGGCACGGTCTCGCCCACCCTCGCCACCATGATCGGCCTGGGCGTCGGCATCGACTACGCGCTCTTCCTCATCACCCGGCACCGCCAGAACCTCATGAACGGCCACGATCCCGCCGAGTCGGCGGGCCTCGCGACCACCACCAGCGGACGCGCCGTCCTGGTCTCCGGCTGCACGGTCATCATCGCCCTCTCGGGACTCTGGGTCTCCGGCGTCAGCTTCATCGGCAAACTCGGCCTCGCGGCCGCCTTCACGGTCGTCACCGCCGTCCTCGCCGCCCTCACGCTCGTCCCCGCCATGCTCGGACTCGTCGGCCGGCGCATCGACCGCTACCACGTGCGCAAGCCGGTCGCCGAGACCGACGCCGAGCCCGGCGAACCCGCGCACGGCACCTGGCACCGGTACGCGCAGCGCGTGGAGAAGCGCCCCTGGTGGTTCCTCACCGGCGGCGTCGTGGTGCTCCTCGTCCTGGCCTTCCCGCTGCTCTTCATCCAGCTCGGCCACATCGGCGACGGCGCCGATCCCGAGTCCTTCACGGACCGGCGCGCCTACGACCTCGTCTCCACCGCCTTCGGCCCCGGCGCGAACGGCCCGCTGACCCTCGTCGTCGACCAGACCGCCGTGCCCTCCGCCGACCGCGCGGACCTCGCGGACAAGCTCAAGCAGTCCCTGACCGGCGTCCCCGACGCCGCCTACATCACCCCGCTCCAGCCCACCCCCGACGGGGACGTCCTGGTCGGCACCGCCTACTCGGTGGCGTCCCCGCAGGACGAGAAGACCACCCGGCTGACCAACCACCTCGTCGACGACGTGCTGCCGCAGGCGGTGGCCGGCACCGACGCCCAGGGGTACGTCACCGGCACCACGGCCGCCCAGGTGGACTTCCTCGACCTGGTCTCCAGCCGGCTCCCGCTGATCATCGCCGTGGTGGTCGGCCTCGCCTTCCTCGTCATCCTCACCGTCTTCCGCGGCCTCCTCGTCGCGGTGAAGGCCGCCGTGCTCAACGTCCTCTCCATCGCCGCCTCGTACGGCGTGGTCGTGGCCGTCTTCCAGTGGGGCTGGGGCGGACCCGCCCTCGGCGTCTCCGGCAAGGTGCCCATCGAGAGCTACGTGCCGATGATGATGTTCGCCATCGTCTTCGGCCTCAGCATGGACTACGAGATCTTCCTGCTGTCCCGCGTCCGCGAGGCGTGGCTGCGCACCGGGGACTCCAAGGCCAGCGTGGCCCACGCCCTGGAGATCACCGCCCGGGTGATCACCTGTGCCGCCCTCATCATGGTCAGCGTCTTCGCGGCCTTCATCGTCTCCGACAACATCGTCGTCAAGATGCTCGGCCTGGGGCTCGCGGCCAGCGTCCTCATCGACGCCACGGTGGTCCGCCTGCTGCTCGTGCCCGCCGTGATGACCCTGCTCGGCAAGCACGCCTGGTGGACCCCGCGGTGGCTGGACCGGATCCTGCCCCACCTGGACACCGAGGGCGAGGGGGATCCGGAGCCGGCGCCGGCCGGGGCGAAGAAGGGATGAGCCCGGAGCTCAGCCGCGCGACAGTTCGCCCAGCAGCCGCCAGGTGCGCACCCGGCCCTCCTCACCGTCGAGTTCGGTCGCCGTGAACACCACCTCCGTCGCCCCCGCCTCCCGGTAGCGCCGCACCTCCGCGGCGACCGCCTCCTCGTCGCCGATGACGGCGACCTCGGCCGCCCCCGCGGCGCCGGACGCCTCGATCGCCCGCCGGTACGACGGAATCCGCTCGTACAGCGCGAGCTCCGCGGCCGCCCGCTCCCGCACGGCCGCCACCCCGGACCGCGCGGTGACCACCCCCGGGACCAGGGCCACCACCCGGGGCGCGGGCCGGCCGGCCGCCTCCGCCGCGGCGGTCACGGCGGGCACGATGTGCTCGGCGAGCGCGCGCGGCCCCGCCAGGAACGGCAGGATCCCGTCGGCCAGCTCACCGCTGACCCGCAGGGTCTGCGGTCCCATCGCCGCGACCAGCACCGGCACCGTCGGCCGCGCGCCCGGCACCTCCGCCGAGTAGGGCGTCGTCGCCGTCAGCAGCTCCCCGTGGAAGTCGGCGGTGCCCGTCTCGAGCAGCGGGCGGAGCGCCGTCAGGAACTCCCTCAGCAGCCCGACGGGCCGCCGGTACGGGATGCCGAAACCGGTCTCGGTCAGATGCCGGGTGCCGAGGGCGAGCCCGAGGTGGTAGCGGCCGCCGGTGGCCGCCTGGGCGGTCTGCGCCTGGCTGGAGACGAGGAGCGGGTGGCGGCCGAAGACGGGGACGGCGGCGGTCCCGACGTGCAGCCCCGGCACCTCCCGCCCGACGATCGCGGCCAGCGAGGGAGAGTCGTACGCGAAGGTCTGGCCGAACCACGCCGAGTGCAGGCCCGCGTCGCGCGCCTCCCGCGCGAGGCGCACCGTGCTGTCGATCGTGCGCCGGACCGTGGTCGAGCCGAGCGTTATCCCGAGAGTCATACCGGCGCCAACCCGCCCGTCCGCTAAGGGGATTCCCGCCCTTCTGTGAAGAGTGTGTTGCACGGAGGCGGGGCCGCGCGCGGCGCCCGGCGGGGGAGGCGGGAGACGGCTCCGGCCACCCCGCGATGATGGGGCCATGATGACTCTCGCCGAAGTGGACGCGCTCGCCGGCCGCGCGCACGCCGGACAGACCGACAAGACCGGTGTCCCGTACGTCGAACACGTCCGCGCGGTCGCCGCCGGCCTGGCACCGCTCGGCCCCCACCTGGCCATGGCGGGACTGCTCCACGACATCGTCGAGGACACCGACTGGACGCCCGAGCGGCTCCGCGCCGCCGGGATCCCCGACCGCGTCGTCGACCTCGTCGTGGCCGTGACCAACACCCCCGGCACGGACTACGAGGAGAAGATCCGCCGGATCACCCGGGACCCCGAGGCCACCCTCGTGAAGATCGCCGACAACGCCCACAACAGCCGCGCCGACCGGTCCGCCGCCCTGCCGCCCGCACAGCGGGAACGGCTCGCCGCCAAGTACCGGGCGGCCCGCACGGTGCTGTGGGCGGCGGCCGACCCCGAACGGATCGCCACCGTCCTGCGCATCGTCAACCCCGACCTCCTCGCGGAGCTCCCCGAGCCCTGTGACGCGCGTCACCGGAACCCGCTCAGGGAGCCGGACAGACGAGAGACGTGAACATCGACCTGCGCACCCGCATCCGGGCCGGAGACCCCTCGGCCTACGCCGAACTCTTCGACTCCTACGCCCGGAGCGTCTACAACCACGCCTTCCGGCTCACCGGCGACTGGTCGGTCGCCGAGGACGTGATGGCGGCCACCTTCCTGGAGGCCTGGCGGCTCCGGCAGAAGGTGGACCCGGACGGGGGCTCCCTGCGGCCCTGGCTGCTCGGCGTCGCCACCAACGTCTCCCGCAACCACTGCCGCGGCAACCGCCGCTACCGTGCGGCCGCCGAGGCGTACGCCGCCGCCGGACGGGCCGACGCCGCCGTGCCCGACCACGCCTCCGAGGTCGCCGGCCGGATCGACGACCGCCGCCGCATCGCCGCCACCCTCCGGGCCCTCGGCACGCTCCGCCGCACCGAACGCGAGGTGCTCGTCCTCTGCCTCTGGGAGGGCCTCGCCTACACCGAGGTCGCCCGGGCCCTGCGCATCCCCGTCGGCACCGTCCGCTCCCGCCTCTCCCGGGCCCGCGCCAAGCTCCGTACCGGCGCCGAGGCCGAACTCGCCCGGGAGAGAACCGAACCGGCCCCGGGAAAGCGGGAACCCGCCTCCCGCACCCGACAGACAACAGGTGATCGCGAGAACGCGGTCCGGCCCGCGCAGGAAGGAATCCGATGAACCCCGAACCCGACGAGACCCGTACGGCGAACCGGCTCCACCCCGGAGGCCTTCCCGCGATCGAGGAGCACGACCTCCCCCCGGGCCGCCACCAGTTCCACAAGGAGCGCCTGATGAGCCAGATCCACGACGACCGCCGCACCGCCGCGGCCGCGCGCACCCCGCGCAACCCCCTGCTGCGCAAGGCGATCCTGCTGCCCGCCGTCACCGCACTCGCCGGCGCGCTCGCCGTCGGCGTCCTCGTCCTGACCCCCGGCGGCACGCAGCACACCGACGACCGCGCCGCCGGCCCGGCCCTCACCACCAGCATCGGCGCGGCCGACGCCGCGGGCGCCCCCCGGCTCCTCGACCGCATCTCGCTCGCCGCCGCCGGGGCCGAGGTGCCGAACGGCCGCGCCGGCCAGTACATCTACATCGAGACCCGCGCCGCGAACACCCACGTCAAGACCGTCGACGGCCGGAGCAGCCTCGTCAGCGACCCCCTCCACACCCGGCAGTCCTGGCGCTCGCCCGACGGCCTCAAGGGCTGGCTCATTGAGCCCGGCAACACCGGCCCCGAGGGCATCACCCTGGAAGGCCGCGACGAGAAGGGCGACGTGCCGACCCCGCACCTCGGCGCGCCCTCCCACGACTACCTCGCGACCCTCCCCACCGATCCCGACGCGCTGCTGCGGAAGATCTACAAGGAGACCGAGGGGCAGGGCAACGGCAGGGACCAGCAGGCCTTCACCACCATCGGAGACCTCCTCGGCGAGAGCTGGCCCACTCCGAAGCTCGCCGCCGCCCTGTACCGGGCCGCCGCGAAGATCCCCGGTGTGGTGAAGGTGGAGGAGGCCACCGACGCCGCCGGCCGCAAGGGCGTCGCCGTGGCCCGGCTCGACGAGCACAGCGGCGAACGCACCGAGTGGATCTTCGACGCCACGACCTACGCCTTCCTGGGCGAGCGCACCGTCCAGGTCGAGGGCGACGGCGGAGAGGGCGGCCTCATCAAGCCCGGAACCGTCGTCTACACCCACGCGGTGATGGTCCGGGCCTTCGTCGACGGCATCAAGGTCGTGCCGTAGCCCTCAGGACACCCGGCCGGACGACCAACCGCCCAGCTCCGTCGGGCGGTTGGTGATGATCCCGTCCACCCCGAGCGCGTCCAGGGCCTTCCACCGGGTCGGGCTGTCGACCGTCCAGACGTTCACGGCGACACCCGCCGCGTGCAGATCGCCGACCACCTCCGGACGGGCGGACAGCGCCCGGTCCGAGGGGTTGTACGACGCCAGGTGCAGGTCCGCCGCGAGCGCGACGGGGTCCGCGTCCAGGGTGTCCCGCAGCAGCCCCAGGGGGAGCTCGGGGGCCAGCTGGTGGACGTACCGCAGGTGCGAGACCTCGAAGCTCTGGACGAAGACCCGGTCGCTCATCCCCTGCGCGCGCACCAGATCGACGATCCGGCGCACCTGGTCGAGGGTGTGACGGCCCTTCACCTCCAGGAGCAGATTCCCGCCGCGCCGGCGCAGGTCCGCCAGCTGGGCCTCCAGCGTGGGCACGTGCGTGCCCGCGAAGGACGGCGCGAACCAGGAACCGGCGTCGAGGGAGTCCAGCTCGGCGGCGGTCAGCGAGCGGATCGGACCGGTGCCGTCCGTCGTGCGGTCGACGGTCGCGTCGTGGAGCACGTACGGCACGCCGTCCACGCTGGGCTGCACGTCGTTCTCGATCCACACGGCCCCGCCGCGCCGGGCGACCTCGCCGGCGACCAGGGTGTTCTCCGGGGCGGCCGACGAGGCCCCGCGGTGCGCGATCACGGTCACCGGGGCGCCCGCCGGACGCAGCCAGGGACTCGTCGCCGCGGCGCCGCCCGGTCCCGGGCGGACGGCCGGACGCAGGGCCGCCAGCGAGGGCGGGGCGGTGGTGACGAGCACGACCGCGAAACCGGCGAGGGCGGTGACGACGACGGCCGGGCCTGCGGTCCCGCGGAGCCGGCGGAACCGGGCGGCGGGCGAGTGAGGGTTGCTCATGATCGCCCACCCTAAGGGGAGGCGGGCCCGCCGGGCCGGACCGGGGAGCGGCTTCCCGCGTCGCGCCGGGAGCCCGCCGGACCGGCGGCCGCGGAAGAGCTCCGGAGGCCCCCCGCGACACGTCACCCGGAAACCGGCGAGGGCCCGCACACCGCCCGTGCCGCCCGAAGTCCGACCCGTCCCGGGCGCGCCGGAATGACCGGATCCTCCTCGCCGGCGCACCCGGTGTCGACCCGTCACGACCGACGAGAACACGTTTGCTTTTCGCTCGCGCGTTCTGGAACCCTCCGTTCGACTTGTCGACCCAGGAGCAACGGAGACAACCCCACATGCCCACAAGGCGCATACGCCGCACGTGGCTCACGGCCGTCGCGACGGCCTCGCTCGCGTTCACCGGCCTCGCGGCACCCGCCCAGGCGGAGGACCTGCCGCCGACGGCCCCGCAGAGCTGGATCCAGGAACCCCGCACCACCGAGAAGACCGCCTCCCCGTTCGGCACCCGCGCCTGGACCGAGCCCGGCGGCGCCGCCTCCCCGGGCGACTTCACGATGGCGCCCGGCGCGATGAACGCCGAGACCACCGCACGAGTGGCCCGACTGGACTCCGTCCTGCCCAAGTCGGGCGTCCAGAACCTGCTGACCGCGGCCAACCGGACCGCGCAGCCCTGGTGCTCCCGCGACCCCTTCGGCACGGCCCCCGACCCGGACATCAAGTACTGCCTGCAGAGCGACGACTCCGTCTCGCAGGAGTGGGTCCCCCAGGGCATGACCGGCGTCTCCGACGCCAAGCTCAACGAGCTGTGGGGCGAGGCCGGCAACATCCAGCTCTTCGCCTCCTACGACGGCTGGGACCCGGGCCGCGAGAACGACCCGCTCCCCTCGGCCGGCGACTGCACCACCGCCGAACTGGAGGCGAACGACGCCTGCAACCAGAAGGGCGTCCGCGTCACCTTCGTCCAGACCCGCACCAACCCGGCCACGGGCACGTCGGAGGTGAAGTACCGGCACGTGCTGCTCGGCTGGACCTACGTCAACTCGGCCGACCACGTCTCCTTCGACGGCCTGCACGCCGCCGAGTACCCGATCCAGAAGGGCGTGCACGCCGGCGGGATCGTCTGGTACGGCAACTACCTCTACGTCGCGGACACCCGCAACGGCCTGCGCGTCTTCGACATGCGCACCATCATGGACCTGGACCCGGACGGCGACCCCACGACGCACGACGCGATGGGGGCCGACTCGGACGGCGTGAAGACCACCGCCAACGTCGAGGACAAGACCAAGGTCGGCCGCCACAACAACGTCTGGTACAGCTTCGGCTACCGCTACGTGATGCCCCAGGTGGCCGCCTGGAAGTTCAAGGCGGACCAGACCAACCCCAAGGGCTCGTACGCCTGCGTCTCCACCGGAGCGCCCAAGGCCTCCTACATCTCGCTCGACCGCAGCACCACCCCGGACCGGCTGATCATGGGCGAGTACTGCCGGCCCGAGAGCGGCTACCCGTCCACCGGCCGCATCGCCTCCTTCCCGGTCGCGGCCCTGGAGGGCCGCTCGGCCGACGTCCCCGCGCAGGGCTGGGCGAACTACCTCCCCCTGACCAACGGCGGCGCGCAGGGCGCGGCGGTCGACGGGGGCACCCTCTACCTGAACGAGTCGAAGGGCACCGACGAGCCCGGCAACCTCTGGCGCCACACCTGGGACACCAGCGGGCGACTCGTCGCCTCCGGGCAGCCCGTCAAGACCGCCCGCGGGGCCGAGGACCTGTACATCGAGCGCGGCACGGGCCGGCTGTGGTCCCTCTCCGAGCACCGGCCGGGCCAGGCCTCCGACTGCAAGGCGAACCGCGCCTCCGGCGACCCGGAGGGCACGGACTACTGCCAGCGCGTGCTCTACGGACACAAGCTGAGCTGGCTCGACGCCCAGCCGTAGCGGAACACGGGAAGGCCGTACCGGACCACCGGCACGGCCTTCCCACCCGGGCGGGTCAGACGCCGTCGGGAGCCAGCAGCTCACCCGTCCGCGCCACCCGCGCGTACCAGCGGGCGCTGGACTTGGGCGTCCGCTCCAGGGTGTCGTAGTCCACCCGGACCGCGCCGAAGCGCTTCGCGTAGCCGTACGCCCACTCGAAGTTGTCGAGCAGCGACCACAGGAAGTACCCGCGGACGTCCGCCCCGTCCTCGATCGCCCGGTGCACGGCCTCCAGGTGCGCGTGCACATAGGCGGCGCGCTCCGGGTCGTGCACCGAACCGTCCGGGGACACCACGTCCTCGTACGCCGCCCCGTTCTCACTGATGACCAGCGGGAGACGGGGGTACGCCGCCGACACCCGGGTCAGCAGGTCGTACAGGGCGCTCGGGTCGACCGCCCAGCCCATCGCGGTCGGCTCGCCCGGCGCCCGGTGGAAGGCGACCGAGTCCGCGCCCGGCCACGGCGAGTGGTCGCTGGCGCCGTGACCGTCGTCCTGCGGCTTCTCCGCACCCTCCGGCACCTGTGAGACGAGCGTCGGGGTGTAGTAGTTGATCGCCAGCAGGTCCAGCGGCTGCCGCGCGGTCGCGGTGTCGCCGTCCTCGACGAAGGACCAGTCCGTGACCTGCGCCGTGTCCCGGATCAGGTCCTCGGGGTAGGCCCCCTCCAGCATCGGGCCCAGCCAGATCCGGTTGCCGACCGCGTCGATCCGGCGGGCCGCGTCGAGGTCCTCGGCGGACCGCGTCAGGGGACGCACCTCGTGGAGGTTGAGCGAGACCGAGATCTGCCGGTCGGCGGGGAGCGAGGAGCGGAGCGCCTGGACCGCCAGACCGTGCCCGAGGTTCAGGTGGTGCGCGGCGCGCAGCGAGGCCACCGGGTCCGTCCGGCCCGGGGCGTGCACCCCGGAGCCGTACCCCAGGAAGGCGCTGCACCACGGCTCGTTGAGGGTGGTCCAGCGGGTCACCCGGTCGCCGAGGGCGTCCGCGACGATCCCCGCGTACTCGGCGAACCGCTCGGCGGTGGAGCGCTCGGGCCAGCCGCCCGCGTCCTCCAGCTCCTGCGGCAGGTCCCAGTGGTAGAGGGTGAGCGCCGGCTCGATCCCGGCGCCGAGCAGCTCGTCGACGAGCGCCCGGTAGAAGTCCAGTCCCTTCTGGACCGCCGGACCGCGCCCGGTGGGCTGGACGCGGGACCAGGACACGGAGAACCGGTAGGCGTTCAGGCCGAGTTCGGACATGATGCCGACGTCCTCGCGGAACCGGTGGTAGTGGTCCACGGCCACGTCGCCGGTGTGCCCCTCGAAGACCCTGCCGGGGGTGTGCGAGAAGGTGTCCCAGATGGACGGGGTGCGGCCGTCCTCGGCCGCCGCTCCCTCGATCTGGTACGCGGCGGTGGCGGCGCCCCAGAGGAAGCCGGACGGGAACGAACGGGTGGCGGTGAGCGGCCGGGTTTCGGACGCGGTCATAGGAGAGGGCTCCCAACGCGGTTGCGGGGTCGGTACGTTCGGGACGTGCGAGAGGTTCGGAGGGGGCGGCCGGCGCGGCGGTTCAGCTCTTGACGGCGCCGGCCGTGATGCCGCCCACGATGTGCTTGCCCAGGAAGGCGAAGACCAGCAGGAGCGGCACGGTGGAGATGAGCGCGCCGGTCAGCACGACCGCGTGGTCCACCGTGTGGTTGCCCGCGCCGAGTCCGGCGAGCGCCACCTGGAGGGTGGGGTTGCCGTCCGGGGTGAGGGCGATGAACGGCCAGAAGAAGTCGTTCCAGGCCTGGACGAAGACCAGCATGCCGAGGACGGCCATGGCGGGCCTCGCCACCGGGAAGACCACGTGCCAGATGATCCGGAGGCTGTGCGCGCCGTCCATCCGGGCCGCCTCGACCAGTTCCACCGGCAGCGCCTCGACGAGGAACTGCCGCATGAAGAACACGCCGAACGCCGCGACGAGCGAGGGCAGCACGACGGACTGGAGCTGGTCGAACCAGCCGAGGTCGGTGATGATCTGGTACAGCGGGATCACGCTGAGCTGCGGCGGGATCGTCATGGTGGCGACCACCAGGGAGAGCAGCAGGCCCCGGCCCCGGAACGGCAGCTTGGCGAAGGCGAATCCGGCGAGCGTGGAGAACAGCACGGTGGACAGGGCCACCAGGCTCGCCACGACCGTGGTGTTGATCAGCGCCTCGCCCATGTCGACCTGGTTCCAGGCGAAGGAGAGGTTGTCGAGGAGGCGCTTGCCGGGAAGCAGCGGCGCCGGGGCCTCCACGACCCGCTCGCCGCTGTGCGAGGCGGCGACCACGTTCCAGTACAGCGGGAAGAGCGAGACGAACGCGGCCGCGACCAGCAGCAGGTAGGTGAACGGCCCGGCGTGGTGCTGGCGGCCGGCCGCCCGGCCGAAGCGCCGCCCGAGGCGTGCGGTCGCCGGGGCGGCGGCCGGGGTCCCGGCGCCGGCCGGGCTCCTGTCGAGTGTCTGCGCCATGAGGTCAGCCCCCCAGCTTCTTGCGGTTGTGGCGGGAGACGAGGGCCTGCACGCCGCCGACGAGCAGCAGGAGCAGCAGCATCACCCAGGCGATCGCCGAGGCCTGGCCCAGGGCGCCGGTCACCCAGCCCTTCTCGTACATCAGCAGGCTCAGCGTCTGGAACTGGTTGCCGCTGCCGCCGCTGATCCCGACGCTGCCGCCGAAGAGCATCGGCTCGCCGAACAGCTGGGTCGCGCCGATGGTGGAGACGACGACGGTGAAGAGGATGGTCGGCCGGATCGACGGGATGGTGACGCTGAGGAACTGGCGCCAGCGCGAGGCCCCGTCGAGCGACGCCGCCTCGTACAGGTCCTGCGGGACGGCCTGCATGGCGGCCAGGTAGATCAGCGCGTTGTAGCCGGTCCACCGCCAGGTGACGATCACCGAGATGGCGATCTGCGCCGGCCACTTGGAGGACTCCCAGTTCACCGGGTCGATCCCGGCCCAGCCGAGGAGACCGTTGATCATCCCGTAGTCGGTGTTGAACAGCTGGGCGAAGACCAGGGTCGCCGCGGCGATCGAGGTGGCGTACGGCGCGAGGATCGCGACCCGGAAGAAGCCCCGGCCGCGGAGCTTGTAGTTGAGGAGGTGGGCCAGGCCCAGCGCCATGAGCAGCTGGGGGACGGTGGAGATGACCCCGATGGTGAAGGTGTTGGCGAGCGCGTTCCAGAAGAACTCGCTGGTCGCGAGGTCGGTGTAGTTCTCCAGGCCCTTCCAGCTCGGGTCCCCGCCGAGCTCCACCCGGTGGAGCGAGAGCCAGCCGGTGTAGATCAGCGGGAAGAGGCCGAAGGCGGCGAACGTGAGGAAGAAGGGAGTGACGAAGACGTACGGGATCGCCTTGATGTCCCAGCGGTAGAGCGTGCTGCGCAGGCCGCCGGGGGAGCGGCGGGCGCGCGGGCCGGGGGAGGAGGGCGGTGCGGCGGGCGGCGGGGAGCCGTCCGGCTTCGCCCGAACGGAGGTGGCCACGGGGGCGTCCTTCCAGGGTCGATGCGTGCGGTGCTGCGGACGGTGCCGGGCCGCCGCGCGTCGGGGCGGCCCGGCAGGTGTCCCCGCTACTGGTCGATCTTGTCGTCGACCAGCTTCTTGACGTTCTCCCAGGCCTTGACCGGGTCGGTGCCGCGCTGCTCGATGTCGAGGATGCCGTTGTCGGTGAGGAAGGTCTTGACCTGGCCGTCGTAGCGGCTGATCGAGGCCGGGGTGATCCCGGAGGCGGCGCTGGAGAAGATCCTGCCGACCGGGGTGTCGCCGAAGTACGGGAGCTTCGCCTCCTGGACCGCCGAGGAGGTGAGCGTGTCCTTGGACGAGGGGATGTTTCCGTTGACCGCGAAGACCTTCGCGTGCTGGGCCGGAGCCGTCAGCCAGGCGGCCAGTTCGGCGGCCTCCTTGGTGTGCTTGCCCGCCTTGGGCACCGCGAGGAAGGAGCCGCCCCAGTTGCCGGCGACCGGCGGCGCGGCGATGTCCCACTTGCCCTGGTTGGCGGGACCGGCCTGGTCCTTGATGATGCCGGTCATCCAGCTGGGGCAGGCGACGGTGGCGAACTTCGAGTTCTTGAAGGCCGCGTTCCAGGTGCCCTTCTCGTCGAACTGGCGCAGCTTGGCGGTCAGTCCGCCCTGGGCGGCCTTGACCGCGGTGTCCCAGGCGTTCTTCACGCCGGGGCTGTTCTCCCAGTCGAGCTTGCCGGCGGCGTCGGCGTACTGCACCGGGTCGCTGGAGACCACGGCGTTGAAGAGCCCGCTGGCCGAGTCGTGGAAGGCGGTCCCGGCGGGGGCGGCGGCCTTGTACTTCTCGCCGGTCGCGATGAACTTGGCCCAGTCGCCGGACCAGAGCTTGCCGACGGCCTCGCGCTCGGTGGGCAGCTTGGCCTTGGCGAACAGGTCCTTGTTGTAGCAGATGGCCATGGGGCCGATGTCGGTGCCGAGGCCGATGACCTTGCCGTCGCCGGTCGTCGCCTGCTTGACCTTCCAGTCCAGGAAGGCGTCGATCCTGGCGCCGCCCTCCTTGCCGAGGTCGACCCACTTGTTCGCCATGGCCGGGCCGGTCGCCTCGGCGATGTAGCCCACCTCGACGGCCTGGATGTCGGCGACGCCGCTGTTCTGGGCGAGACGCAGCTTGAGCGTGTCCCAGTACTTCTGGCCGTCGGAGACGTTCGACTCCTCGATCTCGATGTTCGGGTGGAGCCGCTCGTACTCGGCGTAGAGCTTCGCGCCGGTCTTGTCGTCGTAGCCGAACGAACCGAAGGTCCCGATCCGCAGCGTGATCTTCTCGCCGCCGCCCTTGCCGCCGCCCTCGTCGTCGCTGCCGCAACCGGTGAGCAGGGTCGTGCCGGTCACGACGACGGCGACCGCCGCGATCGCCGCACGGCGTCCGCGTCTGCTGCTGGAAGTGCGCATTCCACTCTCCTCGTCCAAGGTGGTGCTCGTTGTGCGCCCAGAGGCCCGGCCGGCTGATCGCGGCTCGGCGGCGCCCGCCAGGACTCGATGCAAGGTTGTGTGCGTCCCGGGTGGGAGCGCTCCCACGTCGTTGCCGGAAGGTTGCTGCCTGGCGGGGGCGAGTGTCAAGACATGAACGCGGATTCGTTACCGGAAGGTTTTCCGGGGGTTTCGCGGACCTGGGCGGGCCCCGTCGCGTCATCTCCTGAACACACGTCATGGCGTCCGGGCGCGACCTTGGACTAGTGTGGGAGCGCTCCCATCCGCTGGGCCGACCTCGGCGCGGCGCTGGTGAGCTGCGCGTGGTCCTACGAGGGGAGTTCGGGAGCGGTGAGCGGACGGCAGAGCGGCAGACCCACCCTGGAGCAGGTCGCGGCCAGGGCCGGGGTCGGCCGGGGAACGGTCTCCCGGGTGATCAACGGCTCCCCCCGGGTCAGCGAGCGGACCAGGACGGCCGTCGCCCGGGCCGTCGCCGAACTCGGCTACGT
The DNA here is from genome assembly GCF_043081085.1 of Streptomyces sp. NPDC014891. Lineage (NCBI taxonomy): Bacteria > Bacillati > Actinomycetota > Actinomycetes > Kitasatosporales > Streptomycetaceae > Streptomyces > Streptomyces sp. NPDC014891. The sequence continues at coordinate 310,170 of NZ_JBIBWF010000003.1, read as the reverse complement.
CCCCAACCAGGCCGCCCGCGCCCTCGCGGGCAGCCGCACCGACGCGATCGCGCTGGTCATCCCCGAGGCCGAGGCCCGGCTCTTCGCCGAGCCCTACTTCCTCGACCTCATCCGCGGGGTCAGCGCCGAACTCGCCGAGGCCGACAAGCAGCTGCTGCTCACCCTGGTCCGCAGCGAGCAGGAGCGGCAGCGCTTCGAGCAGTACCTGGCGGCCCAGCGCGTCGACGGCGTCCTGCTCGCCTCGGTCCACGGGGACGACCCGCTGCCCGACCGGATCCGGGAACTGGGGCTGCCGGTCGTCATGAACGGACGCCGCGCGGAGGCGGAGCCCGTGCCGTACGTCGACTCCGACAACATCGGAGCCGGGCGCGCGGCGGTCGCCCACCTCGTGGGGCGGGGACGGACCAGGATCGCGACCGTCACCGGGCCCCTCGACATGTACGTGGCACGGGCCCGGCTCGGCGGCTACCGCGCGGGGCTCGCGGAGGCCGGGCTCGCCCCCGACGAAGGGCTCGTCTCGACGGGCGACTTCACCGAGGAGGGCGGCCGGCGGGCCATGCGCAGGCTGCTCGACCGCAGTCCCGACCTGGACGCGGTCTTCGCCGCCTCCGACGTCATGGCGGCCGGGGCGCGGGCCGCGCTGCGGGAGGCCGGCCGGCGGGTGCCCCGGGACGTCGCGCTCGTCGGCGTCGACGACTCCCCGGTGGCGCGGCTGATGGACCCGCCGCTGACGAGCGTGCGGCAGCCCATCGAGGAGATGGGCCGCACGATGGCCCGCATGCTCATCCGGGAGATCCAGGGGATGGAGACGGAACCCGGGGAGCCCCGCCGGCACGTGCTGCCGACGGAGCTGGTCGTACGGAGGTCGTGCTGAGCGGCCCGCGGGGCCGTCCGCGAGCGGGCGGTACCCGGGCGCGGCCGACGCGCGGCGGGTCCGGCGACCGGCCGTGACGATTCCCGCAGCCGACGCGCGACGGGTCCCGCCCCGGCGCGCGACGGCTGGTGCGGCCGACCGTGACGGGCTCCGGCGGCCGGCCGTGCCGTCTCCGGCGTCGGCTGTGACGGTTCCCGCGGCCGGCCGTGACCCGCGAGGGGGTGGGGCCGGCCGCGGGGTCTCCGTGGGAAGGGCTACAGCGCCGGGTGGGCGTTCTTCAGGAGCTCCTGGAACTGGGCCGAGAACCACTGCCCCGAGATCGGGGCGTCCGGCAGCGCGCCCGACATGCTGTTCCCGTTGCGGGCGTTGCCCGTGTACGTCGGGTCGCACATCCGGTCGAAGCCCTTGCCCTCGTTGTTCGGGATCTCCTTGCTGGCGCCGTCGGACTCGCCCGGGGGCTTGACCCAGACGTACGCGTCGATGCCCGCGGCGGGCGCCGCCTGGGGCCGCTCGCCGAGGCCGGCCCCGGACTGGTTGCACCAGTTGCCGAGGTGGATGCGCCGGTCGTAACGGCCGCCGTTGACGTACGTGTCGACGCTCGTGGTGGCGCCCGGACCGGTGGGCCGTGCGGTGCCGCCCCAGCCGTTGCGGGAGGTGTCGATCAGCATGCCGAGGTTGCCGTCGAAGCCGAGCGATACCAGCTTGGCGCGCATGGCCTGGGCGTACGACAGTTCGTCGGTGTACCGGTTCCAGTCGACCCACTTCGACTGGCGTACGGAGGTGCCGTTGACGCTGTCGGCGATGGTGAAGTGGTCCTCCTTCAGGGCGCTGTAGTTGGCGGTGTTGACGATGAAGCCGTGGACGTCGGCGAGGGTCGAGCCCTCGGCCGTGGCGGCCTGCTTGAACAGTTCGGCGGACGGGCCGAAGTTGTCGTCCCAGCCCAGCCAGCCGTGGTGGCCCGCGTCCACGTAGTTGTAGACGTTGCCGATCGCGCCCAGCTTCCGGAGCGCGTAGCCGACGCCGGTGATGTAGTTGCCGTTGGCCTTCATGACGTCGCAGTTGGGGGTGGCCGTCGGGCGGCCCGAGACGTTGGTGACCAGGTTCGGGAGCGAGTCGATCTCGACCGTGGTGACGATCCGCAGGCCCGCGTACTTGGCGTCGGCGAGGATCGCGGCGATCGGGTCGATGTACTCGGTCTTGTAGCGGTTGATCTCGGTGGGGCCCAGCTCGCCGTTGGAGGCGAGCGCGGCGCAGTCGCGGCCGGGCAGGTTGTAGACGACCAGCTGGACGACGAGCTCGCCGGAGCCCTTCTGTTCCAGGGCCTCGTCGAGGTGGGCGCGCAGCCCCATGGAGGTGCTCGACCCGTTGATGGCGGCGATCCGGTCCAGCCAGACGGCGGTGGGCTGGTCGGCCACCTTCGAGCCGCCCGGTTCGGCCGCCGCCTTCGCGGACCATTCGGGGTTCACGTACACCTTGGCTCCGGCGTACGGGTTGTCGGCCCTGCCGCCGGTCGGCGGCGGCGTGGTGGGGGGAGTGGTGGGCGGGGTGGTCGGGGGAGTGGTCGGCTCGGTGGCGCCGTTGCAGACGACCCCGTTGAGCCTGAAGACGGCGGGCACGGCGTTGGTGCCGCTGTAGGAGCCGTTGAAGCCGAAGGAGGTCGACCCGCCGGTGGCCAGGGCCCCGTTGTAGGAGAGGCTCTTGGCGGTGACGGCGGCGCCGGACTGGGTGAGGGTCGCGTTCCAGCCCTGGGTGACCTGCTGGTTGCCGGCGTAGGTCCACTCGAGGGTCCAGGAGGCGACCGGGTCACCGGTGTTGGTGACGGTCACGTTGGTGCCGAAGCCGGTGTTCCACTGGTTGGTGATCTGGTAGTCGACCCTGCAGCCGGGGGCGGCGGCGCCGGCGCTCGCGGTGCCGAGGACGGTGGCGGTGGCGCCGGTGGCCGTGACGAGGCCGAGGGCCGCCAGAAGGGCGGTGTGACGGGTGCGGCTCATGCGGGTGGGGGTTCCTCTCGGGGGTGGGACGGCGCGGGGTGACCGCGCGGTCCGGTGCCGAATGCGATGAGTGTGCCGTCGTGCGAAGGGGGCTGGTCGGGAGGGGAGTTCGGGTTGCGGGCATGCCGGATCCCGACTCCGTGCGGGAGGTCGCGCTCGTCGAACCGCTCCATGGCGCGGTCGACGGCCGCGGGTGCGGCGGGCATGGAGGTGCGGAAGGTGCGGCGGGCATGGAGGTGCGGGAGATGCCGAAGGTGCGGCAGTGCGTGCGGAAGGTGAACCTGCCGGGCGGAGCCGGGGCTCCGCCCGGCAGGCTCGCCGCGACGGCGGGTGACGGTGCCGGCGCCCCGGTGGCCGCCGGTCGGCGGCTCGGCGTTCCACCGTGGACGGGTGCGGCCGGTGCTCCGGCGGCCGCACCCACGGCGGCGGTGCGCGCCGTCGGAGGCGCCGCTCGTGCGGGCGGCGCCGACAGACGTGGGGATGTCGCATGAGCGATTCCTCGCAGTACGGGCACACCTGCGACGGTGCGCCGACCGGACGGATCCGCTCCCACTGGTCGGGCAGACCGTAGCGTCAACTCATGCCAAGGAAAAGAGGAGTTGAGTAAATTCCTCGTCCAGAGCCTTCAACTCTTCACGCGTCTTGACGCCGTTGCGTCCCCCCTGCACAGTGGGAGCGCTCCCACTGGTTCAGAACGTGTCTCCACGCACGTAGCGCTCTCCGCTCACCCGATGCCCCGAGCCGCGAGGAGAACCACTCGCATGCCACACCTCCGACCACGAGGGACCCGCCTCCGGGCGGACGTCACCCAGGCCGTGGACGCGTCCGAGGAGCCGCTCGGACAGCGGCCGCCCCGCGCGGAGCGGCTCCGCGGACGACGGGTCCTGGCGGCCCCCGAACAGGGATGTCGTCCGGGGACGACCCGGCCGGACCGCCCCTACCATTGCGGTGATCACCGCTGCCGCGGCGCACCGCGGCGGCGTCACCGCATCCCGGGGTGGATTCCATGGGCGCCTACGACGTGCCGGTCGGACCGGCCGCCGTGCGGGGCCCGCGCTTCAGATTCCGCAATCCGGTCGGCCCGGCCGTCCTGATCCAGTCGCTGATCGCCACCCAGGCCCTCACCGACGTCTACATCCTGGCGAGCGGCGGCAAGGACTCCCGTGGCTGGCCGAGGACATGGTCCCGTTCCCCGCGGTGCTCCAGTTGTCGTGCTGGGCCGCGTTCCTCGTCTGGTTCTTCCGCGTCCGCGCCAACGCCGAGGTCATCGCCCCGGGCGGTCACAGGTACCCGGTCGGCTTCGCCATCGGCGCCTGGGCCGTCCCGCTCGCCATGTGGTGGCTGCCGCGCCGCATCACCCTGGACATCCACCGGGCCGGCGGACCGCCCCGCGACGCCTGGCTGATCAACGCCTGGTGGTTCGTCTGGCTGGCCGACGGCCCCCTCTCCGTGGCGTTCCACTACCTGTTCCTCGACCACTTCGACTACCGCAATCCGGTCGACCAGAGCATCAGCCTCCTCTGCGCGCTCCTCGCGATCGCGGTGATCCGCCGGGTGACCGCCGGTCAGCCGGCGGGCCCGCTGCCGTACTTCAACATGACCTGACCTCCGGGTCCCACCCCGTGGGGGCAGGCCCGGCCCGCGCACGCCTGCCGGACCTCGCGACAGCGGCGCCCCCGGTGCCGATGAACGGCCCCGCTTGTGATGCTCAGGCGACTGACCTGATTCGGACCCCGTAGGTGACAGGCCGCAGGTATGTTGCCGATAGGTTTCCCAAGGCGAGGGGCGGGTGAGGGCCGTGTTGGCCGAGGCTCTGGCGGCGTTGGCCGCGGCGGGCGGCGGGGCGGTGGTCCAGGCCGCCGGAACGGACGCCTGGCACGAGGTGCGGGCCCGGGTCGCCGAGCTCGTCGGCCGCGGCGACGCCGAGCGGGGACGGGCCGAACTGGAACGCCTCGACCGTACGGCCCGCGCCCTCGAGCCGAGCACCGCCGACTCGGACCGGGAGGTACTCCGTCAGGAAGGCGCCTGGCAGGAACGGTTCACCGCCCTGCTCGAATCCCTCGACGGAGAGGACCGGGAGCGAGTCGTCCAGGGGCTGCGCACGCTGGCGGACCGCGTCGCCGATGCCACAGGGGACACAGCACTCGACACCGGCAACGCCTTGGCGCGCGACGGCGCCAGCGCGGTGTCGGGAGTGCAGCGCTCGGGCGGTGGACCGGCGGCCGCCCGGGCCGTGCGCACCGGGGACGCGGAGGCCACCGGCCTGGGATCCACCGCCGTCAGCGGCGTCGTCAACGGCTAGAAGAGGAGACGGGGTCGACGGCATGGCGAAGTGGCGGTGGGGAAGAAGGTACGACGCCGGGAGGCGCACCCTGGCCGGCGGGACGGTCGGCGGCGATCCCTCCGGGCAGCAGGTCTCGCACAGCGGCGACGCGACCGCGACGAACGGCGGGATCGCTGTCTCTGGCATCTACAACGACCACTCCAGCGTCGTGCTGCCGTCCGACGCGGTACGACCCGTGGCCAAGGTGAAGGCCCGGCCCGGGCTGGACAACCTGCCCTATCGGACGAGTCACTTCGTGGGACGCGCCGCCGAACTCGACCGCCTCGACGCCGCCATGAAGGCGACCGGTGGCGTGTGGCTCCAGGCCGTCCACGGTCTCGGCGGGGTCGGCAAGAGCACGCTGGCCGCGCACTGGGCCGCCACCCGAGCCGCCCGCCACGGACTCGCACCGGTCCGCTGGATCTCCGCCGACAGCGCGGCGAGCGTGGAGCAGGGCCTCGCCGCCCTGGCCACCGCCCTGCAGCCCGCCACTTCCAAGGTGCTGACGGTGGAGGCCCTCGCCGAGAACGCATTGCAGTGGCTGGCCGCCCACCGCGGCTGGGTCCTCGTCCTGGACAATGTCAACCACGTCGCCGACATCGCCCCGCTGCTGGCCCGGCTGCCCGACGGCCGCTTCCTCATCACCAGCAGACTCGCCACGGTCTGGCACGACGCCACCGCCGTCATCCGGCTCGACGTCCTGCAACCGGCCGAGTCGCTGGCCCTGCTCACCCACATCGCCCGGGCCGGTGGCGGTGGCCGGGACATGAACGGAGCGGCCGCCCTCTGCGAGGACCTGGGGCATCTCCCCCTCGCCGTCGAACAGGCCGCCGCCTTCCTCGCCCAGAACCCGCTGCTGACCCCGCGCGCCTATCTGGAGCTGCTCCGGCAGGAACCCGCCCCGCTGTACGAGCAGGGTGGTGAGGGCTTCACCGTCGCGGAGCGCACCATCGCCCGCATCTGGCGCGTGACCCTCGACCGGATCCGTGAACACCAGCCGCTCGCCTCCGACATGATGCGCACCTTGGCCTGGTACGCGCCTGACGGCATTCCCGCATACCTGCTGGAAGGCGATTACCAGCCGATCGCGGTCGCGGGCGCGATCGGCTCCCTCCACGCGTACAGCATGATCACGGTGGACCCCGCCGCGCGAGCGCTCTCCGTGCACCGGCTGGTGCAGTCCGTCGCCCGCACCCCCGACGGCGACGACCCGCACCGCACACCAGGCCTCGTCACCGCGGCACGAACCCGCGCGACGGACGCGCTGGAAGCCGCTGTGCGGCCGGTCGACTGGAACGACACCGGCACCTGGGCCACCGGGCGCACCCTGCTTCCCCATATGGACGCCATCGCCGCACACACGCCCTCGTCCGAGGACACCGACGCCACGGCGCGGCTCCTCCACCACGCCGGTGTGTTCCTTCTCGGCCAGGGCTTCGCCGCCAGGGCCACCGCCCACCTCCGCCGAGCCTCCGTCCACCACGAGCGGGAGTTCGGCCCCGACGACGTCCACACGCTCGCCTGCCGCCACAACCTGGCGCACGCCCTCGAGGCCTCGGGGCACGTGCGGCAGGCCGTCGCGCTGTACGAGCGGGCGCTCGACGACGCGCACCGCGTGCTGGGGCCGGCGCATCCCCTCACCCTCGCCGGCCGCAACAACCTGGCCGACGCCCACCGGGCCACGGGCGACCCGGAAGAGGCCCTCGCCCTGCTCGGCCCGGACAACGCGCCCGACCCGGTCGTCGACGGTGCCACGGGCGACGAGGACCTCAGCACTCTCGCCGCCCGTAACACCCGGGGCCACATACGGCTGGTGACGGGTGATCACGCCGAGGCGACACGCCTGTTCACGGAGAACCTCGTCGCGTGCCGCCGCGTCCTCGGTGAGGACCATCACCTCACCCTCGTGACGCGGAGCAACCTGACGGCAGCGCGTACGGCGCGCGAGGACCCGGCTCGGGCCGTTCACCTCTTCGAGGACATCGTCCGCGACATGAAACGCGTCATGGGCGAGGAACACCCGGACACCCTCCTCGTGCGGGGCAACCTGGCGGGTGCGTACCGGGAGGCGGGCGAGCCGGACCGGGCCGTCGAGCTGTTCGACGAGGTCCTGCCCGGCATGGAGCGGGTGCACGGCGAACAACACGGCATCACCCGCGCCCTCCGGGTCGCCTTCGCTCTCGCCCTCCGGGCGGCCGGCGATCCGGAGCGGGCTGCTCGCCTCGGCGCTCCCCGGCAGGGGAGCACGGCCCCGCAGGACGGGAGCCGTCCCGACACCCGTGGCGTCGACATCGGCTACGGGCTCCTGTCCGTCCACGATCCGCACCGGGCACTTCCGCTGTTCGCGCAGGCGGACCTCGAACACCGCGACCTGCTCGGCGCCGACGACCCCGCGTCCCTCACCGTGCGCCACAACCTGGCGGTCGCCCACCTCATGGCGGGAAGCCCCGAGCAGGCCGTTCCGCTCTTCCAGGAGATCCTCCGAGCACGGGAGAGCTCCCTGGGCGAGGAACATCCCGACACCCTCACCACGAGACGCCACCTCGCCGACGCCCACCGCGAGGCGGGTGACGCCGGTCTGGCCGTCCCGCTGTACGAACAGACGTACCGGGCCCGGACCCACGCCCTCGGCCCGCGCCACACGGACACCCTCGCCGTCCTCGCCATGCTCGCGCACACCCACCGGCTCGCAGGCAGCCCGGACCTGGCCGTGCCCCTCTTCGAGCGGGCTCTCGACGGCCTGGAGCAGGTGCACGGGCCCGTCCACCCCGACACGCTCGCCGCCCGCAACGGTCTCGCCGGGGCGTACCAGGAGGCGGGCCGACCGGACCGGGCCGTGCTGCTCCACGAGGACAACCTCATGGTCTGCACCATGAGCCTCGGAGAAAGCCACGCGCACACGCTCGTCACCCGCCACAACCTGGCCGTCGCCCTCGCCACCGCGGGAGACCTCGACCAGGCCCTCCCGCTCCTCAAGGACACGTACGTGCGGCAGAGGAGGCTGCTCGGCCCGAAGCACCCGGACACCCGCGCCACGTGGCTGAGTCTCTCGGGCGTGTACCGGACGGCCAAGCATGTCAGGCGTCGAGCGCGCCGCCGGCCGTGGCGCCGACGTCCGTCCTCATCCGGGTAGGCCGCGGCTGTCCTGGAGGAGGGGGGCGGACGCCGACCGGGACCACCACCCCCGCGTGATCCACTCGGCGTAGGGTCGGGGCCATGACGACGCACCCGATTCGAGAGCCCGAGCAGCGCAAGAAGGACGTCCTCGCCCGACTGGCGGAGGAGGTGGACATCTGGGTGGCGTCGGCGAGCGCCGACGCCCGGCCCTACCTCGTGCCGCTGGCCTTCCACTGGGACGGCGCGGACATCTGGCTGTGCACCCGGCTGACGAACCCCACCGGCCGCAACCTCGCGGCCGGCGCGCGGACCCGGCTCGCCCTCGGGCACACCCGGGACGTGGTGCTGATCGACGGGGACGTGACGACGCTCGCGGTCGGCGAGGTGCCGACCGAGGCGATCGACGGCTTCGCCGCGAAGTGCGGCTGGGACCCGCGGAACTCGGGTCCCTCGTACGGCTGGTTCCGGGTCCGCCCCACCGCCGTCGAGGCCTGGCTGGAGGAGCCCGAACTGGCCGGGCGCCACCTGATGCGGGACGGCGCCTGGACGGTCTGAGCCGGAGGCGGTCCGGGCCGGGTCGGTGGGCCGGCCCGGCACGGGGCCGGGTCGGTGAGCCCCGGGCCGGGCCATCGCATGGCGCCCGCCGGGGTCCCGACCGGCCCACCGACCCGCGGTCCGGCCCTCGACGGGTGTCCGGGGCCGCCCCGAGCCGCCCGGCACCTGTCGCGTCGCTTCAACTCTCGGTCAGCAGGACGACCTCCAGCGTCCGCGGGCCGTGGACGCCCTCGACCCGGTCGAGTTCGATGTCGCTCGTCGCCGAGGGGCCCGAGATCCAGGTCAAGGGGCGGGTCGGGTCGAGCCGGGGGAGCGCCTGCGGTACGGAGGCCGCCACCTGGCCGGGCGCCCGCACCACGCACACGTGGAGGTCGGGGACGAGAGTGAGGGCGCGGCGGCCCTGACCGGGGCCGCCGTCGAGGACGATCGTGCCGGTCTCGGCGACGGCGAGCGCGCATCCCGTCACGACGGCGTCGGTGCCGTCGAGTGCGCGCGGGGTGAGCCGGGGCGTGTCGGTCCGCCGTTCGGCCCGGGTCGCGGCGAGCCACTCCTCGGGGAGCCCGGGCGGGACCACCACACTGCGGGCGCCGCGCTCCGCGAGGATGCGGGCGACGAGCCCCGGCAGACCGCTGGGCGGGGTGCGGTGGACGTGGGCGCGGTAGTCGGTGAGGTTCTCGTGGAGCAGGTCGAGGAGGGCGTCGGGGTCCTCGGTGCCGTGGCGGCCGAGGTAGTCGCGGGTGACCTCCGGGGGCTCGGGCGCGTCGGCGACGGCGGCCCTGATCCTGGCGAGCACGCGCGCGCGTGCGTCGGGCACGGGGCTTCCCCCGGTCATGAGCGGTTCCTCTTCCACCAGTCGCGGAACGGTTCGGCGGGCAGTCCGGGGAGGTCCCGGTGCTCGGACCACGGTCCGGCGCCCGGCCCCGGGAGCCGCTTCGGGTGCAGCGCGCGGGTGGCAGAGGCGACGCGCTCGCCCGCGGTGAGGGCGGCCGGGTGGTCGAGCAGCCAGGACGCCGCCCTGATCGCCGCCCGTTCGAGGCGGTGCCCCTTCCCGCCCTCGCCGGCGACCCGCTCGCGCAGGTGCACCAGGACCTCGGGGATGTCGATGGCGACCGGGCACACCTCGTAGCAGGCCCCGCAGAGCGAGGAGGCGTACGGCAGGGAGGCGTCGACCTCGCTCGCCGTGCCCCGCAGCTGGGGGCTGAGGATCGCGCCGATCGGTCCGGGGTAGACGGAGCCGTACGCGTGCCCGCCGGCCCGCTCGTACACCGGGCAGACGTTCAGGCAGGCCGAGCAGCGGATGCAGCGCAGCGCCTGCCGTCCGACCTCGTCGGCGAGCGCGTCCGTGCGCCCGTTGTCGAGGAGCACCAGATGGAAGGCGGACGGCCCGTCGTCCTCGCTCGTGCCGGTCCACATGCTGGTGTACGGGTTCATGCGCTCGGCGGTGGAGGAGCGCGGCAGCGTCTGCAGGAACACCTCCAGGTCCCGCCAGGTCGGCACCACCTTCTCCACCCCGACGACGGAGATCAGGGTTTCGGGCAGCGTCAGGCACATCCGGCCGTTGCCCTCGGACTCGACCACGACCAGGGTGCCGGTCTCGGCGACCATGAAGTTCGCCCCCGAGATCCCGACCCGGGCCCGCAGGAACTTCTCCCGCAGGTGCAGGCGCGCCGCCTCGGCGAGTTCGGCCGGGGTGTCGCCCAGTGCCTCGGGCGCGGGCCGGCCCCAACGCCCCATCCTCTCGCGGAAGATGTCGCGGATCTCGGCCCGGTTGCGGTGGATGGCGGGAACGAGGATGTGCGAGGGCCGGTCGTCGCCGAGCTGCACGATGAGCTCCGCGAGATCCGTCTCGTACGCGGCGATCCCCTCGGCCGCCAGGTGCTCGTTGAGTCCGATCTCCTGGGTGGCCATCGACTTGACCTTCACGACCTCCGTCTCGCCGGTCGCGCGGACGAGACCGGTGACGATCCGGTTGGCCTCGGCGGCGTCGGCGGCCCAGTGCACGGTGCCGCCCGCCGCCGTCACCGCCTCCTCCAACCGGAGCAGGTGCTCGTCGAGATGACGGAGCGTCCGGTCCTTGATCTCCTTGCCGGCCCGGCGCAGCTGCTCCCAGTCGTCGAGTTCCGCCACGGCCCGCGCCCGCTTGTCGCGGATGGTGCCGGTGGCGTGCCGCAGGTTGGCGCGGAGCCGGGCGTCCCCGACCGCCGCACGCGCGGCCTCCGGGAAGGCCGGCATGCCGAGGAAGGTCCCGCCGTGCGTCTCGTTCACCGCCAGGGCTCCTCTTCCGTGCTCGCCAGGACGTCCGCCAGGTGCACCGTCCGCAGCGGCGCCCCCTGCCGGCTCAGCATGCCGCCCACGTGCAGCAGGCAGGAGTTGTCCGCGCCGCACAGCACCTCGGCGCCCGTGGACAGCGCGTTCGCGATCTTGTCGGCTCCCATCGCGGCCGACACGTCCGGGTTCTTCACCGCGAACGTGCCGCCGAAGCCGCAGCACTCCTCCGCGCCCGGCAGCTCCACGAGATCCAGGCCCTTCACCGCCTCCAGGAGCCGCCGCGGCCGCTCCCCGAGCCCGAGCAGGCGCAGTCCGTGGCACGACGGGTGGTACGTCACCCGGTGCGGGAAGTACGCGCCCACGTCCGTCACCCCGAGCACGTCCACCAGGAACTCCGTGAGCTCGTACACGCGGGGGGCCAGTTCCCCGGCCTCCGCGCCGAAGGAGGCGTAGTGGCGGCGCACCATCGCCGCGCAGGAGCCCGACGGGGTGACCACGTACGGATATCCGTCGAAGGCCCGGACCGTGCGGCGGACGAGGGGCGCGGTCTCGGCGCGGTATCCGGTGTTGAACTGCGGCTGCCCGCAGCAGGTCTGCGCGGCCGGGAAGTCGACCCGGACGCCCAGGCGTTCGAGGAGGCGGACGGTGGAGATGCCGGTGGCGGGGAAGAGGGCGTCGTTGACGCAGGTCACGAACAGGGCGACACGCAGCACGGGTTCCTCCGGCTTCTCTGCCTTCACGCGCGGCTCCTCCGGCACGGTGCCCCGGGCCCACCGCGTCCTCGGGGGCCTCGGTGTCCTCGGGGATCTCGGTGTTCTCGGTACGGACGGGTTCGGTGCGCGGCCGACCGCGCCCCGGCGGCCCCGCGGTCCGTAGTCTCGCAGGGTCCGGCCGCGGGCGACGAGCGGGTGTCCCGCGGGCGTGGCGCCACGCCCGCGCGTGGCGCCGCCTGCTGCGCGGGGCGCGGGCGTCAGCGGACCCCGAGCAGGTGCTCCAGGGCCAGCTGGTCGAGGTGCTCGAAGGCCATGGAACGGGCGGCCGCCGCGTCCGCGTCGAAGGTCTCGTACGCCGTGGGGTCGGCGAGCAGTTCCGCGAGGCCGTCGGCCGCGGTGGGAACGGCCAGTTCGGGCAGCCGGGAGGCGGCCAGGGCCTGCCGCACGTCCGGGTCGGCACGGAAGGCGGCCGCACGCTCCTTCAGGATCAGGTAGTTGCGCATGCAGTTCTTCGCGGACTCCCACACCCCGTCGGAGCCGTCCGTCCGCACCGGCTTGAAGTCGAAGTGGCGCGGGCCCTCGTAGCCGCCCGTCTCCAGCAGGTCCACCAGCCAGAACGCCTGGCGCAGATCGCCCGCGCCGAAGCGGAAGTCCTGGTCGTACTTGATGCCGGACTGGCCGTTCAGGTCGATGTGGAAGAGCTTGCCGGCCCAGAGGGCCTGCGCGATGCCGTGGGGGAAGTTCAGCCCGGCCATCTGCTCGTGGCCCGTCTCCGGGTTCACGCCCACGAGGTCGGGGCGCTCCAGGCGCTCGATGAAGGCGAGGGCGTGCCCGATGGTGGGCAGCAGGATGTCCCCGCGCGGCTCGTTCGGCTTGGGCTCGATGGCGAACCGCAGGTCGTAGCCCTGCTCGGTGACGTACTGGCCGAGCAGGTCGAAGGCCTCCTTCATGCGGTCGAGCGCGACCCGGACGTCCTTCGCCGCGCCGGACTCGGCGCCCTCCCGGCCGCCCCAGGCCACGTACACGGTGGCGCCGAGCTCGACGGCCAGGTCGATGTTGCGGAGGGTCTTGCGGAGCGCGAAGCGGCGCACGTCCCGGTCGTTGGCGGTGAACCCGCCATCCTTGAAGACGGGGTGGGTGAAGAGGTTCGTGGTGGCCATCGGCACCGCGAGCCCCGTGCGGTCGAGCGCGTCCCGGAAGCGCTTCACGATCGCGTCGCGCTCGGCCTCCGGCGTGCCGAAGGGGATCAGGTCGTCGTCGTGGAAGGTGACCCCGTACGCCCCGAGGGCGGCGAGCCGCTCGACCGTCTCGACCGGGTCGAGGGCGGGGCGGGTGGCCTCGCCGAACGGATCCCGGCCCTGCCATCCGACGGTCCACAGGCCGAAGGTGAAACGGTCCTCGGGGGTGGGGGAGAAGAGCTCCGGCATGGTGTGTCCCTCTCTTGCTCTCGGGATTTGTTTTCTGAGATAACTAATACGGGACGGAGACACCGGGGCGCCAGCCCCCGTCGCGAACCGGCTCCCGTGACGACCTTCGGCGACGCACCACAGGGAAGAGGTGAGGGCGTGCCCGCCAGACGCTCCGTCGTGATCGGCGTGGACAGCTCCACGCAGTCCACCAAGGCCGCGGCCGTCGACGCCGCCACCGGCGAACTGCTCGCCGTCGGCCGCGCACCGCACACCGTCACCGGCTCCTCCGGCGCGCGCGAGAGCGACCCCGGAGAGTGGTGGACCGCGCTCGCCGCCGCCGTCCGCACGGCCGTCCGGGAGGCGGGCGTCCCGGCCTCGGCGGTCACCGGGATCGCCGTCGCCGGACAGCAGCACGGCCTCGTCACCCTCGGCGCCGACGGACGCCCGCTGCGCCCCGCCCTGCTCTGGAACGACACCCGCTCCGCCCCGCAGGCCGCCGCCCTCGCCGGCCGGCTGGGCGGTCCGGCCGGCTGGCTGCGCCGCACGGGTTCGGTGCCCGTCGCCTCCATGACCGCCGCGAAGTGGCAGTGGCTCCGCGAGCACGAACCCCGCCGCGCGGAGGCCGTCACGGGGGTCCGCCTCCCGCACGACCACCTGACGGAGCGCCTCGCCGGCGTCGCGGTGACCGACCCGGGAGACGCCTCGGGGACGTGCTGGTACGGCAGCGGCGGCCGCGCGGAACCCGGCGGCGCGTCCGGGGCCGCACGCGCCGACGCGTCCGAAGGGAAGGAGCCCGCCGGCGCCTACGACCACGGGATCCTGGACCTCATCGGCCTCGACCCCGCCCTCCTGCCGGCCGTCGCACCCGGCGGCGCCACACCCGTGGGCACCCTGACCGCGGCCGCCGCCGAGGCCCTCGGGCTGCCCCGGACCGTCGTCGTCGCCGCCGGGACCGGCGACAACATGGCCGCCGCGGTCGGCCTCGGCCTCGGCGGCGCAGGCCTCCTCGACCATCCGGTCGTCAGCCTCGGAACCTCCGGCACGGTCTTCGCCGCGACCCGCGCACGGCCCGCCGACGCCGGACTCGCCGGCTTCGCCGCCACGGACGGGACGCACCTGCCGCTGGGCTGCACCCTCAACTGCACGCTCGCCGTGGACCGGTTCGCCACGCTCCTCGGCCTGGACCGCGACGACGCCCTGCCCGGCGGAGCCGGCGGTGGCGGCGGCGTGGTCGTGCTTCCGTACCTCGACGGCGAACGCACCCCCGACCTGCCGCACGCCGCCGGGCTCGTCACCGGCCTGCGGCACGGCACCGACCCGCGGTCCGTCCTCGGCGCCGCCTACGAGGGCGCGGCCTTCACGGTCCTGCGCGCCCTCGACCACCTGCTCGCCGCCTGCGGCCTCGACCCGGCCGCCCCCGACGTCCGCGACAGGCCGCTGCGGCTGATCGGCGGCGGTGCGCGCGGCCGGGTCTGGACCGAGACCGTCCGCCGGCTCTCCGGGCGGCCGCTGGTGGTCCCGGCCGCCGGCGAACTGGTCGCCCTCGGCGCGGCGGCCCTCGCGGCGGCCGCGGTGTCCGGCGCCGACCCGGTCGCCCTGGCGACCGCCTGGGGCACGGGCACGGGCGAGACCCTGCCCGCGGTCGGCCGCGACGAGGAGGCCTGGGACCGCATCGCGGGAGTCCTGTCGGCCGCCACACCGACCCTGCTGACGCCGGGGCCCCGCGAAGCCGGGAGCGCCTCCGCCGACGGGGTTCGGTGAACGAACCGTCGCGGTGGGGCGGTACGGCGGGCCGCCGGGAGCGCTGTTTCCCGGCGGACGGACGGGGCGGCTAGGCTCGCGCTCACCATGAACCAGCCCACGGAACCCAAGGCCGACAAGTCGGGCGTGCGCCGGCACAACCTGAGCCTCGTCCTGCGGACCGTCCACGACGCCGGCGAGACGACCCGGGCGGCCGTCGCCGCCCGCGTCGGGCTCACCCGCCCCGCCGTCTCCTCCCTCGTCGAACAACTCCTCGACCTGGGCTTCCTCGTCGAGTCGGGCAAGACGTTCAGCGGGCAGGCGGGGCGGCCGGGCACCGTCCTGAAACCGGCCGACACCGGACCCGCGGGACTCGGCGTCGAGATCAACGTCGACTACGTGACGGCCTGCGTCGTCGACCTCACCGGCACCGACCGCGTCCGCCGCACCGAACGGCTCGACAACCGCGCCGCCGGCGCCCCCGAGGTGCTCGCCCGCGCGGCCCGGCTCGCCGCCGACGTCCTCGACACGGCCGCCGGACGGCACCTGGCCCCGGCGGCCGCCGGACTCGCCCTGCCCGGCCTCGTCTCCGGCGGAGCCGTCCGGCAGGCGCCCAACCTCGGCTGGTACGGGGTCGACGCCGAGCGCCTCTTCGGCGAGGCGCTCGCCGCCGTCCGCCCGGGCGCCGCCCGCCTCCCGCTGAGCTCCGACAACGAGGCCAACATGGCCGCCCTCGCCGAGCTCTGGTTCGGGACGCTCGGCGACGTCCGCACCTTCCTGCACCTGACGGGCGAGATCGGCGTGGGCGGCGCGATCGTCGTGCACGGCGAACTCCTGCGCGGCGCGCACGGCTTCGCCGGAGAGATCGGCCACCTCGTCGTCGACGCCGAGGGCCCGCTCTGCCGCTGCGGCTCCCGCGGGTGCCTGGAGCAGTACGCGGGGCAGTCCGCGCTGCTCGACGCGGCGCGGGCCCCCGGGATCCCCGAACTGACCGGCCGCGCGGAGGCCGGTGAGCCGCGGGCCCTCGCCGCGCTCGCCGAGGCGGGCCGGATGCTGGGGCGTGCCCTGTCGGGCGCCGTGAACCTCCTCGACCCCGAGGCGGTCGTCCTCGGCGGCATCTACCCGCGGCTGATGCCCTGGCTGGCCCCCGCACTGGCCGGAGAGCTCTCCGCACGCGTCGTCTCGGGACTCTGGACGCCGGAGGCCGGCCGGCTGCGCGCCGCCTCCGCCGCCACCGACGCCTCACGGGGCGCCGCGGCGCTCGTCCTGCACGACGTCCTGGCCGACCCCCTGGCGTACGCCGCGTCAGCGGGCGCCTGACCCGCACCCCACCCGGCACCCCTGCCCGTGGTCCTCAGTCGGCGGGCCTCCTCGGGACATCGGCGAACGGCCGGGTCGGAGGGGCGCCCCGCGGGTCCGCCCGCCCCGAAGCCCCCCCCGGGCACGCCCCCTCCTGACGGAGGGACCGCAGACTCGCGGCCACGGCCTCACCGGGGCTGTTGTCAGTGGCTGCGCCTACCGTTCTCCTCATGACGACGACGACCTATCTGGAGCTGTCGCAGGACGACGGCGGCGCCCACAAGTTCTACGAAGTGACCGTGGACGACCTGACGGTGTCGGTCCGCTACGGCCGCATCGGTGCCGCGGGCCAGACGCAGACCTCCACCTTCCCGACGGTGGCGAAGGCGCAGGCGGCCGCGGCGAAGAAGATAGGGGAGAAGGTCCGCAAGGGGTACGCCCCGGCGGTTCGCGGGGAGCGCGCGGCCCGTGCCGTGACGCGCCGCGCGGTGGCCTCCGCGCCCTCCACCGCGCGCGCCGTCGCCCCCGTCCTCTGGCGCTTCCGGACCGGATCGGCCGCCTTCGGCATCCACGTGGACGAGGAGCGCTGCTGGGTCGGCAACCAGGCGGGTGACGTCTTCACGCTCGACCGCTCCGGCGAGGTCCAGGCCCGGTTCAGCCTGCCCGACGGTGTCAAGTGCCTGGTCGCCGACGACTTCTGGATCTACGCGGGCTGCGACGACGGCAAGGTGTACGACCTGTCGTCGAAGCTGCCCTTCGCCGCGTACGACATCGCCACCGACGTCGACATCTTCTGGCTCGACATCCAGGAGGGCGTCCTGCACGTCGCCGACCGCTCGGGCCGGCTCACGGTCATCGACCACGAGGACGAGCACCAGTGGGCGCGCGGCGGCCAGGGCGAGCACGCCTGGATGGTCCGCGCCGACGGGGACGCCGTCTACTACGGGGACACGCGCGGCGTCGCCGCCCACGCGCCGGACGGCGGCGGCGAGCTGTGGCACACGGCCACCGACGGCGGGGTGCTCTTCGGCTGGCAGGAGGACACCGCGGTCTACGCGGGCACGGCCCGCAAGAAGGTCCAGCGGCTCGCGAAGAAGGACGGGCGCGTGGAGGCGGTCTACGCCTGCGACAGCCCCGTGTACTCCTGCGCCACCTCGCCCGGCGGCCGGTTCGTCTTCGCTGCCGACTCCGCCTCCTCCGTCTACTGCTTCGCCGAGGACGGCACCCGGCTGTGGAAGCTCGGCACCGGGGGTGGCTCCGCGCTCTCCATGCAGTACCGCGACGAGCGCCTCTACCTGGTGACCACGGACGGCTCGCTGGTCTGCGTGGACGCGAGCGAGGCCGCGATCCAGGCCGCCCAGGGAGGCAGCGTGCCGGTCGCGCGGGACATCAAGCTCGCCGCGGCCATGCCGGTGTACGAACCGGCCACGACCGCCACGGCCGTCACGTCCGTCAGCGTCGCGCCGGCCGGTTCGGTGGTCGTGGAGTGCGTGAACGAATCGGGCAGGACCCGGGTCCGGGTGATCTCCGAGGGCTACGACTCCGCGTGGAACGTGCAGTTCCCGCGCGCGATCCGGGAGCCCGGCGCGCGGTACGTGGTCGACGCCCTGCACGCGGCGGCGGGAGGCTTCTACCGGGTCCGCGGTGACATCCGGCGGCTCCGGTGACGACGGGTCACGGGGGCGGCGGCACGTTCGAGGCGGCCACGGGGGACGGGCCGCCGCTGCCCCCGGCGGACGCCGAGCAGCGGTCCAGGGACGTCCGGGCCGCCCTCGACGGGCTGCTCCAGATCAGACGGCTGACCCACCGCCAGGGCGGCGGCGACCCGAAGGCCGTCCCCGCGGACTGGGAGCGCCGGCAGCCGGTCCGGGCCGTGGCGCTCGCCCTGGAGTCGGGCTCCCTCAGCCCCTCGGCCGTGGACGGCGCAGGACTCCGGACCGCCACCGGCTACCGCGTCAGGCCGGCGGACCGGCCGGGGGCGGTGGTGGTCGAATGGCTGGGCCCGGCGGGCTCGGGCGCGGCCCTGGAGGAGGCGACGGCCCTCGGCGGCTGCGTACCGGTGCTGGAGCGGCTCGGCTGGGAGGCCCTCCTCTACAAGGGGCCGCGCGGACGCCGTTACCTGGAGGTGGAGCCGTTGCCGGGCTGAGCCGACCGGGACCGGCGGGGCGCGCGGCGCCGGGTGCCCGGCCGTGCCCCGGGGTTCAGGCGATCGAGGCGGAGACGATCGCCGAGACCGCGATGTTGCAGGAGGCCGTCACCCAGACCGCGGGGTGCGGCTCGGGGTCGACCAGCGTGGCGCCCAGCTTGCCCGGCGTCACCAGGTCCACGACGAGGAACGCCACGGCCATCATCACGAGGCCGAGCAGGCCGAACGCGGCCGTCGACACGAGGCCCTTGCCGAAGTTCTCGTACGTCGTCCAGATCGAGGTGAAGACGATGCCGCCGATGCCCAGCAGCGCGGAGCTGAGCAGGATCGCGGCGTTGCGGTTCCGGTCCTCCCAGATCTGCCGGCGGAGCTTGCCCGGGGTCAGCACGTCCACGAGGACTATGCCGAGGATCAGCAGGACCACGCCGAGGGCGCCGTAGGCGCCGGCCCGGCCGAGGCCGTTGACGATGTCGCTCATGGTGTGCCGGTCTCCGGGGGTTCGCGATCACGGGGGATCGGTGGTCAAGGACCGGCAAAATGTAGCGCACGCGTCAACGGGGGCCGCCGTCCGCCCGTGAATCCGGGCGGACGGCGAGGGAGCCGGCGGGCGGCGCGGACGCCGTCAGACCCCTGGCGGCAGGTCCTTGGCGCGCGACCGCACCTGGAACGCGGTGACGATCTCGACCGCTCCGACGGCCAGCAGCCAGATGCCGCCCAGGACCATCAGCACCGCGGCCGACTCCAGCGGGGAGACGATGAGGACCACACCGGCGAGCGCGTTCACGATGCCGAGGAAGACGTGCCAGCCGCGCGCCGGCATCGTGGGGTCGGAGGCCGCCGCGATGGTCTCGGTGATGCCGCGGAAGAGCCAGCCGATCCCGATCCAGAGCGCCAGCAGCAGGATCGACTGCGTCGCACCCCGGAAGCACAGCAGACCCAGCAGGATCGACAGGGCGCCGCTGATGAAGGCCATGACGCGCAGGGCCGTCGTGGTGTGGGTGCCGAAGGCGGCGACCAGCTGCATGACACCGCTGCACAGCAGGAAGAGGCCGAAGAGCAGACCCGCCACGAACAGCGAGGCGTCCGGCCAGACCAGCACGATGACGCCGAGGATCAGCGAGGCGACGCCGGCGAAGAGGAGCGCCTGCCAGGCGGCGCCCGCGAGCGCGCTCAGCGGGCCGGGTGGTACGTCGTGGTGCCGCGGGCCGTCGTGAGTCTGTGCCATGGACGGTTCCCGTCCTTCCGTGGAGAGAGGGGCAGAGTCGGGGTCGTGCGGAACGGCCGGGGTCGGCACGCCGGGTGGACCGGGTTCGCGGTGCGGTCGGCCCGCGGGCGGGTGCCGCCCCGGCAGGTCACCCGTGCGGCACACGCGACCGGGCGTAGCCACGGAGGAAGAGCGCCTCGGCGAGCGCCATGTGCTCGATCTCGGAGGGGTCCACGCTCTCGTTCGGCGCGTGGATGAGGCAGCCGGGCTCCTCGACCCCGATCAGGGCGATCTCGGCGGTGGGGAACTGCGCGGCGAGCACATTGCAGAGGGGGATCGATCCGCCCTGCCCCGACCGGACCATGTCCTTCCCGTACGCTTCCCGGAGCGCCTCCCCGAGGGCCTCGTAGGCGGGGCCGTCCGTGCGCGCCCGGAACGCCTGGCCGCCGCTCTCCGCCTCCACCTCCACCCGGGCGCCCCACGGGGCGGCCGAGGTCAGATGCGCGGCGAGGGCGCGCTGCGCGTCGTCGGCGTCCACCCCCGGCGGGATCCGCAGGCTGACCCGGGCGCTCACCTTCGCCTGCACGGCGGCCGAGGAGCCGACCACCGGCGGGCAGTCGATGCCGAGCACGGTGACCGCGGGCCGCGCCCAGAGCTCGTCGGCGACCGACCCCGTACCGACCAGGGACACTCCGTCGAGGACGCCGGCATCGGCGCGGAACTGCTCGGCCGGGTAGTCCACCCCGTCCCAGACCCCGTCGCCCGGCAGCCCCTTGACGGCGGTGTTCCCGTGCTCGTCGCGGAGGCTGTCGAGCATCCGGATCAGCGCGGCCAGCGCGTCGGGCGCGGGCCCGCCGAACATGCCGGAGTGCATCGCGCCCTTGAGCGTGGAGACGGTGACGACGACGTTGGCGAGGCCGCGCAGCGAGGTGGTCGTGGTGGGCAGCCCGCGCGCGAAGTTGCCGGTGTCGCAGATCAACAGGGTGTCGGCGGCGAAGAGTTCCGGCTGCTGCGGGACGAGCTGCTCCAGCCCGCCGGTGCCCTGCTCCTCGGAGCCCTCCGCCACGAACTTGAGGTGCACCGGGAACTCCCCGCCCTCCGGACCGCCGAGCGCGCGCAGGGCCGTGAGGTGCATGGCGATGTTGCCCTTGCAGTCGGCCGAGCCGCGGCCGTACCAGCGCCCGGCGCGCTCGGTGAGCTCGAAGGGCGGGGTCTCCCACGCCGCGTCGTCCAGCGGCGGCTGGACGTCGTAGTGGCAGTACAGGAGCACCGTGGGCGCGCCCTCCGGTCCCGGCGCGTGCCCCACGACCGCGTCCGTGCCGTCGGGGGTCGTCACCCGGCGCATGTCCCGGAGCCCCGCCTCCGTGAAGGCCCGGACGAGGAAGTCGGCGGTCCTCGCGCACTCCTCGGGCGGGAACTGGCGGGGGTCGGCGACCGATCGCATGGCCACGAGGGCGGCCAGGTCCTCCTTCGCCCGGGGCATCAGCGCCCGGATCCTCTCCCGCAGGGTTGCGGTCCCGGTGGACTCGGTGGTCATGCGTACCCACTTCCCTCGGGCCGTGGCGGGGCGCGGCTCACGGCCCCGGGACGGCGACGGCCCTCCCAGACAAGCACCGGCGGACAACTGCCGCAAAAGGTGACTCGAACGGAGTATTCGCCCGGGGATCGGGCGGCGCGCGCCGAGCAGGGCGACGACAGTGGACCGCGTATCCCTCCGCCCCCTTTCCCCTCCCGCACCTGGAGCACGCCATGGGCCACCCCAACCGACGCGACCTCGGACTCCTCGTGCTGCGGGTCGGCACCGGAGCCGTACTCGCCGCGCACGGCACCCAGAAGCTCTTCGGCTGGTTCGGCGGCGGCGGCATCGACGGCACCACCAAGGCCATGGAGGCCATGGGCTTCCACCCGGCCCGGGAGAGCGCCGTCGCCGCCGGTCTCGGCGAGGCCGGCGGCGGGGCCCTGCTCGCCCTCGGACTCGCCACCCCGGCCGCCGGGGCCGCGGCCGCCGGAGCCATGACCGGCGCCGTCGCCGTCCACGCCCCGGCCGGGTTCTTCGCCCAGGGCGGCGGCTACGAGTACCCGGCGTTCCTGGGCTTCGTCGCCGCCGCGATCGGCGTCACCGGCGCCGGGCGCTACTCCCTCGACCACGCCACCGGCCATGTCCTCGACCGCCGCTGGGTGGTGGCCACCGCCTTCCTCGGCACGGCGATCGCGGCCGCCGCCGTGGTCAACCGACGGGCCGACGACCAGGCCGCGGCCCGGGCGGCCGCGGAGGAGGCGACGGAGACGGAGCCGGGATCCGCGTGAGGCGGCCCGGGGCAGGGGGCCCGCACGCGTCCACCGTGCGGGAGCGTTAGGCTCGCCGCAGAGGAAGGGACGGTCGCCGCGCAATGAAGATCGATCTGACGGACACCAACTCCAGCAAGATCAACAAGGCGATCCTGGAAGGCCGCCGGGCCGTCGGCACACCCGCCGCGGGTGTCGTGCTCACCCTCGTCGTCGTCACCGACGAGGAGAACGCCTACGACGCGGTCAAGGCCGCCAACGACGCCTCGCGGGAGCACCCCTCCCGCATCCTGGTGGTGATCAGGCGTCACGCCCGCTCGCCCCGCGGGCGCCACGAGACCCGGCTCGACGCCGAGGTCCGGCTCGGCACGGACGCCGGTTCGGGCGAGACGGTCCTGCTCCGGCTCCACGGCGAACTCGGCGACCGCGCCGACTCCGTGGTCCTGCCGCTGCTCCTGCCGGACGCGCCCGTCGTCGTCTGGTGGCCCGTGGACGCCCCCGAGGTGCCGTCCCGCGACCCGCTGGGCTCCCTCGCCCAGCGCCGCATCACCGACATGTACGCGGTCGAGGACCCCCTCGCCGCCCTGGCGAAGCGGGCCGCCTCGTACGCCCCCGGCGACACCGACCTCGCCTGGACCCGGCTCACCCCCTGGCGGTCGATGCTGGCCGCCGCGCTCGACCAGGCGCCGGTGACCATCACGTCGGCCGCCGTCGAGAGCGAGGCGGAGAACCCGAGCGCCGAACTCCTCGCCCGCTGGTTCGAGGTGCGCCTCGGCGTCCCCGTCGACCGGATCGTCACCGACGGGCCCGTCGTCACGGCCGTCCGCATGGGCACCGCGGGCGGCGAGATCCGCATCGACCGGCCCGAGGGCCCGGTCGCCCGGCTCGCCATCCCCGGCCAGCCCAGCCGGGTCCTGGCCCTGAAGGTCCGGACGACGGCCGAGCTGATCGCCGAGGAACTACGCCGCCTCGACCCGGACGACGCCTACGCGGCGGCCCTGCGCGGCCCCGACGGAGCCACCCGCCCGGCCGCCGAGCGGCGGTCGGGGAGCCGAGGCTGAGCGGCGCGCCCGCCGTCGCCGTGCGGCCCACCTCGCCGGCCGGGCGGCTCAGGCCTCGGGGGTGAACGCGACGGGCAGGGTCGCCATGCCGCGCAGGATGCCCTCGCGCCGGCTCAGATCCGCGTCGGGGTCGGCGAGCCGCAGGTCGGGGAGGCGGCGCAGCAGCGTGCCGAGGGCGATTCGCGCCTCCACGCGGGCCAGCGGTGCGCCCAGGCAGAAGTGCACGCCATGGCCGAAAGCGAGTTGTTGCGGGACTTCGCGGCGTGCGACGTCGAGGATGTCGGGACGGTCGTGGCGCGCGGGGTCGCGGTTGGCCGCGGCGAGCCCGATGATGATCATCTCGCCGGCCGGGACGGTGACCCCGCCGATCTCGTAGGCATCGGTGGTGAAGCGGGCGACGCCACGGCTCACCGGCCCCTCGTAGCGCAGGAGTTCCTCGATGGCGCCCGGGAGCAGCGCGGGGTCGTCGCGGAGCGCGGCGAACTGGTCCGGGTGGCGCAGTAGCGCGTGGACGCCGTTGGCGATGAGGCTCGCCGTCGTCTCGTGTCCGGCCAGGGTGAGGAGGATCGCCATGGCCGTCAGCTCGCGGTCGCTGATCCGCTCCTCGGCCTGCGCGGCGCAGAGCGCGCTCAGCAGGTCGTCCTTCGGTTCGGCCTTGCGCTGGGCGATCAACGGCTCGAAGAACTCGCTGAGTTCGGCGCGCGCTCGGGCGCCCTTGGCGAGACGTTCGGGAGTGTTCGGCGGCATGATCAGACCGACGGCGAGACGGGCGAAGTCGGGCTGGCCCTCGGCGGGGATGCCGATGAGCTCGCTGAGGACGGCCATGGGGAGCGGCAGCGCGAACTCCGAGACGAGGTCGGCGGTTCCGCGGGCGGCGAAGGCATCGACGAAGGCGTCGGCGTGCGCCTGGACACGGGGTGCCAGCTGCTCCACGCGGCGGAAGGTGAAGGCCTTCGAGACCAGGTTGCGCAGCCGGGTGTGGTCCTCGCCGTCGGCGACGAGCATGCTGGCCATCAGCACGTTGGTGCGCTCCTGGTGGGCCATCTCCTCTTCCAGGCCGGTGACCCCGACGGGGCTGCTGCTGAGCCGCGTGTCGGTCAGCGCGGCCACGGCCTCGTCGTAACCGGTGACCATCCAGACTTCAAGGGTGGGATTCAGCCGGACACGCTGGACGACGCCGTGCTCGCGGATGCGCTCGAAGAGCGGGTAGGGGTTGGGCTGTTGCGCGACGTTCACCGGGACATCGTGAACGATTGCCTGCTCTTGACCGGTCATCTTCCGTAACTCCCCGATGATTTGTGAAAGATCTCTGGCAAGTAGTCATACCAGCCACCCCAGTTGCGTGGTAGCGTCACCGGCGCTCGGCTCGGATCGATGTCCGGAGAAGGACCGGCGAACCGCCGGTGACAGGATCAGCGAGGCGCCCCGCCCACCGGTGACCGGCGCCCCGTACGCGCGACTCGGTAGCAGCCAAGGCCTCAACCAGGCCCTATGCGCAGGGGGATGTGTTTCGTGGAGCAAGCGGCAGCCGTGGACCCGATTCTGGATCTGGCCCGCCCGTCGATCCTCCGGAACCCCTACCCCTCGTACGCCCGGATGCGCGAGACCTCGCCCGTCCTCTGGCACGAACTGCTCGGCTCCTGGGTCCTCACCCGGCACGCCGACTGCCTCGCGGTGCTCACCGACAGCAACGGGTTCGCCTCCGACTGGCGGCGTGCGGGGGAGGAGATCCCCGCCCCCCTGCTCAGCGTGCAGACCCTCGACCCGCCCGAGCACACCGCCATCCGGCACCTGCTGCTCGACGGTTTCCGGGCACAGGACCGCCAGGCCCTGCACGACGACCTGGAAGGCCAGATCTCCGACCTGCTGGCGGAGTCGGCCCGACGTCCCTCCTTCGATCTCGTCGGCGAGCTCGCCGAGCCTCTCGCGCTCCGCTTCGTGACCGCGTTCCTCGGTGTGCCGGCTCCCGGGCTGGACTGGTTCGTCCCCATGTCCCGTACCGTCGTCGACGGCATGGACGCCGGCCTCTGGCCGGAGAAGCACGAACCGGCCATCGCCGCCCGCGCCCGGCTCGCCGAGTACGCGGGCGGCTGGCTGGCCGACCCGCCCGAGAAGGGCCTCATCGCGTACGTCGCCGCGCATGCGGCGGACAGCGGCGTCGCGGAAACGGTTCTGCGCAACAGTCTGCGGGCCGTCCTCCACGCCGGCTACGAATCCGCGTCCCGGCTCCTGGGCAACGCGGCGGCCGCGCTCCTCACCAACCCCGGCGCGCTCGACGCGTTCCGGGCCGCCCCGGCCGCGGCCGTGGACGAACTCATCCGGTACGACGCCCCGGTCCAGGCGGACGCCCGGGTCTGCGTCACCGACACCGAACTGGGCGGCGTCGCGATGAAGGCGGGTGATCCGGTCACGCTCTTCCTGGGCGCGGCCAACCACGACCCGCTCCGCTTCGCACGCCCCGCAGAGCTGCGACTCGACCGCGCCCCGAACCCGCACCTCGGGTTCGGCCGCGGGGCCCATGCCTGTCTGGGCGCGTCCATGGCGATCCGGCTCACCGGATCGGTTTTGGGCGCCCTGGCGAGGGAGTACCCCCGGGCGCGGGCGGTCGCGGAACCGGAACACCGGCGCAATCTGACCCTGCGCGGTCTCGACCGCTTCGAGGTCACCCTGCGTCCAGACACGGGGGAGGAGGTACGACCATGAAGTACTGGCACTGAAACCAGTGAGCGCGGTGCCGTCCGGGAGACGGGCACCACGCCGGTGCGCGACACCCGTGCACCCCGCCGGGGCCCGAGCCCGCTGCACGGCTCGGGCCCCGGCCCTCCCCGGCCGCCGTGCCCGGCTACCGGCCGACGGCCGGCGGGATCCGCGCGTCGTCGACGAGCAGGCCCAGCGCCCCGTCCTTGGGACACCGGAGGCCGACCCAGAGGCGCCGGAAGCGCGCCCCCGGCCCGAGCGTGTACGCGGCGGCCACCTGGAACAGCTCGTGGCCCGCGGGACAGCCGACCATGCGGGCGTCCGCCCCGGCACGCGCGGCCACGGGCGGCCTGAGCTCCCGCACCACCGGGTCCCCGCCGCCCTCCACGTCCTCGACGAGCACGTCGAGGGGCAGGCAGCACCCCTCGCAGAAGCACTCGTCCACCACGACCTCGAACCGGTCCCACCGGCAGTACGGACAGACGAGCGGCCCGGTCACGACGAGCGCCCCGTCCCCCTCCCCGACCCGCGCCCCGACGCCGTCGAGCAACCGCCGCAGCCCGTCGCTCCCGTCGGCGCCGCCACCCACCGGCCCCCGGCTCCACGCCCCCGAGTTCTCCACGCCGGAGATCATTCCACTGCCGCACCGGAACGGAGAGCACGGGGAGGCGATACCGGGAACGGGGACGAGGAGGGGTGCCGCCTGCCGGGCCGGCCCTCGGACGGCACCGACGACCCGGCCGCGCCTGCTGCCGGCCGCGCCAGGCCCGCGTCGGCCGGGCCCGGTTGTGGCGTAGGGGTCACGGGCGCAGGCCGGCCAGGAGGAGGGCGATCCTGGTCGCGTCCGCCGTGCCCGTGTTCCAGTCGGGGGAGATCGGGGCGATGGACACCTTGTCCGCCGTGACCGCCTCCGCGTCGCCGCCCCTCCGGTTCGGCGCCGGGACCAGGGCGACGCCGACCTTCCACGTGCCGTCGCCCGCGTCCGTGTACGTCGCCGCCAGCACGGGCTGAGGGTCCTGGCTGGTGACGGCGGCGCCCCGGGCCGTGCCCCGGCCGTCCCCACCCACCACCGGGTGGTTCACGTTCAGACCCACGCCCGCCGGGAGGAGCCGGCCGTTCCCGGCCCGCGCCCGCAGCCTGTCGATGAGCTTGACGGTGAAGTCGTTGGTGGGACGCATGGCGTTGAGGATCTGCTCGGGCACCGGGACGGCCAACTCGCCGGTGCTCACGGCGATGGCCGGCACGCCGCGCTCCAGGGCGGCGATCGCGCCGCCGACCGTGCCCGAATGGGTCGCCAGGGCCGCCACGTTGGGCCCGAAGTTCGTACCGGACACCACCAGGTCAGGCGCGCGGTCCCGGAACACCGCGGCGAGGCCGAAGGACACGGAGTCGCCCGGGGTGCCGTCCACGGCCCACACCCGCGGCTCGGGGTGCTCGACCCTGACGGAGCTTCCGCTCGTCAGCCTCGTCCCCGCCCCGCTCTGGTCGGTCGACGGGGCGACGACGGTGACCTCGTGCCCCGCGGCCGTCAGCCGCTGGAACAGCATGCGGAGTCCCGGCGCGGCGTAGCCGTCGTCGTTGGTCAGCAGGATGCGCAGCGGCCGGGCCGCGTCGCCCGCGCCGGGAGCGGATCCGGCCGAGGCCGTGCCGGTCAGCGCGGGGGTGCAGAGCAGCAGAGCGGCCAGGGGAAGAACACGCGTGCGTCTCATGGAGGGGCTCCTTCGGGGAACGGCGTACGGACGCGAAGGGGCGGAACCGGCCCGTGGTTCCAGGGAGTCCGCCCGGTGTGGTTACACGTGTAACACGCCGTCTGCGGCGCCGTAAACACTTCTGTCGCCCCTCCGTCGCGGCCGACCCGACGCCGTCACGCACCGGTGCCCGGTCGCCGGCGGCGCACCGCGCCGGAAGCCGACCGCCGCCCCGCGGGCCTCCGTCGGCCGCCGCCGTGATCCGGGGGAGCGGAATCCGTCGTCGGCGCGGGCCGACGGCCTTAGGGTGTGCGAGGGAACCAGGGGGAGAGAATGATCGACTACCGCAAGACCACCGTTCCGGTGTGGGCGCTCGCGACCCGTGACGTCCGGGTGGCCCCGTTCGGCGGCGAGCAGCGGATGACGGCCGGGCGACTGGCGGAGCTGCGCACCGTGCTGGCCGCCCTCGCGGACGAACCGGTCGCGACGCTCGAAGCGCACCCCCTGCCGGAGCGCCTCGACCGCGCCCGGGGCATCCCCCTCGACGCCGTGAGCCCGCTCGCGCAGCACCTCTCCCAGCTCGTCACGGCATCGGCGCGGAGCTCCTCCTCGGCGGCCACGGTCGCGGGCGAGGGGCTGTACCGGCTGGTCGTCCCGGCGAAGGTCGCCGGCGCCTTCGGGCAGGGCCTCGTTCGCCCGATGGTGTCGAAGGCCGTGACCGGCGGCTTCCGAGGGCCGCTCGTCGACACGACGGGCCGCATCGTCGCCGGTGCGACGTTCGTGCCGGTCAAGGCGGCGGCCGCGGGCGCCGCGGGCGGGGCCGGGGCAACCGCCGGAGTCGCGGTCGCCGGCAGCGCGGCCCTCACCGTCGCCGCGCCGCTCGTGCTCATGGCGCTGGCGGTGGGGGTGAGCGCGAACGCCGACGCCAAGCGCCGGGAGGCCGTCGAACGCATCACGGACCTGCTGGAGCAGCTGCACGAGGACAGGCTGGAGGCCGAGCACAGCGAACTCGACGGCTGCCGCGACGCCATCGACAAGGCCACCGCCGTCCTCCTCGACCAGGGCAAGATCGGGGCGTCGCTGGGGCTGGACTCGGCCGTGCACGCGATCAACTCGGCGCTCGGCGCCGCCGACCGCCGGCTGGCCCGGTGGCGGAGCGCCCTCGACCGGCTGCCCGGCGGCGAGGCCGTCGACATCGCCACGCTGGCCAAGCCCTTCCCCGGGATCGACGACGACGGCGGCGAGTTCCGCGCGCACCTCGAACTCGCCTCCCTCGCCATCGCGCTGAAGCAGCGCGTCAACGTCCTGCAGGCCGTCGAGCACGCCCAGAACGACCCCGGCAACCTGTTCGAGAACTTCACCCGCGCCCTGAAGCGCGACCAACAGCGCCTCGACGACATGGAGTCGGGCATCGCCGAGGTCCTGCTCCGCCTGTCGTCCCTGGAACTGGCCCGCCCGCAGGGGCTGCGACCGGTCTTCACGACGGGCGAGGTCGACCGGCTGATGCGGGCGACGCACCGCATCCACCAACTGGCCGACGCGGCACCGACGAACGGCCGCCCTTCGGACGTGGCGATCGAGATGGCCCGCGACAAGGACGGCTCGGTCGTCGTCTTTCCCGCGCTCCCCGCCGGGAACTGAGGCGGGATGGAGGGCGAACGACGGTCCCGTCCCGGGTCACGGTCGCCGGCGGGCCGTCGACGGTGTGGCAGGGTGGTGGGCACGTGGGCCTTCGGGTCCTGTGAACGTGAGAGAGGTATGTCGTGAACGAGACCGAGCTCAGGGCGCTGTTCGACGAGATCGACAAGGACGGCGACGGGCGGATCAACATCGTCGAGCTGGCGGAGGGCTTCAAGGCCGAGGGCGCTCATGGGCACTTGGCGGACGAGGTCAGGAAGGCCATGGAGGCCGACGCGAACCACGACGGTGTCCTCGACTTCGACGAGTTCCGCACCCTGCTGAAGTAGCGTCGTCGGGCCCGACGGCGCGAGCCCCCGCGACCGCAGCTGTGCTTCTCCGGGCGGGGAGGCTCGGGCGGTGTGCCACCGCGCCGTCGGCAGCGGCGCGCCGGCCCCTGGTCCCGTCGGTGTCGTCAGCGGGGCCGGCGCGGGACGTGACCGAGCGGGGCTGGTCGGCGGCGGCCCTGGAGGCCGGAGCCGACCACTCCCGTGAACGGCGAGGCATCCGACCGGGCGGCGCATCCTGGGCTGGATCGGATGGATGGCGACATGGCCCGACAGCTCGCCCGAGAGGCGTCCGGACGCCCACAGTGCGTCAGCCGGTACGCCAGCGGCGGACCGTGTCGCCGTCGAAGGTGAGCCAGGTTCCGTCGCCGAGGGGCAGCGTGCGGTCCGTCACCTCGACACCCGGCGGATACGCGACCTCGGCCCGGAGGCGCAGGTCGTCGGCGCCGAGCACGGCGTGACGGCACTCCTCCTCCCAGGGGTCCTCGCCGACCGCCACCAGGACCCGTTCCTCATCGAGGAAGCCCGGCCGCCCCATGAAGACGAGCTCCTCCGGGAGGACCGCAGCCGCTTTCGCCGTCGTCCGGCGGCGGGTCGGTGAGTCGTACCGGGTGAGCTCCTCCCCGGCGACGGCGAGCGTCAGGAAGGCGCCGGAAGGGAGGCTGCTGCCCGTGAAGGGTTCGTCGTGATCGCCGACCTGCGCGAACGCCACGTGCTCCCGCGTGGCGGTGACGATCAGAGAGTAGGCCTCCTCCTGCCCCTGGGCCGCGTTGAGGAAGACCTCCTGCGCGGCGGCCGGGCCGATCGGCTGCTGGAACTCGTACGTGCCCCAGCGTGCCGGGAGCTCCGTCGTGGCCAGGACCGCGCCGGTGGCGAGGTCCAGGTTCAGCAGCACCTCGGTCGGCTCGGTGTCGAGCGCGGGCCGGACGACCGCGAGCAGGGCGGTGCCGGTGGGGTCGGGGGTGCAGGCGCCATGGGCTCCGCTCGGCCACGCGGGGTGCGGGAAGGTCCAGCGGATGCTTCCGTCCGCCTCGTGGAGGGTGACGGAGTCGCTGCCGCTCACCGCCAGGCCGCCGCCCGGCACCGGGGTGGCGTACACGCGGTCCGCCCCGGGCAGCCGCCGGCTGTGCCGGACGCCGAAGACCGTGCCGGTGTCCGGCGAGATCCGGCCCGCTTCGACCCGCGCTCCGTCCCGCGCCACGATCCAGTGGGCTCCGTCTCTGACGAGGAACGTGTCGAGCCGGCCCAGCGCCGAGCCGAGGCCCGGCAGCTCCTGGGTGGCCGTGAGCAGGGCTGGAACGGCTTCGTACTCCATGCTGGTTCCTACTTCTTCTTGAGGTAGTTGTCGGGCCAGTAGAACTTCAGGTAGTTGCCGCTGGGCTCGTACAACTGTACGATCCGGCCTTCGCCCGCAGCCGCGCGGATGATCGGCGGGCAGATGTCCGAGCAGACCGGCCGGGACGCCGCGCCGTGCGTCGGCAGCCAGCTCTCACGGCCGCTCGCCTCGTGCCTCCTGTGGAGGAAGTGGAGGATGTTCTGTTCGGCGTGGCCGCCCCGCTCCTTGGGCGGAGGTTTGGGCAGGTACTCGTCCGCAGGGATCGGGATGAGGCCCATCTCCTTGGCCAGTTTCAGCTGCTCCTTGTTCAACGGCACCTTACTGGTTCCCGCGACGAACATCCGGGGTCCCTTAGGCGTGATCGCGTGGATGACCGCGACGGTCTGGTACCGCCGCTTGTCCTCCGGGAAGACGTGCGCGATCTTCGTGGCCATGTCCTGGAGGGCCTGGAGGCACGGCGCGAGGCCCAGGGGGTCGGCCTCGGTGAGCGGGTCGGCGACGTAGCCGACGGGGTTCGGGGCGGGATCGAGCCCCAGGGGGTCCGGGGTGAGGTACCGGCCGGCCTCCGGGTCGTAGTGCCGGAAGTAGTTGTAGTGGAGACCGGTCTCCGGGTCCGCGTACTGGCCGGGGAAGCGGAGCGGCGTGTAGGCGTCGGCGTCCTGGTTCCAGCTGGTGACGCCCCAGTGCGTGGCGCGGCTGCGCCACGCGATGCGGCCGGTCTCGTCGACCAGTTCCGTGGGCGTGCCGATCAGGTCGGTCACGACGGCGAAGAACCGCGAGTCGATCTCGGTCTGGTCGGCGCGGGCCGCATCGGCGCCCAGGGAGGGTGCGCGGTGCTCGATCTGGGCCAGCGGCCGCTGACCGTCGTGTTCCCAGGTGAGGGTGGTGGCGCCGACGCTGTCCGTCTGCTCCGCCAGGCGCGCGTCGTCCCAGGTGAACACCGTCTGCGCGACGACCGTACCGTCCGGACCGTGCCGCCGCTTCGCCGTCCGCCGGCCGAACGCGTCGTAGAGATACGTCCACAGCACACCGTCGGGCGTGGTGCAGGAGGTGAGCCGGTCCTCGGCGTCCCAGGTGTAGCGCCATACGTCGGGCTTGCGGGAGAGCCGTTTCCTGCGCCGTTCGACGACCCGCCCCGCCGCGTCGTGGACGTAGCTCATCGCCCCGGCGGAGCGGACGGCCGTCCCCTCGATGTCACGAGGGCCCCGGGACTCGGGGTACGGCGCGCGGTCCGGCCAGTGGGCGGCGGTCTGGTTGCCCTCGATGTCGTAGGCGTACGTCTCGCTCCATCCGGGGGACTCGATCCTCGACGCGCGCCCCGCCGCGTCACGTCCGAAGGTGCGGATGTGCCCCGTGAGGAGGTCGGTGAGAGAACGCACCCGGTCGTCGGGCCGGTAGTCGTACGCGTGCGAGCGCACCAGGCGGCCGGGCACGGCCAGCGTCTGTTCCCTGATGCGGCCACAGCCGTCCCACTCGGTGGAGAGGGTCAGTGGCTCGTCCGGCGGCCCGAGGGAGCGGCGGACCTCCCGGCCGAGCGCGTCGTGGGTGAAGGTCAGGGTGTGACCGCCGAGGTCGAGCGCGGAGCGGTTCCCGTTCGCGTCGTAGGTCAGCGTGGTCGTCACGCCGCTCGGGGTGATCCGGCCGGTGCGTCGGCCGAGCGCGTCGTGGTGGTAGCGCGTGGTGCGCCCGTCGACCGTCTCGGCGGTCACCCGGCCCCGGTCGTCCCGTTCGATGGTGAGGGTCGAGTACGGCGACCTGGCCGAGGTCATCCGCCCCATCACGTCGTAGGTGAGCCGGGTGACGGTGCCGTCCGCCTCCTTGGCGACCAGCAGGCCGTCGTCGTCGAATCGATGCGTGACGACCTGTCCGAGG
Source organism: Streptomyces sp. NPDC014891 (assembly GCF_043081085.1). Classification (NCBI taxonomy): domain Bacteria; kingdom Bacillati; phylum Actinomycetota; class Actinomycetes; order Kitasatosporales; family Streptomycetaceae; genus Streptomyces; species Streptomyces sp. NPDC014891. Next base: position 277,627 of record NZ_JBIBWF010000003.1, on the reverse strand, counting down.
ACGTTGGTCCGTGAACTCCACCGGCCTGCGGCATCGTAGGCGTAGCGGACCGTCCGGCCGTCGAAGTCGGTCTCCGAGACGATGCGGCCGACGGTGTCGCGCGCATAACTCCAGCTGTGGCCAGCCGCGTTGCGGACCTCCGTGAGCCTGAGTTCCGTGTCGTAGCCGAACTCGTGGCGTGCGCCGTCCGGTGTGGTGCGGGCCGACGGGAGGTCGAAGTGGGTGTACTCGTGGAGGGTACGGCCCCCGGTGGCGTCGACCTCGGCCACGCAGTTGCCCTCCCCGTCGTACTCCCAGGTGTGCGTGGTGCCGTCGGGAGCGGTCCGCCGCGCCGGCAGGCCCTCGACGGTCCATTCGAGCGTGGTGACGGCGCCGCCGGCGTCGGCCGTGACGGGGCGGCCGAAGGCGTCGCGCGTGAACGTGACGGTGTTCCCGACCTCGTCCGTCCGGGAGAGCGGGAGACCCGCGCGGTCCGGTACGAACGTCTCCGTGCGGCCGTCGATGTCGGTGATGGAGAGCAGGGCGCCGTTCTCGTCGTAGGTGAAGTGCACCGTCGCGCCGTCCGGGCCCACCAGCGCCAGCTGGTTGCCACGCTCGTCGTACGTCCTCGTCCAGCGAGCGCCGTTCGGCGCGGTCGTGGCGACCGGCATGCCGAGGTCGCCGTACTCGGCCGTGGTCACCGCGCCGCCCGGCGTCGTCACGGCGGTGAGGTGCCCCTCCTCGTCCCAGGTCCAGGTCGCTGTCCTGCCGTGGGTGTCGGTGCGGCTCAGGAGGCGGTCGTACCGGTCCCAGTCCTGGCTGACCGTGTTGCCCAGCGGGTCGGTTTCGGCGACTGTCTGGAGGCGCTCGTTGATCATGTAGACCGTGGTGGCGCCCGTGGAGTCGGTGTAGTGGGTGGTGCGTCGTTCGATGTCGTAGGCGAAGGTGGAGGAGAGGCAGCCGTCGGGGCCGACGGTCTCGACGACCCGTCCGTCGCCGTCGTACACGTAGCGGAACGTCGAGCCGTTGCGATCGGTCCAGGACGTCACGCGGTCGGAGTGGTCGTAGGTGAAGCGCAGCGGCAGCCCCGAGGAGTTGACGACGGCGTCGAGGTTCCCCGAGACGTCGTACCCGTAGGACATGACGTCCACCGGCCCCTGTGGCGTGTCCATCGCGAGGGAGACGACCCGGTCGTCCTCGGCCGTGACCCGGACCCGGTAACCGCCGCTGTGCGAGACGGCGATCGGGGCGCCGTCCGAACGGCGGGAGAACGTCACGGAGTTGTCGTTGCGGTCGGTCAGCTCGCTCAGCCAGTACGCCGTCGACGTCCGGTACGGGCTGCCGGTGAAGGAGCGGGTGAGGCCGGTGTCGGGCTCCGTGACCGTGTACGTGGTCAGATCCTCGTGCGTGCCGCCGTGGGCCAGCGGGACGCGGGGGCCCTCGACGGGCAGGACGTCCTCGCCGTCCGGCCGGGGGAGGCGCGGATAGACCAGCAGGGAGCCGTCCGCCCGCGCCCAGACGGCGCCGCCGCCGACGGGGTCGGGTTCGATGCGTTCGTCGAGGGTGGAGGCCCAGCTGCGACCGAACCACTGCCCGTGGCGGTAGGCGGAGAGGTGGGTGCGCTCCAGGACGAGGGGCAGGGTGCCAGGAAGCGTCAGATCCGTCTGCGGCAGCGTCATGACACCGGTCGCCACGTCGACCGGGTCGTTCTTGCAGGTCTTCTTGTCCAGCGGGATGCCGTTGCGGCGGGGATCGTCCTTGGCGTTCCGCAGCGGTTCGGGGCGGGTGCGGCGCTCACCGTCGGAGCGCGAGGGACCGCGTCCGTTCCCCGTGCCGTCGTGGTCGCCCTTGCGCTGACGGGCGAGGCGATCGCGGGTGGCGTCGTCGTTGCTCTTGTGGTCGGTGGATATGCGCCTGACGGCTTTCGGCAGCGTCTCGCCGACGTGGTCGCCCATGGTCTTGGCGGACTTCACCAGGGCGCCCATGGCCTTCTCGATGACGGGGTCCAGGGCGTCGGCGATGTTGTCGCGCCCCTTGTTGCGGCCCTGGGCCGTTTTGGCCTTGGTCAGCTTTCCGGTGGTCTTGCCGTGGATCCCGGCGCTCACGCCGTTCAGCCTCGTGCCGGCGCTGTCGTGTTCGTCGTGCTCGATGTGGAAGCCCTTGCCCTTGCCGCCGCCACCGCCGCTTCCGGCGGAGGCGAGGTTCAGGCCCTCCTTCGCGCCCTGCACACCCTCGTCGAAGCCGTCCTTGCCGGCCTGTTTCGTCTGGTCGAGGTTCACACCGTTCTGGACGCCCAGGGCGTCCATGCCGACCTGGACGACCAGGTCGGCGGCCATGTCCTCCAGCGCCGCCACCGCCGGCTCCGTCATCACCGAGACGATGTGGCCTACCGCCTCCTCCATGGCCCCCGTGATGAGCTTCAGCAGCTGCTTCTTCGTGAACGCGATCGCTCCGGCGCCGAGCAGCGCGGACAGGCCACCGGTCACCGGGATCAGGGCCATGGCCAGGCCGGTCTGACCGGCCAGAATGCCGAGCTCCGCGACCGCCTTCCACTTCATGGCCTCGATCGCGTCCGCCGCCATGTCGAGGGCGCCGGCGATCGTGCGGCCCGCCGAGACGAGGTCCTTGAGGTGTTTGCCCTTGACCTTGGACCAGTGCTCGTTCAGAGCGTCCATGGCCTCGCCGTGGCCCGACGACAGCAGGCGCTCCATGTGGTTGTTGGCGAGCTGCCCGTCGTCGGCGAGGTCGTCGGCGAACTCCCGCAGGGCGTCCGCCATTTCCCGGTAGGCGTCCTCGTCGACGTTGGGCCAGTTCACTCCCACCAGGTCGAGCAGCGTGTCCGCCCAGTCCGGCACCGTGACAGCCATGAATCCGTTCCCCCGTCAGATGATGGTCGGTCAAACAGACAGTCCTACCATGCTGATTGACCGACCTGTCATCGGCTCGGCCGTGCGGGGGCCGCTGGTCTGCCGCTCGGGTCACCGAGATGCTCCGCTTCTCGCGGGCTCAGCGCCTCAGGGGCGGCCATGGGTACCCGCCACCCAGGCAGGCCGCCCGGGTTGCCGAACCGACTTCGGCCGGGCCGGGTCGGGGACGGTTCTCCGGTGACGCCCGAGTGAAGGGAAGGCCCAGGGGGGAAGCCGTCTCGTCTGCCGGAGCGATGTTCCTCACAAACGTCGTCCGGAGGTGTCGGTGTAGGCTCGGGGCCGCCCTTGACCTGCACAAAGCAGGCAGGGAGCCGTCTCAGAGGAGTCCACCGTGCTGCGCACTCTGTTCAAGTCCAAGATCCACCGGGCCACCGTGACCCAGGCCGACCTGCACTACGTCGGGTCCGTCACCGTCGACGCCGAGCTGATGGAGGCCGCCGACCTCCTGCCCGGTGAGCTCGTGCACATAGTCGACATCGACAACGGCGCCCGCCTGGAGACCTACGTCATCGAGGGCGAGCGCGGCTCCGGCGTCATCGGGATCAACGGGGCCGCCGCCCATCTGGTGCACCCCGGCGACCTCGTGATCCTCATCAGCTACGCACAGGTCGAGGACGCCGAGGCCCGCGCGTTCGTGCCGCGCGTCGTGCACGTCGACGCCGGCAACCGCATCGTGGAGCTGGGGACCGACGCCTCCGCGCCCGTCCCCGGCAGCGACACCGTCCGCGGCCCGCACGCCGTGCCCGCGTCCGCGCCGGTGTCCGTGACCGGCTGACCGCACCACGTCGAGGAGCGCCCCCCCGCATGGCAGAGCCGCAGATCCGTGACGACCGCGCGAAGGGGCGCCTGGAGGCGTTCGAGGACGGCGCCTACGTCGGTGTCGTCGTCTACTTCGTGCTGACCGGCGAGCCCCACGCCCTCGTCGCCGTCCACACGGCCGTCGAGGACGGCCACGAGGGCAAGGGCGTCGCCGGGTCGCTCGTCCGCGCTCTCTACGCGACGGCCGCCGCGGAGGGCGTTCCCGTCGTCCCGCTCTGCTCCTACGCCGCCGCCTGGGCCGAGCGTCATCCCGACGAGGCGCCGCCCGCCCCGCCCGCGCTGGTCGCCGCGGCGAAGGCCCGGCTCGAGGGCAGCCCGGAGCTGTGGTGACCGGGACGGGAACCCTCGGGCTGCTGCACACCTCACCGGTCCACGTCCCGGTCTTCGACGGGCTCCGCGACCGGCACCACCCCGGGCTCGGCCTGCGGCACCGCGTCGACGAGGGCCTGCTCGCCCGCGCCCGGGCGGAAGGCCCCGAGGCGGTGGCCGGGGAGGTGGCGGCGGCCCTCTCGGCGCTCGTCGCGGACGGAGCCGACGCCGTGCTCTGCACCTGCTCCACCATCGGCGGGGTCGCCGAGCGGCAGGCGGCCGCCGCGGGCGTCCCGGTGCTCCGGGTCGACCGGCCGATGGCCGCCGAAGCCGCCCGGCACCGCCGGATCGTCGTCGTGGCCGCCCTGCGCTCCACCTTCGAACCCACCGTCGCCCTCATCGCGGAGGAGTCGGGCCCCGAGCCCTCGCTCATCGGCACCGTCGTCGTCGACGGGGCCTGGGAGCTGTTCGAGGCGGGGGACCGGGACGGCTACCTCGACGCCGTCGCGGCCGCCGTGGACGGCGCGCCCCCGTCGGACGGCGTCGTCGTGCTGGCGCAGGCCTCGATGGCCGACGCCGTCGACCGGACGACCACCTCCCGCCCGGTGCTGGCGAGTCCCCGCCTCGGGCTCGCCGCGGCCGCCCGGGCGGTCGCCGCGCGGCACCCCGCCGAGGCGGTCGGACCGGCGGCGGACTGACCCGAAGGACGGGACCCGGCGGGCGCCCCGCCGCCCGCCGGGTCACCCTGGGGAGGGACGAACCCGTCGACCGAGAGGTCCGTGATGACCCACCCGACCCCCGATCCGCTGCCCCCCTCGCCCATCCCGCCGCCGGTCCCCCCACCGAACCCGGTCCCGGCCCCGCCGACCCCCGATCCGAGCCCGGCTCCGCAGCCCGGCGGACCCGTCCCGGAACCCGAGCCGCAACCCCAGCCCGGCCCCGCCTGACGGCTCCCGCGTCAACGGGAAGGTGACATAAGGGCCTTGGGGTTCGGCGAATCGCTTGTCACGGAGCGTGCGCACGCCCTAACTTGGACGGCTGTCGCAGTGTTCAAGGGGGGCCCATGGCCGTACGCGGACGTCACCGCCGCCACCAGCCGAGCCGGATCAACCGTGCCTCGCTGACCGTCACCGTGGGAGGCGCCGGAATGGCGCTGCCCCTCATCGGCGCGGGCACCGCCCACGCCGCCTCGCTCGACGTCTGGGAGAAGGTCGCGGCCTGCGAGTCGACCTCCACCTGGCACATCAACACGGGCAACGGCTACTTCGGCGGTCTGCAGTTCAGCCAGTCCACCTGGGAGGCCTACGGCGGCACGCACTACGCGCCGCGCGCCGACCTCGCCTCCAAGGACCAGCAGATCGCCGTCGCCGAGCGGGTCCTCAAGGGCCAGGGCCCCGGGGCGTGGCCGTCCTGCGGACCGAGCTCCGGGCTCGCCCGCGGCGGGGACGCCCCGGACGCCGCCCCCGCCACCGCGAAGGCGTCCCGGGGCGGGAACGCGCCCGTCGCCGCCGGCCTGCCCGGACAGCGCGCCCTGTCCGAGCGGCCGGCCAGGAACGTCGGCCCGACCGCCGTCCCCACCGTCCGCGAGATGTACACGGTGACCCCGGGCGACTCCCTGTCGAAGATCGCCCGCGAGGAACGGGTCCCGGGCGGCTGGAAGCGCCTGTACGACACGAACCGGCCCGTCGTCGGCGACGACCCCGACCTCATCCACCCCGGCCAGCGCCTGACCCTGCGCATCGCCGCCCCGAAGAAGCCCCCGACGAGGACGCCGGCGGCGAAGACACCGCCGCCCAAGGCCTCCGGACCGACCACCACGCCCCGGCCCGTCACCCAGCCGAGCGCCAGGCCGAGCCCCCGCCCGGTCGCGGAGCGGCCCACGGCGAAGCCGACGGCCAAGCCCGCCCCCAAGCCCGCGCAGACGACCCGGCCCGCCGCGAAACCCCCGGTCAAGCAGGTGGCCAAACCGGCCGCGAAACCCGCGGCGAAGCCCAGCACGAAGCCCGCCACCCGGCCCGCGACCAAGCCGCGCCCGCCCGCCACGGAGGAGCGCCGTTACAGCGCCCCCGTCTCCGCCGGCATCGGCACCCGCTACGGCAAGCCCGGATCCTCCTGGTCCAGCGGCTACCACACCGGCGTCGACTTCCCCGTGCCCACCGGGACCTCCGTGAAGGCCGTCGCCGGCGGACGGATCGTCTCCGCCGGGTGGGGCGGCGCGTACGGCTACCAGATCGTGCTCCGGCACGACGACGGCCGCTACAGCCAGTACGCCCACCTCTCCGCGCTCGCCGTCCGCGAGGGCCAGCGGGTCACCGCCGGCCAGCGCATCGGCCGTTCAGGCTCGACCGGCAACAGTTCGGGACCGCACCTGCACTTCGAGGTACGGACGGGACCCGGGTACGGCTCCGACATCGACCCCCTGGCCTACCTCAGGGCGCGCGGGGTCTCCCTCTGACCCCGCGCCTGGTCCTGAGCCCGGACCACCTCCCGGACCCGACGCCGGGAGGGGACCGGCCGGCGACATCCGGTCGAGCGTGAGCTGGATCAGGCCGCCCGCGGCCACCGCGCCGCTGATCAGCGCGGCGACGGTGCCCGCCGCGCCGTAACGGAAGCTCTCGCCGAACAGGGTCAGGCCCACGGCCGCCGCCACCACCGGGTTGACCACCGTGACGGTGGCCAGCGGGGCCGCGAGCCCCGCGCCCCGGTACGAGGCCTGGGACAGCAGCAGACCGGTCACGGCGAGCGCCGAGAGGACCAGCAGCGCGGTCCACTCGGCGAGCGGGGCCGAGGACGTCCACTCCTCCGCCACCGACTTGGTGAAGACGGAGGCGATGCCGAACGAGACGCCCGCGGCGGCGGCCAGGACGACGCTGCGCAGCACGGACCTGCCGATCAGGTGCGCGGCGGCGAACAGCGCGGCCACCACGCCGAACGTGCAGCCCGCCAGCAGCCACCGGTCGCCGTCGGACAGGGCCCGCGCCTCGGCGCCGCTCGTCAGGCTGAGCAGCCCGGCCAGGCCCGCCGTGGCCATCACGGCACCGCGCCAGGCGCGGGAGCCGGCCCTGCGGCCGACGAAGAGCGCCGCCATGGGCAGCGCGAACACGATGGTCAGGGCGCCCAGCGGCTGGACCAGGCTGAGCGGCCCGTACGCGAGGGCGGCGACGTGCAGGGCCGCCCCGACGCCGTTGAGCAGGACGGACCCCCACCAGGCCGGGCTGCGCAGCGGCGCGTAGCGCGGGCCCGCGGCGGAGGCGGCGACCCGCTCCTGCACGATCGCCGCGGCCGCGTAGGCGACCGCCGAGACCAGGGCCAGGAGAACGGACAGCAGGAGGGGACTCATACCTTCCACGATCTCTCTTCCCGGCCGATCGCGTCGTCGTACCAGGGGACGTCTTCCCGGGTACACCCCACGCAGTAGTTCGCCCCCACGTACGCCCGGAGATGTATACCCGTGCAGGTCAGAAGGGGTGCAAAGCGACTTTTCCGCGCCCTGTCGGGGACCCTCGTACGCCGGATACGGTGGTCGGAAACCGGGTCGGAGAACCCGCCCGGCGACACTCCGGCGCACGACCGGGACCGGAATCAGGGGGAGCTCGGGTGGATCTCGTCGAGAGCGCGTCCGTGGGCGGCTTCTTCGCCCTGCGCACCAGCGCGCCGGAGAACGGCGGGGCGCACCTGCCGCTCGCGCGCCTCTACGCGGGCGACGACGGACCGCTCCACGCGCGCGTGGACCGCGTCGCCGCCCGCCTCGGGGCCCCCGAGCGGCGCGTCGGGGCGTCCGTCGCCCACCTCGGGCTCGCCGCCCGGCTCTGGTCGACCGCCCTCGGGCCCGCCGCCCTGCACGGCCGCTTCCCCGCCCTCGACCCCGCCGAGCTGTACTGGGACGGGGCCCTCACCTCGCCCGACGACCTCTGGTGGGCGGGCTCCGACACCCGCCCCGCGACCGTCGAGGCGCTCCGCGCGGCCGTCCAGGAGGCGCACCTGGTGCCCCTCCACGCGGCACTGCGCCGCGACGGGCGCATCTCCCGGCGCCTGCTGTGGGGCAACGCCGGCTCAGCCCTGGCCGGCGCCCTGCGCGAGCTGACCCGCTGGGCCCACGCCCACGGCCGCCCGGACGCCGCCGCACGGGCCGCCGGCCTCGTCTCGGGACTCCTCGCCCACCCCGACCTCGCCGGGACGGTCCCCGGCCCCCGGCTGCGCCGTGCCAGCTGCTGCCTCTACTACCGCTGCCCCGCCGGGGGACTCTGCGGCGACTGTGTCTTCGACCACGCCCCCGGAACGGGTTTGGAGGGGCGGCCCGAGGCTCCGTAAAGTTGCGGGGGTCGCCGTCTCGTGAGGACCCCCGGACGGCGGCGCCCCACCCACGGTGACGAACGAGCGAACGAGGAACCCGAAGGCCATGACGGTGACCGAAGAAGACCAGGACCACGGGCCGGGTATCGACCCCGAGCGCCTGGCCGTCTGCCTGAGCGTCCTCGACGAGCTCGACCAGCTGGACGTCGACCACCCGGACGCCATCCGCGTCCGGCGCGCCACCGCCGGGATCTACCGGACCGTGAAGCAGCGCCGCCGCCAGGAGCGCCGGGCGTTCAAGACGGCCAACGACAAGGCGGTCACCGAGGCCACGGCCACCGGATCCGCTCAGCGCATCGACGACGAGACCGAGGGCATCCTGCCCACCTCGGTCACCGAGCAGGGCCGGATCGCCGGGATACTCCAGCGCCCGCGCTCCTGCTACGTCTGCAAGACGCGGTTCGTCGAGGTCGACTACTTCTACCACCAGCTCTGCCAGAAGTGCGCCGCCGAGAACCGGGCCAAGCGGGAGGCCCGCGCCGATCTCACCGGCAAGCGCGCGCTCCTCACCGGCGGCCGGGCGAAGATCGGCATGTACATCGCGCTGCGGCTCCTCCGCGACGGCGCGCACACCACCATCACCACCCGCTTCCCCAAGGACGCCATCCGCCGCTTCAAGGCGATGGAGGACTCCGCGGACTGGATGCACCGGCTGGAGGTCGTCGGCATCGACCTGCGCGACCCGGCCCAGGCCGTGGCCCTCGCCGACCGGATGACCGAGGCCGGGCCGCTGGACATCCTCATCAACAACGCGACCCAGACGGTGCGCCGGCTGCCCTCCGCGTACGCCGCCCTGGTCGAGGGGGAGAACGCCGGGCTGCCGGCCGGCGAGCTGCCCGCCCACCACGTCATCGGAGCCTTCAACTCCGGTGCGGTCGGTGAGCTCGTCGGCTCGTCCGAGCTCCCCGTCGGCGTGCGCGACCTGGAGGCCCAGCAGGTCGCCGACCTCGCGCTGGTCGCGGGCAACGCGACCATCGCCAAGCACCTCGACGGCACCGCCATCGACGCGGGCGGCCTCGTGCCGGACGTCGTCGAGTCCAACACCTGGGTGCAGAGCATCGAGCAGATCTCCCCGGTCGAGCTCCTCGAGACCCAGCTGTGCAACTACACGGCGCCGTTCATCCTGATCAGCAAGCTGCGTCCGGTGATGGCCGAGGCGGCGAAGAAGGCGGCGAGCGGCCGCTCGTACGTCGTGAACGTCTCCGCGATGGAGGGCGTCTTCAGCCGCGGCTACAAGGGCGCCGGACACCCGAACACCAACGCGGCGAAGGCCGCGATGAACATGGTGACGCGGACCAGCGGCGAGGAGATGTTCAAGACCGACGGCATCCTCATGACCTCGGTCGACACCGGCTGGATCACCGACGAGCGTCCGCACTTCGACAAGCTGCGCCTGGCCGAGGCCGGCTTCCACGCCCCGCTCGACCTGGTCGACGGCGCGGCCCGCGTCTACGACCCGATCGTGCGGGGCGAGGACGGCGTCGACCTCTACGGCTGCTTCCTCAAGGACTACGCCCCCGCGAACTGGTAGGAGCCGGCCGCGTGGCGGTCTCCCCCTGTCCTGACAAGAGCGCCCCACCGGCCAGGTGGGGCGCTCTTTCGGCTCGTTTCACCCGTTCGCGTCACACGTGGCAGCCCGGTAGAGCGCATGTGCGCTCATTTGGTTAGTCTGAGGTTCACGGTCGGCCACCGAGGAGACACACCGTCCTCACGGCCTTCCAGGGACAGGCCTTTCACCGGGGCCTCGGTCCCGCCCGACGAACGGCGCCACCGCGACCGAGCGGCATCTGTCCCACAGGTAGCGCGACACGAAGGAGTGCGCGGTGACACCAGAACTGACGAAGCAGGAACCGCGGCCGTCCGAACCCAAGGAACGGCCCCGCAGGAACGGCGAGCTGGGAAGCCTCGACGTGTGGGCCCATGCGGCCCCGATCCGTCTCGCGGGGTACGAGGACGACCTCGCCGAGCCCCACATCCTGCCCGGCATCGACTGATCCCCCCCGCTTCACCGGGTGCCCCCGGTCGCCGCGCGCGGCGACCGGGGGCACCGGCACGCGCGGCCCCGGCCTCGGCTCTCCCCGGTGCTCACCGCAGCCGGGTCGGCGGCAGGTACTCGCGGACCAGCGTCCGGTGCCACCAGGCGCCGGTCGCCCGGAGCTCGCGCCAGGTCGTGTAGCGGTACCGGTAGAGCCGGGCGCGGACGTAGACCGGCGGGGCGTCGGGGAAGGGGGTGCGGGCGAGCAGCCGCAGGGTGTCCCGGTCGCCGTCGAGCAGCCGCTCGACGAACGGGCCGAACCAGTCCCGCGCGTATCCCGGGCTGAGGGCCGCGAACCACATCAGCCAGTCGAGCCGCAGGTGGTAGGGGGCGAACTGGCCGGGCAGCCGCCGCGGATCGCCGGGCTTGCCCTTGAACGCGTACTCCCGCCACTCCGTGCCCGCGTGCGGCGCCGGGTCGGCGGTGCCCTCGACCACGATCTCGTCCCTGGTCCGTCCGACGGTGCCGAAGGCGCCGTAGCTGTTGACCAGGTGGTACGGGTCGTAGGAGCGGTTCATCGCCTGGTTGCGGGAGAGCAGGTTGCGGACCGGTCGGTAGCTCCGGACCAGGACGAACAGGGTGGCGGCCACGACCAGGACCACGTACCAGAGCGGTGGGTCGGGCCGCGGGTGGGTGCCGGTGACGGGGGAGGCGTCCACGACGGACAGGGCGAGCACGATGGTGAGCCAGTTGAGCCAGGCGAAGTTGCCGGACAGCACCAGCCACAGCTGGGTCGCGATCATCAGTCCGGCCGCGACGGTGGCCACCGGCTGGGGAGCGAACAGCAGGAACGGGACGAGGAGCTGGACGACGTGGTTGGCCGCCGCCTCCGCCCGGTGCAGCGGCCGGGGCAGGTGGTGGAAGAACCAGCTCAGCGGTCCGGGCATGGGCTGGGTCTCGTGGTGGTGGTAGAGGCAGGTCAGATCGCGCCAGCACGCGTCGCCGCGGATCTTGATCAGCCCGGCGCCGAACTCGACCCGGAAGAGCAGCCAGCGCAGCAGGAAGAGCACGAGGACCGGCGGCTCGGTGTCGTCGTTGCCGAGGAGGACGGCGAGGAACCCGGCCTCCAGCAGCAGGGACTCCCAGCCGAAGGAGTACCAGGTCTGGCCCACGTTCACGATCGACAGGTACAGCCCCCACAGCACCAGCCACATCAGCATCGACACGGGCAGCGGCACTGCGTCCCCGGCGCCGGCGAGGAGGGCGAGGGCCAGGGCCGCGCCCGACCAGGCCACTGCCGCGAACAGCCGGTCGGAGTAGCGCCAGTGGAAGAGCGAGGGCGTGTGCCGCGGCCGGGTCCCGCGCACGTACTCCGGTACGGGGAGCATGCCGCGCTCCCCGATCAGCGCCCGGAACTGCAGGGCAGCCGACAGGAACGCCACGCAGTACAGCCCGGCGAGGCCCCGCTGGAAGAGGATCCGGCTCAGCCAGTGGTCGGGCGCGGTGAACCACTCCATCCCCTCCAGTATCGGCCCGGGGTCAGGTCCTGACGAGACGCCGGAGGATCGCGCCCAGCCGGCGCGCGTACGCCCGCTGGAGGAGGGGCACCACGGGGCCGCCGAGCCGGGTGTACCAGACGGCGGGGCGGCTGAAGGCGGTGACGGCGAAGCGGACCGTGCCGTCGGGCTCCAGGTGGACCATGAAGGACTCCTCGCCGCACTCGGGATGTCCGGTGAGGGTTCCGTAGGCGAAGCCGATGCGCCGGTCCTCGTAGGCCGTCCAGACCACCGAGCAGCCCGCGCCGATCCGGAGCGGGCCGAGTCCGGCCGAGATGTCGACGGCCACGCCGGGCGCGGCCCGCTCGGCGTCGGCGAGGAGCCGGGCCCCGGTGGCGCGGTGCATCCGCCAGGTGGTGACGGCGGCTCCGGCGGTCTCGAAGGCGGCCCGGCCGTGGCCGACGACCGTGCTGTACCGCAGGTGGTGGTAGCCCTCGGGGAGGGCGGACGGGGTGCGGGTGGCGGCGACCTCGCGGTAGCTGAGGGTCGGGCGGGGGCGGTGGGGCCGGGACAGGCTGCTCATGAGGCGGGTCATGCCGGGGACTCCGTTCGCGGGCGGGCGGTGGGGACGGCGGTGGTCGTGGCGGTGGTGGGGACGGCGGTGGTCGTGGCGGCGGTGCGGGCCGGGGGGTGCGCCGGTTCCTGCGGGTCCCGGCGGAGGCGGCGGTGGGCGAGCAGGGCGCAGACGGCGAAGCCCAGGGCGTTGCCCAGGCCGTGCGTCGCGGCGGTCCAGGTGAGGTCGAGGTGCGGAAGGCCGGTCGCCTCGCCCAGGGCCCAGCTCAGCGCGAGCAGCATGGTGGCGAAGAGGACCAGGGCCGAGACGGCGAGGAGTCCCCGGGTGAAGCGGTCCGCGGCCCAGGCGCGGCGCTCGCGCAGGGTGAGGACCGCGACCGCCGTCATGCCGGCCGTCAGGACGACCGCGCCGAGCAGCTCGGCCCAGTCGTCGACGAAGTAGCCGAGCAGCACGAGCAGGGTGCCCGCGGGGACGCTCAGGGCGGCGAAGCGGGCGGTGGGGCCGTCGGAGGCGCGGCAGAGGAGACCGGCGACGAGCGCGGCGGCGAACCCGGCGAAGTGGAAGTGCGGGACGGTCAGCGCCAGGATGTCCAGGTCGAAGCCGAAGAGCGGGTACGAGGCCCGCTCCGCGACCAGGGCGAAGCCGGCCACCGAGGGGGCCACCAAGGCGGTGAGGACGGCGATCTCGCCCGGTGCGAGGGAGCGGGTCAGGACCAGCCGGGCCGGGGCCTGGAGGGCGAGGGCGAGGGTGGCGAGGGCGTAGACGGCGGCGAGCGCGGTCGCGGGTCCGGAGCGTGGCAGCCACAGGGCGAGCACGCCGGGCGCGGCCAGCAGGGGCCAGGCGCGGCGGAGCGCGTCGAGCCCGGGCGGCCGCGGGCCGTCGAGGAGCGCGAGTCCCGTCGGGACCACCCAGAGCATGCCGATCGTGACGACCGTGCCCACCAGGACCGACAGTGCGGTCATTGCTCATCCCCCCACTTGAACGTGTTCAACTGGACGTTCCGAGCGTAGAGCGTTTCTTGAACGCGTTCAAGCCCGTGGGTGGACACGGTCGGCGGCGCTCCGCTTGCGGGGGCCCGCGCACTGCGAAAGACATGGAGGACTGGCCGGAGCCGGGCGCAGCGGCCCGGGGAGAGAAAGCGGGACAAGCAGGTGCGCTCACCCCACCGCCGGACGCGGCGAACCCCCACCGCGTCCCGGACGACCCCCCGTGCCGCCGCGGCCCGGTCCGCGTTCGCCGCGCTCGCCGTCTCCCTCCTCCTCGCGGGGTGCAGCTCCGTCTGGGAGGGCTCCCGCGGCGGCGCCCAGCCCGCCGCGGCCGGCGCGCCGCAGGACGTCCTGCTCCAGCCGCTCGCCGCCCAGGGCCCCGACCCCTTCACCCAGTCCTCGGCCCGGATCACCGGTCGGCCGCCCGCCCCGGCCGGCGGCCCGCAGCCGGCGGGCGAGCGCGTCCGCGAGGTCACCGGCTCCACCCCCGGCCTCTACGGCGGAACGCGCGCCGAGGGCAGCTGCGACGTCGAGCGGCAGGTCGCCTTCCTCACCGCCGACCAGGACCGCACCGGCGCCTTCGCCGAGGCCGCCGGGATCCCCGAGAGCAACGTCTCCGACTGGCTGCGCGGCCTCACCCCGGTCGTCCTGCGCGCGGACACCCGGGTCACCAACCACGGCTACCGCGACGGCCGGGCCAACGCCTTCCAGTCCGTCCTCCAGACCGGAACGGCCGTCCTCGTCGACCAGTACGGCTCCCCGCGCGTCCGCTGCGCCTGCGGCAACCCGCTCCGCACCCCGGCCGCCGTCCGGGAGGGCATCCACCAGGGCGAGCCCTGGGACGACTTCGACCCCGACCGGGTGATCGTCGTCCGGCCGACCACCACCGTCGTCACCAGCCTGGTCATCGTCAACGCCGCCGACCGCAGCTGGATCGAGCGGGCCACCGGCAGCGACGGGGCCCAGGACCGCAAGCCCGCCGTGGAGCCGGACTGCGACCCGGACGCCTGCGCCCTCGCCGAAGGCACCGCGCCCGACCGCAGCGCGTCCCCCGACTCCGCCTCGCCGGACGCCCCCTCCAGGGCGCCCGTCCCGTCCACGCCGCAGGAGCCGCTCCCCGACTCGTCCGGGACCGGAGACACCGGTACGAGCCCGGCCGACCCCGACCCGTACCCCGTGCCCGACGGCGACCCGTACGCGGACCCCCGCACCGACCCTCGTACGCAGCCCGACCCCGCCGACCCGTACGCGGAACCCCCCGGCGAGCCGACCGTGCCGGACGGCGAGCTGCCGCCGGAGGAGCTCTTCCCCGCCGACCCGGTGCCGGACCAGCCCGAGACCTTCGAGGGGTGAAGCGGATCTTCATGGTGCGCACGGGCGGGGCTGCGCCTAGCGTGGCCCCATGAACGCGGGCAGCGGGGGCGGGGATGCGGCCGAGCGGCTCAGCCGCGCCCTGGCGGGAGAGGACGCCGGGGCGGCGCGGATCCTGGCCTCGTTCGGGACGGTCTTCCGCATGGGCGGCTTCGACTGGGACCTGGTCACCGGCACGATGACCATGGACGCGGCCGCCCTCGACGTCTTCGACATGGACCCCGCGCAGTACGACGGCCGCCCCGAGTCGCTCGCCTCCCGGGTCCTGCCGGACGAGGCACGCCGCCTCGACACCCTGGTCGCCCAGGCGCTGAAGGACGGCAGCGCGGAGTACGGCGCCTACCTGCGCATCCGCCGCCGCGACGGCGCGCAGCAGTGGACCCACACCCAGGGGATCGTCCACCGCGACGACGCCGGACGCCCGGTCCGCATCATCGGCGTCGTCCGGGACGCCACCCACGAACTCTCCGAGTCCGCCGCCCGGCTCGGCCTGGACGAGGGCCGCCGCCGCCGCGCCGGGGTGGTCGAGGGCACCACGGCCGCCCTCGCCTACGCGCGGACCGTGCAGGACGTCATCGACCTGCTGAACGACTCGCACGCACTGGAGCACTTCGGCGCCGCGAGCCTCGTGATGGGCCTGCTCGACGCCGGCCGGATCCATCTCGTCGCCGAGGGGCCCGAAGGGGCCTTCGTGCCGGGCACCCGCTTCACCCGGGTGGACGAGCCGTACCCCATGAGCGAGGTGATCCGCACCCTGCGGCCGCGGTTCATCGAGTCGCCCCGGGACTTCGCCGCCTCCTTCCCGGTGCTCTGGCCGCACATCAGCGGCCTCGGCATCACCGCGGCCGTCTACCTGCCGCTCATCGCCCAGGCCCGGCCCATCGGCGCGCTCGGACTCCTCTACAGCGACAAGAACGGCTTCAGCGAGGACGAGCGGACCCTGCTCGTGGCCCTGGGCAGCAGCATCGCCCAGAGCCTCCAGCGGGCGATGCTGTACGAGCAGGAGCACGACCTCGCCGAGGGACTCCAGCAGGCGATGCTGCCCCGCCGGATCCCCGAGGTGCCCGGCGCGCAGACCGCCGTCCGCTACCGCTCGGCCCGGCTCGGCCGCGACGTCGGCGGCGACTGGTACGACCTCATCCCGCTGCCCGGCGGCCGGGTCGGGGCGGTCATCGGGGACGTACAGGGCCACGACACCCACGCGGCGGCCGTCATGGGCCAGCTCCGCATCGTGCTGCGCGCCTACGCCGCCGAGGGCCACACCCCGTCCACGGTGATGGCTCGTGCCTCCGTCTTCCTGCACGAACTCGACACCGACCGCTTCGCCACCTGCACGTACGCCGAGGCCGACCTCGGCACCGGCGTGGTCCAGGTGGTGCGCGCGGGTCATGTCGACCCGCTGATCCGGGAGGTCGACGGACGGTGCCGCCGGATCCCGGTGGAGGGCGGTCTGCCGCTCGGTCTCTCCGCCGAGTTCGGCCGGCTCGACTATCCGGCGACCAGCCTGGAGCTGGACTCCGGCCAGACCCTGATGCTCTACACCGACGGCCTCGTCGAGAAGCCCGGAGCCGACCTCGACGAGGGGCTCCAGTGGCTGTCCGCCCTGGTCCGGCGCGGTCCCGCCGACCTCCAGGAGCTCGCCGACCACCTGTGCGACGTGGTCGCCGACCGGGGCGGCGAGGACGACGTCGCGATCCTGCTGCTGCGCCGCGAGAGCGCGAGCGCCGCACCCGGGGCGGGACGCTTCCGGCAGCACGTCGCCCAGAGCGACCCCGAGGCGCTGAGCTCCGCGCGGCACATGATCCGGGCCGCCGTCCGGGCCTGGGGCGCAGGCGAGCGCGCCGACGAGATCGAGCTGGTCGCCGACGAGCTGATGACCAACGCGCTGATGCACACCGACGGCGGGGCCATCGTGACCCTGCGGATCCTCGGCGGCTCCGGGCGGCGGCTCCGGGTCGAGGTCGAGGACCGCTCCAGCGCACTGCCCCGGCGCCGCGAGGCGGGGGAGGCGGGTGTGTCCGGCCGCGGCCTGCTGCTCGTGGACCAGCTCTCCGACGCGTGGGGCGTGGAGCCGCGGGGGAGCGGCAAGTGCGTCTGGTGCGAGTTCACCGTGCCGGACTGAGCGCGTCACGCCGGGAGCCGACCGCCCCGCCTGCCCATCGAGCCGCCGGGAGCCGACCGCCCCGCCTGCCCATCGAGCCGCCGGGAGCCGACCGCCCCGCCTGCCGGGAGTCGACCGACCCACCCGTCTGGGGCGACTTTTTTACACAAGACCGCGACTGTTAACAGAGCGTGCACTGATCGTACTTGACCGTAACTGTCGGTGCGCGATTGACTTCGTGCTTCCGGCTCTCCGCGCCGCATGTACGTGAGGACACCCGTGAGCAGCGAGCTACTGGCACCGCTAGACCTGGCCTTCTGGCACCTGGAATCCACCGCGCACCCCCTGCACCTCGGGGCGCTCGCCCACTTCGGCCCCGCCCCCGAGGGCACCGGCCAGGAGCCGCCGGACGTCCTCGGCCTCCTCGCCCGCCGCGCCGCCGCCGTGCCCCGGCTCCGGATGCGGGTCCGCGACGTCCTGCTGCCCGTCGGCGGCGCCGCCTGGAGCGCCGACCCCGACTTCGACGTGCTCCGGCACGTCCACGAGATCACCCTCCCCGGCGCGGACTTCACCGCCGAGGCCGCCCACCTCGCCGCCGAACTCATGGAGCGCCCTGTCGCCCGCGGCCTGCCGCCCTGGGAGATGTACCTGCTCAGCGGCGC
This sequence comes from Streptomyces sp. NPDC014891, assembly GCF_043081085.1. Taxonomy (NCBI): domain Bacteria; kingdom Bacillati; phylum Actinomycetota; class Actinomycetes; order Kitasatosporales; family Streptomycetaceae; genus Streptomyces; species Streptomyces sp. NPDC014891. The sequence continues at coordinate 260,075 of NZ_JBIBWF010000003.1, read as the reverse complement.
CCCCGACGGCTCCTTCGCCGTCCTCGTCAAGCTCCACCACGCCCTGGCCGACGGGATGCGGGCCGTCGCCATCGGCGCCGGCATCTTCGACGAGATCGCCGCGGGCCGCCGTCCCGCCGGCCGCGCCCGTCCCGTGCCCCCGAGCTCCTGGCTCCCCGGCCCCGGGCGCCTCCTCGGCCTGGCCCGCGACCGGCTCGGCGAGCTCGGCCGGGCCGTCGAGGTCGGCGCCTCCGTCGTCCGCGCCAGCCGCCTCGACGGCCGGCCCACCGCCGCCCTCGCCGCCGAGTCCAGCGGCACCCGCCGGATCGCCACCGCCTCGCTGCCCCTGGAGCGGGTGCACCGGATCCGCCGCACCACCGGCGGCACCGCGAACGACGTCCTCCTCGCCCTCGTCGCCGGGGCGCTCCGCCGCTGGTTCGACGGACGCGGACGACCGCTCCCCGGAGCCGACCCCCGGGCCCTCGTCCCCGTCTCCCGGCGCCGCCCCGGCACCCCGGCCCGCTCCGGCAACAGCCTCTCCGGCTACCTCCTCGACCTGCCCGTCACCGAGGCGGACCCGGCGGCCCGGCTCACCGCCGTCCGCGGCGCCATGGACCGCAACAAGGCCGCCGGCCCCCTCAGGGGCGCCGGCGCCGTCGCCCTCCTCGCCGACCAGCTGCCCCCGCTCGCCCACCGCTTCGGAGCACCCTTCGCCGCGGGCGCCGCCCGGCTCCTCTTCGACCTCCTGGTCACGCAGGTGCCGCTGCCCCGCTCCGCGCTCTCCGTCGGCGGAGCGCCGCTGCGCGCGCTCTTCCCCATGGCCCCGCTCGCCCGCGGCCAGTCGCTCGCCGTCGCCATGTCCCCGTACGGCGGACAGGTCCACATCGGCCTCGTCGCGGACGGCGAGGCGGTCCCCGACCTCGACGCGCTGGCCCGCGCCCTCACGGCCGAACTCGACCTCCTGGACCCGCCCGGGACGCCGTAGCCCGGTGACGCGCCGGCCCTCGGGGGACCCGGATCCGCACGGGTCCGGCGGGCGTCCCGGTCACCCGTGCGGCAGGGTGGAACCATGCCGGAACTCCCCGAGGTGGAAGCCCTCCGCGCCTTCCTCGACACGCACCTGGTGGGCAAGGAGATCGCCCGCGTGCTGCCCGTCGCGATCAGCGTCCTCAAGACGTACGACCCGCCGCTGAGCGCCGTCGAGGGCGCCGAGGTGACCGCGGTCGGACGGCACGGGAAGTTCCTCGACCTCACCGCGGCCGGGCCCGCGGGCGAGCTGCACCTGCTGTTCCACCTGGCCCGGGCCGGCTGGCTCCGCTGGCAGGACCCGCTGCCCTCGGGGCCGCCCAAGCCGGGGAAGGGCCCGCTCGCCCTGCGGACCGCGCTCACCGGCGGCGACGGCTTCGACCTGACCGAGGCGGGAACCACCAAGCGCCTCGCCGTGTACGTGGTGCACGACCCGCAGGAGGTGCCGGGCGTGGCACGGCTCGGACCCGACCCGCTCGCCGAGGACTTCGGCCCCGAGGAGTTCGCCGCCCTGCTCGCCGGCGAGCGGCGCCAGATCAAGGGCGCCCTGCGCGACCAGAGCCTCCTCGCCGGCATCGGCAACGCCTACAGCGACGAGATCCTCCACGCCGCCCGGATGTCCCCCTTCAAACCCACCCGGAACCTCACCCCGGAGGAGACCGCAGCCCTCTACACGGCGATGCGGACCACCCTCCACGACGCCGTCGAACGCTCCCACGGCCTCGCCGCCGGCCGGCTCAAGGCCGAGAAGAAGAGCGGCCTCCGCGTCCACGGCCGCACCGGCCACCCCTGCCCCGTCTGCGGCGACACCATCCGGGAGGTCTCCTTCAGCGACTCCTCCCTGCAGTACTGCCCCACCTGCCAGACCGGCGGCACACCGCTCGCCGACCGCCGGCTGTCCCGGCTCCTCAAGTAGGCCGACACCCCCCGGCCGGCCCCCGTTACACTCCGCCGCATGCTGCGCGTACTGGCCGTCGACGACGAGGCGCCCGCCCTGGGGGAGCTGCTCTACCTGCTGCGCGCCGACCCCCGGGTGCGCTCCGCCGAGGGCGCGGGCGACGCCACCGCCGCCCTCCGCCGCATCGGCCGCGCCCTGGAGGCCGGGCCGGACGGCGACGAGGCCGTCGACGTCGTCTTCCTCGACATCCACATGCCCGGCCTCACCGGACTGGACGTGGCCCGGCTGCTCGCCGGCTTCGCCCGGCCGCCGCTCGTCGTCTTCGTCACCGCCCACGAGGGCTTCGCCCTCCAGGCCTTCGACCTGAAGGCCGTCGACTACGTCCTCAAACCCGTCCGCCGCGAGCGCCTCGCCGAGGCCGTCCGCCGGGTCCACGACCTGGTGCACGCCGCCCCCGCCCCGGTCCCGGCCGTGCCCGCCGCGGCCGAGCAGATCCCCGTCGAGCTGGGCGGCGTCACCCGGTTCGTCCCCGTCGACGACATCGCCTACGTCGAGGCGCACGGCGACTACGCCCGACTGCACACCGACCACGGCAGCCACCTCGTCCGCATCCCGCTCTCCACCCTGGAGGAGCGCTGGGCGGCCCGCGGCTTCGTCCGCATCCACCGCAGCCACCTCGTGGCCCTCGACCGGATCGACGAGCTCCGCCTCGACGGCGGCGCCACCTCGGTGCGCGTCGGCGACACCGACCTGGCGGTCAGCCGGCGGCACGCCCGCCCCCTCCGGGACCTGCTGATGCGCCGGGCCGGCGGCTGAACCCTTCCCGGCCGCCCCCTACCGCGACTGCCCCCACCTGCGTAGACTCCACGCGATCCGGGCCCCGAGGGCCGCTGAAGCCGACGGAAGCGGACGCCGATGTCCGAGCAGCACCTCCCCCCGGCCCCCGACCGGGGGGACGCCCCGCGCAGGCCCCGCCGCGAGACCGTCACGTACGCCTCCGCCCACGGCGACGGGACCACCGTCCCGGGCCCCGCCCGGCGCCGCCCCGTCCACCCGCCGGCCCGCTCCGAGATCGACGAGCAGACCACCCTCGGCCACACCTACGTCCGCTCCCTGATGCGCAGCCAGCTGCGCGCCGCGCTCACCGCCCTCGGCGCCCTCGCCCTGCTCGTCGTCCCGCTCCCGCTGCTCCTCGCCCTGCCCGCCCCCGAGGCCTTCGTCTGGCTCGCGCTCGGAATCGGGGTGTACCCCGTCGTCTGGGGGACGGCCCACTGGTACGTGCGCCGCGCCGAACGCAACGAGCGCGACTTCGCCGGCCTCGTCGAACGCTGAGACCGTCCCGTGAACGCGCCCCGCCCGTACGCACCACCGCGCCCCGCGCGGCACCGTCCCCCCGGATCCCGCGCGGGCGCCGCGTGAACCAGGCCTACGCCGTCGCCGCCGTCACCGCCGTCGTCCTCGCGACCGTCCTCATCGGCGCCCTGGGCCTGCGGATCTCCCGGACGACCTCCGACTTCTACGTGGCCTCGCGCACGGTCCGTCCCGGGCTCAACGCCGCCGCGATCAGCGGCGAGTACCTCTCCGCCGCCTCCTTCCTCGGCATCGCGGGCCTCGTCCTCGTCCAGGGCCCCGCCATGCTCTGGTACCCGGTCGGCTACACCGCCGGATACCTCGTGCTGCTGGTCCTCGTCGCCGCCCCGCTGCGCCGCTCCGGGGCGTACACCCTCTCCGACTTCGCCGAGGCCCGCCTCGAATCCCCGCAGGTGCGCCGCCTCGCCAGCCTCTTCGTGGTCGGCGTCGGCTGGCTCTACCTGCTGCCCCAGCTCCAGGGCGCCGGACTCACCCTGGAGATCCTCACGGGAGCCCCCGACTGGGTGGGCGGGCTGCTCGTCGCCCTCGTCGTCACCGGCACGGTCGCCGCGGGCGGGATGCGCAGCATCACCTTCGTCCAGGCCTTCCAGTACTGGCTGAAGCTCACCGCCCTGCTCGTCCCCGTCCTCTTCCTGCTCGCCGCCTGGTACGGCGACGGGGCGCCCCGGGCCCGTTTCGACGCCCCCGCCGTGCTGCGCGGCCACACCGTCGTCAAGCTCGCCGACACGGTGCGGATCGGGCTCGACGCCCCCCTCACGGCCACCGTCACCGGCACCGTCGACGCGGTCCGGTACGAGCGGCGGTCCGTGACCCTGGCCCCCGGCACCCACGAGGTCCTCGGCGGCACGACCCTCGCCCTCGACCCGGGGGCGCCGCTGCCCGAGCGGGTCGCCGGCGGCACGGACCCGCTCGGCTGGTCCCAGCCGCTGGCCGGCGGCCGCGACGGCCATCAGCTGTACGCCACGTACGGGCTGATCCTCGCGACCTTCCTCGGCACCATGGGCCTGCCGCACGTCGCCGTCCGCTTCTACACCAGCCCGCACGGCCGCGCCGCCCGCCGCACCACCCTCGTCGTCCTCGGACTCGTCGGCTGCTTCTACCTCCTGCCGCCGCTGTACGGGGCGCTGGGCCGGATCTACGCACCCGAGCTGGCGCTCACCGGCTCGGCCGACGCCGCCGTGCTCGTGCTGCCCGACCGCATCCTGGGCGGTCTCCTCGGCGACCTCCTCGGTGCGCTCCTCGCGGGCGGCGCCTTCGCCGCCTTCCTCTCCACCGCCTCCGGGCTCACCATGTCCGTCGCAGGCGTCCTCACCCAGGACGTACTGCCGTCCCGGGGCGTACGCCACTTCCGCCTCGCGACCCTCCTCGCCACCGCCGTCCCGCTGGCCGTCGGGGTGGTCGCCTCGAAGGTGCCGGTCGCCGACGCCGTCGGCCTCGCCTTCGCCGTCTCCGCCTCGTCCTTCTGCCCGCTGCTCGTCCTCGGCATCTGGTGGCGCCGCCTCACTCCGCCCGGCGCCGCGGCCGGCCTGCTGCTCGGCGGCGGCTCCGCGCTCGCCGCCGTGATGGCGACCCGGGCCGGACTCGCCCCCGAGGGCTGGCCGCACACCCTGATGGCCTGGCCGGCGGTCTGGTCGGTCCCGCTCGGCTTCCTCACCATGGTGCTCGTCTCGCTGGCGACCCCGCGCCGCGTCCCACCCGGCACCCCGGCGCTCCTCGCCCGCCTCCACCTGCCGGAGGAGATCACCGGAACCGTCCCCGCCGCCGCCCAGGAGGCCCGCCGATGAGCGGCACGGCCCTCGCCGCCGCGGCCGCCGTGCTGTCGGCCGCGGGCTTCGTCCTCGGCCGGTTCACCGCCCGGCGCGGCGGCCGCGCCGCCGATCCCGGCCTCGGCACCCCCGTCGAACGCGCCACCTTCCACACCCTGCACACCGCCTCCCTCGCCGCTCCGCCGCTGCGCGCCGGGCTCACCGAGGACACCGCGCGCCGGGCGGCGGGCACCCTCCGCTCGCTGCTCGGCACCGAGGCGCTGTGCCTCACCGACCGCGGTGCCGTCCTCGCCTGGGACGGACCCGGCGAGGACCACCACCGGGCGCACGTCCCGGAGCAGGTCGCCGAGACCCTGGAGACCGGCCGCAGCCGCTCGGTGCACACGGACTGCGCCGACCCGGCCTGCCCGCTCCGCTGGGCGGTGATAGCCCCGCTGGCCGGGGAGGACGGGGTCCTGGGCGCACTCGTCGCCTACGGCTCCCGGGAGTCGGCGGTCCTGGTCCGGGCGGCGACCGAGGTGGCGCGCTGGGCCTCCGTCCAGCTGGAGCTCGCCGAGCTCGACCGCTCGCGCACCCGCATCGTTGAGGCGGAGATCCGTGCGCTGCGGGCCCAGATCTCGCCGCACTTCATCTTCAACTCCCTCGCCGCCATCGCGTCGTTTGTCCGCACCGACCCGGAGCAAGCGAGGGAACTCCTCCTGGAGTTCGCCGACTTCACCCGGTACTCCTTCCGCAGGCACGGCGAGTTCGCCCAGCTCGCCGACGAACTGCGCTCCATCGAGCAGTACCTGGCGCTCGCCGGCGCGCGCTTCGGGGACCGGCTCAAGGTGACCCTGCAGATCGCCCCCGAGGTGCTGCCGGTGACGTTGCCGTTCCTCTGCCTCCAGCCTCTCGTGGAGAACGCCGTGAAGCACGGCCTGGAGGACCGGGAGCGGGGCTGCCGGGTCACGATCGCCGCCCGTGACGCGGGAGCGGAGGCCGTGGTGACCGTCGAGGACGACGGCATCGGCATGGACCCGGAGCTGCTGCGCGCGGTCCTGCGCGGAGAGCACCCCGCCGGCTCCGGCATCGGCCTGTCCAACGTGGACGAGCGGCTGCGCCAGGTCTACGGGGCGGAGTACGGGCTCGTCATCGAGACCGGGGTCGGCGCGGGCATGAAGGTGACCGTGCGGATCCCCAAGTACCGCCCCGGTGTGCATCGTTCACCGTCGTGACCGCTCGCGCGGAACCGGAGCCGGCCGCGGGCCGCGGGACGGGGCCCGAGTCAGCGCAGGTGCAGCGAGAGATGGGCGAGCGGCAGGCCCAGCTTCCAGGCGGGCAGCCAGATCTGCTCCTCCTCGTCGACCGTGCAGCCGGACTCCTCGCCCGGCGGGCCGTCCAGGTCGGCGGCGCGGACCCAGGTGTCCCGCAGCCGGCGCCACGCGGTCTCCGCGAGGACCAGGTCGGGTCCGTCGCCGCAGGCCGCGCGGCGCGCCGCGAGCCGCTCCTCGACCCAGGGCGGCCACGGGCGGTCGTAGGCGGTGTGCCGCAGCCACGCGTCGATCCCGCCTGCCGGCCGGCCGGCCGCCGGCCCGTCCGGTTCCTCCGAGAGGTGGACGGTGAGGGCGAGGGCCTGGAGGCCCGCCCGGTACTCCAGTGACCCGGGGGCCACGAGGGCGGCGGCCCGCAGCACCTCGTCGGCCAGGTACTCGGCGCACAGCCAGGCCATCGGGACGGCGAGTTCGCCGCCGCTCGTGCCGCCGGCGCCGTTCGTGCTCTCGGGGCGCAACACTCCCACCTTCTCCCGGAGATCGGGGACCCGGACGTGTGGGACCCGGGGGAGAGCTTCCTCCGTGGAGGGCGCCCGCGTGTCCCGCTTTGCTCAACTCGCCGGTGTGGATTCGGATACGTTTCCCGGCCGGATCGGTGCCGGTGGGACTGCCGGTGCGCGGGGAGGCGGAGGGGACGGGGGAGGCGCGCCGGGCGCCGGGCGCGCCGGTTCCCCGGGCCGCCCGCGCGGGGGCCCGGGGAACCGGTGCGTGGCGGTTCAGCCGAGCAGCGCGTACACCGCGGTCGCGTGGGCGGCGGTCTCCTCCGTGCCCTCGGCCGTCATGGTGATGTCGGCGAAGGCCATCCGCTTCCCGGTCTTGGTGAGCCGGGCCCGGACCAGGACGTCGGCGCCGACCACGGCCCGCTGGAAGCTGATCGACTGCTGGACGGTGGTCATGGGCACGAAGCCGCCCCGGGACGCGGCGACGGCGATCACCGTCGCCGTGTCGGCGGCGGCCATCAGGGCCTGGCCGGACAGACCGCCGCCCTCCCGGGCCAGCCGTTCCGACCAGGGGAGCAGGAGCAGGGCCTCCTGGGCGTCGACCGAGGCGACGGTGAGGCCCAGATCGAGCACCCAGGGCGCGAAGTTGTCGGCGAGGATCTTTTCGGCGGCGGCGAGGGTCAGCGTCACGGCGTCATTGTGGGGCCGCGGCCCGGGGCCGGGCAACGGCCGCGCGGTGCGGCCGGTAGCCGGGCAGCGAACGGCCCAGCTGCCGCAGCGCGTAATGGGAGCGGGACTTGACGGTGCCGGCCGGGATGCCGAGGTCGTGGGCGGCCTCGTTGACGGTCAGGCCGTGGAAGTAGATCCGCACCAGGACCGCCCGGTGCTCGGGGCTCAGCTCGCGGACGGCCGCCCGGACGTCGAGCGCGGCCTCGGCCGAGGCGGTGGCGTCGGCGGGGTCGGGGGTGACGGCGAGGACCCCGTCCCCGATCTCGGCGGGCCGGGCGAGACGTGAGCGCCGGGCGTCGATGGCGAGGCGGCGGGCCACGGTGAAGAGCCAGGGGCGCATCGAGTCGTAGGGGCCGTCGAAGGCCTCGGGGTGGAGCCAGGCCCGTACCAGGGTCTCCTGGGCGAGGTCCTCGGCCCGCTGGCGGTCCCCGTAGGTGAGGCCGAGCAGGAAGGAGAGGAGCGCGGGGCCGTGGTCCCGCTGCAGCTCCTCCAGGGTCCGTTCGTCGGTGGTCGCCGTGGTCATGCTCCCCGCCTCTCTGCGGCTCGTCGTCCGGGGCGTATCGCAACCCATGCGGACGGCGAGGGACAGGGAGCGGACACCGGTCTGCGACGAACGGTCGCACCGAGCGGCGAGTGGTACGGCGAGCGGTCGCACGGCGGTCCGCCGGAGTCCTTGCGTCCGTTTCAGCGGGGTTCCTGGCGATCCGCGGCCTTGACCCTTGACTGCGGCTTTCCCGCGAGATGAATTCGTATGAATACATGTTCATCTTAGGAATCGGGCGGAGTGCCGCACATGACCTCACGCATCAGACCGGCGGGCGTGGTCGCGCTCGCCGCCGTCCTGCTCGCGGCGGCCGGCTGCTCCGGCGGGGGCGGCCCCGCGGGCGGCGGCGCCCCCAGTCCCGGGGCGACCTCCGGGCGGCCGGGCTCCGAACGGCCCGCCGCCCCGTCCGCGGCCCCCGGCGGTGCGTCCGCGCCCGCCGGGTTCACCCTCGTCGCCTCCGGGGACGTCCTCCCGCACGACTCGATCATCCGGCGCGCCGCCGAGGACGCCGGCGGGGACGGCTACGACTTCGCACCGATGCTCGCCGGGGTGCGGTCCGTGGTCTCCGGGGCGGACCTCGCCCTCTGCCACATGGAGACCGTGTACGGGGAGGAGGGCGGGCCCTATACCGGCTACCCCGCCTTCAAGTCGCCGCCCGAGGTCGCCGCCGCCCTCGGCGCCACCGGCTACGACTCCTGCTCCACCGCCTCCAACCACACCCTGGACGACGGGGTCGCGGGCCTCGGCCGCACCCTGGACGCCCTGGACCGGGCGGGCGTCCGCCACGCGGGATCGGCCCGCACCGCCGAGGAGGCGGCGCGGCCCACGCTGCTGGAGGCGGGCGGAGCCACCGTGGCCCAGCTCGCCTACACGTACGGCACCAACGGCTACCCCCTGCCCGAGGGGCGGCCCTGGGCGGTGCGGCTGCTCGACGAGCGGCAGGTCGTCGCCGACGCGCGCGCCGCCCGCGCGGCCGGCGCCGACGTGGTCGTGGTCAGCCTCCACTGGGGCACCGAGTGGCAGACCGAACCCGACGAGCGGCAGCTCTCGCTCGGCCGCTCGCTCACCGCCTCGCAGAGCGGCGGCCGCCCCGACATCGACCTGATCCTCGGCACGCACGCCCACGTCCCGCAGGCCTACGAGAAGGTCAACGGCACCTGGATCGTCTACGGGATGGGCGACCAGATCGCCGGGGACATGATCAACCACGAGGGCGCGCACGACCCCCGCGGAAACCAGGGCAGCATCGGCCGGTTCACCTTCGGCCCGCCCAGGACCCCCGGCGGGCGCTGGGAGGTGACCAGGGCGGAGTTCGTGCCGCAGTGGTTCGACACCGGACGCGGCCGGGTGGTGAACCTGGGCGCCGCCGACGTCTCCGATCCGCGCCACGCCGGGATCCGGGACGGGATCCGGCAGGTGGTCCTCAGCCGCGGCGCCGCCCGGCACGGCCTCGTGATGGGCCGGTAGTCCGCCCCCGTGCCCGGCCGCGGGTCACGCCGCGGGACGGCTTCGGTGCCGGTGCCGCCGGCTCCCGCACGCGGTCGGTCACGGGACGACCGTGACCGGCCAGCGGCCCGCCTTCACGAGGCGGACGGCCACGGAGCCCGCGATCCGGTGCCCGGCCGACTCCGAGGCGCCCACCACCACGGCGTCCGCCGTCAGCTCCTCCGCGGCCCGCACCAGGCCGGTGTAGGCGTCTCCCCGGAAGGTGTGGAACTCCCACCGGATCCGCCAGAGGTCCTTCACCTGCTCCGCCGACCTGCGGATCTGCGCGACGAGGTCCTGCGCGATCTCCTCGGTGGTCCCGGCGGTCGGCGCGCCCAGGGCGGCCCCCGCGCCGAGCACCGGCTGCACGTAGACGAGGGCCAGCAGGGCGTTCTGCCGACGTGCCAGCCCGGCCGCGTACGCCGTCGCGCGCAGCGAGGAGTCGGAACCGTCGACTCCCGCCATGATCACCTTCGGACCGTCGGTACCCCGTTCGAACCCACCGGGCTGCTGTTCGCTCACCCGTCGAGGCTATCGGCTCATCGGGTGCATTCGATGGGGCGGGCGGTGTCGATGAGCCGCACGGGAACTCATCCGTAGGGACCATTGGTCATGAAAAAGGATCAGATGCCCAAGGGGCGCCGCTCGGTGCTGCGGCTGGCCGCCGCCCTCGGCGCCACCGCCACCGTCGGCGCCATCGCGGCCGACCGCCTGGTGGCACCCGACCCGCCGGGCGGCGCCGCCGGGCCGCCGGCCCCGCCGAGCCGTGGAGCCGGCCCCGCCGCGGGCCCCCAGGCGCAGAGCGCGCGGCTGGGCCCCGCGTCCTACCGCCTCCAGCCCATGACGGCGTACGCGCCCCCGGCCTACCGGCGGGGGACGCCCCCGGTCCGGCAGCGGCCGTTCCTCAGCATGTCCGGCGTCGGGCGCTCGATGGTGCTGAGCTTCGACGACGGGCCAGACCCCCGCTACACCCCGGGGATCCTGGAGACCCTGCGCCGCCACGACTGCCGGGCCATGTTCTTCGTCTGCGGCGAGATGGCCGTCGAGAACCCCGACCTGCTGCGGGAGATGGCCGCGGACGGCCACGTCGTCGGCAACCACTCCTGGTCGCACCCGCTCATCCCCAAGCTGCGGCCCTCCCGCATCCGGGACGAGCTCGGCTCCACCAGCGAGGTCGTCGAACGGACCCTGGGAACGGCCCCGCTCTGGTACCGCGCGCCCTACGGCGCCTGGAACCGCCACTCCTTCGAGATCGGGGCCGAGCTGGGCATGGAACCGCTCGCCTGGACCGTCGACACCCTCGACTGGAAGGAGCCGGGCACCGACACCATCGTCCGCCGGGTCCTCGACGGAGCCGCGCCCGGCGCCGTCGTGCTCTCCCACGACGCCGGCGGCGACCGCGCCCAGAGCGTGGCGGCGCTCCGCCGCTATCTGCCCGAACTCCTCGACGCGGGCTACCACATCACCGTTCCCCGGCGCTGACCGCCGGGGGACGGCGAAGGCCCCCGCACCCGTCTCGGGTACGGGGGCCTTCGCCGTGCCGCGCTAGCGGGAGCCGACCATGCGCGCGTACACGACGACGTTCCCGTCGTAGCCACGCGCGCGCGTGTAGCCGCCGCCGCAGGTGATGACCCGCAACTCGGGAGCGCCGGTGTCGGCGTACACCTGCACGCCCGGGAAGTCGTCCTTCGCGTACACCTCGACCCCGTAGATCTCGAAGACCGCGATGCGGCCGTCGTACCGCTCGACCTCGATGTGCTGACCCTTCTCCAGCGACCCCAACCCGTAGAAGACCGCGGGTCCCTGGGCGTTGTCGACGTGGCCGACGACCACGGCGGTGCCGCGCTGGCCGGGGGCGATGCCGTTCTGGTACCAGCCGGCGAGATTGGTGTCCTGCGGCGGCGGGGCCGCCACCCAGCCGTCCGGGTCCAGGCCCACGTCCATGATGGGCGCCGCCACCTGGATCGCGGGGATCTTGATCCGGGAGGCGGGCGCGAACGGCAGCGGCTCCAGGCCCTCGGTCGCGCCGTCCTGCGGCGGCGTGACCGGGTGCCCCACCGGGCGGGCCGCCGCGGCGGGCTGCGGCGGCCCCTGCGCGAGGTCCACGCCGTTGCGCATCATCGCGATCCCGGACAGCATGGCGAGGGCCAGGACGCCCCACGGCCGGCGTCTCCTGCGCGGGACGACGCGGAAATCCTTCGGGGGCATGGTTCTCCCTTCGTGGCGTCGTCAGAACGGTAAGGGCGGCCCGACGGGCCGTCGCGCCGGACGGCGCGAACGGGTGGGGGCCGCGTCCGGACGGGTGGCGGAGCGGGGCGCGGGGCCTCGGAAGCACCCCTCGCGGCCCCCTCGTCGCCCCTCCTCGGCCGGTCGTCACCCGGTCCTCGACCGGCCCTCGACCCCTCGCCCGGGACCCGCGAGGAGGGTGTCCCGGGCGGCTCGCGGACCGCGCCGCCGGGGGTGCCCCGGGCCGACAGGCGGGTGACACGGGGCTGACCCATCCGAGTAATCGTCAGATAAGCGACCTGCTCGGCTCTGACCTGCGGTTCTGACGGCTGCAAGGGCCGGATTCCGGGCGTGTCGCCTCACCGGGGTGGACCAGTCACAACATGCACGGCTTGCTGTGATTTGTGATGGTTCGTCATGGAAGGCGTACTCGTCGACACTCCCGGAGCACCGCTTTGGGGCGTCTTCCACTGGAGGTTCAACCATGCGTGCTGCACGCACTCTGGCGGTGACCGCCACCGCGATCGCGGCGGTCGGCCTCGCGGCCCCCCTCGCCGCCGCCACCTACGGCCCGGGCAACGTCCTCAGCGGTGGGTCCAACAACAGCCCGACCAACGTCACCGTCAGCCCCTCCGAGGTCCACCCGGGGTCGACGCTCACGATCACCGCCAGGGGCTGCAACCGGGGCGGCACGGTCACGTCCAACGCCTTCCCGGACGCCACGCTGTCCGGCGGCCCCGGCGTCTCCACCGCCGTCGCCCGCGTCTACAACAACGCCACTCCCGGCAACTACAACCTGGCGGTCCGCTGCAACGGCGGCTCCTCCGTGGTCACGGAGCCGTTCCGCGTCCTCCCGGGCCGCGGCGCCCAGGGCGGCCTCGGCGGCTCGCTGGCTCCCAGCTCCACGGAGATGGCCGTCGGCGGCAGCCTGGTCGCCGCCGCCGCGCTCGGCGGCGGGCTCTTCATCGTCCGCCGTCGCCGCATGACCGGTGCGGGCGTCTGACCGGTCGAACCTCCCGGTCGACCCGCCCCGCCCGTCGCCCCCGAGTCCCGGCAGGGACCCGGGGGCGACGGGCGTTCGGGACGTCCGCCGCGCACCGGGCCGGCCGCTCAGTGCCGGCGGGCCGCACCGGAGCGGCGGCGCAGCACGTACACGCCGCCTGCCGTGGCGGCCAGCACCAGCGCACCGCCGGCGGCCAGTTCGAGCGGCTCGAAGCCGCCGACCGAGCCGCCCAGACCGCCCCGCACCCCGCGCGGGGGAGTGAGGATGGTGGAGCTGATCGTGGGGGTGGCGGTCGGAACGCCGCTGATCGTCAGGTTCACGGTCTCGGCGATGCCGCCGGTGCAGTTGAACGACACCGTGTACACGGCGCCGCGCCGGGCGTCCGCGTCCACGGTGGCGATGGCCGCCGACCCCGATGCGATGGTGACGGTGTCGAAGATGCCGGCCGAGGCGGTCGCCGTGCTGGCGCAGCCGGGGGCGCTCAGCGTCACCCGGCCGCCGGGGGCGACGACCGAGGGCGACACGACGAAATCGCCCGGTGCCTTGGCCCGTGCCGCGCGCGGGTTCGGTGCGGGAGCACCGTCCGCCGCGACGGCGGTGGGAGCGGCCAGGGCGAGGGCGGCCGCCCCCAGCAGGGCAGTGGACGCGGCACGTATCGCGCGCATGGTGAATCCTCCGGGTCCCGAGGGGCAGCCGCGGAAGGGGGTTTCCGCGAAAGACCGTGCGTACACCTCGATGCCGGAAACGCTAGGAGCGCACTATCACAGCCGCGATCCCAGACGTGCGAATGGGGCACGCATGTCCCCCGATCGGCTCACCCGGTCGTGGCGCCTCAGCGCCTGAGCTGCGGGAACAGGTCGGTGAACGGCGCGGCGGTGGCCGAGATGCCCCGGCCGAACGGCGCGTCGAAGTCCCAGATCAGGAAGAGCAGGAAGGCGATCAGCACGCTGAAGAGTCCGGCGAGCAGCAGTTCGCGGCCGGTTCTGCGGATCTGCAGCGTGAAGATCAGGCCCACCGTCACCAGGGCCCCGATGATCAGGCCGAACCACACCACCCCCGGCATCGTCGCACCCGCGTTCTGCCCCCGGGCCCCCCGCGCGTCATCGGCCACCGCCACCTGGTCGACCAGCGGCTGGTACGCCTGGCCCTCGAAGTCGTCCGCCGGCCGGTAGTCGGTGACGCTGCGGCGCACCTTCTCCAGGAGCGCGGTGCCCTCCTCGCTCAGCTCCCCGTGGTCCGCCATGTACCGCCACTCGTCGTCGACCACGTAGGAGACGTACGCGTCGACGTCGGCGCGGATGCGCTCGCGGACCGCCTGCGGGTAGACCTCGGCGCGGGCCGAGATCTCGTGCATCGCCTGCGCCTCCTGCCGCACCGTCTCCTGCGCCGCGCCGCGGGCCTCCCAGACGCCGGCGATGGCGAGGCCGAGCACGATGGCGTAGATCACGCCGATCATCATCGTCATGTACTCGATGACGTCCGGGGTCTCGCTGGGGTCGTCGTCCTCGGGGATCCGGCGGTTGTTGATGACGACGATGGTCAGGACGACCGCGCACGCGGCGGCCATCGCAAGGGTGAGAACAAGCCATTCGGACATGGATTCCTCGGGTGGGACTCAGAGGGGCAACGGGAGCGTCGGGACGACGGCCCGGGGCGGGGTGGGGCGTTCGCGTGGTTCGCCGGGACGACGGCTCACTTGGACCGGGCGCGCAGGATCGCCGTCGCGAGGACCGCGGGCGCGGTGATCATGAGCGTCGCGGTGACGACGGACGGGGTGCTCTTCGGCTGGGGCCGCGCGGTACGGCGGTAGTGGGGCAGCGCCACGGGGGCGAGCGTCGGCGGCCGCACGGTGGGCGAGGGCGTCGGGCTCGGCGGCGGAGGCGGGGGCGGCGGTGCGGGTGCGGGCGCCGGGGGCCTCGTCGTGGCGGGCGGCGCCGGCGGCGGTGGCTCGGGACGAGGCGCCGGCCGGGCGGCCGGGGGCCTGGGTGCGGGCCGGGGCGGCTTCGGCGCGGGCGGGGGAGGCGGCTCGGGCTTCGGGGCGGGCGGAGGTGTCGGCGAAGGCGTCGGGGACGGCGGCTCGGGGGTGGGCGTCGGCTTAGGAGTCGGCGTGGGCGTGGGCGTGGGAGTCGGGGTCGGCGTCGGCGTGGGGGAGGGGCACGGCGGCGGCGGCGGGGTGGGGCACGGCTTCGGGTGGTGGTGATGGCCGTGCCCCTTCCCCTTCCCCTTGCCGTGCCCCTTTCCCTTGCCGTGGCCCTTGCCCTTCCCTGAGCCGTCGTGGCCGTCGCCGGCGATCGCCACGGCGACGTGGGAACCGCCCGGACCGGTCGAGGCATAGGCGCAGGCGTCCGCGGCGGCGGGCACGGGAGCGGCGAGCAGCCACACCAGTCCGAGGGCCGCCAGCGGCCGCGCGAGGAGTGATCCGTACAGAGACACGCCGTCGAGCTTGATCAGAGGCGCCGCGCGCCGGGGTGGAAACGCCTCCGATTCGCCGGATGGAGCGGATCTCGGGCCGCATCGGTTTGACCTTTCGCCCCATCCGGCACAGTCCCGGTGGCACGTCGGTGCGCAATGCCCCCGTACCGCGGGGCCGGTGGTTTCCGGAAGGCGGCGGACCGGGGCCGTTCCGGCCTCGGATCGATAACTGTCCGGTTGTCGCCCTGTCGGAAGGGAAGAAGAAGGAGGCATCCTGCACCGGCGACCAGCCCCCTCCCCGGGCAACACCCGAGGTACGGGCGGGACCTGAGCGCCTGTCGCGGGAGGCCGCTCAGGACCGAGGAGCCGACGCACACTCATATGCACGTGAATTTGCACAGCCTGAAGGCGTGAACTCTTCGTTCCCGAGAGCACGTGTCAAAGGCGTGTGACCAAGAACGGATCGCGAATTTCCGTTTCCACTCGCTCTCTCGGCGGGCGATCAGTAGCCTCACCTCGAACACCGGCCGCGAACACATGGCCGCATCCCGTGGCGACTTGTTGGAGACATTGATGGAGCGTCCCGCCTGGGCTCCGCCTGGTATCGACATTTCGGTGCCGAGCGTGTCCCGTATGTACGACTTCTATCTGGGCGGCTCGCACAATTTCGAAGTGGACCGGGAAGCGGCGCGCAAGGCCATGGAGTTCATGCCTGGCCTGCCCAAGGTCATGCAGGCGAACCGCGCCTTCATGCGCCGCGCCGTCCGGCACGCCGTTGACAACGACGTCACCCAGTTCCTCGACATCGGCTCCGGCATACCGACCTTCGGCAACGTGCACGAGGTCGCCCGGGCCGCGGACCCCGCCGCGCGCGTCGTCTACGTCGACCACGACCCGGTCGCCGTGGCCCACAGCCGCGCCGTCCTGGCCGGCGACGAGGGCGCCGCGGTCGTCGCCGCCGACCTCCGCAAGCCGGCCGACATCCTCCGCAGCCCCGAGGTGTCCCGACTCCTCGACCTGGAGCGGCCGGTGGCGCTGCTCCTCGTCGCCGTCCTGCACTTCCTGGAGGAGGAGGACCGGCCGCACGAGGCCGTCACGGAACTCCTGGACGCGCTCGCCCCCGGCAGCCTCCTCGTCATCACCCACGCCTCGTACGAGGGGATCCCGCTCTCCGAGGAGCAGGCCGGCGGCACCGTCGGGGTCTACCGGAACATCCGCAGCCCGTTGGTGATGCGCTCCGGCGCCGAGATCACCCGCTTCTTCGCGGGCACCGAGCTGATCGAGCCCGGCCTCGTCCCGATGCCCCTCTGGCGTCCGGACAGCCCGGTCGAGGAGGAGGATCCCTACGCCTTCTCCGGTTTCGCAGGGGTGGGGCGCAAGGCGTGAAGGTCCCGTCTCAGCCGCCCGGCAGGGGTGCCGAAGCCGACGGCCCGGAGGACAGACTCAGGCGGTTCGTCACCATCTGGAGCCGCGCGATCTTCCCGGTGACCGCCACCTCGCTGACCCGTGCGGAGTTCGAGGGCCATCTGCTGCCGCTGGCCCGCACCCTGAACGACGCGCTGCACGCCCGGCCCTTCGACACGGCCCCGGCCCAGCGCGCCGGCGCGGCACTCGTCGCCGCCCACTGCACCGACCCCGACGCCCTCGGCCGCAGCCTCGGGGTCGTCGACTCGTACCTGGTGCTCTACTGCGGTACGGAGTCCGAACTCCCCGCCGAGGAGCTGCGGGCCCGCTGCGCCCGGCTCCAGCACGCCATGGCCACCGGCTACGCCCAGGCCCTGCGCGAGCGCACCCGGGCCGAGCAGGAGGCCATCGCGCGCTCCGCGCTCTCCGCCCGCAGCGCCGCCGAGATCGCCCTGCACGCCACCGAGAGCCGTTTCCGCGCGGTCTTCGACGGCGCGGCCATCGGCATCGGCATCGCCGACCTCGACGGCAACGTCCTGGAGGTCAACGAGACCCTCACCCGCATGTTCGGCGGGATGGAGGGGCCCCTGCGCAGCCGCAAGGTGAGCGAGTGGGTCCACCCGGAGGACGGACCGCACGTCTGGAAGCTGTACGAGGAACTCGTCCGCGGCGACCGCGAGCACTACCGGGTCGAGAAGCCGTACTACCGCGGCGACGGGACGGTCCTGTGGACCAATCTCACCGTCTCCCTCCTCCGGGACGCCGAGGGCAACCCCCAGTACCAGCTGGCACTCATGGAGGACACCACCGAGCGCCGCCTGCTCCACCTGCGCCTGCGGTACGAGGCCACCCACGACGCGCTGACGGGCCTGCCCAACCGGACGCTGTTCTTCGAACGGCTGGAGAAGGCCCTCGCGCCCGGCGACAACGCCCGCTTCGGCCTCTGCTACCTGGACCTCGACGGCTTCAAGGTCATCAACGACAGCCTCGGCCACTCCACCGGCGACCGGCTCCTCGTCGAGGTCGCCGACCGGCTCCAGAGCTGCGTCACCGGATCCGGCGAGATGGTCGCCCGGCTCGGCGGGGACGAGTTCGTCGCCCTCACCACCGGCGCGGGCGGCGAGCAGGACGTCACCGAACTCGCCGACCGCATCCTCGCCGCCCTCGCCACGCCCCTGCGGATCGATGGCCGCGAACTGACCGTCCGCGGCAGCCTCGGCGTCGTCGAGGGCCCGGCCGGCGAGCGCACCCCGGCCGAAGTCCTGCGGAGCGCCGACATCACCATGTACCGGGCCAAGTCCGCCGGCGGCAACCGCTTCGAGCTCGCCGACCCGGAGGCCGACGCCCGGGCCATCACCCGGCACGGCCTCACCACGGCCCTGCCGACGGCCCTGGAACGCGGCGAGTTCTTCATCGAGTACCAGCCGCTCGTCCACCTCGGCGACGGCAGCGTGCACGGGGCCGAGGCGCTCGTCCGCTGGTGCCACCCGCAGCACGGGGTGCTCGGTCCCGACCGGTTCATCCCGCTCGCCGAGGACACCGGCCTCATCGTCCCGCTCGGCCGCTGGGTGCTCCAGGAGGCCGTGCGGCAGGCCCGGTTCTGGCAGGCCCGGCACGCCGACGGCGGGCCGCTGCGGATCAACGTCAACCTCTCGCCGACGCAGCTCCACCACCCGCGCCTGGTCGCCGACACCGTCGACGTCCTGGAGCGCTCCGGCCTCGAACCGGGCGCGCTCTGCCTGGAGGTCACCGAGTCGGCCCTCATAGGAGCGGACGAGGGCCTGCTCAAGCCACTGCGCCAACTCGCCGAGATGGGCGTGGACATCGCGCTCGACGACTTCGGCACCGGCTACTCGAACCTGGCCAACCTGCGCCGGCTGCCGGTGAGCGTCCTCAAGCTCGACCGCTCCTTCACCCGGGGCATGCAGCAGCACCCGGTCGACCCGGTCGACCTCAAGATCGTCGAGGGGATCGTCTCCCTGGCGCACAGCCTGGAACTCGCCGTCACCGTCGAGGGCGTGGAGACCGGCGCCCAGGCCCGCCAGCTCCGCGACCTCGGCTGCGACACGGCCCAGGGCTGGTACTACGCCCGCCCCGGCGCGCCGGACCGCATCCACTCCCTGCTCCTGGCCGACGCGGTCTGAGACCCCGGCCGACGAAACCGGCCTCCCCGCACGGAGCGGGGAGGCCGGAACGAGGTACGGGGGAGGAAAGCGGAGAGACTGTTCATGGAGTGAGGAGAAGGAAGCCTCTCCATGGCCTCGCCCCGGGAACGACCGTAGCACTCAGGCGGGCAGCAGGTCGCGGAGATTCTCCGGGGTGAACACCCGCGAGCCGGGGGCGAGCCCCTCGGGCCGCTCCAGACCGACGAACGTCACCGGCACCTCCGGCACGGTCCGGCCGTCCCACAGGGTCGTCAGCGTCCCCGACTCCTCCATCAGCGCCACCAGATGGCGGACCGTCAGATGACGGCGACCCATCAGGGCCCGCATCACGGCCGTGATCGTCACCCGGTGCCCCTCGACCCGGTTCGCCGAGGGCGCGCCCCTCAGATACAGGTGCAGCCAGTGCGCGTGCCACCTCCCCTCGGCGTCCCGCCGGAAGGCGAGCGGCAGCGCCACCCGGCCGGCGCCGCGCAGATCCGACTTCATCCGCACGGTGCGCGGCTCGAAGGGGCGTCCCCGCTGCTCGCCCTCGCGGAGCATGAACCCGAAGAAACCCTCCGCGACCTCGTCGAAGCCCTCACCCGAGTAGACGTGCACCTGCGGGACGACGTACGTGCCGCGCACCGCGCCGAGCCGCAGGTCGATGAACTCCGACGCCCCGTCGGGCGCGTCGGTGACATCGCCCGAGTGCCGGCCCTCGACGTCGGTCAGCGCCGTGTACGACAGCCAGGTCACCGTCGCGTACTCCTCGTCCAGGACCAGCGCCGACAGGTCCAGGTCCGTGGAGCGCCGCGCCTGCCGCCAGTACGTGAAGAAGCGCAGCAGCTCCCCTTCCACGGGCGAGACCGATCCGCGCGGCAGCACGCCGAGCCCCGCCGACGCGGCGCGGCCGCTCAGCGGCAGTGCCACGTCCAGCACGTCGGGGTCGATCAGCAGGCGTCCGGGAGACGGGAGGCGGCGCCGGGTCTCGGCGTCGAGGACCGCCATGACCCGCTCGCGGTCGGCGTCCTCCAGCGCCGGACGCGTGTCCTCGGCGACCCAGCCCCTGGCGTCCCGGTTCACGAACACCCGGGGCACCCCCGAGCTGCCGCCCGCGCGGTTGCGGACGTGCTCGCGGACCGACAGGACGACCCGGCCCGACACCCGGGGCGCGGCCCGTTCGACGGCCGCGAGGACCGCCCCCCGCTCCTTGTCGCCGTGTGCCGAGCGCAGCAGCCGGTCCAGGGCGCGGAACAGCCGCCCCGGGGCGTGGTCGGCGAGCAGCTCCGCCGCCCCGGCTACCTCGCCGCGGACCAGCAGCTCCTCCACCCGGCTGTCGAAGGACGGCACCCGCCGCTCGCCGCGGGCCACCGCGAACACCTCGGCGGCGTGCGGCCAGTGCGGGTACTCGTGAGGGTGCAGCCGCTCCCCGAGACGCTTCCACGCCTCCCCGTGGGCGGACACGTCCGACAGCTTCGCGGGGGAGGCGGCCACGAGGGCGTCGAGCCCCGCGAGCAGGGCCCGGCGGTGCCGGCGCGGCAGCGCACGGAACCGGGTCGGGGCGCGCAGGGTGACGTCCCCGCCCGTGAGGGCGCAGGCCAGCCGCAGGACATCGGTCACGGTGTCGAGGAGCGGGGCGGCGCCCCGCCGCAGCCGGGCCCGGTTGACGACCGCGCGGATCTCCCGGACCGGCATCGCCTCGGGCTGCGGGCCGTCGGCGCAGTGCTCGGCGAGCAGGGCCAGATCGCCGAGGTGCTCCTCGCCGAGCGGTGTGGTGCTGCCGGCCAGGGCCAGGTAGAGCGCGCCGGCCTCGGTGTCCGCGTCGGCGCCGAGGTGCAGCACCGTCAGCCGGTCGCCGGCCGCCGCGATCAGCTCGTCGTGGACGGCGAGCATGTCCTCGTAGCCGTGCCGGTAGCGGCCGTACGACGGGAGGGTCAGCAGGTCGAGGACCCCGGCGCGGAGCCCGTCGACCGTACGCGCGCGGGAGTCGTCGTCGGCGAGGGCCTCGGCCACGCACTGCCGCCAGAAGTCCAGGGTGTCCGGCACGTTGGCCGGGAAGTCGATGAAGTAGACGTTGTGCCGGACGTGGTCGCCGACGATCTCGCGGACGGTCGCGAGGGTGCGGACGGCGGTCTCCGCGACCGAGGGTCCGGACAGCCGCGACAGGTGCCCGACCAGCTCTCCCGACAGCTTGAACCCGACGCTCATCAGGGCCGCGTCGAACCGGTGGGCGAGCGCGGCCCCGTCCCCGGCCGGTCCGGCGGGGGCGGGAAGACGGCGGGTGTGCTGGACGACCAGACGTTCGAGAGCGTGGACCATGGGGGAATGCTCGCAGTCGGCGGAGCCCCGCCGCACATGGATTTACCGGCCGTGGCCGCGCGCCGGTCGTGCCGCGCGTGGTGCCCACGAGGCCGGCAGGCCGTCGGCCGGGCGGTCCCCGTGCGGCCGGTCAGCCGACGGCCGCGGCCCGGCCGGGGCCGCCCCTGCGCGACGCCAGCAGCATCCGCTGGAGCTCCCGGGCGGCCCTCGGGGGCGCGACGTCGCTGCGGTGGGCGAGGGCGATCGTCCGCCGCAGGCCCGGCCGGGCGAGGGCGGTCACCCGGAGGTCGCGGCCCGCCCGCGACGCCACCATCGCGGGGACGACCGCGAGCCCCAGCCCGGCCCGTACGAACCCGAGGACCGCGTCCAGCTCGCCGCCCTCGACGGTGAACGTCGGCTCGAAGCCCTCGGCCCGGCAGGCCGCCACGGTGAGTTCCCTCAGGTCGTAGCCGTGCCGGAACATCACGAGCGGCTGCTCGCGGAGGTCGGTGATCCGCACCGGGCGGCGCGGCGCCGGGGCCGAGGCGGAGGAGACCACCACGAGGTCCTCCCGGAGCAGCTCCACCGTCGTCAGCGCCGGCGACGGACTCGGCAGCGGCAGCACGACCAGGGCCAGGTCGAGGGCCCCGCGGGCCAGCTCCCGCACCAGGTCGTGCGAGCCGCCCTCCTCGATGAGCAGCTCGATCCCCGGGTGCAGGTCGTGGAAGGCGCGGAGCACGTCCGGCAGCAGGCCCGTGCAGAGGCTCGGGGTCGCGCCGAGCCGCACCCGGCCCCGCTTCAGCTGGGCCAGTTCCTGGACCTCGATCCGGGCGGTCTCGGTGTCGGCGAGGATCCGGCGCGCGAGCGGCAGCAGGGCCTCGCCGGCGTCGGTGAGCGTGATGTTCCCCCGGGCGCGGCTGAAGAGCTCGGCGCCCAGCTCCTGCTCCAGGGCCTTGATCTGCTGGGAGAGCGAGGGCTGCGACACGTGGACGCGCTCGGCGGCCCGGGTGAAGTGCCGGGTCTCGGCGACGGCGACGAAGTAGAGGAGCTGCTGGAACTGCATGGGCACCAGGGTAGGACAGGTTCATAGGGCAGGCCTATCGAGATCAGCCGGACCATGTCTTGGACCTCTCGGGCCCTTAGGCCCTAGCGTCGTGGGCATGGCTCTGGCACCCACGAGGGACCGGACGACGGGCCGCCCGCCGTCCCCCACACCGCACCGCGGCTTCCTGTCGTCGACCCTCGGCAAGAAGACGGTCATGGCAGTCAGCGGGCTGATCATGCTCGGCTATCTCGTCGCCCACGTCGCCGGCAACCTGAAGGTCTTCTTCGGCCCCGAGGAGTTCAACGGCTACGCCCACTGGCTGCGGGTCCTGGGCGCCCCCGTCCTGCACCACGAGTGGGCCCTCTGGCTCGTCCGGATCGTGCTCCTCGCCGCCGTCGGGGCCCACGCGGTCTCCGCGTACCAGCTCAGCCGCCGCGACGTGCGGGCCCGGCCCACCGCCTACGTGCACCGGCGCAGGCGCTCCTCGTACGCGACCCGCACCATGCGCTGGGGCGGGATCATCCTCGCCCTCTTCATCGTCTGGCACATCCTCGACCTGACCACCGGCACCGTGCACCCCGGCGGCTTCGAGGACGGCAAGCCCTACCAGAACGTGATCGACACCTTCTCCACCTGGTACGGCAACGTCGTCTACATCGTCGCCATGCTCGCCGTGGGCCTCCACGTCCGGCACGGCTTCTGGAGCGCCGCCCAGACCCTCGGCGTCGGCAGCGCCCGCCGCGAGCGCCTCCTGCGGGGCCTCGCCGACACCCTCGCGATCGTCCTGACCGCGGGATTCGTCTCCGTCCCCGTCGGCGTCATGACCGGAGTGGTGAGCTGATCCATGAACCCCACCGAATTCGCGGACTACACCGTCGGCGAGCCGATCACCGACACCAAGGCCCCCGCGGGACCCGTCGCCGAGCGCTGGGACACCCGCCGCTTCGAGGCGAAGCTGGTCAACCCCGCCAACCGGCGCAAGCACCGCGTCATCGTCGTCGGCACCGGCCTGGCGGGCGGCTCGGCCGGCGCCACCCTCGCCGAACAGGGCTACCACGTCGTCCAGTTCTGCTTCCAGGACTCCCCCCGGCGGGCGCACTCCATCGCCGCCCAGGGCGGCATCAACGCGGCGAAGAACTACCGCAACGACGGCGACTCGATCCACCGGCTCTTCTACGACACCGTCAAGGGCGGCGACTTCCGCGCCCGCGAGTCCAACGTCCACCGACTCGCCCAGATCTCGGTCGAGATCATCGACCAGTGCGTCGCCCAGGGCGTCCCCTTCGCCCGCGAGTACGGCGGGCTCCTCGACACCCGCTCCTTCGGCGGCGTCCAGGTCTCCCGCACCTTCTACGCCCGCGGCCAGACCGGCCAGCAGCTCCTGCTCGGCGCCTACCAGGCGCTGTCCCGGCAGATCGCCGCGGGGAACGTCGAGATGCACGCCCGCACCGAGATGCTCGACCTGGTCGTCGTCGAGGGGAGGGCCCGCGGGATCGTCGCCCGCGACCTGGTCACCGGGGAGATCTCCACGCACTACGCCGACGCGGTGGTCCTGGCCAGCGGCGGCTACGGCAACGTCTTCTACCTGTCGACGAACGCGATGAACTCCAACGCCACCGCCGTCTGGCGGGCCCACCGGCGCGGCGCGTACTTCGCCAACCCCTGCTTCACCCAGATCCACCCCACCTGCATCCCGCGCACCGGTGACCACCAGTCCAAGCTGACCCTGATGAGCGAGTCCCTCCGCAACGACGGCCGCATCTGGGTCCCCAGGGCCAAGGGCGACACCCGGGCCGCGGCGGACATCCCCGAGGACGAGCGGGACTACTACCTGGAGCGGATCTACCCCTCCTTCGGCAACCTCGTCCCCCGGGACATCGCCTCCCGCGCCGCGAAGAACGTCTGCGACGAGGGCCGCGGCGTCGGACCCGGCGGGCAGGGCGTCTACCTCGACTTCGCCGACGCGATCCGCCGCATGGGGCGGGCCGCCGTCGAGGAGAAGTACGGCAACCTCTTCGACATGTACGCGCGGATCACCGCCGAGAACCCGTACGAGGTCCCCATGCGGATCTACCCCGCCGTCCACTACACGATGGGCGGACTCTGGGTCGACTACGACCTCCAGACCACCGTGCCCGGGCTCTTCGCCGTCGGCGAGGCCAACTTCTCCGACCACGGGGCCAACCGGCTCGGCGCCTCCGCCCTCATGCAGGGCCTCGCCGACGGCTACTTCGTCCTCCCCGCCACCATCAACGACTACCTCGCCCGGCACCCGCACGCGGAGCCCGTCACCGACGACCACCCGGCCGTCCGGGAGGTGCTCGCCGAGACGGAGGACCGGCTGAACCTCCTCCTCGCGGTCGGCGGCGACCGCACCCCCGACTCCTTCCACCGGGAGCTCGGTGAACTCATGTGGGAGTACTGCGGGATGGCCCGGACTGAGGAGGGGCTGCGCACCGCCCTCGCCCGGATCCCGGAGATCCGCCAGGAGTTCTGGAGCCGGATCAGGGTCCCCGGCACCGGCCGGGAGTTCAACCAGTCGCTGGAGAAGGCGAACCGCATCGTCGACTACCTGGAACTCGCCGAGCTGATGTGCCTCGACGCGCTCCACCGCGCCGAGTCCTGCGGCGGCCACTTCCGCGAGGAGTCCCAGACGCCGGACGGCGAGGCCGCCCGCGACGACGAGCGCTTCGCCTACGCGGCGGCCTGGGAGTTCGGCGGCACCGGCACCGCCCCCGTCCTCCACAAGGAGGACCTGACCTTCGAGTACGTCCACCCCACCCAGCGGAGCTACGCATGAGGCTCACCCTGCGCGTCTGGCGCCAGCGGAACGCCGACACCCCCGGCGCGATGTCCACCTACGACGTGGACGGGATCTCCGCCGACATGTCGTTCCTGGAGATGCTCGACACCCTCAACGAGGACCTCATCCTGCGCGGCGATGACCCCGTGGCCTTCGACCACGACTGCCGCGAGGGGATCTGCGGCGCGTGCAGCCTCGTCATCAACGGCGACGCGCACGGGCCGGAGCGGACCACGACCTGCCAGCTCCACATGCGGTCGTTCGACGACGGCGACACGATCGACGTCGAGCCCTGGCGGGCCGCCGCCTTCCCCGTCGTCAAGGACCTGGTCGTCGACCGGTCCGCCTTCGACCGCGTCATCCAGGCCGGCGGGTACGTCTCCGTCCCCACCGGAGCGGCCCCCGAGGCGCACGCGACCCCCGTTCCCAAGGCGGCCGCGGACTCCGCCTTCGAGCACGCCGAGTGCATCGGCTGCGGCGCGTGCGTGGCGGCCTGCCCCAACGGCTCGGCGATGCTCTTCACCTCCGCCAAGGTCAATCACCTCAACGTGCTGCCCCAGGGCGCCCCGGAACGCGAGACCCGGGTCCTCGACATGGTGGCCCAGATGGACGCCGAGGGCTTCGGCGGCTGCACCCTGACGGGGGAGTGCGCGACGGCCTGTCCCAAGGGGATCCCACTGCCGTCGATCGCCGCCATGAACAGGGAGTGGCTGCGGGCGCAGCGCAAGGCGGGCCGCGGCTGACGCCGGACGACCGGCCTTGGCTGAGGCCGGACGACGGGCCGCGGCTGAGGCCGGATCAGGCCAGTCTCCTGGCGTGGGCTCCGCCACACGAAGCACCCCGAGACGAAAGATCCTTCACGAGAACATCACTTTCTCCGTAGGATCTTCTCTCCGGGGTGCTTTCGACTGCCCGGACGGCAAGATCAACTCTGTTCAATCCTGTATATAATGTGACAAGTTGGCTACTTCCTGGCCAACCCTCCGGCCGCGATTTCCGCCGCGCCGCCACCCCCGGGTACTGATGTGGGCTGCCGGGGGCATATGACCAAACCCCCGGTCGCACAGACCATTTGGGGGTTCCATGTCCAGCATCACCCGCCGCCGGGCTCTCGGCGTCGCGGCCGGCGCCGCAGGTGCGGCCGCCGGCCTCGCCCTGGCCGGCTCCGCGCTCGCCGACACTCCCCGGGACGCCGCTCCCGCGGCCGGACCGGCTCCGGCGCCCTTCGACGAGGTCTACCAGGGCCGTCGCATCAAGGGCGGGCCCGCGCACGGGGGCGGCCACCACGGGGGACATCACGGAGGCGGCTACACCGTGACGATCGACGGCGAGGAACTGCACGTCATGCAGAACGCCGACGGCACCTGGATCAGCGTGATCAACCACTACGAGCCCGTCGCCACGCCCAAGTCGCTGGCCCGCGCGGCCGTCCGCGAACTCCAGGGCGCCCCGCTCGTACCCCTCACCCTCGGCTGACCGATCCAGGAGCGACACCCGTCATGACCGTACGCAAGAACCAGGCCGCCCTCACCGCCGACGAGAAGCGACGCTTCGTCGCCGCCCTCCTGGAGCTCAAGCGCTCCGGACGGTACGACACCTTCGTCACCACCCACAACGCCTTCATCATGAGCGACACCGACAACGGCGACCGCGTCGGCCACCGCTCGCCGTCCTTCCTGCCCTGGCACCGGCGCTTCCTCATCGAGTTCGAACAGGCCCTCCAGGCCGTCGACCCGACCGTCGCCCTGCCCTACTGGGACTGGACGGCCGACCGCACCGCCCGCTCCTCGCTCTGGGCGCCCGACTTCCTCGGCGGCACCGGACGCGCCCGCGACGGCCAGGTGACCGACGGCCCGTTCGCCCGGCTCGGCAACCGCTGGACGATCAGCGTCCGCGTCGACGGCCGCGACTACCTCCGGCGCGACCTCGGGGCGGGCGGGCGCCAGCTCCCCACCCGTGCCGAGGTGGACTCCGTCCTCGCCATGGAGACCTACGACACGGCCCCGTGGAACAGCTCCTCGGACGGCTTCCGCAACCACCTCGAAGGGTGGCGCGGAGTGAACCTCCACAACCGCGTCCACGTCTGGGTCGGCGGCCAGATGGGCACCGGGGTCTCCCCGAACGACCCGGTGTTCTGGCTCCACCACGCCTTCATCGACAAGCTGTGGGCCGACTGGCAGGCCCGTCACCCCCGGTCCCCGTACCTCCCGGCCGCGGGCACCCCGAACGTCGTCGACCTCGGCGACACCATGCGCCCGTGGAACGACGTCACCCCGGCGGACATGCTGGACCACACCCGCCACTACACCTTCGACACGGCGGCCTGACCCGCGGCCGCGGGCCCGCCGGACTCAGTCCCGTCCGGCGGACCCCAGCGCCCGGAGCAGATACGGCGCGGTGCGGCTCTGTGCCGCCCGCGCCACCCGGTCCGGCGGCCCCTCGGCCACGATCCGGCCGCCCTCGTCCCCGCCGCCCGGACCGAGGTCGACCACCCAGTCCGCGGCGGCCACCACATCCATGTCGTGCTCGACGACCACCACCGAGTGGCCCGCGTCCACCAGCCCGTGGAGCTGGCGCATCAGCACCTCGACGTCGGCCGGGTGCAGCCCCGTGGTCGGCTCGTCCAGGACGTACAGGGTGGGGGAGCGGTGCGGCCGCTGCAGCTCGGACGCGAGCTTGATCCGCTGCGCCTCGCCCCCGGACAGCTCCGTCGCGGGCTGCCCTAGCCGCAGATAGCCGAGGCCCACGTCGAGCAGGGCGCGCAGGCTCCGCGCGGCGGCGGGCGCGGCCTCGAAGAACTCCGCGGCGGCCTCCACGGTCAGGTCGAGGACCTCGGCGATGGTCAGGCCCCGCAGCCGCACCCGGAGCGTCTCGGGGTTGTAGCGGGCGCCGTGGCAGTCGGGGCACGGCGCGTACGTACTCGGCAGGAACAGCAGCTCGACGGAGACGAACCCCTCTCCCTGACAGGTCTCGCACCGGCCCCCCGGAACGTTGAAGGAGAACCGGCCCGCCCGGTAACCGCGGGCCCGCGCCTCCTCCGTCTCGGTGAACAGCCGCCGCACCACGTCGAACAGACCCGTGTACGTGGCCAGGTTGGAGCGCGGGGTGCGGCCGATCGGCCGCTGGTCCACCGTCACCAGCCGCCCCACCCCGGAGACCTCCTCCGTCAGCGCGCCGACCAGGGTCGACTTGCCCGAGCCGGACACCCCGGTGACCGCGGTCAGCACCCCGACCGGGAACGCCGCGTCGACCTCCCGGAGGTTGTGCCGGGTCACCGGCCCCGTCCGCAGCCAGCCGGCGGGTGCGCGGACCTCCCGCAGGGGCCCGGGCTCCCGGTCGAAGAGGAAGCGGCGGGTCGCGGACTCCCCGACCGTCGCGAGCCCGGCCGGCGGACCACTGTGCAGGACCCGTCCCCCGTGCACCCCGGCGAGCGGCCCGACGTCCACGAGCCAGTCCGCGTGCCGGATCACGTCGAGGTGGTGCTCCACGACGAACACGGAGTTGCCCGCCGCCTTGAGCCGGTCGAGCACGACGAGCAGCGCCTCCGTGTCGGCCGGGTGCAGTCCCGCGGAGGGCTCGTCCAGCACGTACACCACGCCGAAGAGCCCCGAGCGCAGCTGGGTGGCGAGCCGAAGCCGCTGGAGCTCCCCACTGGAGAGGGTGGGAGTGGCCCGGTCCAGACTGAGGTAGCCGAGGCCGAGTTCGGTCACGGTCGCGATCCTGGCGACGAGGTCACCGGTCAGGACGCGCGCGGTCTCGCCCACTCCGGCCGCCGGTGCGGAGAGGAGAGCGGACAGGGCGGTGAGCGGGAGCGCCGCCAGATCGGCGATGCTCCGGCCCGCGAACGTGACCGCCAGCGCCTCCGGACGCAGCCGCCCGCCGCCGCACACGGGGCAGGCTGCGCTGGTCAGGAACCGCTCCGCCTTCGCCCGCAGGGTCGCGCTCTTCGAGTCGGCGAAGGTCCGCAGCACGTACCGTCGGGCACTCGTGTACGTACCCTGGTAGGGGCGTTGAATGCGGTCGGCGTCCCGGACCGGATGGACGGTCACGACCGGCTGCTCGTCCGTGAAGAGGATCCACTCGCGGTCCTTCGCGTCCAGCTCCCGCCACGGCCGGTCGACGTCGTGACCCAGGGCGTCGAGGACGTCCCGCAGGTTCTTCCCCTGCCAGGCGCCCGGCCAGGCGGCGACGGCGCCCTGACGGATCGACAGCTCCGGATCGGGGACCAGGAGCTCCTCGCTCGTGTCGTGGACCCGGCCGAGACCGTGGCACGAGGGGCAGGCGCCCGCCGCCGTGTTGGGGGAGAAGGCGTCGGAGTCGAGCCGCTCGGCGCCCTCCGGATAACGGCCCGCGCGGGAGAACAGCATGCGGAGCGAGTTGGAGAGGGTGGTGACCGTCCCGACGGAGGACCGGGCGTTCGGCGAGGACCGGCGCTGCTCCAGCGAGACCGCCGGCGGAAGCCCGGTGATCTCGCCCACCGCGGGCGCCCCCACCTGGTGGATCAGCCGCCGCGCGTACGGCGCGACCGACTCGAAGTAGCGCCGCTGGGCCTCGGCGTAGAGGGTGCCGAAGGCGAGGGACGACTTCCCGGAGCCCGAGACCCCGGTGAACGCGACGAGCGCGTCACGGGGGATGTCGACGTCCACCCCCGCGAGGTTGTGCTCACGGGCACCGCGGACGCGGACGTACGGATCATGGCGGCTTTCGGGCATGACGTGATGGTATCTCCGGGTTCGTCCACGACCCGGTCGGGACCGCACGGGGCCGGTGCGACACGACCGTGGTGGGCAGGGGGCGGCGTGCGTCAGGGACCGGGGCGCGTCGGGCGGTGCGTCACGTGGTGGCCGACGACGCCCCGGCCGTCAGGCCGACCGCCGCCGCGAGCCCGCGGTACGACCCGCTCAGCGCGGCCCGGTCGTACGTACTCGTGGTGACCAGGACCTCCTGCGCCCCGGTCTCCCGCACCGCCTCCGCCAGCGCCGCGGCCACCTGCTCCGCCGTGCCGTGCACATGGCCGGTCAGCCCCGACTCGTAGAGGCCCCGCTGCCTCTCCGTCATCGTGAGCCCGTCGATCGCCTCGGGCGCGAGGAGCGGCGGGAAGGCGCCCAGGGTCCGCGCGTGGGCGAGCGACCAGGCCTCCGGCATCAGGAGGCGGCGGGCCTCCGCCTCGGTGCCGGCCACCGCGACCGTCCCGGCGATCACCACGTACGGCTCGGCGGACCACGGCGAGGGGCGGAAGGCGGAGCGGTACGTCTCGACGGCGGCGAGCAGCCGGTCGCGGCCGCGGAGGTCCCCTATGACCAGCGGCAGCCCGGTGGCCGCGGCGAGGGACGCGCCCTCGCCGGTCGCCAGCACGAAGGGCGGCACCCGCAGCCCCTCGGCGGGCCGGGCGTGCACCTGAGGGTGGGCGGACTGTTCGCCCGTGAACCAGCCGAGCAGCTCGACGAGCTGCTCCCCGAACCGGTCGGCGTCCTCCTTGTCCCGTCCGAGCGCGCGCCGGATGCCGTCGGTGAAGCCGACCGAGCGGCCGACGCCCATGTCGATCCGGCCGGGGAAGAGGGACTCCAGCACGCCGAACTGCTCCGCCACGACCAGGGGCTGGTGGTTGGGGAGCATCACCCCGCCCGTGCCGACGCGGATGCGGGACGTGGCGGAGGCCACGGCGGCCGCGAGGACGGTCGGCGCGGAACCGGCCACGCCGGGCACGCTGTGGTGCTCCGACACCCAGAAGCGGTGGTAGCCCAGGGCCTCGGCCTCCCGGGCGAGGGCCACCGTGTCACGCAGCGCCTGGGAGGCGTCCTCGCCCTCCCGGGTGCGGGAGCGGTCGAGGACGGAGAAGCGGACGCCGCCGGGAAAGGTGCTCACAGGGGGTTCAACGTCCTGGTCCGGGAGGGATTCCCGGAGCGCGGCCCCGGCCCGCCGAACCGGGCTCCGCGACACCCGCGTGATCGGCGGGACACCCCTAGGCTGGGCCGTGTGACAGCGGACAACCTCCGGCCTCTGGCCGTCTTCGACCTCGACAACACGCTGGCCGCCACGGCCCACCGTCAGCACTTCCTGGAACGGCGTCCCAAGGACTGGGACGCCTTCTTCGCGGCGGCGCCCGACGACCCGCCGCTCGACGAGGGGGTCGCGCTGTGCCGGGAGGCAGCCGAGGAGTGCGACGTCGTGTACCTGACCGGGCGCCCGGAGCGCTGCCGCCGGGACACCCTGGCCTGGCTGGCCGCACAGGGCCTCCCGGAGGGGCCGGTCCACATGCGCCGCCACCGGGACTTCCGGCCGGCCCGGGTGACGAAGGTGGAGACCCTCCGCCGGCTCGCGGCCGACCGCGCGGTCAGGATGCTCGTCGACGACGACCTGCTGGTCTGCGACGCCGCCGAGGCGGCCGGCTTCCCGGTCGTCCGCGCCGGGTGGGCGACCCCGTCGGAGGAGCTGAGGGACGCCCAGGAGAAGGAGGGCCGTACCTGACGGCGGCGGCCGGCTCCCGGCGCCCGGACCCCGAGGGCGAGGGGGCGCTGCCGGCCCCCGGCCCCGACGGGCGCCGGCGGCCCGGCCGGGCGCTCGTGATCCGGCGGCGCGGGGCGCGCTCCGGCTCGACTCGCGGGGGTCTCCGCTTCCGTGCAGGGTGGATGGAGTCGGAACCCTAAGGAGAGGCCGCCATGGGAGACCACGTTTACCGCGTCACGGAGATCGTCGGATCGTCCTCGGAGGGCGTGGACACCGCCATCCGCAACGGCATCACCCGGGCCTGCGAAACGCTGCGCTCGGTCGACTGGTTCGAGGTCACGGAGATCCGCGGTCACGTCGAGGACGGCCAGGTCGCCCACTTCCAGGTGGGCATGAAGGTCGGCTTCCGGCTGGAGGAGCCGGGCGCCTAGGACCGATCTGCCCGCCATCCACCTCCACCGACCTGCCGGCCCACCCGGCCCGCGCCGATGGCCGACGCGGGCCGCGCACGGCGGGCCGGCGCCGGCCCGGGCCCCCGCGTCGACGCGCGCGGCTGGCGGCCGGAGCGGACGTCCGCTCCGGCCGCCGGTCGCGCCGCCCCTTCTCAGAGCATCAGCAGCAGCCGGGTGTTCGGCACCAGCTTCCGGTTCACGCTGGTGCTCTGTACGAAGATCGTGAAGTCGTCGTTGTGGTCGGGCCGGACGCGGGCCTCCGCGTCCGGCAGGCCGAGCAGGGCGCGTGCCTCGGGCCCGGTGTACACCCGGTCCGTCTTCTTCTCCAGGACGGCGATCCGCTTCTTCGCCTGCACCTTCTCCGACTTGCTCAGCTGGTAGAAGGCGCCCCCGGTCCGGTAGGTGTGGCCGGACTCGACGACCCACTCGCGGATCGCCGCGTCACGGGCCACCGGGATCAGGCGGTAGTCGGACGGGTCCACGGCGGCGAGGCCGGCCGCCTTCACCGTCTCCGGGTTCACCGCGTCCGCCCCGGTCGAGAACACCGCGCGCGATCCCCGGATGCCCTTGGTGCGGCCCACCATGAACTTCTCTGTGGCCTCCTGGATGACCTGCCCGGCCTCTTCGAGGCCCTGGGTGCTGGTGGCGTCCCAGACGGCGACGTTGTCCTTCGGGAAGCCGCTCTGGACCGCCTCTCGCTTGCCCACCTGGTCCGGCACCAGGACGGCCAGCGTCCAGTTGTCCTCCTGCGTCTCGATCATCCGGGTCACCGCCTGGACGAGGCCGCGCGCGTCCTTCGAGGGCGCGTCGGGGCAGCGGTGGCTGGCGTTCTCCTGGCCGTCGGTGAGGACGAAGGTGAGGAAGCTGTGGTCGCCGTAGAGCTGGGCCGTCTGCGCGAGCTCCCGCTGCGACTTCAGCGCGGCCGCCAGCAGGGCCGTCATGCCGCCGACCCGGTAGAGCTGCTTCAGCGAGGGCATCCGCAGGACGTCCTTGTCGTAGATGACGCACTCCACCGTGTCGGCGAAGACGTACACCGTGACGCGGGTCTCCTGGTCCAGCTCCCGGGACCGGCGGGCGAGGTAGGCGATCTGCTGGTCGGCGACGTCGACCACCTTGCGGCTCAGGTGCGACATGGACGAGCTGGCATCCAGTACGAGAGCGACGTGGTTGATGTAGTTCTGGCTTCCGGACATGGCAACTCCCCCTGGTTCGCGGGCCTTCCGACCCGATGCCTCTACGTTCCCACCCACCACTGACAATCGATCACCTGTTCGCGTGCGGGAGGGCGGGTCTCGTCCCGCCGGTCGCCGGGGGATTCCGGGCGGTGCGGCCCGAGAGGTTCGGCCAAAGGTGACCGACGGGTAATTACCGCCGGTAACGGAACAGATGGTGCGTCTGAGGCGCGGGACGGGATGGTCAAGGACTTGACCATCCCGTTGGTCCAGACCAGAATCCAGGCCACATACCCGCGCGAACACCCCGTTCGGTCCCCCCATGTCGGGTCAGCCCCCCATGCCGCACGACCCTGTGCTGAACCGCAGAAGGTGACCTACGTGAAGAACCGCCATCTGGCCTGCCCCCTGGCAGCCGCCACTGCGCTCG
Source organism: Streptomyces sp. NPDC014891 (assembly GCF_043081085.1). Taxonomy (NCBI): domain Bacteria; kingdom Bacillati; phylum Actinomycetota; class Actinomycetes; order Kitasatosporales; family Streptomycetaceae; genus Streptomyces; species Streptomyces sp. NPDC014891. The sequence continues at coordinate 226,691 of NZ_JBIBWF010000003.1, read as the reverse complement.
CCCTCGCCGGCTGCGGGATGCTCCCGGGCGGCGGCGGGACGAAGACCGTCGACATCTGGCTCATGCGGAACAGCGTCAGCGAGGACTTCCTCAACCGCTTCACCGAGGCGTACGAGGAGGAGCACGACGGCGTCGAGCTCAGGGTCACCATCCAGGACTGGACCGGCATCGGGAAGAAGGTCACCGAGGCCATCCAGGGGCCCGGCGGCCCCGACGTCATCGAGGTCGGCAACACCCAGGTCGCCCAGTACGCCGACACCGAGAGGCTCTTCGACCTCACCCTGGAGTCGGTCCGCGACCTCGGCAGCGAGGACTGGCTCCCCGGCCTCGCCGAGCCCGGCAGCATCGGCGGCGCGCAGTACGGCATCCCCTGGTACGCGGCGAACCGCATCGTCATCTACAACAAGGACCTGTTCGCCGACGCCGGCATCGACAAGCCGCCGGCCACCCGCGAGCAGTGGCTCACCGACACCGAGAAGCTCAACAGCAAGGGCTCCCAGGGCATCTACCTGGCCGGCCAGGACTGGTACACCCTCGCCGGATTCGTCTGGGACGAGGGCGGCGAACTCGCCGTCGACAAGGGCGGCGAGTGGGCCGGCGCGCTCGACACCCCGGCGGCCCGGCGCGGCATGGCCTACTACAAGGAGCTCCAGTCCCTCGGCTCCGGACCCAAGGACGCCGACGAGCAGAACCCGCCGCAGACCGACGTCTTCGCCAAGGGCGACGTCGCCCAGCTCATCGCCGCGCCCAGCGCCGTCGCCGCGATCGTCCAGGCCAACCCGGCCCTCAAGGACAAGCTCGGCTACTTCCCCATACCCGGGAAGGCGGAGGACCGGCCCTGCGCCGTCTTCACCGGCGGCTCCGACCTCATCATCCCCAAGAACGCGCCCCAGCGCGGCGCCGCCCTCGACGTCGTCAAGGCGCTCGCCGGCGAGAAGTGGCAGACCGACCTCGCCCGCACCATGGGCTACGTGCCCAACAAGAAGAGCCTCGCCTCCGTGGTCGCCGGCCAGGAGGCCACCGCCGTCATGGCCCGGGCCGCCGCCCGCGGCCGTGCCACCCCCAACTCCCCGCAGTGGGCCGACGTCGAGGCCGACAACCCCATCAAGCCCTACATGACGGCCGTCCTCCAGGGCGAGGACCCCCTGAAGGCCGCCCAGACCGCCTCGGCCGAGATCACGGACACCCTCGCCGAATAGCATTCAGCGCCTCCACACCCGCGGGCCCCCGGCCTGTCACGTCGAATCCAGCCGCTCACGGAAGAAACGAGGAGCCGGACCACCGCTCACCGGTCCGGCGCCGTCCTTTCCCCTTCCGTACGCCGGAGGAGTCCGACATGGCCGCACCGACCCCCGCGCTCGCCGTCCCCGCCCCGCCGCACGCCGTCCCCGACCGGCCCCACGGCGAGCGGCCCGCGCCCCGGCGCCCCGCCGAGCAGACCGCGCGCCGGGCGCCGGGCGCGGACCCCCGCTACCAGGTGGGCCTCGCCCGGGACCAGCAGGACGTCCGGGCCGCCCAGCGACTGCGCCACCAGGTGTTCGCCGGCGAACTCGGCGCCCGGCTCGACGGCCCCGAACCCGGCCTCGACGCCGACGCCTTCGACGCGTACTGCGACCACCTCCTCGTCCGGGAGGAGACCACCGGCGAGGTCGTCGGCACCTACCGCATCCTGCCGCCCGGCCGGGCCGCGATCGCCGGGCGCCTCTACTCCGAGAGCGAGTTCGACCTCGGCCGGCTCGCCCCCATCCGGCACGACCTGGTCGAGGTCGGGCGCTCCTGCGTCCACCCCGCCCACCGCAACGGCGCCGTCATCGCCCTCATCTGGGCCGGACTCGCCCGCTACATGACCGACACCGGCCACAACTGGCTCGCCGGCTGCTGCTCCCTCCCGCTCGCCGACGGCGGCGCCCTCGCCGCCGCCACCTGGGACACGGTCAGGACCAAGCACCTCGCCCCCGAGGAGTACTGGGTCACCCCGCACAAGCTCTGGAGCCCCGACGGCGTCACCCGCCCCGAGGGCCGCACCGAACTGCCGCCGCTGCTCCGCGGCTACCTCCGGCTGGGCGCCCAGGTCTGCGGCGCCCCGGCGCACGACCCGGAGTTCGGCACCGCCGACCTCTTCGTCCTGCTCTCGCTGCGCCGGACGCACCCGCGCTACCTCGACCACTTCCTCTCGCTCGTCCCGGCACGGTGACCGGGACCGCGGCCGCCTCGCCGTGGCTCCCCACGGCGCCCTGCACCCCGGGCCGGTGCGCGGCCCATCCCGCGTCCGGCCCCGGCGGCGCCGGGACCGCCGGGGCCGGGCCCGTCCGGTCCGCGCTCCGGCTGGTCGCCGGGCTCGGCGCGGTCCTCCTCGGCCTCCTCCTCGCCGCGCCTGCCGCCCTGCTCCCGGCCGCCGCCCGGCTCGCCCTGGTCCGCCTCTGGACGAGGGCGACGGTCCGCGCCTTAGGCGTCCGCGTCCGCTACGAGGGAGCGCCGGCCCCGGCCACCGGGCCGCTCCTCGTCGTCGCCAACCACATCTCCTGGCTCGACATCCCGCTGCTCGCCGCCCTCCTGCCCGGCCGGGCGGTCGCCAAGGCGGAGGTCCGCCGCTGGCCGGTGCTCGGCACGCTCGCCGCGCTCGGCGGCACCCTCTTCATCGACCGGGACGGCCTGATGGCCCTGCCCGGCACCGTGCGGTCCCTGGCCGGGGTGCTCGCGGCCGGCGGCCGGGTGCTGGTCTTCCCCGAGGGGTCGACCTGGTGCGGACGGGAACGCGGCCGGTTCCGCCCGGCCGCGTTCCAGGCCGCCCTCGACACCGGCTGCGCCGTGCAGCCGGTACGGATCGACTACCGGCCCACCGACGCGGCGGCCTACGTCGGGGCCGACCCGCTCGGCTCCTCGCTGTGGCGGGTGGTCTCCACCCGCCGGCTCACCGCCGTCGTCCGCCTCGGCGAGCCCCTGACCGCGGCCCTCCACCGGGACCGGCGCGCCCTGGCGGCCGCCGCTCAGCGTGCGGTGGCGAGGGACAGCGCGAACCGGCCCGCACTGTCGGTCCACCAGCGGTCGAGCTCCAGGTCCGCCTCCGCGAGCTCGGCCCGCACCCCGGCCTGACGGAACTTCGCGGACACCTCCGTCCGCATCTCCTCGCCCGCCGCGAACGGCACCGCGAGATCCAGCTCCGGGATCTTCACGGTCAGCGCGCGGCGGGCCCGCAGCCGCATCTCGATCCACTCCCGCTCGTCGTCCCACACCGCCACGTGCGCGAACGCGTCCGGGTCGAAGTCCGCCCCCAGCTCCCGGTCGATCACCGCGAGGACGTTCTTGTTGAAGGCCGCCGTCACCCCGGCCGGGTCGTCGTACGCGGCCACGAGCGTCGCCTCGTCCTTCACCAGGTCCGTGCCGAGCAGCAGCGCGTCGCCCGGCGTGAGCATCGCCCGCACGGAGCGCAGGAAGGTCCGCCGCTCCCCGGGCAGCAGATTGCCGATGGTGCCGCCGAGGAAGGCCACCAGGCGCGGACCGGGCGTCCCGGGCAGCGCCAGCCCCCGGGTGAAGTCGGCCACGAGTGCGTGCACGTGCAGCTCGGGCCGCTCGTCGAGCAGCGACTCCGCCGCGCCCGTCAGCGCGGACTCGCTCACGTCCACCGGAACGTAGGCGTCGAGCCCCGGCAGCAGCGCGTCGATGAGGAACCGGGTCTTCTCCGAGGAGCCGGAACCCAGCTCCACCAGGGTTCTGGCCCCGGTCGCGGCGGCGATGTCCGGCGCGCGCTCCTTCAGGATCTCCCGCTCGGCCCGGGTCGGGTAGTACTCGGGAAGCCGGGTGATCTCCTCGAACAGCTCGCTGCCCCGGGCGTCGTAGAACCACTTGGGCGGCAGTTCCTTGGGCGAGCGGTTGAGCCCCTGGAGGACGTCGGCGCGGAGATCGGCGCCGGCGGCGTCCGGGGCGAGGGTGCGGGTCAGCTGGAACGGGCTCACGCGGAGGGCTCCTTGAGCGGGGTGAGGGTGACGTCGGCACGGGTGGCGGTCACGAGCGTGCGCCCGGGGACCTCCCGCCAGCGCGGATCGTCGTCGTACGGTTCGGAGGCCACGACCACCCGGTCGGGGCCGGTCAGGTACCAGAGGCTGTTCTCCCAGGCGGTCGCGGTGATCCGCGCCCCGTCGGTCAGCAGCAGGGTGAGACCGGAGCCGGGGGCCGCCGCGGCGACCTCCCGCACCGTGTCGGCGAGGGCGTCCGCCGGGGCGTCCCCGGACCGCAGCCGGTGCAGCACCAGCGCCCAGACCAGCGCCGAGTCCGTCCGGGCCTCCAGTCCGAGCAGCTCCCCGGCCGGGAGGGCCGCGGCGAGCGGCGCCAGCGAGCCCGGCCAGCCCCGGACGGCGCCGTTGTGGCTGAACAGCCAGGGCCCGGCGGCGAACGGCGCGGCGGCCGCCTCCCCGTCCGCGCCCGGGAGCGTCGCCCCCCGGACCGCGGCGAGCAGGGCACCGGAGCGCACCACCCGGGCGAGGTCGGCGAAGGAGAGGTCGGCCCAGATCGGGCCGGAGCGCCGGTACCGGGCCGGGACGGGGTCCCCCTCGGCGTACCAGCCCACCCCGAAGCCGTCGGCGTTCACCGTGCCGCTCGTCTGGGACCGGGGCTCCCAGGACTGGCGCAGCAGGGCGTGCGCCGGCTCGACGAGCAGCTCTCCCAGGGCCGCCGGATCGCCCAGGAAGGCGATGTGGCGGCACATCAGTCGAGCTCCGCGCTGCGGGCCGTGCGGAAGCCGGCGAAGATCTGGCGGCGCACGGGCAGGTCCCAGTTGCGGAAGGTGCCCCGGCAGGCGACCGGGTCGACGGCGAAGGACCCGCCGCGCAGCACCTTGTGGTCCGGGCCGAAGAACACCTCCGAGTACTCCTTGTACGGGAACACGGTGAACCCCGGGTACGGCAGGAAGTCGCTCGCGGTCCACTCCCAGACGTCCCCGATCAGCTGCCGTACGCCGAGCGGCGAGGCGCCCTCCGGATAGCCGCCCGCGGCGGCGGGCCGCAGGTGCCGCTGGCCGAGGTTGGCGTGCTCGGGGCCGGGGTCGGAGTCGCCCCAGGGGTAGCGGCGCGAGCGGCCGGACGCCGGGTCGTACCGGGCGGCCTTCTCCCACTCGGCCTCCGTCGGCAGCCGCCGCCCCGCCCAGCGCGCGTAGGCGTCCGCCTCGTACCAGCTGACGTGCAGCACCGGCTCCTCGTCCGGGACGGGTTCGGTGACCCCGAACCGGCGGCGCAGCCACTGGGCGCCGTCCCGGCGCCAGAACAGCGGGGCCGCGATGTCGTGCTCCCTGATCTGCGCCCAGCCCTCGGGCCGCCACCAGCGCCGGTCGGTGTAGCCGCCGTCGGCCATGAAGGCCCGGTAGGCGCCGTTGGTGACCGGAACGGTGTCGATGTGGAAGGCGGGCACGACCCGGGTGTGCGCCGGCCGCTCGTTGTCCAGGGCCCACGGCTCCTCGGAGGTCCCCATGGTGAACGGGCCTCCGGGCACCAGGACTTCGGCGGGCAGCGGGCCGCCGCGCGGCGGGGGCGGCGGGGGAGCGGTCAGCGCCGCGGGCCCCTTCCGCAGCTGATGGGTGATCAGCATGGTCTCGTCGTGCTGCTGTTCGTGCTGGGCGACGAGGCCGAAGGCGAAGGCGGCGCGGAGCAGCGGACGCTCGTCGAACTCGGCGTGCTCCAGCACGTCGAGGACGCGCAGCCGCACGTCCGCCGCGTAGGTACGGGCCTCGCCCGGCGCGAGCAGCGGCAGGGTGGGGCGGGTCGACCGGGGGTGCTCGAAGGCGTCGTAGAGCGAGTCGATCTCGGGCCGCAGGGCCTCCTGCCGGGCCACGGCCCGCCACAGCCACAGCTCCTCCTGGTTCCCGATGTGCGCCAGGTCCCAGACCAGCGGCGACATCAAGGGGGAGTGCTGGGCGGTGAGTTCACCGTCCTCGACGCAGGACGTCAGCAGCGCGGTGCGGGCCCGCGCGGCGGTGAGTGCCTCCAGGGCGCGCCGGCGCAGCGCCTCGGGGTCCCGCTCGGTCCGGGTCTCCGTCATGACGCCACCACCTCCAGCTCGTCGGCCGGGCAGCTCCCGGGGACCACGTACCGCTCGTGGAAGGCGGCGACCGCCCGCCGCACCTCCTCGCTCGCCCCGATCCGGGGCAGCGCGTCGAGCGCCGCGGCGAACACCGCCAGGGCGGTGGCGTGCAGCTCCGGGTCGGCCAGGCCGTCGCGGGCCGCCGCCAGCCAGAGCGGGTTGCGCGGGGCGGGCGCGCCGTCGGCCCGCTCCGCGAGCGGCTTCACCGCCCGGTACACGGTCTCCGCCGCCTCCGGGTCCTCGAAGGCCGCGGTCGTCACGGCCACCGGCACCATCCACCCGTCCGTCCCCGGCTGCGCGTCGACCATCCGCAGCTCCAGGTGGCCGCGGGGCCGCACCGGCGGGAAGAGCGTCGTCATGTGGTAGCGCAGGTCGTCCGCGTCGGCCGGCCGGGGCCCGCCCGAGCGCAGCCAGTCACGGAAGGTCATCCCCTCCGGCACGTCCCAGGGACCCTCCTCGGCGCGTACGCACATCACCGGGGTGTCCAGGACGTGGGCGGCGTACTCGGCGCGGGGCTCCCCGTCCGGCGGGGGCGCGAGGGTCCGCAGGGGGTCGAGGTCCGCCCACAGCGCCTGCCGCGTCGAGCGCCAGCCGGTGGGACGGCCGCCGTGCAGCGGCGAGTTGGCGAAGGCCGCCACCAGCACCGCGCCGAGGAGATGGGCCAGCTGCCAGCGCCGGTGGTAGCCCAGCGGCCCCGGTTCCTCCAGGCCCGCGTCCAGGCAGATCTGCACGGAGGCCGAGTCGCACATCATGGCCCGCCCGGCGGGGCCGGTGCGGTCGAGCGCGGCCTCCATGGCGTCGTACCGCGGTTCGTGGAGCACCCGGCCGCGCGGCGAGTGCCAGGGGTCCACCCCGTATCCGCTGAGACCGAGGCCGAGCGGACCGAGCGCCGACCGGACCGCACGGAGGTCGGCCGCGAGGGAGTCGAGGCATTCCATGAGCGAACCGGCCGGGCGCGAGCTGAGCTCCAGCTGCCCGCCGGGTTCGAAGGTCAGGGACGACACCAGCGGCAGGGACCGCACGCTGTCGAGGGCGGTCGCGAGCCGCGGCGGCCGGACGGGTCGCCGGGGGTCGCGCAGCTCGTGCACCAGCCATTCCAGTTCCACCCCGACGGTGCGGGGCGGGCCGGTCTTGAAGCAGATACATCGCAGCAGTTCCTCCGCGTCCGCCTCCGCGAGGGGCGGGTCGCCGCGCCGTATGCCGCTGGACGACATCCGTACACCTCCAGTCGTCGGGCCGGTCGTCGGGACCGGCCCCGGGACGTTCTGCTTCCACCTAAAGCCACCGCCGAGCGGCGTGCAAGAGCGCCCCGGACCGGCCGGACGCGCCCCCCGCGCCCCCGTACGGCCGGAATCCGCCCGTGTGAGGGCCCGGCCGGAACCCGGCGGGGCCGCCGGAAAACCCGTTGTCCCGGCCGATCGGGAACGATCATTCTGGGGCCATGAGTGCACGACTGCGCGCGATCGCGCGGCAGACCGAGGAGATCGTCGCCGCGGGCCGCTACCGGGCCCCCGACGGCCGGACCGTCTCCCTCGCGGAGGACCTCGCCGCCGCCCTGGCCGGAACACGCCTGCACGGCCCCGAACCGGTCCCGGTCACCCCCGACACCGACCGGACCCCCACCCTCGACGTCACCGGCGAGAGCAGCCTGGCCGCCGCCCGGCGGATGACCGGCGCCGATCCCGCCCGCCCCGTCGCCGTCCTCAACTTCGCCTCCGCCCGCAACCCCGGCGGCGGCTACCTCAACGGCGCCCAGGCCCAGGAGGAGGCGCTCTGCCGCTCCTCCGCCCTCCACACCACCCTGCTCCGTGCCCCCGCCTACTACGCCCACCACCGCGAGGACAAGGACGTCCTCTACACCGACCGGGTCATCCACTCGCCGCGGGTGCCGGTCTTCCGCGACGACCGCGGCGCCCTCCTCGACGCCCCCTTCACCGTCGGCTTCCTCACCTCGCCCGCACCCAACGCCGGCGTCCTCCGGCGCCGCACCCCCGCCCTCGCCGACCGCCTGCCCGCCGCCCTCGCCTCCCGGGCCGAGCGCGTCCTGGAGACGGCCGCCGCGCACGGCTACCGGCGGCTCGTGCTCGGCGCCTGGGGCTGCGGCGTCTTCCAGAACGACCCCGGACAGGTCGCCGGCGCGTTCGCCGCCCTGCTCACCGGCGACGGCCGCTTCGCCGGGCACTTCGAGGAGATCGTCTTCGCCGTCCTGGACCGCGCCCCGGGCACCCCCACGCTGGCCGCCTTCGCGCGGGTCATCGGGGCGGCGGCCGCCTGACGTGCGGCGACCGCACCCCCGTGCCAGGCTGAAGGGATACGGACCACCGTCCGACACCCGTCACGGGAGGCACGATCGTGGGCAGGAAACAGACCCGGACGAACCGGGGAGCCCGTACCGGCGGCCATGAGCACCGCACCGGGGCGACCACGAAGGAACAGACCTCGACGGCGCCCAAGAGCGAGACGTCGATGCCCCTGGTGGAGCACGCCGCACACCGCAAGGAACGGAAGTTCGGCCACAACTGACGCGCGCCGGCCGAGCCGGCGGAGAAGCGAGGCGGGGAGCCGACGGGGGCACGGCACCCGGGTCCGGCGCCGACCGGCACCGGACCCGGTCCGTGTCCCCTTCCGCCCCGCCGCTACTCCTCCCCGCCGACGACCTTGATCTCCACGCTCGCCTCCGGCGCCCGCGGCGCCGGAGGCACCGCTGTGCCCGGCCGCTCCTGGGCGGCCGGGTTCATCGTGGCCAGCAGCTGCCGGGCCAGCCCCAGACCGGTCCCGCCCATGGTCAGCGCCTTGGCGAACACGTCCGCCATGCCGTCGGCGCCGTTCAGCAGCACCATCTGGTCCACGTTCCCGAAAGCCGACGCGCCCGCGGACACGATCTCCGGCCACTTCTCGGCCAGCTGCTGCGCGACGACGGCCTCCTGGTTCTCCGCGAGCGCCGCCGCACGGGCCTTGATCGCCTCGGCCTCCGCCAGGCCCTTCGCCCGCGTCGCCTCGGCGACCGCGAGCCCCCTGGCGTGCTGGGCCGCCGCCTCCGCCTCACCGGTGAGCCGGGTCGCCGTCGCCATGGCGGCGCTCGCCAGCTCCGTCTCCTTGGCCTCGGCCTCGGCCGCCGAGATCCGGGCGTCCCGCTCGGCCGCGGCCAGCGTCCTCGTCTCGTACGCCATCGCGTCGGCCGGCTTGCGGACCTCCGCCTGGAGCTGCTGCTCCTTGCGGTGGCCCTCCAGCTCGGCGACCCGGGTCTCCTGGACGACGACCTCCTGGCGCGAGGCCGCCTCCGCCAGCGGACCCGCCTGCCGGGCCTTCGCGGACGCCTGGTCCCGCTCCGCCTGATAGCCCGCCTGGAGGATCTCGCTGTCGCGGGTCGCCTCCGACATGCGCGCCGCTGCCTGCTGCTCGGCCTCGGTGGCCCGGCGGTTGGCCTCGGCCTGGGCGATCCGCGCGTCCCGCTGGACGGCGGCCGCGTGCGGCGCGGCCAGGTTCTTGATGTACCCGGTCGGGTCCTCGATCTCGTGGATCTGCAGGGAGTCGACGATCAGACCGAGCTTCTCCATCTCCGTGCCACAGGCCGAGCGCGCCTGCCCGGTCAGCTTCTCCCGGTCACGGATCATGTCCTCCACCGTCAACCCGCCGACGATGGCGCGGAGATGGCCGGCGAAGACGATGTGCACCCGCTCGCTCATGAGCTTCTGCTGGTCGAGGAAGCGGCGGGCCGCGTTGGCGATCGACACGAAGTCGTCACCGACCTTGAAGATCACCACACCGCGGACCTTCAGCGGAATGCCCTGGTGGGTGACGCACTCGACGGACAACTGGGTCTCGTTGAGGTCGAGCGAGAGCTTGCGCACCGCCTGCACACCCGGCAGCACCAGCGTGCCCCGCCCGGTGACGATGCGGAACCCCATGCCCGCGCCGAGAGCCTCGTTCTTGTGGTTGGAGCCGGAGATGATCAGAGCCTCGTTGGGTTCCGCGACGCGCCACATCATCTTGAAGACGATGATCAGGACGGCTATGGCGCCGACGACGGCGCCCGCGAGAATGCCGATGCCCATGGACATGGTCCCCCTTCACCGGAGCCGGTGCGGATCCGGTGAAGGGAGTGTGCGCCCGCGGCGGGCGCGGCTCAACGGTCCGGTCAACCCCCGTACGCGGCTGTGACATAGACGGTGCGTGGAGGGAGATGTTCCATGACGGTCACCACCGTTCCCACGTCGATCCGCTCCTTCGGGGAGGCCGGATGGGCGAGGAAGTGCTCGGCACCGCCCCGGATCCGGACGATCACCTCACCGACGAGACCCGGCCCGACGGTGCCGGTCACCCGGCCGAGCAGTCCCACCATCGAGGAGTCCATCGACGCGTCGTCCATGCCTGAACGGTACGTCAGATCCACTCGTCCAGAGCGGACATGAACCCGTCGAACTCGTCCCGGTGGACCGTGTGGCCCGCTCCCTTCACGGTACGGACCTCGAAGCCGCGGTCCGTCAGCATCCGGGCGTGCTCCGGCCGGACCAGCGAGCTCGGATCGGCCAGGGTCACCAGCGACGGCACCTCCGCCCGGACCGGCCACAGGTCGGCGCCCACGAACTCGGTGAGGCCGTGCGCCGACCGCTCGTCCCACGTCCGCACCGACGCCATTTCCGTCTCCACGTCCTCGTCCGGCCAGTGCGGGTTGAACGCCTTGATCTGCTCGCGGGTCAGCGACTTGCCCCGTACGAACATCTCGGCCCGGTAGCCGCAGGGTCCGGCCGCCAGGTGCCAGGCCGGGTCGGAGTACACCGCACGGGCCGGCGCGAGGCGCCCCACCGTCCGCGCGAGGACGAGACCGCCGAGCGAGTGCCCGACGGCCAACTCCGCCCCGGACGGCAGGGTTTCGACGAGATCGTCGGCGTAGTCCTGCGGACGGTACCCGGCCGGTCCCGCCGCGCGCCCGCTCCGGCCGTGCCCCCGCAGGTCCACCGCGATCACCCGGTAGCCGCGCTCCGCGAGCGCCGGCCCGACCCGCCGCCAGGTGCGGTGGTCGGCCATGATGCCGTGGACGAGCAGGGCGATCCGGTCGCCCGACCCCCACGTGGTCGTGTGCAGGAGCACGGTGCGGCCTCTCTGACGGTGCTGGGCGGACGCCGGCCGAGGGTCAGCGCACGCTGCGGACGGGGCGCACGGCGAGCGCGCCGAGTACCGACAGTACGGCGGCGATCAGGAACAGCGCCGTGTACCCGCCACTCAGCGAGACGACCAGCGAGGCGGCGAAGGGGGCGACGATCTGCGGCCCCGCGTTGGCGACGTTGAGGACGCCCATGTCCCGGGCCGCGTCCTCGGCCTTCGGCAGCACCATGGTCACCAGCGCGGTGTCGACGGCCATGTAGCAGCCGAAGCCCAGGCCGTTGACCGCCGAGAAGACCAGCATCGCGGTCCAGCTCGCCGAGACGGCCGGGACGAGCAGCGCCGCCGCGGCCAGCGCCGCCGAGGCGCCCACGAAGAGCTTGCGCCGGTCGTAGCGGTCCGAGAGCCAGCCGCCGAGCACGGTGGACACCACCATCGCGAGCGCGTTGAGCGGCATGAGGACCGCCACCGCCTCCTCGGGACTCAGCCCGGCGGGCAGCTCGGTGTGGTCCTTGAGGATGTACAGCTGGAACCCCGCCACCGCGAAGTAGCCGAGGACCAGCAGCGCGCGGCCGATGAAGGCCCACCGGAAGTCGTGGTGCCCGAGCGCGCTGCCGAAGGCCCTGAGCTGCTCCCTCACCGGCAGGGGCGCCTTCGCGGGCATGCGCCGCTCCCGGGCGCAGGCGGTGAAGAGCACGGCGGTGGCGGCGACGAGGGCCCCGAGGACGAGGTAGCCGGTGCGGTAGTCCTCGGAGAACGCGGCCCCGACCAGGGCGCCGATCGTCGAGCCGACGGGGAGGCCCAGGCCGACGGCCGCCGAGGCCTTCCCGCGGGCGCCCACCGGGACCCGGTCCGGCACCACGGAGGTGAGGGCTGCCTGGTAGACGTTCATGACCGCCTGTCCGAGGCACCAGACGATGGTCACCAGCAGGATCGTGTGGACGCCGCCCAGGAGCAGCATCACCGGGAGCGCGAGCAGGCCGCCGGCGAGGATCCACGGGTTGCGGCGGCCCGAGCGGTCGGAGAGGGCGCCCGCGACCGGGTTGAAGACGGTGGCGAAGATCGCGGATATGCCGGAGACCAGGCCGAAGTTGGCCACCTTGCCGGCCGGGTCGATCTCCTCGATCTGGAGCGCGAGGAGCAGTCCGGGGACGCCGACGTACAGGGCGTACATCGCGGTGTTCCCGGCGAACAGCAGGGCGAGCAGGCCGCGGGCGGGGCGGCCGGCCGCGGGGGAGCCGGGAGCGGGTGAGCCGGTGCCGGAGGCGGTGGAGCCGGGGGAGGAAAGGGCCACGGTGCCCTCCTGGGGAGATCGCCCGACGGGGGCGAGAGACGGATCGAACGGGTTAGTTACACGTGTCACTGACACGTGTGAGCATTGTGTAGCACTCGTTTCCGGCCATCCGCCAGACCTCGGGCCGGATCGTTCTGGAAAGATGCCGAAGCGATGAGTCAGCCAACCGAACACACCCCCGAACGCCCCCTCGGGCGCACGGTCCCGACCAGCGCCGACGTCGCCCGCCTCGCGGGCGTCTCCCGGGCCACCGTCTCGTACGTCCTGAACAACACCTCCGCCGTGCGCATCAGCGAGCCGACCCGCCGCCGGGTGCGGGAGGCCGCCGAGGAACTCGGGTACGTGCCGCACGCCGCCGCCCGGAGCCTGCGCGCCGGCCACAGCCGGATGGTGCTCCTGCCGACCTCCCACGTACCGGTCGGACCGCTCTACAGCCGCTTCTTCAACGACTTCCAGTGGGCCCTGCGCCGCCTCGACTACACCGTGGTCCAGTACGGCAGCGTCGGACTCGAGGGCGAGGAGGCCGCCCGCGCCTGGGCCGAGCTCCGGCCCGTGGCCGTCGTCTCCCTCGGCGCCGTCCAGCTGACCGGACAGGGCGTCGGGATCCTCAAGCGGTCCGGGGCGCGCGCCGTGATCACCCTCGGCACCGGACACGTCGAAGGCACCCACGCCCTCCTCATGGACCAGGGACGCGTCGGCGAGGTCGCCACCGCCCACCTCGTGGAGACCGGCCGCCGCAGGATCGGCGTCGTCCTCCCCGAGGAGCCCGGCCTCGACATCTTCTCCGGGCCCCGCCTCGACGGCGCCCGGCGCGCGGTCCGCGGCACCGACGCCACCGTCGTGCCCCTCCCGCTGCGGTACGACGAGGAGTCGGCCGGCGCGCTCGCCGGACGCTGGCGGGACCTCGGCCTGGACGCCGTCTTCGCCTACAACGACGAGTACGCGATGCTCCTGATGCGCGCGCTCCAGGACGCCGGCGTGGCCGTGCCCGAGGACACCGCCGTCGTCGGAGCGGACGACCTGCTGCTCGGCCGGCTGCTGCGCCCCCGGCTCAGCACCGTACGGATCGACATGGTCCTCGGACGCGAACTCGCCGAGCTGGTCGACCGGGCCGTCCGGGAACCCGACGTCCCGCCCCGCACCCGCTCGCTGCTCGCCTCGGAGGTCGTCCGCCGCGAGTCCAGCTGACCGGACCGCCCGGCGGCCACCCGCGGGAGCGCCACCCGCCGGGCGGCTCCGGGACACGCCGCCCGGTGGTCGTCCGGCGCTCCGGCGGCCGAGCGCATAGCGTCGGTCCATGAGCACAGTTCCGCAGCGTTTCGAGATCCTGCTGGTACCGGCCCACGTCGAGGACCGGGGCGGCGCGGCCGTGGCCGACAGCGCCGTGCGCACCGCCGTCGTGGAGGCCACCGGACGGCACGGCGAGACCGGGTACCCGATCTACGAGGGCCACGGCATCAGGGCCGACATCGACCCCGCGACGCCCACCGTGGAGGCCCTCCTCGTCGACGGCCGCGAGCTCGACTACGGCCTCACGGCCCTCGTCCGGCCCGCGCGACGCGACTGACCTGGGGCGTCCCGGCCGGAGGGGGCCCGTTGACAGCGCGGTCCGACGGGCACAGACTCGGCGCGCGCCGGGTCGGACGCCCCCTCCCGGGGCGACGGACCCGCCGCCCCGGCGAACAGAGTCGTTCCGAAGGCCACGTGGGAGAGAACCGATGAGCATCCGCGACGTCTACATCGTCGACGCCGTCCGCACCCCGATCGGGAAGTTCGGGGGCGCCCTCGCCGCCGTACGCCCCGACGACCTCGCGGGCCACGTCGTCCGGGCCCTCGTGGACCGCACTCCCGACCTCGACCCGGCCCGCGTCGACGACGTCTACTTCGGCGACGCCAACGGCGCCGGCGAGGACAACCGCGACGTCGCGCGGATGGCCGTGCTGCTCGCCGGGCTGCCGGTCTCCGTGCCCGGCGTCACCGTCAACCGGCTCTGCGGCTCCGGCCTCGAAGCCGTCATCCAGGCCGCCCGCGCCATCGCCCTCGGCGACGCCTCCGTCGTCGTCGCCGGCGGCGTGGAGTCGATGTCCCGCGCCCCCTGGGTGCTGCAGAAGCCCGAGCGGGCCTTCCCGGCGGGCCACCAGCAGCTGCACTCCACCACCCTCGGCTGGCGCATGACGAACCCCCGCATGCCCGCCGAGTGGACGGTCCCCCTCGGCGAGGGCGCCGAGCTGATCGCCGACAAGCACGGCATCACCCGCGAACAGCAGGACGCCTTCGCGCTCGCCAGCCACCGCAAGGCGGCCGAGGCCTGGGCCAAGGGCCTCTACGACGGCGAGGTCGTCCCCTGCCCGGACGTGGAGCTCACCCGCGACGAGTGCATCCGCGACGCCACGTCCATGGAGGCCCTCGCCCGGCTGAAGCCCTCCTTCCGCCCCGACGGGGGCACGGTCACCGCGGGCAACTCCTCACCCCTCAACGACGGCGCCGCCGCCCTGCTGCTCGTCGACGAGGACGGGCTGCGCGAGACCGGCCGCGAGCCGCTCGCCCGGGTCCGCACGTCCGCCGTCACCGGCATCGAGCCCCAGCTCTTCGGCCTCGGCCCGGTCGAGGCGGTCCGGCGGGCCCTCGGGAAGGCCGGTCGCTCCTTCGCCGACCTGAGGACCTTCGAGCTCAACGAGGCCTTCGCGGCCCAGTCGCTCGGCTGCCTCGCGGAATGGCCGGAACTGGACCCCGAGATCGTCAATCCGCGCGGCGGCGCCGTCGCCATCGGCCACCCGCTGGGAGCCTCGGGCGCCCGCCTCGCCGGATCGGTCGCCCACCAGCTGGCCGCGGCGGGCTCGGGCACCGGCCTCGCGGCCCTCTGCATCGGCGTCGGACAGGGCCTCGCCCTCGTCCTGGAGCGCTGACCGCCCGGACACCACGCGAGGGGGGTACGGGAGGCGCTCCCGTACCCCCCTCGCGGCGGATCACTTCTGCTTGGCCTCTTCCACGGACTTGCGGACCTCGTCCATGTCCAGCTTCCGCGCCTGCCCGATGACGTCCTCCAGCGCGGCCTCCGGAAGCGCCCCGGGCTGGGCGAAGATCGCCACGTTCTCACGGACGATCATCAGCGTCGGGATCGAGCGGATCTCGAAGGCCGCCGCCAGCTCCGGCTGCGCCTCGGTGTCCACCTTCGCGAAGACCAGGTCCTCGTGACGCTCGGACGCGGCGTCGTAGACCGGGGCGAACTGACGGCACGGACCGCACCAGGAGGCCCAGAAGTCGATCAGGACGAACTCGTTCCCGCTGACGACCTCGTCGAAGTTGTCCTTGGTGAGCTCTACGGTACTCATGCTGGTCGGCCTCCGACGTGCGTGAATGGTGGGTCCCGGCTGATTCCCGAGACGCGCACGGGAACACTGGGGCGTCATCCGAGCCTAACCACGCACGGGGGTCGGGAATTCCCTGTTATCGGCCATCAGGCCCCGTGCGCACCGCCGCCGCGGACCCGCCGGGCCGTGTCGCGCAGCCACAGCGCGCTGCGCTTGGGCGTCCGCGTCTGGGTGGCGTAGTCGACGCGCACCAGACCGAAGCGCTTGTCGTAGCCGTAGGCCCACTCGAAGTTGTCCAGGAGCGACCAGGCGAAGTAGCCGCGGACGTCGGCGCCGCGGCTGCGGGCCTCCGCCACGGCGGCGAGGTGCGCGGCCAGGTAGGCGGTGCGGTCGGTGTCCTCGACGAAGCCGCGCGCGTCCGGGACGTCCTCGTACGCGGCGCCGTTCTCCGTGACCACCATGGGCGTGCCCGGGTAGTCCCGGGAGATGCGCAGCAGCAGCTCGGCGAGGTCGTGCGGCATGACCTCCCAGCCGAGGCCGGTGACCGGCAGGCCGCCGTGCGGCAGGTTCCGGGTGACGGGCACGCCGTGGGCGTCGGTGGCGGCGCCGGCCTCGTCGGTGCCCGAGGTGCGCATCGAGCGGTAGTAGTTGACGCCGAGGGTGTCGAAGGGACTGGAGATGACCTCCAGGTCGCCGTCCCTGACGGGGATCTCGACGGAGCGGGCGGCCAGGTCGTCGATCAGGTCCTGCGGGTACCGGCCGCGCAGGATCGGGTCGAGGTAGAAGCGGAAGCCGAGGGCGTCGGCCCGGCGGGCGGCCTCGCGGTCGGCCGCGGACCCGGTGGCGGGTCCGCTGGTGCCGAGCAGGTGGGTGACGGCCAGGTCCAGGGGCCGGCGGGCCGCCGCGCGCAGCCGCCGGACCGCGAGTCCGTGGGCGAGGTGCAGGTGGTGCACGGCGCGCACCCCGTCGGCGAAGGAGCGTCCGCCGGGGGCGTGGACGCCCTCGACGTGGCCGAGGATCGCCGAGCAGAACGGTTCGTTGAGAGTGGTCCAGTGCGTGACGCGGTCGCCGAGGCGCTCGTGGACGAGCTCCGCGTAGTCGGCGAACCGGTGGGCGGTGTCGCGGGCCGGCCAGCCGCCGGCGTCCTGGAGCTCCTGGGGCAGGTCCCAGTGGTAGAGGGTGAGCCAGGGGGTGACGCCCCGGGAGAGCAGCTCGTCGACGAGTCGGTCGTAGAAGCCGAGCCCCGCAGGGTTGGCCCGCCCCCGTCCGCGCGGCTGGACCCGCGACCAGGAGACGGAGAAGCGGTACGTGTCGAGGCCGAGGGCGGCGAGCAGGGCCACGTCCTCGGGCATGCGGTGGTAGTGGTCGCAGGCGGTGTCGCCGGTGTCGCCGTTGTCGACGGCCCCGGGGACGCGGCAGAAGGTGTCCCAGATGGACGGGGTGCGGCCGTCCTCGTCGACGGCTCCCTCGATCTGGAAGGCGGAGGTGGCGGCGCCGAAGCGGAAGTGCGGGGGGAGGAGGTCGATGAGCGCGTCGTGGCGGGCGGTGACGGACGGGGCGGGGGCGGTCACGGGGTCCTCCTGGTGCCGAGAGGGCGGACGGGAAAGCGGCCCGGGCGCCCTCGCGGGCGTCCGGGCCGGGTGCGGGAGCGGGGTCAGGGCAGGCGGTGGTTCTCGTCCAGCACGACGCCGCGCTCGGGGCGGTAGAGGTCGAAGCCCCGGGTGTCGCACTGGAGGCCGCCGTTGATGCAGTGGTCGACGAGGGCCTTGAGGGTGCGCTCCTCCCACGCGTTGAAGAAGTCGTAGTGGAAGGAGTAGCCGCGTCCGCTGGCCAGCCGGACCCGGCTCATGTCGCCGTTGACCGGCCACGCCATCTTGAACTCGATCATGGGCAGGGCGACCGGGTGCGAGGCCGGGCACATGTTGTCGTTGGTGCCGGGCTTCACCACCGGGTACGCCATGTGGCTCTTGTGGTCGGGGGTGTCGAGGTAGAGGCCGTTCCAGCAGCTGGGGGCCTGCATGCGCAGGTTGAGCTGCACGTCGGGCCGGCTGGGACAGCTTGCGGGGATGTCGGTGTTGAAGAAGCTGTCACCGCACTCCCAGCCCTCGACGAAGCCCTTGTGGCTCCGGAACTCCTCGGCGGTCTGCATCGGGTTGCCGACGACGAAGCGCAGGCCCTTGGGGAAGGGCCGGACGCTCCGGTAGTCGGTGACGCCCGCCTTGTAGTAGATGACCTGCGGGCCGACGGGCAGGATCTTCTGGTCGCCGTTGTACAGCGACGGCATCCAGTAGGCGGAGGCGTCCGCGGGCGCCTTGCAGGTGGTGCCGCCCCCGTAGAGCGAGGCGGTGGTGCTGGCGGCGTTCGTGGAGGTGTTGCCCATGAACGTGTGGTCGTGGGACTTGCCGAACTGCCCCGGGTAGACGATCGGGTCGTCCGGCGCGGTGTGGGTGACGGAGCAGCCGGCCTGGAACTCGTGGTGGTAGGCCGGGGGCGGGGTGGCGGTGGACGGGGTGACCCCGGTGACCTGGGGGACGGCCGGGATGTAGCCGTCGCCGTCGGCGTCGTCGCCCGAGGCCTGGGTGGAGGCGGCCATGACGTGGCCGGTGGCGGCGCCGCCCGCTCCGTGTGACCCGTGGGCGGCGGCCGGGGCGGTCTCCCCGTGGGCGGTGGCGGCGGTGTAGGTGTCGACGGTCAGGGCGGAGACGCCCAGGGCGGCTGCGAGCAGCAGGGCGGACAGGGTCCGGCCGCGGATTCTCATCGTGTTCTCCTCGTTCTCCTCAGGGGGTCAGCTGTAGACGCCGAACTCGTGGAGCGAGTAGCCCCAGCCGGTGCCGCGTGCGGTGAGCTGGAGCCGGACGTACCGGGCGGTGGTGGCGGTGGTGATGGTGTCGATGTCACCGTTGCCCGTCGTGGTGGTGTGGATCGTCCGCCAGGCGTTGCCGTCGTCGGACACCTGCACCTCGTAGGACTTGGCGTAGGCGGGGTCCCAGACGAGCTGCAGGGTGCGCAGGGGCCTGGCCGAGCCGAGGTCGACCTGGATCCACTGCGGGTCGCTCCAGTCGCTGGCCCAGCGGGTGCCGGTGTTCCCGTCGGTGGCGTTGGTCGCCGGACAGGGGCAGTCGCCGTAGGAGGCCTGCGCGGAGGAGGCGGTGGTGGGCCGGTTCAGGGCGATGTTGGTGCCGGCGACGGGCGGGGCGACGACCTTGACGGACCTGGTCTCGATGCCGACGTTGCCGCGGCCGTCCTCGGCCTGGACGTACACCTTCCACACGCCGAGCTTCTCGGGCGCCGTGACGGCGAAGGAGCCGTTGCCGAGGGAGCGGTACGGGACGTCGATCAGGCGCTTGTCGCCGTTGGCGTAGTTGCCGCTGAGGAGGATCTTGGTGGTGACGCGGTCGCCGTCGGGGTCGCGCACGTCGGCGCGGACGGTGAACTCGCCGCCGGCCGGGGCGGATCCGGCGGGGGTGACGGTCATCCCGCTGATGACCGGCGGGGTGTTGTCGCCCGCGACGGAGCCGGTGTAGGCCTTCTTGAGGGCGTAGTAGGAGAGGCGCTTCAGGCCGTCGGGGAGCAGGTTGAACCAGACGCCGCCGAAGTCGTGCTCGATGCCGTAGTGGAAGGCGGTCGCGCCGAGGGCGACGCCCTGGTGGCCGGTGACGCAGTTCCAGGCCTTGGTGTAGCCCTCGGCCTTCTGGACGTCGGTGGGCTCCTCGGGGACGCCGTTGGCGTCCTTGGGGGTCTCCCACTCGCCGGCCGGCCCGGTCTCGGTGATGATGTACGGCTTGGTGTAGCCGCCCTCCACCCAGTCCTCGCGGACCCCGCAGATGTCGCCGTAGGCGTTCATCGAGTAGAGGTCCAGGTCGGGTGCGTTGCGCTTGTAGTACGGCCACGCGCCGGTCCACGCGTCCGTGGAGGTCACGGGGTGGTCGGGGTCGATGGCGTGGATCCGCTTGGCGACGTCGTTGACGAAGGTCGTGTACGCGTTGCGCTGGGCCTCCAGCTCGGTGCCGCCGTAGCAGTTCTGCAGGCCGAGGACGGACTCGTTGCCGACGTTCCACATGAGCGTGGCCGGGTGGGACTTGTAGGTCTCGACCCACTTGGCGAACTCGGTGAGCATGGTGCTCTTGTAGGCCGTGTCCGTCACGTAGTTCACGCAGCCGCCGGAGCCCGGGCCGCCGCCCGGCTGGAGCCAGAAGCCGTTGATCACCTTGACGCCGTTGGCGGCGGCGGCGTCGAGCAGCGGCTTGGTGCCGGCGTCCGTTCCCCAGGTGCGGACGGTGTTGACGCCCATGGACCGCACGTCGGGCATGTAGCGGGGCGCGTCGGCCATCGCGGGTCCCCAGGTGACGCCCTTGACGGTGTACGGCTGTCCGCCCACCGTCAGCCGCCAGTCGCCCTGGCCGCCGGTGACGCGGACGGCGCCGCCGGGCTCGGGCTGGGCGGATCCGCCGCCGTAGACCCGGAACTCCCAGAGCGAGTAGCCGTATCCGGTGCCGCGGGTGACGCCCTGGAGGCGCACGTAGCGGCCGGTGCCGCTGACCGCGAGCTCGTCGGTGCCGCCGTCGCCCGCGGTCACGGAGGTGACGGTGCGCCAGTCCGTGCCGTTGTCGGAGAGCTGGATGTCGTACGCCTTGCCGTAGGCGCCCTCCCAGTTCAGGACGACCCGGCTGATGTCGGTACGGGTGCCCAGGTCGACCTGGATCCACTGGGCGTCGCTCCACTGGCTGGCCCAGCGGGTGCCGGTGAGGTCGCCGTCGAAGGCGGCGGAGGCCTTCCAGGCCTCGCCCTCGGAGGAGGAGGCGGTCGCCGTCCTCCCCTGGGAGAGGAGGGTCTCGGCCGCTGCGGCGGGGGGCGCGGCCAGCACCGTGGCGGAGCCGAGGGCGGTGGCGAGCAGGGCCCCGACGGAGACGAGCGAGGCCGTCGTGCGGGTGCGGGTGCGGGCGCCGGGGCGCCGTGGGGTGGTGGGGGAGGTGGTCGGGGACATGGCGGCTCCTGGCCGGAGGGGGAGGGGGGATCGCCTTCCGGGCGGCGCGGCGGGGACTGGGCGCCGCCCGGAAGGGGTGTGGGGGGCGGGGCGCCCCGGCTGGGGGGCGCCCCGGCGGGCCGTCAGGGGAAGTTGACGACGGTGGACGGCACGGTGGAGGTGCCGGCGGGGATGGTGGACGCCCCGGTGTCGTTGATGACGTGGTTGTAGTGGCCCATGCCGCCGAGGGACACGACGAGCAGGCTGTGGAACTTCACCCCGGGCTTGACGGGTGCCTTGAAGCCGTGGTCCTGGACGATCGTCGGGTCCACGTTGTAGTTGCAGTAGCTGCCGAGGCCCCAGGCCTCGTGGGTGTTCACCGAGTCGTCGACCCGGTAGGCGGCGTAGCCCTTCGTGCTGCCGTTCTGGATGGCGGCCTGGTTCGGGGCGTCGTACGCCTTCTCGTTCTGGTAGAAGATCGTGCGGCCGCGCTCGCCGTACCACTCGACGTCGTACTTGTTGAAGTGCTCGACGAACAGGCCGGTGGCCAGCACGTCGTCGCCGTTGACGCGGACGCCGTAGTCGGCGCGGTTGGTCTCCCAGCCCCAGCCCTCGCCGTGGTCGGCGCGCCACACCCAGGTGTGGTCGATGATGGCGTCGTCGCTGTTCACGACCATGCTGGTGGTGGCCTTGCCCGCGCCGGCGCCGCCGATGCGGATGTACACGTCCTGGACGGTGGTGGGGTTGGCGGCGTGGTCCGCGGAGGAGTTCTGCGGCCCGAGCTCCAGCAGGGTCGGGGAGTTGACCGGGCCGGCGTCGATCAGGAAGCCGGCGAGGCGGACGCCGTCGACGTCGGCGACCTTCATCGCGGTGACGCCGTTGTCCGGGATGATCGTGGCGAGGCCGAGGCCGAGCACGATGGTGTCGGCGCGGTTCACGTTGATGGTCTGGTCGACGTGGTAGACGCCCGGCGTGAACAGCAGGTGCAGGCCCTGGGCCAGTGCCTGGTTGATGGTGGCGGCGGTGGCGCCCGGCTTGACCACGTAGAACTGGCTCAGCGGGATCGACGTGCCCTGCGGGGTGCCGTTGGCCCAGCTGGTGCCGCGGGCGTTCACGCGCTTGGCCGGGGCGAAGACCTTGTACTCGTTGCCGTCGAGGTAGAGGTACGGCTTCTCGCGGGAGATCGGCGTGGTGTCGAGCGTGGTGTAGCGGGGCTCGGGGAATGAGGTGGCCGGAGCGCCCTCGACGCCCGAGAAGGTCTGGTTCCAGACGCTGTTGGACCAGCCGCCGATGCTGCTCTCGCGGGTGTACCACTGCTGCTGGGAGTAGTTGCCGACCTGGCCGTCGATCTTGGAGTCGGCGATGTAGCCGCCGCTGGCCCAGCCGTAGCCGTTGGGCGCGAGGTTGAGGCCGCCCTTGACGTGCATGCGGCGGAAGGAGGAGGCCTGCGAGACGGCCCACCGGTTGGTGCCGCTGACCGGGTTGAGGGTGAGGCCCTCGGCGCCGCGCCAGAAGTTCTGGGTGGCGTTGCCGTTGAACCAGCCGGCGTCGACGGTCACGTCGCCGTTGATGGTGGTGTCGCCGGGGCGGAGCCCGAGGCCGGCTATCTGGGTGTAGAAGCCGATCTGGGCGTTGAGGCCGTTGTACGTGCCGGGCTTGAACAGGAAGGCGTGCCGGCCGTTGCCGAACTGGGCGGACTCCTGCTGCTGGAAGACCTGGTCCAGCTTGGCCTGGATGCCGGGCGTGGCCGGGTCGACGACATGCACGTTCGGGCCGAGGTCGCCGCCGCCGGGCAGCGTCGGGCCGGTGCTGTCGGTGGAGCCGTAGACCTGGAACTCCCAGAGGGAGAAGCCGTAGCCGGTGGCCCGGGTGCGGCCGTTCATCCGGATGTAGCGCCCGGTCCCGGAGAGGGTGACCTCGTCGGTGCCGCCGTCGCCCGCGGTGACCGAGGTGACGGTCCGCCAGTCGGTGCCGTTCTCGGAGGCCTGGATGTCGTAGCTCTTGCCGTAGGCGGCCTCCCAGGTCAGGACCGCGCGGCTGAGCGTGGCGCTGCTGCCGAGGTCGACCTGGATCCACTGGGAGTCCTGCCAGGCGCTGGCCCAGCGGGTCCCGGTCAGGTTGCCGTCCACGGCGGCGGAGGCGGTGAACGCCCCGCCCTCGGTGGAGGAGGCGGTCGCGGTCTTCCCCTGGGAGAGCAGGGTGGGGGCCGCTTGCGCCGTCGTGGCGGGGGCGAGGGCGAGCAGGCCGCCGGCCAGGGCGGTGACGAGTGCGCCGACGGTGGCCCGGCGGACGCGTGAGGCGGGTCGCCGGAGGACCGGCGGGGACCCGAGGGAAGACATGGGGTCTCCTCTGGATACATGGGGGAAACGTGGGAGAGCGCTCTCCCGAAACCTTGCCCGCCGGGCGAGTTGACGGTCAAGGCGTATGACACGACTTTTCTTTTGGCTTTCATTAAGTGTCGACAGCAACAGGTTCCGGCCGCCCGCGGACCGTCCTCCCACCGGACACACGGCACCGTTAAGGTGCGTGGGTGGGGAATCGAGCACCGACTCTGGAAGACGTCGCACGGGAGGCGGGGGTGTCGCGCGCGACGGTGTCCCGCGTGGTCAACGGCGTGCGCAACGTGGCTCCCGAGATCCAGCGGAGCGTCCGCGACGCCATCGACCGCATCGGCTACACGCCCAACCAGGCCGCGCGCTCCCTGGTCACCCGGCGCACCGGGACCGTCGCCCTGGTGCTCTCCGCCACCGGCCGGTCCTTCACCGCCCGGGTCTTCTCCGACCCCTTCTTCGGCCGGGTCGTCGACGGCGTCCTGCCCGTCCTGCGCCGCCGGGAGATCCAGCCGGTGCTGCTCGTCGCCGAGTCCGAGCAGGCCAGGGCGCAACTCGTCGAGTACCTGCGACAGGGCGGCGCCGACGGGGCGCTCGTCGTCCCGCTGGACGAGGACGACCCGCTCCCGTCCATGCTCCTGGCGGCGGGCCTGCCCACGGTGCTGTTCGGCCGCCCCCGCGAGGGGGAGCGGTGCGGCTACGTGGACCTCGACAACCCCGCGGGCGCCCGCCTCGCGGCCGAGCACCTCTGGACCACCGGACGGAGGCGCCCGGCCGCCATCGCCGCCCCCGTCACCGCGCCCACGGCCGGGGAGCGCTTGGACGGGTTCCGGGACGCCCTCGCGGCCCGCGGCGTGACCTCGGTGCCCGTCGTACGGGGCCGGTACACGGTGGACAGCGGGCGGCGGGCGATGGCCCGGCTCCTCAAGGACCATCCCGACCTCGACGCCGTGTTCGCCGCCAACGACCTGATGGCCCAGGGCGCCTGCCAGTACCTGCGCGAGCAGGGCGTCTCCGTCCCCGGCACCGTGGCCGTCGTGGGCTTCGACGACTCGGTGGCGGCCCGCAAGGCGCGACCGCAGCTGACCACCGTGCGCCAGCCGGTGGAACGCATGGCCGCCGCGATGGCCACGCTGCTGGTCGAACAGCTCGACGGCACCCGCACCGAGCCGGCCTCCGAGGTCTTCGCACCGGTCCTGGTCGTCCGCGAGTCCGCCTGACGGCCGCGGCGCGAGGGACCTGCGGCACGGGGACACGCCGGAAGGCCGCCCCGGGGATGCGGGGCGGCCTTCCGGAGGTGCGGGGCGGGCGGGGTCAGTTCCCGTGGGCCTGCCGGTGGGCGCGGACGAGCTCCGCGTACCGCCGGCCGCTCGTCTTCACGGTCCGGCGCTGCGTCGCGTAGTCGACGTGGACGAGGCCGAAGCGCTTGTCGTAGCCGTAGGCCCACTCGAAGTTGTCGAGCAGGGACCAGGCGTAGTACCCGGCGAGCGGCGCGCCCTTGCGCAGGGCCCGGGCGCAGGCCGCGAGGTGCTGCTCCAGGTAGCGGGTGCGCTCGGGGTCGTGGACCGCGCCGTCGGGGCCGACGGTGTCGGGGAAGGCCGAGCCGTTCTCGGTGACGTACAGCTTGCGCACGCCGTAGTCCTCGGTGAGGCGCAGCAGGAAGGCCTCCAGGCCGCCCGCGTCGATCTGCCAGTCCATGCCGGTGCGGGGCACCTCGGGCAGCCGCACCTCGCGGGCGTACGGGACGGGGCCGGTCGGGTCGTCGGCGACGGTGACCGGGAAGTAGTAGTTGAGGCCGTGCCAGTCCAGGGGGGCCGCGATGGCCTCCAGGTCCCCGGGCCGCTCCGGCAGTTCGACCCCGTACAACTCGCGCATGTCGGTCGGGAAGCCGCGGCCGTAGACCGGGTCCAGCCACCAGCGGTTGGTGTGGCCGTCGGCGCGGGCGGCGGCGGCGATGTCCTCGGGCCGGGTGGAGGCCGGCGCGACGGTGGAGTGGTTGGTGACCAGGCCGACCTGGGCCCCGGGCGCGGCGGCGCGGACGGCCTGGGTGGCGAGGCCGTGCGCGAGGAGGAGGTGGTACGAGGCGCGGACGGCGGCGGTGAGGTCGGTGAGGCCGGGGGCCATCCGGCCCTCCAGGTGACCGATCCAGCCGGAGCAGAGCGGTTCGTTGAGGGTCGCCCACTGGGTGACCCGGTCGCCGAGGCGTTCGGCGACGACGGAGGCGTAGGCGGCGAGGTGTTCGGCGGTGGCCCGCTCGGTCCAGCCGCCGCGGCTGTCCCGCACCCGGTCCTGGAGGGCCTGCGGCAGGTCCCAGTGGTAGAGGGTGACGGAGGGCGTGATGCCGGCGTCGAGGAGTCCGTCGACGAGCCGGTCGTAGAAGTCGAGGCCGGCGGCGTTGACGGGGCCGTCGCCGCCGGGGACCACGCGGGGCCAGGCGACGGAGAGCCGGTAGGCGTCGGTGCCGAAGCCCTTCATCAGGGCGATGTCCTCGGGCCAGCGGTGGTAGTGGTCGCAGGCGGTGTCGCCGTGGTCGCCGTTGTCGACGGCGCCCGGGACGCGGGAGAAGGTGTCCCAGATCGACGGGGCCCGGCCGTCCTCGGCGACGGCGCCCTCGATCTGGTAGGCGGAGGTCGCCGTGCCCCAGGAGAAGTCCGGCGGGAAGGCCTCCAGGTCGAGCGCGGTGCGGGAATCGGCGGAGCCGGGGGAGACGGACACGGGGAACCTCTTCGTGATGGGTGTGGAGAGGGGCGTCACTTGACCGCACCTGCGGTGAGGCCGGCGACGAGATAGCGCTGGAGGAGCAGGAAGCCGACGACGACGGGGACGCTCACCACGAGGGAGGCGGCCATCACCTGGTTCCAGTAGACGTCGTTCTGGGTGGCGTACCCCTGGAGGCCGACGGCGAGGGTGCGGGTGGTGTCGTTGGTCATGACGGAGGCGAAGAGGACCTCGCCCCAGGCGGTCATGAAGGCGTAGACGGCCACGGCGATGATGCCGGGGGACGCGGCGGGGACGATGACGCGGAACAGCGCGCTGATCGGTCCGCAGCCGTCGACCTTGGCGGCCTCGTCGAGCTCGCGCGGGATCGAGTCGAAGTAGCCGGTGAGCATCCAGATGGAGAACGGCAGCGAGAAGGTCAGATAGGTGAGGATCAGGCCTTCGCGGGAGCCGAAGAGGGCGATGCCGGTGGCGTTGCCGATGTTGACGTAGATGAGGAAGAGCGGCAGCAGGAAGAGGATGCCGGGGAACATCTGGGTGGAGAGGACCGTCACGGTGAAGACCCGCTTGCCCCGGAAGGTGTAGCGGCTGACGGCGTACGCGGCGAAGATCGCGACCACCACCGAGAACACCGTGGCCGCGCCGGCGACCACGATCGAGTTCACGAAGTAGTCGGCGAGCGGGACGGTCTCCCAGATGTCGAAGTAGGGCCGCAGCGTGAGCCCGGACGGGATCCACTCGAACTTCCCCGAGACGTCCGCGAGGGGCTTCAGGGAGCTGGAGATCATCACGTACACCGGCAGCACCACGAAGGCGGTGAGCAGGGTGAGGAAGATCCGCCGGGTCCACAGGAACGAGCGGGGCGCCGCCATGGGGGAGCGGCCGGGGCGCGGGCGCGGAGCCGCGTGCCGGGAGGTGTGCTCAGACATCGGCTGCCTTCCTTCCGCGGCTGGTGAGCAGGAGGTAGACGCCCGTGACGACGAGGAGGAAGAGCAGCAGCAGGACGGACATGGCCGAGCCGGTGCCGAAGTTCCACGTCTGGAAGGACGACTGGTAGATGTGGAGCGAGATCAGGTCGGCGGCCTCGGGCGCGGCCTTCCCGAAGAGCACGAACGGCGTGTTGAAGTCGTTGAAGGTCCAGAGGAAGAGCACGAGGACGAGGACCTGGTTGACGGAGCGCAGCGACGGCAGGGTGATGTGCCGGATCTGCTTCCACACGCCGGCCCCGTCGAGGGCCGCCGCCTCGTACATGTCGCGGGGGATGTTCTGGAGCCCCGCCATGACGGTGAGGAAGGCGAACGGCCAGCCCTTCCAGACGGAGACGACGAGCAGGGCCCAGAAGCTGTTGTCCCCGATGAGCCAGAAGGCGGGGCTGTCGCCGATGCCGAGCTGGTCGTGGAGGACGTGGTTGACCAGGCCGTTGTCCCTCTGGAACATGAACGCCCAGGTGATGACGGCCGCGTAGACGGGCAGGGCGTACGGGACGAGGAACAGGGTCCGCAGGAAGCCCCGGCCGCGGAAGTTCTCCTGGAGGAAGATCGCGGCGGCGGTCCCGAGGAGCCAGCACAGTCCCACGGACAGGACGGTGAACAGACACGTCGTCAGGAAGGACTTCAGGAGCGCCTGCCCGACGGGGGCGTCGAAGTCGATCGCGACGGAGTAGTTGTCCAGGCCCGACCAGGGAGCCTCGTTCCAGTTCCGGATGTAGAACTGCGTGAGCTCCTTGAAGCTCATGGCGATGCCCATGAGCATCGGTACGAGGTGGACGAGGAGTTCGAGGAGCAGGGCGGGCAGGAGCAGCAGGTAGGGCAGTGCGATGCGGCGACGCCCGGAGCGGCGTGGTGCGCGTGCCTCTCCGGGTGTGGCCTTGCGCACCGCCGGCTCGGTCGGGTGAGCGACGGCGGTCTCGGTCATGGTGGGGCTGCCTACTTCTTGGGCATCTGCTGCTGGGCCTTGGCGAGCTTGGCCTTCACGGACTCCGTGGTGACCGGCCGGCCGGCGGCGGCGTCGGCGAACAGCTCCTTGACCGCGGTGCCCACGACCGTCTCGAACTGGGACTCCTCGGGGACCTGCGGCAGGGCGGCGGCGCTGGTGGCGAGGGTGTCGCGGATGACGGTGAGCGACGGGGCGGCGAAGGCGGCGTCCTTCTGCGCGCCCTTGACCGGCGGGACGGAGCCGTACGCCTTGTTGAGGACGATCTGCTCCTCGTCGCTCGTCATGTACTTCACGAACTTCAGGGCGCCGTCGAGGTTCTTGGTGTTCTTGAAGACGGCCATGTTGATGCCGGCGACCATGGAGTTGGTCTGGGCGCCCTGGCCGGGCTTGCCGGACGCGACCGGGGCGGGGGCCACGCCCCACTCCTCGGGGCCCATGCCCTGCGCGGAGAAGGTCTGCTGCGGGGTCTGCCACAGGACCATGCCGGTCTTGTTCTTGGCGAAGTCGCTGAGGGACTGGTTCTGCGCGTACTCGGCGTTGCCGGGGGCGACGATCTTCTGGGCGGCCATCAGGTCGATGTACTGCTTGACGGCGGCGACGGCCCCGTCGGAGGTGAAGTCGGGCTTGCCGTCGGCGGTGAAGAAGTCGGCGCCGTGCTGCTTGCCGAGGACGAACACCTGGTGGATGTTGTTGGAGAGGTTGGAGCCCTCGACCCCGATGCCCGCGTTGCCGCCCTTGGTGAGCTTCTTGCCGGCGGCGATCACCTCGTCCCAGGTGGCCGGCGGCTTGGCTATGCCGGCCTCCTTGAACATCTTCTTGTTGTAGTAGAGCGCGTAGGCCATCGAGTAGAGCGGGACGGCGGCCGGGTCCTGGCCCGGGACGCCGGTGGAGCCGAGCGCGGACTCGACGAACCGGTCCCGGCCGCCGATGGCCTCCAGGTTCTTCGCGTCCCAGGGCAGGAGTGCGCCGGTGGACTGGAGCGAGGCGCTCCAGGTGTTGCCGATGTTGAGGATGTCCGGCCCCTGGCCGGAGGTGGTCGCGGTGAGGATCCGGTTGAGCAGGTCGGACCACGGGATCACCTCCAGCTTGACCTTGATCCCGGTCTCCTTCTCGAACTGGTCGAGCTCGGGCTGCAGGACCTTCTTGTCGACCTCCAGGCTGGCGCCCTGGTTGGAGGCCCAGTAGGTGAGGGTCTTCGGCGACGACTCGGTCGCCTCGCCGCCGCCGCAGGCGGTGGCGGTGAAGGCGAGGGAGAGGGTGACGACACCGGTGACAGCGGCTCTGACTCTGCGCATGGCTCCTGGGCCCTTTCAGGGACGAGGGGGCGTGCCGATGAGGGTGGGCTTCTGGGCGCCTCGCCGTAACATCGGCTTAATTTAGGATGTGAGTTAAACCCCATGAGAAGGTCGCGTCAAGGCCTGTGCTGCGGGTATGTTGCAACGAACGACTTCAGAGACGGGGACCCACGTGCACGCGAGAACTGGCCGTACGGTGCGTGACCTGCGGCGCGAGAACCGCACCGCGGTTCTGCGCAGGCTGTACTTCGAAGGACCGATGAGCCGCCTCACGCTCGGCCCGGCGACCGGCCTCAGCTCGGGATCCGTCAGCAACGTGGTGGCCGAACTCGTCGCCGACGGACTCGTGGAGGAGGCCGGCAGCGTCGACTCGGCCGGCGGGCGCCCCCGCACCCTCGTCCGGATCGCCCCCTCCAGCGGCTTCATGATCGGCGTCGACATCGGCGAGACCCGGGTCAGGATCGAGCTGTTCGACCTCACCCTCACCGAACTGGCGCGCACCGAGCGCCCGTTGGCCTGCTCCGGGCCCCGCACGGCCCGTTACGACGTCGACCTGGTCGTCGGTCATCTCCGGGACGGCATCGCGGAGGTGCTGCGCCTCGCCGAGGTGCCCGCCGACCGCCTCATCGGCGTCGGCGTCGGGGTGCCCGGCATCGTGGCCCGGGACGCCGGGGACGGCGCGGTCGTCCACGGCCAGACCGTCGGCTGGGACGCCGTCCCCTTCGAGCGCCTGCTCCGCGCGGCCGTCGACCTGCCGGAGTCCGTTCCGTACTGGATCGACAACGGCGCCAAGACCCTCGGGCAGGCCGAGATGTGGTTCGGCGCCGGGCGCGGGGCGCGCAGCGCGGTGGTGGTCCTCTTCGGCTCGGGTGTCGGCGCGTGCGTGGTCACCGATCCGATGGGGCCGGGCCGGGCGATCGAGTGGGGTCATCTGACCGTGGGTGTGCGGGGGCGGCGCTGCCGCTGCGGGGCGCAGGGCTGCTTGGAGGCGTACGCCGGGGCGGAGGCGCTTCTCGAGCGGTGGCGGGAGGCGGGCGGGGTGCCGCCGGCGGGCGCGGACGAGGAGACGGCGCTGACCGCGATGCTCGCCGCGGCGTATCCGGCGGAGCCGGGGACGGAGCCCGACGCGACGGCGCTCGCGGTCCTGGCCGAGACCGCCGAGTACCTCGGCGCCGGCTTCGCCGACCTCATCAACCTCTTCCAGCCCGAACGGATCCTCGTCGGCGGCTGGGCCGGCCTCCAGCTCGGCACCCGCTTCCTGGAGACCGTCACCGGCTACGCGCGGGACTACGCCCTCACCTACCCGGCCAGCCGGACCGGCATCGGACTCGGCACCCTCGGCCCGGAGGCGGTCACCGTCGGCGCGGCCCTGCTGCCGCTGGTCGACTTCTTCGCGCAGGGCGGCCGGCGCCCCGAGCGGGAGCCCGCCGTCCCCGCGCCCGCCTGGCAGTCCGCCCTCCAGGACCGCGTCTCCACCTGAGCCGGAACCCGTCCCCGCCCCGGCGTATCGAGCCGTGCGAGGCGGCGCGGTTGGGCCAGACTGTCCCCCATGACACGAACGGTGCAGAGCGAGCACGAGCACGAGTACGACGTGGTGGTCCTGGGGGCCGGGCCGGTCGGGGAGAACGTCGTCGACCGGGTGCGGGCCGCCGGCCTGAGCGCGGCGATCGTCGAGAGCGAGCTGGTCGGCGGTGAGTGCTCCTACTGGGCCTGCATGCCCAGCAAGGCCCTGCTGCGCCCGGTGATCGCCCGCTCCGACGCCCGCCGGGTGGCGGGTCTGCGCGCCGCGGTCCACCGTCCGCTCGACGTCCCGGAGATCCTCGCCCACCGGGACGAGGTCGTCGGGGACTGGACGGACGACGGGCAGGTGGACTGGCTCGACTCGATCGGCGTACGGATCTTCCGCGGCCACGGCCGCCTCCTCGGGCCCCGCCGTGTGGAGGTCGCGGCCCCCGAGGGGGAGCGGCACGTCCTCACCGCACGCCACGCCGTCGCCGTCTGCACCGGCAGCCGCGCCGTCCTGCCCGACCTGCCGGGACTGCCCGGGGCGCACCCCTGGACCAGCCGCGAGGCGACCAGCGCCGACCGGGTGCCGGGCCGGCTGATCGTGGTCGGCGGGGGAGTGGTGGGGGTCGAGATGGCCACCGCCTGGCACGCCTTCGGAGCGCAGGTCACGATGCTCGTGCGGGGCGGGGGCCTGCTGCCCCGGATGGAACCCTTCGTCGGGGAGCACGTGGCGGCGGCCCTGACCGCGCGCGGCGTGGACGTCCGCACCGGAGTCACCGTCAGCGCGGTCGTGCGCGACGGGGGCGCGGGACCGGTCACCGTCGTCCTGGAGGGCGGCGACCACGTCGAGGGCGACCAGGTGCTCTTCGCGACCGGGCGGGCCCCGCGCACCGAGGACCTCGGCCTGGAGACGGTCGGACTGAAGCCGGGCTCCTGGCTCGACGTCGACGACAGCCTCAGGGTGGTCGGAACCGACTGGCTGTACGCCGTCGGGGACGTCAACCACCGTGCGCTCCTGACCCACCAGGGCAAGTACCAGGCACGGATCGCCGGTGCCGCGATCGCCGCCCGCGCCCAGGGCGACGGCTCCCTCGACGCGTCGGGCTGGGGCCCGTACGCGGCCACCGCCGACCACGCCGCGGTGCCGCAGGTGGTGTTCAGCGACCCCGAGGCGGCGGCCGTCGGGCTCTCGCTCGCCGAGGCCGAGCGGGCCGGTCACCGGGTCCGCGCCGTGGACCTCGACATGCGCCAGGTCGCCGGGGCCGGGCTCTACGCCCAGGGCTACCAGGGGCACGCCCGGATGGTCGTGGACCTCGACCGGGAGGTGATCCTCGGCGCCACCTTCGTCGGCCCCGGCATCGGGGAACTGGTCCACTCGGCGACGGTCGCGGTCGTCGGAGAGGTCCCGATCGCCCGGCTGTGGCACGCCGTGCCCTCGTACCCGACGCTGAGCGAGGCGTGGCTGCGCCTGCTGGAGGCCTACCGGGGCTGAGGATCCGTCAGGTCGCGGGCCCGGCCGCCGGGTCGGCGCCCGCGGCGTACGGGGCGACGAGTGCCCGCACCGCGGAGCGGGCCACCTCCAGGGCCGGCCGCGGATCGCGGCCGGACTGCTGGCCGAGCACCACGCGGGTGCTCAACCCGTCGAGGAGCGCAAGGAGTTCGGAGGCGCGCGCCGCGGTGTCGAGGGGGGCGAACCGCCGCCGGGCGACCCCCGCCGCGAGCAGCGCCTCCAGGTCCTCGTGCCAGCCGCGGTCCAGCTCCTCCTGCGCCTCGCCGAGCGCGCCGTTGCCCGGGGTGCGGGCCCAGAGCTCGATCCAGAGCGTCCAGCGGGGATCGCGCGGCCCGCGCGGCAGGTACAGCAGCAGGAACCGGTCGAGCTTGCGCTCGGCCGGGATCCGCCGGGACAGCAGCGCCCGGCGCTCCCCGGCCAGCGCCGCCTCGCTCCACCGGAGGGCGGCGAGCAGCAGCAGGTCCTTGCTGCCGAAGTAGTACAGGATGTGGCCGCCGCTGGTGCCGAGCCGCTCCGCGAGCGCCGACATCGTGAGCGAGGAGAGGCCGTCCTCGGCGATCGCCGTCATGGCCTCCTCCAGCATCCGTTCCTGGGTGACGTGCCCGTCCCGCCGTCGTGCCGACCCTGCCACCGCCATCGTCCCCGTTCCGTCGATCCGCCCTGCCTCTGCCGGATCGACCTTAATCGCAACCGCCGGGGGTCTTGACGCGGCCGGAACTCATCGCACATCTTGAATGTCATTCAAGAATTTAGAACGTCATTCAAGGTGTGGTCGAGGCAGCGCCCCGGCGGCGCACCGAGGCAGCGTTCACGACAGGAGGTGCGGTGTGCTCGGACACGAGACGACGCCCGGGACCGCGGAACCCGCGGCGGCCACGGCCCGGGACGAGGTGTTCCAGGTCGAGGAGCACGGGATCGACCCCATCCCCGACGCCGAACGGCACGGCGGCGCCAAGGACGTCTTCTGGCTCTGGTTCGGCTCGAACCTCACCTTCACCTATGTCATCAACGGCGCCCTCGCCGTCGCCTTCGGGCTCTCCTTCTGGCAGGCCACCGCCGTCGTCGTCCTCGGCGGCCTGGCCTTCTTCGCCATCGGAGCAGCCGGCCTGAGCGGGGTGCGCACCGGCACCGCCACCCTCGTCATCTCCCGCGCCGCCTTCGGCCGGCGCGGGAACTGGCCGGCCGGACTCCTCAACTGGATCGTGAGCATCGGCTACACCATCGTGAACACGGTGGTGGGCACCCTCGCCCTCGAAGCCTTCTTCGCCGATCTCGGCTGGAGCGGCGGCTCCACCGCCCGGGCCCTCGCCCTGGGCATCACCCTCGCCCTGACCTTCGCCGTCGCCCTCTGGGGCCACGCCACCGTCCAGTTCGCCGAACGCTGGATGGCCTACGTCCTCGCCGTGGGCTTCGCCGCCCTGCTCCTCCTCGTCCTGCCGGGCGCCGACACCTCCGCGTCCGCCGCCGCACCCGGCGCCGCCGGCTGGAGCCTCGCCTTCGTCGTGATGCTCGCCGGCCCCTTCTCCTACCTCCCCATGCCCGCCGACTACACCCGCTACCTGCCCCGCACGACCTCACTCAAGGCGCTGACCTGGAGCGGAGCCCTCGGCGGATTCGTCTCCTCCGTCGCCCTCGGCGTCGCCGGGGTGGCCGCCGCGACCCAGGTCGACATGACCGACGCGGTCGCCGGCACCGAGAGCCTTCTCCCGGGCTGGTTCCAGCCGCTCTTCCTCGCCCTGGTCCTGGGCGGCTCCGTCACCAACTCGATCATCACCCTCTACTCGTCGAGCCTGAACCTCCAGGTCCTCGGCATCCCCTGGAGCCGTGCCCGCGCCATCGTGATCAGCGCCGGAGTCACCGCCGCCGGCTCCCTCGGTGCGCTCTTCCTCACCGACTTCACCACCTCGCTCCTCTCCTTCCTCTCCCTGCTGATCATCGTGTTCGCCCCCTGGGGCGGGGTCTTCCTCGCCGACATGGTGCTCCGGCGCTGCACGTACGACTCCGCCGGACTGCACGCGAGCACCGGCGGGGCCTACTGGTACCGCTCCGGCTGGCACCCGCCCGGCCTGGCCGCCCTCCTCGCGGGCCTGCTCTTCTCGGCGCTGACCTGCGACTCCGAACTCTGGACCGGCCCGCTCGTCGCCCCCCTCGGCGGCGCGGACCTCACCCTGCTCGGCGCGGCGGTCTCGGCCCTCGTGTACGTGCTCCTCGCCCGCCGGACGGTCCGCCCGATCCGGGCCTGACGCCCGGCCGCACCACGCCCCGGGCCGACCGCCCCGTAAGGGCCCCGAAACCCCTGCCCGCCACCCGGCGCGGCCCCGGAGACCCGCCCGTACGCCCCCATCCGCACCCCGAGGCGCCGCGCACGCCCCGCCGGGACCGCCGGCGCCCCCGACACCGCTCGAACACCCCTCGACCGCACGTCACGGAGTCACCCCGCATGAACCGCACCACCGCCCCGTCCCCCGCCCCGGCCGACCTCCTCCTCACCGGCGCCCGGATCCACACCGTCGACCCCGCGCTGCCGGAGGCCGAGGCCCTCGCCGTCAGCGACGGCCGGATCGTCTGGATCGGCTCCGACGCGGAGGCGGACGCCTGGGCGGGGCCGGGCACCCAGGTCCTCGACGCCGGCGGGCGCCTCGTCCTGCCCGGGTTCATCGACGCCCACAACCACGTCCGCCTCGGCTCCGACGACGCCTGCGTCCAGCTCGCCGGAGCCCGCACGCTCGACGCGATCCACGACCGCATCCGCACCTGGCACGCCGCGCACCCCGACGCCGAGTGGATCGAGGCCGAGGCCTTCGACTACTCCGCCGTCCCCGACGGGCGGATGCCCACGGCCGCCGACCTGGACCCGGCCACCGGCGACACCCCCGCCCTCGTCCTCAGCTACGACGTCCACACCGCCTGGCTCAACACCGCCGCCCTCCGCAGGCTCGGGGTCGACCGCGACCGCACCGAGCTGCCCTTCGGGCGGGCGGTCACCGACCCGGAGACCGGAGAGCCCACCGGATTCGTCAAGGACTTCGCCATCAAGGGACTCTCCCGCGAAGGCCACCGCGCCCTGCGCGAACTCGGCCTCCCGTGGGCCTCGCCGGACCGGCAGTACGGCCGGCTCGCCAAGAGCCTCGACGACGCCATCGGCTTCGGCATCACCACCGTCGTCGAACCCCAGAACTCCCTCGACGACCTCGCCCTCTTCCAGCGCGCCCGCGCCGAGGGCCGGCTGCGCTCCCGGATCGTCGCCGCGCTCTTCCACCCGCGCGGCACCACCGACGCCGACCTGGACGAGTTCCGGGACGCGGCCGAGCGGTTCGCCGACGACCGGCTGCGGGTCGGACCGCTCAAGCTGTACATCGACGACGTCGTGGAACCCCGTACCGCCGCCCTCCTGGAGCCGTACGCGGGCTGCTCCCACCACCGCGGCGACACCTTCTACCCGCCCGAGGAGTTCGCCGAGCTGCTCACCCGGCTCGACGCGCGCGGCTTCCAGTGCTTCGTGCACGCCACCGGGGACCGGGGCATCCGGACCGTGCTGGACTCCGTCGAGCGGGCTCGCGCCGCCAACGGACCCCGCGACGCGCGCCACCAGGTCGTCCACGTCGAGTGCCTCGACCCGGCCGACACCCCCCGCTTCGCGGAGCTCGGCGTGGTGGCCTGCATGCAGCCCCGCCACGCGGCCCCGGACATCGCGGGCCCGGGCCAGGACTGGGCCGAGAACGTCGGCCCCGACCGCTGGCACAAGGCCTGGCCGCTGCGCAGCCTGAGCGAGGCGGGCGCCGTGCTCGCCCTCTCCAGCGACTGGAACGTCGCCGAGATGGACCCCATGGTCGGCATCCACGCCGCCGTGACCCGCCGGCCGCCCGGCGGCGGGGAGGCGTGGACGGCGGGGGAGACGATCGACGTCGAGACCGCGGTCGAGGGCTACACGATGGGCTCGGCGTACGCCAACTTCCTGGAGCAGGAGCGCGGCTCGCTGACCGTGGGCAAGCTCGCCGACTTCGTCGTCCTCTCCCGCGACATCCTGCGCGTGCCCCCGGAGCAGATCCCCGGCACGGTGGCGGAGACGGTCGTGGTGGGCGGCGAGGTGGTCGTGCGGCACTGACGGACGGACACGGGGGAGGGCCCGTCGCCGCGACGGGCTCGCGGCCGGTCGAGCACCGTCCCCGCGGGCCGGAGACCGGTTCGGCGGCGGTCGCGAACCTTCCGCTCGCGGGGACGGCGAGCCGGTCAGAGCCGGTCGAGGATCTTCCGGAGTGCGGTGACCTCGGCCGACTGGGTCCGTACGACGTCGTCGGCGAGCGCCTTGGCGGTGGGGTTCTCGCCGCCGCGCCGCTCGTCCTCCGCCATGGCGACGGCGCCGTCGTGGTGGGCGATCATCAGCTCGGCGAACCTGCGGTCGAAGGCCTTGCCCTCG
The DNA here is from genome assembly GCF_043081085.1 of Streptomyces sp. NPDC014891. Taxonomy (NCBI): domain Bacteria; kingdom Bacillati; phylum Actinomycetota; class Actinomycetes; order Kitasatosporales; family Streptomycetaceae; genus Streptomyces; species Streptomyces sp. NPDC014891. The sequence continues at coordinate 190,240 of NZ_JBIBWF010000003.1, read as the reverse complement.
GCCGCGGCGAGGGACTTCATGTCCTGCTCGGACATCATCCCGGCCATGCCGTGGCCGCCGGAGCCGTGACCGGCGGCCTCGGGCCTGCCCCAGCCCGCGAGCCAGGCCCTCATCTTCCGGATCTCCGGGTCCTGGGCCCGCTCGATCGCGGTGACCAGCTTCCTGACCTCGGGGTCCTGGGCCCGGCCGTCGGCCAGCCGGGCCATCTCCAGGGCCTGCTCGTGGTGGGGGATCATCATCTGCGCGAACATGACGTCCGCGTCGTTGAAGGGGCCGGGAGCGGCGGCCGCGCCACCGGAGGCGGATGCCGGGGCGGAGGGGGTGGCGGAGGCCGTGGCGGCCGCGCCGCCGTGGTCCGTGCCGCTCTTGCCGTCGTCCGCGCCGCAGGCGGTGAGCAGGAGCGCGGTCGCGCCGGCGAGAGCGATCTTCCCGGCGGTGCGGTGGGTGAAGGAACGCATGGGTGCTACCTCGTGGTGCTGGTCGTGCATACGGATGGGGGGCAGGCCGAGACGTTCACCGGGCGCGCGAGACGGCGCCCGCGGGTCGGTCGGTCTAGATCCGCAGGACGGACAGCAGCGTGAGGTCGGGGGGGTGGTGCGGGGGCGCGTGCGGCGCCCGCGCGGGCAGCAGCCGCGCGATCAGCAGGGCGAGCCAGTCGGCACGGCGGCCGGGCGCGGCCCGGAGGAGCCCCGTGAACAGCCAGCCGGCGAGGACGGCCACGCACAGGGTGGTCATGTCCGTCGCCGGATCCGGCTCGTGCCCGGTGCCGTCGTCGCCCTGGGGTGCGGCGGAGTGGTGGGCCGCGGTCGACGCGTCGCTCGCCGTACCGCCGCCGGACCCCTCGGGGTGGCCGACGGCATGCATGAGGAACACCCCGAGCGCGAGCACGACCACGAGCAGAAGGTGCGCCAGAGCACCCTCCGCCCGCCTGCGTCGTTCCGCTCGGTGTGCACGCACGGTCAGGACCTCCCGGCCGCCGAATATACCGGACGGGGGTATCAGGACCGCGTCAGGCCCGCGGTGTCTCGCCCGCCATCGCCGCGGCCATCCGCAGGTGCGGCGCGGCCTCGTCCGCGCGCCCCAGCCGCTCCAGGGTGCGGCCGAGCATCAGCCGCGCGTAGTACTCGACCGGGTCGCGGTCCAGGACGGCCCGCAGCTCGGTCTCGGCCCGGGAGAGCTGGGCGGAGTGGTAGTAGGCCCGCGCGAGGAGGAGGCGCTGGGCCGTCTGCTCCGGGTGCTCCTCCACCAGGCCGGTGAGGATGCGCACGGCCGTTCCGTACTCCTTCGCGTCGAAGAAGAGCCGGGCGCGGTCCCAGCGCTCGCCGGCCGTTCCGAACTCGTAGTACGTGTCGCTCACTTGCCCGCCCCTTCCCGAGGCCCGGATCTGCCACCCTGTGGGGTGGTCGACCAGGTCAACACACCGAGATGGTTGAACATTCCACGAGGGTGGCCGTCTCCGGACAGGAACAGGTTGAGCATGAGCAATCTTGATCGCCAGGCCGCGCTGACCGTGTGCGGCGGCCGCGGGTTCGTCGTCGCCGAGCCGGTGCGGGAACTCCTCAGCCCCCGCCACGTCCGGCTCGGCGAGTCGACCGAGGTCCGCCGTCTCCTCCCGAACCTGGGTCGACGCATGATCGGGGCGTGGGCGTTCGTCGACCACTACGGTCCCGACGACATCGCCGACGAACCCGGCATGCAGGTGCCGCCGCACCCCCACATGGGACTGCAGACCGTCAGCTGGCTCCACGACGGCGAGGTCCTGCACCGGGACTCCACCGGAAGCCTCCAGACCATCCGGCCGCGCGAGCTCGGCCTGATGACCTCGGGCCGGGCCGTCTCCCACTCGGAGGAGAGCCCGCGGCCGCACGCCCGGTTCCTGCACGGGGCGCAGCTCTGGGTGGCCCTCCCCGACGCCCACCGCCACGTGGAGCCGCACTTCCAGCACCACGCCGACCTGCCCCGGATCGACGGCGGCGGCGGCCTCACGGCCACGGTCGTCCTCGGCGAGCTCGACGGAGCCCGCTCGCCGGGCACCACGTACACCCCGATCGTCGGCGCCGACCTCGCGCTGGCCCCGGGCACCGACGCACGCCTCCCGCTGGACCCCGACTTCGAGTACGCGGTCCTCGCCATGTCGGGAGAGGTGCACGTCGACGGCGTCCCGGTCCTCCCCGGCTCCATGCTGTACCTCGGCTGCGGCCGCACCGAGCTGCCGCTGCGCGCCGACTCCGCCGCCGGGCTGATGCTCCTCGGCGGTGAGCCGTTCGAGGAGGAGATCGTCATGTGGTGGAACTTCGTCGCCCGATCCGGTGAGGAGATCGCGCAGGCGCGCGACGACTGGGAGCGGGGCTCGCGGTTCGGCGAGGTGCATGGTTACGGCGGTGCCCGGCTGCCCGCCCCGGCGCTGCCCACCACTCCTCTAAAGCCGCGCGGACGGGTGCGTTGAGCTGGGGAAACTCGTGGTCTGCCTGCCCCTGCTCCCGTTGACGATCGCCCTGCCGAGACCCCCGATCCGCATCTTGTTCCGTGGTCGGCGTCGGGGGTCTCCCGGGTTCGCGAGGGGGTGCGTCGAGTCTCGTGTTCGGACTTGTGAGTCAGGGTTTGATCGGATCGATGCTGACCTTTTGCTGACTTCTCTGACGGCTAATCAGGTGATCTCGGTCGCTGTTCGCCGTCCGGATGTCGCTGGGGCTCGCGCCTCGGCCTGCGGGTGTCGGCCGGGCGTGTCGCATCGGCGGGATGGTCCCCCCTGTTGAGCTCCACGGGGTGCGGCCCCGGGGCGTAAGGGCCCGAGAGGCGGCGTCGGCAGTCGCCGATGGTGGTCAGGATCTTGACGCGGGCGCGCTGCCCGCTCTCACCAGGTGGAGGCAACGGTCACTTCTCCCGCTTCGCCGTTTCCATACAACGTATGGTAACAATGGAAAGACGCTTCCGAGTGAAGGAGAAAACCGTGAAGAAGGAAATCAAGGGCAACTCCGAGACCACGTCGGTCGACGTCGTGATCGTCGGTGCCGGCTTCGCCGGCTTGACCGCCGCGGAGCGGCTCGTGGACATGGGCGCATCCGTCCTGGTCCTCGAAGGCCGGGACCGGGTCGGTGGCCGTTCGTTCTCAGGTGAGGTGGCCGGGGTCAAGGTCGACCTCGGGGCCACGTGGGTGGCCGAGCGCCACACCGCGGTCCTCGACCTCGCGAAGCGGCTGGGGTGCTCCACGACCGCCCAGTTCCACGAAGGTGTCAATGTCCTGTGGATGGCCGGGCAGCGTCGCACCTGGACGGGCACCATGCCGACGGTCGAGCCGGTCGACCTGGAGGACCTGGGCCGCGTCCAGGTGGCGATGGACGAGCTCCTGGCGACCATCGACGTCGACGCCGCCTGGAAGTCTCCCGACGCCGAGAAGCTCGACTCGATCTCGTTCGGCGAGTGGCTCGACCAGCACCAGGCGGCGACCAGCACCCGTGCGCTGATGACCATCGCCAGCAAGGTGCAGTGGGGCTGCAACCCGGGAGAGGTGTCGCTGCTGCACGTACTGCGCTACATCCAGGCCGTCGGCGGGCTCGACCACATGCTCGCCGTCGAGGGCGGCCAGCAGCAGGACCGCATCACCGAGACCACTCAGGAGATCGCCAACCGGCTCGCCGAGAAGCTCGGCGACAGGATCGTCCTGGACACCCGTGTCCGCGAGATCTCCCAGGACGACGACGGCGTCACGGTCCGCACCGACTCGGCGGTCATCAGCGCCAAGTACGTCATCGTCACCGCGGCCCCCGAGCACCGTTCCTACATCGACTTCCTCCCGGCCCTGCCGGAGAAGACCGAGGGGCTCACGAAGACGTGGCCCATGGGCAAGCTGAGCAAGGCGTTCGTCGCCTACGACAAGCCCTTCTGGCGGGCCGAGGGCCTCTCGGGCGAGGCACTCATGGACAGCGGGACGGCGTTCATCACCTTCGACGTGTCGCCGGACGACGGACCGGGCATCCTGATGGTCTTCTGCGCCCCCCGTATGTACGACGGCTTCGACGAGGAAACCCGCCGCAGCCGTATCATCCAGCAGATGGTCGACCTGTACGGTCCCCAGGCGAGCACCCCCATCGACTACGTGGACCACTGCTGGGGCACCGAGCCGTTCGCCCCCGGAGGCCCCCACCCCGCCGTGGGTCCCTACGCGGTCACGAGCTACGGCAGCGCCCTCACCGAGCCTCACGGGCGTGTCCACTGGTCCGGCACCGAAACCGCAGGCGAGTGGGTCGGAACCCTGAACGGCGCCGTCCTGACGGGTCTGCGCACCGCCAAGGAGGTCGCTCAGCGACTCGGCGTCGAAGGAGCCGCCGAGTAAGTCTTCCCGGAGGGCCGTCTCCACGTTGACGGCCGCCCTGTGACGCACGCCGGATGCACCTGCATCCGGCGTGCGTCACCCTGTCGTGGCGCGCGCCGGCTGCCAGGGGCGAGAGCGGCAGTCACCGCGTGGCGACGATCAGGTGTCGCTGTCCCGGTCCGGGGGTCTTGCCTCGCGCTCGTGGCAGGAGTGCTCGGTGGCATGGTCACTTCGCCCGACTGCGGGACAACTCAAGGGCCGGCGCCCGGAAGGACCTGGTTCACGCGCCGGCGTCCCAGCCGTTGTGGTCGCTGTGGAGCCGGCTTTCCAAACCTGCGATCAACGTGTCCATCATGAGACGGAACATGTGCTCCTGGTCAGGTCCGCAGGGCGCTGCATCCGCAGATTCAGGGGCTGCATTCCCGGCTCCGTCTTCGAAATCGTCGAAGCCGCGGGGCTGGAGGGACGACCACCGGTGGAGCGAGCCGTTGAGCTCGGCGGAAAGGACGCCGATAACAGTGGCGACCAACAGTGCCGCGACCTTCGAGACTTCCGACCGCGGAACACCGGCATCCTCCACGGACTCGGTGAGCGCGGTCCAGAACGGGTCGTCGGAGTGGAGGAAGTCGGGCTGGCGGCTGAACGAGTAGGCCATCAATTTGGGGTGACGGTGCGCCAGTGCCCGGAGGTCCGCCGCGAGCAGGCGGAGACGCTCCTGCCAAGTATCGTCCTCGGGCGTAGCGGTGAGGAACTGGGCGCCGACCATTCTGGTCACGCCGCGCATGACGGCTTCCTTGTTCGGCACGTGGTGGTACAGCGACATCGGGTTCGCGTCGAGCTCGGTGGCGAGTTTGCGCATGGTGACCGCCTCGACACCATCCGCGTCGATCAGCCGCAGGGCGGCCGAGTAGATCCCGACCTCGCTCAGGGGCACGTCCCTCTTCTTCGTCCCCCTTGGAGGGCGCCTCGTCTTCTTCTCCATACGTCGTATGGTACTCACGCCCCGTATGACGTGGGTTTTCCTGCGGTGCCGCAGTCGGCCGACCGGGCAGTTACAAGGCTGCTGGGGCTGCGCCCACGGCCGTGCCAGTGCCCGCGCCCGGACGAAGGGCAAGCGCGGCGGGGCAGTAACCGTGTGCGTACCAGCGCGGCGTTAGGTGGACGGCGGCCATTGATGTCCGCCCCTTCGTACGATCACGTTCTGTTCCACGTTCCTTCGCGGGTCCGGGCGATTGTCGTCAGGTGCGCGGGGATGTTCGAGAGGAGGCACTGCCGGTGCATTCATGGCTCTCCGAGCGCCGCCGATCCGCGGTGAGCACGGTCGTCGGATGCTGTGTCGCCGTGCTTCTCGGTCTGCTGGGAGTTCTCACGCCGGGGTTGGTGTCCGCCTCGAGTGCCGACCTGGGCGTGGCGGCGCTGTTCGCCTACCTGCTGTGTTACCTGGGGGTCACACTGAGAGCCTTCTCGACCGCGCCGCCGGAACGCATCCGGGTGTGGGCCCGGCGGGAGGCACGGGGCACCGTGCTGCAGCGCTACCTTCTCGGGACCGCGCCGGGGCCCGGGGTGTCGGTCCTCATCGCGTCGGCGGCGCTCGTGGTGTCGGCGGTCTGGCGACCTGGGCATCTGGGTTCCGCCCTTCCGGGGACCGCGCGGGTGCTGATGGCGCTCGGTCTCGTGGTCGTCGCCTGGATCTGTGTCCTGACCGCCTTCGCGGTCGCGTTTCATGCCGACAACCTCGTGGAGGACGAGGCGGCGCTGGACTTTCCGGGTGACAAGACGGCGGTCTGGGACGACTACGTGTACTTCGCCCTGTCGGTCATGACGACGTTCGGTACAACGGACGTCACGGTGGTGTCGCGGGAGATGCGCCGGACGGTATCGGCCAACGCGACCATCGCGTTCGTCTTCAACACGGTGATCGTGGCCGGCACGGTCGCGGCGCTGGACAGCGGGCAGGGAGCCTGACGGGTTCCGTTGAGCCCCGGGCGGCGGCCGGATCGTCCGCGCCGTGCGTGGTGAGCCGGCCGCCGCCCCTCCTGCTCAGGGGGTGAGCACGAGGCGGATCGGGTCTCCGATCTTCTTCTCCAGCCGGGCGACGGCGTCCGCGGCCTCGGCCAGGGGGATGTGGGCACTGACGGAGGGGCCGAGGTCGATCCGTCCCGCTGCGACCAGTCCGACGAGCTGTTCCACGTGCTCCGGTTCGGAGCCGTAGTGTCCGCGGATCTGCCGGACGTTGAAGCAGAAGTCGATGCTGTCGGCGACGGTGAGCGGCTCCGGGGTGAGGCCGGCGAGCACCAGGACGCCGTTCGGGCCAAGGGCGGCGGTGGCCTGGGTGCGGGCCGCTCCGACACCGGCGAAGTCGAAGGCCACGTCGATGCCCCGGCCCGCCGTGGCCTCGCGCACCGCCTCGGCGAAGTCTCCGGCCATGGGGTCCAGCGCGTGGTCGGCGCCGAAGAGGAGGGCGCGCTCACGGGCGGAGGGCAGTGGGTCGACGGCGATGACGGGCGCGGCGCCGACCAGGCGGGCGAGCCGAATGCCGTGGGCGCCGAGGCCTCCGGCTCCCCAGATGCCGACCGCCTGCGCGGGCCGGACGGCGCCGGTGTCCACGATCGCGGCGTACGGGGTGGAGACGGCGTCGGGGATGATCGCGGCCTGGTCGAACGGCAGGTGGTCCGGGATGGGGAGCAGGGTGTCCTCCCGGGCGAGGGCGTACTGCGCCCAGCCCCCGTCGTAGTCCACCCCACGGGTCCGGGGCTGGCGGCAGAGCGCGTGGCGCAGGCAGTCGGCGCATTCGCCGCACGCCTGCCCGGCCTGGAGCACGACCCGCCGGCCGGGGGTCCAGTCGCCCTTCACGTCGGGACCGATGGTGTGGACGACCCCGGCCACCTCGTGACCGGGGGTGATGACGCCGGAGTCCTTGACGGCGTCGACGGGGTAGAAGGGGCTCAGACTGCCGTCGATCAGATGGATGTCGGACAGGCAGACGCCGGCCGCTCGCACTTCGACGAGGACCTCGCCCGGGCCGGGAACCGGCATCGGGACCTCCTCGACGGCGAAGGTACGGGTGTCCAGGCGCAGCCGTCCGGCCAGCATGGTGTTCATGCGGAAACCTCGATGTGCTCGGTGAGAAGCGCGCACGCAGCTCATGCGCTCGACATGATCGACTGACCATGTCGCTCAACCGTGTCGAGTGACAAGGTCGCCTGTCAAGCGGCTGCCGCTGGGACGTTCTCAAGGGTCGACAGGTTCCATCAAAGGACCGTGTCGCTCAATACAGTCACTCGACATGTTCACCTGACACAGTCGAGTGTAAGTTGGTTAGTGACTGCTGGAGTGCAACGAAAGGCACGTTTATGACTCAGGTGTCCGTAGGTGCGGCGCGGGCGATCCCCGAGCGCCCCCCGCTGCCCCTCGTAGGCCACGCGTTCAACGTTCCCGCGGGCGCGGACTTCCTGGCCTACCTGCAGAAGGAGTTCAGGGAATTCGGGCCCGTGTACCGGCTGCGGCTCTTCGGTCGGGACACCGTCATGGTCGGCGGTCTGGACCTCGTCACCGAACTGTCGGACGAGACCCGTTTCCGCAAGCACGTCCACGCCGACTTGGTCGAGGTCCGGGCTCTGGCCGGAGACGGTCTGTTCACCGCGTACAACGACGAACCGAACTGGCGCAAGGCCCACGACATCCTGATGCCCGCGTTCTCGCTCGGCGCGATGCGCAGCTACCACGACCCGATGCTCAAGGTCGCCCGCTCGCTGATCGACAAGTGGGACCGGCTGGCCGGAGTGCAGTCGGTGGACGTGCCCGACGAGATGACCCGTCTGACCTTCGACACGATCGGTCTGTGCGGCTTCGGCTACGACTTCCAGTCCTTCCGCCGGAACGACGTGCACCCGTTCGTCGAGGCGATGTCCCGGGCCCTCGTCTTCGCCCAGGAGAAGGGCGAGTCCATCCCGGGCTCCGAGCTGTTCAAGAGGAAGAAGGTCGAGCAGTTCCGCGCGGACATCGACCTGATGACGGACCTCGTCGACGACGTGATCAGGGAGCGCCGCGCCTCCGGCGACACCAGCACGGACGACCTAATGGGGCTGATGCTGCACACGAAGGACCCCGTCACCGGCGAGCCGCTGGACGACGTCAACATCCGGCACCAGGTGATCACCTTCCTGATCGCTGGCCACGAGACCACCAGCAGCGCGCTCTCCTTCGCCCTGTACTACCTGACCAAGCACCCGGAGGTCCTCGCCCGGGCCCAGGCCGAGGTGGACGCCCTGTGGGGCGACACCGAGTCCCCGGATCCGCAGTACGGCGACATCGGCAAGCTCACCTACATCCGCCAGATCCTCAACGAGAGCCTGCGACTGTGGCCGACGGCTCCCGCGTACGCCGTCGAGCCGATCGAGGACACCGTCATCGGCGGCAAGTACTTCGTCCGCAAGGGCGAATCGCTGATGGTGATCGCCGCGGCCCTGCACCGCGATGCGGCCTGGGGGGAGAACGTCGAGCTGTTCGACCCCGAGCGCTTCACCCCCGAGCGGGAGGCGGCCCGCTCGGTCCACGCCTTCAAGCCGTTCGGCAGCGGCGAGCGGGCCTGCATCGGCCGCCAGTTCGCGCTGCACGAGGCCACCCTGCTGCTCGGCCTGCTGGTGCACCGCTACCGCCTGATCGACCACACCGACTACCAGATGAAGATCAAGTCGACACTGACCATCAAGCCCGACGGCTTCAGCCTGCGGCTCGCGCGTCGCACCAGCGACGAACGACGTCTGCCCGCCGTGACGGCGGCGGACCCCGTCGCGGGCCGGACCGCGACCGTGACCCGCCGGGCGAGCGGCACCACGCTGACCCTTCTGCACGGCTCCAACCTCGGCACCTGCGCCGGCATCGCCCGCGACCTCGGTGCGGACGGCGAGGAGCACGGCTTCACCCCGTCCGTCGCCTCCCTCGATGCGTACACGGAGAGGCTGGCCGGCTCCAAGGGCCCCGTCGTCATCGTCGCCGCCTCCTACAACGGCCGCCCCACCGACGACGCCGCCCAGTTCGTCGCCTGGCTGGAGAACCTCGCCCCCGGCTCGTTCGCCGGGCTGCGGTACGCCGTCCTCGGCGTCGGCGACCGCAACTGGGCGGCCACCTACCAGCGGATCCCCACCCTGATCGACGAGCGGCTGACCGCCGCCGGCGCCGTCCCGCTCCTGGAGCGCGGCAGCGCCGACGCCTCCGGCGACTTCGGCGGAGTGGTCGACCAGTGGACGGAAGACCTGTGGAAGGCGCTCCTGGACGAGTACGGCGAGGCGGTCGCCGGCGAAGCGGCCGACCCCGTACCGCAGGCGGAGGGCGAGGGGCTGTACGAGCTGGAGGACACCTCGGAGTCGGTCCTCGGAGGCCTCGCCGAGCGCCACGGCGTCCGGCCGATGGAGGTCCTCGAAGCGTACGAACTCGTCGACACCGATCACGAACTGGGCCGCTCCAAGCGGTTCCTGCGCCTCCGGCTGCCCGAGGGCGTCACCTACCGCACCGCCGACCACCTGGCCGTCCTGCCCAGCAACCCCGAGGCCCTCGTCCAGCGCGTCGCCGACCGCTTCGGCCTCGACCTGGACCGCACCGTCCGGCTGCGCGCCCGCCGCCGGAGCCGGGGCGCCCTGCCCGTCGACCGGCCCCTGCCCCTGCGCCGCCTGCTCACCGACTTCGTCGAGCTCCAGGACGCGGCCACCCAGGAGCAGGTCGCCGTGCTCGCCGAGCACACCGCCTGCCCGCCCGAGAAGCAGCCGCTCACCGCCTTCGCCACCGCCGATCCCGAGACCTTCAGGGAGCAGGTGACCATCCCGGGACTCAGCGTCCTGGACCTCCTGGAGCGCTACCGCGCGTGCGAGCTGCCCTTCGAGCGCTTCCTGGAGCTGCTGCCGGTCCTGCGGCCCCGGCACTACTCGATCTCGTCGTCCGCCGCGGCCCGGCCCGGCGAGGCCGACCTGATGGTGTCGCTGCTCGCGGCGCCCCACCGGTCGGGCGAGGGCACCTTCCAGGGCATCGCCTCGCACTTCCTGCAGACCGTGAACGCGGGCGACGTGATCCAGGCCCGGGTCCTGCCGTGCAGCGAGTCCTTCCGTCTCCCCGAGGACACTTCCGTACCGGTGATCCTGGTCAGCGCGGGCACCGGTCTGGCGCCTTTCCGCGGCGCGGTCCTCGACCGTCACCACACCGGCTCGACCGGCACTCTGCTCTGCTACTTCGGCTGCGACCACCCCGACGTGGACTTCCTGCACCGGGAGGAGTTCGAGGCGGCCGAGGCGGCAGGCGCCGTCAGCATGCGCCCCACCTTCATGCACGCGCCCGAGAACGGAGCCCGCTTCGTCCAGGAGCGCATCGCCCGCGAGAGCGAGGAGGTGTGGTCGGTCCTGGAGGCCGGCGGACGCGTCTACATCTGCGGTGACGGCCGCCGTATGGCCCCCGCAGTACGGGAGGCGTTCATGGCGATCCACCGCGAGCGGACCGGCGCGAGCGACGAACAGGCCGTGGCCTGGCTCGCCGAGCTCGTCGAGTCCGGACGCTACGTCGAGGACGTCTGGGCCGGCTGATCCTCACGAGGAGGCAGAAACGCCTGTGGGCGCACCTTCCAGGTGCGCCCACGGGCGTTCTCGCGTCGTGTCAGGCCATCGGTACGTCGGGGAGGTCGAGGTCCCCCTTGGCCAGCGCCACGGTCGCTGCCACGAGTGCTTTGAGGCCCGTCCGCTCGGTGGCCTCGTCGGGCAGGGCCACGAGGACCTGCATGGTGAGGCCGTCGAACGCAGAGAGGAAGAACCGGGCCACTGTCTCCGGGGACTCGGCCAGTTCCTGCCCCGTCCTCTCCGCCGTCTCGCTGATCACCTGTGCGGTCACCTCTATGACCCGCCGGTAGTGGCCCTGCCGGGCCTCGTTGAGCCCGGGCACGCGCAGGGCGAACATGGTCAGCTCACTGAGCAGCCGATGGTGCGACGCCGGCTCGCGCACGGTGCCCCACAGGGCCCCCGCGAAGGCGCTGATGGTCTCCTCGAAGCCCGCGTCCGCCGGCGCCGCCCGCTGCACCCGGGCGACCAGCTCGTCGGTGATCTGGTCCATGACCGCGCGGTAGAGGTCCTCCTTCGAGCCGAAGGTGTAGTGGACGGTGGTCTGCGCGACACCGAGCTCCGCGGCGATGGCGCGGGTGCTTCCCGCGGCCACACCCTCCCGGGTCATGAGATCGATGGCCGCCTTGATCAACTGAGGGCGGCGCTCCGCCGCGGAAACATGAGCCATGAGCTCACTATATCGACTCAGTCGACCGACACAGTCGGCTCGATCGGTAGCTGACCACCGGTCGAGCGGATGCTTTGGTCGATCTCGTCCCTGTCCCCCCGGGGCCCGGCCGGGGGAGGAGCCTTCGGTGCCGGGTTCTGTCGCCCAATGTCAGGCCTACGTCAGAAGTGATGCGGGGGCGACGGCTGCTCCGTAGGACTTGGCACGGTCTTGTCGTACCGGGTGGTGATCTCACACCACGCCCTCACGGATCAGACGCCACCCAGACCTTCAGGAATTTCCGCGCCTGTCACGGCGGAGCGTCCGCCGGGCCAGTGTCTTGCTGCCGTTGAAGAAGTCGTTGAACCGGTCGATCCCCGAGACGGCTCGGAGGACGAGCGGTTGCAGCAGCAGCGACATCGACGCCGGGTACTTCGAGGCGTCCGACCAGATGCCGGCGAGGTCCTCCGGCATCTCACCGTCGACGATGTAGTCGGCGAGCTGGTGGGCCACGTACGGCACCTGACAGAGGCCGTGGCCGTTGCAGGCCATCGCGTAGAAGACGTTGTCGCCCACCTGCCCGGCGATCGACAGCCAGTCCGGGCTGATGCCGATCCAGCCGCCCCAGGCCCGCTCGATGGCCACGTCGGACAGCTACGGGAACCGGTTGGCCAGGTCCTTCCCCATGTCCCGCACGACACCGGGGTCCGGGACCCGGTCCGGGAGCGGGTAGGTCTGGCCTCGCTGCGCTTTGCGGACCCCGCAGACGATGGTGTTGCGCTCGGTGAGCCGGTAGTGGGTCATCAACTGGTGCTGGGTGATGATGCCGGACCGGCTGGTCCAGTCCAGTTCGGCGAGCCGCTCCGGCGCGATGGGTTCCGATTCGATCTCGATGACGTACAGCGGCGTCGCGAGGTTCTTGGGCCAGATGTCCCACTCGCCGCCGTAGACGTTGGTCGCGAGCACCACCTTGTCGGCCCGCACGGTGCCGTGCGGTGTCGTGAGCTCGACGATGCGGCCTGTCCGCCGGACATCGCTCACCCGCGACTGCTCGAAGACCTTGGCGGAGGAGGTGAGCACCGCGCGACGCACACCACGAGCGAGCTTGCCCGGGTTCAGCATCCCGCCGATGGATTCCCGCATACCGCCCACGAAGCCGGCAGGGAGGCCGAGCTCTTCCCTGCTGCCGACAGTCCCGCCCCCACCGAAAGCGCGCAGGATCGCCGCCTGAGTGCGCACCCTGAGCATCATGAGGGGTGAGACCGCACCCCACACCAGGCCGTTCGCCACGTAGTCGCAGTCGATGTCATGCGTCTTGATGAGGTCTTCCACGTAGCGGCCCGCGTGCTCCGCCAGTTTCGCCATGACCGGCATCTTCTTCGGGGACTGGAGGCTGAGCATCCGCAGGTCGCCCCCCGGCGCCCCGGCGATCTGACCACCGTTGCGCGAGGCTGAGCCGTATCCGCAGAACTCGGCCTCCAGCAGGACCACGTCCTGGCCGCGCTCCGCGAGGCGCAGCGCAGCCGCCATGCCGCCCATGCCGCCGCCGATGACGGCGATGTCGCAGGTGAGGTCGCCGTCCAGCGCGGGCTGTACGTCGTCCGGCCGGTCGATCCAGCCGGTGAAGTTGCTGTATTTCGTGGTGTCGGTCCTCATGCTGTTCCTTCAGAAGGAGGGTCTGTCCTACTTCGTGCTCCGCGTCAGGACCTGCTCGGCACGCGCCGCAAGCCCCCGTTCCCGTCCGAAGCAAGAAGCGATGGCCCGACCAGGCGCACCCAGACCCGCAATGACGGTCTGATCACTCAAAGCCACTTCCTAGGCGCCTCGGTCGGCACGCTCACGGCACGGTGTTCAGCACCACGAAACTTCGGTGGTACCTCGTACTTCACTGTTGCCGGTGATGACTGCGGTGAGAACGACGCTTGGCACCTGCTTCCCCCGAGTACGGTGCACGGTGCACAAGCCAGGCGTGCCATTGCGCTCATACGTAGTCGACTCGACTGCCACGCCGAGCCCGGTTACAGACCTGGTCCGAGATCATTTGAAGACATCGTGCAGCCCACCGCCCGCTGGGAGGGCCTGCTCGGCCCAGATGACCTTTCCCCCGCGATGGTGTCGCGTGCCCCAGCGTTCGGTGAGCTGGGCCACCAGGAGCAGGCCTCGGCCGCCTTCGTCGAAGATCCGGGCGCGGCGCATGTGCGGGGCGGTGCTGCTGGCGTCGGAGACCTCGCAGGTGAGCGTCGACTGAAGGATCAGCCGCAGCTGGACGGGGGCCTTGCCGTAGCGGATCGCGTTCGTCACCAGTTCGCTCACGATCAGCTCCGTGGTGAAGGACAGCTCCTCCAGCCCCCAGGCCGCCAGGGCGTCGGAGGCGAAGCGGCGGGCCCCGGACACGGCCGCCGGATCGGACGGGAGGTCGATCGTCGCGACGTGGTCGGGATCGAGGGCGCGGGTCCGGGCCACCAGCAGTGCCACGTCGTCGGCAGGGCTGCCGGGCAGCAACGCGGTCAGCAGCCGGTCGCAGGTCTCCTCCAGCGAGTCCGGTGCCGAAGTGAGGACGTCGTGCAGCACGGCGAGTCCGAGATCCACGTCACGCGTGCGGTCGGCGATCAGCCCGTCGGTGTGCAGGACCAGCAGGCTGCCCTCCGGCAGTTCGAACTCGGTCGTCTCGAAAGGGAGCCCGCCCAGGCCGAGGGGAGGGCCGATCGGTACCTCGGACAGCTCGGCCACGCCGGAGGTCCGAGTCGCCTCGCCGGTGGTGGGGAGGGTCACCACGGTCGGCGGGATGTGGCCGGCACTGGCGAGGGAGCACACGCGGGAGACGGGGTCGTAGATCGCGTACAGACAGGTGGCGCTGGTCTCGCCCTCGTCCGGTGACTCCTCGCGCTGCATCCGGATGACCACGTCGTCCAGATGGGTGAGGAGCTCGTCGGGCGTGAGGTCGATGTCGGCGAAGGCGCGGACGGCCGTGCGGAGCCGGCCCATGGTCGCGGCGGCGTGCAGGCCGTGACCGACGACGTCACCGACGACGAGCGCGACGCGGGCCCCGGACAGCGGAATCACGTCGTACCAGTCACCGCCCACACCCGCGCGGGACCCGGCGGGCAGGTAACGCGAGGCCGATTCGACGGCCGACTGTTCCACCGTGTGCCGCGGCAGCAGGGTCCGCTGGAGGGCGAGCGCGGTGGAACGCTCATGGGTGTACCGGCGGGCGTTGTCGATGGACACCGCCGCCCTGGAGACGATCTCCTGCGCGAGGAGGAGATCGTCCTCGTCGAAGGGGGCCGAGGTGCGATGGCGCACGAACTGCACCAGGCCCAAGGTGTCCCCGCGGGCGTGCAGGGGCACGAGGAGAACCGAGTGCAGGCCGAGCGCGCGCAACACCCGGCCGTGGGACTCCGACGGCGCCATCCACGGGGGCATCCCGGCCCCCGCGACGTGGTGCAGGACGGATCGTCCGGTGGCCAGTGCGCGAACCGGTTCCGAGCCGTCGGGATAGGAGTGGGCCTGGCCTTCGCGGAGCAGGGACTCCGGACAGTCGTCGAGGACGGAGCGCTGGGCGACCCGGCGCTGCGTCAGAGCCTCCGGCGAGCCCGTGCCGGGTTCGTGGAGGGCGGAGTCGAAGAGGTCGACGGTGACGAGGTCGGCGAAGTCCTCGGTGCAGACCTCCGTCAGCTCCTCCGCGGTGCGGGTGACGTCGAGCGTGGTCCCGATCCGCTTGCTCGCCCTGTTGGTGAGGGCGAGCCGGCGCTGCAGCAGGTGATCGCGCTCCTCCTGATAGGCGGCGACGACCTCTTCCGAAGAGCGGTCCACGTAGTCGAAACCGATCGAGACCAGCCTCATCGTGGCCAGGTGGATCATGCGCCAGTCGTCGGTGAGGCGGGGAGCCTCGGTCTGCACCCGTTCGAGCAGGCCGAGGTGGCCGAGCCGGTAGACACGCAGGAGTCTGCTCACCGGGATGCCCCGCTGGGCATAGAGGCGCCCTATGTCCAAGGCGGCCGGAGGAACGTCCGGGGGGCTCGTACCGGGGTGGGTCTCCAGGAGGTCCAGAAAGGCGCTGACGTGCTGGGCCGTCTCGTCCAGGGTCAGGGCCGCGATGTCCGCGTCCTCCCACAGCTCGGGGGCTTCGCCGTTCAGGCGCTGGAGCAGCAGGCCGGCCAGCTTCTTCACCTGTGGCCTCAGGTGGCGGGCCAGCTGCCCAAGGAACGCATCGACGTCGGTTCCCATAGTGCGAATGTACGGGAAGGCCTCGGCGTGCGCTCCCCGGGCAGCCCCGGCATCCCCGTGACCTGGCAGGCTCCGGTCCGATGACCGTCGCTCGGGAGGGAGTGCCGCTGACCCGGTCCCCGTCACCATGACGGAACAAGACGGTCGGGAGTCACAGCGCGTGTGCTGATCGGGACGCTCCTCAAAGCTTGAGGTACTCGCTCAGGTCGGCGTAGTCGACCTGCCACAGCCCGGGGGAACCCGTCGGGTACTGGGAGCGGAACCCGAGCATGCGCTGGACGCGCGGCGACAACGTCCTGGCCAGTTCCAGGTCGACCAGGAAGGGGTACGCCTCCTCGCCGGTGAGGAACCCCGGGTTGAGGGCGAAGGCCACGGCCCGCCGGTACTCGTCGCCCGTCCGGTTCGCTCCGCCCCCGTGCGCGGTCTTGCCGCTGAACAGCAGGGCGTCGCCGGCGTTCATGACCGCCGGAATCGTCTGCTCGGGAGTCCCGCGGTCCTCGAAGTCGCTCCAGTGGTTGCTCCCGGGGATGACGCGGGTGGCGCCGTTCTCCTCCGTGAAGTCGGTCAGGGCGATCAGGAAGTTGAGGGCGACTTCCGGGCCGCTGGGGCCCATCCCGACGAACGGGAACCAGTTCTCCAGGTCCCGGTGCAGCATCTGTGCCTGGCTGTGAGGACCGATCTCGATCACCTGTGCGGTGGTCATCCAGTACGTGCCCGACTCCGGCAGGAGGGTCCGGTCACAGATCTCGTGGACCAGGCGGTGTTCGAGGATCTCGTTGCGGAACGTGGCGCTGTGGGTGACCAGGTTCGTGAGCCGCTTGGTGTTGCTGCCGTGGAACGCGGCCACGATGTCGTTCTCGTGGGTCGAACCCGGGCGGAGCGCCTGCAGGGGCGGCTCGATCTCGGAGTTGAAGCGGTGCATCTGCTCCTGCGT
Source organism: Streptomyces sp. NPDC014891 (assembly GCF_043081085.1). Classification (NCBI taxonomy): domain Bacteria; kingdom Bacillati; phylum Actinomycetota; class Actinomycetes; order Kitasatosporales; family Streptomycetaceae; genus Streptomyces; species Streptomyces sp. NPDC014891. The sequence continues at coordinate 173,522 of NZ_JBIBWF010000003.1, read as the reverse complement.
CAGGAAGCCCTTGACGATGAGGCCGCCGTCGCGGGCCAGGAGCTCGAGGATCTCGTCCACCGGGGTGTCGGCCGACACCGACGACAGGGTCTGGGGCTGCTGTGCTGTCATGTGAATCTCTCTCCCTCGACATGAACTCCGGCTGATCGGACCCCCGACCGGACGCCGGCGTCCTGGGTTTCGTGCTTGCCGTGCGCTGCCCCGGCGGCGTTCAGGTGGTTCGGTCGTCATGGCGTCCTCTCGCCGCTCCTGTGGCTGGCGTCACTCTCGCCAGCCATGACCGCCCACGAGAACGACAGCGAGCACCTATTTCGCTCGCGCCTGGTGCACGATGCACAGGCCGGTCGCACCACCGAGCCCCTACGGCTGTCGACGGCCGGGCGCCGCCTGACGGTGCGCCCTGACGAGGTCGCCGGTCCGGGGCCCGGACGTCCGCGGCCGCAGTGGGTCCGTTCGGTTACGCCGTCCCGGTCGGAGCCGATGCACGTCCCGCAGCACCACGGTCAGGAATCAGGACGTGCCCCCGATCCCCTGTCTCCCCCGATGCCGTGCGCCGGTGCCGAGGGGTTCGCTCCCACGGACGCGCGCTGCCGAGCCATCCGAGCAGGAACGCTGCCGGGACGGAGACCAGCCCGGGGGTGTGCAGCGGGAACAGGTCGAAGTCCCGGTCCGGCAGCAGGGCGTACGCCGTCCCGGACACGGCGGGGGAGAAGAGGGTCAGCAGGACGCAGAGGGACAGTCCTCCATAAACGAGCCACAGCAGCCCTCGGCGGTCGAAGCCGGCCCAGAGGAAGGAGTAGACGAGCGCGGGGAACACGCACGAGGCCGCGAGGCTCAGGGAGAAGGTGAGGAGGAACTCGATGGGGTAGCGGTGTACAGCGGTGGTGAGAACGAGACTCACGACGCAGAGCGCGACCACGGAGAGCCGCATGACCATCGGCTCTCCGATGCCGGTCCTGATACGCCCCCTACGCCCGACCAGGTCGCGGGTCACGGAGACGGCGGCGGCGAAGGTCACGCTCGCCACGGCTGTGAGGACGGCGAGGAAAGCGACGCAGGCGACGAGGGTGATGAGTGCGATCCGGCTGGTGGAATGGTGGGGGAGGACCTCCGACGCCAGGAGGATCGGGGCTCCCTGCCCCTTCGCGTCGACCGCCCCGATCCGCCCGCCGCCCACCACCGCGGTCGCGGCGAAGCCGGTCGCGATCAGGAGGATGTAGAAGAGGCCGGTCAGTCCTACGGCGACGCCCAGTGAGCGTCGAGCGGCGGGCACGTCCCTGCCGGCGCTGACGCGCAGGAGCAGGTGGGGCATCATCGCGGTACCGAGGATGATGACGATGTGGTCGCTGAGCGTGCCGAGGGGCCCGAGGCCGGCGGAGTGCGCCCACAGCCCGGGGCTGAGGTACTCGTCCGGCGACGTGCTGTTGTCCACGGCGGCCGACAGCAGGGACGCGGGGCTCCAATCGAACCGTCGGAGCGCCAGCAGGATCACCGCGGTGAGCGTCGCCAGGGCCACGGGCACCTTGGCCGCCTGCACGAAACTGTTACCGCGCAGATCGGCCACTCCCGCGAAGCAGGTGATGAGGCATCCCATCAGGACCGTGCACACCACCTGGGCCGTCTCGGTCGGCATGCCGATCAGAAGAGCGGCGGTGATGCCGCCGGCACGCAGTTGGACCATGAGCAGGGGGACGGCGATGCACAGTGTCACCACCGCACCGGCCACCCGTGCTCCCGGCCCCTCGGCACGCAGGGAGAACAGCTCGCCGAGGGTGTAACGGCGGGTCTCGCGGATCCTGGCGGCGAGGAGCAGGAAGACACCGAGGGCGAGCGCGCTGTCGACGGCGGACGAGATCCCGTCGTAACCGAAGAGGGCGATGGCTCCCGGCAGTGAGACCAGGATGACGACCGTGATCTGTTCTCCCGCCATCGCGACGCCGTTGAAGACGGGCGGGAGGGACCGGCCGGCGACGTAGAGGTGTTCCGGGTCGTCGGTCTGCGTGGCGAGGGCGAGGACCCACAGCAGACAGAGGCCGATGAAGACGAGGAAGGCACAGATGACCGCGCCCCTCGCGGCGGGGCCGATGAGGTCGAGCGAGCCGACGCTCAGGAGGTGCGTCGTCACCACGTGCCCCCGGTCGGCTGCGATGCGGTGGTCGTCGGCTCAGGTTCACCGGAGGACGCGGCTCGGGCCTCGTACCACCAGGCCCCGCCGACGAGGACGACGAGCTGTGTGAGCGCCCATCCGGTGGCGAGGGTGAGACGTCCGTACAGGGAGATCTCTCCGAGGGTCGTGGAGCAGGAGAGCAACACGCCGACGGCGAGCGGCAGTGCGTTGATCGTGACCAGGACCCGTGTGTCGCGGGAGCAGAGTCGGGAGGGAGCGGAGGGCACGGTACCTCTCTCTGAGGGGAAGGAAAGGCGGAGACGAGGAAGGACGGCACGCCTGTGACCGCGGGGTATGAGCGGGACGGCCCGGCCGCGCCGGGCCGATGAGGACTTCGTACCGGGATGCGCCGGTGTCAGCGGCGCGTGGCCGCCGTCAGGTCGGCGTAGTGGCCGGCCCGTTCCAGCAGACGGGGGACGCCCGTCTCGAGCGACGGCCCGAAGGACGTGTCGTGGGGACGCTCACCGCGCTGCCAGCGGGTGTAGATGGCCTCGCAGAAGATCGCTGCTTTCCACAGGGCGAGAGTCTGGTACCAGGGCAGCGGGGTGAGATCGAGGCCCGTACGAGACTGGTAGCGCTCTGCCAGTTGGCGCTGGGTGAGGTAGCCGGGCGACCGGGTCACCCGGGTGAGTTCGAGAGGGGTGGCGGGGTTGCCCGCCTCGGAGTACGTGGCGGTGAGGTACCCCAGGTCTGCGAGCGGGTCACCGAGCGTGGCCATCTCCCAGTCCAGGATCCCGAGGACCCTGGCCGGTGCTTCGGGAGCGAACATGAGGTTGCCCATGCGGTAGTCGCCGTGGACCACCGAGGCCGCCTGGCTCGTCGGGAGGTTGCGGGCGAGCCAGTCCCCGATGCGCTCCACCGCGGGCAGGCTGCGCGTGGTGTTGACCTCCCACAGTCCGCTGAAGCGGTCGACCTGGCGACGGAGGTACCCCTCGGGCAGGCCCAGGGAGGCAAGCTCCCCCCGGGTCACGTCGATGCCGTGCAGTGTCACGAGGGCGTCGACGACCGCCTCACTGGTGGCCCGGCGCTGTTCGGAGGAGGAGAGGTGCGGCGGGACGGTGTCGGTGATGACCGTGCCGTCGAGCCGGGACATGAGGTAGAACGGCACGCCGAGGAGCGACTCGTCCTCACAGACTGCGATGATCTCCGGCACCGGCACCCCGTGCTCGCCGAGGATCTTCTGGACGCGGGCCTCGCGCCTCATGTCGTGCGTGGACTTCGGCAGCGGTGGCCGGGGGCCGCGGCGCAGGACGACGGACTCGTTGCCGCGCTCGATCAGATAGGTGATGTTGGACTGGCCGTCGCCGATGCGTTGCCATGCAAGCGGGCCGCTGCCGATGCCGTGTCGGTCGAGGAAGCCGGTGACCGCGTCGAGGACCAGGAGCGGGGGGCTGTCGAGGTGAGAGGCCCGATTCCAGCTCGCGACGACTTCCACCCCGTCGGGGACGGTGTGCATCACGCGCCTCCGTCCCGGCCGACGACGGCGTCGCCCTGGTACGGCTCGCCGGCCTGGACCGCTGCGCGTCGGGCGGCCGAGGCCCGGCGGGCGATGGCCCACCTGTGGGTCTCGTTGGAGCCGTCGTAGATGCGGAACGGGCGCACCTCGTTGAGGTACTGCGCCAGCGGGAGGCCGTCGGAGACGCCGTCCCCGCCGCAGATCTGGATGGCGCGGTCGATCACCCGGAAGATCGCCTCCGAGCAGTGCACCTTCGCGACCGAGGACATCGCGGACCCCGCCTTCGGATCGCTGTGCAGCAGCGCCGCGGTCTTCGTGATGATCGCGTCGGACGTCTCGATGTCGATCACCGACTCGGCGATCAGGTGCTGCGCCAGGCCGAGCGAGTCGATCGGACCGCCGAACAGCTCCCGCCGCGCCGCCCGGTCGAGGGCGATGTCGTGCGCCCGCCGGGCCAGACCCAGCCACCGCATGCAGTGCGTGAGCCGGGCGGGGCCGAGCCGTACCTGCGCATACCGGAACCCGAGTCCGACCTCGCCGAGCACGGCGTCGTCGGGGACGAAGCAGTTCTCGATGTACAGGTGGGGATGGCCACCGTCGATGGAGCGGTCGACGGTGTGGATCGCCTCGCCGACCCGGATCCCGGGGTTCGTCATGTCGACGAGGAACATGGTGGCCCCCTCCGGGGAGCCGTCGACGGCCGGGGTGCGTGCCATGACGATGCAGAACCCGGCGCCGACGGCGCCGCTGGTGAACCGCTTGTGGCCGTCGATGACCCAGCCGCCGTCGGCGCGCACGGCCCGGGTCCGCAGCGCTGCCGGGTCGGAACCCGCTCCGGGGTGGGGCTCGGTCATGCCGAAGCACGAGCGGACGTCCCCCGCCGCCAGAGGCGCGAGGTAGCGCTTCTTCTGCTCCTCGGTCGCGATGAGGTTGAGCATGTGCATGTTCCCCTCGTCGGGGGCCATGCAGTTGAGCGCGACGGGGCCGATCGGTGAGTAGCCGGCCTCCTGGAGGATCGGTGACCAGTGCTGGATGGGCAGGCCCTGCCCGCCGTACTCCTTCGGCACGAGCGGCGCGAAGACGCCGGCCTCCTTCGCTGCGGCCTGCAGCCGGTCGCGGGCGGCCTGGTCGAGGCGTCCGCCCGGTGCGGGCTCGGCGTCGACGACGACCTCGTGGACGAACCGGCGGGTGCGCTCACGCAGCTCCGTGATCTCCGACGGAAGGTGAGGGGTGGTCATGGGTGTCCTTTGTGGAGTTGGCGAGGTCGTTACGCGGTGCCGCCGGCGACGGTGAGGCCACCGTCGACGGTGAGGACGTGGCCGGTGACCCAGGAGGAGTCCTCCGAAGCCAGGTACGCCACGGCGGAGGCGATGTCCGCGGGCACACCCAGGCGGGCCAGGGGATAGTCCGCGGCCACCTCGGCTTCCCTGCCCTCGTACAGGGCTTCGGCGAACCGTGTCTTCACCACGGCCGGTGCCACCGCGTTGACACGTATCTCGGGGCCGAGTTCGACGGCCAGGGTCCGGGTCAGGTGGGACACCGCCGCCTTGCTCACGCCGTACAGGCCGATGCCGGGGGAGGGGGTGTCGCCGGTGACGGAGGAGAGGTTCACGACGGTGCCGCGGCGTTCGGTGAAACCGAGCTTCGGGTGGGCCACGGCGTCCTGCACCCAGGCGAGGGTGGCGAGGACGTTGACCTCGAGGACCTTGCGGGCGACATCGAGGTCCAGCTCGGTGAGGGGGCCGTAGGCCGGGTTGATGCCCGCGTTGTTCACCAGGACGTCAAGGCCGCCGAATTCGCGCGCGACGGTGTCGAAGACCTCGCGGCGGTGCTCGGGGTCGTCCGCCTTGCCGGCGACGGTGACGACGCTGCCCGCGGGAAGAGCGGCGGCGGCCTCTTCGAGCGGTCCTGCCTTGCGTGCCGTGATGCACACGCGTGCCCCTTCGGCGACGAGCCGTTCCGCGACGGCGAGACCGATGCCCCGGCTCGCTCCGGTCACGACGGCGACGCGGCCCGAGAAACGGCCCTGGTCGGTGTGGTTCTCACTCATGGATCAGTCCTTCGAGGGGGAAGCCGGTTCCGGGCCGTCGAGCCCGCGGAGCTCGGCGCGCCGGATCTTGCCGCTCTGGGTCTTGGGCAGGTCGGCGAGGAAATGGATCGTGCGCGGGCACTTGTAGGCCGCCAGCCGCTCGCGGGTGAAGGCGATCAACTCGTCCGCCGTGGCGTTCAGACCCGCTTTGAGCGAGACGTAGGCGACGACGGTCTCGCCGCGGTAGGCGTCCGGCTGTCCGACGACCGCGGCCTCGAGCACCGACGGGTGTTCGTACAGGGCGTCCTCGACCTCGCGCGGCCAGACCTTGTACCCGGACACGTTGATCTGGTCCTTGAGCCGGTCCACCAGATAGACCCAGCCCTGCTCGTCGATGACGGCGACGTCGCCGGTGCGGAGCCGGCCCTCCGGCATGGTCCGGCGGGTGGCCTCGGGCTTGTCCCAGTAGCCGGGCACCACCTGCGGCCCGCTCAATTCGAGTTCGCCCTGCTCCCCGCTCGGCACCGGCTCACCGTGCAGGTCCACGACGCGCGCGGTGAGGTGAGGCAGGGGCCTGCCGATGGACAGCGTCCCGCTCGGCAGGTGTACCGGCGCCCTTTCCCCCGGCGGCACGGCGATGACGGCGGACGTCGTCTCGGTCATCCCGTAGCCGTTGTGGAGGTAGACGCCGAACCGCTCCTGGAACCGCTCGACCGTGGCCGGCGGGATCGGTGCGCCGCCGGAGTACAGGGCTTTCGCCGAGACGAAGTGTTCCGGTCCGGCCTGCGGCAGCTCGTAGATCGCGTTGTACGCGGTGATGGAGCCGATCGTGTAGGTCACCGCGTGTTCGGCGAAGGCCTCCAGGGCGACCTCGGGGTGGAAGCGGCCCGTCAGGACGAGCGTGGTGTCGGTGAGCAGGGAGAGCGTCGCGTTGACCACCGCGCCGGTGATGTGGAACAGCGGGGCCATGGCGAACACGACGTCCCCGTCACGCACGCCCATCCACGACGTGCAGGTCGCCACCACGCCCAGGACGTTGCCGTGGGTGTTCATGGCACCCTTCGGCGGCCCCGTCGTTCCCGAGGTGTACGTCAGGAACGCGACGTCGTCGCGGGTCAGCTCCACGGGCGAGGGACCGCGGCCCTCGAACTCACCGATCAGCGCCGTCAGATCGCCGTCCGGGGCCGGAGCGTGGCGCTCCGTCGTCGCGAAGACCCGCGGGTCGTTCCTCGACTGGTAGTCCAGCGCCGACGTGCTGACCAGCCAGCGCACCGTGCTCCCCGCCAGCGTCCCGAGCGTCTCGTGGACGTCCGCGTCCGCACAGACGACCCCGACCGCCCCGGAATCGTCGATGATGCGGCGCAGCTCCTGGCGCCGGTACATCGGATTGAGTCCCAGTGCCGTGGCGCCCAGCTTCCACAGGGCCAGCAGCACCAGCGCGTACTGCGGGACGTTCTGCAGGTACACCCCGACGCGGTCGCCGCGCCCGGTCCCGCGCGCCTCGAACGCGGCGGCCAGGGCGTCCGACGCCGCGTCCACCTCCCGCGCGGACAGGACGCCGTCGAAGTAGCGCAGCGCCGCGCCCTCCGGGTTCTTCTCCACGCGTGCCTTCCAGACCGCCACGAGCGAGCCGGGAACCGCATCCGCCCCCGTACCGAACCCGTCGGGGAACGTCTCCCGCCGTCGGCCCTCGTCCACTGTCATCTGCCGTCCTTCCCACCCATGTCCGTGCGCCTGTCGTGCCGGTCACGCGAGTTCGCGCTTGAGGATCTTTCCGGTGGACGTCATCGGCAGGGTCGGCACGATCTCCACGATGCGCGGGTACTTGTAGCCGGCCATCTGCTCCTTGCCCCAGGCGATCAGCTCGTCGGGACGGGCCTCGGCACCGCGGTCGAGGATGACGAACGCCTTGATCTCCTCGCCGTGGCTCGCGTGGGGCACGCCGACGACCGCGGCCAGGCTGACCGCCGGGTGCGTCATCAGGACCTCCTCGATCTCGCGCGGGTACACGTTGAAGCCACCGCGGATGATCAGGTCCTTCGCCCGGTCGACGATGTAGTAGAAGCCGTCCTTGTCCCTGCGGGCCAGGTCGCCGGTGCGGAACCAGCCGTCCCTGACGGCTTCGGCGGTGGCCTCGGGTCGGCCGTGGTAGCCCTTCATGACGTTGTGGCCCCTGACCGCGATCTCCCCGATGGCGGTGCCCGTGCCGTCGTCCTCGACCTCGGACCAGTCGGAGTTGACGAGCTTGACCTCCACGCCCCAGATCGGCACGCCGATGGAGCCGGGCCGGGGCTCTCGCGCCGGATCGCTGAAGGTCACCACCGGCGAGGTCTCGGAGAGGCCGTAGCCCTCCAGGACCTGGACGCCCAGTCGCTCCCTGACCTGCTTGATGAGTTCCGCGGGGAGCGAGGCGCCGCCGGAGACACCGACGCGCAGGTTCCTCGCGATCCTCTCGACGTCGACGTCGTCGGTGAGCGCCTGCAGCAGGCCCCACCACATGGTGGGGACGCCCGCGAAGAAGGTGATGTCCTCCCGCTGCATCAGGGACACCGCCTGCCCGGCGTCGAACCGCGGCAGCAGCACCAGTGTGCTCGCCGTCGAGAAGCCGGCGTTCATCTGCACGGTCGCGCCGAAGGAGTGGAACAGCGGCAGCGTGACCAGGTGGGTGTCCAGGGCGGGCCGGTTCTCCAGCAGCCGGTTGCACGCCAGGGCGTTGAGGACGAGGCCGGTGTGGCTGAGTTCGGCGCCCTTCGCCTGTCCTGTCGTCCCGCTCGTGTAGAGCAGCACGGCGGGGTCGTCCCCCGAGGTCCCGATGCTGTCGAACGTCGTCGGGGTGCCTTGCAGCGCGGCGCCCATCGTTTCGACGCCCTCGATCGGGCTGTCGGCCGCAGGGTCGGCGGTGATGAGGAAGAAGTGCTCGCAGCCCGGGGTCTCGGTGAACCCGGCGTGTCCCTGCGCACCCATCGGCAGGCCCTCGCCGCCCTCGAAGCAGAAGTACGCCTTCGCCTCCGAGTCCGCGAGGTGGTAGGCGACCTCCCGGCCCTTGAGCAGGACGTTGAGGGGTACGACGACGGCGCCGGCCTTGAGGATCCCGTAGTAGACGATCGGGAACCAGGGCACGTTGGGACAGCTGAGCGCGACCTTGTCGCCGGGCCAGATGCCGCGGTCGACCAGGAGGTTGGCGACCCGGTTGGCGGCGGCGTCGACCTGGGCGTAGGTGAGGCGTGTCGTGCCGAGGACGACGGCGTCCCGGTCCGGGTGCGTGCGGGCGGAGTCCTCGAGCAGGACCGAGAGGTTCAGCATGGTGTCTTCCGGGAAAGTGGACCGGGCCAGGCCGCGGGGGGAACGGAACACGCGGCCTGGCTCGGAGCGGGTGGGGGTTGTGCGCGACGTGACGGGGGTGTCACGACTTCCGCAGCAGCCGGTCGAGGGCCTCGGCCGTCGCCTCGATGTCGGAGGTAGTGTGCGCCGTACTGATGAAGACCTTGCCGGACGGCATGAACAGGAAGCCCTGACGCAGCATCCCTTCGAGGATCTCGGTCCAGAGCCCGCTGGTCCCGTGCAGCCCGGTGGCCCCGCCGGGGGGGACGTACTGGAGGAGCGAGCCGACCCGGTTGAAGCGGCCGAACTCGGCGGACGGACCGAGAGCGCCGCCGACGAGCGCTTCGAACTCGGACGAGGTCCGTTCGAGCAGCTCGTAGACCGCGGGATCGGCCAGGGCCCGCATCGTCGCCGTGACGGCCGCCAGCGCGATCGGATTGGCGTTGAAGGTTCCGGCGTGCACGACGCCGGTCGTCACCTGATCGACCAGGTCGGCCCGGCCGACGACGGCGCTCTGGGTGAACCCTCCGGCCATCGCCTTCCCGAAGACGGACAGGTCGGGCAGCACGCCGTACTTCTCGGCCGCCCCGCCCCGTGCGATCCGGAACCCGGCGATCACCTCGTCGAAGACGAGGACGACGCCGTGCCGGTCGCAGAGGGTCCGCAGCGTCGACAGGAACTGCGGTGTGGGTGCTTCGACGCCGGCGTTGCTCATCACCGGGTCGACGAGCACGGCCGCGATGTCGCGCTCGGCGGCCTCGCCCAGCAGGCGCTCGGCCAGCTGTACGTCGTTGAAGCGCGCCACGACCAGGTCGTCGAGGACGCTTGCCGACTGTCCCGGTCCGCCGGGGGTGGCGGGGCGGTCGCAGTCGTCCTCGGACATCCCGGCGTACACGGTGTCGTGCCAGCCGTGGTAGCTCTTGGCGAACTTGAGGACGCGGCGTCGCCCGGTGGCGGCCCGCGCGAGGCGCAGCGCCACCTGCACCGCTTCGGTCCCCGTGTTGCTCCACAGCAGTCGCTCGCCGTGCGGCACGGCATCGAGGACCGCTTCCGCCGCGAGGTACTCCAGCGGGTGGCCGGTGCCGACGACCTGCATCTTCGTCGCGACCTCGGTCACGGCGGACACCACGCGCGGGTCGCCGTGACCGAGGACGAGCGGGCCCCAGGCCATCACGTAGTCGATGTACCGGTCGCCGTCCAGGTCCCAGACGTACGCACCTCGCGCCTCGCGCACGAAGAGCGGATGGGGAGGCATCGCGGCGCGCAGGCCCGACCCCACTCCTCCGCCGACGCTGCGGCGGGTTCGCTCGAAGGCCGAGCGTGATGATTCCAGGGCCATGGGATCGCCCCTGCCTTTCAGTACGTGATCACCGAGCGGATGCCGATGCCGCGCTTCATCTGGTCGAACGCCTCGTTGATGTCCTGGAGACCGACCTCGCTCGTCACGAGGGAGTCCAGGTCGATGCGGTTGTTCATGTAGTGGTCGATCAGCAGCGGGAAGTCGGAAGCCGGCTTGCTCGATCCGTAGTTCGAGCCGATGAGCGACAGTTCCTGGTCGGACATGACGAAGGGGTCGATGGAGATCCTCATGCCGTCCGCCACCTGCCCGGCGACCACCGCCGTGCCGCCCCGGGCCAGGACCTCGTAGGCCGCCTCGATGGTGCGGGGCAGTCCGATGGCCTCGATGGCGATCTCCACGCCGCGTCCGTCGGTGAGCTGGTAGACCCTGCCCACGAAGTTCTCGCGGGCGTTGTTGATCAGGTCGGTCGCTCCGAAGACGCGTGCCTGTTCGAGCTTCTCGTCGGAGACGTCCGCGGCGATGATCTTCCGCGCGCCGGCGAGCCGGGCCCCCTGGATCGCGTTCAGACCGACGCCTCCGCAGCCGAGGACCAGCACGGTGTCGCTCGGCCGCACGCCTGCGGTGTTGACGGCCGCGCCGACGCCGGTGGTGACGGCGCATCCGACCAGAGCCGACTGAGGGAACGGGGCGTCGTCCCGGATGGCGATCGCGGCCGATTCGGGCACGAGGGTGTACTGGCCGAAGGTTCCGAGGCCCGCGAAGCTGTAGACGTCGCCCTCGTCCGCGGACGTGATCCGGGTCCGGCCGTCGAACGACAGGTGGTTCGCCGAGTGCTGGCTGACCATGTCGCACAGGACGGGCCTGCCGCTGATGCAATAGCGGCAGCGGCGACACGAAGGAGTCCAGGACAGCACGACGTGGTCGCCCTTCTTCAGCGTCGTGACGCCTTCGCCGACGTTTTCGATGATCCCGGCCCCTTCGTGACCGAGGATCATCGGCGAAGGAACCTCCCAGTCGCCCACGAGCACGTGCAGGTCGCTGTGGCACACTCCGCTCGCCTTGAGCCGCACCAGCACCTCGCCGGGCGGAGGCGTCGAGGGAAGATTCACTCGTTCGATGGTCAGTGGTTCATTCGGCGTCCTGAAGACGGCGGCGTCGAATTCGATGGTCATGGCGGTTTTCCTTCTGCGCGGTGCGGCGATCACGTCCGGGCGGTGCGGATGAGCTTCTTGTTGGCGAACTCGTCGATTCCGGCCCGCCCCAGTTCGCGGCCGAAACCGGACTGCTTGACCCCGCCGAAAGGCAGTTCCGCGCCTTCGAGGCCGACGCCGTTGACGAAGACCATGCCGGCCTCGATCCTGTCGGCGACGCGCAGCGCCTGCTCGGCGTCCGTCGTGAACACGTAGGAGCCCAGCCCGTACGGGGTTGCGTTCGCCAGCTCGACGGCCTCGTCCTCGGATCCGACGCGGTAGACGGTCGCCACGGGGCCGAAGAGCTCCTCGGCGGCCGACGCCGACGTCGGCGAGACGCTGGTCAGAACGCCGGGCGGGAAGTACGCTCCTTCGCGCTGTCGCGCGGAGACGAAGGTCGCCCCGTCGGCGACGGCCCGCTCGACCTGCTCCTCGAGGTACTCGGCTGCGGCGACCGAGGAGAGCGGCGTCAGCCCGTCGGTCAGGGCGAGCACCTTCTCGGTGAACGTGGCGAGGAAGGCGTCGTAGAGGTCCTCGGCGACGATGAAGCGCTTCGCGGCGTTGCACGCCTGCCCGGTGTTCTCGAACCGCGTCTCGACCGCCGCCTGGACCGTGGCGTCGAGGTCGTCGGTCGACAGCACGACGAAGGGGTCCGAGCCGCCCAGCTCGAGCACCACCTTCTTGAGGTTGCGCCCGGCCTTCTCGGCGACCTCCGCGCCGGCCCGCTCCGAACCGGTGAAGGAGACGCCCTGCACCCTGGGGTCCGCGATGGCGCGGGCGATCTGCTCGCCGGTGGCGTGGACGTTGACGTAAGCGCCCTGAGGGAAGCCGGCGTCCGTGAACAGCTGCTGGAGGGCCTCGGACGACTCCGGACACTGCGACGCGTGCTTGAGCACGATGGTGTTGCCCAGCGCGAGGTTGGGCGCGGCGAAGCGGGCCACCTGGTAGTACGGGTAGTTCCAGGGCATGATTCCCAGCAGCACGCCGACCGGCTGGCGACGGACGAAGGCGGTGCCCTCCCCTTCGAGGAGCTCGATCGGTTCGTCGGCGAGGAACTTCTCCGCGTTCTCGGCGTAGTACCTGTAGATCGAAGCGCTGAACTCGACCTCCGCGACGGCCTCGTCCACCGGCTTGCCCATCTCCCGGTGGATCATCTCGGCGAGCTGAGCGCTGCGCTCGTCGTGGAGGGCGGCGACGGTCTTCAACAGCCGGGCGCGCTGCTCCACGGAAGTCTGCCTCGACCACTGCGCGTAGGCTTCCGCCGCCGCGTCGACGGCCCCCTCGACGACCTCGTCCGTCGCGGTCGGGTACTCCTTGACCAGCTTGCCGCTGGCAGGGTCGACCACCGCGTACACGTGCCTCTTCGCCATGCTGACTCCTTCTTCGTTTTCGGGGTTCATGCGAGGGTTCCGGTGGTGCGGGCCCGGTTCGTGTCCAAGGCCGCGTTGTGGTCGTGCAGCGCGCGGTAGGCACGGAAGTAGACGAATCCCTGGGTGCCCCACGTCGCCAGTGCGGCGGTGTAGAAGATCGTGCGGTTCGCGTCGTCGAACGGCAGGGGGAAGAAGTCGTAGGTCAACGCGATGGCCGTTCCGGCGGCCGTGACCAGGCCCGTCCAGATCGCCGGCCGCTTCGCGCCCGCGTTCCAGAGCCGCTTGGCGAAGTACCCGAGGAAGGCCGCCGTGAGGAGGTTGGTGGCCACGTAGAAGACGGCGACCCAGAACGCGGCGCGGTCGGTGTGCAGGTCCGCGCCGTGGAACTGCCGGAGGAAGAGGCCGGCCACGATCGCGACTCCGAACACGGCGACGTCGACGCCGCGGCTCGGCTTGTAGCGGTGGGTGACCTTCATCAGACCCATGATCAGGATGAGCGTGATGCCGACCGACCTGGAGAAGGCGTCGAGGAAGTACGCCAGGTCGTACAGGATGCTGCCGGTGTCGGCTCCGGACAGTGACCAGAGCAGGAAGTTGGTGCCCGATGTGGCGACGACCATCCACTCGATACCGAGGAGGTAGTTGCCGTACCGGCGGATGAACTTCCAGCCGTAGAAGTAGCCGGCGAAGATCATCCACAGGTCGGCGAGCAGGAACAGCGTCTCCTTCATCGCGACGCCCCCTCTCGGACGTCGCGGGACAGGAGGGTGAGGATGCTCTCGGCGGTGCGCTGGCCGGTCAGAACCGCGCCGTTCATGGTGCCGGCCCATTCCCCGGCGGTCTCGCTGCCGGCCCAGTGGACGCGCCCGTGGGGCTCGGACAGCGCCTTGCCGAAGCTCGTGGTCGCGTAGGGGGCGACGGCGGGATTGGGGCCGCCCGGGGCGAAGGGCTCCGCTCCCCAGCAGTGGTCCACGTAGTCGATCGGGGTGCGGGCCTGCGGACCGTAGAGGTCGGCGAGCTGCTGGACGACCCGGTCGCGCCGGGTCTCGGGGTCGAAGCCGTCGAAGACGCGCGGATCGCAGAAGGCCATCAGGACGCCCGGTCCGCCGGGGGCGGGGGACACGTCGAAGGTGATGAAGACGGTTCCGGTGTCGGTCACGGCCTCACCGGAGAACCCATCGGCCCGCCAGAACGGCTTCTCGTAGGCCACGAAGGCCTTGCTCAGCACGCCCATGCGCCAGGTTCGCGTGAGCCCCTCGCTCCGCTCGGGCAGGGCGGGCTCGAACTCGATGGCGGCGCGGTGCGCCGGTGAGGCCGTGACGATCGCGTACCGGGCGTGGATCTCGCCGGAATCGGTGCGGACGGTGACGCCGTCGTCGTTCTGCGTGATGCGGCGCACCGGTGTCTCCAGGCGCACGCGGTCGCCGAGCCGCTCCGCCACCCGCTTGGCGATCTCCTGGGTGGTCTCGACGATCCGGTCCTGCTGCTGTCCGCCCTCGACGTCCAGCATGTGGTCGAGTCCGCCCGCCGAGCGGATGTAGCGCAGGGCGTGCAGCAAGGAGACGTCACCCGGGGTGCACCCCCACTGCACCTTGCTGATGACGGTCATCAGCGCACGGGTGCTGGGCAGCGCGTTCTTCCGGTCGAGCCATTCGCCGAACGAGATGGCGTCGAGCCGGCCGGCCCCGGGCGTCTCCCAGGCGGCGTCGACGTCGATGGTCGCGACCAGCTTGTTCACCGCCGTCTGCATGCGGGCCATGTCCACCAGGGCCAAGGGGGAGACCTTGGGGATGGTGCCGCTGTAGGTGCGACGCCGACCCGTCATCCACAGCACGTTGCGGCCCTGGGCGAACTGGTCGGTCGTGGTACACCCCATCCGGCTCGCCAGATCCCGGACGGCGGTGTGGCGCCGTGCCACCCACGTCGCTCCGAGGTCGACCTTCACGCCCGCCACCTCGCCGGACAGCGAACGTCCTCCGACTCGGTCGCGGCCCTCCACGACCACGACGGACCGTCCCGTGCTCACCAGCCGCTCGGCAGCGCTCAGACCGGCGAAACCGGCACCGACGACCACGGCGTCGACCGTGGTGTCCTTGGAGCGCGGTTCACGAGATCCGGACATGGCTTCCTCCTTCACCCACGCGGTTCGCGTGCTGCGAGACATAGGTCGTGATGGGGTCGACGAGGGCCTCGGGGATGTGGTGTCCCATGCCGGGGATGACCACGTGCTGCGCCGAGCGGATCGCCCGGACGGTCGCGGCGCCACCGCTCGGGTCGACCAGCGGGTCCCGGTCGCCGTTGATGACCAGGGTCGGGGCCGTGATCCTGCGCAGCTCGGCCGTCCGGTCTCCGGAGCGCTGGATCGCCTGGATCTGGCGCGCCGTACCGGCCGCCGGCTCACCGGCGCTGCGGTCCCACCCACGAGCCGCGATGGCGGCCTCGGCCGCGTCGTCGATGGGATGGTCCGTTCCCGCGACGTGCCGGGTGAGTCGCAGGTGAGCACGGACCGCCGCGGTCCTGTTCCGCGCAGGCGGGGCGGCGAGGAGCCGGATCGTCGACAGTGCCGGCCGGCCCACCTTCTTCGCTCCGGTGGTCGAGTAGAGCGAGGTCAGCGACAGCACGCGCTCGGGCGCCGTGGCCGCGATCGTCTGCGCGATCATCCCGCCCATCGACCGCCCCAACAGGTGCACCCGCGAGATCCCGAGGTGGTCGAGGACGCCGATGCCGTCCTGGGCCATGTCGGCCAGCGTGTACGCGTCGCCGCGCGGGCGCGCGGCGATCTGGCGCCAGAGCCCGGGAGGAGGAGTCGCGACGAACGTCGACTGGCCGACGTCGCGGTTGTCGATCGCGACGACCCGGAAGCCGCGGGCGACGAGTGAGGCGACGAACGAGTCGGTCCAGAAGGTGAGGTCCTCGCCCAGTCCCGCGATGAGCAGCATCGCGGGGTCTGCCTTGTCGCCGTGGTCCCGGAAGCAGATCGTCATCTCGGACGGCAGGGTCGCGTACTGGTCGACGCTCTCGGTGCCGCTCGTCTCAGGCATGGGTGGCTCGCCGCCGGTCGGATGACTGCGCGGCCGCCCGGCGGGAGCCGAACTCGAGGTGCTCGTCGGCCACCGGGCCGCGAAGGGCCTTGGCGTCCTCGGGGTAGGACATCGCCATCCGCCAGGGCTTCTCGAGACCCTGCTTGGGCATGAGCTTCTCGCCGCGCTTGGCGTACCCGGCCTGGAGGTCCATGACGGGCTTCCGCTTCGTCCCCGAGGGCGCGACCGGAACCACCGTGTCGTATCCGCGGGTGTCCATGTGCTTGACCAGGTCGATGAAGTAGCGGCACATCAGGCTCACCTTGAGCGTCCAGGACGAGGTGGTGTACCCGATCGCCATCGCCCAGTTCGGCATCCCGCTCAGCAGCATTCCGCGGTAACAGAGCGCGTCCGCGATGTCGATCTGGCGCCCGTCGACCACGATGGGCATGCCGTCGAAGAGCTGCAGGTTCAGGCCCGTCGCGGTGACGATGACGTCGGCTTCCAGTTCCTCGCCCGACGCCAGGACGATCCCGCGCTTGCTGAACCTCGCCACGGCGTCGGTGACGACGGAGGCCTTTCCTTCCTTGATGGCGTCGAAGAAGTCGCCGTCCGGTGCCAGGCACAGCCGCTGGTCCCACGGGTCGTACGGCGGGTTGAAGTGCTTGTCGACGTCGAATCCCTTGGGGAGGCGCTTGATGTTCTCGCGCCGGATCAGCGCCCGCCCGGCCTTGGGGAAGGTCCGCAGGCCCTTGACGACGGCGCGGTCGGCCCAGATGTTCTTGAACCGCGTCACGGCGTACCCGCGCTCTTCTCCGAGCAGCTTCGTGAGCGCCAGGGCGACCTTGTCGACGCGGGGGAGCGCCATGACATAGGTGGGGGTGCGCTGCAGCATCGTCACGTGCTGGGCGGCGCCCGCCCCGGTGGCCATGTTCGGCACCAGCGTGATCGCGGTCGCGCCGCTGCCGATGACGACGACCTTCTTCCCGCTGTAGTCGAGGTCCTCGGGCCAGTGCTGCGGGTGGACGATCCGGCCCTCGAAGTCGTCCCGTCCCGGGAACTCCGGGGAGAATCCCTCGTCGTACCGGTAGTAGCCGGTGGCGGCGAAGACCCATCCCGCCCGGATCGTCTTGGTCCGGGTCGTTCCCGTGGCGGCGTCCGACGTCTGGACGGTGAGGGTCCACTTCGAGTCCGTCGAGGACCACTCCGAGCGGACGACCCGGTGGCGGAGCCTGAGGATGCGCTCCAGGCTGTTCTCCCCGACCGTTTCCTGGAGGTACTCCTTGATGAGGGGGGCGTCGGCGATCGCGGCTTCGTGGCGCCAGGCTTTGAACTCGTAACCGAACGTGTGCAGGTCGGAGTCCGAGCGGATGCCGGGATAGCGGAACAGGTCCCAAGTGCCCCCGATGTCGTCGCGTGCTTCCAGAACGACGAGCGACTTGTCGGGCAGCTCTCGGCTGAAATAGGTGGCCGCGCCGATCCCGGAGATCCCTGCTCCGATGATCACCACGTCGAACTCCTCGACGGCGTCCAACACCTCAGCTGTCATGGCGTTTCCTCGCTGTTCCTGTGGCGGTTGCTTCACTGTCGCCAGCTGCGGCCGTGGTGAGAACGACAGCGAGCACCTGCTTCGTCTGGCGCTGGTGCACGATGCACAGGCGGGTCGCGCCGCTGTGCCCATACGGTGGCCGGCGCCTGGCCCGCGACCTCGACCGAGGTCGTGCTCGGCCCTTCTGAGGGCGGGGGCCGTCGGTGTCTGCGTAGCGGTCGGCCTGGCCACAGCCATTGCGGCGGTAAGACCGGCGTGATAGAGGTTTGCCCCCGGTGTTTAGTGCTCCTAAACACCCCGCTGCTGTCGCGCGCAGAGGTCGAACCCACTGTCGTCGCGACCTCGCCGCGCGCCGGGAGCCACGTGCGTATCGAGCCGGGGCGGATCACGGCCGTCACTCATGCGGTCGCTGCCGAGAGAAAGCAACGAGCGATCCGGGTCTCACTCGAGTCCCCGTCTTCCCAGGGCTGAGCCGGTGAGGCAGGACCGGATCTCCTCACCCCGCTGAGCGGGAGCCGCTCCGGTTCGCTCCCCGTGGGCGTACCGCCTCACGTACTCATTCATCCATCCATCACGAGCCGGCGTCGGCCCGTGAGCCGAAAGGTGGTCTCGATGACCGACCTCTCCAAGACAGAGCACGTCCAAGGGTCCGGCGGTGAAACAGGATCGGAGAACCCGCTCAACCGCGGGCTCGGCGTGTCGCAGATCGTGTTCATGGTCGTCGCCGCTGCGGCGCCGCTCGGCCTTGTGGCCGGCGGGGTGCCGCTCGCCTTCGCCGTGAGCGGCAGTCCGGGGATGCCGCTGTACTTCGCGCTGTCCACGGTGATGCTGCTGATCTTCGCGGTCGGCTTCACGTTGATGGCCGGGCGGGTGCGCAACGCGGGCGCCTTCTACGCCTACGTCCAGGCGGGGCTGGGCCGCGTACCGGGCCTTTCGGCCGCGACCCTCGCGCTCTTCTCGTACACGCTGCTTCTCGTCGGGGTGAACGCCTATGTCGGCGTCGCGACGAGCAACGTCATCGAGCGGTACGCCGACGTCGCCTCTCCGTGGTGGGCGTGGGCGCTCGTCTCGCTGGGCGTCATCGCCTTCCTCGGTTATCGCGACATCGAGCTGAGCGCCAAGGTGCTCGGCGCCGTGCTGGTACTGGAATCCGTGCTGCTCCTGGTCATGGACTTCGGCATCGTGGGCCACGGCGGCGCCCACGGCCTGACGGCCGAACCGTTGCTGCCCTCGATCGTGGGGACCGGCTCCCTGGGCCTCGGCGTCATGTTCGCCATCTTCGGGTTCATCGGCTTCGAGGCGACGGCCGTGTTCCGCAACGAGGCGAAGGACCCCGACGCCACTGTCCCGCGGGCGACGTACATCGCGATCCTGGTGATCGGGGTCTTCTACTCGTTCACCGTGTGGGCGATCGTGGTGGGCGTCGGCGTCGACGCGGTGACCGGCGCCGCGACTGCCGACCCCGAGGGGCTGGTCCTCGGGCTGGCGCAGAGCTACGTCGGGTCCGTCTGGGCCGACGTGATGCAGGTGCTCCTGGCCACCAGTCAGTTCGCTTGCGTGCTCGCCTTCCACAACGTCGTGACGCGCTACCAGTTCGCGCTGTCCCGTGCCGGCGTGCTTCCGGCGCCGCTGGGCGTCGTGCACCCCCGGCACCGCGCGCCGTCGGCGTCCTCGGCCGTCGCCTCCACGGTCGCGTTCGTCATCACGCTCGTCGTCGCCACGCTCGGCCTCGACCCGATCGGGGACCTCTACACCTGGTTCTCCGGCGCCGCCACCCTCGGCATCGTCCTGCTGATGGCGGCCACCAGCCTCGCGGTCATCGGCTTCTTCCGGCGCGCCGACGAGCGGCAGTCGGTGTGGCGCACGGTCGTGGCCCCGGGCGTGGCCTTCCTCGGCCTGGCCTGCGTGGTCTGCCTGATGGTCGCCAACTTCCCGATCCTCGTCGGTACCGTCGGGGGCGCCTGGGTCATCGGCGGGTTCGTCGTCCTCTCGGCCGTGACCGGCGCGGTGCAGGCCCTCGTCCTGCGGGCGCGCCGGCCGGCCGTCTACGAGCGGCTCTAGGCGGGGCCTCGCGCGGCGCGCAACAGGGGAGGTGACAGGACCCAGAGGACCTCGCTCGCCGTAGTACCCGGATTGTCGAACTGGTGGAGCGTCCGACCGGAGAACGAGGTGGACACGCCGGCCGACAGCATCCGGGTCTCGCCCCCGACGATCAGACGGGTCGAACCGCTCAGCCCCATTGCGAAGATCGTGGTGGTGTCGAGCCGATAGGGACCTCCGGTGCCCCCGCCCGGTTCGATCACGGAACGGAAGACCTGGAACGCCGTGGTGTCGGCGGGCGTGAGCAGGTACTCGGTCACGCCCTCACCCCCCATGTCGATCCGGCGTCCGCCCTCCACGACCTGCTCGTCGGGGTACGCGAACAGCTCGCCGACTCCGATCTGCAGCACCTCGCAGACGCGCAGCAACGTCGGAACGGACACGCTGGTGAGCCCACGTTCCAGCTGGCTCAGAAAGCCCTTGGTGACCTCTGCCTGCTGCGCCGCCTCCGTCAACGACAACCCGCGGCTGAGCCTGATCTTCCTCAGCTGCGCGCCCGCGGACGCTTCGAGGGCGGCGGAGCCCCTGGCCCCTCCGCCTGCTCTCCTGTCGTCGTTCATGGACATCGTGTACTCACCGCCCGTCCCGAGGCCGAGGTCGTGTGCCCGTCGGGTGACAAGCCGACCTGGACGGGCCCCTCCGTGACCTGAGGCTAAGGCATGCCCGTTGTGGGCAACCTGGTGTGCCGCTCCAGAGGGGCGGCGGTGCCGAACACCTTGTGACGCCATCGACGGCGTGATAAACCTGCCGCCGTTTAGTGGTACTAAACTCCTCCCCGACCCTTGGAGACCCATGCGCACGGTCGTGTTCGAAGACCCGGCTCTGCCCGCCGAGGTGGCGGACGGCGATCTTGGCGACCCGGAGGCGGACGAAAGCGGGATCCGCGTTGCCGCGGCGGGCGTGGGGCATTATGCATCCGCTTCCAAGTCCGCAGAGAAGGAGGACGCCGACCGTGCCAGGGCTGCGAGCCTGTACACCCGTAACCATCGGCCAGTGACGCGCGCCCCTCGCGAGCTGAGCGTCGGAGGCATGCGGATATCGACACCCGCGTTCCGTCGGCCACGAAGACACCGCAGGGCCGCCCCCGCAATGCGGGGCACGGCAAGGACCCCTCGATTCGAGCGCACGGCGACATCGGGATTCGGCAGCCACTGCCGCGTGGTGGTGGCGACCCGACGTCTCTCGGTGTCGCCGGCGGACCGACGGCCCTCGTCTCCGTCCCCGGCCATGCTGTCGGCGGACCTTGTATCTGTCCGTGACACAGCATGTCGGGAGCGTCGGCTCCTCGCGACGAAGGGGACACTGAAGACATGGAAGAGCTGTGGCCCGCGCCCTCCCGCGAGGTCGCTGACGCGATCAGGTCACTGTGTCAGCGCCTGCTGACGGAGACGGACGCCCTGGTCGATGCCTTCGTCAGGCCCTCCCTCGTCGCTCAGAACGATCCCGCCCTCCTCGCGGACGCATCCCTGATCAAGGAGGACCGCGCGCTCAACCGCTCCGACCTCGTCCAATGGCTGACCGCGAACGTCCAGCATCCGGGGCGTCGGGTGGAGCCCTACGTCGGCCCGCGGGCCACGGCGTACATCAACGATCTCGTCTCCCGGGGCCTCGCCCCCGACTTCGCCGTCGCCTGGCGCGTGGCCCTGGGGATCGGCTGGCGGCGATGGCTGCAGGAATGCGTGGCGGACTGCGCCGACCCCGACCTCCTCGTGGGGGTCCTGGACGTGACGGCGCAGTCGCTCGTGCAGTACGCCCTCGACTCGGTCGCGGCCCTGCGCCAAGTCGGCCTCGCCGCGGCGATGGGCAACACGGATGCCGAGGGGATCGCGATGATCCAGCTGATCGCCAGCGGGGCACCGATGGCGGAGGATCTCGCAGAAGGGCGCCTGCGCTATCGGATGGCACGGTGGCACGTGGGTCTCGTCCTTTGGATCGACGATCCCCAACGTGCTGATGTCCTGGACGAGGCAATCGCCGCCGGGCGTTCCGCCGCCGGCGGCTGGAGCGCACTGGTGGCGCGCGCCAGCACCACGTCGCGGTGGATCTGGTTCTCGGGGGAGGCCGTCCCGGACCTTCACCACGTGGAGAAGGCCCTCGCGACGGCCGACGAGGTCCGCGTGGCGGTGGGAAGGCCGGGGCGCGGACTCGAAGGGTTCCGGTCCAGCCACCAGGACGCCCTCGCGGCACAGGCGCTGGTCATCCGACTCGGATCCGACCGGCGATTCACCCCTTACGCCGACGTCGAGCTGATCGACGCCCTCACGAAGGACCGTGCCGGCGCACATCGGTTCGTCATCAACACCCTCGGGCCGCTGGCCGAAGCCGACACGGCCCTACGACAGGCACTTCTCACCTACGTGCAGTGCGGTTTCAATACCACCCGGGCGGCCGCCAACCTCTACGCGCACCGCAACACCGTCGAACGGCGTGTCTCACGCGCCAACGAGCTCTCGGCCGTCAAGGTGGAGGAGAACCCGACCCACGTGGCGGCGGCACTCCTGCTCCTGGACCTCGCGCCCGACATCGGGGCGACCGAGCCGAGCTGAGCTCGTATCACGGGGCCACGGTATCGAGCTTCCGCACAGGTGAGTGCGGGAGAGTGAGCAGGACCGTGAAGGCGCTCCCGGGTCAGGTGGTAAGCCAACTCCTCCTGGAGCGCCGCCGTGCCGTCGAGTTCAGGGCCTGTCCCGGAACGCGGGTGAGAGTCGCGGCTGGCGGCCCCGATATTGCGGCTACGATGCGACCAACTGAGTTCTCCACATCATTGTCGTACGAAGACGATCAGCATGGGCCAGATCCGGCCGCGCATGCTGACTTTTGCTGACCTTCGTGGCTTCTAACCCGTCTGACCTGCGGTTATGTGTTTTGATCGTCATGTGGTGGAACTTCGTGGGCCGCACCGACGAGGAGATCCGCCGGGCCCGCGAGGACTGGGCGACCGGCGACCGCTTCGGCGAGGTGAAGGGCTACGACGGCGACCGCCTGGACGCCCCGCCGGTCCCCGCCGCCCACCTGAAGGCCCGCGGCCGGGTGCGCTGACCTCCGGCGGGCCCTCCGCGCGCCCCCCCGCGGTCCGCGAGCCGAACCGTGGGCCCGCCCCCATACTGAGGAGGACGGCAGCCCGTCCCGGGGGTGTGGGCCTACGGGAATCGTGGTGGCGATGGAACAGGTGCCCTTCGACGACGCGACCACCGCCGCCGCCCGTGACGCGGGCGGGTGGCTCGGGGACCTGACGGTCGCCGTGGTGGCCACCGGCGCGGACGGCGCGATCGTCCGCTGGGACCACGCGGCGGAGGAACTGCTCGGCTACACCCCGCACGACGTGCTCGGCCGGCACATCGCCGACCTGCTCCACCCGGGTGCGGACCGCGGCCTCGGCCGCTCGCTCTGGGAGGGCGCCGCCACCGGCCACGGCGTCACCGGAACGGTCACGGCCTGGCACAAGGAGGGACGCCCCCTCGACCTGGAGATCTGGGCCGCCCCGGTGCCCGCCCGGCACCGCGGCGGCACGACGGTGCTGGTGTTCGCCGCGGAGGCGGAGGCCGCCCGCCGGATCCGCGGCTCGTCGGTCGTGTGGGACGGACTGTTCGCCCGCTCCCCGGTCGGCATCGCGGTCCTCGACACCCAGCTGCGCTTCCTCCGCGTCAACCCGGCCCTCGAAGCCATGAACGGCCTGCCGCAGGCCGCCCACATCGGACGCCGCCTCGTCGAGATCCTGCCCGACGTCAACGCCCCCGACATGGAGCGCTCGATGCGCCGCGCCCTCGACGAGGGCCGGCCCGTCGTCGACTCCCGCCGCACCGGCCGCACCCCGGCCGACCCGGACCACGACCACGTGTGGTCGGGCTCGTACGTCCGCCTGGAGGACGCCGACGGACGCCCCATCGGGCTGGCCGCCACCCTCATCGACATCACCGCCCAGCAGCGGGCGCAGCTGGAGGCCGAGGCGGGCCGCCGCCACCTCGCCCTGGTGAACGAGGCCACGCTGAAGATCGGCACCAGCCTGGACCTGGAGCGCACCGCGCAGGAGCTCGCCGACGTGGCGGTGCCCGACCTCGCGGACGTCGTCACCGTCGACGTCCTGGAGTCCCTGGCCGCCGACGGCGAACCCGGCGCGGGCCTCGTCGGCGGCGCCACGCTGCGCCGGCTGGCCAAGGCCCCGCTGACGGGATCACCGGTCGCGGCCGCCCTCGCCCCGCTGGGCCGCACGCTCGACTTCCCGGCCGCCGCGCCGTACGCCCGGGCCCTTGGCGACCGCCGCGCCTACGTCGTCGGCGAGCTCGACGAGCGGGCCGTCGAACCGGCGGCCGGCCACTCCGGCACCCCGGCGGAGCTGCTGCGCCTGGGCGTCCACTCGTTCATGATGACCCCGCTGCTCGCCCGCGGCGTGGTGCTCGGCCTGGCCACCTTCTACCGGACCCGCCCGGTCGGCCCCTTCACCAAGGACGAGGTCGACCTCGCCGGCGAACTGGCCGCCCGCGCGGCGGTCTGCGTGGACAATGCGCGCCTCTACAGCCGCGAGCACGACACGGCCACCGTGCTGCAGCGCAGCATGCTCCCTCAGCACATCACCCCGCCGCCGGGGATCGAGGTCGCCCACCGCTACCTGCCCGCCAGCGACGTGAACGAGGTCGGCGGCGACTGGTACGACGTCGTCGACCTGACGGACGGCAGGGCCGTCCTCGTCATCGGGGACGTGATGGGGCACGGCACCGCGGCCGCCGCGGTCATGGGACGGCTCTCCGCCACCGTACGGGCCCTCGCCCGCCTCGACCTCGCCGCCGACGAGATGTTCCACCAGCTGGAGGCCGCCCTGCGCGACCTCGCCGAACCGATGATCGCGACCTTCCTCTCCGTGGTCGTCGACCCGGCCACCGGCCGCTGCGGCATCACCCGCGCGGGCCACCCGCCGCCCGCCGCCGTCCTCCCCGACGGCACCGTGCGCCTGCTCGACGTCCCGCCGGGCCTGCCCCTGGGCGTCGGCGGGGTCGACTACGCGACCACCGAGGTCGTGCTGCCCCTCGGCAGCGTCCTCGTCCTCTACACCGACGGCCTCGTCGAGTCCCGGAGCAGCGACATCGACGCCCGCCTCACCGAACTGACCGATCTGCTCGCCGCACCCGTGCCGTCCCTGCCCGCCCTCTGCGACCGGCTGCTCACCCACCTGGTGCCGGCCTCCGCGGACGACGACATCGCGCTGCTCGCCGCCCGGGTCGGCACCGCGACCTGAGCCGCGCGGGCACCGGCCCGCGGCGGGCACACCGTACTCACGGGCGGCGCTTCACGGACGGCTCACGGCGGGCCCTCGCCCCGCTCCCGCTCCTGATCCAGCAGGGCCGACAGGTCCTTGAGGCGGTCCAGGCCGTGCACCGCGCGGGAGATCCGGGCGTTGTGCTCCAGCGTGCCGCGGTGCCGGTGCAGGAAGTTCCAGTAGCCCGCGGTGAACGGGCAGGCGTCCTCCCCGACCCGCCGGTCCGGGCGGTAGCGGCACGGCCCGCACAGGTCGCTCATGCGGTCGATGTAGGCGCCGCCCGAGGTGTACGGCTTCGTGGTCATCCGGCCGCCGTCCGCGTACTGCGACATGCCCACGACGTTGGGGAGCATCACCCAGTCGTAGCCGTCGACGAAGCAGCGGTGGAACCAGTCCGTCACGGCGGCCGGATCCCAGCCCCGCTGGAGGGCGTGGCTCCCCAGCACCATGAGGCGCGGGATGTGGTGGGTCCACCCGGTGTCCCGGACCTGGCGCAGCACCGTGGCCAGGCACCGGGCCGACACGGCGTCCGCGTCGAGCTCGTTCCACCAGTCGGGCAGGGCGGCGGTGTGGCCCAGCTCGTTCGACGACCGGTAGTCCTCGCCGAAGTACCAGTAGAGGTGCCAGACGTACTCGCGCCAGCCGGCGACCTGCCGCACGAAGCCCTCGACCGAGTTCAGCGGCGCCTCGCCGGCCCGCCAGGCCGCCTCGGCACTCTCCACGCACTCGGCCGGGTCGAGCAGCCCCAGGTTCAGCGAGGAGGACAGGAGGCTGTGGCTCATCACGCCGTCGCCGGCGAGCATCGCGTCCTCGTGCGCGCCGAACCCCTCCAGCCGCTCGCTCAGGAAGCGCTTGAGGGCGGTCCGGGCCTCCCGGCGGGAGGCGGGGAACCGCCGTGGCCCGTCGCGGCCCACGAAGGAGACGTCCCCGTCCCGCTCCCAGCGGTCGAGGTCGTGGCGGACCTCCTCGTCGACGTCGCTCTCCCGCGGCTTGTACGGGGCGGGGGCCCCGAGGGTCCGCCGTCCCCGCGGCGGCGGCTCCCGGTTCTCGTGGTCCAGGTTCCACGTGCCGCCCGCCGGGCTCCCGCCGTCCATCAGGAGGTCGTGGTCGCGGCGGACGTGCCGGTAGAAGGACTCCATCCGCAGTCCGCGCTGCCCGTCGGCCCAGGCCCGGAAGTCGTCCTGGCCGACGAGGAACCCGCGCGGCGGGAGGACCGTGACGTCGTCCAGGGAGCGCACGAGGGCCAGCGCCGCCCGCGAGGTCGGATGGTGCACCGTCACCGGGCCCCGGCCGACCGCCGCGAGCCCCTCCCGGTAGGTGTCGGCCCGCACGTACGTCACCCGGTCGCCCAGTTCCGCGGCGCGGTGCCGCATCGCCGAGAGGATCAGGTGCGCCTTCGCGCGGTGGAAACGGCGCCTGCGGAAGACCGCCCGGGACTCGATCATCACCACGGGGGCCTCGCGCGACGGGCCCTCGCCGTCCCCCGCGCCGAGGAACGCCGGCCCCAGTTGGTCCCCGAAGAGCCAGTGCGTACGGGTCATGCCGTCTCGATCCGCTCGGTCGCCGTGCGGCGCCTCCTGGCGCCCCGACACGTCTTCGGCGCGCGGGTGCCCCGCGGATGCGGGGTCCCGCGGACGATCCGCCGCCGGGGCGCTGCCGCGTACGGCTCCGGAACGGCCGGCGACCGGCGCGATGCCGGCCGGCGGCGGACCGCGGCTCAGAAGGAGAGGAACCGGAAGAGGAAGAACAGCCCTCCGAGGACGGCGCCCGCGGCGATCAGCGCGAGCCACACCGTCGGGTGCTCCCAGACGCCGCCGTCGGCGCGCTCCTGGTGGGCCGAGGACGTGGACCCCTCCGCGGGCGGGGTCTCCTGGGGCGGTACGAGCGGCTGGGTCATGGCCTCTCCCAGGGGGTACGGGACGGCGTTGCGCCGCCGGGTCTCCACCGTCCCTCGATCGGCGGATGCCTGCCACGCGCGTCGTTCGTGCGTCGAAGCCCGGCCCTGCCGGGCGGCCCCGGGCCGCCCGGCAAAGTCACAGGTGGTGACCTGGGGATTGTGGGTACACGCTGGGACGAGTGCCCGGGGCGGAGAGAGCCGCCCCGCGACACCGGCCCCATCCGTCGAGGAGGCCTATGTCGGCAGTGCTTCCGTTCGCCGCTGCCCCGCCCCCGACCACGGGTGAGCGCCACCGTCCAGCACGAGGGAAAGGCAGCACGACCGATGACCGAGAGCCGACCCGCCACCACGACCGACTCCGGCGCCCCGGTGGAGAGCGACGAACACTCGCTCACCGTGGGCCCGGGCGGTCCGATCCTGTTGCAGGACGCCTATCTGATCGAGCAGATGGCGCAGTTCAACCGTGAACGGATCCCCGAGCGCCAGCCGCACGCCAAGGGCAGCGGCGCGTTCGGCCGGTTCGAGGTCACGCACGACGTCAGCGCCTACACCAAGGCGGCGCTGTTCCAGCCCGGCACCCGCACCGAGCTGGTCGCCCGCTTCTCCACCGTCGCGGGGGAGCGCGGGAGCCCGGACACCTGGCGCGACCCCCGCGGGTTCGCGGTGAAGTTCTACACGTCCGAGGGCAACTACGACATGGTCGGCAACAACACGCCGGTCTTCTTCATCAAGGACCCGATGAAGTTCCAGCACTTCATCCGGTCGCAGAAGCGCCGCGCGGACAACAACCTGCGCGACCACGACATGCAGTGGGACTTCTGGACCCTCTCCCCGGAATCCGCCCACCAGGTCACCTGGCTCATGGGGGACCGGGGCATCCCCCGCACCTGGCGCCACATGAACGGCTACACGTCCCACACCTACATGTGGATCAACGCGGCCGGCGAGCGGTTCTGGGTGAAGTACCACTTCAAGACCGACCAGGGGATCGAGTACTTCACCCAGGACGAGGCCGACCAGATGGCCGCCGTCGACACGGACTACCACACCCGCGACCTCTTCGAGCACATCCGCGACGGCGAGTTCCCGAGCTGGACGCTGCACGTCCAGGTCATGCCGTACGAGGACGCGGCGACGTACCGCTTCAACCCCTTCGACCTCACCAAGGTGTGGCCGCACGGCGACTATCCGCTCATCCCGGTGGGCCGCATGACGCTCGACCGCAACCCCACGGACAACCACGCCGAGATCGAGCAGGCCGCCTTCCAGCCCAACAACCTCGTCCCCGGCATCGGCCCCAGCCCCGACCGGATGCTGCTCGCCCGGCTGTTCTCGTACGCGGACGCCCATCGGCACCGCATCGGTGGCAACTACCAGCAGCTGCCCGTGAACGCGCCCGTCGTCGACGTCCACACGTACTCCAAGGACGGGGCGATGGCGTACCGCAAGACGTCCGACCCGGTCTACGCGCCGAACTCCAAGGGCGGGCCCGCCGCCGACACCGAGCGGTACGGGAACCCGCCGAGCTGGACCGCGGACGGCGAGATCACCCGGTCGGCCTACGTCTCCCACCCGGAGGACGACGACTGGGGCCAGGCGGGCACCCTCGTGCGCGAGGTACTGGACGACGCCGCCCGCGACCGGCTCGTCGACAACGTCGTGGGCCACCTCCTCAACGGAGTCACCGAACCCGTCCTGGAGCGCGCCTTCACCTACTGGTCCCGCATCGACGAGGACCTCGGCAAGCGCATCGCCCAGGGCGTGCGCGCCAAGGCCGACGAGAGGGACCCCAAGGCGGCCGACCAGGGCAACCCCGCCCGCCGCTCGATGCAGGACAAGGCCTGACACACCACGACGGCCGGTGGGCGCCCCTCGTCTCCGAGGGGCGCCCACCGGCCGTTCGGCGCTCCGGGAAGGGTCACCGCCCCGGCACGCCGGCCTCTTCCTCCCGCAGCTCCAGGAGGTCGGCCGCGGGAGCCGTGACCACCTTGGGAAGGGCACCCGGATGCTCGCGGGCGAGCCAGCCGACGAGCTCCTCCCGGACGGCGCATCGGGTCGTCCACAGGTCGTCGGGGTCCTTGGCCGTCACGATCGCCCGCACCGTGATGCCGGTCGGCGAGGTGTCCGTCACGGCCAGGTCCCAGGCGCGGCCGTCCCAGGTCTCGCACTTCGACAGGAACTCCTCCAGGTGCGCCCGCGCGAGGGCGACCGGAGTCGAGTGGTCGCAGTGGAGGAACACCGATCCCGTCATCTCCGCACCGCCGCGCGACCAGTTCTCGAACGGGCGCGAGGTGAAGTACGAGACGGGGAGGGTGACCCGCCGCTCGTCCCAGGTGCGGACCGTGAGGAAGGTCAGGGTGACCTCCTCCACGACACCCCACTCGCCGTCCACGACGACGGTGTCGCCTATCCGGACCATGTCGCCGAAGGCGATCTGGAAACCGGCGAAGAGGTTGCTCAGCGTGGACTGGGCCGCCACGCCCGCCACGATGCCGATGATCCCCGCCGAGGCCAGCAGCGAGGTGCCGAGCGTACGGAAGGACGGGAAGGTCACGAGTGCCGCGGCGGCGGCGACCACCCCGACGGCGACGGTCACCACCCGCATGATCAGCGTCACCTGGGTACGGACCCGGCGCAGCCGCGCCGCGTCGCGCGAACGGCCGGCGTACCGCGCGTACGAGGACTCGACCACCGCCGCGACCGTCCGCACCATCAGCCACGCGCCGCCGCCGATCAGGGACAGCAGCAGGACGTGGCCCACCGTGTCCGCGTGCTCCTTGAGCGACTCCTGTCCCCGCGCCGCCACCGGGTACGTCCATCTCAACAGCGCCGCCAGCACGACCACGTACAGCGGTGTGCCGCCGCGGCGCAGCAGCCCCCACAGCGGTGTCTCCGGATGCCGTCGGTCGGCGAACCGCGCCAGCATGTCCACCGCGCGGCAGACGACGAAGGCCGCCAGCGCCGAACCGCCGACGGAGATCGCCAGGCGAATAACGCTCTCCATATGCTCCCCAGTCGATAGTCGAACAGGCCGTGGATACGCCTCACCGCCGCCCGGTACGCCAAACATCGACCCGGGGCGACGGCGTCCGTCTCGCGGGGGTGCCGACCGGCGCCCGCCCGCCCGGGGGTTCACCCGGCCGTCCGGCTGCGGTGGCCGGGCGGGCGCGGATCGCGTTGCATGGAGAACAGCGTGAGAACAGCGCACTCCGCCGTCTCGTCGAGGGGGCTCCCCCGTGGTTGGTGAGGATCAGCAGGACCAGCGGTCCGTGCCCCGGGGGCTGGGGGACGCCGTGCTCGACGCCCTGTTCTCGCAGTCGCCCCTGAGCCTGCACGTCTACGACCGGGACCTGCGCCTGGTCCGGGTCAACAAGGCCGCCCGGCTGATGCGGGACTTCCCGGTCGACCGCTTCCTCGGCCGCCCCCTCGCCGAGATCCTGCGGTCCTTCGACCTCTCCGAGCCGGCGGCCGTGGAACGGGCCGCCCGCGGGGTGCTGGAGACCGGCACGGCCGCCTTCGACCTGAGCATCCGGGTGCGCGACCACCGCGTCCCCCCGGCCGAAGCCGTGGTCTCGGCGTCCGCGTTCCGGCTGCAGCGGGCCGACGGCACCGTCCTCGGACTGGCGGTCGCGCTGACCGACATCACGGCCCGGGCGAGGGCGGAGGCGGAACTGCGCCTGCTGAACGAGGCGGCCGCGCGGATCGGCACCACGCTCGACATCTTCCGCACCGCCGCCGAGTGCTGCGAGGTCGTGTCCCCGGCCCTGGCCGACACCGTGACCGTCGACGTCTACGACACGGTCCTGAGCGGCCGGGCTCCGACGGTGGACGCCACCGACCGGGACCAGACCCTGCGCCGCGTCGGCTACCGCTCGGTCGCCGGACCGGAGCGGCAGGGCGTCCCCGTCGTCGGCGAGGTGACCGTCTACCCGCCCGGCACACCCCATCGCGCGGCCCTCGACACCCTGGCCCCCAAACTGGTCCGGCGACTGCGCCCCGACGCCCCCTGGCTCGACACCGCGCGCCGCCGCGACGCCCGGATCGTGCGGGCGGGGGCGCACTCGATGCTCCTGGTCCCGATCCGGGCCCGCGGCGTGGTCCTCGGCCTGGCCTGCTTCTACCGCTGGCGCGACCCGGCGCCCTTCGACCACCGGGACCTGCGGCTCGCCCGGCAGCTCACCGCGCACGCGGGCCAGTGCCTGGACAACGCCCGCCTCTACGGGCGCGAGCGCTCCGCCGCCCGCATCCTCTCCGGGGGATTCGCCCACACCCAGGCCAGCGTGGGCACCGCCGTCGAACTGGCCCGCACCCACCTGCCGGCCGGCACGGGCGGCGGCTGGTCCGACGCCATCCCCCTCTCCGGATCCCGGGTCGCCCTGGTGGCCGGGGACACCACGTCCGGGACGTCGGGCCCGGGGGCGATGAGCGAACTCCGCGCGGCGATCGAGGTGCTGGCCGATCTCGACCTGCCGCCCGACGACATCCTCCAGCGGCTCCACGACCTCGCCAGCCGCCCCGGCGGCCCGCCGACCGGGACCGGCTACGAACCCGCCGACGGACCGCCCGCCACCTGCCTCTGCGTCGTCTACGACCCGGTGTCCCGGCTCTGCACGGCGGCGAGCGCGGGACACCCCCCGCCCGTCCTGGTGCACCCGGGCGGCGACGTCGAACTGCTCGACGTCGCCGCGGGTCCGCCGCTGGGACAGGGCCTCGCCCGGTACGGGCTCACGGAACGCGCCCTGCCCGCCGGCTCCACCCTGCTGATCTACAACAACGCCCTGCTGGCCGGGGCCGGCGGCAGGGAGTCGATGCTCGGCCGGCTGACCGGCCTGTTCGCCGCACCGCACACCTCCCTGCAAGCCGCCTGCGACACGTGCGCCGACGCCCTCGCCCCCGAGCAGACGCCGCGCGACGCCTACCTGCTGCTGGCCCGCACCCGCACGATGGACGCCTCCCGTACGAAGGCCTGGACCTTCCCCAACGCCCCGGAGAGCGCCGGGGAGGCCCGCCGGCGGGCCACGGAGCAACTCGCGGAATGGGGCGTGGACCAGGACGTCATCGACGACACCGCACTGGTCGTCAGTGAACTGGTCACCAACTCCGTCCGCTACGCGAAGGGACCGATCCGGCTGCGCCTCATCCGGGACAGCACGCTCGTCTGCGAGGTCACCGACGACAGCAGCGCCAGCCCCCACCTGCGCCGCGCCCTGAACACGGACGAGAACGGCCGCGGCCTGTTCATCACGGCCCAGCTCACCCGCCGCTGGGGCGTGCGACCGTCGGGCCGCGGCAAGACCCTGTGGGCCGAACGGAGCCTGCTGTCCGGCGAGGACGCCCCCGGGCGGGCCGCCGACGACGCGGTGTGACCCGGGGGCGAGGCCGCACGCCGTCCCCCGGGCCGGGTCCCGCCCACCCGTGACCACCGTCGTCGGCCGTCAGGGGTGCCCGCCGTCGTGCACGTGCTCCGTGACCCGGGGCGGGGCCGGGGCCGGCGGTCCGTCCTCCCGGCCGATCGGCCCGACGGCGGCGCCCAGGGCGTACGAGCCGAGGAACACCACCACCAGCACGGCGAGGAACCCCCAGACGGCGGCGGGCGGTCCGTACCGTCGCCGAGGCGTCCTTCCCGCTCCACCGCCCCGCGCCGCGGGCGACGTCGAGTCCCGGGTGGTGTCCACCGGCCCCCCTCCAGAGCACGAAGGGGCGCCGCAAGGCCGGGCGCCCGGAGGAGGAGTCGGATCGCGGGGCGCTCCGGTTCCGGCGGGCGGGAGGGAATCCCGGTGAGTGCCGTTCCGGTTCAGATCCGGCGGAGGGGACGGGATCCCGAGGGTTCCGCGGTCCCGTCCCCTCCGCCGGACGCTCCGGGCCCGGGCGGCCCCCTCCCCGTACCGGATCAGGCCAGCGCGGGAGCCCTCGTCGTGCCCCGCTGGGCCGGCACGGAGGGCGGGGACGCCGCGCCTCCCTCGCCCGCCGGCTCCTCGTCGCCCCGCAGCAGCGCGACCAGGGACGTGCGGGCCCTGGCGACCCGCGAGCGGACCGTGCCCACCGGACAGCCGATGGCCTCGGCGGCCTCGGCGTAGGGCAGGCCCAGGAGTTGGGTGAGGACGAAGGCCTCGCGCCGTTCCGCCGGGATCGAGTCCATGAGCTCGGCGAGGGCCACGCCGTCCTCGAATCCCGGCAGGCCGAGCGGCTGCGTGTGCTCGGCCTCCGCCTGCCAGTCGTCGCGGTCGGAGAGTCTGGGGCGGGCGGCGGCGCGGCGCAGGCTGTCGACCACGGTGCGGCGCGCGATCGACAGGAGCCAGGTCCGCGCCGAGGAACGGCCCTGGAACCGGGGCAGCGCGGCGATCGCGCGCAGGAAGACCTCCTGGGTGAGGTCGTCGGCGGCCTGGCGGTCGGCGCTCAGGTACGCCACGTACCGCCAGACGTCCCGGTGCAGGGCCCGGACGAACAGGTCGGCCTTCGCGGGGTCGCCGTCCCGCGCGGCCAGGGCGAGCAGCGTGGTCGCGGCGTCGGAAGCGGCGTCCGGCGTGCGGGTCGCGCGGGAGGGGGTGTTCGGTCCCTGGTGGAGGGTGCCGTGGGCAGGGGTCATCGCCACAAGTCCTTACGGGGCAAGGGAGGTCCGGCGGCGCGCGGGCGCGCGGCTGCGCCGGTGAAGGGGTCGCGGCCTGCCGGGGCGGCAGGCCCGGGGCCCGGGCGACGGCGGCGCGGAGGGCGCGCCGTCGCGTCGGGGAGCCGGCTGTCAGGAGGAGACAGCGAGGGCGCGCGGCGGACCCCGGGAGACGACGGAATGGGCGAGGAGCAGCCGCCGGGGGGCCCGCTCGTCCTCGGCGCGGACGCGCCGGACCCGCGGGCGACGCGGCGGTACGGGGACGACGGCGGCGAGCAGCAGCCGCAGCGGTGACCTGAACCGCCACAGCGGCAGGGAGCGCGCGAGGCGGAACGCCGCCCGCTCCCCGTACGCCAGCCAGAGACCGCTGAGCAGACCGGCGAGGAGGTGCGCGGACAGCATCCCGAGAGACGACGACATCTCTGACATCTCTGTCATGTCGTGGGCGACGGCCCCGGAATCCACGGGCGTGCCCCGCGCGGCCCCGTGGGCCGCGTCCATGCCGCCCATGCCCAGGTGCCCCGCGTGCCCCATGGCCGTGTGGGCCGCCGCGGCGCTGTCCGCGGCAGGTCGCCCGGGCGTCGGGGAACCCTGCCGCTGCGACCAGGAGAACACGGTGTGGAGCCCGGTCTGGACGGCCACCGTGGCCGCCGTCACCGCGAGAAGGCCCTGTTCACGCCCCGCGAGGACCCAGGCGACGCCGAACGTCGCCGCGAACGCCGGGCCGAGCACGGCGGCCGGCAGGTCCTGACCCGACATCAGCACGTGGCCGGTGGCCGCGAGCAGCACGCAGACGGCCGCGAACATCGCGGCCCGGGCTCCTCGCGCACATCGGCCTGGTGTCATGGCGCGCCCATCCTTGCACCCCTCCGGAGACACGGGGGCGGGAAGGGCGACCGCGGCCGCCCCCTCGACCTGTCGGGTCATCAGTACGCGACTGTGGCGCGGCCCACAAGAGCGCATCGGGAACTTCCGGCACCCGTGCCACGACTTCTCCACGGCGACGGCGGGCGGCCCGACCGTCGCACGGAAGGGGGAGCCACGTGAAGTCCGCAGGCAGGACGGCGGCCACCGGTACGGCGGCGGAGCCCGGGCACGCCGTGCCGCGCGGACTGACCGCGCTGCTCACCACCGCCATGGCCTTCTCGATGATGCAGCTCTTCCTCCTGGGGGCGCTCGGGCCGCGCCTCGTGGACGGTCTCGGCGTCTCCGAGACGCTCCTCGGCCTCACGACCACGGTCGGCTTCGGGACCGCCGCCGCCCTCTCCCCGGCCGGCGGCCGGGTCGTGGACCGGGTCGGTCCCCGGCGGGCGCTCGTCGCGCTGCTCGTCGTGTCGGGCGCGGCGCTCGGGCTGATCGGCGCGGCCCCCGGACCGGGCCTGCTCCTCGTGGCGGTGGCGCTGGGCGGGCTCCCGCAGGCCCTCGCCAACCCGGCGACGAACAAGGCGATCCTGGCGTCCGTCCCCGCGCCCCGGCGGGGTGCCGTCACCGGCGCCAAGCAGTCCGGGGTCCAGCTCGGCGCCTTCGCCGCGGGGCTGCCGCTCGCGGCGGCGGCGGGCCTGCTGGGCTGGCGGGGCGCGGTGTGGGTGGCGGCCGCGGCCGCCTTCGGCGCCGCCCTGTGGGCCCGGCGGGCGCTGCCGGCCGACCCGCCGCCCGTGCCCGGCGCCGCGCCCGGCGCACCGGCCCCGCCGGGCGGCCCCGTTCCGTGGCTCGCCGCCTTCTCGCTCTTCCTCGGCGCGGGCATCGCCTCCGTGAACACCTACGTGGCGCTCTTCGGCGTCCAACGGCTCGGCATGGGACCGGCGGTGGCGGGTGCGCTCGTCGCGGTCCTCGGCCTCGCGGGGATCGCCGGCCGGGTCGGCTGGTCCCGTGCCGCGACACCGGAACGCGCCCCGTGGTTCCCGGCCCTCCTCGCGGTCGGCGCGGTCGGCGCGGCCCTGCTCCTGGCCGCGGCGCTCCGGATGGGGCCCCTCGTATGGGTGGCGGCCGTGGCGGTCGGCGTGTTCGCCGTGTCGGGCAACGCCGTCTCCATGGTCCTGGTGATGCAGCGCTCGGCCCCGGGACGGGCCGGGCAGGACTCGGCGCTGGTCGCCGCCGGCTTCTTCGCCGGGTTCGCCGTGGGCCCGCCGCTGTTCGGGCTGCTCGCCGAGCGCGGCCGGTACGGCGCCGGCTGGGTCCTGGTCGCGGCGGAGTTCGCGGTCGCCGGGGCCGTCGCCCTCCTCTGGGCGGTCGGTGACCGGCGTACCCGGCGGGGCGGGGCGACGTGACGGGCACGACGGACTGGGCCGAGGACGCGCTGCGCCTCGTCCTCGGGCGGGTGGCGGAGACCGCCGCGCAGGTGGGCGACCGCTTCCCGCTGTACGCGGACCCCGACGACGGCCGCTGGACGACGACGGGGCGCGGATCGTGGACCGGCGGCTTCTGGGCCGGACTGCACCGGCTCCGCGCCCTCGACACCGGCACGGCGGCCGACCGCCGGGCGGCCGCCGGGGTGACGGCCCGCCTCGCGCCCTGGGCCGAGGCCGACACCGCGGCCCGCGGTCTCGTCCTCTGGTACGGCACCGCCCCGGCCGACGGCGCGGACGGGGCGGCCGCCGCCCTGCGCGAGCGCGCGGCGAAGGCCGTGCTGGCCGCCTGGGACCCGCGGCTCGGCCTGGTCCCGTGGGGCGCGGCCCTGGGCGGGCCACGGCTGCGGGCCCGCGCGGACGGCGTCCCGGGGCTCGTCCCGCTGCTGGCCGCCGCGGGGCCGGAGGGACGGGCGGCCGCCGCCGCCCATCTGCACCGCCATCTCGACCTGTGCCTGGACGGCCGGGGAGGCGGCGGGCGGCCCGTCCCGGCATGGCGCCTGGACGGGCCGCACGGGAGCCGGGCGGCCGAGGCCGACCCCGCGCCGGGCTGGACGCGGGGCGAGTCGTGGCTGCTCCTGGCGGTCGCCGACGGCCTGCTCCTGGCGGGCGGCGACCCCGCGTGGCGCGCCGACCGCCTGGCGAAGACCGCCGAAGTCCTGCTGCGGAGCGGGGACTTCCTCGACGGACCGGTCGTCCCGCCGGCCGAGGCCGGCGCCCCCGACGGGCCTGCCGACACGTCCGCCGCCGCCGTCGCCGCGGTCGCCCTGCTG
The DNA here is from genome assembly GCF_043081085.1 of Streptomyces sp. NPDC014891. Classification (NCBI taxonomy): domain Bacteria; kingdom Bacillati; phylum Actinomycetota; class Actinomycetes; order Kitasatosporales; family Streptomycetaceae; genus Streptomyces; species Streptomyces sp. NPDC014891. The sequence goes on along the minus strand of NZ_JBIBWF010000003.1, from coordinate 137,150 downwards.
AAGCTCGCGCGCGTCCCCGGCGTGGCCGGGGCCGCGGCCTGCGCGGACCGGGCGGAGACCGTCCTGCGCGGGCTCGTGGACGGCCACCTCACCAGGCCGGGCGGCGACCGGCCTGCGGGCATGCTGCTCGACGGCTGCTATGACGCCGGGACCGGGACGGCGGTCCGCCACGAACTGGTCTGGGGGGACTACTTCCTGGCCCTCGGTCTCACGGCGCTCCTCGGGCGCGTCGACCTCAGCCTGATCTGACGGCGCTCCTCCGCCGCGTCGACCTCAGCCTGATCTGACGGCGGTCCCCGCCGCCGCGCTCCGCAGCGCGCGCCGGGCGACCGCGCCGACGTGCTGCTCGTCGGGACCGTCGAGGATCCTGGCCGTCCGCCCCGTGCGGAGCAGCGCCGGGAGCGCGGTGTCCGGGCCCAGGCCGGCCGCGCCGAAGACCTGGACGGCCCGGTCCGCGACCTCCTGGAGCGTGCGGGCCGCCGCGGTCTTCGCCAGACCCACCTCGACGCGGGCGTCGCGCCCCTCCGCGACCAGCGCCATCGCCTCGTACACCAGGGGGCGGGTGCTCCGCAGCGCCAGCAGCGACTCGAAGACGTGCTGCTGCACCAACTGCCGGTCCGCGAGCGGTCCGTGGGCCCCCTGCCGGGCCAGGGCCCGGCCGCACAGCAGGTCGTACGCCCGCTGGGCCTGCCCCACCCAGCGCAGGGCCCGCAGGGTGCGCCCGAGCTGGAGCCGCTCACCGGCGATCGCCAGCGCCTGCCCGGCCTCGCCGACGAGCTGGTCCTCGGCGACCTCGACCCGGTCGAACGCGATCTCGTACTGGCCGCCGGCGCCCAGGACGGGCAGTTCCCGGACGACCCGGAACCCGGGGGAGTCCGTGGGCACGAGCAGCAGGGACAGCCCCCCGCGGTCCCCGACGGCGCCGCCGGTCCGGGCGAGCACGGTCACCAGGTCCGCCTCCGCGGCGTGCGACACGAACCACTTGCGGCCCGTGACCGTCCAGCCGCCGGCCCGCCGCTCCGCCCGGGTGGCGGTGAGCAGCGGTTCGGTGCCCGGGACGTCCGGCTCGGTCATCGCGTAGCAGGTGCGGAGACCGCCGGAGACCAGACGGCGGAGGTACGCCGAGCGGACCCGCGCCGAACCGTGGCGCGCCAGCATGGTCACGTCCAGCAGGGGCGCCGACCCCAGGGCCGCCGGGCCGTGGTCGCTGGCCCCCTCGGCCTCGGCGACCGGACCGTACGCGCTCAACGACAGTCCGCCGCCGCCGAGTTCGGAGGGCAGCGGAAGGGCCCACAGTCCCGCGGCCCGCGCCTCGGCACGCAGCCGCCGCCGCGCTTCCGCCGTGCCGGGCCCGCCCGCGTCCAGCAGCGCCTCCACCGGGAACACCCGGTCCCGGACGAACGCGGAGACCCGCTGCCGCAAGGGCTCGGGGCCGCCGTCCTCGCCGGCGCCCGTACCGGGCACGCGGGCGGATTCGCGGCGGGCCGTCGCTACGTCATGATCCGTCACTGTTTCCTCCGTCTTGGGAACTCGACAGAACACGCGTCCGACTGCCTGCCCGTGGAAGAGGTCGGGCGCACCCGTCCGCCGGTTCCCGCGAACGTCACAGACCCCTGCGCCGGCCACCGCCCGCGCGAGGAGAGGAGAGGCATGGCGTCACCAGCGACCCCGTACGACGCGGTCCGCCGCAGGCCCGACGGTCCGCGTCCGCTCGACGCACTGCGCGTCGACGTCGGCGGGCCCCCGGCCCTCACCCGTGTCGTCGCGGACCACCTGGGGCGCCTCGGCGGACGGGTGAGGAGCACGGACGCGGGCCGGATCGGCGTCGACGGCGCCGGATTCGCCCCCGTCACCGCCGACGCGGCCTGGGGAGCCCACGGCTCCGGCGTCGAGGACGAGGCCACCGCCCAGGCCGCCACCGGCGTGATGGCCGTCCACGGCCGCCGCCACGGCTCCCCGCGCGGTCTCGGCGTCGACTACCTGGCCACCGCCACCGGCGTGCTCACCGTCCAGGGCCTCCTCGCCGCCCTCGTCGCCCAGGCCCGCGGCGCCGAAGGCCCCCGCCGGGTGAGCACCACCGCCGACGGGGCCGGTCTGCTCGCCGTCTCCCAGTACCTGGCCGCGTCCGGCGCCGACGAGCAGGAGGCCGTCGAACTCGCCGCGGGGGGACCGCCCTTCACCTCCGCGGAAGGCGTCGTCTTCGAGCTGGAGACCCTCGACCCCGGAGCCTGGGCCGCCTTCTGGCGCGCTCTCGGGGCACCCGCCGACGCGATACGCGCGGGCTGGCGGCCCTTCCAGTTCCGGTACGCGACGGCCTGCGCGCCCTTCCCGCCCGCCCTGCACGCGGTCACCCGGCGGCACGGCATCGGGGAGGCCCTGGGGGCCGCCGCGACCTCCGGGGCCGAGGTGTGCCGGCTGCGGACCCTGGCCGAGCGCGCGCGGGAGGACGACGGGGCCGACCCCTGGTCCCTGCGCCCCCTCCTGCCCGCCGCGCCCGCGGCCCCGCGGCCCGCGCCGACCGCCGGGCCGCTCGCGGGCCTGACGGTGCTGGAGGCCGGCCGGCGGATCCAGGCGCCGCTCGCCGCCCACCTGCTCGGACTGCTCGGCGCCCGCGTCGTCAGGATCGAGCCCCCGGGCGGCGACCCGCTCCGCGGCATGCCGCCCGCCTGCGACGGCGTCTCCGCCCGATGGCTCGCCCTCAACCGCGGCAAGGAGGCCGTCGAGATCGACATCAAGTCGCCCGGCGACCGCCGCCGGCTGATCGAACTCGCCGCCGAAGCCGACGTGTTCCTGCACAACTGGGCCCCGGGCAAGGCCGCCGAACTCGGTCTCGACTCCGCCGACCTGGCGGCCGCCGCCCCCTCCCTCGTCTACGCCTACACCGGCGGCTGGGCGGACCGGATCGCGGACGCCCCCATGGGAACGGACTTCATGGTGCAGGCCCGGACCGGCGTCGCCGAGGCCGTCCGGCCCGCAGATGAACCGCCCGCCCCCTCCCTGATGACCCTGCTCGACCTCCTCGGCGGTCTGCACGGCGCCGAAGCGGTGCTGGCCGGACTGCTCCTGCGCGAGCGCACCGGCCACGGCGTACGGGTCGACTCCTCGCTCCTCGGCGCGGCCGACACCCTGCTCGCTCCCGCCCTGGACCGGGTCCGCCGCGGGGACGACCCGCGCCCGCCCGCCGGATTCCGGCGTCCCCTCCGCACCTCCGACGGCTGGGTCGCGCCCAGCGACGGCTGCGCCGCGGCCGCCGCCGCCCACGACCTCGGCGGCATGTGCACCGAGGACGCCCTGCACCGGCTGCGGTCCCGCGGCCTGACCGCGACCGCCGTCACCACCGACCTCGCCGCCCTGCCCCACGACCCGCGCCTGTCCGGCCCGATCGGCCGGGACGCGCACGGCGCCCCCGCCGTCCCCGACCCCTGGAGCCTCGCGTGACCGTCGCCCTCCCCGACCTCCTGCCCGCCGGACTCCGCCGCTCCTGGGCGGTCGACGGCACCTGCCCGGACCTCGACCTCTACAGCCTCTTCCGGGCCCGGCAGATCGCCGACCTGCACCGGACGGCCGTCCTCGACGCCAAGGGCGCGCTCTGCTACACCGCCCTCGACCGCAAGGTGCGCAGCCTGGCCGAGGGCCTGCGCGCCCTGGGCGTCCGCCCCGGTGACGTCGTCGCCGTCCAGCTCCCCGACCAGCGCAACGCGGTCGTCGCCGACCTGGCCGTCGCCGCCCTCGGCGCGGTCGCCCTGCCCTTCCCCGTCGGACGGGGCGCGAACGAGGCGGAGTGCCTGCTCCGCGGCTCGGAGGCGGTCGCCGTCATCGCCGCCACCGAGCACCGGGGCCGGGCGCCCGCCGCCGACCTGCTCGCCCTCGCCCCCACCCTGCCGGCCCTCCGGCACGTGGTGTCCGCCGGCCCGGGGACCCCGCCGCCGGGAACCGTGCCGCTGCGGGACCTGCTGCGCACCGACCCCGCCGGCTTCGTCGCGGCCCGCCCCGACCCCGACGGCCCCGCCCGCATCCTCGTCTCCTCCGGGTCGGAGGCGGAGCCGAAGATGATCGCGTACTCCCACAACGCCCTCGCCGGGGGCCGCGGCAACTTCCTCGCCTCCCTCATGCCCGACGACACCCCGCCCCGGTGTCTCTTCCTCGTCCCGCTCGCCTCGGCCTTCGGCTCGAACGGCACCGCCGTGACCCTCGCCCGGCACGGCGGATCCCTCGTCCTGCTCGACCACTTCACCCCCGGGGCCGCGCTGGAGGCGATGCGCGCGCACGCCCCCACCCACGTCCTCGGCGTCCCCACGATGATCCGGATGATGCTGGAGCACATGGAGCGGACCGGTGAGCGGGTGCCCGCGCCCACCGCCCTCGTCCTCGGCGGCGCGCCGCTCGACGAGGCCACCGCGGCCGCGGCCGCCGCGTCCTTCGGCTGCCACGTCGTGAACCTGTACGGATCGGCCGACGGCGTCAACTGCCACACCGGCCTGGACCACAAGGTCCCGCCCACCGACCGCTCGGGCGTGGTCGCGGGCCGGCCCGACCCGCGCGTCGCGGAGATCCGCGTCACCGACCCCGAGACCCACGAGCCGCTGCCCGACGGGCGGATCGGCGAGATCGTCTCGCGGGGCCCCATGACCCCGCTCTGCTACGTCGCCTCCCCGGAGCTCGACACCCGCTACCGCACCCCCGAGGGCTGGGTCCGCACCGGAGACCTCGGCTACCTCGACGAGGACGGCGTCCTGCACGTCGTCGGCAGGCTCAAGGACGTCGTCATACGCGGCGGGGCCAACATCAGCCCGGCCGAGGTGGAGCGGGAGCTGGCGGGACACCCGGCCGTCCGGGACGTCGTCTGCGTGGGCGTGCCGGACCCGCTCATGGGGGAGCGGCTGGTGGCCTGCCTCGTGGCGCGGGACGGCGGGCATCCCACCCCGGACGGCCTGGGCGCGCACCTGGCCGCGCGCGGGGTCGAACGGTACAAGCACCCGGAGCACGTCCTCGTCCTGGACGCCCTGCCCCTCACGGCCGCGGGCAAGCCGGACCGCGCGGCCCTCCGGCGGCGCGCCCTCGACGAGAGCACCGCCGCCACCGCACCCAGGCCGAGGTGAACGCGCGGGAGGGGCACGCCGGCCGCGTGCCCCTCCCCGTACGGTCAGGCCGTGCCCATGGCCTTCCTCAGTTCCGCGGCGGCGTTCCGGTACACGGCCAGCAGGTCCAGGTCCTCGCCCGGGTAGTTCACGATGCTCACCTGCTTCGCCCCCGCGTCCGGCAGCACGGTGCCCGTCGACATGTGCGCGTTGTCGAGGACGAAGGCCGGCTTCTTCGCGGAGAGTTCGGCCAGCTGCGCCGGGGTGACCGGCTCGGGGCCGTAGGTGCCCACGGTCGTCGCGCCCGCCAGCCCGGCGGCCCATCCGGTGAACACCTGGCTGACCACGGCCGGGCTCTTCCCGCCCGGCCAGGCCGACCGCAGCTCGCCGTTGAGCTCGGCGACCTCCTCGTCGAGCCGCGTCTTGAACCGCGCGGCGGCGTCCTTCGTACCGAACAGCCCGCCCAGCCGCGTCACTTCCGCGGCCGCCTTCGCGGGGTCGTTGTCGAGGTTCACCTCGACCAGCCGCGCCTTCGAGCCGGCCGCCTCCTTGATCTTCGCCGTGTACGGCTCGAAGGGGGCGTAGAGCACGAAGTCCGCCTTCGCGACGGCCGCGAGGTCGGAGGGCTTCGGGTCGTAGTCGGGTGCGTGGTGGACCGACTGCGGGACGATCACCGTGACGTCCTCGGCCCCGGCGGCCTTGGCGAAGGCTCCCTCCCAGGTGGTCGTGACCACCACCACCGGCTTGCCGCCGGCCCCCTTCGCGGCCTCCGGCGCGGGGGCGGCCCCGCTCCCGCACGCGGCGAGGAGCGGAAGGGCCGTGGTCAGTGAGAGGAGGGAAGCGATGCGGGTGGTGCGGACGCGGGTGCGCGCCATGAGCTGTTTCTCCGTTCGGGGAAGAGGTGCGCGGCGAGGACGACGGCCCCCGCCGTGAGGACGAGGACGGGGCCCGGGGGCCAGTCCAGCCAGAGGGCCAGCAGGAAGCCGGTCAGGTTGACGGCGATCCCGATGCCGACCGCCCACAGGGTGATCGACCACAGGGACCGGCCGAGGCGCCGCGCGGCCAGCGCGGGGAGCAGGGTGAGCGCGTCGACCAGCAGGGCGCCGGTCAGTTTGATCGCCCCCGCCACCGCCACCGCCACGAGCACCAGGAGCGCGGTGGTGAGCAGCCGGACCGGGACCCCCGACAGCTGGGCGAGCTCGCGGTCGTACAGCAGCAGGGCGACGTCCCGTCGCTTCCACCAGAACAGGGACGGGACGACCGCGGCGAGGACGCCGAGGACGACGAGGTCGGCGGTGCCGACGGAGAGGATCGAGCCCCACAGGAGGGCGAAGGCCCCCGAGGCGTTGACGCCGGAGACGGCGAGGACGAGCAGGGCCGCCGCTACGGCCAGACTCATCAGCAGGCCCATGGCGCCCGACAGTCCGTCGGGCGTCCGGGCCAGCGGGGCGACGCCCGCTCCGGACAGCGCGCAGGCCACCAGCGCGCACAGCATCGGATCGAGACCCGTCAGGAGCCCGACGGCGATGCCGAGGAGGGCCACGTGCATCATCGCGAACCGCACCGGCATGATGTCCAGACCCACGATGATCACGCCGATCACCGGCAGTCCGACGGCGGCCAGGAGCAGGGCGGCGCCCGCCCGCTGCACCGGCACGAGCTCCAGCATGGCACCGAGGTCGGCCGCCGCGAGCGCGCTCACCGGACCTCCCGCAGCCGCCCGGCGGCCATCTCCAGGACCCGGTCGCAGCGCTCGGCGAGCGTCCGGTCGTGGGTCACGACCACGAGCGTCACCGGAAGGGCGGTCAGTACGTCCGCCGCCTCCTCCTGCCCGGCGAAGTCGAGCGCGGCGGTCGGCTCGTCCGCGAGCAGCACCTGTGCCCCCGCCGCGACGGAGCCCATGGCCCGGGCCAGGTACATCCGCTGCAGCTGCCCGCCGGACAGCGTGTCCACCGGTCTCCCGGTCAGCGCGCCGACGCCCAGCCGCCGCGCGGCCTCCGCCGCGTCGGCCGGGGCGCCGCTGCTCGCCAGGAGTTCGTCGCCGCGCAGCGGGAACCGGCCGGCGGCCGGCTTCTGCGGGATCCAGGCGCAGGCCCGGCGCCGCCAGGCCCACTCGGCCGCCGTGCGGGCGGTCCGTCCGCCGACCTCGACGGTTCCGTCGACCCGGCGGTGCAGCCCGAGGACCGCGCGCAGCAGGGTCGTCTTGCCCGAACCGTTCGTACCGGTCAGCGCCACGCGCTCGCCGGCGGCGATCTCCAGGTCGACGCCTGCGACCGCCTCGGTGCGGCCGTGCCGGCACGCGACCCCCCGCATGCGTATGTCCAGTCCGCCCATCCCGTGCCCTTCACCGCCGGTGTGCCCGTGCGGTGGAGGAGTCGGACGGGAGGGCCGCCGGGTTCCCGCGGGCCGGCCGGATCCGCGGGCGGCTCAGCGGACGGGGTAGCCGTAGACGCGGCCCTGCTCCGTGAGGCGGGGGAGGAGCCGGCGGAGCGCCTCGACGGTCTGGGACCGGTCGCCGCCCGCGTCGTGGAAGAGGAGCGTCGGACCGTTGGGCAGCTCGCGTTCGACGGTGGCGACGATCGAGGCGGTACCGGGCCGCTCGAAGTCCTTGGTGTCGACGTTCCAGCCGAGGGGCCGCATGCCGTGCGAGGCGGCGAGCTTGCGGCTGTAGGGGGTGAAGGCACCGCCGGGGGCCCGGTAGTAGACGGGCCGCACGCCGCCGGAGGCCTTGGTGATCATGCGTTCGGCGTCGAGGATCTGCTGCTTCTGGTAGTCCTCGGAGGCCTTGTCCATCGCGGTGTCGTGCGAGACCGAGTGGTTGCAGAGCCGGTGCCCCTCGGCGACGACCCTCTTCACCAGGTCGGGGTGGGCCTGGGCCTGCGTCCCCACCATGCAGAACGTGGCCTTCACCCCGTACTCCCGCAGCACGTCGAGCACCCGGGGCGTCCACACCGGGTCGGGGCCGTCGTCGATGGTGAGGTTGACGCCCCGCGCGCCAGCCTCCGAGGCGTGGGCGATGGTGATCGAGACCGGCTTGACGGCGGTGGGCGGCGCTGCGGGCCTGCTCGCCTTCGGCGGCGCGTCGTCCGCCGGGCCGGCCTGCGCGGTCCACACCGAGGCGCCGGCGGCCAGCACCGTCACTCCCATGGCCGCTCCCACCAGCTTGCCGTACCAGCCCCGCCTGCCACCGTGCCGCGCCATGACCGCCCCACCCTCTCCCGCACTGCCCCACCGGTTTCCGATCGCGTCGCGACCAGGTGGGAGGACGGTGGCCGGCGGCCGGAGGATGCGTCCGTTACCGATCCCGGACAATTCCGGGACCGTACGCGCGGACGGCACGCCCGCGGGCGTGCCGTCTGTGTGTGGGGGGAGAGAGAAGCCGTGTGCGGCTCAGGACATGCGGCGCCTCATGTCGTCGCGCGCCTTCAGCGCGCTCTCGTGCACCTTCTCGATGGCCTCGCGGGCCTTGGCGGCCATCTGGTCGGCCTTGCCCTCCGCCTCCAGGCGCGTGTCGCCGGTCGCCTTGCCCGCGCCCTCCTTGGCCGCCCCCTCGCCCTTCTGCACGGTGCTCTTGCGCATGACCGCATTCCTTCCGTCGCATCCCACGTCGGGTCCGCATCTCTGTCTACGGACGCGACTGCCCCTGCCGCCGGAAATCATGCGGCGGCGCCGGGACGGCGGATCAGGGGCTCAGTCCGCGCTCCGGTGCGGCGCCGCGTTCCTGCGCCGCGCGACCGCCCGCAACAGCAGTCCCATCAGGCACACCGCGGTGACCACCCAGACCGCGGCGAACAGCCACAGCGGCCCGGACGACGAGGACAGGGCCGCCAGGACGAACAGGGCCACGCACGCGACGCCCAGGACGCCGGTGATCAGACCGAGGCGGCGCCCCAGGACCGCGCCCCGGGCGCCCTCGGACCGCCCGTGGCCCCCGCCGGTGTGTCCGAGGGAACGCAGCCTGCGGCTGAGGGACGCGTCGCTCCGAAGGCCCTGCTCGATGCCCTCCAGGATCTTCCGTTCCTGCTGGGTGAGCTTGGGATTGGCATCGTGCATGGCGAACTCCCGTCGAGCGTCGAGCGGTCCGGTCAGGTGCCGTGGCCCCGGAGGGCGGGGTCGAGGCCCCGGACGGCGTGAACGTCCCGGGCCTCGGTGCATGCTGCTCGCAGTAGGGGAAACATGTTCCCCGACCGGTCCTCGCCCGGGAATCCCCGCGCACGCCCTTCGTGCGCGACGAGCGGGCGGTGCGCCCGGTTCCCCGGGCTCTCATTCGGCCTGTTCCCGCAAAACGCCCCCCGTAAGCACCGCGCGGCCCGGCAGCTCACTCCCGTGTCCGCGACCGGTCGCCCTCCGTCAGGAGACGGGCTCCTTCGGTGACCGCCCCAGGGCGCGGACCGCGGGCACGGCCAGCATGACGCCGATCAGGACGACCCCCGTCACCGACGAGAAGAGCAGCACCCGGTCCGCTCCGTACGCCTCCGCGGCCGGGCCCGCCAGGGCGCGGCCCACGGGGATGACCATGATGGAACCGGCCACGTCGTAGGCGGAGACGCGGCTCAGGACGGCGAGCGGGATGTGGGACTGCACGCTGGTCGCCCACATGACCCCCCAGAAGGCGAAGCCGCACCCCGCCAGGACCCCCGTGAGGGCGGTCGCCGTGAACGACCAGCCCAGGGCCGGGGCCAGCGGGTTGAGGGAGAAGAAGAACATCGCGCAGGCTCCCGCGACCAGCGGCCTGGTCGGCCGGACCCGCATGCCGAGCAGGCCGCCGACGATCGTGCCGGCGCCGTCGGCCGAGGCGATCCAGCCGTACCCGCTCGCGCCGTGCTGCTCGGTGAGCAGCGCCGCGCCCAGCGGCAGGGCCGGGCCGAAGACGAACAGGCCGTACACCGCCCACACGGCGATGACGCCCCACAGCCAGGAGCGTGAGCGGAACTCGTGCCAGCCGGTGGCGAGCCGGTTCCACAGCGGGTCGTCGCTCTCGTCCTTCGCGGTGCCGAGACCGCGCAGCGGCGCCAGGCCGAGCGCGCTGAGGGCGTACGCCGCCGCGATGACGACGAAGGAGCCCGCCACGTTCCAGTAGGCGACGAGCAGTCCCGCCACGCCGGGCCCGAGCAGGGTGCAGATCGCCTCGGAGATCCGCAGCAGCGCGTTGGCCCGCTGGATGTCCTCGGCGACCCGCGGGACCAGGCTCGCCAGACCCGGCTGGAACATCGCGGTGGCGGCGCCGCTGAGCGCGAGGAGCGCCATGATGTGCCAGAGGCGCACGTGCGAGCCGATCAGCAGCACCGCGAGCGCCAGCATGGCCACCATGCGCACCACGTCGGCGCCGACCATCATCACCTGCGGGGTGAAGCGGTCGGCGAGCACGCCCCCGAACAGGACGAGCAGCACGATCGGCGCCATCCACGCGGCCAGCGCGTAGCCGACGCCCGACGCCCCGTACCCGGCGCCGAGCACGGCCGTCGTGAGCGACACCATCAGCATGCCGTCGGCGAGCAGCGAGGTGCTGCGCGCGGTGAAGAAGAGCCGGAAGCGGCGCGATCGCCACGGGCTGGGGGGAGCGTCCTGCTCCCGCTGTGCGGTTGCCTCGTCCATCGTCATGTCACATCCCGGTCCCGGCCGGTCCCTTCCCTGAGAATCTGCTGCCGGAGCCAGGCGCTGGTCCGGTCCGCCTCCGCCGGCGGTCGCTGGACGATCACGTACCGGCGCGGGGCCAGCACCCCGGGGCGGCCGGGGAGCGCGTCCATCAGTGCGGTGTGGGCCGCGGCCGGAGTCAGCGTGCGGTCGCCCGCGGCGACGTACGCCGTGAGGCCGCCGTCCTCGCTCCGGCCGCCGTCCTCCGCGGGGCCGCCGTCCGGGCCGGGGGGCCCGGCGGTGACGTGGACCGGCAGGCCCCGCAGGGCCTCGCTCAGCGCCCGTGCCACGAGCGGCGGCGAGGTCCAGGAACCGTCGACCCGGTGCCAGTCCGGTCCGCGGTCGACCGGCCCGACGCCCGTCATCCGGGTCAGCTCGGCCAGCGGTACGTCGTCCTCGGCGGCGGCCTCCAGGAGCCGGACGAGACCGGTGAGGAAGGCCTCCGCCTGGTCCGCCGTGAAGAGCGCCGGGTCCAGCCAGGCGGCCAGGTGGAGCTCCGGCTCGATCGCGTGGACGAAGGTCAGCACGCGGGTCGGCAGCACCTGGCCGGGGCCCCAGCGGAGGTCGAGCCCGGCCGTCCCGTCCTCGTCGGCCGTTTCCGGGCCCGCCGCCGACGTGACCGCGGCGACGGTCGGCGGCAGCGTGCTGACGTCGTTGAAGACGACGTCCCGCGCGAACCGGCTGCCCCGCTCGCGGGTCGTCTCGCCGATCATCTCCCAGAGGGCCACCGCGTCGAACTGGCTGTGCCGGTACGCGTTGAGCGCGGCGCCCCAGGCCTTCTTCAGCAGTGCGTCGAAGCTCGGCACCCGGACGTCCAGGGAGAGCAGCGCGTCCTGGGACAGGGTGTTCACCGACCGGGCCAGCCGCGGGTGGTAGCGGTTGGACGTCGGGACGGCGGCCACGCAGACGGGCTGGTCCGCCCGGTGCGCCACCAGGGCGCACCAGGCGGTCAGCAGCACGGTCGCCGGCATGCCTCCGGTGCGCTCCGCCACGCGGGCCAGGGCCCGGGCCGCGCGCCGGGACCGGAGGGTGAGCCCCGGCGTCGGCACGTCCGTCCCCTCGGCTCCGGGTTCCGCGAACATGGCCTGCGGCTCGGTGCGGATGATCCGTTCCCAGTGCCGCAGCGACGCGGCGGACCGGCGCAGCCCGGCCGGGGCGGCCTCCTCGGCGGCGAGGGCGAGCGGGGTGAGGGAGGCGGGCGGGGGGAGCGTCTCACCGGCGAGCAGGCCGAGCCACTCCTCCTTGAGGACCGCGAGGGCGCCGACGTCGGTCACGGCGTGGCTGGCCGCCATGGCCGCGAAGACGGGAGCCCCCGACCGGGCGACCAGGCGGACGCGGAGGGGGAAGTCCCGCTCCAGCCGGAAGCGTTCGGCGCGGGCCCCGCGGGCCAGGGCGTCGGCGTACCCGGCGGGGTCCTCGGGAAGGTCCTCGTGGTCGAGGACGGTCACCGTGAACGTCCCCCCGGTCGCCACCGCCTGCTCGCGCGGCGCGCTCCCGGCGGCGTGCGGGAAGGTCGTGCGCAGCGCCTCGTGGCGTACGGCGAGCGTCCGGAGGGCCTCGACGGCGGCGTCCTCCGTGGTGCCCGCGGGAACGGGCCACACGTCGTGGATGTTGATGTGCTCGGGCTCGTCCCGCAGCATGCAGCGGATCATGTTGGCCTGCCCCATGGTGACGGGGCCCCGGCGCTCCTCGCCCCCGGTGGCGTACGCGACCGTGTGGACCCGGGCGCCGCCGGGGGGCCGCGCCGACCGGCTCGCGCCGGTCAGCGCCTCCCATGCCTCGATGAGCAGGGCGAACTCCTCCATGTCCCGGCGCGCCTCGTCGAGGAGCCGTTCCCGGAGCGGGGCGAGGACGTCGGCGGCGGTGGCGTAGCGGCCGCCGAGGGAGCGGTAGGAGCGGTCGAGGACGTCGAGCCGTGCGGCGTTCGCCGCGCGGTCCGCGCGGGCGCCGTCCCGGACGAGTCCCGCGACGGCGGCGGCCCTGAGCCGGCCCCCGGCGTCGAGCAGACCGTCGCCGGCCTCCTTCGCCGCGGTGTGCACGGCGTCGAAGTGGGGCGTGGAGAGCAGGAACTTGGCGAACCGGAGCTGGTAGGCGAGGAATCCCTCGTCGGAACGGCGTTCCCCGGTGTGGAAGTTGACGATGTGCCGGTTGTGGAGGACGCCCGGCAGCCGGGCGTTCTGGACCAGGTGCACGAGGAAGTAGTCGCTGCCGATGGTGTCGGTCGCGGGCGGCAGCGGCACCCGGCCGTACACCTCGCGGTGGAGCGCGATGTTGCACATGTCCACCCGCGTCGGACTCACGCTCGTGAGCGTGGTCAGGTCGCCGTTGTACGGGGTCGTCCCGGCGCCCCGGAAGGACTGGGCGATGAGGTTCCTGCGCCAGACGTCCGGATGGCCGGAGGGGATCGAGAGGCCGACGACCTCCTCGTAGACCTCCGGGTCGAGGCGGCGGATCTCCTCGACGTCCACGGACATCGCGCCGACGAAGGAGCCGCCGACCAGGGACACGGGCCGGTGGGCGGACGTGGGGTCGAGCCTGCTGCGGGAGACCAGACCGGCCGCGTCGGCGGCGCGCAGCCCGAGCGCGGCGAGCTCGTGGTGGATCGGGAAGACCGGCTCGCCGTCGAGCTGCTGGTAGCGGCTGTCGGAGTCGCGGCGGTGGACCGACGCGCACCCCAGGGCCTCGGCGAGGAGGAACGCGCGGTTGGTGCAGGCGCCGTAGGACGCCCGGTCCGGCAGCATCAGGTCGAGCACGCGGTCCGGGGCGGCGACGCCGGACCGGTCGATCACGGCGCGGAGGAAGGCCCGCTGCTCGTCCTCGTCGAGGTGGTGGACGACCACGCCGGGCGCGGCGGGCAGCGCGGCGACGACCTCGCGGTGTTCGGCGGCGCTCGCCGCGTCGGAGGAGTCCAGGACGAGGAACCGCACCTCGACGCCGAACGTGCGGGCGCCGTAGGCGGCCTCCTCGGCCACCGCCCGCAGGGTCTCGGCGCAGGGCCGGTCGGTGGGGAGGGTCAGGCAGACGCGGCGCACGCCGGCTCCTCGCCCCGGCCGGCGGCGGCGCCCCGGTCCGTGTCCGCCGCGGGGCCGTCGCCCGCGTCCGCGCCCCGGGCCGCGTCCGCGCCGGAGCCGGTGCCGGCGTCCGTGCCGGTGTCCGCGGTCCGGTCGGCCGCCGGGGTCTCCCAGGCGTCCTGCCACGAGGTGAGGCCCAGCAGCCGGCTGCCCAGCTCGTCCAGGGTGGCCGTGGGGTACCGCTCGGACTCGTGGCGCACGGGGTCGCCGACCAGGGTCCGGTTCCAGCGCGGGGTCCGCAGGTGCCGCCAGGAGTCGACGCGGGACCGCCTGAGCCGCTCGTGCTCCTCCAGGGCCGGCATCATCGACAGGTACTGCACCGCCCGGACCTGGTCCCGGGAGACGTTGCGCGCCACGCCGTGGGCCAGCAGGCCGTTCCAGATCAGCAGGTCGCCGGGGCGCAGTTCGGGGCGGACGACGGGGTACTCCGAGCGGTCCACGGAAGGGCGCAGCGGGTCGCGGTCGGCCGGCTGGGCGACCTTCCACTCCTCGAACCGCCGGAAGAGCTCCGGGTTGCACTGGAAGCCGCCGGACTCCGGCCCGGTCTCGTTGAGGGCGATGATCCCCTGCACCCGCTGCGGCGGCACCCCGAGGGTGGTGTCGATGTCCCAGTGCAGCTCGATGTCGAAGCCGCGGTCCGTGGGTTCGATGAGGGCGCGGTCGCGGTTGCCGACGTTGGGCGGGTTGAGGTTGAGCCGGTCCTGGGTGACCCACAGCTCCTCGCAGTCCCAGACGTCGACGAAGGCGTCGTAGACGCGCCGGGCCTGGCGGTTGTCCCAGAGGAGCTGGTGGTGGTACGCCTCCACGAAGCCGTAGACGTGCAGCTGCCGGTCGAGCTCCGAGCGGAACGGCCGGTCCGCGTACCAGCCGTCCGGATCCTCCGGGTCGAGCCCCTGGAAGTCCCAGGTGAAGTCGAGCAGGCGCTTCGCCGCCTCGGCGGGGATCGCCTCGCGGACGACGACGTAGCCGTACGTCTGCCAGTGCGCGAAGTCCTCCTCGGACAGCACCCGCAGCGGCCGTGACTTCTCCAGCTCCCGCAGGGTGGTCTGGGCGAGGTAGGACTCGCCGTCGGCGCTGAAGTACGGCAGGTCCGAGGCCGCCCGGTGCAGGCGCGGGCGGCGGCGGGGACGGTGGGAGGCGGGCGTCGTCATCTGGTCGCTCCAGGGCGGGAGTCGGGGCCGCGTTCCCCGGCCGGTGGACAGCACGGAGAGACCCTCGGCGCGGCACCGGGGGGCGCGTGGCCCGGACGGAGGGCGGGTGGAGGGCGTGGACGCACGGCAGCGCCCGGCGCGGGGTGCGGGACCACGCCGTTCAGAACAATTGGTTTAGACCATACTCGTTGTCAAGTGACCACTCAATATGCAGAGTTGCACGTGACAGCCTTTCGGCTTTGGTCTAGACAACATCGGAGGGGCTGTCCTAGTGTCCCCCTGCGCAGTCCGGCCGCGGTGCCGTCGGCGGCCCCGCCGCCCCTGCGCTCCGCGGTCGACGGCGACCGCGTCCACGGGCCTTCGCCCACATCGCGGTTCGCCCACGCCCAGAGGGAGCGGATTCCATGAGCACAGCCGGCGCCACCGTCCTGCCGGACGGCGGCCTGAAGAGTCCGGGTGCGGGCCTGGTCACGCTGGACCCGGTCCGGACCGCGCTCCTGCGCGGCCTCGACGAACTCCTCACCGGTCTCGCCGCACGCCTCTCCGCACCCGAGGTCCTCGGCCCGCCCCTGCTGTCCGTGCCGGGCCTCGCCCGGCTCGACTTCTTCCGCAACTTCCCCCACCTCGGCGTCTCCGCCGGCCGCTTCGCCCCCGACGCGCTCGACGGACTCGCGGCCGGCGCGACGCCGGAGGAACTGCCGCTGCGCCCCACCGGCTACCTGCTGCCCTCCGCCACCTGCTACGGACTGCTGCTCAGCCTGGAGGGCCGGGACGTCGGCGAGGAGGGCCTCCGCCTCTCCGCCACCGGCCGCTGCTTCCGCAACGAGACCCACTACGACGGACTGCGCCGCCTGTGGGGCTTCCACATGCGCGAGGTCCTCTACCTCGGGACCAAGCAGGGCTCGGTCGAGCACCTGGAGAGCGGCGCCGCGTTCGTCCTGGAGACGGCCGCGCTCCTCGGTCTCGACCTGACCAGGGCCGTCGCCGACGACCCCTTCTACGACAAGGGCGGCTCCCGCGCCCGGCTGATGGCCCTCGACCCGGTCAAGCACGAGTTCTGCGCGCCCGACGGAACCGCCATCGCCTCCGTGAACCGGCACCGCAACTTCTTCGGCGAACGCCTGGACATCCGCGCGGGCGCCGAGGGCCCGGCGTACAGCGCCTGCGTCGCCTTCGGGGTCGAACGCTGGATCCACGCGATGATCCTCGCCCACGGCACCCCCGAGCGGGCCCTCGACCGCCTCGACGCCGTCCGCGCATGAGCCGGGCACCGCACCCGCCCCGCCCGAACCCCGTACCCGTACCCGTACCCCCGCGACAGCGGTGAGCAAGGAGCGACCCCTCCCCATGGAACGCATCGCCGAGTGGCTGCACGAGAAGAACCCCGGACTCGACGGGCCGATCGCCCCCGACGAGGACCTGATCGAGGCGCGCCTCATCGACTCGATGGACTTTCTGGAGTTCATCGACCTCCTGGAGGAGCTCTCCGGGAGCACCATCGACCTCCAGGAGGTCACCATCGACGACTTCCGTACCCTCGGCCGCGTCCGCGAGCGCTTCCTGAGCGCCGCCACCGGCTGAGCCCACGGTGACCGACGGCCCGGACCGGGGCGGGGCCACGGCGCTGGCGCTCGTGGCGACGACCGCGGAGGTGCTGGCCCACCCGGAGCTGGACGAGGGCCTGCTGGCCCCCTGGGAGCGGCGCCGACTCGCCCCGATCAGGCTGCCCGGCCGCCGCGCCGACGTCCTCGCGGCACGCCTCCTCGTGCGGCTGTGCGTCGCCCGCGCCACCGGACTGCCGCTGGACACCCCGGCCCTCGCCCAGCGGTGCCCCGGGTGCGGCGAGGAGGGCCACGGCCGCCCGTACCTGCGCGGGCGCCCCGGCACCGGCGTCAGCCTCAGTCATGCCGACGGCCTGGTCGCGGCGGCCGCCGGACCGGGTGCGATCGGCATCGACGTGGAGCCCGCGACCCGCCGTCCCGGCCCCCGCCAGGTCCTGCGCCGTCTCCTCCCCGAGGCTGACCGCGCGGAGGGGACGGCACCCATGGAGGGCCCGGAGCTGCTCCGCCTGTGGGTCCGCGCCGAAGCCCGGCTGAAGGCGGGAGGGGCCCCGGGCGCCGAACGGTTCGCTCAGGCCGGCTGGTTCGGCCAGGGCGAACGGTTCGGCCAAGGCGACCAGGGCGACCGGGACGGTCACGGCGGCCAGAGCGGCCAGAGCGGCCAGAGCGGCCAGAACGGTCAAGGCGACCAGGACGGCCGAGGCGGCAGGGGAGGCCAACCCGGCCGGGGTGGCCAGGACGGCCGGGGAGGTCTCCGTCTCCTGGACTGGACGGACCGGCCCCGCGCGGCCGTCGTCGCGGTGGCCGCGACCACCCGGGTCGTGCGCACCTCCGTCTGAGGCCCCGCGAGCCCGCCGCTCCGCCGTCCGCACCGCCGATCGGCGGAGTTCGCGGCACCGGGCCTGCGTCCTCACGGGCTGGGGAAGCGGCGGATGGTAGGTCGGGGGGATGCAGCCAGGCACCTCACCGACGGTCACCGTCACCCCCTTCCTCCGGACGGCAGCCGCCTACGCGTGGCGGCTGCTCGTCGTCGGCGTGCTCGTCTACAGCCTGTTCGCGGTGCTCGGACGCTTCCACGAGATCGGCGTGGCCCTCTTCCTGGGCCTCGTGATCACCGCACTGCTCAGGCCCGTCGCCGACGTCGTCGCCCGGGGGCTGCCGCGGCCGCTCGCCGTCGCCCTCACCCTCCTCGGCAGCATCGCGCTGGTCCTGGGCGTGCTCGCGCTGGTCGGCGAGGCCGTGGCCGGGGAACGGACCGCCCTCGTGCGCGAGTTCCGGACCGGCGTCGGCCGGATCGAGGACTGGCTGGAGCAGCCGCCGTTCCGGCTGAACCCGGGTGCTCTCAGCGACCTCCAGGCCAAGATCGGGGAGTTCCTCTCCAGCCACCGCTCGACCCTGGTCAGCACGGCGGTCAGCGGCGCCCACCAGGTGGTGGCCGTGCTGACCACGCTGGCCCTCGCGGTCTTCTCCGCGGTGTTCTTCGTCCACTCCGGCGACCGCCAGTGGGCCTGGTTCCAGAAGCAGCTGCCCGGGCCGGTCCGTGACCGGGTGGTGGTCGGCGGGCGCGCGGCCTGGCGCACCTTCACCGGCTACACCCACGGGATCGTCCTCGTGGCGGCCGTGAACGCGGTGCTCGTCGGGCTCGCCCTGTGGCTGCTCGGCGTCCCCCTCGCGGTGCCGCTCGCCCTCCTGGAGTTCGTCGCCGCGTTCGTGCCGCTGATCGGCTCGCCGATCGCCCTGGCGGTCGCCGCGGTCGTGGCGCTGGCCTCGAAGGGCCCGCTGGTGGCCGCCATCGTGATCGGTCTGATCGTGGTGATCGGCCAGATCGAGGGCCACCTGCTCCACCCGCTGGTGATGAGCTGGGCCGTGCGCCTCCACCCGCTGGTGGTCGCGATCTCCGTCGTCGCGGGCTCGATCGCCGCCGGCATCGTGGGCGCCGTGGTGGCCGTCCCGCTGGTCTCGGTCGTCTGGTCGGTGCACACGGCGCTGCGGGACGCCCGAGCGGCGGCGAAGGAGACCGGCGCCGCGCCCCCGCCGTCCGACCCGGAGCAGGACGACCCGGATGCGCACGGTCCTGGCCAGGGCGGCCCCGATCCGCACGGCTCCGGCCAGGACGGCTCCGATCCGCACGGTCCCGGCCCCCAGGCCCCGCCGTCCGGGCCGCGGGATCCGGCGACGTGACGTCACGGCGTTCCAGCGCGTGAACCCCCGTGTTCGCAGGGGGACTTGCGCGGGGCGTCCGGCCTCTCTACTCTCACGGGCCAATGGTTAGGAAATATTCCTAACCATTGGCCATGGAGGGAAAGGGAGTTGTCATGCGTCGACGAAGCGTCTCGCTTCTCGGGCTCGCAGGTCTGCTGGCGGTGCCCCTGACGGTGCTGCCGCAGGCACAGGCCGCCGACGGTCTGGTGTCCACCGGCAAGACGGTGACGGCCTCGTCCGTCGAGACCTCGGCCTTCGGGCCCGGACTCGCGGTGGACGGCAGCACGGCCACCCGCTGGGCGAGCCTCGAAGGGGTGGACCCGCAGTGGATCCGCGTCGACCTCGGGGCCGTCCACACGATCTCCCGGGTCAAGCTGAACTGGGAGGACGCGTACGGGAAGACGTACCGGATCCAGACCTCGGCCGACGGCTCGACCTGGTCCGACGTCTACTCCACGACGACCGGCGACGGCGCGACCGACGACCTGGCGGTGTCCGGCAGCGGCCGCTACGTCCGCATGTACGGCACCGGCCGCGGCACCGCGTACGGCTACTCCCTCTGGGAGTTCGAGGTGTACGGCGCGCCCACCGGCGCGGGCGGCGGGGGAGGCGCGGCCGTGCCCTTCGGCAGCCACCTCAAGCCCTACGCGGCCGGCACCCTGAGGCCCTCAGGCTCCCAGGCCGCCCTCGACCAGAAGGTCGTCGACTACTACAAGCGCTGGAAGTCCGCCTTCGTCCGCCAGAACTGCGGCAACGGCTGGTACCAGATCATCTCGCCCGACGCCGACCACCCGTACGTCGCCGAGGCGCAGGGCTACGGCATGGTGGTCGCCGCGACCATGGCCGGCGCCGACCCCGACGCCAAGAAGATCTTCGACGGGCTCGTCAAGTGGAAGATCGACCACCCGTCCTCCGTCAACCCGAACCTGCTCGCCGCCGAGCAGGACACCGCCTGCCGCAGCGTCAACGGCGGCGACGGCGCCACCGACGGCGACATGGACGTGGCCTACGGGCTGCTCCTCGCCGACAAGCAGTGGGGCAGCACCGGCACCTACAACTACAAGGACCTCGCGCTCAAGCACATCGCCGCGATCAAGAAGGACGAACTCAACCCGACGACCAAGCTCCTGAAACTCGGCGACTGGAGCAGCTCCGGCGACCAGTACTACTACATATCGCGGACCTCGGACTGGATGGTCGACCACTTCCGCGCCTTCCGCACGGCCACCGGCGACACCACCTGGGACGCCGTGCGCACCGCGCACCAGAACCAGATCTCCCGCCTCCAGTCGACGTACGCCTCCGGCACCGGACTCCTCCCCGACTTCGTCGTCGACACGAACACCACCCCCCGGCCCGCACCCGGCCAGGTCCTGGAGGACCCCAACGACGGCGCCTACTGGTGGAACGCCTGCCGCACCCCGTGGCGGATCGCCGACGACGCGGTGACCAGCGGGGACGCCACCTCGCTCGCGGCCGCCCGGAAGCTCAACGGCTGGATCAAGACGAAGACCGGCGGCGACCCGAACAAGATCGCCATCGGCTACAGGCTCAACGGCACCCAGATCTCCGCGGGCAGCGAGGCCGCCTTCTTCGCCCCGTTCGCGGTGGCGGCGATGACCGATCCCGGCAGCCAGGCCTGGCTGGACGCCCTGTGGAACAAGATGCTGGCCACCCCGATCGACACCGGCAGCTACTTCTCCGCGAGCATCCAGCTCCAGGTGATGATCACGGCCTCAGGCAACCACTGGGTCCCGTAGCGGCACGGCCAGCGCCCTGAGGCAGTCCGTCAGGGCCGCCGTGGTCGCGGCGAGCGGGAAGCGCGCGGCGAGCTGCCCGTCGGGGCGCACGACGAAGCCGGTGGCGCCGTCGGGGAGGTAGATCCGCTCGAACTCCCCGGCGGCGTCCCGGTACGCCGGAGCACCCACGGCGGGGACGGAGTCCGCCTCCCCCTCCCGGGGGAGCAGGGCGACGACGTCCAGCGGCAGCCGCTCGCCGGCCGCCGCCCGCGCCGCGGCCACCGCCCGCGACAGCCCGGTCGCCTCGGCCCCGTACAGCAGGGCCACGTGCCCCGGGCGGTCGCGCAGGACGTCCAGGAGGCGCACCGGGTGGACCGCGATCGGCGTGCTCAGCCCGCCGCAGTCCGGTGCCCGGTCCCCGGGCTGCGGCGCCTCGGCCGGCCCGTACGGGGCACCGGCCAGCGGGCCGTCCCGGTAGCCGACGAGCAGCTGGGCCTCCCGGAGCAACAGGGTCGTCATGTCGTCCCGGTCGGAGCCGATCCCGCTGGTGGCGTGCCGCACCGTACGGCCGACGACCTCCTCGCCCACCGGACGGCGCTCCGCGTCGTAGCTCGCGAGCAGCCCGGGGCCGGCCTCGCCCCGCACCACGAGCGCGAGCTTCCACGCCAGGTTGGCGGCGTCCTGGATGCCGGTGTTCATCCCCTGGGCGCCGGTGGGCGGATGGATGTGCGCGGCGTCGCCCGCGACGAACACCCGTCCCGAGCCGTAGCGGCCGACGATGCGGTGGCTGATGCGGAAGACCGACGACCAGCGCAGGTCGGAGAGCCGGGCCGGGCCCGGACCCAGTCGGTCCACCACCGCCTGCAGTGCGGACAGCCCGGGGCCCGTCCCGCCCTGGAGGCCGTGCGCGGGACCGTCCGCGGAACCGGGGCCCCCGGCCGGTCCCGCGAGCTCGGGAGGCACCTTCATCGACATCCGGTAGCGGCCGGCGCCGGGCAGCGGGATGCAGACGAGGACGTCGTCGAGGGTCCCGTCGTCGGTCCGGTGCTCGGAGCGGAGCGCGTACCCGGGCGGAAGGCCCCAGTCGGCGTCGGCCACGACGTCGCCGAGCATGTACGCCTCCGGGAACGCACCGCCCTCGTAAGACAGCCCGAGGGTCTTGCGCACGACGCTGTGGGCCCCGTCGCAGCCGATCAGATAGGGGACCCGCAGCTCCTCGGTGAACCCCGAAGCGCCGCGCAGCAGGGCGGTGACGCCGTCGGAGTCCTGGACGAACGACACGAGCTCCGTGCCGCGTTCGATGCTCGTGCCCAGGCCGGCGAGGTACTCCTCCAGGAGCCGCTCCGTCTCGTACTGGGGGAGGGCGGCGAAGCCGTACGGGACCTCGGGCGGCAGCGCGAGCGCGATCCGCGCCGACTCCGCGCCGTTGACGTGCACCAGCTGGCCGCGCATCGGGACGGCGGCCTCCAGGACCGCGCGGACGAGGCCCATCCGGTCCCACAGCTCCAGGGTGCGGGGCTGGATCCCGACCGCCTTGGCGTACGGCAGCCGGGCCGGCAGCCGGTCGACGAGGCGGCAGCGCACGCCGTGCCGGCGGAGCTCGGCCGCGGCGCTGAGGCCGACGGGACCCGCGCCCGCGATGAGTACGTCGGTGGTGGTGCCGGTGTGCGCCACGGATGCCTCCAGTGCCGGCCGGTCTCTCGCCAGGTCCGTCCTCCATGGTCACCCGCGACTCCCCGTTCGGCGAGCGGTGCGGGCCGCCGCCCCGCGGGCCGGCCCCGCTCCCGCACCCCCGTGCGCCCGCGGGCCTGCCTCCGCGGCCCGGGACCGGCGGTCCCGCCGTGCGCACCGGCCGTGGCGGAACCGGCGGCGGAACCGTCGAGCGGCCCCCGGGCGTCCCTCCCGGGCATGAGCGAAAATCCCGCCCCGGCCCCGGACGGCGCCCGAGGGCACGGCGGGGACGGCGACGACGGGGAAGGCCCCGACGGCGGCCCGGCGCAGGGCGCCCTCGGCTGCCTGCTCGCCCTCGCCGGGGGCACCGCCGCCGGGGCCTTCGCCCTGCCCCGGGCGGCGTACAGCATCGACGGAGGGTTCGAGGCCGAGGCGCGGGACTGGGGCGTCGTCCTCGTGGAGCTGCCGCTGGTCCTGCTCGTCGGCCTCCTGGTCCCGCCCCTCGTCTGGGCGGCGGCGACGCGGTGGCTCCGCCCGTGGGCGGCGCTCCTGGTCTGCGTCGCCGTCCTCGCACTCGGCCTCTGGGGCGTCGCGGCCGTCTGGCACCCGCGGCAGGCCCCCGATCCGGGCGACGGGCCCGGCATCTGACGGCGGCGGGTACGGCGCCGGGCGGCGGGTCGCCGGGCGGGCGGAGAGGACGAGGGCCGCCCCCGTCGAGTCCCGCACGGCGGAGTGCGGCCGCGGCGGACCCGCACCATCGCCTGGCCCAGGTGCCTGCGCGCCTGCCGGCCGCCGCTCCGGCCGGCCGGGCTCAGGGCTCCACGATGCCCCTGATCACGCCGAGGTCCAGCAGGTCCCGGGGGCGCAGCCGGAGCCGGTCCGCGACCGCGGCGGACTCCTCCGGCGGACGCTTGAGGATCGACGCGGCCGCCTCCGGGGCGATCACCGAGAAGTAGCTGTCGGGAGTGGCCCAGAGGCGGCCGGGCGCGGCCAGGGCCAGAGCCCCGCCCGAACCGCCCTCGCCGATGAGGAGCGAGGTCACCGGGGCCCGCGCGGTGGCGACGGCCGCGAACAGGTCCGCGATCGCGGGGCCCGCGCCGGCGCGCTCCGCGGCCGGGTCGTTGGCCGCCCCCGGCGTGTCGATCACGGTGAGGACCGGGATGCCCAGCCGGTCGGCGAGCCGCACGAGCCGGGCGGCCGTCCGGAAACCGGCCGGGAGGGTCGCGGTCCCGCACTGCGCCGCGTACGCGACCGTGCCGCCGCCGGGTACCCGCCCGAAGCCGCACCGCATCCCCGGGTCGACACCGCCGGCGCGGTCGCCGGAGATCTCCGCGCGGTCGGACAGGTACGCGTCGAGGTAGGCGTCCGCCCGCGGACGCCCGGGATGCCGGGCCCGGGCCACCGCCTCCCGGCCGCTCGCCGAGGGCGGGGCGTCCGGGTCGCCGAGCGCGCGTGGCGGCGCCGGCGGGCCCTCGGCGGGCCGGGTCAGCAGGGCGAGCCAGCGCCCGAGGGTGTCGCGGAGCGCCTCGGGGGCCACGACCGCGTCGACGTGGCCGTGCGCGAGCTGCGCCTCCGCGGTGTACGCGGCGGGGTCCGCGTCCGGCGGGCGGACCCGGGACCCGGCGAAGCCGACCTGGGCGCCGGGCAGCGCGAGCACCACGTCCGAACCGGCGCCGAGGGTGGCCCAGCCGCCCCCGGTCGTCGGATCCCGCAGGACGGCGATCTGGGGCAGCCCGGCGGCCCGGGTGTGGGCCGACTCGCCGGCCAGCAGCTGGAGTTGGAGCAGGGCCCGCATGCCCTCGTGCATCCGGCTGCCGCCGGTGGCCGGCAGGACCACCACGGGCAGCCGCCGTGCGCGGGCGTGCGCGTGGGCGGCCGCGGCCCGGGCCCCGGTCCGCTCGCCGAGGGAGCCGCCGAGGAATCCGAACTCGAAGGAGATCAGGACGGCCCGGACCCCGCCGACCACACCCGTGCCGCAGACCACGGACTCGGTCTCGCCGGTCCGCGCGGCGGCGCGCGCGTGGGCCGCGGAGTAGCCGGGCCAGCCCAGCGGACCGTCGTCCGCCAGGGGCTCCTCGGTGAAGGCGAACTCGGTGAAGTCGTCGTCGGCGACGAGGGCGATCGCCCCGCGTGCCGTCGTCGGGTCGCTCATCGGGACCTCGCAGCTCGTCGACGGAGGGGAGGACCCGGCAGCCCCGCACGGCGCGCCGGGACCGGACCCGCCGGTACACCGCCACCCTAGGGGGCGGCGTCCATCCGGTCTGCCCCGCCCTGCGCGCGACGACGGCCGTGCGACGCGGCCGTGCGCAGTAGTCGGACGTACGGGCTCCAGCGGGCGGGCCGGGCGGTCGGCTCGGCGCGGTCCAGGCCGTCCTCCACCAAGGCGTCGTGGAGCGGGCGGTAGAGGAGGGGCCAGGACAGGCGGGCCGCTCCCGTGGTCCGCATCGACAGGGTGTGCCGCAGACGGGTGCGGTGCGCGTCGACCGGGACCACGGCGAACTCGTGGAAGCCGTGGAATCCCGGTGGCCCGGTGAAATCGAACCGCACCCGCACACCGGGCTCGTAGGCGCTGACGGTGTACCGGATCGGACCGTGCCCACCGGCCGATCCGGGCGACAGCCCGCGGTCGAGCCGCATCGCGGGCCACTGGTCCGAGGGCCAGAGCCGGTCCCCGGGCCCGGCGGAGAGGGTGTCGAGCAGCTCCCCCACCGCGTCGGCGCCCGCGGCGACCAGACGTTCGTGCACATTCAGGACGGCCATGTGTCTCCCCAGGACAGAGGTCGGAAGTGTATTAGAGAGATCTCTCTAATATGGAATTGGAGGGTACTCTCCGATTCATGGCCCGGCCACCCCGTTTCGACAGCGACCGACTCCTCGACGCCGCCGTCCGCCTCGCCGCCGACGGCGGGCCCGCCGCCGTCACCATGTCCGCCGTCGCCCAGGCGGTCGGCGCGCCCAGTGGCTCCGTCTACCACCGGTTCGCGGGACGGCCGGTGCTGCTCGCCGAGGTCTGGCTGCGGACCGTCGAGCGGTTCCAGGAGGAGTACGCGCACTCCCTCGACCAGGAGCCCGACCCGCACCGGGCCGCCCGCGCGGCCGCCCGGCACGTCGTCGCCTGGAGCCGGGCCCACCCGCGGCAGGCCGCGCTCCTGCTGCACGGCCCCGAGGAGTTCGGGCAGACCGACTGGCCCCCCGAGCACCGGGAGCGCGCGGACGGCGGCAACCGCCGCACGCTCGCCCGGCTGGCCGCGCTCGGCACGGCCCTCGGCGCGACCGGCCCCCAGGACCGCGAGCGGATCGCCCTCGCCGTGATCGAGGTACCGCTGAGCGTGGTCCGCCGCCACCTCCGCCCCGGCGGGGCCCTCCCGCCCTACGCCGAGGACCTCGCCGAGGACAGCGCCGCCGCGTTGCTCGACCGCTTCCGCTGACGCCTGACCCGAAAGACAGGCCCCGGCGCCGGGCCTGCGGGCGTCGGGCCGCCCCGGCGTCGGGTCGGCCCGACCCCGAGGCCCTCTCGCAGGCCCCCCGCCGCTCCTCAGGCCAGGATGCCGCTTCCGTGCGGCGCGTACAGGTCGAGGAGCCGGACCCGGGTCACCTGGAGACGGTGGGCCAGGATCGCCCCCACCCAGAACATGACCGAGGCCCCGAACTCCGCGTCGGAGCGGCACATCGAGCGCACGGCCGGGGCGTTGAACTCGTGGGCGCGGACCGGCGTCATCGCCTCCGCGCCCGACTGGCACAGATACGGCGGGAACATCCACGACAGGCCCACCAGCTCGCCGTGGTGCAGGGTCTCGATCACCGGGGCCCCGCGCCCCGGCACCCTCGCGTCCAGGGTCACGGCCCCCGTCTTCACGATCCAGAACCGGTCGGCGTGCTGCTGCTCCTCGAACAGCCGGTGACCGGACTCGAAGTACACGTCCTCGGCGAAGGCCATCAGGCGCTCCCGGTGCTCCGGCGGCAACGTGCTGACCTTGGGTGCGGCACTGCTCATGGCGGACCCTCCTCGCGCACTCGGCTCCCACCCCCAGTGTCCGCCAGCCCGCCCCTTAGCGCGCGGACGCCACCGGGAGGCCGCTCCCGCACGGGATACCCGCACCCCTCCGGCGTGCGGCTACCGGACGGAGGGCGGAGCATGAACGTGAGAGGGAGCGGCAAGCGGGGGCGTGAGCCAGGAGGGTGCCATGCCCGTCCCGGAAGGCGGCGTCCCCGAGGGCGGCGACGCGCTCGTCGTGCTGCGCGGGGTCGACAAGCACTTCGGCACGCTGCACGTGCTGCAGTCCATCGACCTCACGATCCACCGCGGCGAGGTCGTGGTCGTGATCGGGCCGTCCGGATCCGGGAAGTCGACGCTGTGCCGGGCCGTCAACCGCCTGGAGACCGTCGACGCCGGCGAGATCGTCGTCGACGGTCGGCCCCTCCCCGCCGAGGGCCGTGAACTCGCGGCCCTGCGGGCCGACGTCGGCATGGTCTTCCAGTCCTTCAACCTCTTCGCGCACAAGACCGTCCTCGACAACGTCACCCTGGGCCAGATCAAGGTCCGCAAGAAGGACCGGAAGGCGGCGGAGGAGCGCGCCCGCGCCCTCCTCGACCGGGTCGGGGTCGCCTCGCAGGCGGAGAAGTACCCGGCCCAGCTCTCCGGCGGCCAGCAACAGCGCGTGGCGATCGCCCGCGCCCTCGCCATGGATCCTAAGGTGATGCTCTTCGACGAGCCGACCTCCGCGCTCGACCCCGAGATGATCAACGAAGTCCTGGAGGTCATGCAGCAACTCGCCCGGGACGGCATGACGATGGTGGTCGTCACCCATGAGATGGGCTTCGCCCGGTCCGCCGCGGACCGGGTCGTCTTCATGGCCGACGGCAGGATCGTCGAGGAGACCACCCCGGACGAGTTCTTCAGCAATCCGCGCAGCGACCGTGCCAAGGACTTCCTGTCCAAGATCCTCCACCACTGACACCACTGACACCACTGACACCACTGACACCACCAACCCACTGACACCGCGGCGCCGCAGCACCGCACCACACGGCGGGTCGCCGCCCGACCAGCAGCCCCCAGGGGTGATCCTCATGAACGCGACCAGGACCGGCGGGAAGACCGCCAGGGCCGGCGTGGCCGCCGCCGCGGCCGTCGTCCTCTCCCTCACCTCCGCAGGACTCGCCGCCGGCGCGACCGCCGCCGTGCCGCGCGACCACGGAGGCGACGAGATCACCGTCGGCATCAAGTACGACCAGCCCGGCATCGGCCTCAAGACCCCGGACGGCACGTACACCGGCTTCGACGTCGACGTGGCCACCTACATCGCCAAGGAGCTGGGCCACGACCCGTCCGACATCGTCTGGAAGGAGGCCAAGAGCGCGGACCGCGAGACGCTGCTCCAGCGCGGTGACGTGGACTTCATCGCGGCCTCGTACTCCATCAACGACGAGCGCGCGGAGAAGGTCGACTTCGCCGGCCCCTACCTCCTGGCCCACCAGGACGTGCTCATCCGGGCCGACGACGACTCCATCAAGAAGCCCTCGGACCTGAACAACAAGCGGCTCTGCTCGGTCACCGGCTCGACGTCCGCGCAGAACGTCAAGGAGAAGCTGGCACCCGACGCCCAGCTCCAGGAGTACGGCGGCTACTCCGAGTGCCTGACCGGACTGGAGAACGGCGTCATCGACGCCGTCACCACCGACGACTCGATCCTCGCCGGATACGCCGCACAGAGCCAGTTCAAGGACAAGTTCAAGCTCGGCGGCTTCAAGATGAGCAACGAGAACTACGGCATCGGCGTCCAGAAGGGCAGCGAACTCAAGGACCGGATCAACACGGCCCTGGAGAAGATGGTCGCCGACGGCTCCTGGGACGCCGCGGTGAAGAAGAACTTCGGGCCGGCGAACTACCAGAACGAACCCGCCCCCGAGATCGGCGTCATCGTGAAGTGAGCGGGCCGCCGTGTTCGACTTCCTCCAGGGGTACGACCTGCTCGGAGCCTTCTGGGTGACGGTGCAGCTCACCGTCTACTCGGCGATCGGCTCCCTCGTCTGGGGGACGCTGCTGGCGGCGATGCGCGTCAGCCCCGTCCCCCTCATGCGGGGCTTCGGCACCGTCTACGTCAACGTCGTCCGCAACATCCCCCTCACCGTCATCATCGTCTTCACCTCGCTCGGCCTCTTCCAGACGCTCGGCGTCAGCATGGGCGCGGACCGGTTCACCACGATCAACTTCCGGCTCGCCGTCCTCGGCCTCATCGCCTACACGAGCGCCTTCGTCTGCGAGGCCCTGCGCTCCGGCATCAACACGGTCCCCCTCGGCCAGGTCGAGGCGGCCCGCGCGATCGGGCTCAGCTTTCCGCAGGTCCTGCGGATCATCGTGCTCCCGCAGGCCTTCCGCTCCGTCGTCGGCCCCCTCGCCAACGTCCTCATCGCGCTCACCAAGAACACCACGGTGGCCGCCGCCATCGGGGTCGCCGAAGCGGCCCTGCTGATGCGGGAGATGATCGAGAACGAGGCCCAACTCATCCTGATCTCCGCGATCTTCGCCGTCGGCTTCATCTGCCTGACCCTGCCCACCGGCCTGTTCCTCGGCTGGGTGGCCAAGAAGGTGGCGGTGAAGCGGTGAAGACCAGACCCACCGTCCTCTACGACGTCCCCGGACCCCGCGCCCGGCGCCGCAACCTCCTCTGGACGCTGCTCTTCCTGGTCGCGCTCGCCCTCGTCGTCTGGTGGGTCGTGGCGGGCCTCGCGGCGAAGAACCAGCTCGAATGGTCCAAGTGGGCCCCCTTCTTCACCGACGCCCGCGTCTGGGAGACGTACCTCCTCCCGGCCCTGGAGAACACCGTGATCGCCGCCGGCCTGGCCATGGTGATCGCGCTGCCCCTCGGCGCCCTCCTCGGCGTCTCGCGCCTCTCCGAGCACCGGACCGTGCGCGGCGTCGCGGGCACGGTCGTCGAGTTCTTCCGCGCCATCCCCGTCCTGATCCTCATGCTCTTCGCCAACGCGGCCTACTCCGAGTTCACCGACATCAGCCCGGACACCCGCCCGCTGTACGCCGTCGTGACCGGCCTCGTCCTCTACAACGCCTCCGTGCTCGCCGAGGTCGTCCGGGCCGGCATCCTCTCGCTCCCCTCCGGCCAGACCGACGCGGCGAAGGCCATCGGCTTGCGCAAGGGCCAGACCATGGCGTACGTGCTCCTCCCGCAGTCGGTCACGGCGATGCTGCCCGCGCTCGTGTCCCAGCTCGTGGTCATCGTCAAGGACACCGCGCTCGGCGGCGCCATGCTCGGCTTCTCCGAACTCCTCGCCTCGGTCCGCCCGATGAGCGCCAACTACGGGGCCAACACCATCGCCTGCTTCACCGTCGTCGCGGTGATCTTCGTCCTCCTCAACTTCGCCCTCACCAGCTTCGCCTCCTGGCTCGAAGGACGGCTGCGCCGGGGCAAGAGGTCCACGGGCGCCGTCGTCGGAGCGGGCGCCGTGGAGGAGCTGGCCACCCCGGGCGAACACCGGGGGCCGACCGACGGGACCCCCTGACGCCTCGGCTCCGCACGCCCCCGGCAGTCGCACGCCCGTGCCGGACGGCGCCTCGCGCGCGTGCCCCGGCGGGGGCACGCGCGCGCACCGGTCACGCCCGGGGGAGGGCGAGCACCGCCACCGGGTCGGAGGTCGGACTCGGCGAACCACCGGCCGGTTCGACGGTGACCCCCACCCCGGACGCCTGCCGCACGGGCCCTTCGAGGAGGGTCGCCTCGGCGGTCGCGTCGCCCGGGTCCATCAGCCCGGCGGACCGCATGCTCCCGCCGTCGTCGTACCAGAGCTGGTAGACCTTGCCGGCCGGCGGCGGCGCCATCCCGGAGGCCGCGAACACCGCCCGGTCGAGGGAGGACGAGACGACGACCGTCCCCACGGCGCCCCCTTCGAGCCGCGTGGTGGAGACCCGGGCGTCCGGGGCCGCCAGGACCTCGGCCACGGAGTCGTTCGCCTGACGCGCCCGGTCCGCCTCCTGCCGGGCGTCCTCGGCCGCGCCGTGCTGCCAGACGGCGACCCCGCCGAGCCCGACCGCCCCGGCCAGACACGCGGCCAGCGCCCAGTGCGACCACCGCCGGAAGCCGCGGACCCGGCGCGAGCCGCCGCCCGCCTTCGAGGTCGGCGGCGGCTCCTGGCGTACGGTCGCGATCCGCTCCAGGACACCGGCCCGCAGCGAGGCGGTCGGCGTCACCGCGACGGCGACGCCGAGCCGGGCGACGGTCTCGGAGAACTCGTGCACCTCCTGCGCGCAGGACGGGCACTGCGCCAGATGGCGCCGTACGGCCGCGTGCTCCTCGACGTCCAGGGCGTCGAGCACGTACGCGCCGGTCAGCATGTGCGGATCCACGGCGTTCACACGCCCACCCCCAGACAGTCACGGAGCCGGATCAGACCGTCGCGCATCCGCGCCTTGACGGTCCCCAGCGGCACGGACAGCAGTTCCGCGACCTCGCGGTAGGTGAGGCCCCGGTAGTACGCCAGGGTCACCGACTGGTGCTGCAGCTCGGTGAGACCCCGCAGACAGCGCCGGACCTGCTCGCGCTCCAGCCGGCCCTCCACCTGCTCCACCACCTCGTCGTAGGCCGCCGCGTGGTCCAGGAGCGCCGCCCGCCTCTCGCGGTCCGACGCGGCCTGCTCCGAGCGGACCCGGTCGACGGCCCTGCGGTGCGCCAGCATCAGGACCCAGTTCATCACCGACCCCCGCTCGGGCTGGTAGCGGGCCGCCGTGCGCCACACCTCGACCAGCACCTCCTGAGCGACCTCCTCCGACTGGGCGGCGTCCCTCAGGACGGTCCGGACGAGGCCCAGCACGGGGCCGGACACGGCGTCGAACACGGCCGTGAAGGCCTGCTGGTCGCCGAGCGCCACCCGGCCCATCAGCTCGGGAAGGTCCGGGGCCGCGGGTCGGACGTCTCCGATCCACACGTTCTCTGTCACCGGCGGTTTCCTCCAGGGATCACATCAGTACGGGAGGTGTTCGGAGCCGACGGCCCCGCGGACGGGTGTCCGGGCGACCTTTCCGCACAGGCCGGTCCGCCGAGGCGGGTCGGCCGTTCCTCATCCCTCATTCGGCCGATCGGGGGCATCCGGACGCGGCCCCGCCCCGAATCACTCGTGAGGGCCGCTCCGACCGGTCGGCCCCGAGGCTAGGAGTGATCGATCATGAACACCCAGACCTTCAGCCGTGCCACCGTCGCCGTCACCGCCGCCGTCCTGCTGCCACTCGGCCTGACCGCCTACTCGGCCCAGGCGGGCGACGGCGGGTCGGCGTCCTCGTCGAGCGCGGCCGCCGCGAAGGCAGACGGCCCGTTCGGACCCGGGTGCGCCGCGATCCCCGAGGAAGGCGCCGGCTCCCTCGCCGGGATGGCCGACGACCCGGTCGCCACGGCGGCCTCGAACAACCCCGAGCTCTCCACACTGGTCACCGCCGTCAAGCAGGCCGGACTCGTCGACACCCTGAACAACGCGAAGGACATCACGGTCTTCGCGCCCACCAACGCCGCCTTCGCCAAGATCCCGAAGGCCGACCTGGACAAGGTCCTCGCCGACAAGGCGATGCTGACGGACATCCTCACGTACCACGTGGTGGGGCAGAAGCTGACCCCGCAGCAGATGGAGAACGGCTCCTTCGAGACCCTCCAGAAGAGCAAGCTGACCACCAAGGGCTCCGGCGAGTCCTTCACCGTCAACGACTCCGCGAAGGTGGTCTGCGGCAACGTCCCCACCGCCAACGCCACGGTCTACATCATCGACACCGTGCTGATGCCCAAGTAGCGGCGTCCGCCGCGGGGGCACCCTCCTCCGGCCCCGTCGCGGCCCGGCCGATCCGGCCGGGGTGCGGCGGGGCCGTCGTACGAGGACGTCAGCGGCGGGGGACGGGCACCTCGCCCAGCTCCTCGTTCAGGGCGTCCAGGAAGCGCACGGCCGCGGCCAGCTCCTCGCCGTCGAACCGCAGCCGGGCCCGCTCCGCCGCCTGGGCCAGCGGCATGAAGTAGTTCCGCGCGGCCGCCCGCGCCCCCTCGGCGTAGTGCACGTGGACGACCCGGCGGTCGGCGCTCTCCCGGGAGCGGCGGATGTGCCCGGCCCGTTCGAGCCGGTCCAGGCAGGCCGTGACCGCCCCCGAGGTCAGCCCCAGGTGCTCGCGCAGCCGGCCGGGCGTCAGCGGCTCCGGACTGTCCAGCACGACCGAGAGCGCCTGCACGTCCGTGGGATGCAGTCCCTGCGCGAGCGCGAAACCATGGACCAGCCGATTGATCTCACCGTTCGTCCGACGCAGCGCGCGGGCGAAGCTGTGCGCATCACCCGGCGTCCGCCCGTGCGCGGTCCCACCGGTCTCGGGTTCCTCTGTTCTGGCCACACGATCAGCCTATAGAAACCGGCCCCGCGCATCCGAGGCGGCCGCACCCGTGGAAGAGAACAGGTGGAAACCCATCCCCCGGCCGGTGGGGGAGTGCGACACCCGACAGCGGAACGGAGCAGATCCATGAGCGACGCGTCAGGGCACGAGACACCGGGGCCCCTGTGCCTGGTCACCGGTGCCAGCGGCTACATCGGCGGCCGCCTCGTCCCCGAACTCCTGGAGGCCGGCTTCCGGGTGCGGTGCCTGGCCCGCACCCCCGCGAAGCTGCGGGACCACCCCTGGGCCGGGGAGGTGGAGATCGTCAAGGGGGACGTCACCGACGCCGACACCCTCGGCCCCGCCTTCGACGGCGTGGACGTCGCCTACTACCTGGTGCACGCGCTGGGGGCGGGCCCCGGCTTCGAGCACACCGACCGCGCCGCGGCCCGCACCTTCGCCGTGCGGGCCCGCTCCGCGGGCGTCGGGCGCATCGTCTACCTGGGCGGTCTCACCCCCCGCGGCGTCCCCGAGGAGGAGCTCTCCCCGCACCTGCGCTCACGCGCCGAGGTCGGACAGATCTTCCTGGCGTCCGGGGTCCCCACCACGGTCCTCCGCGCCGCCGTCATCATCGGATCCGGCTCCGCCTCCTTCGAGATGCTCCGCTACCTCACCGAGCGGCTCCCCGTGATGGTCACCCCGAGCTGGGTCCGCACCCGGATCCAGCCGATCGCCGTCCGGGACGTCCTGCGCTACCTGGTCGGCAGCGCGCGCATGCCCGCCGAGGTCAGCCGGGCCTTCGACATCGGCGGCCCCGACGTCCTCACGTACCTCGGCATGATGCGCCGCTACGCCTCCGTCGCCGGCCTGCCCCGGCGGCTCATCTTCCCCGTGCCGGTCCTCACCCCGCGGCTGTCCAGCCACTGGATCGGCCTGGTCACCCCGGTGCCCCGGTCGATCGCCCGCCCGCTCGCGGAGTCCCTCCGCCACGAG
Source organism: Streptomyces sp. NPDC014891 (assembly GCF_043081085.1). Lineage (NCBI taxonomy): Bacteria > Bacillati > Actinomycetota > Actinomycetes > Kitasatosporales > Streptomycetaceae > Streptomyces > Streptomyces sp. NPDC014891. The sequence goes on along the minus strand of NZ_JBIBWF010000003.1, from coordinate 103,704 downwards.
GTCGTCTGCCACGAGCACGACATCGCCGAGTGGGTGCCTGACCCGCCCGGCGCCCCGCTCCGCTTCGAGCGGGCGCTCGACCTCGCCCTCCAGCGGGTCCGCGAGGCGAAGACCACCACCCGCTGGTCCTCCGCGTCGCTGCCCGGGGCGCCGAGCGACCCCCTGCCCACCGACCCCGACTGGGCGGGCGGCAGCCTCTACACCGACGAGCGCGAACTGGACGTCGGCGCCTCCCCCCAGGCGCTGTGGCGGGTCGTCGAGGGCATCGGCGGGGAGAACGGCTGGTACTCCTTCCCCCTCGCCTGGGCCGTCCGCGGCTGGCTGGACCGACTCGTCGGCGGCGTCGGCCTGCGCCGGGGCCGCCGCGACGCCCAGCACCTGCGCGCGGGGGACTCCCTGGACTTCTGGCGGGTGGAGGAGATCGAGCGCGGCCGACTGCTGCGGCTGCGCGCCGAGATGAGGATCCCGGGACTCGCCTGGCTGGAGATGTACGCCGAGAGCGACGGGAACGGGGCCGCCCGCTACCGTCAGCGGGCCCTGTTCCACCCCCGCGGACTGGCCGGCCACGCCTACTGGTGGAGCGTCGCCCCGTTCCACGCCGTGGTCTTCGGCGGCATGGCCCGCAACATCGCGCTGACGGCGGAGGCGAGCGAGGCCGAGGGCACGGGCGCCCAGGACCGGGGCCCGGCCGGGGAGCCCGAGCCGGCGGGGACCGCCGCCACGGGGAAGCGGCCGCTTTCGGCCGGAGAGTCGCCCGGATCCGGCGCATCCGGCGCGCCTCCGGGGGCGGAATGACCCCGCACGCCCGTACAGCGACCACCGGAGCGGCGCCCCGCCGAGCCGGTCGGCGATCCCCTCCAGGAGCGGTCCCATGAACGTCTCGGTCGTCCTCTTCACCTCGGACCTCCGTGTCCACGACCATCCGCCGCTGCGCGCCGCGCTCGGCCGGGGAGGCGAGGTCGTCCCCCTCTTCGTCCGGGACCCGGCCGTGGCCCGGGCGGGCGGCACCTCGCCGAACCGCGACGCGTTCCTCGCGGACTGCCTCGCCTCCCTCGACGCGGGACTGCGGGAGCGCGGCGGCCGGCTCGTGGTGCGCTCGGGCGACCCGGTCGAGGAGGTGTGCGCCGTCGTGCGCGAGGCCGACGCCGACATCGTCCACATGGCGGCCGGCTGCAGCGGCTTCGCCCGGCGCCGCGAGGACCGGCTGCGCCGCGCCCTGGAGGCGGACGGACGCCGCCTGTACGTCCACGACGCCGTCGTCACGGCGCTGCCCACCGGCGCGGTGACCCCGGCCGGCTCGGACCACTACGCCGTCTTCACCCCGTACTTCCGCCGCTGGGCGCAGGAGCGGCTGCGCGAGCCGATCACGGCCCCGCGCGTGGTCCGGATGCCGCAGGGCGTCCGCTCGGAGGACCTGCCGGCCCGGGCGGACGTCGCCGACGTCTCCGAGGGGCTCGCCGCGGGCGGCGAGGCGGAGGGCCGGAAGCGGCTCTCGGCCTGGCTGTCGCGGGGTGTCGACGCCTACGAGGACGGTCACGACGACCTGGCGGGCGACGCCACCTCCCGTCTGTCGCCCTACCTCCACTTCGGGGCCGTCTCGGCGTCCGAGGCGGTCCACCGGGCCCGCGCGCGGGGCGGGGCGGGCGCCGAGGCGTTCGTCCGCCAGCTCTGCTGGCGCGACTTCCACCACCAGGTGCTGGCCGCGCGCCCCGAGGCCTCCGTCGACGACTACCGCACCAGGCACGACCGCTGGCGGCGCGGGAAGGAGGCGGAGGCCGACCTCCTGGCGTGGCGCGAGGGCCGCACCGGCTACCCGGTGGTCGACGCCGCGATGCGGCAGCTCGCCCACGAGGGGTGGATGCACAACCGGGGGCGGCTGCTCGCCGCGTCGTTCCTGACCAAGACGCTGTACATCGACTGGCGGGAGGGGGCCCGGCACTTCCTCGACCTGCTGGTCGACGGCGACGTCGCCAACAACCAGCTCAACTGGCAGTGGATGGCCGGCACGGGCACGGACACCCGCCCCAACCGGGTGCTCAACCCGGTGACCCAGGGCAAGCGGTACGACCCGGACGGCGCGTACGTCCGCCGCTGGGTGCCGGAGCTCGAAGGCATCGAGGGCTCCGCGGTGCACGACCCGTGGAAGCTGCCGGGGCTGGAGCGGGCCCGCTACGACTACCCGGACCCGGTCGTCGACCTCGCCGACGGCCTCGCCCGCTTCCGGCACGCCCGGGGCCAGGACGAGGACTGACCCCTCCTCACGCGCGGGTCGGCCGCGCCGAACCCCGGTCCGCCGCGGCCGCCGACGGTCGCTAGGGGGTGCGCGGGGCGGCGCACAGGCCGCTCAGCAGGGACAGGGCCTCCCGCAGCCCGGTGGGGCGCAGCATGCCCGGACCGAGGGTCCGGCCCGCCCAGCCGGGTCCCGTGAGGAGGACCGCGGTCCGGGACCGGGCGCCCCTGACGCCCCATGAGGTCTCGGACACGTGACGCGCCAGGGGGTGGTTCGCCGTCGAGCGGGCCTGGGCCCACAGCACGACCGCGGCGGGGCCGGTCCTGCGGACCGCCTGGTCGAGCGCCTCCGGTGGCACGGCGCCCCCGAACATCAGGGTGGGGAGGCCGAGTTCGGCCAGTCCGGCGGTGAGCGCCTCCAGCGGGAGGGTGTGCTGCTCGTGGGGCACGCAGGCGAGCAGCACCGGCCGAGTGCCCCCCTTGGGGGGCCCGGTGCGGCCCGGCGCGGCGGCCCGGCGCAGTGCCGTGGAGACGTGCCAGGACAGCAGGTGCTCCACCTCGACGTAGCGGTCCTCCGAGGTCTCCCACTTGCGGCCCACGGCGTGCAGCGCCGGCGCCAGCACCTCCTCCCACGCGGTGACCAGTCCGTACCGGGCGATCGCGGAGTCCATGATCTCGTCCAGGGCGGCGGAGTCGAGCCGGACGGCCGCGCGGCCCAGGCCCCGCAGCTCCATGCGCACGTCGCCGGGCACCGGTTCGCGGGCGCCCGGCTCGGCGGCGGGAGCCTCTCCGGGGAGGGGATCCGAGGTCACGGGAGCATCGGCGGACTCGACGGACTCGACGGACTCGACGGGATCGGCGGGGTCTGCGGGCTCGGCGGGGGCGGCCGGGGCCGCTCCGGCGGTTCCGGCCCCGGCCCGGGCCGTCCTGGCGGCCTCCGCCGGCGGGACCCCGGCGGCCGTCAGCCGGCACATCTCCTGGAGGACGGCGATGTCGTGCGGGCTCCACCGGCGGTGCCGGCCGCTCTCGTGGGCGGCGGGGCCGATGCCGTAGCGCCGGTCCCAGGAACGCAGGGTGGTGGGGGCGACACCCAGGCGGCGCGCGACCGCGCCGCTGGTGAGACCCGGCGAGGTTCCGGTCATGACTCCACCATACGACGCACGAACGATGCGAATGGTGTGAGCGCCTCCTCGGGACGGACTCTGGGGACAGCCCGACAGGGTCCACCCACAGCAGACCGGTCCACTCCGGTCCAGGTCACACAGGAGGCGGGTCGCCATGACCGTACAGGTTGCTCTCGCCCGGCCGTCGCTCCCGAACGGGGCGCCGTCCCTGTCCGACCGCGAGGTCGCGGACGGGTTCGTGCGCGGCGACGAGCGCTGCCTGGCCGCGGCGTACGACCGCTGGCACGGCCTGGTGCACACCATGGCCGCCCGCACGCTCGGGGACGTCAGGGAGGCCGAGGACGTGGGCCAGCAGGTCTTCCTCGCCGCCTGGCGGGGCCGCGCCGGCTACCGGCCGGAGCGCGGCCCCTTCCCCGGCTGGCTCGTGGGCATCACCCGGCGGAAGATCGCCGACACCCTCTCGGCCCGCACCCGCCGCCGTGACCTGGTGGCCGCCGCCGGCGCGCGGCTGCCGCTCACCGAGGACTCCGGCGCCGAACACGACACGGTCCTCGACCGGATCGTCGTGACGGGCGAGCTGGCCAAGCTCCCCGCCGCGCAGCGCGAGGTCCTCGCCATGGCCTTCTACGGCGACCTCACCCAGGTGCAGATCGCCGAGCGCACCGGAATGCCGCTCGGCACGGTGAAGAGCCACGCGAGGCGCGGCCTCGACCGGATGCGCCGCTCGCTGAGCCGCCCGGCGAGCGGTCCAGGGCTCTCTGCACCCTGCTGACCTGCCGGAACGCCCCGGTGGACGGTCTCACGACCGTCCACCGGGGCGTTCCGCGGTGTCACCCGTCCCGGTGAATCCGTCAAACCGATGCGCGATCGATGCCGAATGTAGAGCATGGCCCTCTCCGCACCCCGGCGCGCGCCCGCCCGCACCGACCGCCTCCTCGCCGCCGCGGGCGGCCTGGTCGCCGGATACGTCTCCCTCGCCGTCGCCGACCTCGCCTCGTTCTGGGTACGGCCCGAGGCGAGCCCGGTGACCGCCGTCGGCGGCGCCGTCGTCGACCGGACCCCGGCGGCCGTCAAGGAATGGGCCATCCGCCAGTTCGGCGAGAGCGACAAGGCCGTCCTCCAGCTCGGCATCCTGCTCGTCCTCGGAGTGCTCGCCGCCGGCGTCGGACTCCTCGCCCTGCGCCACCGCCTGCTCGGCTCGGCGGCCGTGGGGGCGTTCGGCCTCCTCGGGGCCCTGGCGGCCGTCACCCGTCCGGACTCCGACTCCGCGCTCGACGCCGTGCCCTCGCTCGCCGGTGCCGCCGTCGGCGCGGCCCTGCTGTACGCCCTGACCGGGATCCTCACCCGAAGAGCCGGCACGGGGCCGGCGGCCGCCCGCGCCGACCGCCGGACCTTCCTGGTCGCCGCCGCCTCCGCCGGCCTCGCCGCCACCGGGGCAGCCGCCGTCGCCCGGGCGGTCGGCAGCCCCGTCGAGGAGAACGCCGCCGCCTCCCGCGCCGCCCTGCGCCTGCCCCGGCCCGCCTCGCCCGCGCCGCCCGTGCCCCCCGGCGCCCAGCTCCGGGTCCCCGGCATCAGCCCGTTCGTCACCCCCAACCGCGACTTCTACCGCGTCGACACCGCGCTCGTCGTCCCCCGGGTCGACGCGGCCCGCTGGCGGCTGCGCGTCCACGGCAGCGGCGTCCGCGAGGAGCTCACCGTCACCCTGCCGCAGCTCATGAGCCGCCGGATCGTGGAGCGGGACGTCACCCTCGCCTGCGTCTCCAACGAGGTCGGCGGCCCGTACGTCGGCAACGCCCGCTGGCTCGGGGTGTCCCTCGCCGACCTCCTGCGCGAGGCGGGCGTCCGGCCGCCCTCCGAGGGCGGGCCCGCCGACCAGCTGGTCGCCCGATCCGTCGACGGCATGACCATCGGCACCCCCGTCGAGCAGGTCATGGACGGCCGCGACGCCCTTCTCGCCTTCGGCATGAACGGCGAACCCCTGCCGTTCACCCACGGCTTCCCCGTCCGCATGGTCGTCCCTGGCCTCTACGGGTACGTCTCCGCCTGCAAGTGGATCGCCTCGATCGAACTCACCACCTTCGCCGCCTACGACGCCTACTGGGTCCCCCGCGGCTGGGCCGCCCAGGCCCCCGTCAAGACCGAGTCCCGCATCGACACCCCCCGCCCCCTGGCCCGCGTCGCGCCGGGCACCGTGGCGGTCGCCGGGGTCGCCTGGGCCCAGCACCGGGGCATCCGCCGGGTCGAGGTGCGGATCGACGACGGCCCCTGGCAGGAGGCCGAACTCGGCGCCGAGGACAGCGTCGACACCTGGCGGCAGTGGCTGCACCGGTGGCCGGCCGCCCCGGGCCGGCACACCCTCACCGTGCGCGCCACCGACGGCACGGGCGCCACCCAGCCCGAGGAGCGCACCGGCACCATGCCGAACGGGGCCCAGGGATGGCACTCGGTCGTCGTGGAGGTGGACGACGCGTAGCCGCCGTGCGCGAGGTGAAGGAGCCGTGACGGCCGAAGGGGGTAGCCGTGACGGTCGCGGTGCGGCATCGTGACGGTCGGAAGGGTGTCGCAGCTCCGGTCCGGACCGCGTAACGAACCGGTGCCGCCCGCCCGTTCGTCGTTCTCATGAGGGAGACTGCTCCCGTGCGTGGACATCTGCCGGACGAGAACCCCGGTTTCGTGGGGCGCCGCACGGAACTGGAGCGGATATCCGCCGCCTTGGCGGAGCACCGCCTCGTCACCGTGACCGGCGTCGGGGGAGTCGGGAAGACCCGGCTCGCGCTGCGTGCCGCGCACCGGGCCGCCGGGCTGTACCCCGACGGCGCCTGGTGGACCGACCTCGCCCAGCTCGACGGCGACCGGCTCCTCGTCGCGCTCGTCGCCGACTCCGTCGACCTCTCCGACCACACCCCCGGCATGGCGGCCACCGGCCTCTGCCACCGGCTCGCCGACGACCGGCTGCTGCTCGTCCTCGACTCCTGCGAGCACCTCGCGGAACCCTGCGCACGGCTCGTGGCCGAACTCCTCGCCGCCGCCCCCAGGCTGACTGTCCTCGCCACCAGCCGCCGACCGCTCGGCGTCGAGGACGAGCAGGTCGTCGCCCTCGACCCGCTGCCGCCCGCCGGGGTCGACGCCCTGGAACTGCTCCGCAGGGCCGCCGGCGAGGAGTTCACCGCCGCGGGACCGGCCGGCGAGATCTGCGTCCGCCTCGAAGGCATCCCCCTCGCCCTGGAACTGGCCGCCGCCCAGATCCGCATCCAGGGCGCCGAGGCCGTCCGGGACCAGCTCGGCACCCGCTTCGACGCCCCGCCGTCCGCCCGCTTCGACCTCCTCGCGCACACCGAGCGGGTCTGGCCGAGCCGCCACCAGACCCTGCGGGCGGCCATCGGCTGGAGCCACGAGCTCAGCGCCCCCCTCGAACGGCTCCTCTGGGCCCGCCTCTCGGTCTTCCGAGGCCCCTTCGACCTGGCCTCGGCGACCGCCGTGTGCATCGGCGGCCCGCTGAACCGCGCGACGCTGCCGGGTGCCCTCGACGGCCTCGTCCGCGCCTCCGTGGTCCGCCCGCCGGACGCCGCCGGACGCCTGCGGATGCTCGACACGATCCGCGCGTACGGCGCGACCTGGCTGGACCGGACCGGCGAGACCGCGGCGGTCGCCGACCGGCACGCCGCGCACTTCCGCGGCCTCGCGCGGCGCGGCGAGGCGGACTGGCACGGAGCCCGCCAGCTGCGCTGGTACCGGACGGTCGACGCCCACCACACCGACCTGCGCCTCGCCCTCGACCGGCTGCTGCGGACCGATCCCGACGCGGCCCTCGACCTCATCGGCTCGGTCGCCTTCGCCTGGTCCTGCCGCGGCCGTCTCCGCGAGGCCCGCGACGGCCTCGAACAGGCCCTGCTGCTGAGCGGGGAGCGCGGCCGCACCCGGGCCCGGGCGCTGTGGGCGCTCGGCGTCACCCTCGTCCTCCAGGGCGAGTTCGGTCCGGCGCAGGACGTGAGCGAGCAGTGCGCCCGGGAGGCCCGGTTCGCGGAGCACACCGTCCACCGGGACCGGCCCGGCGACCTCACCCTCGACGCGGCCGCGCTCGCCGGGCTCCTCGCGCTGACCACCGGCCGCCCGATGGCCGCGCACGTGGTCGTGGGCCATGTGCTCGACGCGGCGCGGGGCGGCCCCGCCGACTCCGCGGCCCGGCTCCGCTGCCACCTCGTCCGGGTCTTCGCCCTGACGGGCCTCGGCCGGCTCGGCGAGGCCAGGGAGCGGGCCCTGGCCCTGCGGGACCTGTGCGAGGAGCTCGACGAGCACTGGACCCGGACGGCGCTGGAGTACCAGCTGTCCCTCACCGGGCTCCTGGAGGGCGACCCGGCGCGGGCCGCCGGGCACGCCCGCGCGATGCTCGAAGGGACCCGGGGGCTCGGCGCCAGTCTGGGCGTGGCACTCGGCCTCGACGTCCTCGCCACGGCCCTCGCGGCGGCCGGCGACGGCGAACGCGCGGCGGACGTCTCGGGTACGGGGGAGGCGTACTGGCGCTCCACCGGCCAGCCCCGCCGCGGACTGCCCGGCCTGCGGGCGCTGCACGAGAAGTACACGGACACCGCCCGCGCGACGCTCGGCGAACCGGCCTACGAGGAGATCTTCGTCCGCGCCCTGACCGGGCTGCCCCAGGACGGTCTGGAGCGGGCCCTCGGCGACCCGCGCCACGCCTGAGGCGGCGCCCCGGGCCCCCGCCCCGGTCCTCCGCCCGAGGTGCCGGGCCGCCGGCCGCGGCGCACCATGGGGGCATGGACGGATCGCCGGGCGGTCTGCGCGCCGTCAGCGCCCCGGGGCGCGTGGCCGGGCCGGACGAGGGCGTCACCATCGAGGAACTGGCCCTCGCCGCCCGCAACCACGGGCTCCCGCTGGAAGCGCTGCGGTACGACGTCACCCCGCCCGGACTGCACTACGTCCTCGTGCACTACGACATCCCCGACGCGGCCGCCGAGACCCGGCGGCTCACCGTCGGCGGCCGCGTCCTGCGCCCCCTCTCCCTCGATCTGGACGCCCTGCGCTCCCGGCCCGCGGTCACCCGCCGGGTCACCCTGGAGTGCGCCGGGAACGGCCGCGTCCTGCTCTCGCCCCGCCCGGTCAGCCAGCCCTGGCTGGTCGAGGCGGTCGGCACCGCCGACTGGACCGGCGTCCCCCTCGCCGCGCTCCTCGCCGAGGCGGGGATCGCGGAGGACGCCGTGGAGGCGGTGTTCTCCGGCGCCGACCACGGCGTGGAGCGGGGCGTCGAGCAGGACTACCGGCGGAGCCTCCCGCTGACGACCGCCTCGGACCCCGCCCGGGACGTCCTCGTCGCCTACGCCATGAACGGGGCGCCCCTGCCCCCGCAGCACGGCAGTCCGCTCCGGCTCGTCGTCCCCGGCTGGTACGGCATGGCCCACGTGAAGTGGCTCCGCGACATCACGCTCACGGACACCCCCTACACCGGCTTCCAGCAGGCCGTCGCCTACCGCGTACGGCAGTCGCCCGAGGAGCCGGGAGAGCCCGTCACGCTCATGGCCCCCCGGGCCCTCATGGCGCCGCCCGGCTTCCCCGACTTCCAGTCCAGGGCCCGGGTGGTGCGGCCCGGCCCCGTCACCCTCACCGGCCGCGCCTGGTCGGGCCGCGGGCCGGTCGTCCGCGTCGAGGTGAGCGAGGACGGCGGGGCGGCGTGGACCGCGGCGGAGGTCCTCCGGGACACCGCGCACCCCTGGGCCTGGTCCGCCTGGCGCGCCGTGTGGACGGCGACGCCGGGGCTGCGCCACCTGACCGTGCGGGCCACCGACGCCGCGGGCGACGTCCAGCCGCTCGCGGCCCCGTGGAACCGCGGCGGCTTCGCCAACAACCTCGTCCAGCGGGTCGAGGTCCTCTGCGCCCCGGACGCGGCCGGGCCCTGACCGGGGCGGCCGGTCCCGGACGGCGGCGGGGGCCGGGCGACGGGGCCCCGCCCCGGTGCGTAGAGTCGACGTCGGCAGTCCCGAACCCGACGAGGAGACCCCCGTGACCGACCCGGCGTCCACCGCCCGCCAGCAGCAGATCGCCCGGGACCTCCAGGTGGCCGAGACCTTCGACCCGCGGGCCGAGATCGAGCGCCGCGTGGCCTTCCTGACCGAGCGGCTCACCTCCACCGGTCTGCGCTCCCTGGTCCTCGGCATCAGCGGCGGCGTCGACTCCACCACCGCCGGACGCCTCTGCCAGCTGGCCGTCGAGCGGGCCCGCGCCGCCGGCCACGAGGCCGTCTTCTACGCGATGCGCCTGCCGTACGGCGTGCAGGCCGACGAGAAGGACGCGCAGACCGCGCTCGGCTTCATCCGCGCCGACGAGGTCCTGACGGTGGACGTGAAGGCCGCGAGCGACGCCGCCCTGGACGCCGCCCTCGCCGGCGGTGTGGCCTTCCGCGACGCCCACCACCAGGACTTCGTGCAGGGCAACATCAAGGCCCGCCAGCGCATGATCGCCCAGTACGCCGTCGCGGGGGCCCGCGACGGGCTCGTCGTGGGCACCGACCACGCCGCCGAGGCCGTGTCCGGCTTCTTCACCAAGTTCGGCGACGGCGCCGCCGACGTCGTGCCGCTCACCGGACTGACCAAGCGCCGCGTCCGCGCGGTCGCGGCCGAGCTCGGCGCCCCGTCCGAGCTGGTCTGGAAGACCCCCACGGCCGACCTGGAGACCCTGGACCCGGGCAAGCCCGACGAGGACGCCCTCGGTGTCACGTACGACGACATCGACGACTTCCTGGAGGGGAAGCCGGTCGCCGAGGCCGCGTTCGCCACGATCGTGCGCCGCTACGAGCTCACCGAGCACAAGCGGCAGCTGCCGATCGCGCCCTGAGCGCCCCGCTCCCGGCCGGGCGGCGGGCGGCGGACACTCGGCGGATCCTGGAAGGGGCGCCCCGGACCGGGCCCCCGGAAAGGAGCACATCATGTTCGGCGACACCCCGGCCTTCAGCGGCTTCTCGGTCGACGACCTGGACGCCGCCCGCCGCTTCTACGGCGAGACCCTCGGTCTGCGGGTGGGCGAGGAGGGGGAGGGCGACATGCGGATGCTCTTCCTCACCCTGGCGGGCGGCGTCCGGGTCTTCGTCTACCCGAAGGACGACCACGCCCCCGCCACGTTCACGATCCTCAACTTCGCGGTCGACGACATCGACCGCGCCGTGGACGAGCTGACCGGGCGCGGAGTGGCCCTGGAGCGCTACGACGGATTCGAGGCCGACGCCAAGGGCGTCGTCCGGGCCGATGGCGGGCCGGCCATCGCCTGGTTCAAGGACCCCGCGGGCAACGTCCTGTCGGTGCTCCAGGAGCCCGGCTGAGCCACGGCGGGTGCCGGGCCGACGGTCCGGCACCCCGCCCCCGCGTGCTCCACGCCCCTGAGCCGGCCGCCCCCGAGCGGACCGCCCCGCCCCCGAACGGCCCGGCCCGGGTGCGCCCCGGCCCCGTACCGCCTCGAATGGGAGGGTGACCGCGCCGCCCGACGACTGCCTCGCCCGCAACGAGTGGATCTGCGGCGCCTACCTCTCCAGCCGCAGCGAGATCCTCACCGACGCCGCCGTCGAGCACCTCCGGCTGACCGCCGTCTCGGTCGCCCTCGCCCTCGCGCTCGCCCTCCCGCTCGCGGTGGCCGCCCGCCGGTGGCGCTGGGCGGCCGGCCCCGTCCTCGGGGTCACCACGCTCCTGTACACGATCCCGGCGCTCGCCATGTTCTCGCTGCTGCTGCCCTGGTACGGGCTGTCGGCGTCCCTGGTCGTGGCCGGCCTCGTCCTGTACTCCCTCACCCTCCTCGTCCGGAACATCCTGGCCGGACTCCGCGCCGTCCCCGAGGAGACCCGGCAGGCCGCCCGCGGCCTCGGCTACGGGCCGGTCCGGCTGCTGCTCACCGTCGAACTGCCGCTCGCGGTGCCGTCCGCCATGGCCGGGCTCCGCATCGCCACGGTCTCGGCCGTCTCCCTCGTGACGATCGGCGCGATCGTGGGCCACGGAGGCCTCGGCAACCTCGTCTACGCGGGGATGAACACCTACTTCAAGGCCCAGGTGCTCACCGCCTCCGTGCTCTGCGTCGTGATCGCCGTCGCCGCCGACCTGCTCCTCGTCGCCGCCCAGCGCCTGCTCACCCCCTGGACCCGAGGACGGTCGGTGTGAGCCGCCCCCCGGCCCCGCGGACGGCCGCCGGACCACGCCCCCGGAACCCGCGGGCGGCCGGAGCCCCCGGACCGGGAGCACCGCGGGCCTGCCGCATCCCGTCCCCGAACCGCGGGACGGCCCGATGACCACCCTGGCGGACTCCTGGTCCTGGCTCACGACGTCCGGGCACTGGTCCGGCGAGAACGGCGTCTGGCACCGGCTCGCCGAGCATCTCTTCCTCACCGTCGTCTGCCTCGTCATCAGCTGTGTGATCGCCCTGCCCGTCGCCCTCCTCCTCGGGCACCTCGGCAAGGGCGGGGCCCTCGCCGTGAACCTCTCCAACGTCGGCCGGGCCGTCCCCACCTTCGCGGTCCTCGTCCTGCTGCTGCTCAGCCCGATCGGGACATACGGCCAGTGGCCGACGATCATCGCCCTCGTCCTCTTCGCCGTGCCGCCGCTGCTGACCAACGCGTACGTCGGGATGCGGGGCGTCGACCCCGACGTCGTCCGCGCCGCCCGGGGCATGGGCATGACGGGCCGCCAGACCCTGACCCTGGTGGAGGTGCCCCTCGCGATGCCGCTGATCCTGACCGGGGTGCGGATCGCCGCCGTACAGCTCGTGGCCACGGCCACCGTGGCCGCTCTCGCGGGCGGCGGGGGGCTTGGCAGAATCATCACGGCCGGGTTCAACCTCGCCTCCACCCCGCAGGTCGTCGCCGGGGCCTTCCTCGTCGCCGTCCTCGCGCTGCTCGTGGAGGGGGTCTTCGAGGCCGCCCAGCGGCTGGCCCCGGGGCTGCGGGGGAGGAGCGCGTGAGCGGACGTCCCTGCCCGCGCCGGTTCGCCCCGGGCCTCCTCCTGACGGTCTGCGCCGTCCTCGGCGGCTGCACCGCGGGACCGTCCCTGGAGGCGCAGGGCGAGGTCACGGCGCGGCCGGGCGACAGCCGCCGGCTGACCGTCGGATCGGCCGGGTTCACCGAGAGCGACCTGCTGGCCCAGATGTACGCCCTGCTCCTCGAAGAGGCCGGATACGGCACGAAGATCCTCTCCGTCACCAACCGCGAACTGTACGAGCCGGCCCTGGAGCGCGGCCAGATCGACGTGGTGGCGGAGTACGCGGCGACCTTCGCCGACTGGCTGAACGCCAAGGCCCACGGGCCCGAGGCGCCTCCCGTCGGCTCACCCGACGCGGACGCCACCATGAAGGCCCTCCGTACGCTCGCCACGCCCCGCGGCCTGACCGTCCTGGACGCGGGCCGCGCCGTGGACCAGAACGCCTTCGCCGTCACCGCCGAGTTCGCCGCGCGGCACCGCCTCAGGACCCTGAGCGACCTCGGCGCGACCGGACTCCCGATCCGGCTCGCGGCCGGTGACGAGTGCGTACGGCGGCCGTACTGCGCGCCGGGGCTGCGGAAGGTCTACGGCATCGACGTCACGGCCGTCGACCCCAAGGGCGTGGGCACCACCCCGGCCAAGCAGGCCGTCCAGAACGGCCAGGACCAGCTGGTGCTCACCACGAGCACCGACGCCACCCTCGACGCGTTCGGTCTGGTCCTGCTGGAGGACGACCGGAACCTGCAGAACGCCGACCACATCGTCCCGGTGGTCAACCGCGCCCGGGCCGGCGGTCCGGGGGTCACCGGAGCGCTCTCCCGCCTGAACACGGTCCTGACCACAGCCGATCTGACCCTGCTCAACGAGCAGGTGGACAGCTGGCGGCGGCTGCCGGAGGACGTGGCGCGGAACTACCTGGTGTCGAAGGGACTCGTCGCGCGGTGAGCTCCGCGGGCCTCCCCGTCAGCCCGCCGACCGCGACCGCGTACGCGCACCGCGACGCGTACCCGAACACCCCCTCCCGCGCCGCCGACCGGCTGCCCGCCTTCGTCACCGGGTTCGGCTCCCGGAACCACTCCGGAGACCGGCACCCGCGGCGCCGGCGGCCCCCGGGCCGGCGCCGGCTCCCTGAAGCCCGCCGGCGTGTGGATCCGCGACCGCGTCAGGACGGCGGACGACTTCCCGGCCTCCTGTCGCCCCTGCTCCGGTCCGCCCCCGCCGTGTGATCCACTGTCCCGGCGGGGGCGTACCGAACAGGAGCAGCGACAGCGTGACCACCTTCCGGCAGCCGGGACTCGTCCTCACCGACCACCGCTTCCCCGTCCCCCTCGACCACAGCCGCCCCGACGGCGAGCGGATCGAGGTCTTCGGCCGCGAGGTCGTCGCCGCAGGCAACGCGGGCGCGGACCGCGAGCGGCTCCCCTGGCTGGTCTACCTGGAGGGCGGACCCGGCTTCGGCGCCCGCCGGTTCATCGGACCGCAGGCCTGGCTCGGCCGCGCCGTCCGGGAGTTCCGCGTGCTCCTCCTCGACCAGCGGGGCACCGGCCGCTCCACCCCGGCCAACCGCCAGACCCTGCCGCTCCGCGGCACCCCCGCCGAGCAGGCCGACTACCTCGCCCACTTCCGCGCCGACTCGATCGTCGCGGACTGCGAACTCATCCGCCGCCGGCTCACCGGCGGCGCCCCGTGGACCGTCCTGGGCCAGAGCTTCGGCGGGTTCTGCGCCACCCACTACCTCTCGGCCGCGCCCGAGGGCCTGGAGCGGGTCCTGATCACCGGCGGCCTGCCCGCCCTCTCCGCCACGGCCGACGAGGTCTACCGCGCGGCCTACCCCCGCATCCGGCGCAAGAACGAGGCCCACTACGCCCGCCACCCCCAGGACGCCGAGCGGGCCCGGGCCGTCCTCGCCCACCTCCTCGACCACGAGGTCGAGCTGCCCGGCGGCGGCCTGCTCACCCCCGAGGCCTTCCAGTCCCTCGGCATCCTCCTGGGCTCCGGCGAGGGCACCCACCAGCTCCATCTCCTCCTGGAGGGCGCCTTCGTCCCCACCCCGCGCGGCCCCGCGCTCGCCGACGCCTTCCTGGAGCAGGTCCAGGCCCAGCTGTCGTACGCCGGCCACCCGCTCTACGCCGTGCTCCACGAGTCCATTTACGCCCAGGGGCAGGGCCCCACCGACTGGGCGGCCGAGCGGATCCGCGCCGAGCACCCCGAGTTCGACGCCCGGGCCGCGCTCGCCGAGGGACGGCCGCCGCTCTTCACCGGGGAGACCGTCCACCCCTGGCACTTCACCACCGACCCGGCCCTGCGTCCGCTCCGCGAGACCGCGGAACTCCTCGCCGCCCGCACCGACTGGGCCCCGCTGTACGACCCCGAGCGCCTCGCCGCCAACCGGGTCCCGGTCGCCGCGGCCGTCTACCACGACGACATGTACGTGGACACCGGCCACTCGCTGGCCACCGCGCGCGCCGTCCGCGGTCTGCGCACCTGGGTGACCGACGAGTTCGAGCACGACGGGGTCCGCGCCGGGGGACCGCGGGTCCTCGACCGGCTGCTCGCCCTGGCCCGCGACGAACGCTGACACGCGGGGCGCGGAACCCCCGGGAGGGGGCGCGGGGGAGTGCGGCCGTACACGACGAGCGAAAAGTCCAAGGAGTGGGCCTCCCCGTTCATGGAGTGCTCCCGGCGGATGCCGGTAGAACTCGGTCCGGGCCCCGCGAGGGGACCCGCCGAGGAGAGGACCCGGACATGAGCACCCACGTCAGCGCGGAGATCGCCGGTCAGCCCGACTGCTGGCGCCGCGCCGCCGAGATCGCCGACCGCGACGCCGGCCTGCTGCCGGCCCGCGGCGAGCGGGTGGCGGTGGTCGGCTGCGGCACCTCCTACTTCATCGCCCGCGCCTACGCGGCCCTGCGGGAGTCCCTCGGCGAGGGCGAGACGGACGCCTTCCCCGCCTCCGACGCCACACCGCTCGGACGCGGCTACGACCGGATCGTCGCCCTGACCCGCTCCGGCACCACCACGGAGGTCGTCCGGCTCCTGGCCGGAGCGGCGGGCCGCATCCCCTCCCTCGTCCTCACCGGCGTGCCCGGCAGCCCCGCCGGACGGCTCGCCGGCCGGGTCGTCGACCTCGGCTTCGCCGACGAACGGTCCGTCGTCCAGACCCGGTTCGCCACCACGGCCCTCCAACTCCTGCGCGCCGGGCTCGGGGTGGACCTCGCCCCGGCCGTCGCCGACGCCGAACTCGTCCTCTACGAGCGGCTGCCCGCGGCGTGGGAGAGGCGCGGCCAGTTCACCTTCCTGGGCAGCGGCTGGACCGTGGGACTCGCCGACGAGGCGGCCCTCAAGCTGCGCGAGGTGGCCCGGGTCTGGACGGAGTCGTACGCGGCGATGGAGTACCGCCACGGCCCGATCAGCGTCAGCGACCGCTCCAGCCTCGTGTGGTGCCTGGGTCCGGCCCCCTCGGGGCTCAAGGACGAAGTGGAGTCCACGGGGGCCCTGTTCGCCGCCGACGCCATCGACCCGGTCGCCGCGCTCGTCCGGGCCCAGCGGCTCGCGGTCGCGCTCGCGGTCCGCCGCGGGCTCAACCCCGACCGGCCGCGGAACGTCTCGCGCTCGGTGATCCTTTCCGGAGCGTTCCGCCCGACCGCGTCGGAGGCGGCCCGTATCCTGCGCTCATGACCGGAACCGATGTCACGGACCTCGCGGAGATGCCCGGCGACTGGCAGCGCGCCCTCGCCGTGGTGGCCCATCCCGACGACCTGGAGTACGGCTGCGCGGCGGCCGTCGCCGCCTGGACGGACGCCGGCAAGGAGGTGGTCTACGTCCTCGCGACCCGCGGCGAGGCGGGCATCGACTCGATCGGCCCGGACGCCTGCGGGCCGCTGCGCGAGCAGGAGCAGCGGGACAGCGCCGCGGTCGTCGGCGTCGGGACGGTGGAGTTCCTCGACCACCGGGACGGGGTCGTGGAGTACGGGCTCGGGCTGCGCCGCGACATCGCGGCGGCGATCCGCCGGCACCGCCCGGAACTCGTCGTCACGCTGAACCACCGCGACACCTGGGGCGGCGGCCCCGGGGCCCCCTGGAACACCCCCGACCACGTGGCCGTGGGCCGGGCGACGCTCGACGCGGCGGGGGACGCGGGGAACCGCTGGATCTTCCCCGAGCTCATCGACCAGGGACTGGAGCCCTGGAACGGGGTGCGCTGGGTGGCGGTCGCGGCGTCCGGCACCCCGACCCACGCGGTCGACGCGGGCCCGGGCCTGGACCGCGCGGTCCGTTCGCTGCTCTGCCACCGCGCGTACATCGAGGGCCTGACGGACCAGGACCCGGAGGAGTACGTCCGGTCCTTCCTCACCGGCGCGACGAGCCGCGCGTCCGACCGCTTCGGCGGCCGTCCCGCGGTCGCCTTCGAACTCTTCGGGCGCTGAGGGACGCCGAGAGGCGCTGGGGGCGCCGGGGGTGGCCGTCTGAGCGGGCGCCGACCGCACCGGGGCGCGGGCCCCGGCCACCGGATCCGGCCACCGGACGGGCGTGCCGCCCGGTCAGCCCATCGGGGCCGGCTTCAGCACCGCGAACGGCGCGCCGAAGGGGTCGGCGAGCCAGGCGACGCGGCCGACGTCCGGGATGTCGGCCGCGGGCATCACGACCGAACCGCCGTGGGCCCGGGCCGACGCGACGGTCGCGTCCGCGTCCTCGACGTCGAAGTACACCACCCAGCGCGGGCCGCGCCGGGTGTCCTGGAGTTCGGCCGCGCCGCCGAAGGTGGCGTCCTGCTGGTCGCCCTCCGCCGTGGAGAGGACGCGGTACCGCATGCCGGGCGCGTCCATCTCCGCCGACCGCCAGCCGAACAGCGTCCGGTAGAAGGCGAGGACGCCCTCGGGGTCCTCGGTGTGCAGCTCCACCCAGACGAGGGTGTTCGTCGACGAGGTGCGGTCGAGGCCCTTGGTCGTCCCGGGCTGCCAGAGGGCGAACCGGGCGCCGCCGGGGTCGGTGAGGGCGCCCGCCCGGCCCGCCTCCATGATGTCCATCGGCGCGAGGCGCACGGCGCCGCCGGCCGACTCGGCGTCCCGCGCCGTCGCGTCCGCGTCCGGGGTCTGGAAGTACACGGTCCAGGCGCTGGACGCGCCCTGCTCCGTGAGCGGTCCGAGCGCGGCGACCGTCCTGCCGTCCTGCTGGAAGAAGCCGTAGTCGCCGGCTCCCGGGCCGGCCGAGCGGAACTCCCAGCCGAAGACCGCGGCGTAGAAGGCGGCGGCCGCCTCCGTGTCGGGGCTGCCGAGGTCGATCCAGCAGGGTGAGCCCTTGGTGAACTGCGTACCGAGCATGGGAGGTGTCCCGTTCCTTCCGTGTGCCGTCGTCCGTGAGCCGCGGGCCGTGAGCCGTGGGTGTGTCGTCGTCCGTGCGCCGGTCGCCGTCGGCCGCCCGGCGCATCCGGTCACCGCGATCGATCCTCGTCCGTCGGCCCCGGCGGCGCAGCCCCAGCGGCGACGGTTCATCCGACCGGCCGACCGGCCGCCTTCTCCTCCAGGTCGCCGAAGACCAGTTCGCTGTTGAGCGCGGCCGCGGCGCGGTAGCCCCGGCTCACCGCGTTGACCACCTGCTCCTGAGGCCCCGTGACGTTCCCGGCGGCCCAGACGCCCGGCACGCTGGTCCGTCCCACCTCGTCCACCGCCACGAACTCCCCGAAGGGCGTCTCGCGCAGCTCCGCGCCGAGCTGCCGCAGCACGCCGTCCCGGGGTGCCAGGCGCGAGGCCGCCGCGAAGACCACCGAGCGGGCCACGGTCCGCCCGCCGGCGAGCCGCACCCCGGTCAGCCGGTCGTCCTCCACCGCGAGGCCCACGACCTCGCCCCGCTCGATCCGGACGCCCGCGGCGTCCAGCAGGGCCGCCTCGTGCTCCGAGGGCTCGGCCGAGGTGTGCAGGAACAGGGTCACGTCCTTCGACCAGTGGGCCACCATCAGGGCCTGGTGCGCGGGCATCGTCGGATGCGCGATCACCCCGAAGGCCTCGTCGCGGACCTCCCAGCCGTGGCAGTAGGGGCAGTGCAGGACGTCCCGGCCCCACCGCCCGGCGAGTCCGTCGATCACGGGGAGCTCGTCGACGAGGCCGGTGGTGACGACGAGCCGCCGGGCGCCGACCGTCTCCCCGTCCGCCAGGGTGAGGACGAACCCGCCGTCCCCGTCCGGCGCCGCGCCCGTCACCTCGCCGGTCCGCAGCCCCACCCCGTACCCGGCGATCTCGGCCCGGCCGGCCGCCAGGTAGTCGGCCGGGCTCATGCCGTCCCGGGACAGGACGCCCTGCATGTGCGCGCTGGGCGCGTTGCGCGGTGCTCCGGCGTCGACCACCAGGGTCCGGCGCCGTGCCCGGCCCAGGACCAGGGCGGCGCTCAGCCCCGCCGCGCCGCCGCCGACCACCACGGCCTCGTACGTGTTCTCCAGGTGTGCGTTCATGGGCCGAGCGTCACCCGGCATCGCGGCAGGAGCAAGGTGGCTTGCCGTTTCTGCAAAACTTGGACGTATGACCGAAGACGATCGCATCGACGCCGTGCTCCACGAGGTCGGCCCCCGGCTCCGCAGGCTCCGCCGCGACCGCGGGGTGACCCTGGCCGAACTGTCCGCGGACACCGGGATCTCCGTGAGCACCCTCTCCCGCCTGGAGTCGGGGCAGCGGAGGCCCAGTCTCGAACTGCTCCTGCCGCTCGCCCGCGCCCACCAGGTCGCCCTCGACGAGCTGGTCGGCGCCCCCGCGACGGGCGACCCCCGGATCAGGGCCCGGCCCATCGTGCGGCACGGCCGCACGATGTACCCGCTCACCCGCCAGCCGGGCGGCCTCCAGGCGTACAAGGTCATCCAGGAGAAGCCGCAGCAGGAGGAGCCGGAGCCGCGCGTCCACGAGGGCTACGAGTGGCTGTACGTGCTCTCCGGGAGGCTGCGGCTGGTCCTCGGGGAGCACGACGTGGTGCTGGGCCCCGGCGAGGCCGCGGAGTTCGACACGCGCGTCCCGCACTGGTTCGGCCCCACGCCCGACGGGCCGGTGGAGTTCCTGAGCCTGTACGGGCCGCAGGGGGAGCGGATGCACGTCCGGGCCCGGCCGAAGAAGTCCGGTTGAGCGGTTCCCCTCGGATCAAGCGACCGCTTAGTATGCAACCGACCGCTCGGTACGGAGGAGGCTTCCGGATGCAGGCATGGCGTGTGTACGAGAACGGGGAACCGCGCGCGGTGATGCGCCGCGAGGAGGTGCCCCCGCCCACGCCCGGCGACGGCCAGGTCCTCCTCCGGGTCCGCGCCGCGAACGTCAACTTCCCCGACGCGCTGCTCTGCCGCGGCCACTACCAGATCCGCCCCCCGCTGCCCTTCACCCCCGGCGTGGAGGTCTGCGCGGAGACCGAGGACGGCCGGCGGGTCGTCACCACCGCCGCCCTCCCGCACGGCGGCTTCGCCGAGTACGTCCTGGCCGACGCGCGCGGGCTGCTGCCCGCCCCCGACTCGCTCGACGACGCCGAGGCCGCCGCGCTCCACATCGGCTACCAGACCGGCTGGTTCGGCCTGCACCGCCGCGCCGCCCTCCAGGAGGGCGAGACCCTGCTGGTCCACGCGGCGGCCGGCGGCGTCGGCAGCGCCGCCGTGCAGCTCGGAAAGGCCGCGGGCGCCACCGTCATCGGGGTCGTCGGCGGACCCGCGAAGGCCGCCGCCGCCCGCGCCCTGGGGTGCGACGTGGTCGTCGACCGGCACTCCGAGGACGTCGTCGCCGCGGTCAAGGCCGCGACCGGCGGCCGCGGCGCCGACGTGGTCTACGACCCGGTGGGCGGCGACGCCTACCAGCAGTCCGCCAAGTGCGTCGCCTTCGAGGGGCGCATCGTGATCGTCGGCTTCGCCAGCGGCACGATCCCGGCACCCGCCCTCAACCACGCCCTGGTGAAGAACTACTCGGTCCTCGGCCTCCACTGGGGCCTCTACGCGGCGAAGGACCCCGCCTCGATCGGCCGCTGCCACGAGACCCTCACCGCCTACGCGGCCAAGGGTCTCGTCAAGCCCCTCATCGGCGAGCGCGTGCCGTTCGACGGCGCGGCGGACGCCGTGCAGCGGGTCGCCGACGGCACCACCACCGGCCGCCTGGTCGTCCTCCCGGAAGGAGCCCGCGCATGACCGACGCCGAGGAACTCCGCTCCCGCACCCGGAGGCTGCTGGCCGAGCACCCGCCCGCCACCACCGACCGCACCGACTTCCTGCGGGCCCGCTTCGACGCCGGCCTCGCCTGGGTCCACTACCCCGTCGGCCTCGGCGGCCTCGACGCGCCGCGCGCGCTCCAAGCCGTCGTCGACGCCGAACTCGCGGCCGCCGGTGCCCCCGACAACGACCCGCGCAAGATCGGCATCGGCCTCGGCATGGCGGCCCCCACCGTTCTCGCCCACGGCACCGACGAGGTCAGGCGCCGCTTCCTCCGCCCGCTCTGGGTCGGAGAGGAGGTCTGGTGCCAGCTGTTCAGCGAGCCCGGCGCCGGATCCGACCTCGCCGCCCTCGCCACCCGGGCCGTCCGGGACGGCGAGGACTGGGTGGTGGACGGGCAGAAGGTGTGGACGTCCAGCGCCCACACGGCCCGCTGGGCCATCCTCATCGCCCGCACCGACCCGGACGCGCCCAAGCACCGGGGCATCACCTACTTCGTCTGCGACATGACCGACCCCGGCGTCGAGGTCCGGCCGCTGCGCCAGATCACCGGCGAGGCCGAGTTCAACGAGGTCTTCCTCACCGGCGTCCGCATCCCCGACGCCCACCGCCTCGGCGAGGTCGGCGACGGCTGGCGGGTCGCCCAGACCACCCTCATGAACGAGCGGGTCTCCATCGGCGGCGCCCGCATCCCCCGCGAGGGCGGCATGATCGGGAAGGTCGCCGCGACCTGGCGCGAGCGCCCCGCACTGCGCACCCACGAGCTGCACCGGCGCCTGCTCGACCACTGGGTCGAGGCCGAGGTCGCCCGGCTCGCCGGGGAGCGCCTCCGCCAGCAGCTCGTCGCGGGCCGGCCCGGCCCCGAGGGCAGCGCCATGAAGCTGGCCTTCGCCCGCCTCAACCAGGCCATCAGCGGGCTTGAGGTCGAACTCCTCGGCGACGAGGGCCTGCTGTACGGCGAGTGGGAGATGCGCCGCCCCGAGCTCGTGGACTTCACCGGCCGTGACGCCGGCTACCGCTACCTGCGCTCCAAGGGCAACTCGATCGAGGGCGGCACCAGCGAGGTGCTGCTCAACATCGTCGCCGAGCGGGTCCTCGGCCTGCCGCCCGAGCCCCGCAACGACAAGGACGTCGCCTGGAAGGACCTCGCCCGATGACGGAATCGCCCGAAGCGACGCAACAGCCGCTCGACCTGCTCTACTCCGACACCGAGGACGACCTGCGGGCCGCCGTCCGCGCCCTGCTCGCGGACCGGGCCGGGCACCAGGCCCTGCTCGGCCGGATCGAGACGGACAGCCCCTACCTCCCGGGCCTGTGGAAGTCCCTCGCCGCCGACATCGGCGTCGCCGGGCTGCTCGTCCCGGAGAAGCTCGGCGGCCAGGGTGCGAGCCACCGCGAGGCGGCCGTCGTGCTGGAGGAACTGGGCCGCGCGGTGACCCCGCTGCCGTACCTCACGAGCGCGGTGGTGGCCACCGAGACCCTGCTCGCCCTGGAGGCGGAGAGCGACGCGGCGGCCGGACTGCTCGCCGAGCTGGCGGCGGGCCGGACGGTCGCGGTCCTCGCCGTACCGCTGCCGACGGCGCCCGGGGCGGACCTCCCGTCCGGCGGCCGGGTCCCGGCGGTCGCCGACGCCACCGCCGCCGACGTGTTCCTGGTCCTGTCGCCCGACGGGCTGTCCGCGGTCCCCGCAGGCGAGGCGACCGTCGAGCCGCAGACCCCGCTCGACCTCACCCGCCCCCTGGCCGCCGTCACCGCTCCGGCGGGGGCCGGCACCCTGCTGGCCGGCCCCGACGCGGCCCGCGCGGCGGTCGGCCGCGGGCTGCTCGCCGGGGCGGGACTGCTCGCCTCGGAACAGCTCGGGCTCGCCGAGTGGTGCCTGGAGGAGACCGTCCGGTACACGCGCGAGCGCCACCAGTTCAACCGGCCGGTCGGCTCCTTCCAGGCCCTCAAGCACCGCATGGCCCAGCTGTGGCTGGACCTCGTCGGCGCCAGGGCGGCGGCCCGCGCCGCCGCCGACGCCCTCGCCACGAGCAGCGCGGACGCCCCGCTGCTCGTCGCCGTCGCCCAGGCGTACTGCTCGCGGGTCGCCGTCCGGGCGGCCGAGGAGTGCGTACAGCTGCACGGCGGGATCGGGATGACCTGGGAGCACCCGGCCCATCTGGCGCTCAAGCGGGCCAAGGCGGACCAGATCGCGCTCGGCACCACCGGCCGCCACCAGGACACCGTCGCCGCCCTGGCCGACCTGGCGCCGCCCGTCTAGCGCCGGATCGTTCCCGCCTCGGCCCCGCCCGCCGCCGGCCCGATCCCGTCCTCGGCCCCCGCCCGGTAAGGGGCCGAGGCGTTCGCACCCCTTTACATACTGTTTAATTGCAATCTGTTCGCAAAAACAGTTGATCTCCCAAAGGGGTGTGGACAGGATGACCGCCCGATTCCTCCGCGGCACGGCCGCCGCGACGCTCGCGGGGGCCGTGGCCCTCACCGCGGCGGCCTGCACGAACCCCGGCGCCACCGCCGGGGCCTCCGGCGGACCCAAGGACTCCGCGGTCGTCGGCATCGCCTACGAGCCCGAGACCCTCAGCCCGCTCCTCGGCTACGGCAAGGACGGCAACTCCAAGATCTTCGACGGTCTCCTCGCCTTCGACGCCGACATGAAGCTGCGCCCGGCACTCGCCACCGCGCTGCCCCGCGTCACCGACGGCGGGCTCACCTACACCTACACCCTCCGCGACGGGGTCACCTTCAGCGACGGCGTCCCCTTCACCGCCGAGGACGTGGTCTTCACCTACCGGACGATCCTCGACCCCAGGACGAACAACCCCTCGCGCACCGAACTCGACGCCCTCAAGAGCGTCGAGGCCGTCGGCGACGACACCGTCGTCTTCCGCCTCAAGTACCCCTACGCGCCCTTCGCCGAGCGCACCGTCCACGCCATCGCCCCCGAGCACGTCGCGGCGAAGCAGGACGTCAACACCGGCGCCTTCACCAGCAAGCCCATAGGCACCGGCCCGTACGTGCTCACCGGCTGGTCCAAGGGCGAGAAGCTCAGCTTCAAGGCCAACCCGACCTACTGGAACGGCGCGCCCGCGGTGAAGAGGTTCACCATGGCGATCATCAAGGACGACGACGTCCGCGCCACCCGCCTCCGCGCCGGCGACCTCGACGGCGCCATCCTCCCGCCCAACCTCGCCGCCGGCTTCAAGGGCGACCGGGCGAAGAAGACCTGGACGGCGACGACCTACGACTACCGCACCGTCACCCTCCCCACCCACCACCCCGTCACCGGCGACACCGCCGTGCGCCGCGCCCTCGACCTCGCCGTCGACCGGCAGGCCATGGTCGACAAGATCCTCGAAGGAGCCGGGAAGCCCGCCTACGGGCCCGTCCCCACCGGCAGCCCCTGGTTCGCGAAGGGCACCGAGCGCCGCCACGACCTCGCCGGGGCGCAGAAGATCCTCGACGAGGCCGGCTGGAAGCCCGGCCCCGACGGCATCCGCGTCAAGAACGGCGTCCGCGCCGCCTTCCCGCTCTGGTACCTCTCCGGAGACAAGCTCCGCCAGGACCACGCCCTCGCCTACGCCTCCGACGCCAAGAAGGCCGGCATCGCCGTCACCGCCCAGGCCGGCACCTGGGAGGTCATCGAACCCCGGATGAAGACCGACGCCGTCCTCGCCGGCGGCGGCGCACCCGGCGATCCCGACTTCGACCAGTACCTGCTCCTCAAGTCCAGCCTCGGCGGCGACGGCTTCAACAACATGGCCTGGTACGACAACGAGACCGTCGACCGCGCCCTCGACGCGGGCCGCCGCACGAACGTCCTCGCCGAACGCCGCGCCGCGTACGACACCGTCCAGCGCGAACTCGTGAAGAACCCCGGCTACACCTTCCTCACCCACATCGACCACCTCTACGTCGTCGCCGACGCCTGGGACGGGCTCGGCACCCAGACCGAGCCGCACGACCACGGCCTCGCCTCCGGCCCCTGGTGGAACGTCGAGAACTGGAAGCCCAAGACCGCCGGGGACGCGAAGAAGTGAGCCGCCGCCTCCCCTGGGGGGCCATGGCCCGGATGACGGGACGGCGCGCCCTCGCCGCCGTCCCCGTCCTCCTCGCCGTCACCTTCGCGGTGTTCGCCGTCGCGGAGGCCTCCCCGTTCGACCCGGTCAAGGCCTACGCCGGCACCGCCGGACTCACCGCCTCCCAGGAGAACCTCGACCAGCTCCGCGCCAACCTCGGCGTCGACCGGCCCCTGCTCACCCGCTGGTGGGAGTGGCTCACCTCGGCCCTCACCGGCGACCTCGGCGACTCCGCCGTCATGCGCCGCCCCGTGGCCGAGGTCGTCGGGGAACGCCTCGGCTGGTCCGTCCTCCTCGCCGTCACCGCCTTCCTCGTGGCCATCGCCCTCGGCACCCTTCTCGGCGTCCTCGCCGGGCGCCGCCGCGGCGGCCCGATCGACCGGGCCGTCAGCTCCGTCGCGTACACCCTGGAAGCCGCGCCGGCCTTCTGGCTCGGCCTCCTCGCCATCTGGTTCTTCGCCCTGCAGCTCGGCGCCCTGCCCGCCGGCGGACTCACCGACACCGCCAGCGACACCGTCACCGCCGACCAGGTCGCCCGCCACCTCGTCCTGCCCGCCCTCGTCCTCGGCGTCTCACAGCTGCCCTGGTTCTTCCTGTACGTCCGCCAGGGCGTCGGAGACGCCCTGGACGAGGACCCGGTGCGCGGCGCCCGCGCCCGCGGCCTGAGCGAGCGCACCGTGCTCACCGGCCACGCCCTGCGCTCCGGCATGCTGCCCATGCTCACCCTCGTCGGCTCCCGCGTTCCCGAGCTGATCACCGGAGCCCTGCTCGTCGAGACCGTGTTCAGCTGGCCCGGCATCGCCGCCGCCACCGTCCAGGCCGCGACCTCGGTGGACTTCCCGCTGCTCGCGGCGCTCACGGTCCTCGCCACCGCCGCCGTCCTCCTGGGCAACCTGCTCTCCGACCTCCTGTACGGACTCGCCGACCCGAGGGTGGGCTTCGATGGCTGACCCGCGCACCCACCGCCTGCGGCTCTGGAGCTCCGCCCTCGTCGTCGGCGCGGTCCTCCTCGCCGTCCTGGTCGTCCCGCCGCTCGTCCAGCTCGACGAACAGGCCGTGGACCTCTCGCGCAAGCTCCTCCCACCGTCCTGGGACCACCCCTTCGGCACCGACGACCTCGGCCGCGACCTGCTCCTGCGGTGCGTCTACGGCCTGCGGATCTCGCTGCTCGTCGGACTGGTCGCCGCGCTCGTGGCCACCGTCGTCGGCACCGCCGTCGGCGCGGCCGCCGGCGCCCTCGGCGGCTGGGCCGACCGCACCCTGATGCGCGTCGTCGACGCCTTCTCCTCCGTGCCGCACCTGCTGCTCGGCATCTTCGTGGTCGCCCTCTTCCGGCCCGGCGTCTGGCCCGTGATCGCCTCCGTGGCCGTGACCCACTGGCTCTCCACCGCCCGCATCGTGCGTTCCGAGGTCCTCTCGCTGCGCACCCGGCCCTTCGTCGAGGCGGCGATCTCCGGCGGAGCGGGCCGGTGGCGCGTCACGGTCCGGCACCTGCTGCCCGCCGTCCTGCCGCAGGCGGGACTCGCCGCCGTCCTCATGGTCCCGCACGCCATGTGGCACGAGTCCGCGCTCTCCTTCCTCGGCCTCGGACTCCCCAGCCACCAGGCGAGCCTGGGCAACCTCGTCCAGAACGCCCGCTCCTCGCTCCTCGCCGGCCACGGCTGGCCGACGCTCTTCCCCGGTCTGCTGCTCATCGTCCCGACGCTCGCCATCGCCGGCCTCGCCGGCGTCTGGCGCGACCGCCTCAACCCGCGCCGCCGATCGGAGCTCATGCTGTGACCGCAGAGAACGTGCTCCGCGCCCTCCAGGCCGTCACCGCCGAGCGTGCCGAGGACGCGGTCCTCAGCGTCCGCGACCTGAGCGTCCGCTTCCGGCTGCGCGGCGGCCGTACCGTCGAAGCCGTCGACGGCGCCGGCTTCGACCTGGGCGCGGGGGAGTGCCTCGCCCTGGTCGGCGAGAGCGGGTGCGGCAAGTCCGTGCTGGCCTCCGCCCTCCTCGGACTGCTCCCCGCCAACGCGGAGACGTCCGGTACGGCCCTGCTCGCGGCCTCCGGGGACGCCGGGGCCACCGACCTGCTCGCGGCCGGCGAGAAGACCCTCGCCCGCACCGTACGGGGCCGCCGGGTCGGGCTCGTACCGCAGAGCCCCGCCGCCCACCTCACTCCCGTCCGCACCGTGCGCGCCCAGCTGGAGGAGACCGTCCGCGCCCTGACCGGCGCCCCCCGCCGGGCGCGCCGTCAGGCCGCCGAGGCCGCCGCGGAGCGGGCCGCCTTCCCGGCCGGCCACCTCGACCGCCATCCGCACGAGCTCTCCGGCGGACTCGCCCAGCGCGCCGCCACCGCCCTCGCCCTCGTCGGCGACGCACGGCTGCTGCTCGCCGACGAGCCGACCACGGGCCTCGACCGCGACCTCGTCGACCGCACGGTGGACGAGCTGCGCCGCCACGCCGACGACGGCCGGGCCCTCCTCCTCATCACCCACGACCTGACCGCCGCCGCCCGGATCGCCGACCGGGTCGCCGTCATGTACGCCGGCCGCATCGTGGAGGTCGCCCCCGCCCGGCGCTTCTTCGGACCCGACGGCCCCCGCCACCCCTACGCCCGCGGACTCCTCGACGCGCTGCCCGACCGGGCGTTCACCCCGATCCCCGGGATGCCGCCGGAGCTCTCGGCGCTGCCGGAGGGCTGCGCCTTCGCCCCGCGCTGCCCCTCCGCCACCGCACGCTGCTCCGCCCGACCGGAGTTCTCGGCCGACCTGGCCTGTCACCACCCGGAGCGCCCCCGTGCTTGAACTCGACGCCGTCACCGCCGGATACGACCGCCGCGCCCCCGTCTTCCGGGGAGCCTCCCTCACCGTCGCACCCGGCGAGTCCGTGGGACTCCTCGGCCCCAGCGGCTGCGGCAAGTCCACGCTCGCCCGGGTCGCGGCGCTCCTCCACCGCCCCGACGAGGGCCGGTTCGTCCTCGACGGCACCGAGGTCACCGGCTGGCGCCACCGGGCGCCGCGCGCCCAGCGCACCGCCGTCGGCGTCGTGTTCCAGCAGCCCCGGACCGCCGCCGACCCCCGCCTCACCCTCGCAGACCTCCTCGTCGAGCCGCTCCGGGCCACCGGCCGGCGCGCCGAGGCGGCGGCCCGCCTCGCCGAACTCGCCCCCGCCGTCGGCCTCACCCCGGACCTGCTCGGCCGCCGTCCGCACGAGGTCAGCGACGGCCAGCTCCAACGCGCCTGCCTGGGACGGGCGCTGGCCCTGCGACCCCGCTGGCTGATCTGCGACGAGATGACCGCCATGCTGGACGCCTCCACCACGGCCGCCCTGGTCGGCGCCGTCGAGGCCTACCGGGAGGAGACCGGTGCGGGTCTGCTCGCGGTCGGCCACGACCGGGTCCTGCTGCACCGCTGGTGCGACCGGACCGTGGAGTGGCGGGACTGCCTGCCCGCCGAGAAGGGCGGACGGCCGGACGGCGCCGGGCCCGCCGCGGGCTGACCCTCCGGCCGAATCTCACCCGTATGGCCGCCCCGCCGCTCGCCCGGACGGACCGCGCATTCCGTCACACTGTCCGCCGAACGCCGCAATTCCGGTGCGGCGACGGAGGGACGTGAACGCGATGGCCGTTTCCATTTCTGTCGTGGTGCTGCTGCTGGTGCTGGCCGTGATCTTCCTGCGCAACGGCGGACTCAAGGTCACCCACGCGCTCGTCTGCGCCCTGCTGGGCTTCTTCCTCGCCGGGACCAGCATGGCGCCGACCATCCACAACGGGGTCGCCGCCACCGCCAACGTGGTCTCCAGCCTCAACCCGTGATCGTTTCCGCAGCGTGAACTGCCCGTGAAACACAAGCCAGTTGCATGTACATCTCACGCACTCGGGCCTAGCGTCGGCCGCCGGCGCGACAGATGCCAGCAACCCGAGGAGCCGCATTGGCCACGCACCCGCCCCGAAGACGAGCCCGCGCGCTCACCCTGATCGCGCTCGCCGCCGCCCTCCTGGCGGGCTCCGTACCCGCCGCCCAGGCCCAGGAGATCCCCCTCGGCCTCGGCCACCGCCTCGTGGAGCACTACGAGGGCGCCCCGGCCGCCGCGCGGCCCGTGCCCGGCAGGAGCCCCGCCCAGCACCCGTACCTCGCACCCAACGGCCGCAGCGGCATGCACGCCGACGGGGCGGGCAGCGGCGCCCACCCCTACCCCGGCCCGCTCGGCCGCGCACCCCGGGTGGACAGCGAGAAGATCGCCCCCGTCGGCGGCGAGTGCGCCACGGTCACCTTCGACTCCGGCGGCCGCCTCGTCACCGTGTGCGGCACCTTCAGCGGCTTCCTCCTGAAGCTGCTCGACCCGCGCACCCTCGACACCCTCGCCGAGTACAAGCTGCCGCAGCGCTCCTCCACCGTCGAGGCCATCACCCGCCTCGACTTCGAGAAGATCTTCAAGGACACCTCCGGCGGCGCCTACTTCTACCTCGACGACCGCGACCGCGTGGTCCTCGCCGACTCCCGCCAGCACATCCAGCGCATCGCCCACCGCCAGAAGTCGGACGGAGCCTGGGAGTTCGTCGTCGAGAACGACTGGGACCTGACCCCGCTCGTCCCGCACGACTGCGTCGGCTGGACGAACCTCTTCCCCAGCGGCGTGTGCGACCCGGTGACCTCCGTCATGCCGGACTGGGACGGCCGCATCTGGTGGGTCACCCGACTCGGCCGGGTCGGCACCGTCGACCCGGCGACCGGCGCGCTGCGCGTCGTCCGCCTGGAGGGCGAGGAGATCCAGAACTCCTTCTCCGTCGCCGAGGACGGCGTCTCCCTCGTCACCGACCACGCCCTGTACAGCTTCCGCGCCGACGCGGACGGCGTGCCGCGGGTGCGCTGGCGCGAGGCGTACGACCGGGGCACCGGCACCAAGCCCGGCTCCGTCAACCAGGGTTCGGGCACCACCCCCGACCTCTTCGGCACGCACGACGACTACGTCGCCATCACCGACAACGCCGACGACCGGATGAACGTCCTCGTCTACCGGAGGGGCGCCGACGTCCCCGCCGGCGAGCGCCTCGTCTGCAAGGTCCCGGTGTTCGGCTCGGGCGCCTCCACCACCGACAACTCCCTGATCAGCTGGGGCAACAGCCTGGTCGTCGAGAACAACTTCGGCTACGAGAACCCCAGTACGCTCCTCCTCGGCAAGAGCGTCGTCGGCGGCGCCACCCGCATCGACGTCCGCGCCGACGGCAGCGGCTGCGACACCGTCTGGGAGAGCGACGTCCGCTCCCCGTCGACCGTCCCCAAGCTCTCGACGGCCAACGGACTGCTCTACTTCTACGAGAAGCGCCCGAACTCCTGGGGCATCGACGCCTGGTACCTCACGGCCGTGGACTTCCGCACCGGGGACCGCGTCTTCAGTCGCTTCACCGGCACGGGCCTCGCCTACGACAACAACTGGGCGCCGATCACCCTCGGCCCCGACGGCACCGCGTACGTCGGTGTCTTCAACGGCATCGTCGCGGTCCGCGACACCGCGTGACGGCAGGAGGCCGCCCCCGGACCGGTGTCCGGGGGCGGCCCCGCCCGTCAGGCCCGTCGTGACCCGCTCAGACCATCTCGGGCATCTCACCGACGGTGGTCCGGACGTCGATCACGGCGAACGCGGCCCCCTGCGGGTCCAGGATCGCCGCGAAGCGACCGAACGGACTGTCCATCGGCCCGAACACCTTCCGCCCGTTGAGACGCTCGGCCGCCTCGACCGCCTTGTCGCAGTTGTCGACGGCGAAGTACACCTGGATGTACGAGGGGACCTCCGGCGGGAAGTCCTCCGCCGTCATCTCCATCCGGCCCAGCAGCGGGTCCCCGCCGAGGTCGAAGACCCGGTAGTCCATGTCCTCATCCTGCATCTTCTTCGAGCGGAAGCCGAAGACCGAGGTGTAGAAGGGATCGGCCTTCGCCGGCTCACGGGTGAATACCTCGGCCCAGATGTAGGAACCGGTCTCCCCCTCCAGCTCGAAGCCCTCGTGCCGCCCCGCCTGCCAGACGCCGAACACGGCCCCCGTCGGGTCCTGCGCGAGGCACATCGACCCGAAGTCGCCGACCTGCATCGGCTCCATCAGCACGGTGCCCCCGGCGGCCCTGATCTTCTCCGCCGTGGCGGCGACGTCGGGCGAGGCGAAGTAGAGACACCAGGCCGACTGCCCCTGCCCGTCGTCCCCCGGCATCGGCGGGACGACGGCCGCCACCGCCTTCCCGTTCCGGTAGGCCTGCGTGTAGTTGCCGAATTCCGAGGAGGACTCGCCGAAGGTCCAGCCGAGTACGTCGCCGTAGAACGTCTTGGCGAGCTCGACGTCCTTGAACATCGCATCGGCCCAGACGGGCGTGCCTTCGGGTCGTACGGCCATGACGATGACTCCCGTTTCCGATTCGACGACGTGTTCCTGTGAGCCACGCTAGCCACGCTCGCGCCGCCCCGCGCGGTGACACGACGCGACCGGGCTCCTCGGGCCGCGACCATCGGGACCATGACCGCACAGGGGGACCACACGATGACCGGCGTACCGGCGGGGCGGGTCACGCTCGCGGACCGGCGCACACGACGGAGCTGGGCGGTCGACGTCGGATTCCGGCTCGCCCGCACCCTCCCGGACCGGGCGGCTGGCCCGGATCAGTCCGGCAGCCGGCCCAGCGTGTAGCGGTGGAACGGCCCGCCCGGCAGCGGCAGCTCCGGCCGCCACATCCGCAGCACCTGCGCGGACGGCAGGAACAGCGCCTCCGGAAGCCGGGCGGGGTCCGTCCACTCCCAGCGCTCGATCGAGTCCGGCTCCGCGACGGCGGGCACGCCCCGGAAGGCGCGCACCGCCGTCGCGGCGGTCATCCGGGTCATCCGGGACGAAGTGATCGAGTCCAGGACCAGCCCGATGACCTCCACGTCCGCGGCCTCCGCGAGGAGCGTCGTCTCCTCGGCCAGCTCGCGGACCGCCGCCTCCTCCACGGACTCGCCCGGCTCGACCTTCCCGCCCGGCAGCTCCCACACCCCGGAGCGGTGCAGGCCGAGCAGCACCCGGCCCGCCTCGTCGGTCACCACGACCCCCGCCCCGAGCGAGGCCTGGGCGGACGGCGGCTGGATGTTGCGCGGGGCGGCTGCGGCCCGTTCGACGGCACTCATGGAACCTCTTCTACCAGCGGCGTTCGCCGCGCCACAACGCCGGCCCCGAGTCGCCGGCCCGCTCAGGGCCGGGACACCGGGGGAACCACCGCGACCGGACAGTGGGCGTGGTGCAGCACCGCGTGCGCGACCGAGCCGATGAGCAGCGAGCCGAACCGGTGCCGGTGATGGCGGCCCACGACCAGCAGTCCGGCGTCCCGCGACCCCTCCACGAGCACGCCCGCCGCGTCCGCCGGCACCACCGAGGGAACCAGCTCGACCTCCGGCCGGCGGGCGGCGAAGGGCCGCAGCCGCTCCGCCTGCTCCCGCTCCGCCTCCCGTACGAACCGCTCCGCCGCGTCCGCGAGGGGCAGCTGCGGGGGCATCTGGAGCGCCGGGGCGGGGGCCACGACGGGGCTGCCCGGCTGCGGAGGCAGCCGGACCGCCGTCACGGCCGCCAGCGGCACCCCCCGGTGGCGCGCCGCCTCGAACGCGAAGGACACCACCTCGTCCGGTGTCTCCTCCGGATGCAGACCGAGCAGCACCCGGCCGGCCGCCGCCCCGCTGCCCAGGGCGGCCGTGCGCGCCTCGTGCGGGACGACGACGAGCGGGCAGGGCGCGGTGGCGGCGAGGGTGCGGCTGGTGGAGCCCAGCAGCAGGCTCGCGAAGCCGCCGTGCCCGCGGGAGCCCGTCACCAGCAGCCGGGCGCCCCGGGCGACGGCGGGCAGGGCGTCGGTCACGGAGCCGTCGAGCGTCTCGTACCGGACGGGCATGCGGTGCCCGCGCTCCTCGACGGTCCTCCGCACGGCCGCCGTGACGGTGTCGGGGATCTCGGGGGAGGGGCCGAGGGAGGCGATCCGGGCGGCCCCGAGCTGGAGTGCGTCGGAGCGCACATGGGCCACGACCAGCGGCGCCGCCAGCTTCTCGGAGGCGCTCAGGGCCCAGCTCAGGGCCCGGAGGCTGTGCTCGGAACCGTCGACGCCGACGACGACCGGCGGCTCGGACGCGGTGTTCGTGTCACTCATGGGGCCATGACTCCCGCGGCCGGGCCCGCGCCACACCGGTCAGGCCCCCCGCGTCCCGCGGGAGGCGGGCGGACGACGCCGGACCGGTACCGACGGTCCGGCCGCCGGTACCGGTCCGGTGCGGGGACGGTCAGGCGCCCTGGGCGCGGCGGGCCGCCCGCTCGGCACGCTCGGCGTTGCGCTCCTTGATGCGGACGGTCTCCTTGCGGACCTCCGCCTGGGTGGCGCGCTCCTTGCGCAGCCACTCGGGGAGCTCCTGCCGGAGCTCCTCGATCTGCTCGGTGGTGAGCGGGTCGGTGATGCCGCCGCGGGCGAGGCCCGCGATGGAGATGCCGAGCCGCTGGGCGACCACGGGGCGGGGGTGCGGGCCGTTCTTCCGCAGCTCCTCGAGCCAGGCCGGGGGATCGGCCTGGAGCTCGTTCAGCTCGCTGCGCGAGACGACACCCTCCTGGAACTCTGCGGGGGTGGCCTCGAGGTACACACCCAGCTTCTTCGCCGCGGTGGCGGGCTTCATCGTCTGGGTGCTCTGGTGCGACGTCATGGTGTCAAGGGTATCGAGCGTGCGGGCGAGTTCCGACCACGGTCGCTACCGGTAACCTGGCGGGGTGACAGGCTCGGACGCTTCCCCCGCTGATTCCCCCGCTCCCTCCCCGGTCTCCTTCCGGCTCGCGTACGTTCCGGGAGTGACGCCCTCCAAGTGGGTGCGGGTCTGGAACGAGCGCCTGCCCGACGTCCCCCTGACCCTGGTGCCGCTGACGCCCGCCGAGGCCTTCGGCGCGCTCCGGGAGGGCGCGGCCGATGCCGGCCTGGTCCGGCTCCCCGTCGACCGGGACGACCTCAGCGCCATTCCGCTCTACACGGAGACGACGGTCGTCGTCGTCCCCAAGGACCACCTGTTCGCGGCGGCGGAGGAGGTCGCGGTCGAGGACCTCGCCGAGGAGCTCGTCCTGCACCCGCTCGACGACACCCTCGACTGGGAGCGGCTGCCCGGCCGCCCGGCGAACGAGCGGCCGGCGACCACCGCGGACGCGATCGAGCTGGTCGCCGCCGGTGTGGGCGTGCTCGCCGTGCCGCAGTCCCTGGCCCGGCTGCACCACCGCAAGGACCTCACCTACCGGACGCTGAACGACGTCCCGCAGTCCCGGGTGGCCCTGTCGTGGCAGGCCGCGGACGAGGCGCCCGACCTGATGGAGGAGTTCATCGGCATCGTGCGCGGCCGGACGGTGAACAGCACGCGCGGCCGCCGTGCGGAGGCGCAGAAGGGCCGGAAGCAGCCGAAGGAGCAGAAGGACCGCAGGTCGGGTGCCACGCCCGCCCGGTCGGGGAAGCCGGGCTCCGGTTCCCGTACGACGGGCAAGCCCGCGGCCCGCAAGGGCGGCGCCGCCGGGGGCTCGGGCCGGGGCCGTACGGGCGGGAAGCCCCGCAAGCGCTCCTGAGACGCTCCGCGCGCTCCGGCGGCCTCCGTCCGTACGGCGGACGCCGCCCACCGAGCCCGGCGGGCGGTCGGCATACTGACCCCTCCTGATCACCGAGATCATCCAGGAGGAGCTTTGGCCGCCAGTTTCAGGACCGTCGTCGAGGTGGGAGCGGACCATCTCGCGCAGGCCCGGTCGATCGACCGGGTGTTCCAGGAGGCGATCGCCCCGGCGACCGTCAACTTCGACTTCGAGGCCATCCGGGAGGCCGCCGCGGCCGTCCCGGACAGCACCGTGGTGAAGATGGTGCGGGGCTGGGGGCTCCAGGAGTACGCCCCCGTCCTCGTCATGGTCCTCTCCCTGAAGGAGGCCGTCCGGCAGGCGCTTCCGCCGGAGTGCGCGGAGGCCGGGTTCTGGGCCACCGTCGAGCGGGAGCTCGTCCAGGCCTTCACCGGCCTCGCCGCGCAGGAGGGGCAGCCCGGGCTGTCGTTCTACGAGGAGTCGGGTGAGCGGACCCGGTTCTACCGGGACCTGTTCTTCGCCCTGCAGGACGAGGAGACCGGGGAGCACATGTACGCCCTGGCCTTCTGCGTCGACGTGACCGTCGAGCTGCCGAAGGCGCGGGCCGTCGCCCTGGAGCTGACCGACACCGTGCCGTTCGCGGTCCGGCTCAACGCGATCGTGGTCCGCCAGGCCCTGGACCTCGTGGCCTGACGTCCCGCCCCCCGGCGACCCGCCGGCCCGCCGTCCCGGGCCGGACGCCCCCGCCTCCTGTCTCCCGGGCCGTCCCGTCTGCCGGCCCTCGCGCGGATCCCGCGCCCGCCCCGGACCGCCCCGCGGGCCCCTCGGTCAGTCCCTCGGGCGAAGCCGACCGCCCCGCGCCGCCGCCACGAGCTCCGGAACCGTGGCGAGTCTGACCCGCGGGCGCCCCTCGTCCCGTCCCCTGGCCCGCTCGGTGCGGTCGATGGCCGCGAGACCGCGCGCGTCCACCAGATGACGGCTCCGCCGCCGCGCCAGCCGCCGGAACTCCTGCGCGGTGCCCGTCGGCGCGGGCAGCACGCCGGCCACCGCGTCCGCGAGGAGCGACCCGACGGTCTCCTCGGCGCAGGCGCGGTTGGCCCCGATGCCGCCGGTGGGACCGCGTTTGATCCAGCCGACGACATAGGCTCCGGGCAGTCCGGCGACCCGACCGGCCTCGTGCGGCACCGTGCCGGTGGCCTCGTCGAAGGGCAGCCCCGCCAGCGGGACGCCCCGGTAGCCGATCGCGCGGACGAGGAGGCCCGCCGCGATCTCCGTCCCGTCCGGCGATCCGTGCTCCGTGACCCGGACCGCGCGGACGGCCTCGCCGCCCACGGCCTCCACCGGGGCGGAGTGGAAGCGGAGCACGATGCGCCGGCGGTCCGGCGCGGGCTCCCGCGTCCAGTCCACCGTCTCCCGCGCCACGTCCCGCAGCAGCGCCGCCTTCTCCCCGTCCGCGGCCGCGTCCACGGCCGCGCCGGTGCGCGGGTCCCGGTCGTCGAGGATCAGGTCCACGCCCGGCAGGTGCTTCAGGGCGAGCAGTTCGGAGTCCGTGTAGGCGGCCTCCCCGGGGCCCCGGCGGCCGAGCAGCACCACCTCGCGCGCCGGTGTGCGGCGCAGCGCGGCAAGGGCGCGGTCGGCGATGTCGGTGGCGGCGAGGGTGTCGGGGTCGGTGACGAGCACGCGGGCGACGTCGAGTGCCACGTTGCCGTTGCCGACGACGACCACCCGGCCCCGGGTGAGCGGGACGGCGTCCGCGGCCGTCTCGGGGTGCGCGTTGTACCAGGAGACGACCGAGGTGGCCGAGACGCTGCCGGGGAGGTCCTCGCCGGGGATGCCGAGCCGCCGGTCGGAGGGCGCGCCGACCGCGTAGACGACCGCGTCGTGGTGCGCCGCGAGCTCCTCGGCCGTGACCTCCTTGCCGATCTCCACGCCCAGCCGCATCCGGACCCTCGGGTGGGCGTGGAAGCGGGCGAAGGTGTCCCCGGCCCCCCTGGTCGACGGGTGGTCGGGCGCCACGCCGTGCCGGAGGAGTCCGCCGGCCACCGGGAGCCGGTCGATCAGGGTGACCTCGGCGTTGGTGTGCAGGAGGAGGTCCTCGGCGGCGTACATGCCGGCGGGGCCGGTGCCGACGACGGCGATCCGCAGCGGGGCGAAGTCGGCCGGCAGCGAGCGGGGGAACGAGGGCTGGCCCCACGGGTGGAAGTTGGGCGAGGCGAGGGCGGGTCCGGGCGCGCGGTCCGCGTAGTAGGCGGCGTTGACGGCCTCGTACGCGCGCAGCCGGCCGGTGAGCCGGTCGGCGGGGAAGATCGCGTCGACGGGGCAGGCGTCGGCGCAGGCGCCGCAGTCGATGCAGCTCCCCGGATCGATGTAGAGCATCTCCGTGGTGCCGAAGTCCGGTTCCTCGGGCGTCGGATGGATGCAGTTGACCGGGCAGACGGCGACGCACGTGGCGTCGTTGCAGCAGGTCTGGGTGATCGCGTAGGTCATGTCGTCGGCTCTGCTCTGCTCGGCTCGGGGGATCAGACGAGGTGGGCGCGCTGGTAGAAGAAGAGCGCGGGCCGGGTCAGCATGCCGACGTCGGCGAGGAACTCCATGAGTCCGGAGCAACTGGCGCGCAGCTGCGCCTTGTAGTGCTCGTTGGCCGCGGCCTCGCGGCGGGCCCGCTCGGGGTCGAGTCCGGCGCGGACGTACACCTCGGGGCTCACCAGGCTGGTGATGATGTAGTACGCGGCGATGGCGACGACGAGGGCCTGGAAGTGGCGGCGGGTCCGGCCCGCGCGGGCGAGGTGGCGGCGCGTCTCGTCCCGGGCGAACTTCATGTGCCGGGACTCCTCGACGACATGGATGTTGCTGATGGTGCGGACGAAGGGGACCACCCGCTCGTCGCGCATCCAGTCGCGCTGCATGACGTCGAGGACCTCCTCGGCGACGAGGATGCCGGCGTAGGCGGCCTCGCCGAAGCCGACGGTCTTCATGAAGCGTCCGAGCTCCAGGACGGCCCGCCTGGGCCGGTAGGAGGGAGCCCCGAGCTTCTGGGAGCCGCGGGCGAACATGATCGAGTGCCGGCACTCGTCGGCGATCTCGGTGAGGGCCCACTGGAACCGGGGGTCGGTGTGGTCCATCCGGTAGATGTCGCGGAGGACCATCTGCTGGAGGATCATCTCGAACCAGATGCCGGTGCTGGCGACCGAGGCCGTCTCCTGACGGGTCAGCTCCTTCTGCTGGGCCTCCGTCATCTCGTTCCAGTACGCGGTGCCGTAGAGGGAGTTCCACTCGGGGCTCTGGCCGTGGAAGTCCTCGTCGAGGGGCGTGTCCCAGTCCACCTCGACGGCGGGGTCGTACGACAGCTTCGCGGCCGACCGGAGCAGCCGCTCGGCGACGTCCTGGTCATCGGGCTCCGGGCGAACGGTGCTGCTTGCCATGGTGCGGCTCCTTGGATCGCGCGATCGGCGGCTGTGGCGCTTATTAGACTTCGCGTCTAGCAAGCTTGTTAGACGGAACGTATAGCAAGGGGCCGGGTCAGGCCTACCCCCCGGTACGGACTTTTTCCCGCGGGCACGCGAACGGGGCCGGAACCCAGGTGGGTTCCGGCCCCGTCGAGAGGTCGTGCGGGAGGTGCCGGTGGCGTCAGAAGGTCAGGTTCCAGGCGTCGATCTTCCCGGTGTCCTGGCTCGCGTTGTCGTTGACCCGGAGCTTCCAGACCCCGTTCGCGACCTCGGAGGAGGCGTTGACGGTGAACGTCTGGACGATGTTGTCGGTGCCGCCGCCGGTCCGGTTGTGGACCGTGTAGACGGTCCCGTCCGGAGCGACCAGGTCGACCTTCAGGTCGCCGATGTAGGTGTGCTTGACGTCCACGCCCACCTTCAGCGTGGCCGGCGCGTTGCCCGTCACGCCGCTGACCGTGATCGGGCTCTCGACCGTGCCGTTGTCCACGATCGTGACGTCGGCGAGGTTCTCGAAGTACTTGCCGGGCGGCGGGGTGGTGCCCCCGACGGCCTTCAGGGCGTCGACGGCGCCCTCGCCGAAGAAGCCGTTCTTGGTCGAGGTGCCCTTGCAGCGGGTGTCCGAGGGGCACGCGCGGTCCGTGGCCTGGGCGCCCAGCTGGTCCCGGATCTGTGCCGGGGTGAACGTCGGGTTGGTGCTGGCGATCAGCGCCGCGACGCCCGCCACGTGCGGGGAGGCCATCGAGGTGCCGCTCATGTTGCCGTACTTGCCGCCCGGCAGCGTCGAGTAGACCTGGGTGGAGCCGTCGCCGCCCGGCGCGGCGACGTCGATCACGCCGTTGCCGAAGTTCGAGTACGAGGCCTTGGCGCCCCCGCTGGCCTGCGAGGCGACGGTGACGACGCCCGGCAGCTCGGTCGGGATGTCGAGGCAGGCGTTGGTGATGGTGCGGGTGACCGGCGTCGAGTCGTTGGGGCTCTCGGAGTCGGTCGTCTTGTTCGCCAGGTCGTAGTTGGAGTTGCCGGCGGCGGCCACCTGGAGCGAGCCCTTGCCCTCGGCGTACACCTGGGCCCTGCGGACGCCCTCGATGATGGCGGCCTGGTCCAGGTTGTCCGGGCAGTTGAACTGCCACGGGTCCGTGTAGTAGCTGTTGTTGGTGACCTTGAAGCCGTGGTCACCGGCCCACATGAAGCCGCAGATGGTGTTCTCCGCGAAGAACAGGCTGCTGGTCGGCTCCGCGATGCGGACCGAGGAGATCTTCACGCCCGGCGCGACGCCGATGACGCCCTTGCCGTTCTTGGCGGCCGCGATCGTGCCCGCGACGTGCGTGCCGTGGGTGCCGACGTCACGCCAGGCGCCCGTCCGTGCGTCCGCCTTGCCGTAGGCGCAGGAGGCCGAGTCGGCGGCGTTGAAGTTGGGCGCGATGTCCTGGTGCTGGTCGTCGACGCCGGTGTCGAGGACGCCGACCTTCACGCTCGCCGAACCGGTGGTGACCGCCCAGGCCTGCTCGGCCTTGATCTGGGTCATGTCCCAGCGGTTCGACTCCGTGAGCGTGGTCGCCGACTGCGCGGGGTTGGCCGGGAGGGCCGGGTTGTAGGCGTCGGCGGGGACGTCCGAGGTGCGGGTCGCCCCGACCTGCTGGACGCCGCTGACCGCGCGCATCGACGAGGCGAACGACGCGGAGGTCGAGTGCGCCACGATCACGCCGATCGCGTCGTAACCGGCGAAGACCGAACCGCCGTTGGCCGTGATCGCGCCGGTGACCGCCGAGGTGCCGCCGGGCGCCGTGATCACCAGGTAGGCGCGGGTGCCCGCGGCCCAGGCGGCCGGAGCCGCCGCCTTCGTCGTGGTGCTCTGCGTCGCCCCCGCCGAACGGGCCGCGACGGGCTCCGTGTCGGTCGGTGCTGCCTGGGCGAGTCCCGCGGGAGCGGCGAGCGCGACGGTCGTGCCGAGCGCCGCGACGGCGATGGCCGACGATCTCAAGCGGCTGGATATGAGGGAAAACAATGCGTCCTCCGATGACCCGGTGGCGCGGGTGGCGCCCGCCGGGCCCTGTGATGTGTGGGGTGGACGCAAGATCCCAGAGTCGCGGGGCGGAAGGAAGCGTTCAGCCCGAGAAGCCCATTCGCGTTACGCACTGTTGACCGACCGAACCGACTTGCTGGACGGGTGTCCATGTATAGTGGACAGCTGTCCAGGAAGTCGGCTGTGTGGAGGAGACGACGGTGGAGACGACGGCGAACGTGCTGGTGGGGCTGGTGGCGGCCCTGCACGTCTACATCCTGGTGCTGGAGATGTTCCTGTGGGAGCGCAGACCGGGGCGCGGCCTCTCCGGCTTCGACGCCGACATGGCCCGGGCGACCGCCCCGCTCGCCGCCAACCAGGGCCTCTACAACGGCTTCCTCGCCGCCGGACTCGTCTGGGGCCTCGTCGCCGCGGACCCGACCGGATTCCGCGTCCAGGTCTTCTTCCTCGGCTGCGTCGTCGTCGCCGGGCTGTACGGCGGCGCCACCGCCAACCGCCGCATCCTGGCCGCCCAGGCGCTCCCCGGGGCGCTCGCCCTCGGCGCCGTCCTGCTGGGCCGGTGAGCCGCCCGTGACCACCGCACCCGGCGATCCCCGCGCGGCCAGGACCCGGGCCAAGCTGCGGCAGGCCCTCCTCGACGAGTGCGCCGAACGCCCACTGGCCGAGGTGGCCGTCGCCCCGCTGGTCCGCCGGGCGGGAGTCGGCCGCGCCACCTTCTACCTGCACTACGCCGACCTGGAGGCCCTGGCCGTCGACGCCTGCGCCGGCGTCGTCCGCGACGCGGTCGACGCCCTGCACGCCTGGCGCGGCACCCCCGACCCGGCGTCGCCGCCGCCCGCCCTGGGCGACTTCCTCGCGGAACTCGCCCCGCACGCCGGCCTCTACCGCGCCCTGCTGCGCCCGGGCGGCGGCGGGCCGCTCGGGCTGGTACTCCACGCGGACCTGCGGGCCCGCAGCCTCCACGAGCGCCGCCTGGTCGGCGCCCCCGAACCCGAGCTGATCGCCTCGGCCGTGGCGGCGGCCTTCGCCGGGGTGCTCGCCGACTGGCTGCACGGCCTGGTCGAGGGCGACGCCGACCGGATCGCCCGCCTGGTCTGGCGTCTGCTCGTCTCGCTGCACCGCACGCCGCTGGGGTAGCGCCGTACGGCCCGGGCGGACGGGTCCGCCCGGGCCCGTGGGGCGGCCGGCGCTACTTCAGGTACGGTCCCGCGGTGCCGATCCTGCCGGGGCCGTCGAGCACGTACACCCGCAGATTGCCGCGGCCGGGTGCGGGGACCGAGAGCGTGCCGCCGGTGACGGTCTTCACGTCGCCGGTGACAGCGTCGGTGTAGGTCCCGTTCGGGATGCCCGTGTACGTGGCGCCGCCCGAGACGGTGACGAGGGCGAAGCTGTCGGTGCCCCCGCCCGTGTAGCGGCGCTTGAACGCCATGCCGCCCGAGATCCCCTCCGTGGAGTACTGGCCCGACTGGAGCGCCGGGATCGCCCGGCGGATCTGGTTGAGCCGCTGCACGTGCTTCACGAGGGGCTGCGCCAGCGTCGTGGCCACGGCTCCCGAGGCCGCGGAGACCTGGGAGAAGTCCGAGGCCGTGACGGTACCGGCGAGGTGGTCGCCGAAGTAGGCGCGGCCGGTATCGGCGAGCGGGCAGGACGGCCCGCAGTCGATCTTCCTGCCCTTCTGGAACTCGATCTCGGAGCCGTAGTACAGCGTCGGGATGCCGCGGAAGGTCCACATCAGGGACATGTTCTCGGCCCAGGCGTCGGTGCCGCCCGCGTAGCGCTCGCTCGACTTGTTGGGGCCGTAGTCGTGGCTGTCGACGTACACGACGTTGTACGTGGCGTCGTTGTAGCTGTCGTCCGAGTCCTTGCCGTTGGAGAAGGCGTTGGACGCGTCGCCGAAGTTCATGTGCATGCGCATGTCGATCACGTGCATGCCCGAGAAGCGGCTGTGGTCGGGGGTGTGGTAACTGTTGCCGTTCAGGAAGGCGTTGGTCGAGGTGGGCTGGTCGCCCGTGCCCCGCTGCTGCTCGTCGGCGTACATCTCCAGCGCGGCCTTCGCGTCGTCCGCGGCGTACTCCTTGCGTTCCTTCCACGTGAAGAACTGCGCCGAGTGGTTCACCGAGCCGCGGTTCCACTTGTCGTTGACGAAGGCGGCGACCTCGCCGAAGACGAAGAAGTTCTTCGCGGCCTCGGGGCCGTAGCGCTGCGTCACCCGCTCCTGGATGGCGGGCAGGAAGCGCCGGTTCCAGGTGGTGCGCGGGATGTGGACGGCGGTGTCCACGCGGAACCCGTCGACGCCCATGTCGATGTACTTGTCGTAGGCGCCGATCAGGTAGTTCTGCACGGTCGGGTTCTC
Organism: Streptomyces sp. NPDC014891; assembly: GCF_043081085.1. NCBI lineage: Bacteria > Bacillati > Actinomycetota > Actinomycetes > Kitasatosporales > Streptomycetaceae > Streptomyces > Streptomyces sp. NPDC014891. The sequence goes on along the minus strand of NZ_JBIBWF010000003.1, from coordinate 61,764 downwards.
GGTGTCGAAGTCGGCCAGGTCCTCGTGCAGCCAGCAGGAGCGGGAGTCCTCGCCCTCCCAGTTGCCGATCCAGCACTGGTGGAAGAGCGCCTTGGGGAACATGCCGGAGGTCGGGCTCGGCCACTGGCAGTTGTACAGCGTGTACCCCTCGGCGCTCCTGCCGCCGGTGGGCCTGCCCCAGTCGAGGCAGGTGTTTCCGGCCGGCTCGGCCGTCGACCACAGGTCGCCGTTGTAGTACGACTTGCCGGACTTGGCGTCGATCGTGAGTCCGTCGTACTCGAAGCCGGGCTGCCTCTCGTCGTAGTACCAGCTCCACTGGCTGTCCCGGACGCCGTAGACGGTGGGCGTGAACAGGCCCTTGGCGCCCCAGCGCGAGGAGTGGTTGTAGACGACGTCCTGGTAGATCTTCATGCCCTTGGCGTGGGCGGCGTCGATCAGGTCCTGGTAGGAGGCCCCGGCGGACTCCAGGCGCGGGTCGACCTTGTAGAAGTCGTAGCCGTGGTAGCCGTGGTAGTCGTAGTCGGACCGGTTGAGGACCACGGGGGTGACCCAGACGGCCGAGAAGCCGAGCGCCTTGACGTAGTCCAGTTTCTGGATGAGGCCCTTGAAGTCGCCCCGGAACATGGGGTCGTCGTGGGCGGCGTTGCCCGACTTGGTGTGCTGGGCGCCGCCGCGGTTGTTCGACGGGTCGCCGTCGTTGAAGCGGGCCGTGAGCACGAAGTAGACGGGGTCCTTGCGCGGGTCGGTGCCGAGCGGCCGTCCCGTGCCGGGGGTGGCCGGCCTGTCCCCGGTGGTGGCGTTCGCGGGCGTGGAGGCGGCGGAGACGTTGCCGGCGGCGTCCACGGCCTTCACCGTGTACGTGTACGCGGTCCGTTCGGCGAGGTTCGTGTCGGAGAACACCGTGGAGCCGACATCGGTGACGACCGTCCCGCCGCTGCCGCCGACCCGGATGACCTGGTACTTCGTCACGCCCCTGTCGTCGGTGGCGGGGTCCCAGGTGAGCAGGACCGAGACGCCGTCCGCGGCGGCGGTGACCTTCGCGGGGGCGGACGGCGCCCGGGTGTCGGGTGATTCGGCGGCGCACGGGTCGGCGGCGTTCGCCGTCACGGCCTTGTTCCGTACGGTGCTGACGCCGGTGCCGATGGTGTAGTCGGCGCCGCCGTTGTTGTCCCAGATGCCGTTCCCGTTGTTGAAGGCGGCCTTGAGGGAGGCCGCCGTGCCGAGGTCGACCTCCCGCTTCCACCAGCCGGCGCAGGCGGCCTGCATGCCGACGCCGGGGACCGTGGTCCAGGCGCCACCCGCCGGCTGGTAGTGGATGTTGGCGGTCGACCAGCCGAGGGCCTCGGTCGAGTAGTAGACGGTGGCCTTCGCGCCGGGCGTCGGGGTCGGGTCGGGGGTGGTCCCGGCGCAGGGGTCGGAGTGGGCGATCACGCCGTCCTTGACGGTGACGGAACCGGTGCCGAGGGCGTGGTTCCGGCCGCCGTTGTTGTCCCAGGTGCCGCTGCCGTCGGTGAAGGCGGCCTGGAGGCCGGCGGCCGCGCCGAGGCTGACGGTCTTCTTCACCCAGTCCGTGCAGGCGGCCTCCATCGCGGTGCCCGGGACGGTGGTCCAGGAGCCGCCGTCCGGGGCCCAGTGGAGGTGGTAGCGGGTCCAGTTCCGGGTCTTCGTCCAATAGAAGACCGTCGTGGTGTTCTCGGCGGCCGCGACCGGCGCGGTGCGCGGTCCCGTGGTCGCGGCGGGACCGCCGGCGGGCGCGGTCAGCAGTCCGAGGAGTCCCGCGGCGAGCGCGAGTGCCGCAGGCGGCCGCAGGGGCAGCCGTCTGCGCGCGGGTGTCGGTCCGGGCGCACGTGTCATCCGTGTCTCCAGGCGGGGCCGGGCGTCACCGGGCAGAGCTCTGCCCCGGACGGGAGCCGAAGCCCGCTGGAAACGCTGTCGGAAAGTTTCGGAAACGTCTTGCGTCGCCGGAACGTATCGCCGGGCGGCTGCGCCGTAAAGGGTTTCGACGGAAGTGCGGACGGTCGGTCGCGGCCGTGGTCGCCGCCGGCCGGGTGACCGCGGACCGGTGGACGCGGGCGGTGACTCGGGGGAGGCGGTGACGCTCCGTCAGGGGCGCGGCCAGGGGCGCCCCTCCAGGCGTTCGATGTCCCGGTTGAAGCGCTCCAGGAAGCCCGCGAAGCGTTCCACGTCCTCCGGGGACCAGTGCTCCATGACGCGGTCGAGTCCCTCGATGTTCGCGTTGCGGTCGGCCTCCAGGCGCCGCTCGCCCTCCTCCGTGATCCGGAACTTGCGGGCGATCCCGCCGTCCGGATCGGAGATGCGCTCCACGACCCCGGCCCGCAGCATCGCGGCGGTCTGGCGGTTGAGGGTGGAGGCGTCGAGCCCGAAGGCCTCGCTGAGCTGCCCGATCGACATCGGCCCGTGCATCCGGATGCGGCTCAGCAGGACGTAGGCGCTGCGGTCCAGCTGGCCGCCGGCCGCCCGTGAGCGGGGGGCGTACAGATGGGCGTGCCGGCCGAGCAGCATGGTCTCGAACTCGACCAGGTGGAGGGGTTTGTCCTCGGGCTTGTCCATGACCCCATTGTCCCTCGCCGTGATCGATTGTGCATCATGCATGTCTTGTGTATGGCACCATTAATGTGCACTATGCATATGGAGCCGTGGCGGATCACCGCGCGGACGATCGAGGGAGAACACGTGGACGGCACCAAGCCCGACGCCCGACCCGGAGGCGTCGTCGGCGTCCTCGCGCTCGCCGGCATCGTGGCCGCACTCATGCAGACCCTGGTGGTGCCGCTCATCGGCGACCTCCCCCGGCTGCTCGACACCACCGCGTCCAACGCCTCCTGGGTGATCACCGCCACCCTGCTCGCGGGCGCCGTGGCCACCCCCGTGGCCGGCCGGCTCGGCGACACCCTCGGCAAGCGGCGGGTCCTGCTCGTCTCCGTCGTCCCCCTGGTCGTCGGCTCGGTGGTCTGCGCGCTCTCCTCCTCCGTCGTCCCGATGATCGTCGGACGCGGTCTCCAGGGGCTCGGCATGGGTGTCGTCCCGCTCGGCATCAGCCTGCTGCGCGACATCCTCCCGGCCGAGCGGCTGGGCGGATCCATCGCCCTGATGAGCGCCTCCATGGGTGTGGGCGGCGCCCTCGGCCTGCCGTTCTCCGCGGCCGTCGCGGAGAACGCCAGCTGGCGCGTCCTCTTCTGGGTCGCCGCCGCGCTCAGCGTCGTGGTCGGCCTCCTGATCTGGCGCGTCGCCCCCGCGGGCCGTCGCGCCGCCACGCCCGGCCGGTTCGACACACCGGGAGCGCTCGGCCTGGGCGTCGGGCTCGTCGCCCTGCTGCTCGCCGTCTCCAAGGGGGCCACCTGGGGCTGGGGCAGCGCCACCACCCTCGGCCTCTTCGCCGTCGCCGTGATCGTCCTGCTCGCCTGGGGCCGCTGGGAGCTGCGGACCCGGGACCCCCTCGTCGACCTGCGGGTCACCGCCCGTCCGGTGGTCCTGATGACCAACCTGGCGTCGATCCTGGTCGGATTCGCCATGTACGCGCAGTCCCTGGTCGTTCCGCAGCTCTTCCAGCTGCCCGAGGCGACCGGATACGGGCTCGGCCAGTCGATGATGGCCATGGGCCTCTGGATGGCCCCGGCGGGCCTGATGATGATGGTCCTCGCGCCCCTCGGCGCCAAGCTCTCGGCCGCCCGCGGCCCCAAGGTCACGCTCTCTGTCGGCGCCCTCGTCATCGCCGTCGGCTACGGATCGTCGCTCGCCCTGATGGGCACCACCGTCGGCCTGCTCGTCGTGACCCTCATCTGCAACACCGGAGTGGGACTCGCCTACGGGGCCATGCCGGCCCTCATCATGGGCGCCGTCCCGCAGGAGGAGACCGCCTCGGCCAACAGCTTCAACACCCTGATGCGCTCCATCGGCACCTCCGTCTCGGCCGCCGTGATCGGTGTCGTGCTCGCCCAGATGACCACCACCCTCGGCGGGCACACGCTGCCGTCCGAGGGCGGCTTCCGCGTCGCCATGCTCATCGGCTGCGGCGTCGGCCTCGTGGCCGCGGCCGTCGCCGCGCTCATCCCCGGCAGGCCCGCCGCCGCACCGGCCGGCGACCCCGCGGCCACGGAACCCGGAGCCGCGCCCCGCGCCGCCACCGAGGCCGCGGCCTGAGCCCACCGACCCCGCACAGGACGCTGCGGGCCCGGATCCCGCTCCCGGGCCCGCACACGGCGGACCCGGGAGGGGCCTCTCAGCCCCTGCCGGGCCCGGCGGGCTCCAGGGCGAACAGGGCGCCCTCGGGATCACGGACCACCACGGCCCGGCGCCCGTCGGCCTCCTCCGGACCCCGTACCCCGCCCCAGTCACCGCCCGGCACCACGGTCCCGCCGTAGGCCACCACCGCCACCGCGGCCGCCTCCGGATCCGGCACCCGGAAGCGCACCAGCCACCGCGGCCGCAGCTGCGGCCGGGGCGACCCGGACTCGACCGGCCCGCTGTTCAGCCGGGCCACGGCCTCCCCGTCGCGGCGCAGCACCACCTTGTCCTGCTCGTACGAGACCTCGAAGCCGACGGACGACCGCTCCGCCCAGCGCAGCACCTCCCCGTAGAACACGGCCGCCTCGAACGCGTCCCGGGTGTGCAGCTCAAGCCAGGCCGGCGCCGAGCGCATGCCGAGGTGCAGCCGGCTCTCCGCCGGCCCCTCCCAGACACCGAACGCCGCGCCCTCGCGGTCGGCGGCCAGCGCGGCCCGCCCGTGCGGCGGGTAGGCGACCGGCCCCACGCCGACCGTGCCGCCGCGCTCGCGGATCCGCGCCACCGCCTGGTCCGCGTCGTCGACCGTGAAGAAGGCCGTCCAGGCGACCCGCACGGACAGCTCCGTCGCCACCGCCGCGATCACGGCCACGGGCTGCTCGTCGAGGCGGCCCACCGAGTACGCCCGCTCACCGGTCTCGTCCCGCCGGAACGTCCAGCCGAGCACGGCCCCGTAGAAGCGCTCCGCCGCGTCGAGATCCCGCGCGGTGAGACTCAGCCAGCACGGCGCTCCCGCCACCTCTCCGGTCGTCGGCCCCGACACCGGCACCACCTCCTGTTCCGTCCTGCTCGCTGCGTGCGTCGTGCGCGTCTTCCCCGGTCCGCCGCCCCGCATGCGCCGACTCACCCGAGTGCCGCCGATCACCACACGCCCGGGTGCGCCCTACCGCCGGCCCGCGGGCCGGCCCCCACCGCCGCCGGTCCGCCCGCGAGGGCCCCGGTCTCAGCGCGCCGCGCGCGCCGCGTAGGCACGGACGTCGGCGTCGGGGTCGCCCGAGGCCCCCGCCAGCGCCGTCCGGGCCCCGGCGTCGGCCCGGTGGACGAGGAGCGAGAGGACGGCGGCCTTCCGTACGTCCGCGTTCACGTCGGCCAGGGCCTTCGCGAGGGCGGGGACCGCCGGCCCGGCCGCGGCGGCCCGCAGGGCGGTGGCGGCGCCCGAGCGGACCTGCCAGGCCGGATCCGCGAGGGCGGACCCGGCGCGCCCCGCGTACTCCGGCGGGCAGCCGGTTCCCGCGAGGGCGGCCAGCGCCGCCCCCCTGACCAGCGGGTCCGTGTCGTCGAGCAGCGGCCGGAGCGGCTCGGGCGCCGGATCCCGCACGGCCGCCAGCCCACGGGCCACCGCGACCCGCACCTCGCGCGCCGGGTCGCCCGCCGCCCCCCTCAGCTCCGCGACGGCGTCCACCGAGACCAGCGCCCGGACGGCCTGGACGCGGACGTCGACCGCCGGGTCGGCGAGCGCACCGCCGTACAGGGCCGCGTCCCCGAGACGCAGGGCCCGCAGCACCTCCAGCGCGGCCGACCGCACGGCCGCGTCGGGCACGGCGAGCGCCTCCCGCAGCCCGGCACCGAGGTCCGGGCCCGCGGGCAGCACCTCGACCAGCTCGCGCAGCGCGGCCGCGGCGGCGGCCCGGACGGGCGGCGCGTCGTCCCGGAGCCGTGCGGCCAGCACCGGCCCGGTCCCGGTCGGAGCCGTCTCGCCGAGCGCGGTGACGGCGGCCGCCCGGACGGCCGGATCGGGATCGTCCAGGTAGGGGTCGAGGGCGTCGAGGTCGGGGGAGTCCTCGACCAGCGAGAGGAGGGCGAGGAGCCGGGGGTGGGGCGCCGGGGTCTCCGGCGCTCCGACCGCGAACGCCCCGACCGCCGACGCGGCGGGCGCCGGGTCCGCGACCGGCGCCGGCGCGTCCGCGCGCGGACGCGCCGCCGGGGGAGCCTCCCGGGGCCCGGCCGTCGCCACCGGCACCAGCTCCACCTCGCCGAGATGCCGCTCCGCACCCCCCGGAGGCGCGAACCCGGGCACCGGCACCAGGTACGGCTCGACCGGACGCGCCGTGAACTCCATCGCCCCGGAGGGGGACTTGCGCAGATCGAGGTGGTGGAGCCAGCCCTCGTCGTCCCGCTCCGGGTGGTCGAGCCGCTCGTGGTAGAGCCCCCAGCGCGACTCGGTCCTGGCGAGCGAGGCCCGCGCCGCCATCTCGGCGCAGTCGCGGATGAACGACACCTCCGCGCACCGCATCAGCTCGTGGGCCGTCCGCGCCCCCATCCCGGCGATCTCCACCGACATCCGGTCGAAGGCCTCGACCGCGAGGGAGAGCTTCGCGCCCGTCTTAGGCGGGGCCACGTAGTCGTTGACGAAGCGCCGCAGCTTGAACTCCACCTGGGGCTGCGGCGGCCCCTCCGGGTGCCGCAGCGGCCGGTAGACCAGCTCGTGGGCGGCCGCGAGTTGCGCGGGGTCCAACGGGCCCTCGTACGCGGAGTACTGAGAGGCGTCCGCGCCCGCCAGGTCGCCGAAGACGAAGGCGCCGATCATGTAGTTGTGCGGCACGGAGGCCAGGTCGCCGGCCGCGTACAGCCGCGGCACGGTCGTCCGGGCGTGGGAGTCCACCCGTACCCCCGAGGCCGAATGCCCCCCGCACAGCCCGATCTCCGAGATGTGCATCTCGATGTCGTGCGTCCGGTAGTCGTGGCCGCGGCCCTCGTGGAAGGTGCCGCGGGTGGGCCGCTCCGTGGTGTGCAGGATCGACTCGACCGCGTCCACGGTCTCCTCGGGGAGGTGGCTCAGCTTCAGGTACACCGGGGCCCGGTCCGAGGCGAGTTCGGCCGCGAACTCGGCCATCATCTGCCCCGACCAGTAGTCGGACTCCACGAACCGCTCGCCGTGCCGGTTGACCTGGTAGCCGCCGAAGGGATTGGCGACGTAGGCGCAGGCCGGACCGTTGTAGTCCTTGATCAGCGGGTTGATCTGGAAGCACTCGATCCCGGTGAGCGCGGCTCCCGCGTGGTACGCCATGGCGTAGCCGTCCCCGGCGTTCGTCGGGTTCTCGTAGGTGCCGTACAGATAGCCGGAGGCGGGCAGCCCGAGCCGGCCGCAGGGCCCGGTGGCCAGGACGACGGCCCCCGCCCGGACGACGACGAACGCGCCGGTCCGGGTGTGGAACGCCGCCGCGCCGACCGCCCGGCCGTCCTCGGGGTGGGTGAGGACGCGGACCGGCATGACCCGGTTCTCGATCCGGATCCGCTCCCGCATCTCGCGCCGCCGGAGCTGCCGGTACAGCACCTTCTTGACGTCCTTGCCCTCGGGCATCGGCAGGACGTACGCACCCGACCGGTGCACCTGGCGGACCGCGTACTCCCCGTGCTCGTCCTTCTCGAACTTCACCCCGTACGACTCCAGGCGCTGGACCATGCCGAAGCCCCGCGTCGCCGTCTGCCGGACCGTCGACTGGTCCACCAGGCCGTCGTTGGCGCGGGTGATCTCGGCGACGTAGTCGTCGGGTTCGGCGCGGCCCGGCACCACCGCGTTGTTGACGCCGTCCATGCCCATGGCGAGCGCGCCGGAGTGCCGGACGTGCGCCTTCTCCAGGAGCAGGACGTTCGCCCCGTGCTCGGCGGCGGTCAGCGCGGCCATCGTGCCGGCGGTGCCGCCGCCGATGACGAGCACGTCGCAGGAGAGCTCGGTGGCGTCGGCGAGATCGGGCACGGTCAGGGGGAGGTCCACGGCACTGCCTTTCGAAGCGGGGTGTTCGGGGGACGCGCGGAAGGGGGCGCCGGTCCGCGGCGGCGCCGCCCGGGCCACGCCCGGGAGGTCCGGCGGCCGGCCGGGCCTACGGCCCGGCCGCGGGACGCCCCTACAGGGAGTCGAGGACGCGGCGGCGGAGCCCGGCGGTCTCCGGGGCCCGCCGCGCGTCGCGCGAGCGCGGGTGCGGCACGTCGAGCACCTCGCCGGTCGCGAACAGGGCGACCCGGTCGCCGAGATGGAGCGCCTCGTCGACGTCGTGGGTGACGAAGACGACCGTCGCGCCCGTGCCGCGCAGGATCTCCACCAGGAGGTCCTGCATCCCGGCCCGGGTGTGGGCGTCGAGCGCGCCGAACGGCTCGTCCATCAGGACGGCCCGGGGCCGGCCGGCGAGGGCGCGGGCGAGCTGGACGCGCTGCCGCTGCCCGCCGGACAGCTGGTGCGGGAACCTGCCGGCGTGGCCGCCGAGCCCGACCCGCTCCAGCCACTCCGCGGCCTGGCCCCGCCGCTCGGCCCGGGGCACCCGCCGGATCGCCAGGGGCAGTTCGACGTTGGCGCGCACCGAGCGCCAGGGGAGCAGCGCGTCGTGCTGGAAGACCACGGCCCGGTCGGCGCCCGGCCGGCGTACGGGCTCGCCGTCCTGGGTGACCCGCCCCTCCAGCGGGGGCAGCAGCCCGGCGAGGGTGCGCAGGAGGGTGGTCTTCCCGCAGCCCGAGGGGCCGACCACGGTCAGCAGTTCGCCGGGGGCGATCCGCAGGTCCACCGGGCCCGGCACGGCGACGCCGCCCGGGTGGCCGAGGCGGACGCCGTGCAGGGCGAGTTCGGCCCCCGCCCGCCCCGCCGGCGAGGGCGGCACGGGCGGCTTCGAGGACACGGCGGACGGGCTCACGGTGCTCATGGGACCGGCTCCTTCTCGGGACGGCGTACGACGGAGGGGGACGGGGCGGCGGCGGGCGACGGGCTTCCCGCCGGAGCGGCGGCCCCGGCGGCCCCCGGGGCCCGGACACCGGCGGCCGGCTGCGGCAGCCACGCCGTGGCCCGGCGGCCCAGCGCCTCCACCGCGGTGGACGTGAGGCGGCCCAGGGCGCCGATCGTGGCCATCCCGACGAAGACCCCGGGGTAGTCGACGACCGTGTAGTCCTGCCAGGTGCGGTAGCCCACGCCGTACTCGCCGGAGATCATCTCCGCGGAGATCACACAGATCCACGAGACGCCGATCCCCACCGAGAGGCCCCCGAAGATCCCCGGCAGGGCACCGGGCAGCACCACCGAGAACAGCACCCGCGCCCGGCTCCCGCCGAGGGTGAGCACCGCCTCCTCCCACACCGGGTCGAGGGCCCGCACGGCGTGCCGGGTCGACACGAGGACGGGGAAGAGGGCCGCGGCGCAGGTGATGAAGACGATGCCCTGCTCGTTCGTGGGGAGCAGCAGGATGGCGACCGGCACCAGGGCGATCGCCGGGATCGGCCGCACCACCTCGACCAGCGGCCCGAGGACGTCGGCTGCCCAGCGCGAGCGGGCGACGGCCGTTCCGGCCGCGACCCCGAGGACGGCCGCGAGGAGGAAGCCGACCGCGATCCGCCGCAGGCTGTGCCCGAGGTCCTGCCAGTACGCCTCGGTGCCGATCCGCTCCCCGAGGGCGGAGGCGACCTCGACGACCGTGGGGAACTGCTGGAACCGCAGCCAGAGTTCGACGTCGTAGGAGGTCAGCAGCTGCCACACGCCGAGCGCGGCGAGCGGGGAGGCCACCCGGACCAGTCGGCGCCCGGCGCCGGCCGCGCCGCTTCCGGCGCTCATGACGCGAGCCGCACGGCGTCCGCGTACGGGACGACGCGTGCGCCGGCGTGCCCGGCGACGTACCGCTCGGCGGCCGACCGGGTGACGAAGGCCCGCCAGCCGGAACCGTCGAGGACCCACACCGCCCGGTCCGCGAACCACAGGGTCCCCGTCACCGCGTCCGGCACGTAGGCGGCGCGCACGTAGGCGGCGCGCACGGAGGCGCCCCCGACGGCCTTGAGGAGCGCGCCGGGGCTCTCGAAGGTGCGGGTCGTGCGCTGCCCCTCCAGCCACAGCTCGGCCTTCGAACCGGTCGTCCTCGGGTACGCCGCGTCCGGTACCGCACGGCGCAGGGGCGCCGGGTCGACGAAGGCGTCCACGTCGACCTCCTTCACCAGACCGGCCTCCCGGAGCACCGGCACGTCCTCCTTGAGGGCGGCGATCAGCTCCGGCCGGAGCGCCGGGTCGAAGGTGGCGATGCCCTGGGCGCCGTTGTAGAGGTACACCACCTCGGCGGGCAGTCCGGTCTCCTTCGCGACCGACTCCGCGGCGGCCACCGGCTGCTTCCGCAGGTGCTCCGTGGAGCGGTGCTGCGCACGGAGGAAGGCGTCCAGGACCGCGGGGCGCCGCTCGGCGAACTCCTCGCGGACGGTGACCCCGTGGAAGGTGGGCAGGTTCAGCTCGGCGCCGTCGTACAGCGCGGCCGCCTTGCCCTGGAAGGCGAGCAGGCCGGGCCAGGCGACGAACTGGGACAGCGCGTCGACGCCGCCGGACGCCAGCGCCGAGGATCCCACGCTCGGCTGCTGGTTGAGCTTGCGCACGTCCTTCGCGGGGTCGACGCCCGCCCGGCGCAGGGCGCGCACGAGCGTGCCGTCGGCGGCCGAGCCGACGCTGGTCGACACCTTGCGGCCCTTCAGGTCGGCGAGCGACCGCAGCGGCGAACCGGGTGCGGTCACCACGGTGTTGAGGCCGCCGCGCAGGTTGTAGCCGGTGACCGACACGAGCCGGGTCGGTTCCTCGAGCTGCTTTCCGCGCGCCGCGTTGATCAGCAGCGGGAAGTCCCCCATCGAACCGATGTCGATCTTCCCCGCGGTCATCTGGGCGGTGATCGGTGCTCCGGTCGCGTAGTCCTGCCAGACCACCCGGTAGCGGAGGCCGTCCGCGCGGCCCCGCTCCGCGAGCTCCTCCTCGAAGTAGCCGAGGGAGCGCAGCAGGGTTCCGGCGGTGACGGTGTTGATGGTCTTCGACTGGTAGCCGACGGTCACCGTGACCGTTCCGCCGTCGGAGGGCTCCCCGGCGTCGCCGCCGCAGCCGGTGGCGAGGGGGAGGAGGAGGGCGAGCGGGAGGGCGAGCCGCCCCGCCGCCCGGTGGGGCGGCAGGGCACGTCGTGCTCGGGGCATGGGAGTTCGGCCTTTCACCGGAGCAGATAGGGCATGTTGACGGTGACCGCGCCGGTGGGGCAGCGGGCGGCGCAGGGGCCGCAGTACCAGCACTCGTCCACGTGCATGTACGCCTTGCCGTCCTCCTGGCGGATCGCGAGCGAGTCCAGCGGACACATGTCGACGCAGAGCGTGCACCCGTCGATGCACTTCGACTCGTCGATGGTCACGGGCACGTCGGCGCGCTGGGGGACCAGAGGCATGGCTGTCTCCAGGAAAGGGCTCGGTGGAGCGAGGGGGACGGGACGGGGGAGAGGGGCAGCGAGGGGGAGGGGAGCGAGAGGGACCGGGCGGGGGAGCGAGGGCAGAGGTGCGGGGCGGGGCGGGCCGGGCGTCAGAGGGACCGGCGCAGGACGCCGCCCATGGTGATCCGGTCGCCCCGGAACCGGATGAACTCCAGGTCGACCGGCCGGCCGTCGGGCAGACGGGTCAGCCGCTCCAGCATCAGGACGGCCGCCCCGCGGGGGGCTTCGAGCACGGTGGCGGAGTGCGCGTCGGCGTTGACGGCCTCCAGGGTGATCTCCGCGTGGCCGAGCGGCCCGCCGGTCAGCTGCTCCAGGAGCCGGAACACGTCCGTGTTCTCCAGGTCGCAGCCCAGGAGTTCGCCCCCGACGTCCATCGGCAGGTACGACAGGTCGAGGGAGAGCGGCAGCCCGTTGAGCCGGCGCAGCCGCTCGATGCACAGCACGTCGGAGTGCTCCGGCAGACCGAGCCGGTGGGCGACCGGGCCCGGCGCCCCGACCGGTCCCACGGTCCGGACCTCGTTGGTGACCCGCCCGTGCTCGCGCAGCGTCTCGGCGAGCCCCTGAAGCCGGTCCAGGCCGTGCGGGTACTTCTCGCACACCACCACCGTGCCGACGCCCGGCTGCCGTTCGACGATCTGCTCGCCGCGCAGCAGGTCGAGTGCCTGCCGGACGGTGTTCCGGCTGGCCCGGTAGTCGGCCGCGAGGGCGTCCTCCAGGGGCAGGACACCGCCGGGGAAGCCGCCCGCCAGGATCTGGTGGCGCAGCAGGTCGGCGAGCTGCCGCGCCCGGTCCGCACGCAGCCGCAGACGGCGTGCGACGGCGACGGGGCGGGCGGCGGAGGCGGGTTCGGCGGGCATGGAAAGGAACGTAGCCGCGGGGCGCCGCCGGTGGTGTTGCGGCAGTATTGCGCCACCCGGCATCCCGCGCACACCGCCCTGACCTGCGACGACTCGGCTCCTGTGGGGAGATCCGCCACCTCGCCGCCCAGCACGTGGACGCCCGGCCGCCCACGATGCGGGAAGCTCAGCCGGTCCCGGCCCCGCTCCCGCTCCCGGCCCTCGTCCCGCCGCCGGCCCCGGCCTCGACGCGCAGGGCGACGGAGAGATGGTGGTGGAGCGCGCCGAGCACCGGCTCCCCCGGAGCGAACAGGCCGGCGGCGAGCTTCCAGTACCGGGTCATCACGGGCCCCTCGCCCCGGGCCAGGAGCTGCGGCAGTCCCCGCCGGAAGGCGGCGGAGTCCGCCGTCCCGCGCGCCCGGGCGTAGGCGTCGACGAAGCAGTCCAGCGCACCGCCCCCGTGCGGAGCCCGCCCCGCCGCCAGCTCCGCCGACGCCAGGGCGTACGCCTCCGCGAGTCCCTCGTACAGCACGGCGGGCCGGTACTCCCCGTCCGGCAGCGGCGGCGCCGGACGCTCGACCCGCGGATCGGACACCAGGGCGTGCAGCCGCGCGAAGTCGAGGACCTGACGCGGGCTCGGCTCCGCCGGAAGCGGCGGCACCACCGAGTCGAGCACCGCGGACACCACCCGCGCGGGCAGGCGTACGGGCAGGCTCCGGCGCCAGAACCGGGCCAGCGGCTCCGTGTCGGGCGGCGCGGGCAGCGTCCCGACCAGCCGCAGCCGCTCGACCCGCTCGCCCGGCGGACCGTCGTGGAGGAGCCGCAGCGAGGCCTCGCGCCAGCGCAGCGCCACCAGCCGGCACTCCACCTCCCGCAACTGGCCCGAGACGGCCTCCTCCAGGGCTCCGTCCGGGTCCCCGCCGGCCGCGAGGACCCGCTCGACCTCGGGCACGGGCAGGCCGAGGCCGCGCAGGGAGCGGATCAGCAGGAGCCGGTCGAGCGCCCCCGCCCCATACCGGCGGTGTCCGCCGGAGCTGCGTCCCGCCTCGGGCAGCAGGCCGCGGTCGGAGTAGTACCGCACGGTCTTCACCCCGACGCCGGCCCGCCGGGCGAGCTCCCCGATGCTCCACAGCCCCTCGGACACCACGGCGCGCCTCCCCTCCCCGGGGCGCGCCCACGGGGAGCGGCCCCTCCATCCGGTCGTCGCCAGTGTGGCGGACGCGTCCTCCGCCGGCCGGACCGCGGCCCAGAGGACGTCTCCGGCCGTCCCCGCGGCCGCCCTTGAATCTCCCCCTGGGGGAGTTCCTAGCGTGGCGGCGAGGCAGTCCAGAGGCGTTGCGAGGAGACGACCATGACCGCGTTCGTGCTGGTTCCGGGCCCCTTCACCGGCGGCTGGGTCTGGGAGGAGACCGCGTCCCTGCTCCGGGCGGCGGGCGAGGAGGCGTACCCGGTGACCCTCCCGGGACTCGGGGACCGGCGGCTCCCCGACGGAGCGGGCGTCGACCTGGAGACGCACGTCCAGGACCTGGTGCGCCTCATCGACGGCATCCCCGTGCCCCGAGTCGTCCTCGTCGGACACGGCTACGGGCTCCACCCCGTCCTCGGCGCCGCCGACCTGCGCCCCGCACGCGTCGCCCGGATCGTCTCCCTCGACACCGGCCTCCCCGCCGACGGCGAGCCGGCCGCGCGCTCCGTCCCCGACCCCGGGGTGCGGGCCCGCCTGGCGGCCGCCGACACGTCCGGCCATGACGGGGGCGCCGCGCGCGCCGCGGACGGCGGCTGGATCGCACCGCCGGAACGGGGCGGCTGGTCGCGCTGGGGCAGTACCGAGGACGTCCCGGCCGCGGCGCTCGACCGGCTCGAACGCCTCGCCTCCCCGCAGCCGGTGCGCACCTTCACCCAGCCGCTCCGGCTGACCGGCGCGGCCGCCGCGCTGCCGACCACCGGGGTGCTGTGCACGGCCAACGGCTCCAGCGTCGACCTGGTGCGGATGCTCGTGGAGGCGGGGCCCCCGCAGTTCCGGGAGTTCGGCGACGACCGGTTCCGCTTCGTCGACCTCGCGACCGGGCACTGGCCGATGCTCTCCGCGCCCGGGGAACTGGCGGAGCTGCTCCGCCGCGCGGCCGCGGGAGAGGGGCACCGGATGACCGCGCCCGCCGGCCCGTGCGAGCGGCCGAGCCACCTCCTGCCCTTCGTCGTCGACCTGCCGGAGGTGCCGCGCGAGCGCCTGGGCAGGGTCGACCTGCACCTGCCCGACACCGGCACAGGCGCAGGCACCGGCACCGGCCCTGGCACGTACGCCGGTACAGGGACCGGCACCGGCACCGGGACTGACACTGGCATCGACGCGGACGCGGGCGCGGGCACCGAGACGGACACGGACACGGACACCGGCCCTGGCGCCCGTACGGGCACCGCCTCCGACCCCGGCGTGCCCCGCCCGGCCGTCGTCTTCGTACACGGCGGGCCGGTCGCCCCCGACCAGCGGCCCACCCCGCGCGACACCCCGTTCCTCCTCGGCTACGCGCGCTGGGCGGCACGTCTCGGCGCGGTGGGCGTGACGCTGGACCACCGGCTGCACGGCCTCGGCGACTTCCCGCGGGCGGCCGAGGACCTCGCCGAGGCCGTGGCGCTCGTCCGCGCCCACCCGCGCGTCGACGGGGACCGGATCGCACTGTGGTTCTTCTCCACCGGAGGGCTCCTCGCGGCGGACTGGCTGGCCGCGCCGCCGCCCTGGCTGCGCTGCCTCGCGGCGAGCTACCCGGCCCTCGCGCCGCTCCCCGGCTGGGGCGCGGTGGAGTCCCGGTTCCGGCCGGCCGACGTCGTCGGCACGGCGGACGGCCCCCCGGTCGTGCTGACCCGGGCGGGCCGGGAGCATCCGGCCTTCGCCGCGACGGTGGCGGCCTTCCTGGCCGCCGCCGAGGGCAACGGGGCCGACGTCGAGGTCGTCGACGTGCCGCACGGCCGCCACAGCTTCGAACTGGTCGATCCCGGCGAGGAGTCACGCGCGTGCGTGGAGCGGGCGCTGCGGTCCGTGCTCGGGCACCTCGAAGACCCGCCCCGGCACCCCGGCGGCGCCGACGAGCCGGCCCGGCGGCCGTGACGAAACAGTAGCCATGTACATAGTAGCCATGTACTGTATTCGCCGTGAGTCCGACAACCGACGGCGCCACGACGGGATTCCTGGTCTGGCGCCTCTCGATGAAATGGCGCGTGGCCGTCGACCGGGCGGTCGCGCCACTGGGCCTGACCCACGCCCAGTACGTGGTGATGGCGTCGCTGTACGGCATGTCGCGCGCGGGGCTGCGGCCCAGCCAGCGCGGGCTCGCCGACCGGACGGGAATGGAGCCGCTGTACGTCTCCAAGCTCGCCCGCGCCCTGGAGGCCTCCGGACTCCTGGACCGCACCCGGGACCCCGGCGACCCGCGGGCCATGCAGCTGTCGCTCACCGAGCGGGGAACCGACGTCACACGCCGGGCGATCACGGTCGTCCAGGGACTCCTGGACCAGCTCCTGGAGCCGCTCGGCGGCCGGACCGGCCCGCGCGCCCGGGAGTTCACCCGCGAGCTGGCGACCCTGCTCGACGCACCTCTCGATCCGTCCACCGAGCACGACGAGGAGCAGTCATGACCACCACCACCGCACCCCGCGCCGACGGCCGCGTCCTGGCCCTGGCCCACCACGCGGCACGCGCCGTCCTGGAGGGCGTGCTGACCCGCCACGGCATCACCTTCCACCAGAGCGTCACCCTCCGGGCCGCCGCGGCGGCGGGCGGCGCCCCCGCCCGCGCCGAGCTGGTCGACGACGTCACCGGCTCCCTCAAGGCCGACGCCGCACTCGTCTCCGGCGTGATCGACGAGCTGGCGGCCGCCGGACTCCTGGAGACGGACCCGGAGGACCCGGCGCGGATGCGGCTCACGGACGCCGGACGGGCGACGTACGACGCCACCGCCGCCGAGTCCGCCGGCCTCTCCGCCCGCCTCTACGACGGGATCCCGGACGAGGACCTGCGGGTCGTGGGCCGCGTGCTCACCCTGATCACGGAACGCGCGAACGCCGTCCTGGCCGCCGGAGCCTGAGACCCCGTCCGGTCCACCGACGGCACGGGGGCGGACCGGGGTGGGGGGGGGGGGCCCCGCCCCCCCCCCCCCCCCCCCCCCCCCGGGGGGGGGCCCCCCCCCCCCCCCCCGCGGGGGGGGGGGGGGGGGCCCCCCCCCGCCCCCG